>CAVYWK010000001.1:0-359086 GCA_963772255.1 uncultured Acidobacteriota bacterium
AGACTGGGTTGCCGAAATACCTCCTGAGAGCGACTGCCCACCGGAGAGGGCTTGAGCCTGGAACGGGTCTGGCCCGGTCCCCCAGGCCAGCGCCAAGACCACGGCCAGAATCATGGACAGCGGAAAGCATCGACCCTTCGTCAACATGAGCCACCTCCCCCAGCCTCCATTGCTACGGTGCAAAAACCCGCCCTTTTGCCTTATAGATTATTCGGCTCAAATATAGCGCCCGAACACCGTTCGCGCCACATCCCCCGTCCAGTGGTTTCGGCTCCCGGTTCGGGCAGGCGAAGCCAGGGCCTTCACCCTTCGCGATGACCGCCGCTCTCAGGTCCCGAGCCCCTGCGTTTCGACGGCAGGCGAACGCCATCTCTCAAGGGGTCGACACCGACGCCACCCCGAAGGTCACATAGCAGCCAAGGGAGACTGAGTTCGCGCCGATCTCGCAGGAGGCCCCCCGCAGGCAGTCACGCCTGACGAGTCATCCAATTTCCACAAGCCTGCTTTTGAATTCAGAAATTCAGAATCCCGGCTCTACCGCGCTTCGCCTGCCGCCCCGTTCAATCGGCTCCTGCGGTACCCGTACAGGCCGTAGAGGACGAGGCCCACCGCCAGCCAGATGGCGAAACGGATCCAGGCCGAACCGGGAAGGCTCACCATGAGGTAGAAGCAGAGGATGATCCCGAGAGCCGGGAGGACGGGGAAGAAGGGAACCTTGAAGGGACGGGCTAAGTCTCGGCGCGTGTACCGCAGGACGATGACGCCAGCGCAGACGATGATGAAGGCGAAGAGCGTGCCGATGGAGCAGAGCGCCGACGAGACGTCGATGGGCGTCAGCGCGGCGGCTATGGCCACCACCGATCCCGTCAACAGCGTGGTGATATGAGGCGTCTGGAACCGGTGGTGAACTTTCGCAAGAAAGGGAGGGAGCAGTCCGTCGCGCGACATGGCGAAGAGGATCCGCGGCTGGCCGAGCATCAGGACCAGACAGGACGCTGGTGATGCCCGCCATGGCGCCCACGCTGATGACGGCCGAGGCCCAGGGCATGTTGCAGGGTGTTGAGCACCAGCGCGATGGGGTCGGCCACGCCCAGTTCACCGTAGGGGACGATGCCCGTCATGATGGCGGCCACGACCATGTAGAGGACCGTGGCCACGGCCAGCGAAGCCATGATGCCGATGGGCAGGTCCCGCTGGGGGTTCACGGCCTCCTCGGCGGTCGTGGAGACCGCATCGAATCCCACGTAGGCCAGGAAGACGATGGCCGCCGCCGTCATCACGCCCGAGAATCCGAAGGGCATGAAGGGGTGCCACTTGGCCGGGTCCACGTGCCGCACCGCGGCCACGATGAAGAAGAGGATGATCGCCGAGCTTCAGGATGACGATGCCCATGTTGACACGCGAGCTCTCCTTGATGCCCCGGATCGAGCAGCCAGGTGATGAGCGACGACGATGGCCACGGCCGGGAGGTTGAAGAGGCCCGGGACCTTGTCCCACGGCGAGGCGGCCAGGGACTGGGGCACGGTGAAGCCGAAGGTGCTCTGCAGGAGGTTCACGAAGTAGGCCGACCAGCCCGTGGAGACGAGGATGGCCGCGACCATGTATTCCAGGATCAGATCCCAGCCGATGATCCAGGCGAAGATCTCGCCCAGCGTGGCGTATCCGTAGGTGTAGGCGCTTCCGGACACGGGGATCATGGCGGCAAGCTCCGCATAGCAGAGGGCGGAGCAGGCGCAGGCCGCGGCGGCGATGGCGAAGGAGAGGATGATGCCCGGACCCGCGTGCTTGGCGGCCTCCACGCCGGGAAGCACGAAGATCCCCACGCCGATGATGCACCCGATGCCGATGGCCGTGAGGTCCCAGGCGTTCAGCGTCTTGCGCAGGCGGTGCCCTTCCACCTCCGTGTCCGCCAGCAATTTCGACAGAGGTTTCGTCCTCAGAAGATTCATCCGCCCCCCCATGCCTGCCCTGCGCGCGTCTCGCGTCTCGCGTCTCGCGTCTCGCGTCTCGCGTCTCGCGTCTCGCGTCTCGCGTCTCGCGTCTCGCGTCTCGCGTCTCGCGCAAATTCTTATTGTGCACAAATCACCAAAAAGCACAAACCAAAAGGGGGGCTCGCGCCCCCCTCCGGTGATCCAGGGTTCCCCTAGCGAAAACTGCTACCAGCGGACGATGAGGCCCACCCTGCCGTCGACGGGGTCCAGTGAGGGATCAAATTCCATGTGGGTGTAGGTGGCCTGCAGGTTGAGACCCACGTTTTGGGTGAAGAAGTGGTTGTAGCCGACGCCGGCCTCGGCGGCGAACTTGGTGGTGCCCGGGATATGGATACTGGTCAGCGCGCTGTCGGTGTAGGTCTTGGAACTTTGCTGGGCCAGACCCGACTCCGATGAAGCCGTAGACCTGATCCTTGGATGAGATGTTGTACACGTAAGTGGGCGCCACCATGAAGGTCCAGATGTGGTTCTTCAAGCTGGTGTCCTTGATCTTGCCTTCGAAGTAGCCCAGATCGAAACTCAGCTTAAACGCATCGGTAAACTGGTAGCCGATGCTGGTTGCGCCGGTCCAACCGCTGTCCAGCGACTTGCTGCTGGTGCTATAGCCGCTTTGTAACTGCCAAGACCAGGGGGTGGTGGGAGCCGTCTGGGCCATGGCGGCGGCCCCTCCCAGCGCAACCATCGTCAATGCCAAAATGAACTTTTTCATCCGATCCTCCTTGTGGACTTCACTTCCCTGACAACTCGTCGGCTGGGGAACCCGAAGATCCCGACGTCCGTCATCAATGCGAGCTTTGTGCCAACACGTGGTCACCGGACGAGCACATGCCCATTCCTGCCGCACCGCCAAGAATTTCAGGAGATTGAAGGCTGACTTGTGTCTGGAGCCCTGGCGACCTGGAGCGCCGTTCCGGCGTGCCGCCCCTGTCGGGGGCTGTCGGATTGGCAGGGTCGCGCAAGGCCCTTTTGCTGATCGCTTCTGACTAATCCCCGCCCACGGAGGCGACGATGAGGGTGATGTCGTCGGCCTGTTGTGCACCGCCTGCGTGTTGGTGGACATCTCGGATGATCAGGTCCATGATCTCCTGCGGAGGGAGGTGCAGAGCGCTCTCGACAAGGGATTGAAGCGCGTCTTCCCCGTAATCTTCATGCTCGAGGTTCATGGCTTCCGTGACGCCGTCCGTGAACAGCACCAGAAGGTCACCAGGTTCCAGCGGCACGACTGCGCGGCGGTACACGGCGTCGCAGTCGACGCCCAGCACCATCCCGGTGGAGGCGAGGCGGATGACCTCACAGGACCCGGAAGATTCGTCGCGGGCGGCCTGGGCGCCGAGGCTCCGCCCCATGGTGCCTCTGGGCCGGAAGAGCATGGGCGGGTTGTGCCCCGCATTGACGTAGGTCAAGCTCCTGGACCGCGTGTCGAAGACTCCGTAAAAAAAGGAGGCGAAGCGCTCGGGCTCCATGGCTTGGCACATGTGGCGGTTGATATCTGCGGTCAGGCGCTCGGGGTCGTCCCGGTGCTCGTCGGAGTGGATCCTGAGCATGGCCTGGAGGCAGGCCATGAGGAGGGCCGCCGAGATGCCCTTTCCCGTCACGTCGCCCAGCGCCAGGCCCAGCCTTCCTGGCCCGAGGTCGAGGAAATCGTAGTAGTCGCCACCCACGCCTCGAGCCGGCTTGCACACTCCCGAGTACTGCAGTCCGGGTACGGGAGGCATCGTTTGCGGGAAGAGTCTCTCCTGGACCTTCTGGGCGATTTCGAGATCGCGCTTGAGATGGATCTCTTCCGCTTCCTCCTTGAGGAACTCGCTGTGTTCGAGCGCAAGCGCCACCTGATGGCCCACGCTGAGGAGAAGGTCCTTGTCCTCGCCCGAATAGGGTTCTTCCGACTGCTTCTCGCCCAGCGTGATGAACCCCAGGAGCCTGCCGTTGCTCACCAGCGGAATCAGGAGCCGGACGCCGTACCGCACGAGAAGGGCCAGCTCCACCTGGGGCTGGGAATCGTTATGGTGGGCTTTGCGCAGCGCTGCGGCCCAGCTCCTGGAGTCCTCGAGGTCCAGTTCCGAAACCCCCGCGTCGCTCGCCGCCATGGCTTCGAGCTGAGTCACGGTGAGAGACTTGCCGGGGAAGGCCAGGGCCGCCGGAGGCAACCCGCCCGCGGTGGACAACGGCCCGGGAACGGCCTGCTGGCAGACGCAGAGAAAATCGTCCGGGCGCCTCTGGGCGCGGCTCACCAGGGTCCCGGCGCTCTCCTCGCCCGACAGGGGAAGCCGGACCAGCTCGGAACCCCGGATAAAGACCGCGACCTGCTCGGGGTGCAGGGAGTCTAGGATCTTGATCGTGACGAGCCTCAACAGGACTTGCGGCCTCGTGCTCAGGCGCCTGACCGCTCCGCTCAGGTCCATCAAAATCCTTCGGCCGTCGTAGTTCTCCCTGAAGAAGCGCCTCTCGATGCCGTGCATGACCCGGCGGTTGATCCGCCGCAGTGCGAGGATCGCCGCCATGGTGGCCAGGGCCGTGGTCAGCGCCACCGCACCCGCACCGGCTCCGTGCAGGAGAATCCCAAGCACGGGTGCGGCGATGTAGAAGAGCGCGAGGAAGACCAGCGTTCCCTCTAGAAACATGAACCCCTTAGAAAGGAAAGCGAACTGGAGGCCCCGGCGAAGGATGGGACGGATGCCGAAGATCCGATGCTTGATGACGGCATAGGCGAACAGCGCGGGAAAGAGGGCGAGGCCGCCCCCCGCGATGGCGTGCATCCAGTTGGGCGCGGGGGGGCTCCAGAGAACCGCGTTTCGGAAGTAGAGGACGAGGGCGGGCAGGATGCCGAGAGAACCGACCAGGAGCAGTTCCAGGCGCCTCCGGTCTGTCTTGGAGGCCCTCTCGGAGAGGTTGGAGAACAGGGAGGCGAAGCCGAGCGCGAACAGGAGCAGGAAGGCGATGTCGAGGACCCGGTCCAGGGTTCCCCATCGGGCCATGAGTACGGAAAAGCGCGCCCCAGATAGGGCCTCGGTGAAGGCCCAGTTGGCGTTCCACGCCGTGAACAGAAGCGGAAAACCGGCGAGCACTCTCTTCAGCCAGGGCGCCGAGCGCTCGATCCGGCTCGGGTTCGGGAAGAGGAAGAAGAAGCGCGCGAAGAAGTAGGACCAGGAGGAAAAAAGCGCCACATAGAGCAGAAGGCCTACTTCTCGGGCTCCTGGCGGGAACGCCGCGTAACTCCCGCCGCTCCAGCTGGCGCCGGCGAAACTGAACAGGAGGAGGCTCGCCAGGAATGCGTTCCGATCGTAGAGCCGTAGAAACCCGATCAGGATCGCCACCACGATACAGAGCGTCGGGAACACAATCTTGGAGACGACGAGGCGAATGGCGGGCCCATCCGGGTCGGCGCGAGGAGAGGCGGGAGGCAACGTGACCTCGAGATCCTGGGCCGAAGCCGATTCACCTCGCTGGACCAAAAGGGTGCACCCGAGATCGCTTCGAAGCGCACGAAGCGAGGTGGCGATGTCAAAAAGTCCTCTCAGTTGGTGGAACTCCAGTCCGGTCTGTCTGATGGCCAGGATCCGGTCGCTCTTCTGAAGCCCGGAACGAAAGGCGGCAGAGGAGCCCCTCGCATCGTCCCCTGGCGAGACCGAGGTGACCGTGAGAAACCCGTCGAGGGCGCTGGCCTCGAATCCCCACCGCTCTGGACAGCGGGGATCGACGAGAATCTCGAAGGTGAAGAGGAGCTGGAACAGCACGACGGCGATCGTCAGGACCGCCAACAGCCATGCCCGCGGGTTTCGGAGGAGTCCTGGGTCGGCGGGTCCCGAATTCATTTTGGTCCCCTCCCGCTCCATGACAGCCCCGGCTGCCACCGCCTTCGCCGCTGAGGGCTCATTTCCGTCTGTGCGCTTCGGTCTGACTCGGCACACTCCATCCGGTCGTCAGATCCCCAAGCCCCCATATAGAATTGTGAACAACCCCGGAGGAAGCCTATTCCAGCTGGGAGGTGATTTTCCTCAATCGCTCAGGCGATTTTCGAACGAGCCCGCAGGACGGCGGGAAGTCACCGCCGCGGCCGAGCCATCCGCCAGCACATCCAGGCTCCTGCCGCGAGGGATGACCACATGAAGAGAAAGGCGAGCAGGCGGACGAACCCGGCCAGGGTGGTGTCGTAGTGGAGAAGGCCCACAGAATGGAGGAGATAGTTCCAGTCGTGCTCCACGTCGCCACCCTCGGGCCCCACCGTGACCAGCGGAAGTTCCAGGGCCCGCGCGTCCGCCATGTAGGTGGCCACGGAGTATAGATTCGTGGAAAACCAGGCTCCGCATACGGGCACGGCGAAGTAGTCGGGCTGTCTGAGGAAGAGGAACGCGGCCACGAGGGGGGCGGCGAGCTGGAAAAGGGTACCTCCCAAAACCATGATCCACTGGCCCGCGAAGGACAGCACCACGTGGCCCAGCTCGTGGATGCCCAGGTTGATGCCGCCGAAAAGGCTCGTGTAAAGGGGGTTCGCAAGGTGCCGGACGCCCACGTAGGCGAGGTAGGCCAGGATGGGCGCACGCCAGACCCAGGAGCGGCCCTCGCACCATGCCACCGCTTCATCCCTCAGCGCTCCGGCCAGTCGCCGGACGTCCAAGCGGGACATGGAGGTCAGGGCTCCGCCTCGGGGGCAGGCCCCGCCTGGCTCACGTGCAGGTCGCGCAGGAGGCCGTCGCGGACACAGAAGATCCATCCGTGAAGGGTGAGCGGCTGACCCAGGCGCCAGGCCTCTCGGACCGCCGGGATTCTGGCGATGTTGGCGATCTGGGCCATGACGTTGAACTCGGCGAGGCGGTCCACGCGTGCTTCCGAGTCCAGCGGCTCAAGATCGGCGGCGTGTTCGCGGGCCAGATCGTGGACGGGCTTGAGCCATTGGGCCACGGGGCCGTGGTCCTCTCCGCCGAGCACGGCCTTCATCCCTCCGCAACACGTGTGTCCGCACACGATGACGTGCGGAACCTTCAAGGTCTCCACCGCGAAATGGATGGCCGCGTGACTGTTGGGGTCGTGGGCGCCGACGAGGTTGGCGATGTTCCGGTGCACGAACACCTGCCCGGGTTTCAGGCCTAGCGCCCGGTCGGGTGTTACCCGGCTGTCGCTGCACCCGACCCAGAAGAACCGAGGCGACTGGCCGCTGGCCAGCCGGTCGAAGAAGACGGGGTCCTCCGTGCGCGTCCATTGCGCCCACGCCCTGTTCCTCTCGAAGAGGTCTTCCAACTCGTCCATGGCTGGCCTCCCAGGTTTGCCTTGGCGGCCTTGATGCCTTCTCGCTAAGTCGCTTCTTCCATCTCGTCCAGCAGGGCCACGGCACGGCGCATGTGGGGGATGACGATGGATCCGCCCACCACGAGTGCCACGTTGAACGCCTCGAAGAGCTCGGCGCGGGTGCACCCCTCCTCCCTGGACCGGATCACGTGGTAGGCGATGCAGTCGTCGCAGCGCAGGACCAGCGAGGCCGTGAGGCCCATCAGCTCCTTGGTCTTGGAGGGCAGCGCTCCGTCCGCGTAGGCCTGGGTATCCAGGTTCCAGAACCTCTGGATGCCCTTGTGTCCCTCATCCAGGATGCGCTTGTTCATCTTCTCGCGGAACTCGCGGAATTCTTTCTGGTGTTCCATGGGGTCCTCCGTGGGGACAGCGATTAGGCGAGACGCAATTAAGCGATTTAGGCGATTAAGCGAGACGCGATTAAGCAATAAAGCGGTGGGAAATGCTGCGTCTACTCGCGTCTAGCGTCTCGCGTCTCGCCTCTCTATGATCTCCACTTCATACCCGTCGGGATCGCACACGAACAGATACCGGCTCTTGAGCTCGGGCCGCGACGGCCAGAACTCCCAGCCGCGGCGCCTGATCTCCGCCTCCACGGCGTCCAGGTCGGGGACGCCGAAGGCCATGTGGCCGTATTGGTCGCCCAGCGTGTAATCGGTTTGGCCGTAGTTCAGGGTCAGCTCCAGGTCGTAGCGGCCCTCCTCGTCGGTGAGAAAGACCAGGAGCGCCTCATCGCCGATGGGCGTGCGGCGGGTTTCGTGCAGACCCATGAACCCGCAGATAGAACTCCAGGCTCTTCTCCAGGTCCCTCACGCGGAGCATGGTGTGGAGCATCTTCATGGGACGCCTCCCATCGCTGCCAGAAGGATGCCATGGGGAAGAGGCGGGGGCAAGGCGTGGGGGACTTCGAATTGCGAATTGCGGATTTCGAATTTCGAATTGAAGAGACTGAACCCAAGTGCCAACCCTGCTAAATCGAAATACCAAAAAATCCCGATTCATCATTTCCAATTCCCAATTTCAAATTCGCAATTCCCAATGTCCTTTTCGTGCTACAATCCCCGCTGGGAGTGCGTTTGATGAGAGCGGCGCTGATCGGAGTGGCGAAAAGATACGGCGAGCGGGAGGTCCTGCGCGGGCGTGGATTGGCAGATCCACGCGGGGGAGCGGTGGGCCCTGGTGGGGCCCAACGGCTCGGGCAAGACTACCCTCCTGCGTATCCTCGCCGGCAAGGAGGAATACGACACGGGCGAGCTGCGCAGGGCCCGCGAGTTGCGCGTGGCCACGGTGCCCCAGGAGGACCTGGCGGGCCTCCAGATTTCGGCGCGCGACTACCTCCTGAAGGCCTTCGATCAGGTCCTGAAGAAAGAGGCCGAGCTGGAGCGCCTGCACAAGGACATGGCCGAGGGGGACCACACCCAGGCCACGCTCAACGCCGCGGCGGAGATCCAGGACTGGCTCCTCCACCACGGCGGGTACACCTACGAGATGGAGCTGGAGCGCTGCCTCATCGGCCTGGGCTTCACGGTGGAAGACGGTGAGCGCCCGTGCCGCACCTTCTCGGGCGGAGAGCAGATGCGCCTCAAGCTGGGTCGCGCCCTTCTGGACCCCGCCGATCTGCTCCTGCTGGACGAGCCGGGCAACCACCTGGACGACACCCAGCGCGGGTGGCTGGGCCAGTTCCTCAAGGAGAGCCCCCGGGCCTTCGTCGTGGTGACCCACGACCCCGAGATCCTGGAGGGCGCCGTGGACCACGTGGCGTACCTCCTGGACGGGAAGCTCTACACGTTCCGAGGCGACTTCGCCTCCTTCGAAACCCAGTTCGCCGAGATGCAGAAGACGCGCGAGCGCGCCTACGACCAGCAGCAGGCCTTCATCGCGCGGACGGAGGAGTTCATCCGCCGGTACAAGGCGGGTCAGCGGTGCAAGCAGGCCCGGGGGAGGGAGAAGGTCTTGAGCCGGCTGGAGCGCGTGGAGGCGCCCCTGCGCGGCCCCGAGGGCTTCAGGCTCCGTCTGACCTTCGACGCCCTCACGGGCGAGGATGTGCTCGCAGTGCGGGACCTGCGCCTGTCCCTGGGCGGAAACGAGTTGTCCGTGCCCAAGCTCAACCTCAAGCGCGGACAAAAGGTGGCCCTCATCGGGGCCAACGGCTCGGGCAAGACCACCCTGCTCCGGGCCCTCACGGGAGAAGTGAGCCCGCTCGCCGGCGAGATCCGCTGGGGCACCAACGTGATCCTGGCCCACTACGACCAGCACCAGCGCAGGCTCCCCCACGGGGATACGCTTTTCAACACGGTGGGAAACCTCCTCAAGACGCCCAACCGGGAGCAGATCATGTCCCACCTCGGGGCCTTCGGATTCGGCGGGACGCGGGCCCAGCAGGGCGTGGCGAGCCTGTCTGGGGGCGAGCGCGCCCGGCTTCACCTGCTGGCGGTCCTCCTCGCCCACGCCAATGTGCTTTTGCTGGACGAACCCACCAACCACCTGGACGTGCAAGGTGTGGACATGCTCCGGGAGTCGCTCCAGTCCTTCAAGGGAACCGTCATCCTCGTGAGCCACGACGAGGAGTTCCTCGGCGCCGTTGCGGACCAGACCTGGGCCGTGGCCGGCGGAAAGATCCGCGCCGCCGCGCACTACGACCCCAGGCTCCTGAACATGCCGGAGGCCAAGACCCCCAAGCCCGCCGCCGCGCGCGCCGTGACGCCCGGCCCGTCATCCAAAGCCGCCCCGGCGCCGGCGGTTCAGGAAAAGCGCGCCATGAGCAAGAACGAGCGCTTCCGCGCCGAAAAGCGGAAGGTCGACGCCGAAGCCGCCATGGCCAAGCTTGCCGCCGAGAAGGCCACCATGGAGAAGCGCTTCTCCGATCCCAACGCGGTCTTCAGCGAGGACTGGCGAGCCCTCCACGAGCAGTTCGAGAAGCTCAAGAAGCGCCTCGAGAGCGCCGAGGAGGAATGGCTCGAAGCCACCAACGCCCTCGAGGAAGACGACGCCCTGCGCGGGGCCTAACGCGTTTCAATACCTTGCCGCTCGGGCCGGGATGGCCTATGATGTCCTCCCTTGGGCAGTCATGACCAACAGGGGGCAGAGGTGAACCTCACCGTCCGCGACATCAGCCGGCTCTTGAGCGTCTCCGAGAAGACCATCTACCGGTGGCTCAAACAGGGCGCGATCCCGGCCTACCGCATCCAGGATCAGTACCGCTTCAACCGGGCGGAGATCCTGGAATGGGCCACCTCGCGCCGGGTGTCCATCTCGCCCAGCGCCTTCGACGCCGGCCCGGCGGAGGGGGCGGCGCTTCAGCCCGTGAGCCTGGTGGAGTCCCTGCGAGGGGGAGGCATCCACTATCGGGTGAGCGGCGAGGACAAGGTCGCGGTGCTCAAGAACCTGGTGCAGATCCTCCCCCTGCCCGAAGGCACGGACCGGGTCATGCTCGCGCAGATGCTCCTGGCCCGGGAGAACCTCGGGTCCACGGCCGTGGGCAACGGCATCGCCATCCCGCACCCGCGCTTCCCCGTGATCCTGCCTCCCTCGCCGGACACGCTCTCGCTCTGCTTTCTCGACCACCCCGTGGACTTCGGCGCTCTGGACGGACAGCCCGTGAGCATCCTCTTCGTCCTGGTGAGTTCCACGGTGAAGAACCACCTGCGGCTCCTTTCCAGGCTGGCGCACGCGCTCCAGGACCCGGCGGAGCGTCAGATCCTCTCTCCGGATACGGGCCGCGACGCCATCTTCGAGTCCTTCGCCCGGGTGGACGCCGCGCTGGCCGTCGCTTCGGGCGCAAGACCGAGTGAGGGAGCGCGCGGGTGACCTCGGAATCGTGCGCGCTCTCTGCCCTGCTGGTCTTGGCGGTGGGGGCGGCGCTCTCCCTGGCGTGCGGGCGAAAGAGCGGCGCGGCGGGGCTGGCGGCCGTGGCGGCGAGCGCATCGGCGGCGGTGATGGGATTGTGCGCGGCGCTGCCTGTCCTCCGGACGGGAGCGGGTTGGAATTTCCAGGCGCCGTGGTCCCTCCCTTGGACCACCCTCTCTCTGGGAATGGACGGCCTCTCGGCCTTCTTTCTCGCCTTCATCCTCGTGCTCGCGGTGCCCGCCGCCGCCTACGGTCGGGGGTACCTCGCGCACCGCGGCCCGTCCGCCTGGACCAGCGCCTCATGGGCCTTCTTCCAGGTCCTCGTGGCATCCATGGCCCTCGTGGTGCTCGCGAGGGACGGCGTGCTCTTCCTCATCGCTTGGGAGGGCATGTCCGTGGCCTCCTTTTTCCTCGTGATCTACGACCACGAGCGGCCCGAAGTGCGCTCCGATGCCTTGGTCTACCTCGTGGCGACCCACCTGGGCGCCGCCGCGCTCATGGCCATGTTCGGCTTCTGGGGCTCGGGGACGGGATCGCTGACCTTCGAGGCGCTGGCCGCCGCGCCCCTGGAATCCAAGGCCGCGTGGGCCGTCTTCCTCCTCGCCCTAGCGGGGTTCGGGAGCAAGGCGGGCCTGGCGCCCTTCCACATCTGGCTGCCCAGGGCCCATCCCGCGGCGCCGAGCCACGTGTCGGCGCTCATGTCCGGCGTCATGATCAAGATGGGCATCTACGGGCTCATGCGCGTCCTGTTGATGCTGGGCCCGCCGCCCTTGGGTTGGGGCTACACCCTCCTGGCGATGGGCGCCGTCTCCGCCGTGGGCGGGGTGCTCTACGCCCTGGCGCAGCACGACCTCAAGCGGCTGCTGGCGTACCACAGCGTGGAGAACGTGGGCATCATCGCCCTGGGGCTAGGTGCGGGGCTCGTGGCCCGCAGCGCGGGCATGGAGACGGTGGCCGTGGTGGCTTTCAGCGGGTCGCTGCTACACGTGCTCAACCACGGGCTCTTCAAGAGCCTCCTGTTCTACAGCGGCGGGGCCGCGGCCCAGGCCGCGGGGACCCGGGATATGGAACGGCTAGGCGGACTTCTGCGCCGCATGCCGGTCACCGGGGCGACTTTCATCGCGGGCGCCGTGGCCATTTGCGCCCTGCCGCCCTTCAACGGGTTCGTGAGCGAGTGGCTCGTCTACAGCGGGCTCTTCAGTGGCGCCCTACAGGGCAAGGCCATTCCCTCCGCCGTGCTCTTCGTGGCCATTCCCGTGCTGGCGCTGGTGGGCGGGCTGGCGCTGGCGTGCTTCGCCAAGGCCGCGGGAGTGGTCTTCCTGGGCGAGCCGCGCTCCGAGGGCGCCGCCGCGTGCAAAGAGGTCTCACCCTGGATGACCGTGCCCATGGTGCTCACCGCCCTGGCGTGTGCCGGCGTGGGGCTGGCGGCACCGTGGGTCATCGCGACCGTGGTGCCCGCCGCGCGGGCTCTGGCGGGTCTTGAGGGAATCTTGGTTGGCAGCCCGCCCGAGGGGACGGGGCCTTTGGTTGCCGTGGTACTGGCGGGATGGGCCCTCCTGGCCCTCACCGGGGTCCTTCTTGGCGCCAGACGCCTCCTCCTGCGGGGCCGGACGGTGACCGAGGCGCCCACCTGGGGATGCGGCTTCACGGCCCCCACGCCGCGGATGCAGTACACGGCGTCCTCTTTCGCCGAACCGCTTCTGGCGCCTCTGGCGCGTCTCATGCGGCCCTCGCTGCGCATGAAGCGCCCCAAGGGCATCTTTCCCAAGGGCGCCGCCTTCAGGAGCCACTACGAGGACCCCGCCGACAGGGGCCTCTTCGACCCCGCCGTGCGACTGCTGGAGCGGTTGGGCGGAGCGCTCCGCCCCCTCCAGCACGGGCACCTCCAGGTGTATCTCCTGTACGTGCTCCTGACCCTCGTGGCCCTGGTAATCTGGGAGGTCCTGTCGTGACGGCCCACGGGTGGAACGCCCTGACGGTTCTGCCGGCGCTCGTCCTCGCGCCCCTCCTGCTGGGTATCATCGGCAAGACCAAGGCCTTCGTGGCTGGGCGCAAGGGTGCGCCCCTCCTCCAGCCCTACCGCGACCTCGCCCGCCTCCTGGGGAAGGGCGCGGTGGTCAGCCGCACGACCACCTGGGTGTTCCGCGCGGCGCCGTCCGTGTCGCTGGCCGCGATCCTGCTGGCCTGCCTCATGCTTCCCGCGGGTCCGATGGGCGCGCCGCTCGCCTTTCCCGGAGACCTCATCCTCTTCGCGTACCTGCTCGCGCTCGCCCGCTTCGCCGTCGTGGCGGGGGCCATGGACACGGGCTCGTCCTTCGAGGGCATGGGCGCGAGCCGCGAGGCGGCCTTCTCGGCCTTCGCCGAACCCGGGTTCTTCCTGGTTCTCGGAGTGCTGGCGTGGAAGGAGAAGGCCCTGAGCCTGGGGGCCATCCTGGGAGGGGCCGACGTGCTCTCCTGGGGCGGGCAGACCCCGGCGCTCCTCCTGGCCGCGGCGGCGCTCTTCCTCATCCTTCTCGCTGAGAACAGCCGCATCCCCGTGGACGACCCGGCCACCCATCTGGAGCTGACCATGATCCACGAGGTCATGGTCCTGGACCACTCGGGGCCCGACCTGGCCTTCATCCTCTACGGCAGCGCGCTCAAGCTGTGGCTCTTCGGCGCCCTCCTCGTGTCGCTCCTGGTGCCCGCGGGCGGTCCCGCTTGGGTCTCGGGGGCGCTCTTCCTGGGCGGCATGGCGGCGGTGGCGGTGTGCGTGGGCCTGGTGGAGTCGGTCATGGCGCGCCTCCGGCTGGACCGGGTGCCGCGGTTTCTGGGCCTGGCGGGCGTGCTCGCGGCCCTGGCGGCGCTCCTGCTCATGATGGGAGGACAGCCGTGAGCGCATGGGTCCACGCGATCCTGGTGGCGGTGCTCCTGCTGGACCTCCTGCTGTCGGTGACGAGCCGGTTGTCGGTCCTCATCCGGGGTTTCGCCCTCCAGGCCGTGGGCATCGCGGCGCTGGCGCTTCTCCTGGGAGGGTTCGGAAGCCCCCACGCGTGGATCGTGGCGGGGGGCACGCTGGCGCTCAAGGCGGCGGCCATCCCGTACTTCCTGAACCGCGCCGCCCAGCGCACCAACGCGCGGCGCGAGCTCGAGCCCCTCGTGTCCTACGGGACCTCGCTCCTGTTGGCCGCCCTGGGCGTCCTCCTGGCCTTCGGGCTGGCCACGCGTCTGCCCCTGGAGGCTCGCCGGGCGGGCTTCCTCATCGCCGCGGCGGCCTTTGCCACCATGATCACGGGCCTTCTCCTGCTGGTGACCCGCACCAAGGCGCTCACCGAGGTGGTGGGCTACCTCGTGCTGGAGAACGGCATCTTCCTCTTCGGGCTCACCCTGCTCAGCCGCATGCCGCTCCTCGTGGAGATGGGCATCCTCCTGGACGTCTTCGTGGGCGTGTTCGTCATGGGCATCGTGGTGTACAACATCCATCGGACCTTCGACCACATCGACGTGAGCGCCCTCACGACGCTGAAGGAGGACGAGCCGTGATCCTGACTGCGCTCGTGGCCTCGCCCTTCCTTCTCGGCGTGCTCGCCTGGGTCCTGCCCGGGCGCACGGCGCGGCGGGCGGTCTTCATGGCTGCGGGGCTCGTTCAAGCGGCGCTGGCCACGCGCGTGATCCTGAACCCGCCCCCGCCAGAGTGGGGCGGAGCGCTGGGCGCCGACGCCCTGGGTCAGATTTTCCTGGGCATCGTGACGCTGCTCTTCGCCCTGGGCGCCGTCTACACCTTCGGCTACATGGGGCTGCACCGGCACCCCCGGCGGCGCTACTACGTCCCCACGATGCTTTTCTTCCTCGGATCCATGACCCTCGCGGTGCTCAGCCGGCACCTGGGCCTGTTTTGGGTGGCCCTGGAAGCCACCACGCTCTCCAGCGCCACGCTCATCTTCTTCGACCGTTCGGAGCGAAGTCTCGAAGCGGCCTGGAAATACCTCATCCTATGCTCCGTGGGCATCGCGCTGGCTCTTGCAGGCACTTTCTTTATGGCGCTGGCCATCCCGCCGGGCGCCGAGGGGTCGCTCCAGCTCGACCACCTCATGGCCGTCGCTCCGGAGATGGCCCCCGGCTGGGTCAAGACCGCCTTCCTCTTCCTGCTGGTGGGCTACGGGACGAAGATGGGTCTGGCCCCCATGCACACCTGGCTGCCCGACGCGCACTCCGAGGCGCCCTCGCCGGTTTCGGCCCTGCTCTCAGGAGCCCTGCTCAACTGCGCCTTCCTGGGCATCCTGCGCGCTTTTCAGGTGACCCACGCCGCGGGCCTGGGGGACTTCGCGCGCAGGCCCCTTCTCGTGCTGGGCTTCGTCTCCATGGCGACGGCGGCGGCCTTCCTCATTCGCCAACCGGACTACAAGCGGCTCCTGGCTTACTCCAGCGTGGAGCACATGGGCATCCTCGCGGTGGGCATAGGCCTGGGCGGCGGCCCGGCGGCCTACGGGGCGCTGCTGCACGCGCTCAACCACTCGCTCGCCAAGGCCCTGCTCTTCTTCACGGCGGGGGCCGTGTTCCTGCTCTATCACAGCAAGGCGGTGGCGGGAGTCTCCGGCCTGGCGCGGCGGGCGCCCTTCGTGGCCGTCCTGTTCGCGGCGGGCTTCCTGGCCATCACGGGGACGCCGCCCTTCGGACTCTTCGTGAGCGAATTCACGATCCTGCTGGCGGCCCTGGCGGGCGGCCACACTTGGCTCTCTGCGCTGTATCTCCTCCTGTTGGCCGTGGCCTTCACGGCCATGGGCGCGGCCTTCCTCGGCATGATTTTCGGCGAGCCTCCCGAGCCGTCCGAGCCCCCCGTAACGGAGTTGAAAGGATGGCACGCGGTGATGGTGCTGGCGCCCCCCGCGGTGCTCGCCGCCGCGTCCCTGCTCCTCGGGCTGTATCTTCCGGAGCGGCTCACTGCGCTGCTCAAGTCGGCGGCCCTGCTTCTGGGAGGGCAAGGATGAGCAACGCCTCCAAGACCCTCACCAACGGTGGCAGCCTCGCCCTGGCCGATGTGCACGCGACGCCGATCCCCGAGTTCCGCCAGGCGGTCCTGCGGGAAGGATCGGAGGGCGGGCGGCTCGTGGGTCTCCTGTCCTTGGGCAGTGCCGGGGGACGCATGCTCCTGGCGCTCGTGGCCGTGGACGGCGCGGGGTCGCTGTCGCTCCACGCGGGTGCTCTGGGAGAGGCTCGCGCCTATCCGTCGCTCACCAGGGACTGGCCGCAGGCGCAGGCCTTCGAGCGGGACCTCTGGGAGACGAACGGCATCGTCCCCGAAGGTCACCCCTGGCTCAAGCCCCTCCGCTTTCCCGACCAGCCCACCGGCGAGCCCATCCCCGCGGGCTATCCCTACTTTGCCGCGGAGGGCGACGAGGTTCACGAGGTGGCCGTGGGGCCCGTGCATGCGGGCATCATCGAACCGGGCCACTTCCGCTTCCAGTGCCACGGGGAGGAGGTCCTCCACCTGGAGATCCAGCTCGGGTATCAGCACCGCGGCGCCGAGGGCATTCTTTGCTCGGCCCCCGAGGCGCGGCGCCTCACCACCGCAGAATCCATCGCGGGGGACTCGGTCGTTGCCCACACCACGGCCTTCGCCCAGGTGGAGGAGGCTCTTTCGGGCACGGCCGTGCCAGCGCGAGCCCACGCCCTGCGCGCCGCGGCTCTGGAGCTGGAGCGCCTGGCCAACCACGCGGGCGACCTGGGCGCCCTGGCGGGCGACGTGGGGTACCTGCCGTCGGCGTCCTTCTTCGGGCGCCTCCGCGGGGACTTCCTGAACCTCACCCAGGGCCTGTGCGGAAACCGCTTCGGCAGGGGACTGGTGGCTCCCGGCGGCGTGCGCTTCGACGGAACGCCGGCATGGATCGACGGCACGCTCGCAGCCCTGTCGGTTCTCAAGCGCGACATGGAGGACACCGCGGCGCTGCTCTTCGGCTCGGCGTCCGTGCAGGGCCGGTTCGAGGGCACGGGCGTCCTCCACCGGGATCAGGCCGAGGCCCTCGGCGTGGTGGGCCCCGCGGCCAGGGCCAGCGGCTGCGCCCGGGACGTGAGGCAGGACTACCCGGCAGGCTTCTTCCGCTTCGCCCAGGTGCCCCTGCAGATGCTCTCGTCGGGCGATGTCTACGCCCGGGCCATGGTGCGCTGGCTGGAGATCCAGCAGTCCTTCCGCTTCCTGGAGGAACACCTTCCGGCCCTCCCGTCTGGCCCTGTCAGAGCAGAAACACACCCTCGCCAGCCGGGGAGGATCGCCGTTGCCCTGGTGGAGGGGTGGCGGGGCGAGACGGTCCATGCGGCGGTCACCGGCGAGGACGGCGCCGTGGCGCTCTACCAGATCACGGACCCGTCGCTGCACAACTGGATGGGCCTGGCCGTGGCCATGCGGGGCGGGGCCATCTCGGACTTCCCCCTGTGCAACAAGAGCTTCAACCTGTCCTACGCGGGGCACGACCGATGATCAACCTGCTCAGAGCCCGGCTGCGGCAGGGCTACCGGACCCAGGCCTTCCCGCCCGCCTCCAACCCGCTGCCCGAGCGCTTCCGCGGCCTGCCCGTCCTGCATCCGGACCGGTGCCCCGAGGGTTGCCAAGCCTGCGCGGACGCGTGCCCTACGGGGGCCATCGGAGTCGAGCGCGGCCTGTGGCTGGACCTGGCGCGCTGCCTCTTCTGCCCGGCCTGCGCCGAAGCCTGCCCACAGAACGCCGTGGAGTTCACACGGGAGTATGCCCTCGCGTCCACGGCGAGGGAGGGCCTGGTCCTCGGTCACGAGAGCCTCCGCCCCAAGGTGGAAGCGCTCCAGGGTGAGATGAAGCGGCTCTTCGGCCGCTCGCTCAAGCTGCGCCAGGTGAGCGCCGGCGGGTGCAACGGCTGCGAGGCCGACCTGAACGTCCTGAGCACCGTGGGCTTCGACCTGGGGCGCTTCGGCATCCAGTTCGTGGCGTCCCCGCGCCACGCGGACGGCATCGTGGTGACGGGGCCCGTGACGCGCAACATGGCCGACGCCCTGCGCTCCACTTACGAAGCGGTGCCCACCCCCAAGCTCGTGATCCTCTCCGGCGCCTGCGCCCTCTCCGGTGGCACCTTCGCCGGCAGCGCCGCCGTGGCGGGCATGCCCGACGACATCCCCGTGGACCTCTACATCCCCGGCTGTCCGCCCCATCCCCTCACCGTCCTCGACGGGCTGCTGCGCCTCCTCGGGCGCATCGAGAGGTAGAAGTCACTTCAGAAGAACGGAAAGGAAGAAAATCTCACCACAGAGGCACAGAGGCACGGAGAAACAAGCTTCTAGGAGAAGAAAGGTCAGAGGCACCCAATGCTCCAACAACTCCCATTCGTTCCTTCGAAGGCCGTCACCTGACACCCCATTTTAGTCTCCCTCTGTGTCTCTGTGCCTCTGTGGTGAGTCAGTTTCTTCTGGAGAGAACCTGATGGCGGATTCTGCTGAGCGAGTTGAGCAGGACGAAACGCAGCGTGGGTGGCCGCCGGTGTGGGCGCTCACGACCTACTTCGCGGAGGGCTTCCCCTACAGCCTCGTGCGGCAGATCTCCACGGTCTTCTTCAAGGACCACGGGGCGAGCCTCCAGGCCATCGGCCTCACCTCGCTCTATGGCCTGCCGTGGGTCCTCAAGGCGTTCTGGGCGCCCGCCGTGG
Organism: uncultured Acidobacteriota bacterium; assembly: GCA_963772255.1. Classification (GTDB taxonomy): domain Bacteria; phylum Acidobacteriota; class UBA4820; order UBA4820; family DSQY01; genus JAKAJA01. The sequence goes on from CAVYWK010000001.1 coordinate 18,767, forward strand.
ACGCCTTCTCCACCAAACGCCGGTGGCTTCTGGGCGCGGAGGTGGCCCTCGTGCTCGCAGTCCTGGCCATGGCCGCGGGGTCGGCTCTGGCGAACCCGCTGGAGGTCGTGTCGGTCCTCTTCCTGCTCACGGCCTTCCTTTCCGCCACGCACGACATCGCGGTGGACGGCTTCTACCTGGAGGCGCTGGACCGCGAGAGCCAGGCTCGGTTCGTGGGCTACCAGGCCATGGCCTACCGGCTGGCCCTCATCGCCGGCGGCGGCGGGGTCGTGTGGTTCTCCGGCGTCACCGACTGGCGCGCGGGGTTCGGGCTCGCCGCGGCCGTCATGCTCGCCCTTCTCCTCGTCCACTTCTTCTTCCTGCCCGTCCGCGAGGTGCCCAAGCGGCCCATGGGCGAGCTGCTGCGCGTGCTCCTGCGCCCCAAAGCCCTGGGAGACCTCGCGCTTGCGGCGGCGGCGGTGGGCGCCGTGTGGTGGGTTTGGGGCCTGCCGCAGGTTCAGGCGTGGATCGCGCCCTCCAAGCCGCTCCTGAACAAAATCGGCCTGCCCGGCTTCATCACCATCGCGCTGGTGGTGATCCTGCTCGTGCTCCTGGTGAATCTGGGCCGACTCAAGCGCAACCTTGCGGCCTCCGACTCCTTTTACGCCAAGGCCTTCGTGGACTACCTCGACCAGCCCCGGATGGGCGTGGCCCTGGCATTCCTGCTCACCTACCGGACGGGCGAATCCGCCCTCCTCGCCATGGTCTACCCGCTCCTCAAGGACATCGGCATCAACCGGGCGCAGTACGGGATCATCTACGGCACCTTCGGCATCGCCGCCTCCATCGCGGGCGGAATCCTCGGCGGATATCTCATCTCCAAGTACACGCTGAAGCGGGTCATCTGGCCGCTCATGCTGGCGCAGAACGTGCCCCATCTCCTCTACATGGCCCTGGCTCTTTTCTACGGACATCTGGTGGGGCATCCCGAGGCGGGTGCCGCCAACCCCTTCGCCGTGGGGCCCTTCGTGGTCATGGAGGCCTTCGGCGCGGGCATGGGCACGAGCGTCTTCATGGTTTTCATCCAGCGCACTTGCAAGGCCCAGAACAAGGCGGCGCACTTCTCCATCGCCACCAGCGTCATGAACATCAGCTCCACCCTCGCCGGCGTGCTCTCCGGCTACCTCGCCGTCTGGATGGGCTGGCCCCTCTTCTTCGCCTTCACGTTCTTCGTCACCATCCCCAGCATGGCCCTCATCCCCTGGCTGCCCAATCTGGACAACCGCACCGCGGCGAAAGTCTAGAACCCGAATGTGTTCCTTGACTGTTTTGGATGCACGACCTACCATAGGCCCATTATTCAATGGGGGTGAGGTTGCCATGAAGGTCAAGGGGAATGTCCTTTTGGCGAGGAAGGTGTTCGTCACGAAACATTTTGGGGCCGATGCGTGGGATCGTGTCCTGGCGGCCATGCCTCCGGATGACAGGGCCCAGCTTGAGGGCTATGTGGCGAACGTCTGCTGGTATCCTTTCGAGCTCGGCAAACGCCTGGATGACGCCATAGTGAAAGTATGCGGGGGAGGTTCCAGAACCCTGTTCGAAGGGATCGGCGCTGCCTCCGCAAAGGAGAATCTTGGCGGGGTCCACAAGAACTTCCTCTCGCCGGGCAGCCCGCTGGCATTTATGGACCGGACTTCCTTCATTTACCAGTTCTACTACGATACGGGACGCCGGGAGTGGAAGCCGGAGGGACCCACCACGGGGGTCATGACGACCTACGATGCGGATACCTTCTCCCAGCTGGATTGCCTCACGGTGGTGGGGTGGTACAAGGAGGCGCTGAAGATGTGCGGCGCCAAGACGGTGGAGGTCAAGGAAGAAGAGTGCCGTGCCGCCGGCGGCGCCGTCTGCCGTTACCGTGTCAGCTGGACCTAGCAGGCTGTTGCGACCTCTCCGTGGCGCGGACACTCCTGTCCGCGAGAACCCCTGCCTCGTCCCGCTATCGCTGGCTGCTCCCACCACTTCTCAGGCGAGAGGGCGGTGCGTCATCCAATTGACGGCCAGCTCGTGGATTAATGAGAATCAGCAAGGAGGTTTGGGTGCGGGCGCATTTCATCCTGTATGTGAGCGATCAGGTTCGAAGCACGGCCTTCTATGCGAGCGTGCTCGGTGTGGCGCCTTCTTTGAATGTCCCGGGGATGACCGAATTCGAACTGAACTGTGGGGCCGTGTTGGGGCTCATGCCCGAAGTGGGCATCCGGCGCCTGTTGGGGCCGGCGCTGCCCGACATGACCCCGTGCCACGGCATCCCTCGCGCGGAGCTCTATCTCGTCTCCGCACGATGCCCGAGAATTTCACGAGCGTGCGTTAAGCGCGGGCGCGATGGAGTTGAGCGCCGTCGCCCTCAGGGATTGGGGGCATTTGGCCGGCTACAGCCTCGATCCGGATGGCCATGTCATCGCCTTCGCCCAGGTTTGGGAAGACGCTTGATGTTGAAGTAGCCCTCCCCGGAGAGGCGCACCCTTCGACTGCCGCCCACCCTCGGCCACCCGCGCGGCTTCTCGGCGCGGCGCCGATTCCTGCTAGAATGCTCTCCGCACGGGAGGCTCTCGGTGGTGGATGTCATGAACGCTCTGCGCACTCGCGGCGTGCTCTTCTGGGGAATCGCGAGCATCGCGGGTGTCTTCGTGCTCGGCATCGTCGACTATCTGACCGGCTACGAGGTCAGCATCTCGCTCTTCTATCTCGCCCCCATCGCCGCGGCGAGCTGGTTCGTGGGGCGCCGCATGGGTTTTGGGGTGTCTTGCCTGAGCGCGGTGGTCTGGTTCCTTGCCGATATCGCAAGCGGACATGTCTATTTGACCCGGTGGATCTACGTCTGGAACCTCGCAGCCCGCCTCGGATTTTTTGTCGTGGTCACTTTGCTGTTGGACAATCTTAGGGAATCCTTCCGGCGCGAGCGGGATCTGGCCCGCACCGACCGCACCACCGGAACCGCCAACTCGCGCTACTTCTATGAGTTCGCCCAGCTCGAGCTGGAGCGCGCGCGGCGATTCGGCCGCCCCCTGTCTCTGGCATACCTGGACATCGACGACTTCAAGCTTGTCAACGACCGGTTCGGGCACGCGCAGGGTGATGAGGTACTCAGGGTGGTGAGCAACTCCGTGCAGGAGCACCTGCGTGCCACGGATCTGATCGCCCGGCTGGGCGGTGACGAGTTCGGCGTGCTGCTGACGGAGACGGATCAGGCCGGGGCGCAGTCGGCGGTCGCCAAGATCCAGGAGGCCATGTTCAAGCAGATGCAGGGCCAGGCATGGCTGGTGACGATCAGCATCGGCGTGGTCACTTTTGTCACGCCGCCCAGCTCCGTGGACGCCATGGTCCGCGCCGCCGACGATCTCATGTATGCGGTGAAGGCCGACAGCAAGAACGGCGTGCGCTTCGAACTGCGCGCGGGGGTTTGAGACGGCAAGGAGGATCCCATGACCGGATTGGGTGCGTTATGGCTGCCGGTTCTTCTCTCCTCGGTGGCGGTCTTCGTCGTCAGCTCGGTGATCCACATGGCGCCGCTCTGGCACAGGAACGACTATCCGAAGATGCCCAAGGAGGACGAGGTGCGGGAGGCCCTGCGGCCCCTCGCCATTCCGCCCGGGGACTACATGGTGCCGCGGCCTTCGGGACCCGCGGACATGCGCTCGCCGGAATTCGCCCAGAAGATGGAGAAGGGTCCTGTGATGGTGGTGACGGTCCTGCCCAACGGGCCCATGGCGATGACCTCAAACCTGGTCCAGTGGTTCATCTACTCGGCCGTGGTGGGTCTATTCTCGGCCTACATCGCGGGACGCGCGCTCGCCCCGGGTGCGAGCGGCCTGCACGCCTTCCGGTTCGTGGGCGCCACGGCCTTCATGGGATATTCGTTCGCCCTCTGGCAAATGTCCATCTGGTACCGCCGGGCCTGGATCTCCACCATCAAGGCCACGGTGGACGGCCTGATCTACGCGGTCGTCACGGCGGCGGTCTTCGGCTGGCTCTGGCCGAGGTAGAGGGTTCTCGTTAGCTAGCCCTTCGGGCTGGAGTGTCACTATCTCGAAGAACTTGAGGGTGGGACGCGGACAGGAGTGTCCGCGCCACGGGTTATGGCACCCAGGAGTGTCCGCCCCACGGGATCAGACCGTGAGGCCGGCGGCATCGAGGACCCGGTGCAGACCCTCCGCGTCGTCCACCTTGAAGGAGGCGAGCGATCGGCTGTCCAGGTCCAGGACGCCCCAGCACGAACCGTCCGCGTCGAGACAGGGGACGACGACCTCGGACAGGTTGGACGGGTCGCAGACGATGTGGCTGGCCCCGAGGGCGTGCACATCGTCCACGATCTGGGACGCGCGCGCCTTCCACGCCTTCCCGCAGACGCCGTGGAGCCCGATGGGTGAGCACGCGGGCCTGGGCCGGCACACGGTGAGGAGCATGGAGTCTGCGTCTTCGGCGATTTCGTAAAAGCCCAGCCAAGCCACGCCTGCGCCGTGCAGGTGAGACCAGAGCAAGTCCACCACCGTGCGCATGCGCTCCCCGCGTGTGGCGCCAGGCGTGAGGGCTTCGCGGATCTCGCGCACGATGCGTTCGTAATCACGCGGGATGCTCCACGGGACCTCCACGGCGACGGGGTGGTATCGCTCGGGGTTGTCGGGTGTGATGAGAGGAGTGGCGCCGGATCGGGCGAGAAAGCCGGCGAGGCGACCCAGGAGGACATATTCGCCCGGCTGCATGTAAAGGGGCCGGCCTTCGAATTCGGAGGGGAACGGGGCGGGTTGGAGCATGGTCTGCACGAGCGTGTCGCGGCGTTCCAGGCCCTTCAGCACGGCCCCTCGCCATACCTCCGGCGGCGTGAGGGGCCCAGCGAAGACGCCCCGGCCCTCGTAGGACTTGAGCGGCTTGAGAAGGAACTCCTCCCTGCGCGCGAGAAGGAGGTCCTGCAGGTCATGCTCCCGCCCCTCGAAGGTGACCGGCCCCCGAACCAGAACACGGCTCCAGGGAACTGAGTCACCCAGGCTGTCGCGAAGGTCTTCCGTGAACAACCGCGAGAAGCGCGGGTCGGAGAGGAGAACGAAGAGCGCCTTGCCCCAAGCCGGATCGGTGCGGAAGGAGCCCACGAAGCACGCGGCGTCCTCCAGATAGGCGTCGATAAAGGGCCTGATCTCTTCGGACCGGGAGAAGACCTCCTCGCTCACGACCCGGCGGTAGACGAGGTCGTAGTCGCCGTGGGCGCCGCGCACCCGGCCTCCCTGAGCACGGAGCGCGCGCGGGTCTTCCACGGAGGTGGGGGTGCCCCAGGCGGTGAAGGCCGCCGCGAGAGCTTCCTGCTCCGACCGGGTTCCCACCTCGGCCCAGTCCACGATGGCCATGCGCGGGCTCGCCACGCCCCGCCGATCCCACTGATGGAAGCAGAAGAGGAGCGTGTCCAGGAGCCTCCTGGGCAGGGAACTCCGTTCGGGCGGGAGGTTTGCCCACTCTCGCCAGAGCGCGGAAAGCGCGGCCGAGTAGTGCCACCCCGCGGCGCCGTCCGTGTTGTACTCCATGAAACGCGGCCCATGGGGGAAAAGGAAGGCGTCCCAGCGTCCCAGCGGAATCAGCGGACGGTACCCGGGGTCCTTGAGGACGCAGGTCTCCTGAAGGGCGCCGTAACCGTAGAGCGACCGCACCTCGGCATCGCCGGCAAAGGCCTCTGCCACCGTCTCCGCGGCCGCCGAAGCGGCCTCCACGCGCCGCCGCACGAGGGCGAGGGTTTCGGAATCCGGGGCGAAGGGTTCGGCGGAGACGGCCAGGCCGTGTCCCCGGTAGGAGATGCCGCGGGCGATGAGTTCGTCGTCGGTCCAAGGGTGCGGCGTTTTCCCCACGGTGTTCCTCCCTAGCCCTCATACCATGGCAGAGCGCGGCGTGGCAATAACGCTGGACGCGAGACGCGAGACGCGAGATGCAAGAAGCGACGTGCAAGATGTGAAGGTGTAGGGGAGGGCCTCCGCGCCCTCCCGTCGCCGTAAGTGTTCCGCCCTTGCGCGGCGCCACGGCGGGCGGGGACGGGGCCCCGCCCCTACAGACGAACAACCGCGGCTTCCTGCTCCCTGCCGCCGCTCTAACTAAATCCGCAATCCCAATTCCGAACTCCGAATTCTTCCCTCACTCCCCCAGGCCCCAGCCGGTGCCCCGGCGTCGGCCCTGTGGCTCTGGTCTCGCCGAAGGAGGGGAGGTGGGGGGCGGCGACCTTGCGGCCCACGGCCAGAGCGACGGGTCGTATCTCTTCGACGAGGGTGCGGAACTGGGCGAGGGTGAGGGATTGGTCGCCATCCGAGAGCGCGCGGGCAGGATCGGGGTGCACCTCCACCATGAGGCCGTCCGCTCCCGCAGCCACGGCGGCGCGCGCCATGGGGATCACGGCGTCCCTCCGCCCCGTGCCGTGGGACGGGTCCACCACCACGGGCAGGTGCGTCTGCGCCTTGAGGACGGGCACCGCGTTCAGGTCCAGCGTGTTTCGCGTGGAGGTCTCGAAGGTCCTGATGCCTCGCTCGCACAGGATCACGTTGGGGTTCCCCTCCAGCAGGATGTACTCCGCCGCCAGGATGAACTCCTTCACGGTGGCGGAGGGCCCGCGCTTGAGCAGGACCGGTTTACCCACCCGTCCCACCTCGCGGAGGAGCGGAAAGTTCTGCATGGAACGCGCGCCCACCTGGAAACAGTCCGTCAAGGGAGCCATGGATTCGACGTCGGAGGGTTCCATGACCTCCGTGACCACGGGAAGGCCCGTGGCGCGGCCCGCGTCGGCGAGCATTTCCAGGGCCTCGTGACCCAATCCCTGAAAGGAGTACGGCGAGGTGCGCGGTTTGAAGGCTCCACCGCGTAGGGCCGTGGCACCGTAGGCGGCCACGAATCGGGCGCAGGTCTGGATCTGGTCCCGGTCCTCTACGGAACAGGGACCGGCCATGACGGCGAGGGTCTCGCCGCCGATCGTGAACGCGCCCAGCGGGACTTCGGTCCCGGCCGGGGCCGATTCGAGGGCCGCGAGAACGGCCCGCTCCGATCCCTTCCGTGCCCAGACCACGCCCTCCATGGCGCCCACCGACACCGTGTCCCCGGCGCCGTCACCCAGGCCCACGGCAAAGGTGCCAAAAGGCAACTCGACGCGCTTGGTCTCGTAACCCTGCCGGGCCAGGGCCGTGAGGACGGCGCTCAGGGCCGAGGGGGAGGCCGGGAGGCTCAGTTTGACGATCATGGCGCAATCTCCTGTCTTGGCTTATCGGATTGGGTGAGCGTGTTGACAAAGGCTGCGAGCCGCGGTGCGGACATTTTCCAGTGCCACGGATTTGAGATGGTCCACGAAGGCGGAGCCGGTGACCGCGCACTCGGCCATGCTCCAGACGGTCTCCACGTCCTTGTACTCGCGGATCCCGAACCCCACCGCCAGCGGAAGGTCGGTGAGGAGACGCAGTGTTCGTATGCGCTCCGCCAGCTCGTCGGTGACGCCGGTATGCCCGCCGGTGACCCCCGTGCGAGATACCACGTAGACGAAGCCCCGGCCCATGGGCAGGATCCGCGCGGCTCTTGATTGCGAGGTGTTGGGGCTGTGCAAGATGATCGGGTCGAGCTCTTTCGCCGCAAGGAATACGTACCACTCCGGTTCCTCCTCGGGCGGCAGGTCGAGCACGAGGACGCCCTGTGCCCCAGCACTTCGGGCGTCTTGGACGAACCTGTCTGTGCCATACGCGAGCACCGGATTGAAGTAGGTGAAGAGCACCACGGGAACGCCGCTCCGGCGACGCAAATCCGTCACGAGAGCGAGGGATTGGGATACGCTTCCCCCGGCCGCGAGGGCGCGCTGGTGGGCGAGCTGGATGACGGGGCCGTCGGCCACGGGATCGGAGAAGGGGATGCCGATTTCCAGCGCCGCCGCACCGCCCTCCGCCGCGCCCAGGGCCGCTTCGAGGGACGCCTCCTGCGAAGGGTCGGACGCCGTGAGGTAGGGCATCAGCGCGCGGCCTTTCGATAATCGCTCTCTAAGGATACTCATGGGGTGGCCCATTTTGATGACCTCTGCGAAACTGTGATCAAGTGATCGGGTGACTGAGTGATCAAGTGATCAGGTGACTGGAGATGCGAATGTGGAAACGAGTTCCACGTCCTCGCCGTTCCGCATGCTTGGTCGCTATTATTCGCAATTCCACAATTCGCAATTCGCAGTTCTGTAATCACGCTTCGAAGCTCCCCATGTCCTTGTCGCCGCGGCCCGAGAGGTTCACGAGCACGCGGGCGGCGCTTCCTAGCTCGTCGGCGCCGCGGTCCAGGACCCACGCCACCGCGTGGGCGCTCTCCAGGGCCGGGATGATGCCCTCCAGGACGCTCAGGGTTCGAAACGCCGAGAGGGCCGCTTCATCGCCTACGCTCGTGTAGCGCGCGCGCCCCCTTCGGAACAGTTCGCTGTGCTCCGGTCCCACGGCCGGGTAGTCCAGACCCGCGGCGACGCTGCTCGTGGGCAAGACCTGCCCCCCGCCATCCTGAAGGAGGTAGGTCAAGGTGCCGTGTAGCACGCCGGGGGAACCGCCGGAAAACCTCGCCGCGTGCTGCCCCGGCCCAGCGCCCTCGCCGCCCGCTTCCACCCCGATCAGATTCACCGCCGGATCTTCGAGGAACGCCGAGAAGAGTCCGATGGCGTTGGATCCGCCACCCACGCAGGCCACGGCGGCGTCCGGGAGGCGGCCTTCCGCATCCAGGTACTGGTTCCGGGCTTCCGCGCCGATGACCGACTGAAAGGTCCGGACCATGGCCGGATAGGGCCGGGGACCGAGCGCCGAGCCCAGGAGGTAATAGGTGTCGGAGGGATCGGCGGCCCAGTCGCGCAGGGCTTCGTTGATGGCTTCCTTCAGCGTGGCCTGGCCGGCGGAGACGGGGGAGACCGCGGCGCCCAGGAGGCGCATGCGGGCCACGTTGGGCGCCTGGCGGACAATATCCTGCTCTCCCATGTAGACCGTGCAATTCAGGCCGAGGAGGGCGCACGCGGTCGCGGCGGCCACGCCGTGCTGGCCCGCGCCCGTCTCGGCGATGACGCGCTTCTTTCCCATGCGCCGCGCCAGGAGGGCCTGCCCCAGCGCATTGTTGATCTTGTGGGAGCCCGTGTGCCCCAGGTCTTCCCTTTTGAGATGCACGGAGGCCAGGCCCGCGGCCTCCGCCAGCCTGCGCGCGGGGGTCAGCGGAGTCGGACGCCCGGAGTAATCTCGCAGGAGCGTGCCAAGGTCGCTGCGGAATCGCTCGTCCTCCCAGGCGTCGCGGAAAGCTTCCTCGAGCTCCATCAGCGGTGCCATGAGGGTCTCGGGAACGAACCGGCCGCCGAAGGGTCCGAAATCGCGCTCCTTCGCCATCAGATCAAAGGGCATGGAGGTTCTCCTTGAAAGCCGCCCTCGCGGCTTCGCAGAACGCGCGAATCCTTCCGGCGTCCTTGCGCCCCGGGCTGGACTCCAGGCGCGATGCGGCGTCTACGCCGTCTGGACGGCACGTCCCGATGGCCGCGACCACATTGTCCGGTCCCAGGCCTCCGGCCAGCACGAAGGGGCGGGGAGCGCGCCGCGCCAAGACCCAGTCGAACGTGGTCCCCGTGCCTCCGTGTCTGCCGGGGACCCCCGAATCCAGGAGCAAGACCTGTCCCCAGGGCAGCGCGGGAGCCCCTAACCGTCGGGCGGGACGGGATTCCACCAGCCCGATTCCCTCGGATGCCAGCGCCGCGCGCAGGGACGGGGAGGGCGTATGAAGCACCTGGACGAAATCGGGATGCAGGCGAAGGGTCGCGGACAGAGGAAGCGGGGACCCCGGGAGGTGGAGAAGGACGGTGGCGAGGCCCAGGCGCCGCGCGTGTTCGAGCAGGGTCGTCGCGACCCGCGGCGGAACCGAGCGTGGGCTTCCGGGCCAGGTGTTGATCCCGACGTGGCTGGCTGCCGCGGAGGCGCAGATTTCGAGGTCGGACAGGGACCGCACGCCGCAGACCTTGATCCACGGTCGATTCGATGAGGGCAATCTCGCGGGGGCGATCACGGGAGCGCCTCCACCCGATGCGGTGTGGGATGGAGCTCGCCCAGGAAATGCCTGAGGAGGCCTTCCGGATCTGGGCTCCGCATGAGCGTCTCACCCACGAGAAACCCGTGGGCGCCGGCATCGCGCATGTCACACAGATCCCCGGCGTTTCGGAGGCCGCTTTCGGCCACGCAGGCGCAATGCGGCGGACAGAGCGGCAGTAGGCGCCTAACCCGGCCAAGGTCAACTTGAAAGGAGTCCAGATCTCTTGCGTTCATACCCAAGAGCCGTGCTCCTGCCGAGACCGCGTCGGCCAACTCCCGCTCGTCGTGCGTCTCCACGAGGGGTTCCAGTCCGATCTGGAGAGCGGCCCGGACCATGGCGGGCAGATCGGGTCCCAGCACCCTGGCGATGAGCAGGACCCAGCTCGCGCCGTCGGCGCCGGCCATCTGGAGCTGGACGGGATCCAGGATGAAATCCTTGCACAGGACGGGAACGGCGACGGCCTGGGCGGCGCGCCGGACATCGGCCCGCGATCCCCCGAAGAAAGTCGGGCTCGCAGAGCACGCTCACCGCCGCCGCCCCGCCACGCTCGTAGGCCCGCGCCAGGAGAGCGGCGTCCGCGTCCGGCGCGAGGTCCCCCTTGCTGGGCGAGCGCCGCTTCACCTCGGCGATGATGAAGCCGCCGAGACCGCGCAGCGCCGGGGACGGGATCGGCGGGAGGGGAGCAGGGGGAGGCGTGAAGAACCGGGCCGGATTCGAGGCGCTTGACCTCTTCGATCCGCGCCCTGCGCCGCGCCAGGATATCTTCAAGAAACCTGTGCACGGCGAGCCTCCTGCGAAGTTGGGCGAAGGCCGTCCACGAAGCGTCCCACCGAGCCCGTCCCCAGTGCCTCCGCCGCTCGCCCGGCGCCCTCCCGAAGGTCCTCGCACATGCCGCAACCCCTGAGGGCCAGCGCGCAGTTGGCCGCCACGGCGCGACGCAGGCCCGGCGGTCCGCCTCCTGCCAGAAGCGTTTCGAGGATACCGGCGTTCTCGGCCACGTTTCCCCCCGCAAGGTCTTGCGGTCGGCCCTGCGGGAGGCCGAAGTCGGAGGCCGAAAGCTCGTATCGTTGAATGTGACCGCCGGCCACCTCCATGACCGCCACGGGCCCGTGCAGGACGGCCTCGTCGTACCCTCCGTGGCCGTGGATGACGAGGGCGCGCTCTGTTCCCAGCGCGAGCAAGGTGTGGGCCATGAGAGATTGGCGGGGTTCGTCGAAGACGCCCACCACCTGGTGCTTGACGCCCGCGGGGTTGAGAAGGGGCCCCAGCAGATTGAAGACGGTCCGGAACCCGAGCGCGCGCCGTACTTGTGCCACGTGGGCCATGGCCGGGTGAAACCGCTGGGCGAAGAGAAAACAAAAGTGCTGATGCAACAACCGCTCCTCCGCCTCTCGGGGCGTGGAGTCCACCGCCAGGCCCGCGCGCTCCAGGAGGTCCGCCGAACCGCAGGCGCTGGACACGGACCGGTTCCCGTGTTTGGCCACGGTGGCGCCGAGCGCCGCACGCCGTGAGCGCCGCGGCGGTGCTCAGGTTGAAGGTTCCCCTCCCGTCGCCTCCCGTCCCGCAGGTGTCCACCGCGTCCGGAAAGGGCCGCATGGGCGTCGCCGCCTCGGCGAAGGCCTGGGCCAGGCCCGCAAGCTCTTCGGAAGTCTCCCCGCGGGCCGCCAGAGCGGCCAGGAACGCGGCGCACTGGAAGGGCTCGCTGTGCCCCGCCGCGAGGTCGCGGCCCACATCCAGGGCCTCCTCCCGCGTGAGGCGCTGCCCCGCCGCGGCCTTGGCAAGAAAGTCCTTACGCACGGCGGGTCTCCCGGCAGAGCTGGATAAAATTCTTCAGGACGCAGGCGCCTTCTGGGGTCAGGATGGACTCGGGATGGAACTGGACGCCGTGGCAAGGCAAGGTTCGATGCCTGACCGCCATGATTTCTCCGCCGGCCGTCGTTCCCTGCACGAAGAGTTCCGCAGGCAGGCTGGCAGGCTCCGCCACGAGCGAATGGTACCGGCCCGCGGCGAAGGGGCTGGGCAGGCCGTCGAGGAGGCCCGTGCCGTCGTGGACCACCGGCGAAATCTTGCCGTGCATGGGTTTGGCGGCCCGCACGACCCGCCCGCCGAAGGCTTCCACGATGACCTGGTGACCGAGGCAGACGCCCAGGATGGGCACTTCGGCGGCGAACGCCTTCACGAGGTCCGGGCAGACGCCCGAATCGGCCGGAGTGCCGGGGCCAGGGGAGAGGACCAACCCGGAGAGCGTCATGCCGCGGACGTCGTCCACCGTGACCGCGTCGTTCCTCACGACCCGCAGATCCGGCTCCAGAGCGCCCATCATGGACACCAGGTTGAAGGTGAAGGAGTCGTAGTTGTCAATGAATAGGATCATGGCTCCTCGCGGACAATTCACAATTCGCATTTCGCATTTCGCAATTCGCAATTCGCCATTCGAAATTCATGATTCCCCCCCCAGCGCCGCCAGCATGACCCCCGCCTTGTGGTGGATCTCCTCCCACTCCGCCTGGGCCGACGAGTCGGCCACGATGCCCGCGCCGGACCGGAAACGCGCGCGGCCCCCTTCGAACTCCACGGTTCGGATGGCGATGCAGGTTTCCAGGTTCCCGGCCGCGTCCACCGTGCCCACGGCGCCTCCGTAGACGCCCCGGTCCTGCCCCTCCAGCTGTGACAGGAGCTGGACGGCCCGTATCTTGGGGGCGCCGCTCACGGTGCCCGCGGGAAAGGTGCTCCAGAGGGCGTCCAGGGGCGCGAGGCCCGCGCGGAGCCGGCCGTGCACCTCGGAGGTGATGTGCATGACATGGGAGAATCGCTCCACGGCGCCGCGCACCGGCACCGACACGGTTCCGAAGTCGCAGACGCGGCCCACGTCGTTGCGGGCGAGGTCCACGAGCATGGCGTGCTCGGCCAACTCCTTGGGATCGCGCAGGAGTTCCTCTTCCAACAGGCGGTCCTCCGCGGCCGTGGCGCCCCGCCTTCGCGTCCCGGCGATGGGGACGGTGCTCACCGAGCGGCCCTCCACGCGGACGAGCATCTCGGGCGAGGCGCCCACGACCTGCCGGCCGTTGAGGGAGACATAGAAGTGGTAGGGCGACGGGTTGAGGCGCCTCAGGCGGCGGTACACTTCGAAGGGATCGCCGGTGAAGGTTCCTGCGAAGGGTTCGGACAGGACCACCTGGTAGGCATCGCCGGCCAGGATGGCCTCCTGGATGGCCGAGAGGTTCCGAGAGAACCGGTCCCGGTCGGGGCCCGATTCCTGCACCCACGCGGGAGGCGGAGCGACCCGGCGTACGGGTCCCTTCAAACGTTCCTCCATGCCCTCGAGAAGGCGACGCGCCTCGGCCGCCGTCTCTCCCGGGGCGGGGAAGCGGTAGAGCCATGCTTCCTGCTTCAGGTGGTCGAACACGAGGCCCGTGGTGAACAGCCCGAAGACGATCCGCGCCTGCCGCGCACTGGGAAAGGAGGTCGTCAGCGAAGGCTCCGCATAGGCATAGCAGGAGAAATCCATCCACCCCACGGCGCCGCCCAGAAATGGCACGGGCGAGGGACGCCCCGGCGCGGCGAAGGACGAGATCCAGCTTCGGAACGCCTCGGATGGCGAGCCGGCAAGCGGGAGGAGCTTTCCGTCGCGGCGGACGCGGGCCGCAGTCCCTGCCTCGAAAATTTCTCCCGGCGCCATGCCCAGGAAGGAGTACCTGGCTTGCGCCTCGCCTCCGGCCACGGACTCCAGGAGGAAGGCGTCCTCGCCGGGGGAGGTGAGGCAGAGGAAGGCGCGCACCGGCGTCGTGAGGTCCGCGGGGATTTTGAGTAGAGCGGGGGCTTGGTCGGCTCTCGTGGGCGTTTCGGCTAAAGGGGGCATGCTCCGTTCTCCGCTCCTGGCCCGTAGGGGCCGACAAACTCGCCGGGCAAAGAAAAAGGCCCACCGTTTCCGGTGGGCCAGGTGTCCGATGCGAAATCGCGCCTAGGAAGCCACGTCGCGCACGCGCGCACCCGACCCACGGGGCCACCACCAATAGTTGCGATAGGTGAGGGTGCCGGTCGAATGCGTCATGGCGTCAACAGCCTCCAAGGCCGCAACGATACGCGAACGCCACCGAGATGTCAAGGGGCGGGCGATGGGAGGAGGCAACGAGGTTCGCGCCGGCCTCGGCTTCCAGGCCCTCGGCCCGGCGGCCTCCCCAGGGCCCTCAGACGCCCGCCGATGCCCTGCGCGTCCTGGTCGACGGATTCGGATGGGCAGGCCTTGCCAGGATAGATCTCGTAGAGCGAGCGGTATGGGGCCGGGGTCAGGTTGGGCATGATCACGTTGGCGCCGCGGGCCAGGCCGAGCTCCCGTCCCGTCTCCCGGTTGAGGGTGGCCAGCGCGGTGGTCGAAGGGATGTTGGCCTCGGGACAGACCAGCCGGGCGAGGGCAAGCACCCTGTAGGTCATGTCCTCGGTGGCGGGCACCTGGTCCCGTTCGATCTCCGGCGAGCAGAGATCTCCCAGCGGGGTGTCGGGGTGGGGGATGAAGGGCCCCACCCCGATCATATCCAGGTCCAACTGGCCGAACCGGAGGATGTCCTGAGCCAGGCTGTCGTAGGACTGTCCCGGAATTCCCACCATCACCCCGCTCCCGATCTCGTACCCCATCTCGCGCAACCGGGCGAGGAGGGCGAAGCGGTCCGATTTCCGGCCGGGGAGAGACGGATGGATGCGCTCGTAGAGCACCGGGTCGGAGGTTTCGAACCGGAGGAGGAAGCGGTCGGCGCCGGCTTCTCGCCAGGATTCGAGGTCCTCCTCGGGGCGTTCTCCCAAGCTGAGCGTGATAGCAAGTGGGGTCTCCGCACGGATCTGCCGGACGACCTGCGTCACGAATTCTCTCGTCAGGCCGTAGTCCTCTCCGGCCTGGAGGACCACCGTACCGAACTTCAGCTCCGCGGCGAGGCGCGCGCACTCCAAGATTTCGTCCGCGTTCATCCGGTACCGCGAGGACGTGGCGGTTGTGGAGGCCGATGCCGCAGTAGGCGCAGTTCCTCACGCAGTGGTTGGAGATCTCCACCAGGCCGCGCAGGTGTACCGCGTCGCCCACATGGCGTCTCGCGCACGCCATCCGCACGCGCCCACAGCGCCTCCATGCGAGCGGAGTCGGTCTCGGTCAGCCAGGACAGGACCTCGGCTTGAGTCAGGAGGCCATCGGAAGAGAAGGATTTCTCCATGGGCTCGTCACCGTCCCCTTGCGGCGCGCAGGGCCCCCAACGCCTCGGGAAAGGGAGCCAGGGCGCGCTCGAAGATGCCCAGGGAGTAGGCGATCGTGAGCCCGTAATTGGTGATGGGCACCCCCTGCTGGCGGCAGCGGAGAATTCGCGAAAGCATCTCCTTCCGGTTGCCCATGCAGCTCCCGCAGTGGATCACGAGCGCGTATGGGGACAGGTCTTGCGGAAAGTCGTGGCCCTGCACGGTGGAGAAGTTCAGGGTGAGGCCGGTGGATTCGCGCAGCCATTGCGGGATCTTCACCCGGCCGATGTCGTCACCGATGGGGTGGTGCGTGCACGATTCTGCCACGAGGATGCGGTCGCCTTCACGCAGGCGCCCGATGCCGAGGGTACCTCGCACCTGCTCCACGAGGTCGCCCTGGAACCGGGAGAAGAGGATCGAGAAGGAGGTGAGGGGGACCGAGGGCGGGACGATGGTGGCCACCTCGCGGAAGGCCTGGGAGTCCGTGACGACCAGCGCGGGCGGTTCCATCAGGTTGGCGAGCGCGGATCGGAGTTCGCGCTCTTGAACCACGACGGAGATCCCTCCGTGATCGAGCAGGTCGCGGAGGGCCTGGACCTGGGGCAGGATGATGCGTCCCTTGGGCGCCTCTTTGTCGATGGGGATGACCAGGACGGCCGTTCGCCCCGGTGGCACGAGATCGGACAGGATCGCGCGAGATTCGAAAAAATCCTCCGGGGCGAGGTCCAGCAGGGCCTGGCGGAAGTCCTGCAGTCCTTGGCCCGTTGTGGCCGAGAGGCGAACTACGGGGATCTCATGCCGCCGGAGGTCTTCCGGGATCGTCTCGCCGGCGGGGTGAAGGTCGCACTTGTTCAGGACTACAAGGGCGGGGAGGTGTCGCTGGGAGAACTCGTCCAGCAGTCCCTCTTCGAAGCGGCCCCAGTGGCCGTCCTCCGCCACGAGCACGGCCAGGTCCGCGCGGTCCAGGATGGCCCGCGTGCGTGCGACGCGGGCTTCGCCAAGGGCGCCCTCGTCGTCGATGCCCGCCGTGTCGATGAACAGGACGGGCCCCAGCGGAAGCAGCTCCATGGGCTTTTCCACGGGATCCGTGGTCGTTCCCGCCTCCGCGGAGACGATGGACACGGCCTGTCGGGTGATGGCGTTGAGGAGGCTGCTCTTGCCCACGTTCCTCCGGCCGAAAATTCCGATGTGGAGCCGATGTTCTTAGGCGTTCCTTGCATCGTGTCCTTCCGTGACTACGGGACTGGGGGATCGGGGGACTCTGGGACTAGGAAAAGACGGGACGATGTTCCGCCGGTTTGGACTCCCTGCTTCCCGCTCCCCGATCCCGTCCTTAAATAAACACATCCCTCTTGCCGTCTTTGACGCTCCGGATCATCTTCCCGGCCCGCTCCGCGGCGGCCGGTTCCATGGCGTCCAGCTGAGACCGGATGGCGGCCTCCCCCGCGGTCTTGGCCTCCGGGGTCGCGTAGTCTTCGAGATACTCCTGGAACGTGGAGAGCGCGTTCGGGGCGCAGTGTTCCTTGATCTCCCCCGGCTTGGCCAGGTCCATGAAGTCGCGGCCCGTGCGCCCCAGGCGGTAGCAGGCCGTGCAGAAGGAGGGGATGTACCCCAGCTCGGCCACGTCGCGCACGACTTCCGCGAGGTGGCGCTCATCCCCCAGGCAGAACTGGGCCTCGTCGTTCTTCTGGTCCGCTGCGTAGCCGCCGGGATTGGTGCGGCTGCCTGCGGAGATCTGGGAGACGCCCAGGGCGAAGGACTCCCGGCGGATGTTCGCCGTCTCGCGCGTGGACATGATGATCCCCGTGTAGGGCACGGCCAGGCGGAGGATGGCCACGATCTTCCGGAAATCCACGTCGGACACGGGCTTCGGGGGATGGCTCGCCATCTGCGACCCCGTGGCCGGCTCCAGGCGGGGAACGCTGATGGTGTGGGGCCCCACGCCGAAGCTGGCCTCCAGGTGCCGGATGTGCTGAAGGAGCGCCAGGATTTCGAAACGCCAGTCGGCGAGGCCGAAGAGGACGCCGATCCCCACGTCGTCGATGCCGGCCCCCATGGCGCGGTCCATGCAGGTCACCCGCCAGTCGTAGTCGGTCTTCTTGCCCCGCAGGTGAACCCGGCCGTAGGTTTCCCGGTGGTAGGTCTCCTGGAAGAGCT
Organism: uncultured Acidobacteriota bacterium; assembly: GCA_963772255.1. GTDB lineage: Bacteria > Acidobacteriota > UBA4820 > UBA4820 > DSQY01 > JAKAJA01. Next base: position 36,209 of record CAVYWK010000001.1, read on the forward strand.
GGTAGGTGCCGATGCCCGCTTCCTTCAGGCGCTTGAATTCTCCGAGATCGAGCGGTGCCACGTTCACGTTGACGCGGCGGATCTCGCCGTTGCCCTCCCGGGTGGCGTAGACCGTGCCGATGGCCTTCAGAACGTAGTCCAGCCCCTCTTTGGGATAGGACTCACCCGCCACGAGGAGCACGCGCTTGTGGCCCTCCCGGACGAGGTGTCGGACCTCCTCGGCGATCTCTTCCTGGGTCAGGGCGCGGCGCTTCACCTCGGCGTTGCGGGCGCGGAAGGCGCAGTAGAGGCACTCGTTGGCGCAGAGGTTGGAGATGTATAGGGGCGCGAAGATCACGAGGCGCCGCCCGTAGATTTCGTCCTTGACCCGCCGGGCTGCCTGGAACATCTCGCCCAGCAGCTCGGGGTCGCTCACGCCGGAGAGGACGGCCACCTCCGCCGGTTCCAGCCCCTTCATGATCAAGGCTTTGGCCAGGATTTCGCGCACGCGGGACAGACTCGCGCCCCGGTTTTGAAGGAGGGTGGATTCGATGGATGATTCGTCGATGATCGGAGCGCCGGTCGAGGTCATTGCTGCGTCTCCTGAAGGTCCATCTGAGCAAAGGAGGGAAGGGGTTGCGGGATTTCAAAGGTGAACCGGGCCCAGCGGCCGGGTTCCGAGTCGGCCCAGATCTTTCCGCCGTGGTGGTTCACGATCCACCAGGTGGTATAGAGGCCCACGCCGGACCCCTTTCTGGAGGCGAATTCGGGGGCGGGGATCCGGGAGAACTTGCGGAAGAGGAGGTTGCGCTGGTGATCCTGAAACCCGGGACCCTCGTTGGTGACGGAGGCGCGCAGCGTGGTCCCGGTTTCCAGGGATAGCTCGATGGCCCCGCCCTCGTTGCCGTATTTGACGGCATTTCCCAGCAGGTTGATGAACACGATGCTCATGAGTGCCGGATCGCACTCCACCTCGAGGCGCCCTTCGGGGATCTTTCGCACCAAGGTCATGCGCTTTTCGTCCATCTGGGGCTGGATGATTTCCAGGGCGGGGAGAATCGAATCTTCCCACAAGTCGGCGCCTTTCCTGGGGCGAACCCTGCAGGTGCCCTTGCTCCAGGCGGGCCAGATCCAGGTACTCCCTGACCAATCCCAATAGGAACTCGGCCTTGCGCACCATCTTGGAGACGATCTTGCGCCGGGTCTCGTTCATGGGTCCCAGGTAGCCTTCCTCCAGGACCTTGCCTTCGGAAATGATGGACGCGAGGGGATTCTTCAACTCGTGGCTGACGAAGGCCAAAAGTTCGAGGTAGGCCCGTTTGGAGGCCTCCACCTGATCCATCCGGTAGGCCTTTTCCACCGCGCGGCCCAGCCGCTGGGCCACCTTGAGTTCGAGAAGGACCTCCCGCTCCGTATAGGCGTTGGGCTGCCGGGAGCTGAAGAAAAGGAACCCCAGGGGGCGCCCTCCCACCACCAGGGGGCAGGTCATGCTCGATCGGATGCCCTCTCTCATGAGGCGGTGGGTGCTATCGCTGTTCGGATGGGCCCTCGCGTAGAGGTCCAGGTCGCCGATGATGCGGGGGCGTCCGGACCTCAGGACGCGCTCTAGGGAACTTCCCTGCAGGTCCGCGGCGTAGCCTCTCTGGAGCCGGAGCGGCCCGTAGTTGGCGATGGCCACGTGGGCTTCCACCCGGCTGTCATCGTCGGCCAGGAAGGCGAGGCCCACGCGGTCGCAGGGGATGACGGTCTGGACGTGGTCGAAGAGGACCTGCAGGATTTCTTCGATGGATTTTCCTTCCTCGATCTTGAGGCTGACATGGGCGAGGGCCTCCTCCTCGGCCGCCGAAAAATCCCCGGCGAGCCCTTCGGGCTGGGGAAAATCAGCTAAGACGGGAATGGGAAATTGCTCTTCGGGCATGGCCGCCCCTCTCGTGGCAGAGTGGCAGGTTACTCCGCCCCGACCACGCGAGCAAGTTAAGGATTCCCTGGCGGCTGGGAAAATCGCTTGGGCCTGCGCAAGAGGCGTGGAAGTAGGGGTCTGACTTGAAGGTGGGACACTGGCGGCACACGTTCAGCCCGACCCCGCGCCGCGAAGGCGCGCAGGGGGAAATCACCCACACACATACCGCGCGGATCACCGCGGGTGGAAGGCGCCAAAACCGGGCGCGTTCCCGGCGCGCCTGCCGGGTGCAGCCGGCCGGGAGAACACCGTCAGGCCATGGGGACCGATTGCACCATGGCCTGGAGCTTTTCCATGGTGTCCACATAGCGTTTGAAGAATACCTGGGAGATCTTCCGCTGGATGGCCAGGCCGACGACGGGTTCCGCGTCCAGGATTTTGCTGAGGGCGCGAACCTCCAGCTTGAGCACCTCGGAATCTTCCACGCACTCGGCGTTCAGGATGTACCTTTCGATGCCGGTGAGGGAGGAGATGCCGAAGAGGTTCCCGGCCATGAGGTCGTCCACGAGGAAGCTGATCCCCCCCTTCGTGGGTCTCCTGAGCTCGATCCTCCCCTTCAGGAGAACGAACACATGGCTTGCCGGCGTCCCGTCCGAGTAAACTCGCTCGCCCTCCTTGAGCTTCATCACGCCGGATGCGGCGCTGAGGGCCTCGATGTCCTTGGGGCTTAACAGTCCGAACAGCTCGTGACTTTTCAGCTTCTCGACGACCATGGCGCACCCTCCCTGAGAAGAACTCTCTGCTTCATGGCCGCGCTGATCGCTGGTGCCCCAATGGGGTCGCCGCAGAAATAGCGCAAAGCGCGCCTTGAAGCCACTCTCCCGAAGCGGTCTAACGGTACCCCCCGTTGGAAACCTACCATCCATTCGTTAATGAAAACATAGGGCTCGCTCGGGAGGCTGTCAAGCGGGCGATTCCCCCCTATTTGCGGTACAATCACCTCCTTGGAGGAGCGCCATGCCTATCGACAAGGAGTTCCTGGAAATTTTGGCCTGCCCCGTGTGCAAAGAACCCTTTCGGTACCGTGAAAAAGAGGGCAAGGAACAGCTGGTCTGCACGGGTTGCAAGCGGGTCTTTCCCATCGAAGAGGGCATTCCCGTGCTCCTGCCCAACGCGGGGGTGGTGGAGAAGTGAAGGAAGTGAGGAGTGAGAGAAGTGAGGAGTGAAGGACGTGCCGTTGTGTGTTGTGCGTCTTGCCTAATCGGTCTGGCGTCTCGCGTCTCGCGCATTGCTTTATGGCGTCTTGCGATCACCTAATCGCATATCGCCTATCACATCCAACAGGGGAGGAACCATGAGACATCGTTTGGGAGGGTTTGCGCTGGCCCTGGCGGCAGCAGCGTGGGGGCTTTGCGCCTGGGCGCAAGGGGCCCCGGGGGCGCCCGAAGCGCTGAAGGCCGTCACGGCCGAGAAGTACGCCGGGGCCGACGCCGTGATCGTGGCGGATGAGACCCGGGTGGATGTGGAAGAGTCTGGGCTCAGCCACGTGAACAAGACCCAGCTCGTCAAAGTGCTCACCGAGGCCGGTGCGGCCAAGTACGCCACCATGCGATTCGACTACGACCCGGCGTCCTCCTTCGCGGAGGTCAAGGGAATGACCGTCTACCGGGCCTCGGGCGCGGTGGAAGCCGTCCCCGCCGACCGGGTCTACGACCTGCCCCAGCCCCAGGAGATGATCTACTGGGGTCCCCGCATGAAGGTGGTGTCCGTCCCCAAATTGCAGCCCGGTGACGCGGTGGAAATCAAGACCTACTCCAAGGGCTTCGTGATCGCCTACCTCGCCAACGGCGGGGAGGACGAAAAGTACATTCCTCCCATGCGCGGCCACTACTATGACGTGGTCTATTTCCAGGGCGACCTGCCCACGGTGAAGAAGACCTACACGATCTCTCTGCCCAAGGACAAACCCATACGGGCCCAGGTGTTCCACGGGGAGCTGGCGTCGAGCACCAACTTCGACGACAAGACCCTCACCTACACCTGGTGGAAGGAGAACGTCCCCGCCATCGAGCGCGAACCGCGCATGGTGGAGGACCCGGACGTGGTGACCAAGCTCGTCCTGGCGACGGTCCAGACCTGGCCCGAGAAATCCCGCTGGTTCTACCACGTGAACGAGGATGTGAACACCTTCGGATACAACGACGCCATCAAAGCCAAGGCGGCCGAGATCACCAGGGGTCTCAAGACCGACGACGAGAAGCGCAAGGCCCTCCTCGCGTGGGTAGCTCGGCAGATCCGCTACAGCGGCATCAGCATGGGCAAGGGCGAGGGCTACACGCTGCACCCGGGGATCATGGACTTCAACGACCGGGCGGGGGTCTGCAAAGACATCGCCGGCATGCTCATCACCATGTTCCGGGCGGCGGGGTACGAGCACACCTACCCGGCCATGACCATGGCCGGCGCGGCGGTGGAGAACCTCCCCGCGGACCAGTTCAACCACTGCGTGGTGGCCACGGAGATCGCGCCCAACCAGTACAAGCTCTACGACCCCACCTGGTGCCCCTTCAGCGCCGAGGTGTGGTCCAGCGCCGAGAGGCCGCAGAACTACGTCATCGGTACACCGCGGGGCGAGGAGCTGATGGAGACCCCCGCCGCGGCGGCCTCCGAGAATTTCATCAACCTCGCTTCGGATGCGGCGCTCACTGAGAACGGCGATCTGAGCGGGACCTTCGTCATCACGGGCGGCGCCTACAGCGAAACGAACCTGAGGTGGTCCGTGGTCAACGCGCCGGCCTGGACCGTCAGGGGCACCTTCGAGCAGTGGCTGGCCGCGCTCTCTCCCAGGGCCGAACTCGTGTCCTACGAGACCACCGACCCGGTGAACGTGGACCTCCCCTTCAGGATCACCCTGAAGTACGCCGTGCCCGGTTACGCCCTCGTCTACGGGGGCAAGATGGCCTTCACGCCTCCCTCGGCAAGGAACATCCTCTCCAACAGGCGCCTGACGGACTTCGTGGCGGCGGTCACCGGCAAGGAGCGCAAGTACGATATCTTCCTGCGCTCCACGAGGGAATTCAATTATCGGGAGACGGTGCGCCTGCCCAAGGGCTACCGCCTCAAGCAGGCGCCCGAGGCCAAATCCGTGGAGGGTCCGGCGGCGGACTGGAGCGCAACCTTGGCCATGAGAGGGGACTCGCTCGTCCTGAGCGAGCGGCTCGCCGTGAAGAAGAAGATCGTGCCCGCGGCCGACTACGGCAACCTCAAAGAGGCCGTGGATGCCATGAAGGCCTACGGGGATGCCCTCGCGGTGTTGGAGCGGGGAGCGGGGAGCAGGGAGGAGGGAGGGAAACCATGAGAGCCTTCGCGAGGATCCACCGGTATACCTTCCTGACAGGTCTTGCACTCACGCTTGCCCTGGCCACGCAGGCCACGCCTGCCGCCGGCCTGCCGCCGGAGTATGCAAACACGCCCGTCGCCAAGGACTTCCCTGCAGCCGACGCCCTGGTGCTGAGCGAATCCCGCCACTTCACGCTCCTTCCCGACGGGCGGATCAACCAGAGCGTGCGGGTCGTCCAGAAAGTGCTCACCTATCAGGGCATGGACGAGATCGGCGACCCCAAGATCGCGTTCAACAAGGACAACCAGGACCTGGTCATCAGCCGCTGCCGCACCTACACGCCCGAGGGCGCCGTGGTGGATGCCAAGGCCAACTCCTTCAACGAGATGACCCCCTTCGAGCTGGAAAAGGCGCCGGCATACACCGGCTGGCGAGAGATGGTCGTCACCAAGGTGGGACTCGACCTGAACGCCGTCATCGAGCTGGAATACACCATCAGCGACAAGAAGCCCTGGCGGCACTTTCTGGAGGGCGTCGTGCCCCTGCGCGACGGCTATCCCGCCCTGGTCCGCGAAGTGGTCGTCACCGTCCCCGCGGGCACGGCGCTGAACCACAAGCTGCTCAACGACGCGTCCCAGCCGGTAGTGAAGACGGAGGGCGGCCAAACCACGACCACATGGACCCTGAAAAACATCCCTCTGGCGCGGATGAACCACGCGGGGGCCGACGAACGCGCTTTCCTGCCCACCCTGGTATTCACCACGGCGCCGGACTGGGCCCATCAGGCGGCCCTCGTGGGCGGTCTCGTGCAGAAGGCCGCGGCGGACACCTCCCCCGCGCTCGACAAGAAGGCGGGAGACCTGCTCGCGGGACTCAAGAGCCCCTTCGAGAAGATTCTCAAAGTCCACGAGTTTGTGGCCGAGGACATCAACACCGTGGACTGGCCTCTGGGCGACTTCGACTTCGTCCCGCGCGGCGCGGCCCAGGTGTACGACAGCGGCTACGGCAACGCGCTGGACAAAGCGGTGCTCCTCGTGGCCCTCCTCAAGAAGGCAGGGGTGGATTCGGCCATCGCCGCGGGCCGCCGAGTCCCCGAGGGAGCGGCGGATCCGACCACCGTGCCGTGCCTCACCCAGATGGACGGCGTCGTCCTTCATGTGGACATGGGCAAGGGGCCGACATTGTGGCTGGACCCTTGTGCGACCCTTGCCGACCGCTCGCAGAGAGATTTCCAGGGTTTCAAGGGCCTGCCCCTCCTCAAGGAGTACGGCGAGATCCACACCATGATCCCGTTGGAAACGGCGGACCTGCTCTGGGCCAACCTGGAATCGAAGCTGGCCGCCGACCTCTCCTTCGAAGGCTCGGGCCAGGTGTCGCTCAGCGGCGAGTACAGCCCCTTCTACAAGGTCCAGGGATCCAAGGACGCCCAAAAGAAGCTTCTCGGAGGCTTTCTCTCGGCGCTCCTGCCGGGCGCGTCCCTTTCCGATTTCAGCGTGGTGCGCATGGAGGCGGGCACGACGGTTTTCGATGTGAGCTTCAAAGCGCCTGCCCCCGCCAAGGGCACCGTGAGGGCCCTCAAGACCGGGTTGCCCGAGGGGTCCATGCTCAGAAACATCCCAGGCCTTTTCCTCCAGGATCGCGACCTGCCCCTCCTCCTGCACCACGCCGCGCACGAGAAAGTGTTCCTGCGATTCAAGCTCGCCGAGGGGCTCAAGCCGGCTTACTTCTCCTCGGCCGTGAAGGGGGAAGGATCATCCGGATCGGTGTCGCAGACCTGGGAACTGAAAGACGGCGCGATGGAAATGGAGCTCCAGATCGCGGTTCCCAAGAGCGTGATTTCCGCGGCGGATTACCCCAACTTCCGCAAGCTGGCCACGCCTGGCGCAGGCGCAGAGCAACCGGACGGTGATTTTCGAATAACCGCCAGTGTATGATGCGTTCAAGAGGGCGGCCTTCGGGCCGCCCTTTTCGATCGGTGGGCATCGGACCGCGCTCCTCTTCCCACCCGCGTACTCGTTACCTCATCCATGTCCCCCTTCCCCAGGCCCTCGCTTCCCTTTACACTAGGGGCGGGAGGGCTGCCTTGAAAGAACGCCTGAAGCGCATGGTCCCAGGACCCCTATGGGCCGCGGTGCGCTGGCTCTATTACTTCCCCCTCGACACGCTCGATCGCCTGTCCGGGCGGCGGGACCCGCTCATGCCGCCCCGGAGCCTCATGTTCGTCGGGGGAGGCAACTTCGAGCGCTCGGGCCAGCGGTTCAAGTCCTTTTTCGTGGAACTCGGCGGGCTCCAGCCCCAGGACCGCGTTTTGGATGTGGGCTGCGGCGTGGGCCGCATGGCCGTGCCCCTCACCACCTACCTGGACGGCAAGGGCAGGTATGAGGGGTTCGACGTGGTGGTCGGCGCCATCCGATGGTGCGAGAAAGCCATCACGTCGCGCTACCCGAACTTTCGCTTCGTCGTGGCCGACCTGTACAACAAGACCTACAACCCCAAGGGCCGGTACGAGGCGAAGGACTATCCCTTCCCCTACGAGGACGCGAGCTTCGACTTCGCCATCCTCACTTCGGTCTTCACGCACCTCCTGCCGGAGGACACCGAGCATTACGTGGCCGAGCTCTCCAGGGTGATGGCTCCGGGTGGGCGGGTCTTCGCCACCCACTTCCTGCTCAACGAGGAGTCCCTGACGCTCATGGCCGCCGGGCAGGCGGACCGCGTGTTCACCCACGAGAGGCCCGGTTGCTTCGTGGCCAATCCCGAGGTCCCCGAGGACGCCGTGGCCTACGACGAGTCCGTCGTCCGGGATCGTCTGGCGCGGCACGGCTTCCGAGTGAAGGAGCCCATCCACTTCGGCAAGTGGTGCGGCCGGTCCGCCTTCACCAGTTACCAGGACATCGTCATCGCCGTGAGGGAGTGAGGCAGGTAGGTCATGCAGGTGAGCAGGTGAGCGGGGCTTTGGAAGGGTCCATCCTCGCGTCCCGCCTCATCGCGTCTCGCGTCTCGCCTAATCGCGTCTGGCACCTCACCTAATCGCCTCCACGCCAGCCCCCCGGCCCTGCCAATTATGCTATTCTTCAAGTCTTAGGGAGGTTCACGCATGGCGAAAGACACCCTGGTGATCGCTGGAAAAAGTTTCGACAGCCGTCTCTTCCTGGGAACGGGCAAATACAAAGACAACGAGACCATGTCGGCGGCCCTGGAGGCCTCGGGGACCCAGGTCGTCACGGTGGCCGTGCGCCGGGTGGAACTGGACCGGACGAAGGCCTCCCTCCTGGACTTCGTGGACCCGAAGAAGTACTTCCTCCTGCCCAACACGGCGGGCTGCTACACGGCGGACGAGGCCATCCGCACCGCCCGTCTCGGGCGTGAGGTGGGGCTCTCCAACTGGGTCAAGCTGGAGGTCATCGGCGACGAGAAGACCCTCTTCCCGGACAACGAGGCGCTCCTTCAGGCCACCAAGGTCCTCGTCAAGGAGGGGTTCGTGGTCCTGCCCTACACCAACGACGACCTGGTGAACGCCACGCAAGCTCCAGGACGCGGGGGCGGCCGCCGTCATGCCCCTGGGCGCGCCCATCGGCTCGGGCATGGGGATCCAGAACCCCGCTCGCCATCTCCATCATCAAGGAGTTCATGACGGTCCCCGTCATCGTGGACGCGGGCGTGGGAACGGCGAGCGACGCCTGCCGGGCCATGGAACTCGGCGTGGACGGCGTGCTCATGAACACGGGCGTCGCGGGCGCGAAGGACGCCGTGCTCATGGCGTCGGCCATGCGAAAGGCCGTGGAGGCGGGCCGCGAGGCCTTCCTGGCGGGCCGCATGCCCATGAAGCGGTACGCCACGGCGAGCAGCCCGGTCGAGGGAGTCATCAGTGATCAAGTGATCAAGTGACCAAGTGATCAAAGGATCAAGGATCAAAGGATTAGGCGTGACTTGAGCCGACTACCGATTGGCTGATTACCTGATCACAGCCGGGATGCTACCCGATCACCTGATCACGAGTTTCCTAGGGAGAGAGCTGCATGGTTAATTTCGAGCTGACGCAAAGAGCACCAGGACCTGGTCGCCAAGACGAAGGATTTCGCCGACCGGTACGTTCGCCCCGTGGCGCGGCAGTACGATCTGAGCTGCGAGTTCCCCTGGCCGGTGGTGCAGAAGGCCTACGACGAGGGCGTCATCAACGGGGCCATTCCGAAGGCCTACGGCGGTGCCGGGCACAACTCCTTCGAGGGCTGCCTGGCGAGCGAGGAGCTGGGCGCGGCGTGCTCGGGCATCGGCATCTGCATCGACGCCAACAACCTCGCGCTCACGCCCCTGCTGGTGGGCGCCAGCGACGATCTGAAGAAGCGGATTTTCGGCCAGCTCATCGAGAGCCGGGCGCTCGCGGCCTTCTGCCTCACGGAGCCCGAGGCGGGCTCCGACGCCGGCGCGGTGGCCGACCACCGCCGTGAAGCAGGGCGACAAGTACGTCATCAACGGCAAGAAGCGGTTCATCACCAACGGCAAGCAGGCCATGTTCCACACCGTGTTCTGCAACACCGACCCGGGCCGCGGCGCCGCGCGGCATGTCCGCCATCGTGGTCCCCGCCGACACGCCCGGGGTCATCATCGGCCGCGAGCTGCCCAAGATGGGCCAGCGCGCCTCCTGCCAGGTGGAGATCGAGTACAAGGATGTGGCGGTGCCGCTGGAGAACGTCGTCGGCAAGGAGAACCAGGGCTTCCTCATCGCCATGAAGACCTTCAACCGCACGCGGGCGGGCGTGGCCTCCGCGGCCGTGGGCATGGCCCGCGAGGCCTGCGATACGGCCAAGAAGTGGGCCCTCAACCGCAGGCAGTTCGGCCAGCCCATCGCCAGCTTCCAGGCCATCGGGTTCATGTTCGCCGAGATGCTCACGGGGATCACGGCGGCCCGGCTCCTGGTCTGGAACGCGGCCATCCTCACCGACCAGGACAAAGAGGTGGGCACCTACAGCGCCATGGCCAAGTACTACGCCACCGACGTGGCCATGAAGGTGGCCACGGACTGCGTGCAGATCATGGGCGGCGACGGCTACTCGCAGGACTACATCGTCGAGAAGATCATGCGCGACGCCAAGCTCTCCCAGATCTACGAGGGCACCAACCAGGTCCAGCGGCTCGTCATCGCGAAGAATACGCTGAAGTAGACGGGAGCGGGTGAGCGGGGAGCAGGGAGCGGGGAAGGGCGTAAGAGAATGGCCGAGCTTGATTTTCTCCTCGGCTCCCAGCTCCCGGCTTCCAGCTCCCGATCGCGCCGACCGCAGGGAGGCGATAGAATTGAACTACCCCGTCTGGCACGTGCCCTTCGGCTCCGAGTGGCTCATCGCGGTCATCGCGGTGCTCCACGTGTTCGTCTCCCATTTCGCCGTGGGCGGCGGGCTCTTCCTCGTGGCCGCCGAGAGCGCGGGCCCACCGGCGCTACGACCCGGGCCTCCATGGACTGGCTCAAGCGCCACACGAAGTTCTTCGTCCTGCTCACCCTCGTGTTCGGCGCCGTCACGGGCGTGGGCATCTGGTTCACCATCGGCCTCATCAGCCCGGAGGCCACGAGCAACCTCATCCACATCTTCGTCTGGGCCTGGGCCATCGAGTGGGTCTTCTTCCTCGTGGAGATCCTCTCCATCCTCGTCTACGCCTACACCTGGGACACCCTGCCCAAGGCGGTCTCACCGGCTCGTGGGCTGGGTCTACTTCATCGCGGCCTACCTGAGCCTGGTGGTCATCGACGGCATCCTCTCCTTCCAGCTCACCCCGGGCAAGTGGCTCCAGACGCACTCCCTGTTCGACGGGTTCTTCAACCCGGGCTACGCTGCCCTCGCTCGTGGTCCGGAGCCTCATCTGCCTCATGCTGGGAGGGCTCTACGCCCTGCTCACGCTGTCCTGGAGCAAGGACCGCACCCTCAAGGCGGAGCTGGCCCGCTACGCCGCCTACTGGGTGTGGCTGCCCGCCCTGGGGCTGCCCCCCGCCGTGTGGTGGCTGCTCCACACCCTGCCCGGCTATCCACAGGATCCTGCTGCGCACCAACCCCATCGTGCAGCACTTCACCTGGCTCCTCTTCGTGACCAGCGGTCTCGTCGTCGTGCTCACCTTCGCTCGTGGTCTGGCTTCGCCCCAGGACCCTCGAGCAAATGGATCGCCATCCCGCTCATGATCCTGGCCCTGGCGGCCATGGCGGCCACGGAGTGGATCCGGGAGGACATCCGCGAGCCCTTCCTCATCAGCGGCTACACCTACATCAACCAGATATCGGTCCACCAGGTGGACGCCCTGAAGTCAAAAGGGCCTGCTCGCCTCGTCGCTGTGGGTCTCGGAATCCGCCATCACCCCCGAGAACGAGGCGAAGGTCGGCGGGGAGCTGTTCCGAATCGCCTGCTCCAACTGCCACCTTCCCCGAAAGGGGTTCAACGCGTTGGGGCCCAAGCTCGTGGGGTTGGACCACGCCTTCGTCACGGCCCTCGTCTCCAAGACCGAGCTCATCCGGGCGGGCATGCCGCCCTGGGTGGGCAAGCCGGAGGAGGCCGCGGCCGTGGCCCGGTACCTCATGGACAACACACCCAAGGAGCCCGTGTCCAACGACGGCAAGGCCGTGTGGGAGAGGCGGTGCGGGATGTGCCACGACATCGGCGGCCCGTTCCGGCCCGTGGCGGACGCCTTCAAGGGGCAGAAGCCCGAGGACATCGCGGAGACCATCGGCTCCATCGAGGTGATGAGCGAGCACGATGCCCACCTGGACGGGTAACGACATCGAACGCCAAGCCCTGGCGCACTATCTGGCGGAAGCCTGCGCGGCCCCGGCCGAGGGAGGCGCAAAATGATGCCCATCCTACCGCCCCTGGACCCCATGCCCGTTCCCGCGCCAATTTGGCTGCTGAAGGTGCTTCTCTGGGTCACCTTCTCCGTCCACCTCGTGTTCATGAACCTCACGCTCGGCGGGAGCCTGCTCAGCGCCGTGTACGCCTTCAAGAGGAAAGACCGGGACCATGACGTGTCCCGCGCGCTCGCCCGGTCCCTCCCCTTCATCATGCCCTTCACCATCACCTTCGGCGTGGCGCCGCTCCTGTTCGTGCAGGTGCTCTACGGCCCCGTGTTCTACACGGCCTCCATCCTCATGGCGACGCCCTTTCTGGCCATCATCGGCGTGCTCATCGTCGCCTATTACCTGATGTATCTCGTGGGCTGGAAAGGGGACCGTCTGGGTAAGCTCCAGGGGCCAATCGCCACAGTCATCTTCCTCCTGGTGGGCTATGTGGGCTTCACGCACGTCCACCTGTACAGCCTCATGACCGATCCGTCGCGCTTCAAGGCCATCTACCTCTCGGGCCCCGGCGGGCTCCACATGAACTTCGCCGAACCCACGGTCATCCCGAGGTTCCTGCACATGTTCCTGGGAGCCCTGGCCGTTTCGGGGCTCTTCGTGGCCTACCTGGGCCAGCGGCGCCTGAAGATGGAGCCGGAGGTGGGGCGGTGGCAGTTCAAGGCCGGGGTGACCTGGTTCGCCGCGGCGACGGTGCTCAACCTCGGCGTCGGCGTCTGGTGGCTCATCGCCCTCCCGCGCGAGGCCATGCTGCTCTTCATGGGAGGGAGCGCCCTGGCCACCGGCGCCTTCATCGGCGGCCTGGTCTTCGGGATCTCCGCGCTGGTCATGGCCCTTCTCGGGATCAACTCGCTCAAGCCCCTGCCCATGCTCATGGGCAGCGTCCACGCGCTCACGGCCACCATCGTCTGCATGGTGCTCATGCGCGACGCCCTTCGCGACGCCCTGCTCAAACCCGTCTACGATGTGTGGGCCCTTCCCACGGCTCCGCAATGGATCGCCATCGCCCTCTTCCTGCTCCTCTTCCTGGGCGGGTTGGCGGTGTGCGCATGGCTCCTGAAGGTCGCCCAGCGGGCGCGCAGGGAGAACGCCGCCCAGTCGGACGACGGCAACCGCGGCCCGGGCCTCACCGACTCGGGCCTGCACCGCTTCAGCGTGGAGGATTCGCAGGCCATGCGGGGCGGATCCGGGTCCGGGTCGATCCCACGCCCGCAGGGGCCGTAGCGGCGGGAGCATGACCTGAAGACAACCCGTCTCGCGGGCGGCCGCCGGCTCCCCGCGAGCGACTCTGGGGGGACATCCATGAAGAGCACCGCCTTAGACGCCGTGAAGAAGCACAGCATCCAGTTCGTGGACCTCATGTACGCCGACCTCCTGGGAGGCTGGCACCACGTGACCGTGCCCGCCGAACGCTTCACCCCATCGCTCTGCGAGAAGGGTGTGGGCGTGGACGGGTCCTCCGTCACGGGCTTCCGCAAGGTCAAGTCGGGCGACATGGTCATCATCCCCGACCTGAACGCCCATTTCCTCCACCCCTTCACCGACAGGCCCACCCTCTGCGTCCTGGGGGACCTGGTGGATGTGGGAGCGAAGGAGGGCTTCTCGCGCGACGCCCGCTTCGTGGCCCGCAAGGCCTCGGCGGCCCTGACCCGCTTGCGCAAGGGGGAGCACAGCCTGTGGCTGCCCGAGCTGGAGTTCTACCTCTTCGACAGCGTGGAGGTCTACGGAAGGCCCGGCCACAGCGGATACCGGATCCTCTCCCGCGAGGCGGGGGCCGCCGACGGCGACCCGAGGGTGCCCGAGAACGACAACCGGCGGCAGGGGCTACCACGCGGCGTGCCCCGAGGACCGCTTCGAGAACCTCCGGGCCGACATGTGCGCCACCCTGGCCGGCATGGGCATCCCCGTGAAGTACCACCACCACGAGGTGGGGCCCGCGGGCCAGGTGGAGATCGAGCTCAACTTCATGCCCCTGGTCAAGGCGGGGGACAGCGTGGCCCTCGTCCAAGTGGGCCATCCGGAACCTGGCCGACCGGAACGGGCTCGTGGCCACCTTCATGCCCAAGCCCCTCTACGGCGAGGCCGGCTCGGGCATGCACTTCCACCAGTTCCTGGCCAAGGGCAGCCTCTCCTCCTTCTACGACGCCACGGGCAAGGCGCCCCTCTCCAAGGTGGGCCTGCACTATGTGGGAGGCCTCCTGGAGCACGGCAAGGCGCTCTGCGCCATCGCCAACCCCTCCACGAACTCCTACAAGCGCCTCGTCCCGGGCTTCGAAGCCCCCGTGCGCCTGGCCTATTCGGTGGGCAACCGCACCGCCGCCATCCGCGTTCCGGGCTATGCCAACACGCCCGAGAATGTGCGCGTCGAGTACCGCCCGCCGGACGCCACCTGCAATGTCTACCTCACCCTCGCGGCCATGCTCATGGCCGGCCTGGACGGCATCCGGCGCAAGCTCGATCCCGGCAAGCCCCTGAGCCGCGACCTGTTCCACCTGCCGCCCGCGGAACTTGAAGCCATCCCCGCCCTGCCCGGCACCCTCAACTGGGCGCTGGACGCCCTCGAGCGCGACCACGACTTCCTCCTGGAGGGGGGAGTCTTCACCGAGGACCTGCTGGACGCCTGGGTGACCCTCAAGCGCGCCGAAGCCCGGGACCTGGCCGAGCGCCCCCACCCCCGCGAGTTCGAACTCTACCTGGGAACGTGAGGGCGGGAGCGGGGAGCAGGGAGCAGGGGAGGGGCGTAGCGGCCGGTCGCTGACCGGCCGACAACCATCGGGTTGGCACCATCGCCCCCGGCCTGCCAGCGGCAGGCCGCTACAGATGGTCGTTGTGGGAGCCACCTTCAGGTGGCGAAGGGCAGAGCAAGCCGCTCCCCGCGACGCACCCGTTTCCTCCGCCGTCATTGCGAGGAATCGTAGCGGCCGGCCGCAGGCCGACCGACAATCTCGAACTGGCACCATCGCCTCCGGCCCGCCAGCGGCAGGCCGCTACAGATGGTCGTTGTGGGAGCCACCTTCAGGTGGCGATTCGTCGCAGGCCGTCCTCCATACGCCGCCGCGCACCTGTTTCCACCGCTGTCCTTGCGAGCCCGAAGGGCGACGCGGCAACCTGCCGCGCCACACGAGCCGCCCTACTCCCCATGCCCCGTTGACGCGCCGCCGCCCATCGCGTAGAATACTCAACGCTCGGGGGCCGACGTAGCTCAGCTGGTAGAGCAACTGATTCGTAATCAGTAGGTCCGCGGTTCGATTCCGCGCGTCGGCTCCAGCAAAATTTGCGAGTAATGGGGCCGCCGGAAGGCGGCCTCGCTTCGTATTGCTTCCAAATTGCCACGGAGATTGCCCCGTGGACCGGTCCGGGGCCCTGGGTCGTCAGCCGGGGCAGACTATGACGACACGGCGTTTCGCCGGAGCCCCCAGAGGACCAGGATGGAAGAGGCCAAAATGGCGATGCCCACGCTCAGGAAGCCGAACGTCACGACGCTCTCCTGCCACGCCTGGGCCTTGAGATTGGGTGCCGTGATGGGCGACATGGCCCCCGTTCCAAAAATCGCCGCCAGCGTGGTGAACGCCCAATTGGCGTAGGTGCCGTAAAGCAAACCCCAGAACGCCACGACCTCCGCCCGAGAAGCCAGCCTCACCTTCGCCCAAGCGGCACCCAAGGCCACGAGGAAGATCCCATTCATCACGCCCTCGAGGTGTGCGGCGAGCCCCATGCGCACGTTGCTGAACTTCTGTTCGACGAGTCCCGTGAGGAGGCCGAGCAGGAACAGGAACATCCCGTGCCAGATCAGCCGTCGCTGGGGTTCATTCATGGGTTCGACCTCTCTCCAGGCTCATTCCGCCGTGGTCGGGTCTATGGTGCTACGGACGCGCGAAATTCGATTGGCCGGGAAACCGGAGAGCTTCGCATGTTCCTTGATGAGATCCTCGCTGGGCGCCAGGTAGACACAGTAGATCTTGTCGTCGGTGACAAAGCTGTTGATCCATTGGATCTGCGTGCCGAGGGTGTTCAATACGCCACAAGACTTTTGCGCGGCGGATTGGAGATCCTGCGAATTCATCTTGCCGGCGCCGGGAATGTCGCGTTCAATCAGGAACTTAGGCATGAAACACCTCCATTAAACAAGAAAACCTCGGATGCGCAAGCTCTATTCCTCTACACCAAGCGCCGCATGCACCGAACCGGGCAACCGCTGTCAAGGCAAGCCAACGCACGCGCGGGAAACCTGCGTCAAGGGCGGGATTGGTTAGCATCTGCCACTTCTATTTGGGCGTCGGCCTCTTGGTGACATTGGGACTTGGACTGACACGCAGGGCGGCCTTGCTTTTCTTCGTAGGGGCAGGCGCCGACGGCGGCGAAATCGGACCAGTGAGGTAGCAGACGATCGGCTGGGTGGCGTCATATGGATATGGCGTACTCAGGCCCATGGCGTTTAGGCAACCGCCTTCATAGTGGGGCGGACCGTATAAAAGCAGATCCACGCGGTAGGCTCTGGCCTTCGTCGGGTCCTTTCCCCAGTCAGTATTGAACTTCACAATGACCAGTCCAACGTATTCCCCGTTAACCAGAGCGATTCCACCTGAGTCTCCCGCCGCCACTCTTTCCCCCCAATGGCCACCGGCGTCAGGAGGGGCATCATATACACTAACCGAAACAACAAAGGTCGGAATCGCGGCAGGGATCTTGTGAAGTTCGACAGGAACGTTGAAGGTGAAATCCTCAGCCCCTGCGGGAACCGAGGCGAGGGAGATCAGCAAACCCAACGCAATCCACAACACCAGGCGTTTCATGGTATCCGCCTCCTGAGCATGGCTAGGGTTCACTCACACCTGAAATAGTGAGTCTCTGAGTGGTGACCGTCACACCGGGGAAAGGTGGCTCGGGTGGAAGCGGCGTACCGCCTCCTGTGATGGTCAACTTTTCTGTAGACACGGTTACCGGTGGGAATGGTGCAGGAGGCGGCAGCGGCGTGCCTCCTCCAGTGATCGTGAGCTTTGGTGTCGTAACCTCCACCTGTCCTGAAATTGGAGCAACGGCCAGCGTCATCAAGACAAGGGCTGTCAGCAGAGCCAGCGATTTTCGGCCATTACCGCCATAGATTTCTCCCTTCTCCAGAATGTCTGGCATCCGTGCCACTCCTCCTTCCCGCGGACCTTGCCCGCAGTGACGTGAGTTGCAGATCAAAAACACCCGCCAACTGTCTACCTATCTGTGGTGGAATTTAGGGACGGGGCGAAGGGAAGTCAAGAGAAGACGAACTTGCTCCTCTCTAAACTGACGACTTTTCGTTCATTCTTTGAAAGTCCTTGTCGGGGTGGGAGGCGGGTACGAGCCATGGCCAAAAGAAGAGAAAGGCCTGGGCCGCGGCCCCGCCCCTTGCTGGAGGTAGGCACTCCTCGTGTTCATCCCTCCCGATCCGTCGACCCGAAGAGGATTTTTCGGTGAGGTTGAATGATGGCGCATGATGCCATAGAGTCATGTCGAGGGGAATCACATCAGGTGTCCAAAAGGCATTAGCCACTTCAAGAGTTCCGCCAAGTATCTTGCTCCGGGTTTAGAATCAAACATACGCCAACTGAAGAGATGCCAGGTCACTGTGAAAATAGGGAGGACGATGATGACAACAAGGAAGGCCTTGGCTTCAATAGCCCTCACGCTTCTGATCTCCTGGCTACTCACGGCCTCGGCTCAACAATTACCATCGTCCCTGCCACCCTCCCCGCCAAAGATGGCCCCAGGTCCAGAGCGATTTGAGGGAACTCTCAGAGAGAATGAGGGAAATCCCGGCTACTTCGTTCTCAAGATTAATGAATGGTCCACAGACGAAGAAATTCTGTCTCTCGCAACGGAGCTAAAAGTTTCAGGCCAAAAGGGCGTTGTGGCTCGTCTGGCGAAGATGAAGCCTAAAGGTGTATTCAGGTATCACGGCATGGATGGCATTGACATGATTGTAGCCCGATCGATCACGATGCCCTCTGGCGAGCGCTTAGTTCAGTCGATCTCGAATCGAGATCAGCCCCTCCGGTCTGATTTAATGGGTCTTCTCTACCTCCCCTTTACCATAATCGAAATTCGCCTTGACCCAAAAGGGAAAGGTCGCGGTCGGGTATTTGTAGCGGCTGGGATCAGCTTCGGGCCTGATGGCATTGTCCAAACCGAAAGGCATAGCGAGCAAACTTTCGAATTGTTTGGCGTGACTTCGAAGCGGGAAAAGTAGCGAGTGAACCATACCAAGATGCTTCAATCAGAAATGAGCGACCAGAGCCTGCCGAGAAGGCATGAATGGCCTAACCAGCAGTGCCACCGACCGGCCGACGGATGTGCGTTTCCTAATGCCGTTTGGGGTGTCCTGTTGCATCATCCGTTGCGCTTGAACCAGGTCGCCCGGCCCGGTGCACGCGGCCTAAGGCGTCAATCGAAAGGAAGGCATGAAAATGACACGCGTCCGAGTTGAGGGCTTTACCATCTCGCTTGACGGATACGGAGCTGGTCCGAATCAGGACATCGGGAATCCGCTCGGTGTGGGCGGGACAGATTTGCACCAGTGGTTAGTCCCGACACGCACGTTCCAACGGACCCTATTTGGCGCCGACGGGGGGACAACGGGGATCGATGACGACTTCGCCGCGCGAGGCTTCAAGAATGTTGGCGCCTGGATTCTCGGAAGAAACATGTTCGGACCGATTCGCGGTTCCTGGCCCGACATGAACTGGAAAGGCTGGTGGGGGGACGACCCACCCTATCACGTTCCAACTTTCATCTTGACTCATCACGCGCGCCCGCCCATCCAGATGGAAGGCGGAACGACATTCTACTTCGTCACGGGCGGTATTCACGAAGCGCTCGACCGGGCGCGCAACGCTGCCAACGGAATGGATGTGCGCATTGGCGGAGGACCCAACACGATCCAGCAATATCTTCGTACGGGCCTCATCGATGAGCTGCACATCGCCATCTCGCCGGTCCTGCTGGGCGGGGGAGAGCGACTGTTCGAGAGGGTTGACGTGCGCGCTCTGGGATACGAATGCGTTCAGTTCGTTGCGTCGGAGAAGGCCACCCATGTTGTGCTCCGGCGCCGAGGGCACGATGACACCTGACCAGCGATGGCAGGGGACCGGTCCACGGTCGTACTTCTCGCAGAGCCCTCTGGGGGATATCCTTTGAGAGGGTTGGCCATCTTTAACCATTGGGCCCGGCCCGGTGCACGCGGCGTCGGGTTGCCGCACTATTGCTTCAAACCCAAAGGGGGGGGTCTGATATGCGCGAACTGAAGGATCTCGGTCTTCTCCTCGTGGGGTTTATGCCCTGGCTTCTCTTCCTCTTTGTTTCGGGCCATTCGCTGACCAGCCTGGAGCGGGCGATCGTCATTTGTCTGGTGGCCTCGGTGACCTTCGGCTTCGGAGAATTGAGGAGGGGCTACATCCTTCAATGGGGTAGCCTGCTGTTTTTCACGGCGTGCTTCCTTCTGGTGAACATCCTGTCGATCGTCTGGGTGGCCGAGCAGATGGACCTGCTGGCCAACCTCACCCTGGCATCCATCGTCTGGCTCACCATTCTCGTGGGCAGGCCCTTCGCGCTGCAATATGCCCGCAGAGACCTGCCCAAGGAACAGTGGAACGATAAGAAATTTGTCGAAGGGTGCCGCTTCATCTCCATCGTATGGGCCGTACTGATGACCCTGTCCGTCGGCATCTCCGTTCTGCGCAGGCTTCCCATGGCGAAGGCGCCGTCGTGGGTCTATTTCACCGGCAGCATCTGTCTCATCCTCGCCGGCGTCACCTTCACGACGGTCTTCAAGCGACAGAAGCGCCTGGAGCGTGAGAGGGCCGCCATTGCAGCCTGAGATACAACGCCACCAGCGGCGCCTCCACCGGCACGGACGATGCCAGTTTATGAATGCCCTTTGGAGGAGTTTTCTTTTGCTGCATTGGCTTAGATTGGACTCGGTCGCCCGGCCCGGTGCACGCGGGATTAGCTGGCCAAGGGAGTAAGAGATGAGCATGGAAATTGTCCGCCGCTTCTTTCTATGGTGTACGGTTGTCAACTACGGGGTGTTACTTGTATGGTTTCTGGTATTCGTTTTCGCACACGATCTGATGCTGGGTCTTCATGGCAGGTGGTTTCGCCTGTCCCGTGATCAGTTCGATGCCCTTCACTACGCCGGGATGAGCATTTACAAAATAGGCATTCTCCTGTTCAATTTGGTGCCTTTGGTCGTTCTCTCTATCCTTAGCTGAGGCCTTTCGGTCAACCCATTGCTGGGACTACCCTTGAGATTCCTCGGCGGTGGTCCTCCGTGGGCGGCCCTCGGAATGACGGTTAAATTGGCGGGGGTTCTTCTGCAGATTCTTGATTCGGGACATTAGCCCAGGAGGAGATCTCTCATGAGCGAACAGCCCCCCTTGGTCAGCAAGGCTTTTCAAAGTTTCCTGATCGAAGCACCGAAACATGCGCAGGCTTGGGGCACCATGGTACAGGAGCTTTCAAGCGCAAGTGCCCTGGATAGAAAGACCTCCGCGCTGGCCTACCTGGCCGTGCTGGCCGCCCTGGGGCTGGAATCGGGAGTCCCCTTTCATGTAAAGGCGGCGAAGCAACTGGGTGCCTCCCGTTCGGAAGTCATCAGTGCCCTTCTGGTCGCTTTGCCCGCGGCAGGACACGGTGTCACGCGGGTCCTTCCCTGCGCCATTGAGGCCTACGATGGGGCGGAAGAATGATGGAGGCCATGGATGAGGAGACCGCGGAGTAACGCGGTATGGGTCAACTCGAAAGTGCTGGGATCGGTGGGAGCATCGCCGGATGAAGATCGAATTTTTCAAATCGCGGGCTGATTTCCGCAAATGGTTGGAACAGCATCATGGGACCAGCCAAGAACTCTGGGTGGGTTTCTGCAAGAAGAGCTCCGGACAGGAGAGCGTGACCTGGCCCGAGTCCGTGGATGAGGCGCTGTGTTTTGGCTGGATTGATGGGATCCGAAAGAGGGTGGATGAAATCAGTTACACCATCCGCTTCACCCCTCGCAAGGCGGGGAGCATCTGGAGCGCCGTCAACATCAGGCGCGTCATGGACCTGAGCGATAAGGGGCTGATGCAGCCCGCGGGGCTGAATGCCTTTCGGGCGCGGAGAGAGAATCGATCGGGCATCTACTCGTACGAGAAGAGAAGTGGCAAGTTTGATGAACCCTACGAAGAGAGGCTCAGGCAAAGCCGAGAGGCGTGGGAGTTTTTCGAGGCTCAACCGCCCTCCTATCGAAAAGCGGCCATCTGGTGGGTGGTCAGTGCAAAGAGGGAAGAAACACGGCTCAGGCGACTGGATCAGCTGGTCGAGGATTCCGCCCACGGGCGAAGGATACGGCAGTTCACGTCGGTGAAAGCGGGGAAGTGAATACCCCAGGCGCGCCTCACAAACCGTGGCATCGAGTCGGAGGACGGGGTCGTTGCAACAAGACCCGCTGCAGGAGTGTTATGGCTCACTGTGCTCGACTTGGAGCCGGCTGCCCTGCCCGCTGGCTGCGGAGCCTGGTGGCAGCCCCGGGCCTGCGAGGTGAACCTGAATGAGCAAGAACAGACTGGAGGCGTTCAGCGACGGTGTGCTCGCCATCATCATCACCATCATGGTTCTGAACTTCTCACCGCCGCGCAGCGCCGACCTCGAATCCCTGGGAGGGCTTCTTCCCACTTTTTTGAGCTATCTCTTGAGCTTTGTGTTTCTGGGTATCTATTGGAACAACCATCACCATCTGCTGCATGCCGTCAAGCGCGTCAACGGCAGGGTCCTCTGGGCTAACCTGCACCTTCTGTTTTGGCTTTCGCTCGTGCCCTTCGCTACGGCTTGGATCGGTTCCAGTCGCTATGCGGCGCTTCCGACCGCGATCTATGGTTGCGTTCTTCTGCTGGCAGCCATCGCGTATTTCATACTCGCCCACGCGCTGATCTCGCTGGACGGCTCGGACTCAGTCCTGGCCACGGCCCTCGGCCGTGACTACAAGGGTAAGAGTTCCATCGTCATGTATGCCCTGGCCATCCCCTTGGCCTTCGTGGGCCCCGTCTATTCCTATGCCCTGTATGTCCTGGTGGCCATTATGTGGCTTGTCCCAGATCGCCGTATCGAGGCGGTGCTCAAGGACTAGTTTAAAGGGCAATGGTAGCGGGTTGCGAAGGCAGGCAGGGGGTGCCGGGCGGATGTTTCCGCGCGATGGGCTCGGGTCCTCCGCCTCGTGTGGCTCTGCCTGCTCTCCACCTGCAACCCTCAGAAGCGGAGCGACAGGCAACTCAGCCCGCCGTCCATCTTCCGGAACTCCGACATGTCCAGCCGAAGGAGCGAGTAGCCCAGGCGTGCGAGGGCCGCTTCCGTCGCCGGGAACCCGGAGGCCACGAGCAAGTGGTCGTTGACCCTCACGCAGTTGGCCGCGTACTCCTCGCCCGGCGGAACGAGTACGATCTCGTAGCCGCGGAAGGCCTCCCGGTCCGACAGCGCGGGGATGATGGCCATCCGCCCTTCGCCCAGGTACGCGAGGCCGCTCTTCAGGTGGAGGATGCCCCCGACGCCGCGGATGTCCACGAGCACCGACCGAAGCCCCTGCAGGGCCAGGAGGCCGGCCAGCTGCTCCGCGCCCTCCGGGTTGGTCCTCTCCGAGATGCCGATGAAGGTGGCATCCTCGGTCTCGCAGATGTCGCCTCCATCCAGGGTGCCCGGGGCGGCGATGGCCTTGAGCGACGGGAAGAACTCCGAGAGAACTCCGGCGATGGAGCGCACTTCCCCCTCCCTGGACGGCGCGCCGGGGCGCGTCAGGATCGCCCCACCCGCTATCAGGACGGCGGTGTCCTCCACAAAGGTGGAATCTGGAAAGCGCGGGTCGGGGTCCAGCCTCGTCAATTCGAGGCCGCACCGGACCAGCGCCTGGCAGTAGTCCTCATGTTGCGCCAGGGTCTTGGCATAGTCGGGCTTCCCCAGGGTGGCGTTGGTGAGCCCGTCCGAGAAATTGGGTGCGGGCTTTCGAACGATGGCGTGCTTGAACACGGGCTCACTCCTCTTCCAGATGGGCTCTCGACAATTTGCCAGGTCGCATGTTCTCACAGGAAGCGCCTGCCACTCCACCGCGGGCGAAGCGGGATCGGCCGCCGTCGCCCGAGGCGAGGTGGTTGACCGCCCGGAAGTCGAGATGGGCGAGGAAGTGCTCGGGGGCTTCGGTTTGGTATACTTACGCCATGGCCCATTGCGGACATTGTGGCACACCGATAAAAGACGGTGCCCTCTCATGTGCCTCCTGCGGTGGGACGGCCATTCCGTCTCACGCGGAACGGGGACTTCAGCCGCTCTATGGCGTGGGGGAAGTGCTCTCGGGACGGTTTCGGGTCGAGCGAATCCTGGGCTCGGGAGCCTCCGGCGTAGTCTACGGAGTATATGATTCGCACACCGAGCGGCGGGTGGCGCTCAAAGTTCTCTGGGAGCGTGCTTCGGAGGGGGACCCCGCCCTGGAGCGGCTCAAGCGGGAACTGCGGGCCGCCCAGCACGCGCCGAATCCCCACTGCGTGACGGTCTACGATCTGCTCTTCGTCCAAGACCACCCGGCCATCCTGATGGAGTGGGTGGACGGCGAGACGCTGAGGGACAAGGTCCGGAGGGATGGGGCCCTGCCCTGGGCGGAGGCGGTGGCTTTGGCAGAGCAGGTGTTGGAGGCGGCGGCTCACCTGCACGCGGTCGGCGTCGTCCATCGGGACATCAAGAGCGGAAACGTCATGCTCGCCGCGGACGGCACCGCCAAGCTGGGCGACTTCGGTCTGGCCAAGGGCGAGACCCTGGGCGCGACGCTGACGGAGACCGGCGTGGCCCTGGGGACGCCGGGGTACATGGCTCCGGAGGTCATCCGAGGCGGGCCCGCCACCCCGGCTTCGGACCTCTACAGCATGGGGGCCATGCTCTTCGAGATGCTCACGGGCCGCATGCCTTTCCAGGGGAGCTCGGCCCTGGAGGTGGCCAGCCGCCAGCTCGGAGAGCCGCCGCCCCTCCACCTGCTTCGCGAGAAAAGGAATCCCCGCTGGCTTGAGGCCCTGACCGGGCGCCTCCTCGAACGCGATCCGGCGGACCGCTTCCCCTCCGCCAGGGCCGCCCTCGCTGCGCTGAAGGCCCGCAGGCGCGGGTTCTGGCTCAGCCGCCGCGGGCGCAAGCGCCTCTTGGCCGCCGCCGGTGCGGCGTTCGCGGTCGTGGCCATGGCGACGGGGATCTCGTGGTGGCGCGCGCACGCGCTACCCATCCTCGCCGTGGATGGGGCGACCCTTTCAGCCAAGGGGGCCTTCGGAGAAACCCTCTTCAAGCGGACCTTCGACCAGCCCATCCAGAACGCCTGCGCGGGCCGGTTCGGACCCGAGGGGAGCCCCGCCATCGCCTGCGCGCTCGCATGGGACGGAGCGGTCCCCTCCGATGATGGGAAGGTCTCTGGACGAGAGGCGTGGCAACCCACTTGCTCTTCCTCGACCGCCGCGGCGAGATAGTGGCCTCCACCCGACTGTATATCCCGAACCACCCGTATCGCGCCGAGGTACCAGGTCACGCTTTCGACCCACCGATTCGCCAAAGAGGAGCCCGAACGCCTCGTCGCCTACCTGCACCATGCTTTGTGGTATCCGGCGGCCCTCTATGTCTTTCGCGGTCCTCTCGGCCAACCGCGGCGGGACGCTGTCTTGGGAGCCGGTCCCCAACACGTTCTACTCCTCGGGACACATGAACCAGAACTGGGCCTACGCGGACCTGGATGGGGACGGCTTGGATGAAATCGTTTTCAGCGGCAGTGAACAACCGCCTCTACAAGGCCTATGTCGTCGGAGCCATGGCCGTGGATCGGGCCGCCGTCTCAGCCCAGAAGTCTGGGGCTTCGCCCGATTTGCTGGCGGGTGCCGGACCCTTCTTCTACCGCCTCCTCACCTTCGACGGGAGGATCCCCGCGGTCACCTGGCTCCCCGGCTCGCGCACCCTGCGTCTGAGTCAGCTCACGGGAGGGACCTCGGAAGAACTGGACGCACAGGGTGTCCCGTTGGGAGGTGGCCCTTCCCCAGAAGAAATCCGAGCTCTCAATGGCTGGATATCCGAGATGTGTCGGCTGAGGGACTCGGGAGAGTTCGGAGCTCTCGTGAGCAAGATCGAGGGCGACACCCGCGGGCTCCCCGCCCCCTACGACTGGCTCCGCCGCCTCTTCCACGCCCACGGGCTCATCGGGTCGGGACGGTACCAGGCGGCCATGGACCTCCTGCTGGGGGATGCTCCCCTCGGAGCCGTGGACCGACCGTACGGCGCCTACCAGCTGTACTTCAATGCGCTCTTTCTTTCGGGAAGGTACAGGGAGTGCGTCTCCGACTACATGGCTCTGCCCACGGCCGTTCACATGGATTGGGCCGACCTCACCGTCCCCGTGGCCTGGGCGAACGCCTACGCGGACGATCCCGCGCTCGCCCAAGCCATCCGAAACAGCCCCGCGTTCATGAACTACCCCATGCCCGAATTTCCCGCCCTCCTCGCGGCGCTCTCGGGCGATTACGGCCGGGCCGAGGAGCTGGCCCGGGCCCTCGTTCCCGGGAAGACCCTCTTCCCTGAACCCAGCCTCGTCCTCATCCATGCGCTGATCGCGCAGGGGAGAACCGCCGACGCCCGGGAAGTTATGGGCACGCTCAATCGCCGCTTCGCGGGGGAGCGCATGGACGACGGCGAGACCGAGCTCTGGCTGAGGTGGCACGAGCGGCCCAACGCCCCCGGCCTCCTGGGGAGCATGGATCGTTTGGTGGAACAGAAGCGTGGTCGTGCCGTTGCCGAGATAGACGTGCGTGCCTTGTTCCCACTCACCCTGGCTCGCGCGGCGCGCATGCACCGCGACGCCGGCGACCTCGCGGCGGCGAACAAGCTCCAGAGCGAGGCCTACCGCCTTGCCCCCAAGAGCTGGAGGGCGGGGCTGACGCTTTAACAGGCTGCTGAAAAACTCCCGTAGGTCCCATGCGGGTTTCTCAACAGCCTGTTAATCCTCTCCATTCCGCATGAGGGCCCCTCTCACCGGTGGGGATGAAAGTCTTGAGGTGGGGCAGGCGCCCTCGCCTGCCTTTCTTGTCCGCAGCCGGGGGCGGCTGCGCCACACAAGGCCCACTTTCTGAGCAATGACAGAAGCGAAAGCCCAGACAGTCTCGGGGCCCTTCCCCACGACACCATTTCCTCCTAACATATGAGTTCGGGGAGGACTGCATGGCGGACGAGAAACGGCAGGAAGAGCGCGCTTTGTCGTTCGAAATCATCCGGGCGACGGCCAAGGGCCAGCAGGGCGAGGAGTTGGTCTTTCCCATCATGGTGCGCGACAGGAGCCGCGGCGGGATCGGCGGCGTCTATGTGGGCCCCAATCCGTTGAACCCCAGCATCGACTACTTGATCGAAGACTCGAGCGGGCAAGTCCAGGTCATGCGGATCGCCTGGATCACCCCCGTGGCGAGCCAGGTCTTCACGCTCGGTTTCCGCATGGCGTGATGTCCGCGTCCCCCTGATTCAGGTTTCGTGCCTCACGGACGCTATCTTCCGGTCGGTTTGTTCTGCGGGAGCACGCTCGTGGGGAGGGTCCCCAACCCCTTCCAGCTCAACTCCGAAAGCGACGCCGTTGCCTCTTCTTGGCGCTACTCCTTGCCTGAGCATGCTCGGGCGAGTGGGTCGCGACATGCTTCCTCATGGTGATGGAACCCTTGCCGTGCACTCCGGTCTGATCGTTTCTGGACGGGCGCGAGGTCCCTTGCTATAGTCGTGAGGGTCATCGAATTCAGGCAGTCAGAGTGATCGGGAGGTCCCCATGGCGATTCGTGAACGGCTCTTGGTGAAGCGAAGTTTGCCCATGATCTGGGTCCTCCTGGCCCTCGCGCTCCTGGCCCTGCCCCTCGCATTCGCGCAGAGGGCCGGGAAACCTGCGTCGGTCACCGGTACCGATGCCAAAACGACGGGAGGCGAAGAGGTGGTGAAGCCCGTGACGCCCGGAGCAAGCGGATGGAAAGAGGTGGACCGGCTCGTGTCGGAGCAGAAGTACGAGGCGGCGGCGACCCAGGCCGAGAAGATCCTGGCGGCCGCAAAAGCCAGGGCCGACGAACCCGAATGGACCAAGGCCCTCGTCCGCCTGACCCAGCTCCGCATGGGGCTGCACGGCTACGAGACGGCGGTCCGGCGCCTGCGCGAGGAGCCGTGGCCCAAGGCTCCCCTCCAGCACGCCGTCCTGGACCTCTTCTACGCCCACGCCATCGTGGAGTACTGCCAGTCCTACTCCTGGGAGATCGGAAAGCGGGAGCGGGTGGAGGCCAAGGGCGAGGTGGACCTGAAAGCCTGGACGCGCGACCAGCTCTACGCCGAGGCCCAACGGGCCTACCTCGAGGTCTGGCGCGGGCGGGCCGACCTCGGGTCCACGCCCGTGACGACACTCAAGGAGTACATCCACCCCAACGACTACCCCGCCGGGGTCCGAGACACGCTCAGGGACGCCGTGTCGTACCTGTACGCGGACCTCCTGGCCGACTCGAGCTTCTGGACGGCGGAGCAGTCCAACGACCTCTTCCGCCTGGACCGGACGCAGCTCCTGGCGGACGGCCCGCGAGGGCAGGCGAGCGACGCGCTGCTCGCCGACACCAAGGCCCACCCCCTCCAGAAGCTCGTCGCGGTCCTTGGCGACCTGGAGGCGTGGCAGGCGTCCCGCGGGCATCGGGAGGCCGAGCTGGAGGCGCGCCTGGAGCGCCTCCGCCGTCTGCACGAGGCCCTCGACGAAGCGCCCGACCGCGCCCTGGTGCTCCGCGACCTGACCTCGCGGCTGGAAGCCTTCCGGAGCGTGCCCTGGTGGTCCATGGGCAAGGCCCTGGAGGCGGAATTCACGCGGGAGACGGACCGGCCCGACGCGCTGGTGCTCGCCCGCGGCATCGCCATGGCGGGTCGGAAGGCCTACCCCGCTTCGGTGGGAGGCCAGCGGTGCGACAACATCGTCCAGTCCATCGAAGCCCCCGACTTTCAGATCGCGGGGATGGCCATGGACGGCGCCGGATCGCCGCTCCCTCGGTGCGGACCACAGGAACATGCCGACGCTCTATTTCAGGGCCTATCCCGTGGACCTCCTCGAACGCATCCACTCCAGTAAGGACTACAACCTGCTGCCCCAATGGCAGGAGGTGAGGGCCATCCTGACCGGCGGCACGCCCGCCGCCCGCTGGTCCGTGGACCTGCCGGAGACGCCCGACTACCGTTCGCACCGGACCTTCGTGACGCCCCCCTCCCTGCCCAAAGGCGCCTACCTCATCGCCGCCTCGGCGCGGGAGGATTTCAAGGAGAGCTCGAACCGCATCCTGGCCATCCACTTCACCGTGAGCGACCTGGTCCTGCTCACGCGGCAGGAGGCAGGACGGAGACATCGAGGTCACCGCCGTGTCCGGGGAGACGGGCGGGCCCGTCTCGGGCGCCACGGTGAGCCTCTACCGGTACGACTGGCAGCAGGGCCACCAGGAGGCGGCGCATCAGGTGTCGGGCGAGGACGGCGTGGTCCGCTTCACCGGCGGGCCGGGCCGCCAGGGCCGGAACTTCTTCCTCCTGGGCCAAAAGGGCAGCGACCTCTCCCTGGACACGACCTACCTGGGGTTCTACGCGCGCTCCGAACCGGGGAGCGTGACCTCCTCGCTGGTGTACACCGACCGGAGCATCTACCGGCCGGGCCAGAAGGTCTTCTGGAAGGTCCTGGCCTACACCGGGATCGTGCGGGACGGCCGCTACAAGGCCTTCGCCCAGTCGCCGGTCACCGTCACCCTCCGGGACGGGAACAACGAGGCGGTAGCCTCCGCCTCGGTGACGACCAACGACTTCGGCTCGGCGGCGGGGGAATTCGTCGTGCCCTCCGGCAAGGTCCTGGGTGGGTGGCGTCTGGAAACTTCGCTGACAGGCTCCGCGGGCATCCGTGTGGAAGAGTACAAGCGTCCCACTTTCGAGGCGGCCATCAAGGAACCGGCGGACCCTCTCCGGTTGAACCGCCCGGCCACGCTCACGGGCGAGGTGAAGTACTACTTCGGCCTGCCCGTCACCAACGGCGCGGTGAAGTGGCGCGTGACCCGGGAACCCGTCTACCCGTGGTGGTGGGGATGGTACGGCTGGGGCAGGAACACACAGCCTCAGACCGTGGCGAACGGCAGCTCGCCCCTCAAGGAGGACGGCACCTTTCGTGGTGAAGTTCACGCCCGAGGTGGACGAGCGCGATGGGACTTCCAAGGACGTGACCTACCGGTACGTCCTTCACGCGGATGTGACCGATGAAGGCGGCGAGACGCGTTCGGCCTCCAAGGGCTTCCGCCTCGGCTTCGTCTCGGTGGAGGCGAGGCTGGACCTGGACGGCGATTTTCTGAGGGCCGGTGTGGCGGGAAAGGCCACGGCCACGCGTTCTGACCTGAACGGCACACCCAGAGCCGGCAAGGGCTCCTGGCGGCTGGTGGCGCTCGTCCAACCTCCCCAAACGCTCCTCCCGGCGGACCAGCCCGTGCTCAAGAATGAAGGCGCCCCCAAGGATGCCTACGAGACGAAGGGTGACCAACTGCGGGCGCGCTGGGCCCCGAACTACCAACCCGATGCGGTCCTGCACGGATGGGCCGAAGGGCCCCAGAAGGCGCAGGGAACCTCCGACCACGGGGCCAAGGGCGAGGCAGAGATCGCGATTCCCGCTCTCGCCGACGGGCGCGTACCGCCTGCTCTACGAGACCACCGACGACTTCGGCGCGGTCTGCAAGACCTCCAAGGACTTCTTAGTGGCGGCGCCCGATTCGGACGTGGCCCTTCCGGCCATCTGCCTGTCCGAAAACTCCACGGTGCCCGTGGGCGGGACGGCGCGATTCCTGGTCCATTCGGGCCTGCCCGGCCAAGTCATCTTCCTCGACATTTACAGGGACGGGACGCGCGTGGAGCGCCGGCGGCTGATCTCGGACAAGGACTCCTCCCTCATGGAGATGCCCGTGACCGAGAAGGATCGGGGCGGATTCGGCGTCACCATGACGGTCCTTCGGGACCACCAGGTCATGCAGTTCAGCCGTTCGGTCTTCGTGCCGTGGGACAACAAGGAGCTCAAGGTCGAGTTCGCCACCTTCCGCGACAAGCTCAAGCCCGGTGGCCGCGAGACCTGGCGCGTCACCGTCAAGGCCCCCGGCGAGAGCTCCGCGGAACCGAGGGCCGCGGAACTCCTGGCCTACATGTACGACCGGAGCCTCGACCTCTTCGCTCCCCACAACCCGCCGCGCGTCGGTTCCCTCTACCCCAACCGGTCGGGTGCGGGCACCTCCCGCGTCAACCTGGGACAGGCCAGCTCCTGCTACAGCGAGGACTGGAACTTCGTGAACCTGCCGGCGTATCCGAGCCTGCGCGAAGACGAGCTGGCCTTCTATCGATTCCTACGGCATCGGCGGGCCGGGACGGCGGTACAGACGCGGTGGCGTGGAAGGCGGGGCACTCGGCGGCATGGTGGCGGAATCGGCCGCCCATGGCGGCGCCTCCGCCCTCACCCATGGCCATGAAGTCGCAGGTCGCGGGGAATCGACGCCAAAGACGGAGGCCACCCGCGCCGAAGAGAAGGAGAAGAAGGCCGATGCCGTCGCCCCGGCCGCGGGGGAGGCCCCCGCGCCGGAGATCCGCTCCAACTTCTGCCGAGACGGCCTTCTGGCAGCCCCAGCTGCTCACGGGCCCGGACGGCTCGGCGGCCATCGAGTTCACCGTGCCCGACTCGGTGACCTCGTGGAATGTCTGGGTGCACGCCGTCACGAAGGACCTGAAAGGCGGCTCCCTCCACAAGGAAACGCGAAGCGTGAAGGACCTCATGGTGCGGCCCTACCTTCCGCGGTTCTTGCGGGAGGGGGACAGGGCCGGCATCAAGGTCGTCGTCAACAACGCCTCCGATCACGACCTTTCGGGCGTCCTGACCTTCGACATCCTCGACCCCGACACCAACGAGAGCCTCCTGCCGCAGTTCGGCCTGGCCGCGGCCTCCGCCAAGCTCCCCTTCACCGTGAAAAAGGGCGGCGGCACCAACCTGACCTTCCCCATCACGGCGCCCGTGAGGGTGGGCACCGTGGCCTTCAAGGTCACGGCCACGTCGGGCGACACGAGCGACGGCGAGCTGCGGCCCCTGCCCGTCCTGCCGGGCCGCATGCACCTCATGCAGTCCCGTTTCGTGACCCTCAAGGACAAGGACCGCAAGGAACTCACCTTCGCGGACCTGGCGAAGAACGACGACCCCAGCCTCGTGAACGAGCAGATGGTGGTCACGCTCGACGCCCAGCTCTTCTACTCGGTCCTCTCGGCCACTGCCCTACCTCGTGAACTACCCCTACGAGTGCACCGAACAGACCCTCAACCGCTTCCTCTCCACGGGCATCCTCACCAGCCTCTACGGGCAGTACCCGGCCGTGGGCAGGATGGCGGAGGAGTTCTCCAAGCGCGACACTCCCCTGGAGACCTGGGATGCGGCGGACCCCAACCGCAAGATGACCCTCGAAGAGACGCCGTGGCTCGCCGAGTCGCGCGGCGGGAGGGATGCCGGCCTGGGCACCGTCAACGTCCTCGACCCCAGGATCGCCAAGGCCAACCGGGACGCGGCCCTCGCCAAGCTCCGAAGGCGCAGACGAGCAACGGCGCCTTCCCCTGGTGGGCGGGCGGGCCGCCCTCGCCCTACATGACCCTCTACATCCTCTACGGGTTCTCCAAGGGCCTGGAGTTCCAGGTGGACGTGCCCCAGGACATGGTGGAGCGCGCCTGGGGCTACATGCACCAGCACTACCTCGACGAGGTCGTGCGGGACATGATGGGCAAGGACTGCTGCTGGGAGTTCGTGACCTTCCTCAACTACGTCCTGTCCAACTATCCCGACATGAGCTGGACCGGCGGCGTCTTCACCGACGCCGAGCGCAAGGCGCATGCTCGACTTCTCCTTCAAACACTGGAAACAGCACAGCCCTTACAACAAGTGCCAGCTCGCCCTCACCCTCAAGCGCATGGGACGCGCCAAGGACGCGGCGCTCGTCTTCTCCAGCGTCATGGATTCGGCCAAGTCCAACCCCGAGGAGGGGACCTTCTGGGCCCCCGAGGACCGCGGGTGGCTCTGGTACAACGACACCATCGAGACCCACGCCTTCGCCCTGCGGACGCTCATGGAGATCACCCCCGCCGACGCCAAGAAGGACGGCCTCGTGCAGTGGATCTTCCTGAACAAGAAGCTCAACCACTGGAAGAGCACGCGCGCCACGGCGGAGGTCATCTACTCGCTCGTCCACTACCTCCAGAAGGAGGGCGCCCTGGGCACGCGCGAGAGCGCCACCGTGCGCGTGTGCAACCAGGTCGTGCAGTACACCTTCGAGCCGGACAAGTACACGGGCAAGAAGGCGCAGACCGTGATCCCCGGCGACAAGATGGACGCCAAGACCTGCTCCACGGTGGTCGTGGAGAAGGAGACCAAGGGATTCATGTTCGCCTCCGCCACCTGGCAGTTCTCCACGGAGAGGCTCCCCGCCGAGGACCGCGGCGACTTCCTCTCCGTCCACCGGACCTACTTCAAGCGGGAGCAGAAGGGCGGGGAGTGGGTTCTCAGCCCGCTGGCCGAGGGCGCGGCCATCGCGCCCGGAGACCAGGTGGAGGTCCAGCTCTCCATCCGGTGCAAGCACCCCTGCGAGTATGTGCACCTGCGCGACCCGCGCGCCGCGGGCATGGAGCCCGAGAACGCCGTGAGCCGGTACAAGTGGGACCTGGGCATCGGCTGGTACGAGGAGACGCGCGACAGCGGCACCAACTTCTTCTTCGAGTGGCTGCCCCAGGGCGAGTACACCTTCAAGTACCGCCTGCGGGCCAACATGGCCGGGACCTTCAAGGTGAGCCCCGCCACGCTCCAGAGCATGTACGCGCCCGAGTTCAGCGCCTACAGCGCCGGCGCCGTCATCACCGTCAAAGGCGATTAAAGCAAAGGCACTTGAACCACAGAGGCACAGAGGCAACGAGAAGGGATTTTGCAATAAATGGGAAAAGACCAAGAACTTTGCAGGCCTGTGGCTTCTTCATCATAGAGAGGGGTTCTTGTTATTTTGCTTTTCTCTGTGCCTCTGTGTCTCTGTGGTGAATGTCTTTCTGGAGAAGAAATGGACAGGATGTTTGTTCTGATCGGAGCGGGGCTCGGGTTTCTGGGGGTGGCGCTGGGGGCCTTCGGGGCCCACGCGCTGAAGGGCAAGGTGGACGCGGACATGCTGGCGGTCTTCGAGACGGGCGTGCGCTACCAGTTCTACCACGCGCTCGCCCTGCTCATCGTGGGCTGGGCGTGCGCCCACTGGACTTCGCCGGCCATCACCGCGGCGGGATGGCTCTTCGTGGCCGGCACGGCGCTCTTCTCCGGAAGCCTCTATGCGCTTGCCCTCACGGGCATCAAGGTCCTGGGCGCCATCACCCCCATCGGCGGCGTCTGCTTCCTCGCCGGCTGGGCCTGCCTCGCCTGGGCCGCCTGGAAGGGATAGGCCCCGAGGCCCGGGGGGGTCGGGAGAGGGGAGCGAAGGAAACCTCTGAATCCCCAAAGTCCCGCGATCAAGAAATCCAAAGCCACCACGAGGGCGGGCGTCATGCCCGCCCTTATATGTCTGCGGTGAAAAGGGAAACACAACTCGCAGAGGAACGCCGCGAAGAACGATGTGGGAGTGTTCATAAAGGGTCCGTCTGACGCCAGCCTCAAATCGCGGAAAGAGGCTGCCATTTGCTGGAGAGTGCTGTACCGAATGACCATGGTCAGGTGTACACTTAGTTCACATCTTGACTTCGAGAATGATTGGGGCTACCTTGATGCAATAGTAGACATGCGAATTACTTGCTTTGGTTTCAGCAAGTTAGGGGGGAGAACGATGTATCCCATTTTATCAGTTGACCTGCACCAAGGTGTCACCCCGCTATTCCTCCGCTCCGCGGGCTTCCCAGCCTTGACTTCCGGGCAAGCCACCCCTTGGCACTTGGAGACTGGAACGGAGTTATCACCTCCCTTCCTGGCCGTCCTGACCGCACCCTCGATGCAGGTCTCGCCCTCGTTCCCGCCGGTTTCCGGCGGGCCGGGCCCGCGACTCCAAGTGGGCCCCTGCGGTTCTTCTCATGCAACTATCCTGAATCCTGCGAATCAAGTCTTAGGAGATTGGCCATGATGCGCCTCTGGTTCCCAGATCGCCGATGGACGACCGTCGTGTTTGCGACGATTGCGTTTTCGGGATTGTGCAGCGCGGCCTTTGGCCAGGGGGCGGGAACCGCGCTCTCCTTCGACGGGGTAGACGACCATGTAGACTGTGGAAAACAGGCCAGCCTGCGGATCAGCCCGGACATCTCCATTGAGGCTTGGGTGAAGACCACCCAGTCGGGGGCCACGAAACAGATCGTGGGCAAGCAATGGTCAAATTCCAAAGGGTTCTCTTACATGTTTGCCCTGGATGCGAGGAGGCCCACGGTGCTCCTTGGCGGGACTTCCCAAAACGACTGGATCATTGCCCCCACGCCCGTCCCCTCCGGGCAATGGACCCACATCGCCTTCACATACAACGGGTCCCAGGCCGGCTCCCAGGTCAAAATCTACATCAACGGAATCCTGGACCGGCAGGTGTCCGTCTCGGGGGAGATCAACTGGAACGCCAGCAAGAATGTCTGGATCGGAGACCGGGAGGACTTGACCGGACACGCCTACCAGGGGGAACTGGACGAGGTGAGGATCTGGAGCAAGGCCCTCAGCGCCGAGGAGATCCGGTCCGCCATGTGCCAGAAGCTCGTCGGCTCCGAGTCCGACCTCGCGGCTTGCTGGCGATTCGATGAGGGCGCCGGGACCACCGCCGCGGATCTCTCCCCGAATCTCAACGCGGGCACGCTGGTGAGCGGGCCCGCCTGGACTCGCTCAGGGGCGGCCATCGGCGACGAAAGCGACTATGTCTATCCAGGTGGGACCCTGAGCCTCTCGCACCCAGACGGGGACGCCTTCGCCGTCGGTGACGTGACGGGCGCGCCAGAGGGCCTCCATATCTACCGCGTTGATTCGGCCCCCAATGTGACCACCCCACCCGGCGGATACGCCGAACTGGATCCCATGCGGTACTGGGGCGTCTTTGTCGCAGGTGGAACATCCCCGACCTATACGGCCACCTACAATTTCGATGGCCACCCCGGCATCGTCGATGAGAGCGCTTTGAAGCTGGCCAAACGAGCCAACAACGCGGCCCCCTCATGGAGCGACAGCGGGGCAAGCCTCAACACCGCCAGCAACACCCTCACCGCCACCGGTCAGACCGGTACCGAATACATCCTGGGCTCCTCCACCGCTCAATTCTGCACGGACATCCTCCTCTTTGCCCATAAGAACCCCGGCCAGACCGACATCATCCTGGCCTGGAGCCCGGCCTGCGATTCCAACAACCGCTATGAGGTCCATCGCTCGCTCGACCCCCGGACGGTCAGACAGCCGCCTGAAATCGCCATGGTGACCGGATTGACCTACACCGAACCCCTCCCGGCCGGCGCCCTGGTGTTCTATAACATCCTTCCCCAGAGCACCCAGTTCACCCTCTCCTTCACCGGCGAGCCAGACCCCAAGTGTTCCGGCTTCCCCTGCGACGATGGGAGCCCCGGCTTCACCGTCGCCGGGTTCTGTCCAACCCCCGTGGAGCCCTATCTGGACGGCACGGCAGACTTGGCGCTCAGCGGTGACGCCTCCACCTTCCGCGTCCTCTTGACCAGCACTTCGGGCTCCCTCCCCGCGGCCTTTATGGACCTCCTCGTGGACCGGGACGACGACGGGCTCTATGCCGGCCCCGGGGAAGTCGTACCGTTGGCAGAAGCCGATTCGGGCGATGTGAACACGACAGATGGCAAGATCTACTTCGCCGTGCTGGATGGGGTGGACCCGCTGGGCACTCCGGCGAGCGCCACCAGCCGCCTCTACGCCCGCGATGCCGCAGGCAACCCGCGCTGGGCTTTCGCCGATGGCGCTGGGGCCCTGCATTACACCTTCCGGGCCTCCGACGGGGTGATGGTGGCCGGAGGGCCCGCGTCCGGAACGCTGAACCTGACCCTCCTCAACACGGCCAGAGAGCTGGTCCAGGAACTGGGCAAGCCCCTTGTTGCGGCCGGGGCTTGCGGGCCCAGTACAGATTGGCAGATAGCCTTGACCTACTTCCAGGAGGCCGAAGGGCGGGCAGCCCCATTGAGCCCGTACAACATGGCCGGGGAGCCGAATCGAAACCCGGACTACCTGGACTCGCTCCTTTCCTCGGCGATTTCTGAGACGGCCTACACCCTTGCCCACTACCAGACGTTGTTCGAGAGCCCGGGGACCAAGCTCTACCGGGACACCATGCTCGACTGGAAGACCTTCGCCGACAGGCAGGTGGCTCGGATGGAGCACCTCTCGCTGTGGGCGCCGAGCGAACCCGATACCCCTTGGGAACTCCAGTTCCCGAAGTTCTGCATCTGGTTGGAAGGCGACACCGCTCCCCTCATGAATTTCACCGGCCTAGCCGGCAGCGGCCTGACGGAATCTCTGCTCGGCCTCCCCATCCCCGACCTTGCCGTGCCTGCGTCCCCGCTTCTCGGCCTCTCCACGCAACGCAACGCCCGATCCACCCGAGGGGTATGCGCCCGCCGCAGCTCCCGCCTACACGTTTGAGACGGCCCGCTGGGACAGGACCGACGCCCACATGCTCGCGGCCCTTTTCCACGGCTGGAGGGCCGCAGCCATCGCCTACCGGGTCTACGAGGACCCGTCGGCTTCCCGCCTGGTTACCGCAGGCGACCTCGGAGACATCGGCATCTGGCTGAAGCCGGAGGCCGACGCCAAGGCGCACGCGCAGTGCTCGCCGCCGCCGTGCCCGCCGCTGAACGGCGTGGACGACGACCTGGACGGCCTCGTGGACGATCTGGGCTATGCCGCGCGGGTATTCGAGACCTTCGACGGGGTCGGAAAATATGTCGCTGAACCTGGTCTGGGATTCACTTTGGAAGCCGCCACGAACGACGCGAGCTCGGCCTCCGCGCACCTCCGCGAGGCCCTGCGCCTCGTCCTCATGGAGGGGGACACCCAGGCGGACAACGCCACGCTCATCTACGGGGACGGAGGTTCCCACCCGCCGCTCTTTACCGATGTCAAAAGCTACAACGGCTTGCAACTCGACGGGTCGCCCTGCCCGGCGCCGCCAGCCTCATGTCGCCGACGGGCTCCCGGACCTGGAGTTCCTCTCGGGCGCGTTTCTGCCCGTGCCCTGGTGCCCGCCCGCACAGCCCGGGGATCCCGAGCCGCCCCTCTACCTGACGCCGGTCACCCTCCGCG
Organism: uncultured Acidobacteriota bacterium; assembly: GCA_963772255.1. Taxonomy (GTDB): domain Bacteria; phylum Acidobacteriota; class UBA4820; order UBA4820; family DSQY01; genus JAKAJA01. The sequence continues at coordinate 73,597 of CAVYWK010000001.1, forward strand.
GCGGCCTCGGGGACGACATCACCTGGTGGGTCAAGGAGGTGGTCAGGCCTACAACAAGGCCACCGGGACCACCTACGATCCCCTCTGCTACCCCGAGGGCTGGGTCTACACGCTCTTCGCGACGGAGTGGGGGTACACCATGGAGCGGGCCGTGGCGGACACCACACCGCACTACACCCTCAACCTGCGCGACGATGTGGAGAGCGCCCTCCAGAAGAACGGCGTGGACCCGGCGGACCTGGGCCCCGATTTCCAGACCTTCCTGGTGTTCTTGCAGGACATCGACGTACGCCTCTTCATCGAGAGCCCCGAGAACCTGCGCGGCGTCCTGCCCCATTTCTGCCCGACGCACACGGAGCCCCCGTGCGTCCGAAGCAGAAAATTACAGCTTCAACGGCTTCTGGGGGGATTGGGACGAACCCACCGATCCCATCGTGTCCGGGAAGTTCTGGACCATCGAGCCCTTCTCCACCTTCAACCAGGACGCGAACGGCATCCTGTGGATCCCTCCGGCCTGTACTCCGGAGATCCCGCCCAACCCAGACGCGGATTGCCATTGCGATCCCTCCCGGCTCAATACAGACGGGGACTGCATCCGGGTCGGCTGGAACGACCTGAACGGCAACGGGAAGTTCGACCTCTTCGAGCCGGTCCTCATGGCGGACGCCTCGACGCCGCAGTCCTACATCGACCTGAACGGCGACGGCCAGTGGAACGGCTGGACGGATCAGCCTCCACGAGAAGGTGCTCTTACGCGGGAGAGCCGGCCCACCCTGGCTCGGGGCTCTACAACGGCCTCTATGTGTACTTCCAGGACCCGACATTCGGCGGACGCCTTCCCGGCGTGACGAACGAGTCGCTCAACAATTTCATCGGAACCGCCGCGGGTTGGGCCGACGGACTGCTGTCCTTCCCCTCGAACAACCACGCGCCGGCGAACTACCACATGGTGGAGGACGCGCCGACGACGGTCCCGGGAGCGAACCTGCGCCTCGTGCATCACCGCCACGGATCCCGACGGGGACACGCTGCACTACCACATGGTCCTGCCGGCGGGGGTGCAGCTCTTGCTGGACGGACGCGATACGGGCGTTTACGAGCTGGCCGTCCCGGGCGGGACATGGGGCCTCATCGGCATCGTCTACGACAATGTGAACAACCTCAACGACCTCGCCGGAATGTACCTGGAGGTCACCCGCGTACGGGAAGGAGACATCACGATGGAACATCACGATGCCAGAAACACGTGTTTCATGGGAGTTCGGCGGCCTGCGCTGGCGACGGTGTTGCTCGCCGCAGGCCCGCTCGGAGTCCGGGCCGGGGTCATCGAGACGAAGACCCTGACGCGGACCGGGGAGCCGGTCGTGCTCAAGGGAACCGACACTCCAGCGCTTCTACGGCCTCCAGGTGAACAACGCGGACGCGACTCTCAGCCCCAACCAGATTTTCGCGTGGGCGTACGACTCGGCGACGGGCTGGCGGCAGGTGGTCTTCCAGATCGACGAGATCAACAACGCCAACCCCAACGCGCCGCCACCCACCTGCACCGGCGGCTACAACGTCGGCCATGGGGCCGAACCACATGCAGGCGGACGACGGTCTCTGGGACTCCAACGACGAACTGGTCTTCATGTGCGACGAGACGGGCGACCGAGTGTCGCTGGACCTGTGGGCCCCCGGCGCGGTCACCACCGCCCCGCGCTACGAGATCGCGGTGACCGACCCGCTGGACACCTCGAAAAAGGGGTGGGCCTACATCTTCCGCCACGACACGCTTCCGACCTGGCGGACGGATGACTACGTGGCCTGGAACGAGACGACCAACACGGTCTCCGCGGTCGCAACTACACGCTGGACTATCCCGACAGCCACACCAAGCGCGGTCTACTTCACGAACCTGAACGTAACCGCCGCCGGAGGGGGCACGGGACCAACATGGTCCAGAAAGTCCAAGCTTACCTGGTACGGGGGATTCGGCACGCAACTGCACCTCCAACGAGACGCAGATCCGCACCGAGATGACGATCACCGGAGGGGTGTTGCGTCACGCATGGACCTGCCCTGGTACGCCAAGGACGGCCGGGTGCGGGTTCTGCGGTACTTCATCTGGTCGCCCTACTGCTAGCCATCTGGATCACCAACGGAATCGGCATGTGGCCCTGCACGCACATCTACTACTACAAGTCATTCTGGCACGAAGACGCCAACGACAAGTTGCACGGCGGGAGCGGCCACACGAACTACTGGTCGGAGCACCGTCAACCACGCCAACGACCACGACCATGACCTTCTACGACAGCAACGGGGAGAACTGCACCATCAACGGCACTGCCGAAACCCTCGCCAGACACGCCGCTCTGGACCTGGTACCAGGTTTCCTCCTCCTACGGGAGCTACGTGAAGGTCACTGAGGGACACCGCGAAACTGGTCATCCCCGACAGCCGCGTAGAACCTCTACACCGGACAGCGGGACGGGCCGCGCGGCGAGGCGGGCTACCACATTGAGAACCCCGCCAGAAACCACCGAGGACACCTGGCACCACTTACTACTACTTCATCCTCCCCGCGAACGCGGCAAACCAGGGCGCGACCTACAACGGCAAGGTGGACAATCCTCTTGGGAACGGGGTCCACGAGCCAGGCCTTCGTCCCATCCCCGCCGCAGGATTTCGCCGGGATCCTCTCGGCCTCCGACGAGAACGGCCCCTGCCAGGACCAGGGCGTGCGGGTGACCTGGGACAACGCGCTCACTTGGAACGACGGGTGCACGGGCACCTGCACCAACCGGCGCTTCGAGGTCCGCCGCGACGGGGTCACGATCCACACGGTGACGGACGTCGCACTGAACGCCTGGGTGGACACCACCGGCAACAACGGCGTCAGCTACGGCTACAGCGTGGAGGCGTGCAACCAGAACGACGCCTGCACGGCCGTGGGCGGGGCGCTGCCGGCCATGGACTACGTGGCGACCGCCCCCTTCCTATCAGACCCCGCCACCGGGGCCGTGGATGTTTCTGGGTGCGCGGGAGACGGCATCCGGGTCACCTGGACGGCTCCTTCCGATTGGTACGACAACGGAACGGGCGCCCGGCGCTTCGACCTCTACTGGAGCGCCGACGCCTACGCCGCGCCCATCGCTGCGGGCGTCACCTCGCCGGCCGTCTACGACGCGCCCGACGGGGTGGCCCGCCAGTACCGCATCCGGGCCGTGAACGGTTGCGACCTCACCACCGACTACACGGCGAGCACGGCCGTGACGGATGCGGTGGGTGCAGCCCCGACGCCGCCGGCCGTCCCCGCCCTCACGATCACCGACCTCGCATCGTGCTCCCTCTCCGGGATCACCGTCGCGTGGGACCCCGTGACGGATTGGGGCGACGGCGGCCAGGGGACGCGGAAATACGACCTCTACTGGTCGGGCAACGGGTTCGCCGCGCCGCTGGTCGCCGGCGCCACACTCTCCGGTAACCATCCACCCCCCGAACGACTCCTCCTACACCTACCGCGTCGTGGCGACCAACGGGTGCGCACTCCGCTTACACCTACCCCGATGGGACGGGAGCGACGGCCAGGTGGCCCCGGCCTTCGCCGGCCTCCAGTCGGTCACCGACGGGAACCTGTGCATCGCCTCGCCCCTCACATTCATCTGGCCCGGCGTTTCGGGAGACGGCGCCTCGGGGTGGAACGATGGTGGTGCAGGCCCAGGGACACGCGCCTTCGAGGTCTACCGGGGCGCCGCCCTGGTGGCCACCCTCGGAGAAACTTCCACGGGGTTCAGCCAGCAGCCCCCGGTCACGAACACCGCCTACACCTTCGCCGTCCGAGCGGTGAACAAGAACGGGTGCTACACCGACGGGGGAAGTGCGGTTCAGGGCACCGATGCGGCGGGCGTAAATCCCGTGGCGTCCCCCGGTCAGACCGCCGCCGCGGACATCTCCTGCTCCTCCGGCAACGGCGTCACCGTCTCTTGGGACGCCGTGACCGACTGGGGTGACAGCGGCCAGGGGGCATCGAATCGGAGGTACCGCCTCTACTGGAGCGGCGACAACTTCACCAGCCCCCTCGCGGTCCTCTCCCAAAGCACGCTCACCTATAATTTCAACCCCACGGACAACGTGCCGTACAAGTACCGGGTGGTGGCCCGAAACGGGTGCAGCCTGAACAAGAGCTACCTGGACACGCCGCTGGTCATCGACAGGACATCCTGCTCGCCACCTTGCGTCCTCGTCCTCGACAACTCCTTCGACCCCACTAACGGGTTCGCCCAGACTTGCAACGGCACCGCCAATCTCTGGGCACTTACGGCGGGCGTGGGCAACGGTGGCAGCGCGGCATGGCGGTGCGACCTGGAAGGGGCGGGGGTGGTGGATTCCACCGCTGTCATGGAGCTGACCTCTCCCCAGGGACTCACTTGGACGCAGGATGTGAAACTGCGGTTCTGGTCCGCCTCCGCGCTGGCCCTGGATGACGCGGGGGTGGTGGAGGTTTGGACCAACGACAGCAACCTATGGAAAAAGATCCAGAACGGGGACATTTTCTACCCGAACCCCAACGCGGAGGTGCCCGCCTCCATCGAATCTATCTGCCCCACGGACACCATCGGTGGAAATCAGCCCGCCTTCCAGGGAAGTCTGTCTGGCACGGTGTTTGAAGCTAAGCTGGATGGGTATCTCACACCGGGGACCATCGGCGGCGTGTGCTTCCTGGCCGGATGGGCCTGCCTCGCCTGGGCCGCATGGAAGGGATAGAGCCGGAGAGCCGGAGAGCCGGCGAGGAGGGAAGTCGATCCTTACCTTCGACCCTCCACTCTCAACCCTCATCTTCCCAGTCAGACACCTACCCCCAAGCCTCTTGCGCGCGGCCCGTGCGGCGTTTTCAACAGCCTGCCAGCTCCAGGAAAAATGGACTGTCCCTGGCCCCTGTTCACTTCGCTGAAGGGGATTGCGAGGGCAGGCACTTCCTTGGGGACGGGGCTGATGCCTTCGACCTTGGGCGGTTGGGGCTTGGGTTTGGGTGCGGGGGCTTTGGGCACCTTGGGCACGTCGTCTCGCGTGTCGCGGTCGTAGAAGTTGGAAACCACCTTCCGGGTCGGCTGACCCTCGGGGAAGACGGCCATGACGCCCGTGGCGGTGGTCCCGTAGATCTTGAGGGAGACGCTCACCCAGTCGTATCCCGGCAGGGGACCCGCGAAAGAGAAAATGATGGGGCCGAGGTTGGGGAACTCCAGGCTTCCCGTGCCGGCGAGCACGAGCTTTCTGCCGGGGTCCTCCCAGTAGAAATCGCCCGTGGCGGAATTGAACCACAGCTTCACGCGACCGTAGTCGCTGCGGAGGAAAGTGTCGTACTTGGCCGGGTTCGGAGGGTCCGTCCAGGCCAGCACCGCCGCACCCAACATGAGTGCGGCGAGAATCACTCGACGCAGCTCTCCCGGCCACTGCCTCAAGAGTGAGTCACCAGAAAGCCCGGCCCGGTATTTCGAAATCTGCCGGACTCGGTTTCGCTCGTCCACGAGCACTACCGTGGGCTCGTACGTTTCGGCCTCCTCGGGCGTCATCTGGGCGTAGGTGCAGAGGATCACGAGGTCGCCGCGGTGGACGAGGTGGGCCGCGGCCCCATTGATACACACCATTCCGGAGCCCGGAGGCCCGGCGAGCGTGTAGGTCGTGATGCGCGCGCCGTTGGTCACATCCAGGATGTCCACGGCCTCGTGGGGCAGGATGCCCGAGGCGGTGAGCAGGTCGCTGTCGATGGTGACCGAGCCCTCGTATTGGAGGTTGGCGTCCGTCACCGTGGCGCGGTGGATCTTTCCTTTGAGCATGGTCAAGAGCATGTCAGATGACCCCCGTGTCGGGCAGAAGGGTGTTATCGATGAGCCGCGTCGGCCCAAAAAAGACGGCCAGGGCCAGGAGGGCCCGGCGTTCCAGCATCGTGATCGGTTCCAGGGTGGAGGCGTCCACCAGTTCCACGTAGTCATCGCGGGCCAGGGGAGCCGATTCGAGGACGTCCTCACGGCGGAGAGGATCACATCGGTCCGCCTTTCGCCGCGGTCGTAGAGGGCCACGGCCGCATCCAAGGACCTCTTCAGAACCGTGGCCTGGGCTCGCTCTTCGGGCGAGAGGTAGGTATTTCGGCTGCTCATGGCGAGGCCGTCGGGCTCTCGGACGATGGGGGCCACGACGATCTCCACGGGCAGGTTCAGGTCCGCCGTGAAGCGTCTGATGACTGCGGCCTGCTGGGCGTCCTTCTGGCCGAAGACCGCCACATCGGGCTCGCACAGGTTGAAGAGTTTGGTGACCACCGTGGCCACTCCCGAGAAGTGCCCGGGCCGGCTTGCCGCGCACAATCCCGCCGTGAGGCTCCCGGCCACATCCACCCAGGTGGCGTGCCCGGGGGCGTACATGTGCGCGGCCTCGGGGGCGAAGAGCGCGTCCGCCCCCGCCGATTCGCATAGGGCGCAGTCCCGTTCAAAATCGCGCGGGTACTTGGCCAGGTCTTCCTTGGGCCCGAACTGCGTCGGGTTCACGAACAGGGTCACCACCACCCGCTCCGCGTGCCGACTGGCCGTCCGTATGAGGGACAGGTGACCCTCGTGCAGGAATCCCATGGTGGGGACGAGGCCCACGCGTTCTCCGCGGGCCTTGGCGGCTCGGGCGAAGGCGCGCGGCTCGTCAAGGCGTCGAAGAATCTGCATCGTCGGCTCTCTCTCCGAAGCGCTTGCCCAGCTCGGGCGTGAGGTGGAAGGCCTCCTCCTCCGTGGGGAACCGTCCCTCCATCACATCCTCGCGGAATCGCCCGAGCGCCTCGCGCATCTGCTTGCCGAAATCCCCGTAGGTGCGAACGAACCGGGGGAGGGGACCATCGTAAAGGCCCAGGACATCGTGGAACACCAGCACCTGCCCGTCGCAGTGAGGGCCCGCGCCGATGCCGATGGTCAAGATGCCCGAACGCGCCGTGATCTCCCGGGCCACCTCGGAGGGAATGCACTCCAGGACCATGCAGAAGGCTCCCGCCGCCTCCACGGCCTTGGCGTCCTCCAGCAGGCGCTCTGCCGCATCCAGGGTTCGGCCCTGGACCTTGAACCCGCCCATGGCGTGGAGGGACTGGGGCGTGAGGCCGATGTGGCCCATGACGGGGATTTCGTTGTCCACGAGTGCCTTGATGAGGTCCGCCCGCTTGGCACCGCCTTCGATTTTGACGCCCTGAACGCCGCCCTCCTGGAGGCAGCGGCCGCAGTTTCGCACCGCCTCCTGCCAGCCGGTGTGGTAAGTCATGAAGGGCATGTCCGCCACCACGAGGGCCCGCTTGGCGGCCCGCGAGACCATGGTGCAGTGGTAGACCATCTGGTCGAGGGTCACGGCGAGGGTGTCCGGATGGCCCTGGATGACCATGCCCAGGGAGTCGCCCACGAGCAGGATGTCGGCCCCGGCGTCCTCGGCCATCCTCCCGCTGGGGTAGTCGTAGGCCGTGAGCATGACGGCCCGCTGGCCCAGGGCCTTGCGTTCGCGAAGGCCGGGCACCGTGATGGCCTGGGGCATGGTTTTCCCGATTTTCGACACGGCGTGAACCCCTTTCTCCCCATCCCCGCAGGGCTTGAGGGAAAGCGAAACTAAAGGGTGAACCCAACTCCGTCCAGGTCCGCTATGCGGATCCCAGCGGCGCGTAAAGCAAGACGCCCCGTTCGAGCCGGTTCACCTGACCGATCAGGTGGTCCAGCTCCTCGGTGCTCCTCTCAAAATCTACATCATTTGTGTTAACAATCAAGAGGGGGGTCTGCGAGTACCTGAAAAAGAAGAAGTTATAGGCCTTGTTGAGCTGCTCGATGTAGTCGTCGGAGATGCGTTTCTCGTAGTCCCGGCTGCGGGACCGGATGCGCTTGGTGAGGGTCTCCGTGGTGGCCTGCAGGTAGATCACGGCGTCCGGTTTGGGCATGTTTTCCATGAGGATGGCGTACATCTTCTCGTAGAGGACGAGCTCCGAGTCGTTCAGGTTCAGGTGGGCGAAGATCTTGTCCTTCTGGGGGATGTAGTCGGCCACCACCTTCGTGTCGAACAGGCTCCGCTGGACGAGCTGTTGCTGCTGCTGGTGTCGCGTGAGGAGGAAGAAGAGCTGGCACTGGAACGCGGCGCCCTTGCGGCCGCTGTAAAAATCGGGCAGGAAAGGGTTTTGGAGGTCTTCCAGCAGGAGGGTCGCGCCCATCCGCTTGGCGAGGACCTTGGCCAGCGTGCTCTTGCCGACGCCGATGGGGCCCTCCAGGGCAAGGTAGGGAAATTTGAGCTCGACGGGCATGGCCTCCCCTTGCCGCGATTATCAAACAACCCGCGCGGTTTGGCAACGGGCGGGCACGGAGCGAGACGCGAGGCGCAATTAGGCGAGATGCTAAGGAAAATGAAAGACGCGCGATGGTCTACGCCTCAATCTTGATTATTTCTTGCCCTTCATCTAGCGTCTCGCGTCTCGCTCGATCGCCGATCACGGCTCAATTGCGTCTCGCGTCTCGCTTGGGTTTCATCGTAGAATGCCCGCTGGGAGGATTTTATGGAAGCCTTGTCGTATAGAGGGGTACAGAAGACCTTCGGGGATGTGAAGGCCGTCAAGCCTCTGGACCTGGACATCCCGCAGGGGGCCATCTTCGGCCTCCTGGGCCCCAACGGGGCGGGGAAGAGCACGCTCATCCGCATGACCATGGGCATCTACCTCCCCGATGCGGGGGGGATCTCGGTGTTGGGCCAGCCGAGGAATGCCGTCAGGAGCGCGGTTCTCGGGTACCTCCCGGAGGAGCGGGGTCTCTACACCAAGATGAAGGTGGGAGAACTCCTGCGGTTTTTCGGCGTGCCTGCGCGGGCTTTCCTCCGCCGAGGCGGGCCGCACGGGTCACCGGAGGGCCTCAAGCGCCTCGGTCTCGCCAAGTGGGAAAACAACAAAGTGGACGAGCTGTCCAAGGGCATGCAGCAGAAGATCCAGCTCCTCGTGGCCCTCCAGCATCGTCCCACCATCGCCATCCTGGACGAGCCCTTCACGGGCCTGGACCCGGTGAACATGGAGCTCTTCATGGAGGTCCTGGACGAGGCCATCGCCCAGGGGATGACGGTGGTCCTCTCGACGCACCAGATGGAGCAGGTGGAGAAGCTCTGCCACGCCATCGCCCTCATCAACGAGGGCGAGGTGGTGCTCAAGGGGAACGTGGGGGACATCCGCAAGGAATACGGGTCGCGGGCCGTCTCGGTGGCCTTCGCCGAAGGGGCGGAGCTGCAGGAGGCGCAGTTCGCCGATCTGGCCGAAAAGGTGATCCTCATGCCGAACGAGGCCCGTTTCATCGTGAGGCCCGAGGCCCACGCGGGCAAGGTCCTCAAGCGCCTCCTGGAGCTGGGGGTGAAGGTCTCCCGATTCGAGGAGGCGCAGGCCTCCATGCACGACATCTTCGTCCAGGTCGTGACCGGACCCGCCCATGCAGGAGACGGCCATGTTAACTAACTGGGGCAACATCTACGCCGTCGTCCGCCGCGAATTTCTCGATCGCGTCCGCAAGAAGTCCTTCCTCATCACCACCCTGATCACGCCCGTCGTCTTCGGGTCGCTCATGATCCTGCCCGGCGTGCTCTCCGTCATGCAGACGGGAAAGCCCACCGAAGTCCTGGTGGTGGACCGCACCGGGTGGGCAGGAGCGGCCGTGGTGGCGGCCGACCCCGCACCCCGGAACACCGGCACCAGCATGGAGGACGCGGCCGAAAAGAACGCCATGAAATCCGCCACCCTGAAAATGGCCCCCGCGGACCAAGACCTGGAGGCCATCAAGCGGGACATCGGGGACGGCAAGGTGGACGGGGCCCTGCTCCTGGAAAGCGACGACAAGACCGAACTGAAGGCCACCTATCTCTCGCAGAACATCTCCAACCCTCAGCTCTTCCAGCTCCTCAACAGCCGCCTCAACGTGGTCCTCGTGGCGCACCGCCTGGACACGCTGGGCCTGGACCGGGCCATCGCGGACAAGCTCAAGGGGCGCGTGGACGTGGATCCCGTCAAGGTGGAGAAGGGGGGCAAGACGCGCAAGGGATCCATCATGGACTTCCTGGTGCCCATCGCCCTGGCCCTGGTGATCTACATGATGATTCTCATGTACGGTAACGCCATCATGAACGGCGTCCTGGAGGAGAAGAACAGCAAAGTGGTGGAGGTGATCCTCTCCGCGGTCCGCCCCTTCGAACTGATGATGGGCAAGATCGTGGGCATCGCCGCCGTGGGCCTGCTCCAGTACGGCATCTGGTTCGTGGCGGGCACCGTGATCTTCATGGCCAACCCCATGAACTTCCAGGCGCCAGATGGACGGGTCCCCGGTCAAGCTCCTCCAGCTGGTTCTCCTCGTCCTCTACTTCCTCCTGGGCTTCATCTTCTACTCGAGCCTCTACGCGGCCATCGGCGCCGCCTGCACCACCCAGCAGGAGACCCAGCAGTGGCAGTGGCCCGTCGCCTTCGGGCTCATCATCCCCTTCATGCTCGTGATGCCCACCCTCATGACGCCCAATGCGCCGTGGGTCGTGGCGCTCAGCCTCTTCCCCGTGACCTCGCCCATCACCATGCTCCTGCGGGCGGGTGCGGTGCAGGTGCCCCTCTGGCAGATCGCGGCGAGCCTCGGGCTGCTCGCCGTGGGCACCGTCGTCGTGGCCTGGGCTGCGGCGAAGGTCTACCGCGTCGGCATCCTCATGACGGGCAAGCGGCCGAGCATCCCGGAGATTCTGAGATGGATCGGGGAGAAATGATGGAGCGGGAGAAGGGGAGAAGGGGAGAAGGGGAGCGACTGAGTTCGCCCGCTCTCGCGCTCTCCCGATCTCCCGTCCGTAGTGACCGTGGCACCGTGCGGAGAGATAGATGACTAATCCTCTCGGCTTCCTCGGTTTCGGCTTCGGCCACGCGAGGATCAGCAAGAAACGCAAGCTCGTGGCGCTCCTCATCGCGGGAGCCGCGGACCTGTTGCAAGGGGTTCTTTTCCCGCTCTTCATCGAGGGTGCGTTTTCGCCCTTCGACTGGGCCGTGGACATCGTCACCGCCGCAGCCCTACTGTTCACGGTGGGCCTCAAGGCCAGGCTGGCCCTGGCCTTCACCACGGAGCTCATCCCCGGCCTGGACCTGTTCCCAAGCTGGACCGCTCTGGTCCTCACGCTCCCCGTGGAGGAGCCTCCCCCCGCGGGAACACCGCCGGATGGCGAGATCATCGAGGCCGAGGTCATCCCCGACGAGGCATTGCCTCCGCCAGAAGACAAGAGATAAGAAATCACCACAGAGACACGGAGGACACGGAGGAAGATTGCAGAGAGGAAAAAGGAACATAACGCTGGTCAAGGCCCCATTAAGGGTATTATTCTTTATCTATAAGTAACTTCTTCTTGTTCTTTTTCTCCGTGCTCTCCGTGTGCTCCGTGGTGAAATCTTGTGCCTTATGGGTTCCGCAGATCGACGGACCACTTTCGGTCGAATCCCAAGAATTGGGCGAGTGCCCGGCGGCGTCCCCGCTTCAGCGCGGAGCGCACGGCGGGGAGGCTTTTCAGCGCGGCCGCCTCGCCCATGGGGATGATGGATTCTATGGCGGCGAAATCGGCCCAGTGGACGCTGGTCACATCGGGGTGGATGACCACGTCGGCGAAGCGGAGCTGGAGGTTCTTCAGCGTGTCGCCCTGGATGGCCGTGGCCCGGAGGCTCAGAGAACTCCCCGTCCGGCCGTAGTCCGGACGAGTCGGCGGCATCGCTCGACACATCCACGGCGATGACCACATCCGCGCCGAGACGGAAGGCCACCTCCACGGGGACCTTGTCCACGAACCCTCCGTCCACGAGCTGCCGGCCCTCAAAGACAACCGGGGGGAAGACGCCGGCGATGGCGCTCGATGCCTGCACGGCCTGGCGGGCGGGACCGCGGGTGAGCACCACCTCCTCACCGCGGAGCAGGTCCGTGGCGACGATGGCCAGCGGGATGCGGGCGTCCTCGATGCGGCCCTCCGGGATGATGGCGGCGATGTCGCGGTTCACCTGGGCCGCAGTCATGAAGGACTCCTTGAAGAGCGTCGTCGCGAAGAACAGGCCGAGCTTGTAGAAACGCCGCGCCGTCTGGATCAGCCCCGCGTCCGCCCCGGCGATGGGTGCCATGGTCTGGAGGTCGTCGTAGCGGTCGCGATTGAATTCGGAAGAGAGGGTGAAGCGCTTGAGGCGGGCTTCGGCGTCCGAGGTGTTCCCATAGAAGGCGAAAAGGGTGCCCACCATGGCGCCCATGCTGCATCCCACGACCATGTCCACGGGGATTTGGGCAACCTCCAGAACGCGCAGGACGCCCACGTGGGCGAGGCCGCGCGCCCCGCCTCCGCCGAGGACCAGACCGACGCGAGGCCGCAGAGGATTTCTCAAGGCGGGCCGCCCGGCATCGCCGAATCGCCCTCTTCTTCGGTGATCGTGAGGAAGATCTCCTCGAGAGAACTGCCGGGCTGGCGGGCCGTCTCCTGGAGCTGGGCGAAGGACCCCTCCGCCACGAGCCTGCCGCGATGAAGGATGCCGATCCGGTCGGCGACCTGGGCGCGGTTTCCAGCGAATGCGTGGAGAGAAAGAGGCCCGTTCCCGCCGAGGCCAGTCGCCCGAAGAGTTCCTTCACATCGCGCGACGAGCGCGGGTCGAGTCCCACCATGGGCTCGTCCACGATGAGGAGCTTGGGCTGGTGGAGGAGGGCGCCGGTGAGCACCAGCTTCTGCCGCATGCCGTGGGAGTAGCCCTCGATGAGCTGGTGGCGCCACTCGGTGAGCTTGAAAAGGTGGAGGTACTCCTCCGCCCTCTCCTTCCAGCCACTGAGGCGGTGGACCCCCGCCAGAAATTCGAGGTACTCCCACCCCGTGAGCTTCTCGTAGAGGAACGGGCGGTCGGCCACGTAGCCCAGGAGGCGGCGGAACGGGAGGGCGTCGGGTTCCACGGGAGCGCCGGAGACGCGGATGCGTCCGGCCTCAGGCTGCAGGAGGCCGACGACGCTCTTGATGGTCGTAGTCTTGCCCGCGCCGTTGGGGCCGAGGAAGGCGTAGATCTCCCCGGCGGCCACGCTCAGGCTCAGGTCGGAGACCGCTTCGAAGCTCCCGAACCGCTTCGTGAGGCCCTCGATGGCGAGGACGGGAGGCTCAGCGGGCATCGCGCACCTTGGGACGCGGATGCCCCCGAAGCGGAACCGGGGGGCGGCCCTCCAGGTGGAGGCTCTTGGGTTCGGTGGGGCAGGCGTGGACGCAGAAACCGCATCCCGTGCACGCTTCCACATGGACGGAGATCCCGCCCGTGGGAACGGATTCGATGGCCTTGGCGCCCAGGGGGCAGGCCTCGACGCACTTGGTGCAGACCGATCTTCGGTGGAGGAGAGGCAGGTCTCGGCGTGCCACACGGCCCGGCCCATGCGCGGGTCCTCGGTGGCGAGGAGGGCTGAATCGGGACAGGCCTCGATGCACTTGCCGCACTGCGTGCACGGGCGGATGAAGGGATTCACGATGGGCGTGCCGGACCCCATGAGGGGTTCCACCGCCTTGACGATGATGTGCTCGGGACAGGCCACGAGGCAGAGGTCGCAGCGGGTGCAATGCGCCAGGAAAGAGGGTTCCATCCTCGCGCCGGGGGGCCGCAGGAAGGTGAAGGGGATCCTCGGCTGGTTCCGCTCCTCCTCCGCCTTGGAACCGGGCCCTCCACGGAGTTCGTTGATGCGCGTCCTTGCCACCGTCGATGAGCAGGAGTTTTTTCAGAAAAGAGGTGCGGTCCATGGATTCTCGCTCCCGTCTGAGTATACCCGAAGACGCGAGACGCGAGTGAGGCGGGTGATCGGGTGATCAGGTGATCAGGTGATCGGGCGACTCGGGTGAGCAGGTGATCAGGTGATCGAGGCCGATGTCGCGAAATGCGAAAGAGCATGTCCAATTCCGGCAATCTCGTACGACCATATCCGCAATTCCGCAATTCGCAATTCGTTCGACATTCGATATCCCTCCCCACTTGTCCCCCGCCAATCTCGCATCGGTGCTAAACTTCCCTCTACTTCGGGAGAGACCATGGGCCACTCGATTCGCGACATGAAGGATGGGGAGAATTACGAGGGGGCTCTCTGGCTGGTGACGGGCCAGGAGCGACAGACGAAGAACGGCGATCCGTATTGGGAGGGGACCTTTCAGGACGCCACGGGGTCCATCGCCGCTAAGGTTTGGGACAGCGCCGGGGGCAAGAAGGGCCGGGTGAAGGCGCTTTCGCCCGCGTTGCTGCCCGGCGGGGTCGTTCAGGTCAAGGCGAAGGTGGACTCGTACAACGGGACCCTCCAGCTCAACCTGCTCTCGGCGCAGATCGCCCAGGCGGGCCAGTTTGACCCGAGCTGGTTCTCCCCCCGCAGCCAGCGGTCCACGCTGGAGATGGAGGAGGAGTTCGCCACGCTCGTGGAAGGCACGACCGACCGTGACTTCAGAGCGCTGCTCGAGGCCTTCCGCGCGCACGCCCGACACCTTTCGGCGGTTCTGCGAAGGGCCCGCGGCCAAGGCCATCCACCACGCCTGGGTGGGCGGCCTTCTGGAACACACCCTGGCGCTGGCGCGGAACATGAAGGCGCTGGCCCCGGGCTACCCATTGCTGGATCGAGACCTGCTGTTGTGCGCGTGCGTGTTTCACGACGCGGGCAAGGTGTTCGAAATCTCCAGCGACCCGGGCTTCGAGTACACCACCGACGGCAAGCTCCTGGGCCACATCTACATGGGGGCGCGGCTCGTGGAGCACCTGTGCGACGGGCTTCCAGGGTTCCCCGAGGAGAAGCGCCGGCACCTGGTCCACATCGTGCTGAGCCACCAGGGGGAGAGGTCCCTGGGGTTCGGCAGCGCCGCGGATCCCGCCACGCCCGAGGCCATCTTCTTTCACCACCTGGACAACCTGGACGCCAAGCTTCAGAACTGCCTGACCGCCCTGGAGCGCTCCGAGGCCGCGGGCGAGACCGGAGCCTTCACCCCCGCGAAATTCGGTCCCATCCGTACGAGCTTTTACCGGGTCAGGCCGTCAGGTGGCGCTGTAGCCTCCGGCGCTGCGGCTTCCCCCGTCCAGGAGGAGGACGGAAGCGCCGGTCAGGAGGAAGAGAGGGATGCCAAGCCTCCCCAACCCAGCCTCTGGTGACCGCCTCTTGGACGCCAGGGGCCTGCTCTGCCCCATGCCCCTGGTGAAAGTGAGTCAGGCGCTTGCGGAGATGCGGGAGGGCGAGGTGCTTGAGAT
Organism: uncultured Acidobacteriota bacterium; assembly: GCA_963772255.1. Classification (GTDB taxonomy): domain Bacteria; phylum Acidobacteriota; class UBA4820; order UBA4820; family DSQY01; genus JAKAJA01. The sequence goes on from CAVYWK010000001.1 coordinate 88,841, forward strand.
ACTCGCCGACGACCAGGGCGTGAAAGCCGATTTTCCCGCCCTGTGCACAGGCGCGGGCCACGGATGGATGGGGTTTTCGGAAGAGGGCCGCGTCGTGCGGGCCTTCATCAGGAAAGGTAACCGAGGGCAGACAGGCGCGGGCGCATTGATCACGAAGGATCGAGTCGTGAATGCCAGAAAGACCTAACGTTGTAGGACATGGAGAGCCCAAAGGGTGGGGTAGGGTCCCCGACGGGCTTCGCCCGCGGGGCTGGAGGGAATGGGCCTTCCCCGTCTCTGAGACTAAGTGGCATACACCCGAAACCGCCCCCATTCCCGGAGGCCTGAGCATTCCCTTACGAAAGTCGAGGCCGCAATGGACGGACTGAAGGTCTGTTTGCTGGGCCCTGAGAACATCATGGACATCCACGCGCTCTGGAAGGAGGCGGACCTCACCTTCCATCCCTCGGGCCGGGACGCGGTGGGCCGCATGACGAAGGAACTTCAGGACCCTCGGGTCTTTGTGGCGGGAGCTTTCCTGGGTGAAGCTCTCCTCGGGGTCGTGCTGGGCAACGACGACGGGCGGAAGGGTTGGATCAACCGCCTCGCCGTCCGACCCGCCTACAGGAAGCACGGCGTCGCCCACGCCCTCGTGGACTTTTGCGAGAAGCGATTCAAGGGCCGCGGGCTCGGGATGGTGTGCTGCCTCATCGAGGAGGGAAACGAGCCGAGCCGCTCGCTCTTCCTCAAGGAGGATTACGAGGAGCGCCCGGACATCCACTACTTCCGCAAGATGATCGGCGGAGAGGATTGGTAGGAAGAGCATGAGCCCACGAGCCCGGGCGCCCACGAATCCATGAGAGATCGAGACCGCGCGGGGACGGGGCCACGCCCCTGCGAAAAAGCCAACCACCGATGCGCCGTAGGGGAGGGCCCCCGCGCCCTCCCGTGGACCGTGCCAGCACCAAGCCGGGCGGGGACGGGGCCCCGCCCCTACGGGATCGCGCATGTTTCCGGTAGTTCGCCCCCATGAAGCGAAAACCCCGCCCGGCGGCCTCCTTCCTGGACGATCCTTCCAAAGACCGCGACCTGGGTCCCAATGTGGTGGCCCAGTATGACTTGCCCGCCACGACGGCCCACCGGAAGGCGCTGCCCACGCACCTGCATCCAAGATTGTCGAAGGCCTTGCGCGACGTGGGGCTCGCCGAACTGTACGAACACCAGGCCGAAGGTCTGGAGGCGCTTAACGCGGGCCGTGATCTCCTCGTTTCCACGCCCACGGCGAGCGGCAAGAGCCTCATCTACCAGCTCCACGCCGCCGACCGGTGGCTCAAGGATCCCTCGTCCAAAGCCCTGTTTCTCTACCCCTACAAAGCGCTGGCCCAGGACCAGTGCGGCAAGCTCAACGAGCTGGCCGCGCGTCTCGGCCTGGAAGGCTTCACGGCGCAGATCTACGACGGTGACACGCCCGCGGCGGCGCGACGCAAGATTCAGAAGGACCCTCCGGCGGTCCTCATGACCAACCCGGACATGCTCCACCTGGCGTTTCTGGGCTACCCCGAGCACTGGGAGGCCTTCATGGGGAGCCTGTCTCTCGTGGCCCTGGACGAGGCGCACGTCTACCGGGGCATCTTCGGCGCCCACGTGCACCATGTCCTCTGGCGTTTCCAGCGCCTGCTCGCGGCGCGCGGGGCGGCGCCGTCCTGGATCGCCACCTCCGCCACCCTCGCCAACGGCGGCGTCTTTTTCAAGACCCTCGTGGGTCGTGAGGCGAGCGTCATCGAGGAGAGCGGGGCGCCGCGGACGGGGCGGCGTCTTTACCTCATGAACGCCTCCGGAAGCCCCTACACCCTCGCCTGCGACCTCATGGACCGGCTCCTTCAGCAGGACGCCCGCACGCTCACCTTCACGAAGGCGAGACGGGCCACGGAACTGGTCTACTCGTGGCTCGTCCAGCGCGACCCCGGCTACCGCAAGAGCGTGTCGTCCTACCGGGCCGGATTCTTGCCCTCGGAGCGGCGGCGCATCGAACAGGCCTTCTTCGACGGCAGCCTGAAGGGAGTCGTGAGCACTTCGGCCATGGAGGTGGGCATCGACGTGGGCGGCCTGGACGCCTGCATCCTCGTGGGGTACCCCGGCTCCCTCATTTCCCTCCACCAGCGCATGGGGCGCGTGGGCCGGGGCGGGAAGGAGGCGAGCATCTTCCTCATCGCCCTGCCCGACGCCCTCGACCAGTACTTTGTCCAGCACCCGGACACGCTTCTGCAACGGCCCATGGAGGAGTTGGTGCTGGATCCCGACAACGCGCACATCATGGCCTCGCACGTCTTGTGCGCGGCGAAGGAGCGTCCCATCACCGAGGACGAGTTCGACCCCGGAAGCGCGCGCCGCACCGCCCTGGAGGCGCTGGACCGCTCGGGCGACCTCATGCTGGACGCGGCGGGCACGACCTGGCACGCCCTGCGTCGGAACCCGCACAGGGAGGTGAACCTGCGCACCATGGGCGAGGGCTACACCATCGTGAATGCGTCGGGCAAGGCCGTGGGCAATGTGGACAGCCACCGCGTCCACCGGGAGTGCCACGAGGGCGCCATCTACCTCCACCAGGGCCAGACCTACGAGGTCGTGTCCCTCTCTCAGAAGGACCGCAAAGTCACGGTGCGTGCCGCCGCCGTGGACTACTACACGGAGGTCCGGAGCCAGAAGGAGACGGAGATCCTGGAGACGCTCGCCCAGCGCGACCTCGGTCCCTTCCCGCTCATGCTCGGTCGGCTGAAGGTGACGGAAGTCTTCACGGGCTTCGTCAAGAAGCGGCTTCAGGGAGGGGAGGCCATCGCCGAGTTTCCCCTGGAGGCGCCGCCCCAGACCTTCGAGACGGAGGGATTCTGGTTCGCCATCCCGCCCGGCGTGGCTCCCGAGGTGGCGTCGCGAGGGATGCACCTCATGGGGGGGATCCACGCCCTGGAGCACGCGCTCATCGGGATCTTCCCGCTCACGGCCCTCTCGGACCGCTGGGACCTGGGCGGGATCTCCTACACCATGCATCCCCAAGTGGGCGGCCCCGCGGTCTTCGTCTACGACGGGTACCCGGGCGGCGTGGGCCTGAGCCGGAAGGGGTACGAGCGCTTCGAGTTCCTCCTGGAGACCACCGCCCGCGTGGTGCGCGACTGCCCCTGCGAGAAGGGGTGCCCCGCGTGCATCCAGTCCCCCAAGTGCGGCAACGGCAACAAGCCCCTGGACAAGTCCGCCGCCATGCTCCTCACGGACGTCCTGGAGGGCAAGCTTGTCGTGGGCGCCATGCCCAAGCCCGCGTCGTCGGAGAGTCCACGCCCAGCGCACAAGGCCGCACAGACGCGTCCCAAGCCCGGACGGCTGGTCTTCGATCTGGAAACCCAGAAGCTCGCTTCGGAGGTGGGAGGATGGGGGAACATCCGCGACCTGCGCCTCGCCCTGGCCGTCACGTGGGACCTGGACAAGGACACGTGGCGCACTTACTTCGAGGAGGAGGTCCAGGACCTTCTCGCCGACCTCCTGGCCGCCCCGCTCGTCATCGGCTTCAACCACCGGCGCTTCGACCTGGAGGTGCTCAGGCCCTACACTCCCTTGGACCTGAGGGCCGTGAAGTGCGCCGATATGCTCGATGTCATCAAGGCGCGCCTGGGCTTCCGGGTGAGCCTCGCCTCCCTGGCCGAGGCCAACTTCGGCGAGGGCAAGTCCGCCGACGGCGTCCAGTCCGTGCAGTGGTTCCGCGAGGGCCGGTTCGACCTCATCGAGACCTACTGCAAGAAGGACGTGGAACTCACCGGCCGCCTCTACCAGAAGGGCTTGGAGGACGGCTTCGTCCTCTTCCGCAGCAAGACCGGCGAGGTGCTAAGGATCCAGATCAACGGCTGGGCGGGCGGGTTCCGCAGCAAGACCGGCGAGGTGCTAAGGATCCAGATCAACGGCTGGGCGGGGGGATGAGGATGGAGCGGGGGAAGGGGAGAAGGGGCGAGGTCTAAGAATCAATATGGGTTTGGACGCCAGAGATAGAATCCTCGGACAGTCCGGATGAGGAATAGCGTATTGGCTCAGGCCGAGCCCGCCAGGTTGTGCTTCCCTGGTCCCGGTGTGAACGATCCTACCTGAGCATGACGAGGACCTTGATGAGCCCGGTGCCGCTCGCCAAGGGCTCCAGGGCTTTGCCGATGATGGTTCCGCTCGTGTAGATGGGGACGCCTTCAATGACTTTCGGCTGTGCCCTCATGGCGTGGCCGGGCGTGGCGGAAGTCACCAACAGGTCGCCCCGGGCGATGGGCCCATAGTGGGCGTCCACCCGAACCCAAGTGGTGCCGTACTGGAAGACAGGCACTTCGCCAGAAGCGCTGGCGGTTGACGCTGAGATGCCCACCACCATAGGGTCGGAAGCCTGCTGACACTTGTAAAGCTCGTCCCCGTTGGCGGGGTTAACGACCAGAATGTCGCCCCGTTCAACGGACTCTTTGACGGCGAACGCCGAAACGCTGGCCGCGATGGCCGGTGCAGGGGCACCGCCGGGCAAGTTATCGTCCGGCGCTGGGTCGGTCGCCGGCATGGGGGCGGGCTGACGATTCCGCGCCTTGGCTGTGGACGGGAGCAGTGCATCGGAAGAGCCTTGGAGGGAAGTCTTGCCGGTCGGGGAGGTGGCGGCCGGTTTCTGATCGTATTCGTTGGGGATGGAGTCAACAGCCGGATCGAATTCGTGGATCGCGTTCTTCAGCGCGACCGCGTCGGAAAGGTCGAGAGTCCCGGAGATCCCAATGTCCGCCCGCATCCCCTTGAACCGTTCGAGGGCGTTATAGGCCCGCAGGTCCGGCTGGGAGACATAGAGGTTCCGATGACTGGTCATCGCGGGGATGTAGGACTCCTCCTTTTTATTCTGGACGATGCTCGATTCCTCAAACCCGATCCTGAGGCCGTAGACGAGATAATCGAAGGAAATGTCCGTGGCGCCTGGGTCCTTGCTTTTCACGACGAGGTCCGTGGTGGAGAGCGACGCCACGTAGAGGTCGGCCCATGTCCCCCGGGGGGTGAGATGGGCGGTGAGACCGATGTCGGGATTGGTTACCCATGCGAACGTGGGGCCGAGCTTGACCCGGGCCTCTCCGCTGAGCAGGCGGGCCGATCCACGGGTATAAGTAGCCACCTCGTCGCCCTCGGGCGCGGCGTAGACGACGACCTTTCCGGGGTCATAGGGGTGGTTCTGAATAAAGCTCTTGGCACCGGTGCCGTTGAAGCTGTAGGTGTCATAGCCTGCACGGCCGATGACACTTGAGGTGCTGTCGATGAAGTACCCTCCGCCGGTGTCGCCAAAGGCCCGGACGCCCCAGTATTCGAGGGCGACTAGGCGGCCAATCCACGCATCGGCCCGACCACCCGAATCGTCCTCGGTAAAGTACGCTCCCGACGTGGAGCCGTGCCCTTCGATTCCGTAAGAGCCATAGCCGCCTAAAAGATAGCTACCGGTCGATAGATCCTGCAACATGGCACCGGCAGTGTTCCCTCGGGCGTCGATGCCGTAGTCGCCGTAGGCGGCATAGGCATAACCGGAGGAGTTTGAATCCGCAAAGTAACCGCCCCCCGAGGTGCCGGTCGCCCGGATGCCCTCACCCGTTATCGCGAGGGTGGCTTCCGCAGAACCCGCCGTATTGGCGAAATGGGCACCGGTGGTGCTCATGGCTTCGATCCCATAATCCGCGGTGGCGAGATAGGCGAAGGCTCCGCTGTCATCCCTGAAGATTGCCCCCTTGTCACTTCCGTTGGCTGTGATTCCCGTTCCGCTGCTCGCGAGGAAGGCGTTGCTCCACGGCGTGCTGGCGGCAAACTGCGCGGCCGTGATGGTCCCCGTGACGTCGAGCGCCGTTCCGCTCACGTTGAGGGTCAGCTTGCCGGTCTTGGTCTGGGGCTGTGGCGTGGTATCCAGGAATCCGGCCTTATAGCCGTTGAAATAGGCCCCGAGGCCGCCGGTCGTGAGCCAGAGGTCGCCATCCCACGGGGAAGTGGGCTGAGCTCCAGATCCGAGATTCAATCCGGCACCGGTCGTCAGGCTCATGGGAAGGTTGAGCTTCCCCGTCATCGTGTCACCGGTGATGTTGATCCAGTTGTCGGTGGTGCCCTTCATAAAGTAGGTGGCGTGCTCCCCGTCGAGCAGATCCGCATTGAGACCCGATCCTGCCCCATCGTTCCCGCTCGTCCAAACGTCCCCTCCAGTCCCGGTGAAGGTGTAGGTCTGAGTACCGGAGAGGACACCCATGTCGAGGGTCCCATAATCGGTCCCGCCCCCGGTCTCCAACATCAAGATGTCCGCGCCAGCGTTGGCGAGGACGAGGTCGAAGGCGCCGGTCTGGTTCCAGTTAGCCGTGAGGGGGCCCAGTCCGAGGGAGTCGGCTGACGCGGTGATGCCGTTGCCTCCTGCCACATCGAGGGTCGCTGAAAACCCGTCTCCCAGAGCGTCTGAGGGAATCCCCCCCGTGAGACCGGTTCCAGCCGTGATCTTGGCGGTCTGGTTGCCCTGAACGGCCGTCCCGGCGACGCGTGCCGTACTGGACGGCGAAGGTGGCGGCGGCGGTCCCGTCGTAGGTGCCCCCTCCCAACCCGGTCCCCGCCGTGAGCGTGGAATGAAAATGGCTCGCCTTGGCGTAATACGTGCCATCGTTCCCGTCAAGTGTGTCGGCGTTGCCCACATTGATGGATGCGTCGATGGTGCTCCCGGCCCCGAGGGTCAACACGTCGGACACCTCGTTGTCGGCCCAGGGGTTGGCCGTGTTGACCCAGTTGGCTGTGATGGGTTCGGCTACGTTCAGGTGTGCCACATAGGCGCTCAGAGCCCCGTCGGCCACCGAACCCGTGCCGTCGATGGTCAACTTGTTAGTCACCTCGCTATCGTCCCAGGGGTTGGCCGTGTTGATCCAGTTCCCCGTGATGGTTTCCGCTACGCCGAGGTGGGCCACGCCGGAGGAGAGCCGCGCGTCGTCGAGGGTGCCTGAGGTGATGTCCCCGCCCGCGTGGAGGTGGGCCGCCGAGGCGAAGGAGGCGGCCTCTCGCCCTTCCAGAGTGCCCGAGTTCAAGGAATAGGCAGCCGAAACGACTCGGACCCGCGGTGTCATCTCGGAATCGGTGTCCACCTTCACCGCCAGATAGACCTCCGCCCGGTTGGAGAAGACCCCGGAGAAGGAGGCTTCCGCACCGCCGTTCCGATGCGCCGAGTCCCCGAGAGCTGCGGTGAAGAGGCCTCCCGAAACGGTGACCTGCGGCGGGTAAACGACGGAGTCGTAAATTTCCTCCCAAAGCAGAGTTACCTCCAGATGCCGCGTCGTAGAACCGGAAGGTCATGGTGATGGGGCCGTCCAGCGGAGCCCCCGCGGAGTTCCGAAGGACGCCCTGATAGTTGATCCGATCGGGCGGCGGGGACTGGGCCCACGGCACGAGAGCCAGCACCGTGAATCCGAGCGTGAAGGCGAACGGCAGGAGGACGCGTCTTGGGTTCATGTGGGCCTCCCAGTCAGGGACACGGGCTTGGGTTGGGTCGTTGGACGCCGGAGGAGGTCCGGCCGAGAGTGCCCTCCTCGGCGAGGCGGTTTTCAGCGGTGACGATGTAAAAGAAGCACTGCCCGGCAGAAGGGGTTGATGCATCCACGCCCGCTTCGCCGCTAATCCCCGATGACAAGCATGACCCGTATCCCCCCGAGAGCCCGCTCACGAGGCCCCGGTAAAGGTTGTAGGAGCCTACGGAGGGTTCTGCGTCCCAGGCCATGTGGGTCGAATCTGTGAAGCGCAGGTCGAGCACTTCGCCGGGAGGGCGGAACAGGGCGGCGAACCCCGCGTTGTTGGAATAGGAAGCGCTGGAGAGGTTCGTCCCCGACACCGAGTCACCGACGGCGTCGAGGGTCACCTGGTAGCTCGCCGAGGTGAGGACCGGCGAAGGGTTACCACCCGCGTTCAAGACCGATTCGGTAAGGTTGAAATTCGCGCTGCTCTGGGCGAGAGACCCCACCGCCCAAAGAACGACGCTCAGGAACACCCCGATGCGTTTCGCCATGACTCCCCCCCAGGCTAGGCGGACGCTCCAGCAGAACCCGACTGGTCGTCGTATTTAATAATGAAAATAAGCCCGTGGAGTGGGTGAAGTCAAGCCCGAGAATTCAGACCGTGGGACCGCAGGACAGAGGCTGGGGGAGGGGGGTGTGCAGAGGGAAGGGCACAGGGGAGACGGAGAGGGACAACCTCCCGGCATCCTACTGGCGTTTGGCGTATTTCGTCTCGACGTAGTCGTCCACGAGTTTCTGGAAGCCCAGCGCGAGCTCGTCGGCGTTCCCCTGTAGTGTGGTGAACTTCTTGCCGTCGATGAAGACGGGGCACTTGGGGCTCTCGCCGGTGCCGGGGAGGCTGATGCCGATGTTGGCGGCCTTGGATTCGCCCGGGCCGTTGACGATGCAGCCCATGACGGCTAGGGTCATGGTCTCCACGCCTTCGTAGCGGCTCTTCCACTCGGGCATTTTTTCCCTCACATACCCGGTGATCCTCTCGGCAAGCTCCTGGAAGGTCGTGCTCGTGGTGCGCCCGCATCCGGGGCAGGCCGTGACGCTGGGCGCGAAGGACCTCAGGCCCAGGGCCTGGAGCAGTTCGCACGAAGCGTACACTTCCTCGCGCCGGTCCCCGCCGGGGCGCGGGGTGAGGGACACGCGGATGGTGTCGCCGATGCCCTCGTTGAGCAGGACGCCCATGGCGGCGGAGGACCACACGAGACCCTTGGTTCCCATGCCCGCTTCGGTGAGACCGAGGTGCAGGGGCTGTCGGGTCCTGGCCGCCAGGTCCCGGTAGAGGGCGATGAGTTCCTGGGGGCGCGAGGTCTTGCAGGAGAGGACGATCTGGTTCTCCCGGAGGCCGGTCTGCAGGGCCAACTCGGTGGACTGGAGGGCCGAGAGGACCATGCACTCCGCAAGGACCTCTTCGGAGGTCCTGCCGAGGTTCCCGTCCGTGTTCTCCTGCATCTTGGCCATGACCAGTTCCTGGTTCAGCGAGCCGGCGTTGACACCGATGCGCACGGGCTTGCCGTGGTCGGCTGCCACCTTGCAGATGGTGGAGAACTGCTCGTCCCGGCTGACGCCGTGTCCCACGTTCCCGGGGTTGATGCGGTACTTGTCCAGGGCCGTGGCGCACGCAGGGACCTGGGTCAAAAGCAGGTGGCCGTTGTAGTGGAAGTCTCCGATGAGCGGAGCCTCAACCCCGGCATCGAGCATGCGCTTCTTGATTTCCGGGACGGCCCTGGCGGCCTCGGGCAGATTCACCGTGACGCGGACCATCTCCGAGCCGGCCTGAGCCAGTTCGATGCACTGTTTGGCGGTGGATTGGACGTCCGCAGTGTCCGTGTTGGCCATGGACTGGACCACCACGGGGGCACCGCCGCCCACCTGGACCGCCCCCACCTTCACGCCCACCGATTCCCTGCGACGGATCACGCCCATGATGCTCGCACCTCCAGGCTATCCTAGTCTAACACCGGCGGGCTGCCCGTTCATGCGCGGGCATCCCCAAATTCCGCGATGGAATTCTCTTACCTTCGGAAACCGGGAGGCTTTGGGATTAAGCCGCTTGGCCTCCATGGCGGGGAGGGCCATTCCCTCCCCGCCCCGCGGGCAAAGCCCGCCGGGGACCCCACCCCACCCTTGGAGCCTCCTCGCCAGGCTCGGAGGCGCCCCCAATCCCTTGATAGGTGAACGGCAGATTGAAACGCAATGGCCATTTCTTCAATCTTTCCGCCGCTTTCGCCTGCTTCCATCGCGGGATTGGGGCCATCAGGTGCACTTACAGGTTCAGGCTAGCGAGGGCGGGCTCGAGCCCTTCAATCCTGGGAACGAGCAGGACGCCGGCAGGCACCTCGCCCAGCAGGCTCGCACCGGCGCCACCCACCCAGAGCTGAACGGCGGCGGGCAGTCTGGCGCGTAGTTCACCGATGGCGAGGGCCGTTTCGGCGAAGGCGGAGCTTCCGGCCACCGTCAAGCCCACGGCGGCGGCATCGAGCTTGAAGGCCGTTTCCAGGAGTTCGGGGATGGGGCACTGCGTCCCCAGGAGGCGCACCCTCCGCCGATGGATGGCCGCCGCCAAGGCGACCATCTGCAGTCCCAGGGCGTGCCGCTCGCCTGGAAGCGTCGCCAGGAGGAGGGGACGGCCCACGCCGGAAGCATCCAAGGGCATCCTAAGGGACCGGAGGGTGTCCTCCATGAGTTCGGTGAGGAAGTGTTCGTGCCTGATGTCCAGGCGTCCCTCGGCCCAGGCCGTTCCGATCTCGCGCGCGAGGGGTGCCATGCGCTCCTTGAGGAAGGCGGCAAGCCCGAGTTCTGCGCACCATCCTTGAAAGGTGGAGACGACGGCCTCCCGGTCGAATCGGAAGGAGGCCTCGATGAGGGCGTCCAACTGGCCCGTCGGGAGGCCTTTGGATTGCTCGGCCAGGCCCCCACCGAGCAGCTGTCTCAGCTTCTCCAGCGGAAGGGGGACGATGCCTCCCGCCCGGTGTCCCACGGCCAGCACCTGGGAGATGAGCCTCAGCCGGGTCACCTGTTCCGAGGTGTAGCGCCGGTGACCCGATGGCAGTCTTTCGGGCCTAGGGAAGCCGTAGCGTCTCTCCCAGGCCCTCAGCGTGTGGGCTCCGATGCCCGTGGATCGAGTGACGGCGGCCAGGGACCAGAGCGGCTCCGGGGTGGATGGAGGACTTGCGCTCAGACGCCTGGACGGTCCCGGGTTCACTTCGACTTCTCCTCGCCGAGATTCTCCAGGGCTTCCAAGAGAGATGCGCCGGCTCGCTCCGAAAAGCCGCCGGCGTTGAACCACGCCACATTACCCTCCCGGTCCAGAAGCACCAAATGGGTGGTGGTTCCACCGTAGTCCCCGAGAAAATCGCGGAGTTTGGGGGCGTCCTCGTATAGGGTCACCACGCTGGACCAGGCTTCCTGTGGTACCCCGCCGCGCATGCCCGAATCGATCCAGCCCGCCAGAGGCCTCCAGAGGATGCTGGCGATGGTCGGAACTTCATAGCGAACCGTGCGGGGGGCCCGGTCCTGAAGGAAAGCCGTCCAGCGGTCCACGTCCGCCTGAGTCCCCCTCCTGTAAGCCACCATGAGGATGGCCGGAGATCCCGCCGTATCCTCGGGGAAGCAGACCGTCGTTCTCGACAAGGCTTCACCCTTCACCGACGGGAGCCTTTTACCCAGGGGGCTGGGTTCCGCGGCGTGCGAGGAGGTCAGGATCAAGGCCAGGCCGACCATCGTGAGGAATACGATCTTCTCCATGTAAGAGTCCTTTCTCATTGCAAGGCAGTGCATCCGCCTTCAGAGGGAATAATAATGCAAAATCTAGACAAAAGCAAGTGGTTTATCTAGAAAAGGCGGAAACAAAGAAGGACCATCTATCTAGTGCGATCCCGACTGCAAGGTTAACATATTGTAAATGAGCATGTTAACAGAACATCTTGGCTTGGTGGAATAGAAATTAAATTGTCTATGTTTTGTATAGTCTCAGGTGGACGAAGGTTCCACCGAGTGTGCGACAGGAGGACCACAATGAATCGTTCATTCGTACTGACGGTCATAGCGGTGGTGACCATGGGGATCGCCGGGCTTTCCCTGCGGGCGGAATGCGGCAAGGAACATGCTCAGGGTTCTTCCAAGAAGGACATCGTGGACACGGCGTTGGCCGCCGGCCAGTTCAACACGCTTGCCACGGCCCTCAAGGCCGCTGGGTTGGTAGATACACTCAAGAGCGCGGGTCCCTTTACGGTGTTCGCACCCACCGATGAGGCTTTTGCCAAGCTTCCCGCCGGAACCTTGGACGCATTGCTGTCCGACCCCGCTAAGCTGAAGCAGATCCTGCTCTACCACGTTGTTTCAGGCGAGGTTCTGGCCAAGGATGTCGTGAAGCTGAAAAGCGCCAAAACCGCCGAGGGAGCCTCGCTGACAATCCGTGCTGGCAAGGACGGTGTGAAGGTTGATGGAGCCAACGTGACCGCAACGGACATCATGGCTTCCAATGGGGTCATCCACGTCATCGACGCGGTGGTCATTCCGGCGAGCTAATTTGGCCTGAACTTCCTCCAGACCCCCAAGCAGGTTTGGAATTCTTCCTCATACTCAGGGCCCGGCCACCATGGCCGGGCCCGAGCTTTTAAGATGACATTTCAGTTTATAGCTGAGCGCCCCGTTCCAGGTCATTCTCCTGGTGGTGGCGCTCCACGGCGAGGCCGATGAGGCGGTCGAGGAGATCCGGGTAGGGGATGCCGGAGGCGGCCCAGAGTTTGGGGTACATGCTGATCTTGGTGAAGCCGGGCAGCGTGTTGATCTCATTGATGAGGACCTGGCCGTCCGGCTTCAGGAAAAAATCCACCCTGCCCATACCGGCGCATTCCAGGGCCCTGAAGGTGTCCACCGCGAGCGCGCGGACGCGGCGGGAGGTGTGCGCGTCGAGGTCGGCGGGTATTTTGAGAGTCGCTCCGTGCTCGTCGATGTATTTGGCCTCGTAGTCGTAAAATTCGTGAGTCGGAACGATCTCGCCGCAAATGGAGGCCTCCGGAGTATCGTTCCCCAGGACGGCGCACTCGATCTCCCGTCCCGTGACCGCCTCCTCCACGAGGGCTTTCCGGTCGTAGCGAAAAGCATCCCTCAGCGCCGGGATCAGGTCCTCCGGGCGCTTGACCTTTCGGATTCCCACCGAGGAGCCTAAGTTGCAGGGTTTGACGAATACCGGGAAGCCACCCACTGCGGCGACGGCACCCGCGGGATCCAACTCCGCCAGTTCGCGCGCCCTGACCTCGAAAAACCTGGGGATGGGGAGTCCGGCCTCCCTCAAGAGGCGCTTCATGACGCCCTTGTCCATCCCCACGGCGGAGCCGAGCACATCGGCGCCCACGTAGGGCATGTTCAGCAGGCGAAGGAGCCCCTGAAGGGAGCCGTCCTCCCCGAAGGTCCCGTGGATGATGGGGAAAAAGACGTCCACGGATTCGAGGGCCCGGCCGTCCTTCGGAGACAGGAGCGCCAGCGATTCGCCGGGGCGCTCCACGGGAACCACTTCGGGTGCGGTTGCGTTGAGGGCGATGAGCCGGGGGTCCGAGGCGTTCAGGATGAAATCCGCGCTTCCCCCGAGGTGCCATGCGCCGAGCTTGTCCACGCCGATGAGGAGGGGGTCGTACTTTTGGCGGTCGAGGGCCTCGAAGATGCTCTTGGCCGATTGGATGGAAACCTCGTGTTCGGCGCTCTTGCCCCCGAAGATGATACCCACCCGAAGCTTCATTCTTCCTCTCCTCGTGTCCTTCCAGAAATCGTGCGACGACTCGCCCGGTCAGCGCTGCCACAAGCCGCATATATTAACACCCTGTGAGGACAACCATGAAAAACCGGGCGGTGATCTTCAAAGCTTTCCTGGCGCATTCTGCCATCTCTTTTTCATCCGGCGCGGGAACTCGGGCGGTGGGTGCTCCGGCGGGGACGCACTCGGTCCCTGCGGGCTTGGCCTCTGGGGCGGGGCGGAGCGGAGACCTTCGCCTCGCGAAGGCCGAGCCGCACTCACCCCAAGCGAGTCCCTGATCTTGGGATGGGGAGATGCCCAGCGCAGAATTTTGGACGGCCGATCTCGTTGACAGAATGGGCCTGGAGTGCTACCTTCGGCCCTTAAGCCCCAGGGGGGGCGAGGAGGTTTCTTATGCGTCGAATTGCGAGGGGATTCCTGTCAGTTGCCGCCTTGGTCATCGCTGTGGGGACTTTGGCCGCCGATAAACCTAAAGACAAAACCAAAGACCAGGAGACCATGGCCAGCCTCATTCAAAAGGGCGAGTACCAAAAGGTCGTGGACCTCGGGAAGGCCGCCATCGCCGCAAACAAGGTAGACGAATCTGTGTATACGAGCCTTGGCGTGGCCTACTTCCAACTGAAGGACTACCCCAACGCTCTGGCGTCCTACGAGGAGGCCAGCAAGCTAAACCCACTTGATACCCAGCCTCTCCTCTACGAGGCCACGATCTATCACACCATGGGTCAGGACGACAAGGCCGCCGAGGCATTCAGGCGGGTGATCGCAATCGATCCCGCCAACAAGGATGTTCGCTACAATGTGGCTCAGGTCCTGGAGAAGCAGGGGAAGGTCGAGGACGCCCTCGTCCAGTACGAGGAGATTTACAAAATGGACCCCGCCTTCAAGGATGTGGCCTTCGCCATCGGGCTCACTTACTACGACAAAGGGCAGTTTGGCCCGGCGGAGCCCTACTTTGATAAAGCCCTCTCCCTCCAGCCTGGAGACGAGCAGATTCTCCTGGCCCAGGGCCAGAACTACCTCAAGGGTGGGAAGCTCGACCAGGCCATCCCCCCGCTCAAGGCCTTCCTCGATGTGACCAAGAACGAGAACTACAAACCCGCCGTCACAGGGACCGTGGCTGGGCTCTATGTCAAGCAGGCCGAAAAGGCCATGGCGCCTGTCAAGAACAGCAAGGACAAGGCGGCCATCGCCCAGGCCGAAGCGACCGCCAAGGCCTCCTACGGCAACGCCGTCGTTTACTTCGACAAACTCCTGGTCATGCGACCCAACAGCGAGGCCGCCCTCGAAGGCAAAGCAAGGGCACTGATCATGATGGATAGGTCCCAGGATGCCCTGCCCGTCCTGAAGCAGTTCATGCAGGTTTCCAAGAACGAAGCCGAAAAAAAGAGCGTCGCCGACACGATCAAGAAGATCGAGGCACAGAAGAAGTAGACTTCGCCCTCAACGGATAGCAGGGGAGCCTTGACGGGCTCCCCTTTCTTTTTGCCCGGACGCATCGCCTCCGTGCTAGAATCGAACCGGGTCAAGGGGCGTTGGGCTTCGGAGAAACTCACGCGGGCCGGGCGGGCCTTCAGCGTCCGGCCGATTCCCAGGGAGGCGGTCATGGCGTGGACATGCGCGTGCGGCCAGGAGAACGAGGACCAGAGCCGTTTTTGCAGCCAGTGTGGTGCGCCTCGGGGGGCAGCGCAATCCTCGGGCGGCGAGGCGGAGATCGAGTTCGGACAAGACTCCCTCCCCGTCCCCCCGGCAAACCTGCCTTCCTCCCCTCAGGCCGCCCCGGCGCCCGCTGGAGGGACCTCCGGAACGGCTCCCCAGAAGAAATCGAAGGCGCTTCCCGTCATCCTCATCCTTCTGGCCCTCGGGCTCATTGGAGTCTGTGTCATCGGAATCATCGCTGCCATCGCCATCCCCAACTTCATCATGGCGAAGGACAAGGCCAAGCAGGCGCGCGCCGTGGCGGAGCTTCGGGCGGTGGGCGCGGCGTGCCAGCAATACCGCTCGGACAAGGGCGGGTATCCGGACACGGGCCACGATGAGGGGGCTTACTACAGCATCGTGAGCATCGTCGAGTTGAAGAAATTCCTGGAGCCCGACTACGCAGCAACGGTGCCCGTGAATGACCCCTGGGGGAACGCCTATTCTTATGGGGTTTCCCAGGATGACACGGAGTTCATCCTGATCTGCGACGGCTCCGACGGCAAGAACACGCTGGAGAGAATTCCGGAAATACCAGTCACCACCTCCTGTTTCGAGGACGAAATCGTCTTCGAAAACGGAGATTTCGTTCAGAAGCCCGAAGGACCGCAGAAGAAGTGCAAGTGACGCCAGGCGCGAGATGCGATTAAGCTAGACGCGAGACGCGATGAGGGTAGACGCGAGACGCCACTCATTCCTCCCCGCTCCGTTCCTTCACTTTTAACTTTTAACTTTTAACCTTTCACTCTATAATTACGTCTTCAGGAGGTTTTCTGCCCATGTCCTACGACCCTCACGCCATCGAAGCGCGCTTTCAACAGGAGTGGGAAGAGGCGGGGGTGGCCTCCGTGATGGAGGATCCGTCCCGGGAGAAGTTCTACTGCCTCGAAATGTTCATGTACCCTTCGGGCAAGATCCACATGGGCCACGTGCGCAACTACACCATCGGCGATGTGGTGGCGCGCTTCCAGCGCATGCGAGGCAAGAACGTGCTGCATCCCATGGGGTTCGACGCCTTCGGCATGCCGGCGGAGAACGCGGCCATCAAGGGCGGGGCGCATCCCAAGGCCTGGACCGAAACCAACATGGCGGCCATGACGACCCAGCTCAAGCGGATGGGTCTGCTTTACGACTGGAGCCGCGAGGTCCGGACCTGCGATCCCGAGTACTACCGCTGGAACCAGTGGTTCTTCTTGAAAATGTTCGAAAAGGGCCTTTGCTATAGGGCCAAGCGCTCGGTGAACTGGTGCCCCGACTGCGCCACCGTCCTGGCCAACGAGCAGGTGGAGGACGGCACCTGCTGGCGATGTCACAACGCCGTCACCGTGAAGGAAATGGAACAGTGGTTCCTGCGCATCACCAACTACGCCCAGGAGCTGCTCGACGACCTCGACGGCCTGACGCAGTGGCCCTCCGAAGTGGTGGCCATGCAGCGCAACTGGATCGGCCGGTCCGAGGGCGCCTATCTGGACTTCGCCGTGGAGGGACGCGAGGAGCCCATCCGCGTGTTCACGACGCGCATCGACACCATCTACGGGGCGACCTTCCTGGTCCTCGCCCCGGAGCACCCGGCGGCACTGGAGGTCACCACCTCCGAACGCCGTCCTGCCGTGGAGGCCTTCCGGGCCAAGGTCCGAGCCCAGAGCACGCACGACCGCTCCACCAGCAAGGAGAAGGAGGGGGTGTTCACGGGGGCCTTACGCCATCAATCCCTTCTCGGGAGAGCGAGTGCCCGTCTACCTCGCCAACTTCGTCCTCATGGACTACGGCACCGGCGCCATCATGAGCGTCCCCGCCCACGACCAGCGCGACTTCGAGTTCGCCAAGGCCTACGGCCTGCCCGATCCGGGTGGTCGTCCAGAGCGGCGGGCTGGAATCGGAGGAGCCTCGACCGAGGCCGTGCCCGCTGACGGCGTGCTGGAATCCAGCGGCCCCTACACGGGTCTGCCCAACCGCGAGGCCATGGAGGTCATGGGCCGGAACGCGAGGGAGAAGGGCCTCGGGCGAGCCCACGGTGACCTTCCGGCTCAAGGACTGGGGCATCTCCCGACAGCGCTACTGGGGCACGCCCATCCCCATCGTTCACTGCCCGGCCTGCGGCGTGGTGCCCGTTCCGAGCGACCAGCTCCCCGTGCTCCTGCCCGAGGACGTGGCCTTCACGGGCAAGGGCGAGAGCCCCCTGGCCAACCATCCAGGGCTTCCTGAAGGCGGCTTGTCCGAAGTGCGGGGGCCAGGCCGGCGCGAGACGGACACCATGGACACCTTCGTGGACTCCTCGTGGTATTTCTTCCGCTACTGCAGCCCGAAGGAGGACGGCGCCCCCTTCGCCGCGAGGCGGCGGAGTACTGGACGCCCGTGGATTTCTACATCGGCGGCATCGAGCACGCCACCATGCACCTCATCTACTGCCGCTTCTTCACCATGGTCCTGCGCGACCTGGGCCTCGTGTCCTTCGGCGAGCCCGTGAAGCGCCTCATGTGCCAGGGCATGGTGCATCAAGGACGGGGCCAAGATGAGCAAGAGCCTGGGCAACATCGTGGACCCGACGAGATGATCGCGCGTTACGGCGCCGACGCGGTGCGCCTGAACATCCTCTTCCTCTCGCCCCCGTGGGACCAGCTCGATTGGAAGGAGAGCGGCGCCGACGGGTCCTTCCGGTTCCTCAACCGGGTCTACGCCCTGGTGGAGGACGCTGGCCGAGGATCTGAAGGGGCCCGTCGAGGAGCCCTCTGGCGAGGGCGCGCCACTGCGGCGCAAGACGCACCAGACCATCGCCAAGGTCACGGCGGAGCTGGACCGGCGCCTGAAGATCAACACGGCCATCGCGAGCCTCATGGAACTCGTCAACGCCGTGCACGCCTTCCTGCGCGGCTATCGCAAGACCCCCGGGAACGATTCGTGCTCAGGGAGGCCGTGGAAGCCCTGGTGGCCATGCTGTCCCCCTTCTGCTCCCCACGTGGCGGACGACCTCTGGCGAGAAGTTGGGGCACGCCGGGTTTCCTCGTGGACGGTCCCTGGCCCGCATTCGACCCGGCCATCGCCAAGGAAGACGAGATCACCCTGGCCGTTCAGGTGAACGGGAAGGTCCGGGGTCAGGTCACCGTCGCCGCGGACGCGGAGTCCGAAACGGTACTGGCGGCGGCGAAGGCTCAACGAGAAGGTGCGCCCCTACCTCGACGGCAAGCAGTTCGTCAAAGAGATGGTCGTCCCGGGCAAGATCGTCACGCTTCGTGGTCAAGGGATAAGGTGACCGGGTGATCAAGTGATCAGGTGATCAGGTGATCACGTGATCGGGTGATCGGGTGATCGAGCGATGAGGAGGATCGCGTGAAGGTAACGGTCTTTAATATCTCCCCGGCTCCCCGGCTCTCCGGCTCTCCGGCTCGCGCCGAGAGAGGGCCGATCACCATCCTTGCACTGGCGTTGACGACGGCACTCGCCCTGTGCGCGACCGCGTGCGGCTACCACCTCCAGGGCACGGGGGGAGCCCTTCCGCCGACGGTCAAGGTCATCGCCGTCCTGCCCTTCGAGCGGCAGGTCCCCGTCCTCCAACTGGACCAGCGGGTGACCGAGGCGGTGACTCGCGAGACTCGCCCAGCGCGCGCGGGTGAAGGTGCAGACGACCAAGGAGGGTGCCGACGCGGTTCTGCACGGGCGCCATCACGGGCTATGGCGTGGCGCCCCTGTCCTACGACAGCGCGGGGCGCGCCAACCGTTACCAGGTCACCATGTCCGCCCGCGTGCGGCTCGCGGACAGGGACGGCAAGGTCTTGTTCGAATCCCAGGGATACCGGTTCACCGAGGTCTACGAGCGGACGAGCCGCCCCGGGCCTACATCAGCGAGGAGGTCGTGGCCTACAGCGTGGTGGCCTCGGACTTCGCAAGGGCCCTCGTGGCCACCATCATGGAGGCGGGACCGGAGGCCGCAGCGGGCAAAAAGACAGGCGAGTAAAAGAGAGGCTGGGCGTGCCCGGCCGCTTCCTGCTCCCGGCCCTTCTACTCATCCTTGTACACGATGGGCGTGAACTGGACGCCGCTGGGCGGATAGTCCACGATGGTCCTCACGCCCTTCACGAAATACATGTAGTAAGTGCGGAAGACGGGTTTTTCGTCTCTGTGTGCCACGTAATACCGGTTGTAATCCCCCGGAGAGGCCAGCTTGTTCTTGGCTTGCTCCACGAGCGCCGGCCGGCCGTAATCCTGGAGGATCCTGAAGACGTACCGCACCGTTTCCGCGTAGGGCGGAATCTTGTTGCTGTATTTCTGAACGGCGTTCTCGCCGGCGTTGTAGGCCGCGAGCATGAGCGGGATGTCCCCCGCGAAAAGTTCCTGCAAGTAGGCGAGAAAGTTCGTCCCCCCGATGATGTTCTCCTGCATGTCCCATGGGTTGCCGCAGCCGAACCGCTTGCCCGTTTCGGGCAGGAGCTGCATGAGGCCTATGGCGCCCTTCTTCGAGATGATATTAGGCTGGAACCCCGATTCCGCCTCCACCAGGGCCGCCACCAAGTTGTAGTCCAACCCCTTCTTGGAGCAGGCGTCCTTGAGCCTCTGCTGAATGACCTGGCGCTGCCCCGAGGTGAGCCGGGGAAGAGCCTTGGCCGAATCGGGGGCGGCCAGCTTGGCCGCAGATTTAGAGCCCCGGTTGGTGATGACGATCTGGCCCGCGCTGTCCCGCTCGGCGCGCACCTGACCCCAGGCATTCGCCCCTCCAAGGAACAGGCACGCGAGTGCCAGGAGTCGCCTCACGCTTCGACTCCATGATCCCAATGCTTGCGCGCCAACTGCCCGCAGGCGGCCAGGATATCGAGTCCCCGGCTTCGTCGGATCGTCGTGGTGATTCCCTGGGCCCGGAGCACCTCCCGAAAGGCCTCCGCGGACTTGGGGGTACTCGGGTGAAAGGGAAGGCCTTCGGCCGCGTTGAAGGAAATGAGGTTCACCTTCACCTTGAGGCCCCGGGCGAAACGGGCCACGTCCCGGGCGTCCTCCTCGGAGTCGTTCACCGAGCCGAGCAGCACGTACTCCAGGGAGATTCGCTCCCGGTTCTTCCGGGTGAGCCTCTGCAGCACCCCACGGAGCTCCTTGAGGTTGTGCCGCCTGTTGACGGGCATGAGGTCGCCGCGCAGGTCGTCTCTCGCGGCGTTGAGGGAGAGGCTGAGGCGGGGGCATACGGGGCTCAGGGCAAAGGCCTCCAGCGCCTCGGCCAACCCGGAAGTGGACACCGTGATGCGCTTGGGCGAAATGGCCATAAGGTTCGGATCTTCGAGCACGGCCAGGGCGGCTTCCAGGTTTTGCCGATTGGCCATGGGCTCCCCCATGCCCATGAATACGACATTGTAGGGCCCCTGCGCTATGTCGGTGAGGGACTCCAGGACGAAGAACTGTCCCAGGATCTCTCCCGGCGTCAGGTTCCGCTTGAAGCCCATCTTGGCCGTGAGGCAGAAGGTGCAGCCCATGGCACAGCCCACCTGAGAAGAGACGCAAATCGTCCGCCGCTCACCCTCGGGGATGTACACGCACTCGATGGTCTGGCCGTCGCCGAGCTGGAGAAGGAACTTGCGCGTGCCGTCGGAGGAGAGCTGCTGGTTGGACACCAGGGGCATGCCGCTGGAGCTGCGCTCCGCGAGCCGTTCGCGGGCGGCCTTGGGGAGGTTGGTCCAGGAGAGGGGGTCCAGGCATTTGCGCGCGTAGATCCACTGTGCCACCTCTCGGTGGTGGAAGGGCTGGAGCCCCAGTCCTCGGCACAGAGCCTCGATGCCCGGCGGGTCGAGTCCGAGAAGGGGCGTTTTCTGAATCTCCTGGTCGGGCGCCAACGGTTCCAAGGGGGCCCTCCTCCTATCAATCTAGCGGAACGGCCGGAAACTCGCAACGCCGGGCTCCCGGAGAGGCTGCCCCGGGTGGTTCCCAACCGCCGCGATCGGGGGTAGAATGCCGCTCTCATTGGAGGCCCCATGCGTCTTTCGCCCATTCGTCGCGTTTGCACCCTCGCTCTATCCGTTATGGGCATCCTCGCCACCCCGCTCGCGGGCCAGGCCTGCACGACCGCCGTGGTGGCGGCGGCGGCCACCGCACACGGAAGGCCGCTCCTGTGGAAGAACAGGGACGCGGACGATCTCCACAACCAGATCATCTACTGCGCGGATGGGAAGTACGCCTACATCGGGCTGGTGAACAAGGGCGATGCCGCGGGGCTGAATATTTGGGCGGGCAGCAATTCGGAGGGGTTCTCCATCATGAACGCCGCCTCCTACAACCTGGAGGTGGACAAGGACACCAAAGGGGAGGGCGCATTCATGAAGCTGGCCCTCCAGTCCTGCGTGTCGGTGGGCGATTTTCAGGCGCTCCTGGAAAAGACGAATGCGGGGGGCAGGGATGTATCCGCCAACTTCGGCGTCATCGACGCGGCGGGTGGCGCCTGCTACTTCGAGGCGGGGACCCACGCCTACAAACGTTTCAACGCCGATGACCCTCTCCTGGGTGGGCGGGGCATTCTCGTGCGAACGAACTACAGCGAGTCTGCAGACCTGGAGAAGGGGACGGGGTTCCTGCGTCGCGACCGGGCGGCCCAGCTTCTCTTCGCGCTTTCCAAAGACAACAAGCTGACGCCGGAAAGCCTCTTGAGAGAAGTGGGCCGCGACCAGGCCAACGAGAAGATCGGCTCTTTTCCTCTCACCGCGCAGCGAAAGAAGGGCCCCGCCGGATTCGCCTACACGGGAGACAGCATATGCCGGTACGATACGGCCTCCGCCGTGGTTTTCGAGGGGACCGCCCCGGGCGAACCCGCTTCGCGGACCACCGCCTGGGTCATCCTAGGGCTTCCCTCCGGAGGCGTGGCTGTGCCTGTCTGGGTGGCAGCGGGAGACGTGCCCGCCGAAATGCGCCCCGGGCCCGATCCCGCCCCCCTGAATGCGACCATCGACGAGGTCCGGGATCTGCTCTATCCGGACTCGCGAGGCGACCAGAAGAAGTACTTGGATGTGGACAGCCTGATCAATCCCCAATTCGGAGTGAGAGCCGCCCTTTTGGCCCAGGAGGCCATCAACTTTCGCCGCGTGGAAGCTTCGGAAGCCTCCTGGCGCGACCGTCCCCCGGGTGCCGCCGACCTAGTGGCGCTTCAGGCGGCTGTTGCACAAGATACTGCAAAGGCCATGGCCGGTCTCCTAGATGCGCGTCGCCGTAACGCCCCGGGCACTCCAAGAAAGATCAAGTCCGCTCAGGCGGCCCCATCGGGAGGGGTCACCGTGTCAGACTTGGGGCGGTGAGGGGAAAAGAGCGAGACGCGAGACGCGAGACGCTAGACGCGAGACGCGGGCAGGCGAGGGGCTGGGTAGCTAGTAGTAGGAGTTAGGAAATTTGGCGCCTCGCTTCTAACTTCTCACTTTTTACTTTTCACTTTTCACTATCAACTTCTCCCGCCGTCGCGGATGAGGGAAAGGAACTCCTTCCTCAGATCCCGGTCGCCCTGAAAGAGGCCGGTGAAGGCCGTGGTCGTGGTCTGGCTGGCCTGCTTTTCCACCCCCCTCATGGCCATGCAGAGGTGGAATCCGGTGACTGCCACGGCGACGCCTCGCGGTTGGAGGATCTCTTCGAGGGCGGCGGCGAGTTGCTGGGTCATGCGTTCCTGGACTTGCAGGCGGCGCGCGAAGATGTCGAGCAGTCTGGGGATTTTCGAGAGACCGATGATCTTCTTGCCCGGGAGATAGGCCACGGAGGCCTTTCCGAAAAAGGGCAGGAGGTGGTGCTCGCAGAGGGAGTAGAACTCGATCTCTTTCACGAGGACCATCTCCTGGTAACCTTCCGAGTCGAAAACGGCCCCGTTCACGACTTCGGAGAGGTCCGCGGAGTAGCCCGAAGTTAGAAATCGCATGGCCTTGGCCACGCGGTGGGGTGTCCTCTCCAAGCCCTCCCGCTCCGGCTCCTCTCCCAGGACTTCCAACATGCTCCTGACCAGAGGTTCCATCTCGTCGGCGTCCGCAGGGCTCCGGACCTCTCTGATGGGGGCCAAATGCAATGCGGCAGCGGCTCCCAGGGATCGGTGGGGTTCCAGGACGGCTTCAGCGGCGGACGACGGCGATGTTGCGTTCAGTTTCTTGGAGTCTGAGCTCATGGAGTCTCCCGGCGGGAATCCTGGATTCCAGGATCGCCCAAAAGGCCACGGCGAGGTTTTCGGCCGTGGGGATGATACCGTTCAGGAATGGGACATCCAGGTTCAAGTGCTTGTGGTCGACTCGGTCCACGATCGAGGTCGTTCACGAGCGCCTTGAGGTCCTTCATGTCTACGATCATGCCGGTTTCGGGGTCGATCGCGACCCTCCACGGTCACTTCCAACTCGTAGTTGTGCCCGTGGCCGTGGGGGTTCGCGCAGGCTCCAAAGACTTCGGCGTTCTTCACATCTCCCCAGTCGGGTCGGTAGAGCCGGTGGGCAGCCGAAAAGTGTGTCCTTATGGTCACAAAAGTCCGCATCCCGCCTCCGTTCAGGTCTTCATGAGCAATCACCATACCAATTTTCGGCGAAAGAAGCATCGATGGCTCCCTTTGATTCACTCCAATCTGGGAGGTCCTGGGCGCATGACCCGCGCAGGGCCGTGAAACACGTGCGGCTCGGCTGGGAGGTTCCCCGAATGCAACGCGGCCCTCGCCCTTGAGGTTTCAATGAAGAAACTAAACTGGGGCAAGTCAAGGGTTTGCCGAGACTGGCCGGTGGCACGACCTTTGCTCTCGTCCGAACGGGGGGTTCCCCGTAGCGCTCTGAATTCCGGTGGCACGGAACGGCATCTACCCAACAAGGAGGTCAGGATGAGTTTGGTGGGTCAAAAAGCTCCCGATTTCGAAATGACGGCGGTGGTCGACGGCGGATTCAAGCAGGTCAAGCTGTCGGATCACAAGGGCAAGTATGTGGTCCTGTTCTTCTACCCGCTGGACTACACCTTCGTGTGTCCGACGGAGATCACGGCCTTCGCGGACGCCTACGAGCAGTTCCAAGAAACTGGGCGCCGAGGTGATGGCCGCATCGGTGGACAGCCAGTTCGTCCACCTCGCGTGGCAGCAGATGCCGCGAAAGGAAGGCGGCCTGGGAATGCTTCCCTTCCCGCACCTGGCGGACCTGAACAAGACGCTCAGCCGAGATTACGAGGTCCTCATGGAGCCGGGAATGGCCCTGCGCGGCCTCTTCATCATCGATGAGGAGGGCGTCATCCAGCACGCCACCATCAACAACCTGGGCATCGGCCGCAGCGTGGACGAGACCCTCCGGCTCGTCCAGGCGATTCAGACCGTGAAGAAAACGGGAGAGGTCTGCCCCGCCAACTGGAAGCCCGGCGACGATACCATGAAGGCCGATCCCCAGGGGGCCAAGGCCTACTTCCAGAAGCACAACAAATAGAAAGGGCGCCGCCGGGACAGGCAGGCTGCTGAGAAACTCGCATGGGCCGCGCTCAAGAGGCTTGGGGGCCAGATGCGAGGCGCGGCGACGACGACAGGGCGGGCCCCCTTTCTAGGAGCCGGAACAAAGCAGATGGCCCCAATCCCTTGCGCCCTTGGGGTTGCCGCGGCACGGCCCCGCCTGCGGTGTTGTCGCTCCTAGACGATGCGCCAAGGCATCGACGGCGTCGCGACGCCTTGCATCCGGGGCCGTGGCGCAGGCAACGCGACCTACGGGAGTTTTTCAGCAGCCCGCTGGGGCCATCTCCTTTGTCAGGCTCGCCATCCCGCGCCTGCGACGTACGATTTCAGTACGACTCGGCGCGGCTGGCTCGCCTTTCTCGGACCTGCCCCGGTCGCGGCGGAACGCCGCCTTCCTCCGCTAGGCTTTGGTAGGCGGAAAGCCAAGGACACGCCGCATCTCTCATCCCTTCTCCTTCATCCCACAATTCTCAACTCTCAACTCCCCACCTCCCCACCTCCCCACCACCCCATCGCCCCTCCGTGCCGAGCTGGGGTAAACTAAATGCTTAATAGGGGGGCGACCATGAGCCGGATGAGACAGCGAGACAAGGCCTACCACAAAGAGACGCGCCTGATCCACGGCGATTTTCACTCGCCGCACTGGGACTACAGCGACCATATCGTGCCGCCCATCTCGGCGTCGGCGGCATACCGCTTGCGAAGTGCCGAGCGGGGGGCCGAAGGGTTCCAGGAGTTCGCCAATCCCGAATTTAATAGGCACACTCACCCGCCCATCTATATCTACGACCGCCTGGACGAGCCTTCGCGGTCCATGCTTGAGGACAACCTGGCCGCCGCTGAGGAGGGCGAGTGCGGCGTGGCATTCTCCACCGGCATGGCGGCCATCACGGCGAGCCTCGGGGTGCTCGCCAAGGCGGGGGATACGGTTCTGGCCCATCACACCCTCTACGGGTGCACCTATAGCCTCCTGACGAACTGGCTGCCCAGGTTCGGGATCACCGTGAAGATGATGGACTTCCGAGATGTCGACGCCCTCGAGCGCGCCCTCCAGGACGAGGTGGTGGCCGTCTATTTCGAAACGCCCACAAACCCCATTTTGGAGATGGTGGACATCGGCGCCGTCCGCGCGGCCGTGGATCGGGCCAACGCCTCCCGGAATCCCAAGAAGCGCAGGATTTTTATCGTGGTGGACAATACCTTCGCCACGCCCTTCTGCCAGCGGCCCATCACCCTCGGTGCCGATGTGGTGGTGGAATCCATCACCAAGAACGTGGGCGGCTTCGGTACGGACATGGGCGGAGTGTGGGTCGGCCCGGAACTGCTCGAGCCCGACGTCCTGCTCTTCAGAAAGGACTTCGGCGCACCGCTGGCACCCAAGGCCGCCTGGCCTCCCCTTGTCTACGGCCTTCCCACCCTGGGGCTCCGCTCCCGCCGCCAGATGGACACGGCCATGAAGCTCGCGCTCTTCCTGGAGGGCCATTCAGCCATAGACAGGGTCATCTACCCCGGCCTTCCGAGCCATCCTCAGTACGCCCTCGCGCAAAAGCAGATGAGAGATGTGGACGGCAACTTCGCGCCTGGAACACTCATCAGCTTCATCCTCAAGGGGAGCCACGAGGCCGCCAGGGAAGCGGGTCGCAAACTCATGAACCACTTGGCCGACAATGCCCTCAGCATCACCCTGGCCGTTTCCCTGGGCCAGATTCGGACCCTCATCGAGCACCCCTCGTCCATGACCCACGCACCCTTGCCCGTTGAAGCGCAGGTGGCGGCCGGCATCGACCCGGGTGGCATCCGGATCAGCGTGGGTCTGGAGAACGCAGAGGACATCGAGAACGATTTACGGGACGCGCTCGAGGCGTTGTAGGGAAGTGCGAGACGCGACACGCGAGACGTGAGGCGCCGTAGGAAAAGGCGGGAGCAGGGAGCAAAATCAACTGATTACCCGATCACCTGATCACCCGATCACTTGATCACCTGATCACCTGATCACCCGGTCACTTGATCACCTAGTCACCCGATCACCTTCGTCGCAAGGGGTCCCGATTGGATGTGTTCCGGTGGGTCCCACAACAAGGTCCCGTGCGGAGCATCCCGGAAGCCGGGTTACGGGTTGCCATCGAGGCCAGTAGAGCGCTTCAAGATGCCCCGTGCATCCTCATCCTGCCTCCCCTTTGGGATCACCACGGGCACATCGGCTGCGCTGGGAGCGCTCCTGGAGCAGGCGGACTTGCGCGGCTGTCCGACCGAGGCCGAGGCATTATCTCGTGCCCAAACGGCCGCAGAAAGACTGCCCGCGAGGCGCCTGGCTGGAAGGCTTCGGCTGGGATCAGAACCTCTGGGGCGGACGGTACCCGTCAAAGGACGCGCTCGACCGTCTTTTCCCCGACAGGCCCGTGCTTTTGCGGCGTGTGGACGGGCATGCCGGCTGGGCCAACTCGAAGGCCCTGGAACTGGCCGGATTCGGTGATCAATCCCCCGATCCTACCGGTGGGTGCCTCCTCCGAGAAGCCGGGCGGATCACGGGCGTGCTGTTGGATGTGGCACTGGAGACCGTGACGGCGCTCATTCCGGCGCCTTCGGGGCCGGAGCTCCGGCGTCGCATGCTTGCTGGATTAGGTCACTTGCGAGATGCCGGCCTCTGCGGCGTCACCGACATGGGGCTGGAGCCCTCGCAAATCCAGGTTCTGACGGAACTGGACCGGGAAGGATTCCTTCCCATGGCGGTGGAGGGCTTCGCCTGGGTCAAACCGGGACAGTCCGAGCTTCCCACCCCTCAACTGGGCGCGCGGTTCAAGCTCACCGGTGTGAAGCTCTTCGCCGACGGCGCCCTGGGCAGCCGGGGCGCGGCGCTGAGGGAACCTTACAGCGATGCCCCCGGAGGGCGGGGTTTGCTCCTCTGGGAAGAATCGGACATGGCGCGCATTTTCCGCGAGTCCTCGGCCAGGGGTCTCGTCCCCGCCATCCATGCCATCGGAGACCGGGCCGCCGGGCAGGTCTTGGATGCGCTGGACTCCGCAGGGGTTCGAGGAGCACGGCTCGAGCACGCCCAGATCCTTGGTGACCGCGATGTGGAGCGCATGCGCGACCTGAGAATCGTTGCGGGCCTCCAGCCCTGCCATTACCTTTCGGATCGGTCCTGGGCCCCAGCTCGCCTTGGCGGCCGCATGGGACAGGCCTATCGCTGGGGATCGCTGGCGAGGGCCGGCGTGAACCTCCTCATGGGCACGGATTATCCCATTGAGCCCCCCGGGCCGGGCCGGAATTTTCAGGCCTGCGCGGAACGCGAGGATGCCCGTGAGAGCCTGACGGTGGACCAGGTGATTCAGGCGTACGCGCCCCCCGCCTGGGCCAAGCTGAACGGCACGGGCACTCTCGTCGCGTGTGGGGGGAAGTTCGCGTTGGCCTCGGCGGCCGAGGGCGCGCGCTTCGTCTGCGCGACAGCCGGAGCCGAACCGTGATCACCCTGTCGGATCAGGATCTCGCGGCCTTAAGAAAGTGGATGCACGAGGAACTCGGTCTGCACGGGGACGACTACAGGCCCACGTTTCTCGCCCGGCGCATCGGTCCGAGGTTGAGCGCCGCGGGCTGCACAGATGTCGGCACCTACCTCGCCTTCCTCCGGAAAAACCCCGCTGAGGCGAAAGCGTTCGCGTCCAAATTCTTCGTACCCACGAGCGAGTTTTTCAGAAACGCCGAGGTCTTCCAATCTCTCCGCAGGCTGTTGCCCGAGAGGGCCCACCTGCTGGGATGGCCGGCGTTGAAAATGGTGAGCGCCGCGTGTTCCACCGGTGAGGAACCCGTCAGCCTGGCCATCCTGCTGGAGGAGGTCGCCCTCGATGGCAGGGTCCTCGCCTTGGATCGCTCCCTCGCGGCCCTGCATGCTCTGCGCCAGGGCCTCTTCACCAGACGCGCCCTCGAAAAAGTGGACTTGAAGCTCAAGGAGCGGTATTTTAGAGAAGATGGTGAGAAGGCCAGAGTCGTCCAGCGGGTCGCAGCGAGGATTTGTCCGATCTGCTGTGATCTCGGGGAGGGGCTTCCGGTGCGGGGAGCCCATGTGGTGGTGATGAGGAACCTTTTCATCTATCTGACGGAGGCGTCGCAAGTCCGGTTGTTGGATGGTTCGGCCCGGGCACTGGTCCCCGGAGGGCTCTTGGTGCTCGGCCGGGTGGAGGCCCCTTCGCCCCTGCGTGCGGCCGCCTGGAAACCGGTGGATCGGGCAGCCCGGATCTACGAACGGACGGGGAGAGACGAATGAAGCAGAAAATCGCTTGGGCCTTCGTTGGCGTGGTCATGCTTCCCATCTTGGTGGGAATCGCCCTGGATTGGGCCTCCCCGACGGATCTCGTCCAAAACCGATTCATCATGTTCTTCACGGGCCTCGCGGTGGCGCTATTCGCAGCCCTCGTGGGTGCGCGATTCTTGACGCGCACGCTTGTCTCGCTGGCTCAGGTGAGTCAAAAGGTCGCCGAGGGGGATCTCTCGCAAGACGTGCGCGTCGAATCAAACGACGAGGTGGGAATGCTGGCGGGTTCCCTCAGGACCATGATGGAGCGCCTGCGGGATCTGGTCAGCCAGATCCAGACCAGCACCAGTCTCACCTACGACGCGGTTCAACATCTCTCCGTGTCCACCACGGAGGTGACGGCGTCCACCTCGGAGGTGGCGGCCAACATCCAGAATATCGCCAAAGGGGCGGAGACGCAGGCCTCGAGCGTGGAACGCGCCGCCGATGTGACGCAGAGACTCGCGGTGGCCGCCCAGGCCATCGCCGAGTCCAGCCGCGCGGCGGAGGAGCAGGCCTCCCAATCGGCCCAGAGGGCGGCGGAGGGGGCAGGAGCCATGGAATCGGCGGGCCGGGCCATGAGCGAAATCCTTGCTCAGGTGGAGCAGTCCACGGGCCAGGTCCACAAGTTCAAAGAGCACGCCACCGAAATCCATGTCTTGGTGGAAGGCATCACGACGCTCAGCCACCAGACTCACATCCTCGCCCTCAACGCGACCATCGAGGCGGCTCGGGCCGGAGACGCGGGCCGCGGGTTCGCCGTGGTGGCCGAGGAGGTCCGGCGCCTGGCGGAGAACACGAGGGACCTGGCGGCGCAAATCGCGCGGTTGGCTCAGGACATCACGGGACGGACCCAGGAGGTCTCCTTGCGAATGGAGGAGACCCGTTCGGCCGCCCAGCTGGGCGGCCAGAAGACGGCCGCCGTGGCGGAGGCCCTCTCCCGGATCACCGCCGGCGCCGAGGGAACCCGGGAAGCGGTACGCAGCATCGCGAAGGGCGCCGCGAGCCAGGCCATCGGGGTGCAGGAGCTGAGCGGTGTCATGGAGGAAATCCAGGGGGTGGCCACGGACAACGCCGCGGGTACCGAGGAAGCCTCGGCGGCCACCGAGGAGACCACCGCCAGCATGGAGTCCATTAACCAGCAGGCCCAGGCGCTCCTTTTCGAATCCAATCGCCTCCGCTCTCTGGCGGAGAGGTTCAAGCTCTAAGTAGTACCTATCCGGGGATGCCGGAAGGGTACCGGAAAGAAGTGAGGAGTGAGGAGTAGATGAGACGGGATCCGAGGTAGCCATCGCCTCCTCGCTTTCCTGGTCACCTGGTCCCTTAGTCGCCTAGTTCCCTAGTTGGAGGCGCTCGTGCAGCAGCTGTTGGTGACCAGGATCGGAGGGCGCAGCGTGGGCTGGACCACGGCCGCTCTTGAGGAGATCTCGGCCATGCCCCAGCTTTTCGCCCTCGCCCAGCCCTTCCCTCACCTGCTGGCGACGGCCTTCATGCGCGGGCGGCTGATCACCGTGGTAGACACGGCGTCTCTCATCGGCGAGCGAATCGAGTCGGTGGCCCGCGGGCTTCTTTTGAGGATGGCTCCACCTGCTTCAAATTTGGCCTTCGCCGTCCCCTCCATCGAGGGCGTCATTCCGTTTCAGGAGCTGGAACTGCGGGAGGAAAACGCCGAGGGCATCTGGGCCGGGGTCTATCCCTGGGAAGACACTTGGGTGAGCGTCATCAGGCCGGTTGCCGCGGCCGCCGAGCTCGGGCGGGAGATGGCTATGGCGATCCGAAATCCGACGACAGGGAGGGAGCATGCCTCATAAGGTTCTTGTGGTGGACGACGCGATGTTCATGAGGGCCATGATCAGGGACATCCTCGTGAACTCGGGCGCGTACGAGGTGGTGGGCGAGGCGGCCAACGGCGGGGAAGCCGTGGAGCAGTATAAGGCGGTGAGGCCCGACATCGTCACCATGGACATCGTGATGCCCCAGATGGACGGCATCGAAGCGACCCGGGAAGTGCTCAAGATCGACTCCAAGGCGAAGATCGTCATGTGCTCGGCGCTCGGCCAGGAGGCGCTCGTCATCGAGTCCATCGCCGCCGGCGCGAAGGACTTCATCGTCAAGCCCTTCTCGGCGGAGAAGGTGCTCAAGGTCCTGGACTCCGTCGTGGCGGGGTGAGCCGGCCCGCCCCAGGGCCCTCGCTGGAGCTAGGATGGATCTCGCCAAGTACCTCGACCTCTACCTGACCGAAGGCCGCGAGCACCTGAGCCTGATGCGCAAGGGGCTTCCGGGTGAGGGACCGGTGCCCGCCGACGGCGTCAACGACCTCTTTCGTCACGCGCATTCCATCAAAGGCATGGCGGCCTCCATGGGGTTCGAGGCCACCGCCCGGCTCGCCCATGAGCTCGAATCGCTGCTCGGCCAGTGGCGCGGCGGGCACAGCGCTTCGCTCGCCCAGGTCAGGGTATTGGAAGCCGCCGTGGATGCGCTGGACGCCTTCTTTGACGAGGTTCAGCGCTCCAGCTCGGACGCGGCATCGACGGAAGACTCGGAAAGGATGCTGTCCGCACTCAGGGACTGCTCCGGCACGCCGCGCAGGTGCCGGGGCTCCCGCTCACGAAACGTCCCCTGCCCAAGCTTCCGAACGCGGTATGCCGCCGCCGGCCGCCCTCCGGTCCTGCCTGAGGGTGGCCATCGACCCGGCCTGCCCTCTTCCCGCGGCACGCCTCATGGTGGTTTACGAACGACTCAGGACGGAAGTGCCGGAATGCCTCATCGAGCCCAACCTTGAACGGGTCCAGCGCGAGGGATTGCGCGCGGCCTCGTTCCTCCTGCCCATGGAGGCCCCGCTCAAGGATTTGGCCAGGGCCGTTCGCGACATGCCCGACGTGGCCGCGGTGGAACTGGAACGGGCCGAGCCGGTGGCCGCGCCCGCGGGTGCGGGCTCGACTCTCGTGAAGAGCCTTCGGGTGGATGCGGAAGACCTGGACGAGCTGCGGGCCATGGCATCCGAATCGCTGTACCGGCTGAACCAGTTCGAGTCCTCCATGCTCCCGGAGGAGCGGCGCAGGCACCACTTCTGGCTCGAGTCGGAGCGCGCTCACCTCAATCGCCTCTTCGACCGCGTCCTCGCCATGCGGCTCGTGTCCTTCGGCGCCCTCGTGGACCGGCTCGGGCGCACCGCGCGAGAGGTCTCGGCTCGCCTGGGCAAGCCCGTACGCCTGGAGGTATCGGGTGCGGAGGAGCGGGTGGACCGCGGACTGCTCGAACGGCTTCTGGACCCTCTGGTGCACCTCGTCAGAAACGCCGTGGATCACGGCCTTGAGCCAGGCGAGGAGCGGCGCGAGTTGGGCAAACCCGAAGAGGGCCTCCTCCGGTTGAACATCCACCGGGAGTCGGAAGCCCTTCTCGTTTCCCTGGAAGACGACGGCCGGGGGATCGACGTGGAACTCATCCGGCAGGCTGCCGTGGAGAGGGGCCTTTTCACCCCGAGCGAAGCGTCCCTCCTCGACCGGGCTCGCCTCCTCGACCTGCTCACCGCGCCGGCGTTTTCCACCCGCCGGGAAGTGTCCGACGTCAGCGGCCGCGGCGTGGGCCTGGATGTGGTGCGCTCCGCCGTCGAGTCGCTCGGAGGGCACCTGGAAATGGCCAGCGAGCCCGGGAGAGGAAGCCGCTTCACGCTCGTCGTCCCCTCTGCCACGACCCTCACGCGGATCCTCGTCTTCGGGTGGGACGACGGTGTCCGCTACGGCCTGCCGGCCTCACAGATCGGTCGCTTATACTCGCTTGCGAGCGCCCCCCTGGTCTGGTCGGGCAACCGCCGCTTCCTCCAGGCGGGGGATGAGCTTCTCCCTGTCCTGAGCTGGCGTCAGGGCCCCGTGGGTCGAGAGGGAGTCGGGCTGAGGCTGGTGGGGCCGGAGAGGGACCACGTCCTGCTCGCCTCACGGGTCTACCAAGCCGAGCGGGTGGTGATCATGCCTTGGGGGCAGCCCCTCGAGATGGTGTCGGAGTGGATGGGCGGGGCACTCCTCGCCACCGGCGAGATCGCATACATCCTGGACGGGCGCGTCTTGGCCAAACGAGAAGGGGATTAGCGCATGTTTCACACCTTTAGCGATGCAGACCTGGATGCCCTGCGGGAGATATCCAACATCGGGGCGGGCCACGCCGTCACCGCGCTCCACCAGATGACTCACCGGGTCATCACCCTGGAAGTGCCCTCCGTGAAACTCCTGCCCTTCTCTGAGGTGGCGCAGAGCCTGGGGGGCCTGGAAGAGGAGGTCGTGGGCCTTTTCTTCCGCATCTACGGCGGGACGCGCGGAAACATGCTGGTGGTCATGCCCCGCCGCTCGGCGGAGCACCTCCTGTCGGTGCTTTTCGACGGCGAGGGTCCCAAGAAGGCCCTGGGCGAAATGGAGATCTCGGCCCTCAAGGAGGTGGGGAACATCCTCACCTCCTCGTACCTCTCGGCGGTGGGCGCCCTTCTCAACATCTCCCTCATACCCTCCATCCCGGCCTTCTCGCTTGACATGGCCCAGGCCGTCATCGACCTTCTCCTCATCGAGCTCGCCGAGGTGAGCCACCACGCCCTCGTGATCCAGACCGACTTTTCGACACGGGACAAGAGCTTCGCGGGCCACTTCTGTCTCTTGCCCGACCCCGGCTCCATCGACATCTTCCTCCAGGCTCTCGAGACGCTCCGGCACCCTGCTTGACGCCACCGACGGTGCACCGGGATATCCGGCAAACAGAGCGACGGTCGGAGGCTCTCGATCCTGGAGCACGCAGCCTACGGTTCAGCATGCCTGTCCCTGGTGACCGTTTTCGTGCTGGCCGCCTGGCTCCACCCCGATTCCGCTGGCCTCGGCACCCACACCCAGTTGCACCTCCCGCCCTGCGGTTTTTACGAGGTTTTCCACAAACCCTGTCCCTCCTGCGGCATGACCACGGCGTTCGTCTGGATGATGCACGGCCATCCGCTGCGGGCCCTGCGCGCCCAGCCTGCGGGAGTCGCGGTATTCTTGGCCGCAGCCTTCCTGGCTCTTTACCTGCCCCGGGCGTGGGCCAGACGCAGGCCGCCCCTGGCGATCCTCGATGCGCCTGCGTTCCTGCCCGTGGTGTTGGCGCTCATCGCGATCATTCTGGTCGTTTGGGCGGTGCGGGTGATATACTGAAGAGGAAGAGCGGGCACGGACCCGGGCGGGGGGCGATTCCCCCTTGTTCAGGGGTGATCCGCGGTGCGAAACTGCCAAGGGGGGTACGCCATGACCAACGAGAGCGTGAATTACGAAGGGGTTCCGCCGGTGCCCGAAAAGGCCAGCGGTATGGCCATCACGGCCTTGGTGCTGGGAATTCTTGGCTTCTGCTGCTGCGGCATCTTTGCTGGGGTTCCGGCACTCGTCGTGGGCTGGATGGAAAACAGCAAAATAGGTAGGGGCGAGAGTTCGGCCAAAGGAAAAGGCTTCGCCGTGGCGGGAATGATCCTGGGGGTGATCTCCATCATCCTCGGCTGCCTCCAGCTCATCTGGATTATCTTCTTCGGCGGGATGAACGTACTGCAACAACTGGCCAACCGTTAGCTAAGCGACATTCCGGATGGCGTTGAAAGGTGGGCAGAGGCGGGGCATCGCCTCTGCCCATTTTGATTGTCGGAACAAGCCTCCTCCGGCCCCCGCCACGGAGGAGGTTTCACCCTCTGCTTCAAGCTGACAGCTGACACCTGAGAGCCATCTCCTCACGCCCTTGGATGGAACTGCTTGTAGATGCGCTTGAGGCGCTCCTGCTCCAGGTGCGTGTAAATCTGCGTCGTGGAGATGTCGGCGTGCCCCAGGAGGATCTGCACGGAGCGAAGGTCCGCACCGTGTTCCAGGAGGTGGGTGGCGAAGGAGTGCCTGAGCGTGTGTGGGCTCAGGTGTTTGGAGATTCCCGCGGAGCGTGCGCAGGAGGTGATCATGATCCAGACCATCTGCCGGGACATGGCCGACCCGCGTGCCGTGACGAAGAGCGCCTTGGATTCCCTCTGTTTGAGGAGCCTGGGTCTGGATTCGGCGCGATAGCGGGCCACCCAGTCCTGGGCCACCTCGCCCAGCGGCACGACCCGCTCCTTGCTACCCTTGCCCATGACGAGAACGAACCCGGCCTCGGCGTTGAACCGGTCCGTGGTGATGCCGATGAGTTCGGAGACGCGTATCCCGGTGGCGTAGAGGACCTCCAGCATGGCGCGGTTCCTCTGGCCGAGCACCGAAGAGGTGTCGGGCACGGCCAGCAGCCGTTCCACTTCGTCGGACGTGAGGTAGTCGGGCAGGTGCTTGAGGGCGCGGGGCGGATCCACGTTCTCCGTGGGGTCCGCATCAACTCGGCGATCGAGAACGAGAAATCGGTAGAAGGAGCGCAGGGCCACCAGCCGGCGAGCCGTGGTGGAGGCCGCGTGCCCCGCCGCCCGGTCGCCCGCGATGAAAGCCCGGACATCCTCCCGTGCGACCTCACCGGGAGGTTTGGCGCATGAACGAAAGAAACGGGTGAGGTCGCTCTGGTAGGCCTCCACCGATCTTGGGGAGAGGCCGCGCTCCACGGTCATGTGGTCCAGGAAGAGCGCCAGCTCGGGTGGCGGAGGAGGAGCCATGGCTTTCTGGCTGTTCTCTCCCTCTTCCTCACTCCTCGTCCTACTCCTGTCAGATCAGTGACGGGATCAGGTGATCAGGGGACTAGGGTCATGCGCTGGGGCACTCCGGCTCTGCACTCGCGTTTCGCTTTTCACTCCTCACTTTCCTACCAGTACCTCTCCACGTGGACCTGCCCCGGTTCCTTCCGCGTGTGCTCCCGGAACCCCTGGCCCGCCAGGAGGACCACCATCTCCTCCACCATGGCAGGGTTTCCGCAAAGGAAGACATGGGTATTTTCCGGAGTGGGCTCCAGCCCCCATGCTCCCTCCAGGGCTCCCGAACGCCAGATATCCTGAACCCAGCCCGAGGCCTGGTTCCATGCGACGGGTTCGTCCTCCGGGTTCGACAGGACGGGGAAATACGCGAAATTCTTGCACAGCCGCTGCAGGGTGGTGAGCTCCGAGCGGTAACCCAGGTCCCAGGAATGGCGCGCGCCGTGGATGACGGCGAAGCGCTGGGGCCCTCCCGGCTCCAGAAGCGTCCTGAGCATGCTCATGTAGGGCGCCAGCCCCGTCCCCGTGGCGACCAGCGCCAGGTTGTGGCCCTCGGGCACGCTGCTCACCGTGAAGAGGCCCGTCACCTTATGGCCCAGCCAAATCCGGTCCCCGGGTTTGAGGGCGAATAGGCGAGGCGTGAGCGCCCCCGAGTGGACCAGGGTGATATAGAACTCCAGATAATCGCGGTCCACGGAGGAGGAGGCAATGGAATAGGCGCGGCGGATGAGCTTGTGGGGATCGGGCGGCGGAACCTCCGGGTCGGCGTAGGCGCACCTGGGCGCCGAAGGCAGGATACCCAAGACGACGAACTGGCCGGGCTGGAATTCGGGGAGATGCCAGCCGTCGGGCACCACCCGGAGGATGATCAGGCCGGGGGCCACCTCGATGCGCTGGGCGACGACGGCGTTGAGGTCAGCATGGGTCATCGGATATCTCGCTCAGTTTGAGGGCTGGGGACGCGGGACAAGGTGCGGGAATGGACTCGATCGCCTCCCGCGTCTTGCATCTCGCGTCTCGCGTCTTCGTCTCGCCTTTTCACTCCTCACTCCTCACTAATCCAACCCCCCGCGGGTTTTTTCTGAGAATTACCGTCACGGGGCCATCGTTGACCAATTCCACTTCCATCATGGCTTGGAAGACACCCGTCTCGACCCGGAGCCCCACACCGCGGATGCCCTCCACGAAGCCATCGAAGAGCGGCCGGGCCAACTCGGGACGCTCGGCGCGCGAGAAGGACGGGCGCGACCCTTTCTGCAGGTCTCCCACGAGGGTGAACTGGCTCACGGCCAGGACGGCACCCCCCGCGTCCCTGACGCTGAAGTTCATCTTGTCATGGGCGTCCGGGAAGAGCCGGATCTCGGCGACCTTGCGGGCACACCACTGGGTCTCCCGTTCAGAGTCGCCCATTTCGATGGCGGCCAGCGCCACCAGGCCCTTAGCGATGCGGCCCACGCACTGGCTCCCGACGCTGACGCTGGCCCTGCTCACCCGTTGGAGGACCACGATCACGGTTTTCCCCCCAACCAACAAGATAACACAGGCACCTTCCCCTGGGGGGCCCTTTCTTGCTATGCTCTGGCTGGAGGGGACATGTCCAAGGATGCGGCGTTTACGGTCACCTGTCCCTGTTGCGGGGCGCTGCTGACCCTGGACGCGGAGGCCCGCGTGGTAACCGACCACGAGATGCCTCCGGGCGGGGGAGAGAAGGCCTCCTTCGACGACCGCCTCAAGACCCTCCAGGCAGAGAAGCGCGTCGCCGAAGAGAAGTTTCAGGAATCGGTCCGCGCCGAAAAAAGCAAAAAGGATGTTCTGGAAAAGAAATTTCAGGACCTCTTTCAAAAGGCCAAGGACTTGCCCGCCGGGCCGATGAAGCGGGATATTGATCTGGACTGAAACCCGCTCGGGGGAGCGGGTCGTGCACGAGGAGGTTTCGATGGAGATCAACCGTTTATTGACCGCCGCGACGCTCGCCCTGCTGGTGGCCGCGACGGGATGCAACAAGAAGGGCCCCGCCGCTCCCTCCGACATCGAGTACTTTCCCTGCGACAGCATGGAAAAGGTCGTGGCTACGGACCAAGTAACGTTCGACCAGGGATTTTCGGAGGATGGAAAGGGCTCGCTCAAGGTGACCGTGGAGCAGCCTGCGACGGTGCGCCTCTTCGACGTGCCCGCACCCGGAGCGGAGAGCGCCAAGTACATTTTCAAAGCCAAGGTGAACATGAAGGACCTGCTGGGCGACGCATCGCTGCAGATGGTGATCCACTTCCCGAACGGCGGCGAGGTGAACGCCTACCAGACCGTCAAGGGAACCGGCGCCTGGACCCCCATGGAGGTTTTCGGTATCGTCCAGAAAGGCCAGAAGCCCGACATGGTCAGACTGAACCTTCTGGTGAGCGGAACGGGAACCTGCTGGGTGGACGATGTACATCTGGTCCAGCAGCCGCTGCACTGACCGCGAAGGGTTCCGAAGGACAAGGGACGCCCGGCGAGAGTCGGGCGTCTTTCTTTTTGGGGCATGAAGGGGACGGCGGGGCAGGGGAGCGCACGGGTCAGTAGGTGGAAAGCAGGCCGTACCTTCTGGCGAGGGCGAGACACGCTGGGAAGACCAGAATGGACAAGGGCACGAGGACGGCGGCGAAGGCCGCCAGCGCCAGCAGGTCGGGGAGGGCCTGGTCGAATCCCCAGCCTTGGAGGAGGAGGCCCCTGAACCCGTTTAGGGCGTAGGGGAGGGGGATGAACCTGGCGAGCGAGGTTAGTGCGGGCGGGAGAACGGAGGGCGGAAAGAATACGCCCCCCATGAGGGCAAAAAACGCGCCCACGAAGGGCGTCACGGGTTCACCGCGCTGAAAAATGAGCAGGAGCGAGGCGGCCGTCAGGCCCAAGGCCGCAAAAGTGATGATGGTCAGGAGCACGAGCAGCAGGAGCGCCGGGAGGCTGCCCACATTCAGGCGCAGGCCGAACAACAGGGCGGCGATCACCGTGGCAGCCACCTGCAGGGTTTGGGCCGCCAGATCCCACAGCAGAGAACTCGCGAAGACCACGTAGGGTGGCGCCGGGGAACCCAAGAAGACCTCCAGGGTTCCGGTGACCTGGTCCTGCCGGAGTTTCCGGCCGAAGGTGTGAAGCGCCACGTTGACATAGCCCATGAGGGCCGTCCCCGTCACGAGGTAGCCGAAGTAGCCCCCCTGGGCCCATCCCGGCTGGGCCGGTGTGACCGAGCGCGCGAAGAAGTACCAAAGCGTGACGCCGAAAAGCGTGGACACCACCGTCACTACCGTGTTCAGCCTATAGGACAGCGCGACGCGCACATCTCGGCGGACGATGGCGCCCACGGGCCACAGGAGGTTCATGGCCCGACTCCCATGAGACTGGACAAACTTCGCTCGTCCGGCGGAGGCCCGTCATGCACGAGGTGCCCGGTGGAGAGGACGAGGCACCGGCCCGAGATCTGTGCCGCCTCGGCGGGATTGTGCGTGGCGATGAGAAGGGTCTTGCCCTCGCATTCGGGGCCGAGCAACCACTCCCTGAGGTGGGCGGCGGAGGGAGGATCAAGGCTCCGCGTAGGTTCGTCCATGATCAGCACCCCGGGTTCGTGCAGGAGCGCGCGGGCTATGGCGACCTTTTGGCGGGTGCCGGTGGAAAGATCGGAGAAGGGGCGATCCAGCCAGTTCTGCAGTCCGGCCGCCAGGGCGGCCGCCTCAGCCTTCTCCCGTGCTTTGGCCGGAGGCACGCCCCAAAGCCCTCCGAAGAAGGCCAGATTTTCGCGCACGGTGAGACGCCAGTAAAAGGAGCGCTCGTCGGGGTAGACCATGCCGACTTTGCGCCGGGCCTCTCTACGGCGCGAATCCAGGCCGAAGAGGGTCGCCCGCCCCTCCGTCGGTGCGAGGAGCCCCAGAAGGATCTTTAGGAGGGTGGACTTGCCCGCGCCGTTGGGCCCCATGATGCAGGCCCTCTCGCCTTGCCGCAGGGAAAAAGAGAGACCGGAGAAGGGTGTTACGGCAGGCCGTGTGCGTCCCATGAGCCAGCCTATCCCGGTGGGAAAGGCGGGGAATGTGAAGCTGAGGTCTCGAACGGCGATGGCTTCGGTCAAGGCCCGGGCTCCCCGGCGCGGGTTGCAGGGCCAGTGTTCAGGAAGACCTTAGCCTGCGCGTTTGCTGGCTCCAGGGCTAGGACCCGGCGGGCTTCCTCCGCGGCTTCGGCCTTCATGTTCATGGCCAGAAGGAAGGAGGCCAGCGTGAGATGGGAGGCGACGGCCGTGGGGTCCATGGCGACGGCCTGGTGGGCCTCGGCGAGGGCCTCATCGCGGCGGCCGAGCCCCCAGAGCGCCCCAGCCAGATTCAGGTGGGCCCGGGCGTAGGCGGGGGACTGGGCGATGGCCCGGGTAAACAGTACCCTTGCCTCATCGAAACGATTTTGCTCCAGCGAGAGGACCCCGAGATTGTTCAGGACCTCCGGGCGGTCCGGGTCCACCGCCAGCGCCCTCTGATAGCACTCGACGGCCCGCGCGCGCTGGCCCTTGGACTGGGCGGCCAGTCCTTGCTGGAACCAGGCCTCGCCCTCGGCCCGGTGAGCGGCATCCGGGATCGAGACGGGTACATCGGAAGCTGCTGAATGACCCGCTGGCGCCTGGGGAGGCATGACCGTCGGCGCGGGGAGGGGTAAGAGGCGGTCGGCGGCCAGACCCTGCCGCGGAAGAGCGCGGGACGGGCGAACAGGGCAACAGGATGGGTACGGGGAAGGGGCCCTCGGCCAGGAGCTTGGGGGGGAGCAGCGTGCGCCACCTCACGGCCTCGTTCCTATCCCTGGTCACGCCGGCGCAAATGCGGTAGCAGGTCTTCCCTTGAAAGGTCCGCACTTGTACGAAAACCGGGAGGGGGCGCTCGATGGAAGTCACGAAGGGGGCCAACTGCGAAGCCTCGCATACCAGGATCGCGCTCAGCGTCCAGAGCGTGTCGCCGGAGCGGCCCGCGAACATGTCGCAGTAGTTCCGAAGAGCCCCCTCCACATCTCCCGATCGCAGGGCCTCCCCGCCGCGTCTATACACGTCGGGATCGTAGAGGGCCTTCTGGGCTAAGGTCGCTCGCGAAGACCATCCGAAGGCCGCCATCACGAACAGGATTGACGCGAAGGCGCGATGCGACGGCCGCGTCCGGCGTGTTCGCAGATTTCCTTCCGGTGGTATCACGGCAAAATCCCGCTCCGCCATGGCCTTAGCCTAGCGGAAAGGCCAAGTGAAAAGCAACCGAAACGGTTGCCCCAGAGCCCTCCTGCCGCTAAACTGGAGTCCGGAGGTTAGCATGGGCATGGAAGAAAAGGCCAGGAACAAGGAAGAGCAGTGGTTTCACGAGAAGGAGCGCAAACTCCTGGAAGAGTTCAAGAAGAAGCGTGAGGCAAGGATAGCGGAGCTGGCGAAGCAGGAAGGGGCCAAACAGCGCGAGGAACTCAAGAAGACAGCACTGGATGTGTTGCCCCAAGTGCGGCCACGACATGCGCGTGATGGATCTCAAGGGAGTCCAGGTGGACATCTGCTCCCACTGCGAAGGCCTCTACTTCGACCGGGGCGAAATCGAAATGCTGGTCAACAAGTCGGCCTCCGACAAGCGCAGCATCTTTAGAAAGTTTCTCGGATTCGGCGACGAATAGGCCGCTCGGTCACATGAGGTTGTGGGGATCCACCTCCACCAGCATCGCCCTCCCGTTGTGGCGGCCGCAGGGGGCCTTCAACAAGACAGACAAAACCGCACGGAGCTGCCGGCGGGAACGGGATTTTAAGAGGATGTGACGACGGTAGAGCCCCTCCAGGCGGCCCAGCGGAGGGTCCGTCGGACCCAGAATACGGACGGCCGAAGACGCCGCAGACCTCAAGACGAGCCCTGCCTCGCGGGCGATGGCGTCTGCCGTGGAGGGGTCCGCGTGCCGAATTTCCACCCGCGCGAGTGCCCCGGCGGGAGGGTATCCCACCATTTTGCGATACCGGATGTCTTTGTCGTAAAAGGCCCTGTAGTCATGCGTGCGGGCCGCCTGGACGGCGTAGTGGTCCGTATGGCACGACTGCAGGATGACGATTCCAGCGGCGCTGCCGCGGCCCGCCCTGCCTGCGGCCTGAGTGACGAGCTGAAAAGTGCGTTCCGCCGCCCTGAAGTCGGGCATGCCCAGAAGGAAGTCGGCCCCAAGGATGCCCACCAGGGTCACGTTGTGCACATCGTGGCCCTTGGCCACCATCTGCGTGCCCACGAGAATGTGGATGGCGCCAGACTCGAAATCCCTCCAGAGCGCGTCGTAGGCCGCGCCGGTTCTCACGGCCTCCCGGTCCATGCGCGCGATCCGGGCCTGAGGGAACCGCTCTGCAAGGGCCGCCTCGACCTTTTCCGTGCCCTCCCCCAGGAACTGCAGGACCTCGCCTCCGCACGTGGGACAGGCTTCGGGCACGGCGCCGGCATGGCCGCAGTAATGACACTTCAGCCGCTGGGCGCGGCGGTGGAAGGTGAGGGCCACGGAGCATTCGGGGCACTGGATGGACTTTCCGCACTGGCGGCACAAGACGAAGGTGGAAAAGCCCAGGCGATTTCGGAGGAGCACTGCCTGACGCCCTTCCGCCAGCGTGTGGCCGAGGGCCTCGTCCAGTTCTCGGGAGAGCGTGGTCACGGCTCCCGCCTGCTTGAACTGCTCCTTCATGTCCACGACGCTCACGGGCGGTAGGCCCGCATCTCCCGTGCGCTCGGGCAGTTCGAGGAGTGTGTATTTGCCGGCCTCCGTGGCGTTGTAGAAGGATTCCACGGAGGGCGTGGCCGAACCGAGCACGACGGGCACGGAAGCTCGCAGCCCCCTCAGGACGGCCATGTCCCTGGCGTGGTAGCGAGGGAAGTCCTGCTGCTTGTAGCTCCCGTCGTGCTCCTCGTCCACGATGATCAGACGCAATCCGGGCAGGGGTGCGAACAGGGCGGACCGTGGGCCGATGACCAGGGGCGCCTCCCCGCGCGCCACACGGGTCCACTGCCGGACGCGTTCGTGCTCGGTCATGGAGGAGTGCAGTATGGCCACCGCGCTGCCGAAGCGCTCCAGAAGCCGCCGTGCCAGCACGGAAGCGAGGGAGATCTCCGGCACGAGATAGAGCGCCGAGCCGCCCTCGGAGGCCGCCTTGGCCATGAGTCGCATGTACACCTCGGTCTTGCCCGACCCCGTGATACCGAAGAGCAGGAAGGTCTCGTTGCGGCGCGCCTCCATGGCCGAGGACACGGCGGAGACGGCGCCCGATTGAGCACCGGTCAGCGTGTGGGGGGAGGGCCGCCCCCCCAGACGCGCCGGGAGGAGGTCGAAGAGTTCCACCCAGCCCGTCTCCGCCAGTTCGTGGAGGGCGTGTTGTGGCACGTGGGCCCGGGCGGCCACCTGGGATACCGTCGGAAATCCCCGCTCCTCGAAGGCCAGGATCGTTCGGAGCGCCTTCGCCATGAGGAGGGGGGTATGGGGATCCTCTGACCTGGAAACGGCGTCCTGGACGGACAGCAGCAGCGCCACTCGGTCGCGCCCAGCGTAGCGGCGGCGCATGGACCACCGAGTCTCCGCCTCGATCCATCCCTCCTGCAACGCCCGACCGGTGAGGGCGGTAGCCTCAGAACCCAGGCTCGCCCTCAGTGAAAGCAACGCCCGCGGTCCAGCGCCGAGTGCCTCCAACAGGGGAATCAGGTCCGCGGGTGGAGGGCCTCCGGGGCACTGGTCCGCGAGGCGGAACTTGGATTTGGGCGTGGGGTCCAGGCCCGATGGGTACGCGCACTTGAGGACCGAGCCCCAGGAGACGAGGTAGTAATCGGCGATCCAGCGCGTGAAGTCGAGGACGGGCGCGGTCAATAGGGGGTCCCGGTCCAGGACTTCCCTCACGGGCCTGAGGGCCTCGGGCGGCCTC
Source organism: uncultured Acidobacteriota bacterium (assembly GCA_963772255.1). Classification (GTDB taxonomy): domain Bacteria; phylum Acidobacteriota; class UBA4820; order UBA4820; family DSQY01; genus JAKAJA01. Next base: position 132,066 of record CAVYWK010000001.1, read on the forward strand.
GCGTCGGCGTCCTCCACCACATAACCGATCAATTCCGTCCTGCCGAAGGGAACCCGGACCCTGCATCCGGGCTCGGGCATCGGAACGCCCTCGGGGACGAGGTACGAGAATGTGTCCCGGGGAGGAACGGGGAGGGCCACCTGAATAATGGCCCGGGGTGGTCGGGTCCGATGCGGGTCGTCCGTCATCGCGGTCCGGCGGAGCAAGATCGGGCCAGCAGCGCTCGAAGCCCGTCCACATCCCCTACGAGCTCTACTCGCTGGCGGGGGAAGAGGAGGGGAGGCGCCTCCGATGGCCAGAGGGGCGCCCATTTGACCGCGTCCTTTTCGGTGGTGAGTACGGCCCTGGAGCAATGGCTTTCCGCGTCCCGGAGGATCAGCCGAAGGCGAGAGGGGTCGGGTGTTGCATGGTCGGGAAAAGCGCGGCGGGATGCCAGCGTCAAGCCGTGCTGAATGGCCTGATCAAAGAATGCCTCCGGGTGGCCCACACCCGCAAAGCAGGCAAGAGGGTGCCCCTTCAAATCGGCCCAGGAGGCGAACTCCTCCAGGCCGACGGGCTTAGGCTCCCAAGGGAAGCGGACGCCGAGGAGGGGTCGCCCCCATGAAAAGGGGGTGAGGGCCCGCGGGAGATCGGCTTCGGAGCCACGCGTCACCAGGATGGCATGGGCGCGCCCTGCAGCGGAGAGGCCTTCCCGAAGGCGGCCCACGGGCGGAGCACGAAGGTCCCCGGGTCGCGTGGCATCCACCAGGAGGAGGTCGAGGTCGCGCCTCACCCTGAGGTGCTGAAATCCGTCGTCCAGAAGGAAAAGCGTGCAAGCCCTGTGCACGAGCTCCGCGGCCTCCTCGCGCCGCTCCCCCACGGCCACGGGTACTCCCTGCAGGGATCGGGACAGAAGGAGCGCCTCGTCGCCCACGTCGTTGGGTGAGTCGCCGGGACCCACGAGTCGGGCTCCCCGGGTGGTCCGGCCGTATCCGCGCAGGAGGACGGCCGGCCGCTGACCCATCTCGAGGAGCAGGCGGGCCACGGCGATGGTAACGGGAGTCTTCCCGGTTCCGCCGAAGGTCAAATTTCCTATGGAAACGGTGGGGCGCCCCAGGTTCACGGGGGATTGGAGGTGACTGCACCACCAGGCCTTGGCCCGCGCCGCACCCAGGAAGCATATCCCCAGCGGCCAGAGCGGGTAAGTCCAGAGAGGCGGGCGGGTCGGCGGCGGGTTCAAGTCAACCACCTATTCCGCTAAAGGGGGAGCGAGACGCGAGATGCGGTGCGAGACGCGAGATGCGAGACGCGAGACGCGAGATGCGAAGAAGTCTCGTACCCGCCTTCCTATCGAGTCCCAAATTCGCAATTCCCAATTCGCAATTCCCTTCTCACATCCCCACATATTTGGCGTAGAGGGCCCTGGCCCTGGAGGGATCGTCCGTTCCCTGAACCAGCGCCCTCCCGTCGGCGTAGAGCGTGACGGCGTGTCCCTCCCACTGGGTCTGCAGGAGGTAGGCGTTGGAAAAGACCGGCCCGTAGACCGCCATTCTCGCTTCGGTGTCCTTCAAATCCATGCGGGTCCCCTTGGGCGCGAGGATCATCACGCCGTTTCGCCCGCAAAGGCGGTGGGTGCGGGATCCCGCACTCTCGTCAAGATACTCCAACTGTTTCAACTCACAGCAGGGACACCGGGGTGTCCGGGGGGCGAAACGCGGGAAAAGGTCCCGGCGAGGAGGTCGAAGGAGAGCAGGCCCGGGGAGCAGAGATCGCGGCGACCCGCCAAGGATCTTGAGTGATTCGCCGGCCTGAATCGACGCCGCGACGGAAGCAGCGGGCGCCAAGACGCCCACCGTCTCACATGTGGGGGTCGAGCCGGGCGACGGAACGACAGGGAATAGACAGCGGAGGCAAGCTGAGGTCCCTGGGAGCACGGTCATCACGGCACCGGTCTCGCCCACGGCTCCGGCGTAGACCCACGGCGTCCCGCTCCCGACGGAAGCATCGTTGAGGAGGTAGCGGGTCTCGAAATTGTCGGTGCCGTCCAAGACCACCGAACATTCTGCGAAGATGCGCCTCGCAAGTTCCGCGTCCAGGTCGGCGCAAAGGATCTCCACCGCCAGGTCGGAGCGGGCCTCGCCCAGGTGCGCCGCGGCGGCCACGGCTTTGGGAAGGCGAGCGGCCGCATCGGATTCGGGATAGAGGATCTGCCTGGGGAGGTTGGACACCTCCACGAAGTCGCGGTCCACCAGGAAGAGGCGTCCGACACCCGCGCGCGCGAGCACGGTGGCGCTGGTGCAGCCCAGGGCGCCCAGACCGACTACCGCGGCTGAGGAGGCGGCGATCTGGCGCTGTCCCTCCGGGCCGATCCAGGGAAGCATGGACTGCCGCGAGTACCGGTCGTTCATCGCACGAACCTGTGGGCGCGCACATTGGCGGCCAGGCCTACGAAGAGTGACGAGGCCGATGAGGGACGAGCCCCCGTACGATAGGAACGGCAGCGGTATGCCCGTGGTGGGCACGAGGCCGATGACCATCCCCACGTTGATGAAGATGTGGTAGAGGATCACCGAGAAAGCGCAGCAAACGAGGTAGCGTCCTTCCAGGTCGCGAGCCAGAAGGAGGGTGCTCAGGAAGCGCGAAAGCAGGGCCAGGAAGACCAACAGGAGGGAGATGGCGCCCAGAAATCCCGTCTCTTCCGAGATGACGCCGAACACGAAATCCGTGTGCGGCGCGGGGAGGAAGCTGAGCCTGTTCTGGGTTCCCGAGTAGAGGCCCTTGCCCGTCAGCTCGCCCGATCCCACGGCGATGCGGGCCTGATGGACCTGGTAGCCCGCGCCGCGGATGTTGGTGGAGGGGTTGAGGAACGTGAGGATTCGCTCCTTCTGGTAGGGCTTGAAAAAGGTGAACCAGCCCAAGACGAAGAGAACGACCAGCCCCGCGAAGCGCCATGCCCGCCCACTTGAGAATCTGACCCAGGGTCATGCGGCTCAAGATAGAATGCCGCCAGGATCATGGGCAGGAAGGTCGTGGCGGTGCCGAAGTCGGGTTGGAGGAGGGTGAGGACCATGGGCAGAGCCACGATTCCCGACAGGATGGCGAATTCCCTGAAGCCGATGACCTTGTGCGACAGGTCCTTGATGTACCCGGCACCGGCCAGGGCCGACCGCGAACTTGGCGAGTTCCGAGGGCTGGAAGCCCACGGGGCCCAGGATGAGCCAGGAACGAGATCCGGCCACCGAGTGCCCGAGGACCATCACCGCCAGGAGTACCACCACGCAGAACCCGTAGAGGATGTAGCTGTACTCGAGCCAGATGTCGTAGGGCACGAGCACCGCCACGAAATATACGGCGACGGCCACGAAACACCAGGCCGTCTGCCGGGAGGCAAGGCCGGCGAACTTCGTGCCGAAGGTCGCCGAGCGGACCATGACCGATCCCGCCACGAGCAGCCCGAAGAAAAGCACCGTCGTGAGGTGATCCCCGTCGACCCAGAAGGCTTTGATGGCGTCCTTCACGGGGCGACCCCCGTGGGACTGCCCTGTTCCGTCGCCGGCAAGGGAGGTATGCCCTCCGGAACGGGTTGCTCTTCAGGCGGCGGGGGCTCGGGGGGGAGATCGGTAGGCACTTCGGGCGCGGCGGTGGGAGGGGGCTGGGATCCAGCGGGCGCGGGAGGTCCAGCCACCTCGCCGGGCTTCTTGCCCAGGAAGAGGTACTCCAGACCCGCCTTGGCGATTTTCGCGCCCACGTCGCCGCCGTGTCCGCCGTGCTCCACCATCACCACGAAGGCCACGGATGGGTTGTTCCTCGGGGCGAAGCCCGCGAACCATGCGTGGTCGCGCTCGCCCTTGTCCAGCGAGTAGGTGTTCTTGCCCGAAGCTGGCTTCCACGACCTGGGCGGTCCCCGTTTTGGCGCACACGTCGTAGCCGGGGATTTGGCAGCCCTTTCCCGTTCCGCCTCCGTTGACCACGCGCCAGAGGCCTTCCTTGACCACGGCCAGGGCTTCGGGCGAGATGGCCACGGTGCTGAGCACCTCCGGGGGTCCCGAGACGATTCGTGGCCGGTAGCGGACCCCCCCGGTGGCCAGGGTGCTGTAAAAGGAGAGGAGTTGAAGGGGGGTGACCGTGAGATAGCCTTGGCCGATGCTGATGGGCAGCGTCTCTCCGGGATACCATGGCCCCAGGCCCCGGGCCTTCTTCCACGCGGGCGATCCCAAAACGCCGGTCGTCTCGCCGGGCAGGTCCACTCCCGTTTTCCGGCCCAGCCCGAAGAGCGTACCCCACTTGTCCAAGCGATCGATGCCGATCCTATCGCCGGCGTGGTAAAAGTAGATGTTGCATGAGTTCTGGATGGCCGTCAGCATGTCCACGGCGCCATGGCCCTTGCTCCAGCAGTGGAACGGATGGCCGCCATAATCCCACACTCCACCGCAGGAGAAGACCGTGCTTCCGGTGAGAATTCCCTCCTGAAGGCCCACGAGGGCCACGAAGGGTTTGAAGGTGGATCCCGGCGGGTAGGCGCCCTGAATGGGCCGGTTCAAAAGCGGCTTGCCCGGGGTCCTCCACGAGGGCCTGCCAGTCCGAAGCGCTCACGGCCTTGGAGAAGAGGTTGGGATTGAACTCGGGGACGCTCACCCAGGCGAGGATCTCTCCGGTGTTCGGATTCATGAACACGGCCGAGCCCGTCTCGCCGGCGAACCCGTTCTCCACGATGGTCTGGAGGTCCATGTCCAGGTTCAGGGTGAGCGGCTTGCCCGAAACGGGTTCCTCAATGAGCCCCACGCCCGGAAGGCGGAGCTTGGGGTCCTCCACCTCCCGCCCCAGGCTGTTCACCTGGGCGGTCCGGACGCCGTTCTTCCCCATGAGGCGGACGTTGGCCGCCTTCTCGACCCCGGCCTTGCCGACCTCGATGAAGGGATCCTTCTCCTTGATCTGGAGCTTGTCGGCGTCCTCGGGGGAGAGCAGGCCCACGTAGCCCAGCGCGTGCCCGGCGTAGAGGCCGTAAGGGATAGTCGCGCCGCAGTTCCATCTCGATGCGGAGCATGCTCAGTTCCTGCTGGTGCGCCTCGATCTTCTGCAGCCAGCTCGGGGGGACATCGCGGGCCAGCACGGCGAGGGAGGCCACGGGGCTCCGGTGCAGGGCGGCGTCCACCTCGGAACGTGCGATCTGAAAGTCCAGAATGCGCTTCATGGCGGCGATGGTGTCGTCGATGGACCCGCCCTTCGCCGTGTCCATCACGAGGGAAAAGCTGACGCGGTTCCTGCACAGCACCTTTCCATTTCGGTCCAGGAGCATGCCCCGCGGGCTGCGGAGCACGATGGTCCGGGTATAGTTGTTCTCGCTGAGGGTGCGGTAGAAGTTCCCCTGCAGGACCTGGAGGAAAAATAGCCTCAGCCCGAAAACCAGGAACACGACCCAGAGGAGAATCCTGAGGAAAGAAGCCTTGGCCGAAAGGCTCGTGTCTTGGGAGGGTCTCATCTCGGGTCCTTGGGGAAAATCCTGCGGGCCACCAGCTCGAGGAGGGCGGCCAGGCCCGCCGTGATGATGCTGCCGAGCAGTACGGGCACCCAGAAGGGCGCGGCCAAAGGGAGGCCCAGGAGCTGGTAGAGCCCCGCCACGACCAACGAGTCCACAATATAGGCGCACCAGGCGAAGAAGGCTATGGGGAGAACATCCTGCACCAGGAGCTGACTCCCGAGATACCCCAGGACGTACCCGATCAGGCAGAAGGCCAGGCCGTGAAAGCCCACGAAGGGCGAGAAGTAGGCATCGCTCACGGTTCCCAGCAAAGCACCCCAGAGGACCCCCCCCATCTTTCCCGAGCGCATGGCCAGAAGGACGAGTACCGCCAGGTAGGGGTTGGCGATGGTCAGAGAGCCGGAAACGAGCGGGATGAGCGTCTGCACGCCCGCGGCGAGGAGCAGCAGGAGCAAGGATGGGGATGAGCCGCCTAGCCACCGGTCTTCCTCAGCAGCAGGACCCAGGTGAGCCTGATCCATCTGGGAGGAGGGCGCCAGGGTGATCTTCTTCAGGTAGTCGCCGCCGTCCTCCACCGAGACCGCCGTTCCGACGCGCAGGCCCGCAGGGAAAACGCCGTCCTCGCCGGAAGTGGAGAACTGGTCGCCCACGCGGACATCCGACTCGTTGGAGACCCAGCGAACATCCATGTCGTTGCCCTTGCCCAACGGCCACGCCCTTGCACCGCGGACCGGTCGCAGACCACGCCCGCGGCGCTGCTGGGATCGGTCAGCAGGATGACCTTGTAGAGTCCGCCGCTGGCTCCCTGCACCCGGCCCACCGCTCCTCCGGGGCCCATGACGGGCGTTCCCTCCGGGATGGAGAACCTTTTCGTCGCACGAGACCAGGAGGTACCGGCTGAACGGCGCGCCGTACTGGGTGAGCGCCCGGCCTCCGATGACTTCCACCGAGGGAGGTTTGGGGGCCTGGATGAGGTCCCTCAAGGCGAGGACCTCCTTCTCCAGGGAGCGCGACAGCTCGATCTGGCCCTGGAGCACCCGGTTTTCGGAGGCCAGTCGCTCGGCCTGGAGCGCCGAATCCCGCTGCCAGACATAGGCTTGAAAACCTTCGCGCGTAAGGCGGGAGGCCGAGTCGTAAGTGGAAAGGAGCGGCCCGAACGCGGCCAGCGCCACGTTTCCCAGAAACGACTGTCCCCCGCGCCGGACTTGCATCGTCAGCATCACGAAGAAGCCCAGCAGCAGGAGGGCGAGGACGGCTTCGGGCCGCCTGGCTGCGGGATTCAGGTTCATCAGTCGACGGCGACGCGCCTGAGCAGGTCGAAGTCGTCCAGCATCTTGCCCGCCCCGAGGCACACGGACGAAAGCGGGTCGTCGGCGATGAGCACGGGGAGGCCGGTCTCCTCGCGCAGTCGCTTGTCCAGGTTGCGCAGGAGCGCGCCGCCCCCCGTGAGGACGATGCCCCGGTCCACGATGTCCGCGGCGAGCTCGGGGGGGGTCTGTTCGAGGGCCTGCTTCACCGCTTCGATGATGACGCCCACCGGCTCCGACAGGGCGTCTCGGATCTCCTCGGAGGAAACCACCAGAGGCTTGGGAATGCCGTCCAGCAGGTCCCGGCCCTTGACCTCCATGGACTCCTCCTTGTCGAGCGGGTAGGCGGAGCCCAGGCGGATCTTGACCTCTTCGGCCGTCCGGTCGCCGATGGCCAGGTTGAAGCGCTTCTTGATGAACTGGACGATGGCCTCGTCCATCTCGTTGCCCGCGATGCGGACGGTGCGGCTGTAGACGATGCCGGCCATGGAGATGACCGCCACGTCCGTGGTGCCGCCTCCGATGTCCACGATCATGTTGCCGGTGGGTTCGGTGATGGGCATGCCCGCGCCGATGGCGGCCGCCATGGGCTCTTCCACGAGGACCACCTCCGAGGCCTTGGCCCGGTAGGCCGAATCCCGGACGGCGCGCTTCTCCACCTGGGTGATCTGGCTCGGGATGCAGATGACGATGCGGGGGCGCACCACGACCTTGCGGTTGTGGGCCTTCTTGATGAAGTAGTCGAGCATGCGCTCCGTGTGCTCGAAATCCGCGATGACCCCGTCCTTCATGGGCCGGATGGCCACGATGTTGCCGGGGGTCTTGCCGAGCATCTCCTTGGCCTCCGTCCCCACCGCCTCCACCTTGCCCGTCTTGAGGTTCATGGCGATGATGGACGGCTCGCGCACGACGATGCCCTTGCCCTTCACATAAACCAGGGTGATGGCCGTGCCGAGGTCGATGGCAAGGTCGTTGGAGAGGAAGGAAAAAGGCGATCGGAAACTGAAGGGCATAGGGTCTCCTATTCGAAAGTCAGAACGCCGTTCTTGGTGGTTTCTTTCACGCGGTACATGGCCTGGTCGGCCTTCTGGATGAGAATCTCCGGATCGTCCCCGTGCCTGGGAAAGCCCGAGATTCCAAAGCTGGCGGAGAGGGTAAAATCGTAACCTGGAGCCTTGCGGTAATCATGTTTTTCGATGGCCTTCCGCAGGCGCTCGGCCACCATCACGCCGGCCTCCAGGTCGGTGTTGGGCAGGATCAGCGTGAACTCGTCTCCGCCGTACCGGGCCACGATGTCCACGTTTCGCACCAGGCGCTTGAGGATCTGTCCCACGACGGTCAGCGTCTGGCTGCCCGCCAGGTGACCGTAGCGGTCGTTCACGGACTTGAACCCGTCCAGGTCGAGGAAAACCACCGAGAGGGGATAGTCGTAGCGTTTGGCCCGGGTGATCTCCACGCCGAGCGCCTGGTGGAGGTAGCGCGAGTTGTAGAGCTGGGTCAGGTCGTCCACCAGGCTCAGCAGCTTGATCTTCTGGAAGGTGAAGGCGTTTTCCAGGGCGATGCCGACCATCTCGGCGAACATGTAGGTGGTCTCCAGGTCCGCCTCGGTGAACCCCGACGCGCCGCGCTTATTCATCATCTCCAGGACACCGAGCGTCTTGCCCCGGCTTCGCAGGGGGACGCAGAGCACGGAGCGGGTTTTGAATCCCGTCATCCGGTCCACCTGGGGATTGAACAGGGGGCTCTTGCGCGCGTCGTTGATGAGCATGGGCCTGCCGGTCTGGGCCACCGTCCCCGCGATCCCTTCGCCGACTTTCAGGAGGACCTCCTTCAGGGGCTTGGCCTTGCTTCCTAGGGCCTCGGTGAAGACCAGGTGCTCCCCCGAGTCGTCCAGCATGAGGAGGCTCCACGCCTCGGACTGCACCAGCACCTGGACGCGCTCCACGATGAAGGCCGTCAGGGCTTCCGGCTCCAGCATGGAGTTGGCGGTCCTTACCACCTCGGCCAGGAGGCGGAGCTGTTCCGACTTGGTCCGGAAGGATTCCTTCAGAAGTTCCAGCTCGGCGTGTTCGGAGGCGACCCGGGTTGGGGCCGCCCTCCGCTCAATACCCGACGGACTGGAAGGACTTGCGCCAGATTTTTTCGTTGCCTTCATCGTCGAAGGCCCTCACCTGAACGGCCTGGGTGCCAACGTCTGAAAAGAGGACGATTTTGCTGAATGTCCCGTCCGCGTTGACGGGAATTTCCAGATCGTTCACGGAAACCGAAACGCCGGGATCGGTCGCGCCCTGGATGATCACCCCGTCTCCGATGGGCGTAGGTTCCACGGTGAGTTTGAGCTCTCGCTGAATCCTGGGACGCTGGTACACCTGAAGGATTCGGAACCGGTAGATGGGAGACCAGAAGGCTTTCGTGTCCGACCCGGCGCTCCGGACTCTCCAATAGTAGGCGCCCGAGGGGAGGCCGTCCACGGTAATGGTTCCCTCCTTCACCTCCCGCTCGGGGGTCAGCAGGGTCGAGAACAGGGGCTTGGAGGACAGTTGAAAAATGGTGGAGGGGGTGGAGCCGCCCTTCCACTCGAAGGACAGCGGGTGGTGGGCCGGATTGTCGACCCGGATGATCTGGAGATCCTTGGGAAATTCCGCCGCGGGAGGGCTGATGAGGGGTTCGGGGGCCGTGAACTGAGTGGCGGAGGTAATGATTGAGACGCCCGTGCTGCCGGCCTGGAGGCTCTCCCGCTTGCCGGCCGCTTCCACCTCCGAGGTCCCGGACAGGACCGCGGTCACCACCCGGCCCGAGGATTCCTGCGCCACGCCTACGCGCGAGGCGGGAGCGGGGCGGATCCGCGTGGTCTCCGTCACGATGACGCTCTCGTCCTTGGCTGTCATCGTGTCCGGCGTCTGGGTTTCCACCTTGCCCTGCTTCAGTGCGACCTCGATCCGGTTTCCTCCCGAAGCGTTGCCCGACAATGCCTGGATGACCACGAGCGAATCCGGGGAGATGGTCTGGAACTGGTTGTTGTGGTACTTGATCCGAGCGTAGCTCGTCTGGCCCGTCTTAACGATGTCGCCATCTTCGAGGATCATGTTTTCCTTGGCTGTGGAAAAAAGGTGCTGACCGATGCGCTTGACCTCCACCGACCCCTCGGTGCTGACCAGGACGGCGAATTTCTGGCTCTGGGGGGAAGCGCTCCGCGCGCTCTTGAGGGTCTCCAAGGCATCGCCGGCGATGGTGAGCGCCTTGGCGAAATGCCCCGAGGCATATTCGGACCGGGCTTCCGAAAGCATGGTCCTGGCCTGGACCACGCTCGATTTGGCCCCTGCAGTGGCGTCCGGCGTGTCCAACGCATCCAGGGCTTTCTGAGCCTTTGCGATGGCCCGCTCGGCCCGGACCTGCGGATTTCCCTGATAGCGCCAATAGGAGAACGACCCTCCCACAATGGCCGCGAGAGCCAGGATCCCGAACGCCACCAGGAAGATATCCTTGTACCGAACGGTAAACCAGTCCAGCTGTCGTTTGACCATAAGGATCGCCCTTTCTCCAATCCGATGCATTGTAGCGCATCGGGTCATGGTACTCAAGGAAACAGGCCGGGAACGGGGGCAGGATTCAAAGGCTTGCCCGGGAGGGGGCCAGGAACGATAATGAAACGCCTGAGGAGAATACCGAATGGGTACATCGAAATCTGCATCCGCTCCCAGAAGCGGCTCCATGGGTCCCTTTTGGGCGGTCATGGCCGTGGCCGTCGTGCTCCTCGCGGCCTATCTCGTCAGATCCGGCTTCATCAGGGGCGGTGGTACCGCACCCGGTGCCTCGGCTCCTGCAGGCCGGGTCCAAGCCCCGGATCTGGGGGTTAAGGAAGTTTCCGATCCATCCAGGACCCTGTTCTTGAGGTCGCTTCGGGGCAAGGTGGTGGTTCTCCACTTCTGGGCCACCTGGTGCCCGCCCTGCAGGGCCGAGTTTCCCGAATTCGCCAAGTTCGCCGCGGCGTCGGTTCCCGGCGGCGATTGGATCGTCCTGCCGGTGTCCATCGACGACACCACCGAACCTGTGGGGCCCTATGTGCAGAAGCTGCCCGAGCGCTTTCCCGTTTATTGGGACGCGGGGGGAGAACTGGCCAATGCCATGGCCGTGAGCGCCGTCCCCACGACGGTCGTGTTGGACAGGGCAGGCAAGGTCGCCTGGCAAGCCGCGGGGGTCGCCGACTGGTCTCCCTCGGGAGTGCCGGCGGTCGTGAAATCTCTGAGCCATGAGTAGCCTTCCCGTCCCTCCCGAATCGCAGGTTCGCGGCCGCGTGTACATCGGCGGGGCTTGGTACGAGAAGGACGAGCGCCTGATCAGCGTGAACCCGGCCACGGAAGACCCCATCGGCTCCGTGCCGTTGTGCAGCCGGCAGGATGTGGCGGCGGCCGTCCAAGCCGCCCGCGACGCCCAACGCGGCTGGGCGAATGAATCGCTCCATCAGAGGTTCACCTTCCTGGATGTGCTGCGCAGCCTCCTGATCCAGGAGGGAGACGCCCTCGCGTCCCTCATTACCCAGGAAAACGGGAAGCCCCTCGCGGAATCGCACTTCGTGGATGTGGGCGGCGCCCTGGACTTCTTGACGGGCCTCCTCTCGGGGGGCCTGGATTTTCTGAAGGACCGGCGCGTGAGGGCCACCAATCCGCTCCTGTGGCGCAAGCGCCTCACGGTGCGCCGGGTCCCGCTAGGAGTGGTGGGTGTAATCTCCCCCTGGAACTTGCCCCTCGCCATTCCCCTCGGACAGGTCGTCACGGCCCTGGCTGCGGGGAATACGGTCGTCCTGAAACCCTCCGAGCTCGCGCCCCTGGTGGGTGCCAAGATCGCCACGCTCTTCCACCGTGCGGGGTTTCCTCCGGGGGTTTTCAACCTCGTCACGGGGGACAAAGACACGGGAGCCTTCCTGGTGGAATCGCCCGTCGACGGGTTGCTCTTCACCGGTTCCACAGGTGTGGGCCAGCGAATCCAGGCGCAGCTCGGGCCAAGGTTCGTCCACACGCAGATGGAGCTGGGGGGGAAGGACGCCTTCCTGGTGCTCCCCGATGCCGATTTCGAGCGCACCTTGAACGGGGCGCTCTGGGGCGGATTCTTCGGCGCGGGCCAGGCGTGCTCATCCGCGGAGCGCTTTTTCGTTCCCCGCTCCTGGATGCCCAAGTTCGCGGAGGCCGTTGCCGAACGGGCCCGGGCCTTGAAGGTCGGAAACGGCATGGACGAGTCGGTGCAAGTGGGCCCGCTCATCTCGGAGGCCCAGCGCGCCAAGGTGGAGCAGCAGGTCGCGGAGGCCGTGGCAAAGGGCGCCAGGCTTCTTTGCGGGGGAAGGCGTCCCGATCGGCGAGGATACTTTTACGAGCCCACCGTTCTCGCCGATGTGCCCTTGGACTGCGCCCTCATGCGCGAGGAGACTTTCGGGCCCGTGATCCCCATGGCAACCTACGACGAGGTGGAGGAGGCGATCGCCTGGTGTAACGACACGCCCTTCGGCCTCTCGGCCTCCGTGTGGACGTCGGTTCCGCAGACGGGTGAGGCGGTGGCGCGAAGGCTTGAGGCGGGTTCCGTTTGGGTGAACGACACCTCCTTCACTCACGGTCAGGCGCAGTGTCCCTGGGGCGGAATGAAGGCCTCGGGACGGGGGCGAACCCACTGGCTGGGTTCCCTCCACGAGTTGACGGCACCCCAGCTCATCGGCGTGGAGCGGGATGGCGCCAAAAGCGAAGTTTGGTGGTATCCCTACGGGGGAGAGTCGGTGGAACTCCACGCGCGGTACCGCCGGTTTTCGGGGGAAGGCCTGGGCGGCAGATTCCTGCAGGCCCTGCCCCTCTTGCGGGCCTACGTCAGGACGAGGGGGGCACGCTGACATGATCCGTGTGGGGATTACGGCGGACTGGGAAGTGACCGGAGGCGCCAAGCGCCTCATTCTCAACGCGGAGTACACCCAGTGGCTCGCCGACGCGGGGACGATGCCGGTCATTCTGCCATCGCTTCCCGGGTCCGAGGACCAGGCCCTCGAAGGGTTGTCCGCGCTGGTCCTGTCGGGAGGAGGGGATATCCCGCCCCAGCTTTACGGAGGGGATCCCTTGCCCTTCCCCGAGGAGCGGTTCTCTCACCGGGAGCGCTCGGCGTTCGAATTCGCCCTCCTGTGGCGGGCCATGCGCCTGGGGTGTCCCATCCTTGGAATTTGCCTGGGCTGCCAGACGATCAACGCGGCCTTGGGCGGCGATCTGATCCGCCACCTGGAAGACCCCGAGTTTCATCACCGCCGGGCCAGCGCGGGCCTTCCCGCGCCGCGCCACCGGCTGCACCCCGAAGCGGGTTCCCTGGTGGCGGCCCTGTATCCGAGTCCCGACACGCGGGTCGTCTCTTCGCACCACCAGGCCCTGGGCCGCATCGCGCCGGGCTGGAGGATTACGGCGCGGGGTCCCGGCGGCGTGGCCGAGGCCATCGAGCATCCGCTCTATCCCCGGATCTTGGGCGTTCAATGGCATCCCGAGCGCACGCCCCGCTCGCAGCTCTCGATGAACCTCGCCGCGTGGCTGAAGAGCCAGGCGGAGGAGTACCTTCGTGAGAAGGTGATCAGGTGATTGGGTAATCAGGTAATCAGGCGATTAGGTGATTAGGTGATCGGGGGATCAAGTGATCGGGGGACTAGGGGACTGGGGGATTAGGAAAAACATGGACGACACGATGATGATCTCCGCTCCCAGCTTCCCGTTCCCCGTTCCTGCATCATCTCCGCGCGTCTCGCGTCTCTCGTCTCGCCTCTCGCGCTTTGCCGTTGACTCCTCACTCCTCACTCCTCACTCCTCACCATCATGAAGGGTCCACGCCCCCAAAACCCCGATTTCGAGGCCCTGCTGGGCCCGGGCGGACCGCTCTCCAAGCTCCCCTTTTACGAGCATCGGCCCGGGCAGGTGGACATGGCGAAAGCCGTGTGGCAAGCCCTGCGGCACGACGAGATCCTCCTGGCCGAAGCAGGCACCGGGATCGGCAAGAGCCTGGCCTACCTCCTGCCGGCCCTGCACATGGACCGCCGGGTCGTGGTTTCCACGGGCACCAAGGCGCTTCAGGAGCAACTCGCGGGCAAGGACCTGCCCCTCTGCGAGAAGCTCCTGGGACGGCCCGTTCGCGCCGTAACCGTGAAGGGCCGGGCCAACTATCTCTGCCTGCATTACTGGCGGCAATTCAGAGCCCAGCCGCTCTTCACGACCTCCGACGAAGGGCGACACTTTCAGGCACTCTGCGATTGGGCCGACCACACCGGCACGGGGGACAAAGCCGAGTGGCGCGGCATCCCGGAGGGCCTCCCCACGTGGCGCGAGGTGAACGCTCGCGGCGAACGGTGCCTCGGAAGTCATTGTCCCCTCTACAACGAGTGCTTCGTCGTTCTGCTGCGGCGTCAGGCGGAGGCGGCGGAGGTCGTGGTGACGAACCACCACCTGCTCTTCGCGGACCTGGCGCTCAAGAATCGGTGGGACGCGGCGGCGCTGCCCGAATACGCGCACCTGGTGTTGGACGAGGCCCACGAGGCGGAGGAGTCCGCCACGTCGTTCTTTGGGACTTCGGCCAGCAAGCACATGCTCAACGAGTGGCTCGGCGACGCCGCCAGGGCGTTGAAAGGGGGAGGGCGCGACAGGGAGTCAGGTATCCTCCAGGATGCGGGCCAGGCCGCCCTTTTCTTTTTCGGGCATTTCGAAGGCAGGGAGCATCGCGACAGCCTCACCGCAGGGTTTCTGGACGCGGACGCCAGCAAGCTCCGCGAGCGTCTGACCATGCGATTGGATGCCGCCGCCCTGGCTCTGGAATCCAAGCAGGGCAACGACGAAGCCCTGGGCCTCCTGGAGCGCCTCGAGGCCTGGCGGGAGGCCTTCGACTTCGCCCTCGACCCGGACCAGGAAGGGTTCGCACGCTGGATCGAGGTGCGTGGGAAGAATGTGATCTTCGGTTCCAGCCCCATCGATGTGGGACCGCTCTTGCGGGACCACCTGTTCTCCCGTCTAAACGGCGCGCTCCTCACCTCGGCCACGCTCACGGTGGGAGGGCGGTTCGACTACCTCAGGGGGCGGCTGGGCGTGCCGCCGCGGGCCGAGGAGCTCAGGGTCCCCAGCCCCTTCGATTATGGACAGCAGGGGCTGTTCTACGTGCCGTCGCGGTTTCCCGATCCGTCCTCGGAGGACTTTCAAGAGGCCCTCTGCGCATCCGTGGCGGAATTGGTCTGCCTGTCCCGCGGCCGGGCATTCGTCCTGTGCACCTCCGTGCGAAGCATGAAGGCCGTGGCCCAAGCGCTGGACGGCCGCGTTCCCTACGCCGTGCTGATGCAGGGAGACGAGCCCAAAGGCGTGCTGTTAGAGCGCTTCCGGCTGGCGGGCAACGCCGTACTCGTGGCCACGGCGTCCTTCTGGCAAGGCGTGGATGTGCAGGGAGAAGCGCTATCGCTGGTTGTCCTGGACAAGATTCCCTTCGCCGTCCCCAGCGATCCCGTCACGCAGGCCCGGATCGAACACCTTCGGAAGGAGGGTGAGGACCCGTTCCAGGCCTTTCAGCTGCCAGCCGCGGCGATCCTGCTCCAGCAGGGCGCGGGGCGCCTCATAAGGTCCACGAAGGACCGGGGCGTGGTGGCGTGCTTCGACGTGCGCCTTCGCCGCCGGGGCTATGGCAGGACGCTCCTGGCTTCCCTTCCGCCCTTCCGAATGACGGACAGCGTGGAGGAGGTGGAGGCGTTCTTCCACGAGGAAGGCGAGGAATAGGTGATGCGAGACGCGATCAGGTGATCATGGGATCAAGTGATCAGGTGATCAGGTAATGAAACGAAAGGGGAGGGAAGCATCCCCCACGGTGAGCGGTGATGGGCGGAGGTTCAGACATGACCACCGAATGAGGCCGCGGGAAAATATCGGCCCTGGCCCCTGCCCAGCGGAGCTTCCTGCCCTCCGGAGGAACAGAAACGGCCCGCCGAGAGGCGGGCCGTTCTTTGAACATGGGCAGACAGCCGATGGCTGAAAGCTTTCTTAGATGAACAGCGGCGCGAGCACCAGCGTGATGGTGGAGAGCAGCTTGATGAGGACGTGCAGCGACGGGCCGGCGGTGTCCTTGAAGGGGTCGCCGACGGTGTCGCCCACGACGGCGGCGCTGTGCGTGGGGTTCTTGGTCTTGTTGCCGTCTTTGTCGGTGAGGTACTTGCCGCCGTGGGCGCCGCTCTCGATGTACTTCTTGGCGTTGTCCCAGGCGCCGCCGCCGTTGTTGAGGAACAGGGCGATGATGATGCCGACGATGGTGCCGACCATGAGGAGTCCGGCCACCGCCTCGGCGGCGATGAGCGGGTCAGCCGGCGTTGCGAAGGCCCACTTGAAGATGAGGCCCACGGCGATGGGCGTCAGGACGACCAGCAAGCCCGGGGCCACCATCTTGCGCAGGGCGGACTTGGTGACGATGTCCACGCAGGTGGCGTAGTCGGGCTTGAAGTCCTTGGGGAACTGGATGATGTCGTTGATCCGGGGAAGCTTGGCGTACTGGCGGCGCACTTCCTCGATGATGGCCTGGGCCGCGGAACCCACGGCGCGGATGGCCATGGCCGAGAACAGGAAGACCAGCGTGGCGCCGAGGAGGCTGCCCACGAAGACCACGGGCTTGCTCAGGTCCACCTTGAAGAGGTATCCCTCGCCCAGGCCGGCGTACTGGACGACCTCGTCCATGTAGGCCTGGAAGAGCAGGAAGGCGGCCAGGCCGGCGGAACCGATGGCGTAGCCCTTGGTCAGGGCCTTGGTGGTGTTGCCCACGGCATCCAGACGGTCGGTCTTCTTGCGGATCTCTTCCGGCTGCTCGGACATCTCGACGATGCCGCCGGCGTTGTCGGTGATGGGACCGAAGGTGTCCATGGCCAGGATGTAGGCCGCCGTCGCCAGCATGCCCATGGTCGCCACGGCGGTGCCGAAGAGGCCGGCGTGGGGCAGGCCGCTGGTCATGCCGAGGTAGTAGGAACCGAGGAGCGCGACGCTCATGATCAGCGCCGGCATCCAGACGCACTCGAAGCCCACGCCGATGCCGGCGATGATGTTGGTGGCCGGGCCGGTCTTGGATGCCTCGGCGATGGACTGGACGGGGCGGAACTTGTACTCGGTGTAGTACTGGGTGATGTAGACGAAGGCCACCGAAGTGAGAACTCCCAGGATGCCGCACGCGAAGAAATGGAGCCAGGCGTTAGGTGCCGCGGGGCTGTTCAGGAGCCAGTAGGTGGCGCCGCCGAAGGCGACCATGGCGAGAACGACGGCCACGTAGTAGCCGCGGTTCAGGGCCTGCATGGGATCCATCTTTTCTTCTTTGTCCATGTGCACGTACATGATGCCGATGATGGAGGCGATGATTCCGAAGGCGCGGGCCACGAGAGGGAACATCATGACGCCGACGATACCCATGCTGAAGCCCATTCCCGCCTTTTCGGCGGCCATGGCCAGGGAGCCGCCCAGGATCATGGCTCCGATGTTCTCGGCGGCGGTGGACTCGAAGAGGTCCGCGCCGCGGCCGGCGCAGTCGCCCACGTTGTCGCCCACCAGGTCGGCGATGACGGCGGGGTTGCGGGGGTCGTCCTCGGGGATGCCGGCTTCGACCTTGCCCACCAGGTCGGCGCCCACGTCGGCCGCCTTGGTGTAGATTCCGCCGCCGAGCTGGGCGAACAGCGCCACGAAGGAGGCGCCGAAGCCGTAACCCACGATCAGCAGCGGGATCTTGGTCGGAGCCACGCCGCCCACGGCGTTCACGAGCGCGTACAGGCCCGCGACGCCCAAGAGGCTCATGGCCACCACCAGCAGACCGGACACCGCGCCGCCTCTGAGGGCGATGCGCAGGGCGTCGTTCAGGCTCGTGAGCGCGGCCTGGGCGGTACGGATGTTACTGCGGATGGAGACCCACATCCCGACGTAGCCGGCGAAGACGGAGCAGAGCGCGCCGAGCACGAAGGAGAGGGTGATCCAGGAAGCGAGCTGGAGCGAGCTGCCGACCGGGTCGAATTCTCTGTGGGTCCGGATAAAACCGTAGCCCACGAATAGCATAGCCGCGAACAATACTGCCAATAAGAGAATGGTGCGGTTCTGGCGTCGAAGGAACGCCTCGGCGCCTTCTCTGATGGCGTCGGAGATGGCGCGCATCTTCTCCGAGCCCGTGTCCTTGGCCATGACCCAGCGGACCAGGAAGCCCGCGAAGGCCAGGCCCAGGATGCTAATCCCGAACACCAATGCCATGAGTAGCCCATAACCTTGCGTCATTGATCTCCTCCCCTATAAAGATCCTGCCGCAAAACGAGAGAGAGGGCTGAATTGTCCTCCCTATGTGCGAACTTCGGTAATGGGGCCGTCCCGATCCAGGACGGCTGGGGATACTTTAGCACAAAAGCATGGAAAAAACTCAAGGGAGGACTCGGATGAGTCCTCCCTTGGGACGCGCAAGAAGTGGTGGAGCCGAGCCCTTGAGGGCTTCAGTATCAGTTGAGCACAAACCCGATGGTTTCGACCTTGCCCGGTCCCCGGGCGATGTCCAGCGCTTTGACAACCGTTTCGTAGGCGGCCTTGTCGTCCGCGTCCACGAACAGGATCTTGTCCGCGCGGGTCGCATAAATGGCACCCAGTTTCTCGCCCAGGTCCTGCATGCTCACCGGCTGCCTGTTGATGGCCATGCCGCCGCCCCGCTCGATCTGGAGCACGATGGCCGTGCTCGGTGCGTTGCTGACCGATTCGGCTTTCTGCGGGACCTGCGTGGAGAAGCCCTTTTGCAGGATCGGCGTAATGACCATGAAGATGATCAGGAGCACCAGCAACACGTCCACCAGGGGCGTGATGTTGATGTCCGCCTTGGGCCCGCGGCCGCTGCCAACACTCATACTCATGACAGGCCTCCTCGCCTACCGCTGCGTCGAGATGGCGCCTGCGGCGTTGCCCGCCACCACGTTGCCCTTCTCGTCCACATGCTGGGCCACGAGGCCCACGTTCTTGAAGCCAACCGACTGGATGGCGCGAAGAACGTTCTTCACGTCCACGAAGTCCACGCGCTTGTCGCCCTTGATGTAGATGGCCTTGGCGGGATTGCGCTGGTAGGCCTCCTGGAGATCTTCGCGGAGAACGTCGGCGGGCACCCACTTTTCGCCGAAATACACCTTGGTGCCGTCCGCATTGGCCTGGACGGTGATGTAGATGTTGGACTCCTTCTCGTCCTGCACCTCGGGGTTACGCACGGTCGGCAGCTGGACCGGAACACCTTTTTGCAGGAGCGGAGTGACCACCATGAAGATGATCAGCATCACCAGGCACACGTCACAGAACGGCGTGACGTTGATGTCGCTGGTCAGGCCTCCGCCGCCCTTTCCGACGTTCATACTCATGAGGACCTCCGCAGGTTACTTTTCTTCGATACCCGTGGTCTTGATGAAGTGGTCCACGAGCTCTGAAGAAGCGTTGGCCATCTCGATGCCCAACAGGTCGGTCTTGTTCTGGAAGTAGTTGTAGAACCAGACCGCGGGGATGGCCACGAAAAGTCCGAAAGCGGTCGTCACCAAGGCCTCGGCGATACCGCCGGCCACCGCGCCGATGCCGCCCGAGCCGGTGGTCGCCATGCCCTTGAAGGCGTTGATGATGCCCACGACGGTGCCGAAGAGGCCCACGAAGGGGGCCGTGGCGCCGATGGTAGCCAGCGTGCTCAGGCCCTTCTTCATGTCGGAGTCAGTCTTGGCCGTGGCGCGCTCGATGGCCCGTTTGGCCGCCTCGATGACGTTATATCCGCCCTCGGAGGAGGTCGCCTTGAACTCGAGCAGGGCCGCGGAGAAGACCTTCGGAAGGTGGCCGTTCTTGTATTGCTTGGCGAGATTGATGCATTCGTCAAGCTTGCCTTGCTTGAGAAGGTTTCCGACCTTGGTCACGAACTGGAGCGACTGCTTCTTAGAGGAACGGAAGAGCAAGTAGCGGTCGATGAAGATCCAAATCGAGAGCAGTGACATGACCAGAAGCATCACGGTCACGGTCCTTGCCAAGAAACCCATAGAAGCCCAAAGTCCCTGGATGGATAGATCCATTGCTCAACTCCTTTCTGAACGTTTCGAGACCACTTCTAATGCGTCGCGGTAAAGTTGATGGTGACGATCCAGAAAACGGAGACGGTCTGCCCGGCCTCCGTGGTGGGCGGGGAGTATTTCCACTTGCGCACCGCCGAGAGGGCGGAGTCGTTGAAGATGACGTTGGCCGACTGGAGGATGCGCGCGTTTTCAACATCGCCGCGCTCGTTGATGATGATCTCGATGACGACCCGTCCCGAAAGGCCCATGGCTCGGGCGGCATCCGGGTAAGTGGGGTTGACCTGATTGATCAGCTTGGGGGCTCGGATGGATCCCATGGGAAGAATTTTCTTCTCCCCCGTGCCCAGGCCGGTTCCGCCGAGCACTCCGCCGAGGACGCCGCCCTCGACACCGCCTTCCACGCCGCCTTCCACGCCACCCTCACCGCTGCCGCTCGCGGCCGTGGTGGGCGGGGGCATCTTATCGGGGATGACGGTGGGCGCCACGAGCTTGTTCGGGTCCATGGGCGCGGGCGCCTGGATCTTTGGCGCGGCAGCCGCCTTGGGTGGAGGGGGCGGAGGCGGCGGCGGCGGTGGCGGCGCGGCCGTGAAAAAGGACACGATGATGGGCGGCGGGTCCAGCGTATCCTTGGCGTAGATGTTGTAGATGATGAGCGTGGAGATCAACACCACGTGGAGGATCACCGCGATCGGCAAGGACCAGATCTTGGTTTTGGACGGCTTGGTTTTGATGGTCTCGACCAGCGAGTCTTCAAACATCGTCGCACCCCGTCACTTGGTAGAGCCGGAGGCCGGCGCCCCGGTAGAGGGCGAGGGGGCCTGGGCCTGCTGTTGGGCTTTGCGAATCGCCAGGGCTTTGTCTTTCTCCTGGTCCGCCATCTTGAGGAATTCGTCGGCTTGCGCCTGCAGCTCCTTCGCCTTCTTGCGGTCCTTTTCGTTGGCCGCAGCGTTCTTGGCCAGATCGGCCTTCTGCCTGTAGAGGAGGTTGACGAACAGGTGGCCGTTGAAGTTGTTGGGGTCGAGCCTGAGCGCCGTCTCGAGGGCCTTCATGCCCCGGTCCACGATCTTGGCGCGTTCCTCGTCGGGATCCTGCTTGTTGTAGGAACGGTTCCAGCAGAGCGCCCCGATGTAGAGGTAGCCCGAGGGATCGGTGGCCGTGAGGGCCGCCTTCTTCTCGGAATACTCCAGGGACTTGTGGAAGTCGCCCTTCTTCGCGTACATGAGAGAGAGGGTCTGGAGGAGGCGCGGGTCGGTGGGCTCCTTGCGCAGGGCCTCTTCGTAGAACTTGACCCCTTCGTCCAGACGGTTCTGGTTCACGTACAGGTTGATGATGTAGTCCTGCATCTGGTCGTCTTTACCCACCAGCCCGAGGTACTTCTGGAAGGCGTTCAGCGCGTTGCTGGTGGCCTCCACATCCTTCGGCTGGTTGGAACCGGGCTCGATGAGGCTCCAGTAGCAGTAACCGAGGTACTTCCAGTTCTCCGCCCGATTCGGGTTGAACTGGAGGGCGGTCTTGTAGAACGTGGCCGCCTCCGCAAACCTGCCGGCCTTGTAAGCCTTGGCCGCGTCCTTCATGGCCACATGCTCACTCAGGGACGAGCAGCCCATAGCGAGCACTACCAGGAGCAGGGCCGCGAGCAGCCACCCGGCCCCGCTTCTTCCGATCCGCCCTTTGAATTGGCCCGAACGCATCGCTTTGGCCTCCAAGATGGACCCCAAGAGGGGAGTGAACCGAGATCCCTTCGCTTCCCGTAGTGGTGCGCCGAATGCCCTTGAAGGAAAGCTCACTCGAGGGGCTGAGTCAAGCGGCTCTCTCGCACCGGAAGCTGCCTAGTCGCACACGACCACAACGCCACCGCGGCCGCCTTATTATCGGTCTCCCATGAGAAGCGGGCAGAGCGGACCTTGCACCGCTGTCAAGTGCGATATCAGAACATATCCGGGGGAATTGCGCAAGGGGCTGGAGACGAAATCCGCGAATGGGTGGCTTGCCCCAATTCCCTGCTCCACGGCCCTCGGGTCCAAGACTCATGGCTTGCCCACCCTTTCTCCCCATAGACCGCCTCGCCGGGGGGCGGTTCCCTTGTGTTACCCTTGGCCCCTCGGTTCGACACCCAAATATTGTGCCCGGGCCGAGCGTTGTGCCACTCCTGGAGCGTGCCATGTCATCGTCCCGGCCCCCCAAGGGCCTCTACACGGAAGACCAGGCCAGCAGGGCCGTCTATTCCAGGGCGGCCTGCATCTACACCCGTCGTCCCGTGGGCGTGTGTTTCCCCCGGGCTGGGGAGGACCTCTCCTGGGCGCTGTCGCAATGCTCGGAGAGGGGGATGCCCCTCACCATGAGGGGGGGGGGATCCGGCCTTGCGGGTCAGAGCGTGGGAGAGGGCATCGTCGCCGACACATCCCGGTGGATGACTCGGATCAGCGCGGTGGACGGGGATGGGCGCAGGGCCGTGGTCGAACCCGGTGTGGTCCTGTCCGACCTCAACCGGATCCTCTCGGAGCAGGGCCTTCGTTTCGCGCCCGATCCCTCCAGCCAAGATTTTTGCACCCTCGGCGGCATGCTGGCCAACAATTCCAAAGGCGCCCGTTCGGTCAAGTACGGCGCCACCGTGGATCACGTCCGCTCCATCGATCTGCTCATGGCGGACGGGGCGCAGGTCCGCCTGGACCGCGGGTTCAGGCTCCCGGCCGAATACCCTCATCCCGGGCTTCGGAAAGCGGCGAACCTCATCGCGGAGCACCGTCAGTCCATCCTCTCCCGATGGCCTCGGTGCCGGGCCAACGCCTCGGGGTACAACTTGCGTGGATGCCTGGGGGATGATGCCCTCCGCGTGGATCTCCTGCCCCTTTTCATCGGCTCCGAGGGCACATTGGCCGTGTTCCTTTCGGCCACGCTCGACCTCCTGCCCCTGCCCAAGAACCAGAGCCTGGCCATGCTGGGATTTCCCGGAGTGGAGTGGGCCGGACGGGCAGTGCTCGACCTCATGCCGCTGGACCCCTCAGCCTGCGAAATCTTGGACGGCACGTTCTTAGACATCATCCGGCGAGGGCTCGGTACCTTCCCGCTTCCCGTGGACGAGTCCGTGGGCACGATCTTGCTGGTGGAGAGCGATGGGGACACGCGCGACGAGGCGGAGGCGCGCATGGACGCCCTGCTCAAGGCGGCACGGACCGCGGGGCCTCTGAGCGTCCGAAGGGCCGAGACGGCCTCGGAACGCGCCGCCATCTGGTCCTTCCGCAAGGCCGCGAGCCCGCTGCTGAACAAGGGACGCGGCAGGTTGAAGTCGGTCCGGTTCATTGAAGACGGGGCCGTCCCCACGGAGGCGATCCCCGCCTACCTGAAAGGAATCGCAGGGATTTTGGGAGCTCGGGACATCGAGGCGGTCATCTTCGGACACGCGGGGGACGGCCACTTTCATGTCAACCCCTTCATGGATCTGAGGAATCCATCGCACTTCGGCCAGATGGCGCACATCGCCCGCGAGCAGGCGGAACTTCTGGCGGATCTGGGCGGAACCCTCTCGGGCGAGCACGGAGACGGCCGCCTGCGCACGCCGTACCTCCCCAAAATATACGGCGACCTGGTGGACCTCTTCCGAAAGATCAAGGTGGCCCTCGACCCCGGGGAGATTTTGAACCCGGGCATCATCGCTCCCGCTCAGGCCGAACCCATGGACAAGGGTGTTCGCTTCAGTCCGGCATACCAGCGGGCAGTCCTGCCTGGCCGGTTGTCACAGGAGGATTGGGCCGTCGAGGTGGAGCGGTGCCACGGGTGCGGCACCTGCCGGGACTTCTGCCCGACGGCTCAGGCCACCGACTACGACCTGTACTCCAGCCGGGGGCGTGGCCACATCCTCCAGGCCCTCCTGGCGGGTGAATTGGCCCCCGAAGTGGCCGCAAGGCCCGAGCTGAGGGACATCTTCGAATCATGTCTGGGGTGTTCCATGTGCGCGATCCACTGCCCCACGGGGGTGGACATCGCTCCCCTGGCGGCGGCCTTCCGCGAAGCCTACACGCCGAGGTCCGCGAAGGCGAGGGATCGGTTCATGGCTTCGGTTCCCACCATGGGATACCGCACGGGGCCTTCCCTGGGCCGGCTCTTGCTCAGGGCGGGCAATCTCTCCGCGCTGCGGTCGGCCAGCGCCGCGCTGTTTGGAATCCGAAGCGACCTGGCGGCACCACTCCTTGCCCCCGGTTTTGCCTTCGACCCAGGCCGCCTCTACCACTACCCGGGGACCGGGACCGGCAAGGCGGTTTACTTCTACGGCTGCTACGGCAACACCTACAACCCCGATGGAGAGTCCCGGCTCGCGGTGGCCGTCCTCACGGCTCTTGGGGTCGAGGTGGTCGTCCCTCCGCAGGCATGCTGCGGGGTGAGCAAGATGACCCGGGGCCTCCTGGATGCCGCCGCGCCCGATGTGGCTTTCAACCGCCGGATGATTCTGCCTTATGTTCGGGAGGGCTTCACGGTCGTGGCGTCGGCGCCCTCCTGCCTCCTGGCTTTGAAACGGGAGCAACCCAAGTTCTACGGGGGGGCGGAAGGCGAGGAACTGGCGGCCTCGTGCACGGGACTCTTCTCGTTCATCAGAGAAGTACTGGATCGAAGTCCCACGTCCCTTGGCCGCGTGGATTCGAGGGTGGTCTACCAGACGCCCTGCCACGGTGCGGTGCTCGGGAGCGCCGCGGACGAGGTGGAGGTGCTCCGCCGCATTCCAGGCGTGGAAGTTCTGGACGTCACCCAGGAGTGTTGCGGGCTGTCGGGGTCGTTCGGCGCAGAGGCTCGCCGCGCAGCGCTGTCGGACGCCATCTCGCTTCCCTTGGCGACGCGCATCTTGAAGTCTTCGCCCAGCCTCGTGGTGACTCCGTGCGGCTCCTGCAAGACACAGGACGAGGCCAAGACGGGTTTGCCCGTGTCGCACCCGCTCGCCTTGCTCGCCCGCTCCCTGGGATTAGAGGCACCCGCCGTTGACGGGAACGCCCTGTGGGGACGGATAGGGACCAGCGGGTCAACGAGCCCACGCGCCAACGAAACCACTCAGGAAAGCCCCAATGATCTTCAGCCTCGTGGGCTCCAATATTTCCGTGGGCTCGTGGACTCTTCGACTCTTTGGCTCTGTCACTTATTAACGGGCACGTTCTCACGCAATTCACGTGCCCTTTAATACATTGAGCGCGCTTCCTGCCTTGAACCACTCGATTTGCTCCTGGTTGAGGGTGTGCTTGAGCGTGATCGATTCGGTGGTCCCGTCGGCGTGATGGAGCACGCCTCGCACGCTCTGACCCGGGGCAAGATCTTTCAGGCCCAGGAGGCTGACGCGGTCCGTCTCTTCAATCTTCTCGTAATCCTTTGGGTCGGCGAAGGTCAGGGGCAGGATGCCCTGCTTCTTGAGGTTGCTCTCGTGGATGCGCGCGAAGGAGCGGCTGATAACCGCCGCCGCGCCCAGGAACCGTGGGGACATGGCGGCGTGCTCACGGCTGGAGCCCTCGCCGTAGTTTTCGTCGCCCACGGCCACCCAACGCAGGCCCCGGGCGCGGTAATCGCGGGCCGTCCTGGAGAAAGGCTGGCCGCCGTCCCCCGTGACCAAATTTTCGCCTTTCCCCGTTTCTCCGGTGAACGCGTTGATGGCGCCGTTGAACATGTTGTCGCTGATTTTGTCCAGGTGCCCGCGAAAGCGCAGCCACGGCCCCGCGGGGGAGATGTGGTCCGTAGTGCATTTGCCCTTGGCTTTGAGGAGCACGGGCAGCTCCGAGTAGTCCTTGCCGTCCCAGGGCGGGAAGGGCGACAAAATCTGGAGGCGCTCGCTCCCTTCGGCCACCTTCACGCCGATGGAGTCGGGACGCTCGGCCGGTGGGACATATCCGTGCTCGTCCCGGACGAAGCCCTTGGCGGGAAGGTCGGGCGCGGGTTTAGGCGCGGCGAAACGGAAGGGCGCGCTGCCCGGTACGGGGATGCTGTCCGTAAGGGGATTGAAGGAGAGCCGGCCGGAGAAGGCCCCGGCTACCACGGTCTCGGGGCTCGCCAGGAACGAAAGCGTGGACGCGTTGCCGTCGTTGCGCTTGGGGAAGTTCCGGTTGAAAGATGAGAGGATGCTGTTGGATTCCCCCGGCTTCAGGTCGTCGCGCTTCCACTGACCGATGCACGGGCCGCAAGCGTTGGCGAGGACCGTGGCCCCCACCGATTCCAGCGACGCCATCTGTCCGTCCCTTTCGATGGTGGCTCTGACCTGTTCGCTTCCCGGTGTGACGAGCAGGGGTGCGGCCACCCTCAGGCCCGCGGCCTTGGCCTGCTCGGCCAGTTCGGCCGCGCGGCCCATGTCTTCGTAAGAGGAGTTTGTGCAGGATCCCACCAGCGCATAGGCGATCTTGTCCGGGTAGCCTTCCTTCTTCACCGCCTCGGCCATCTGCGAGACGGGCCGCGCCAAATCGGGGGTGTGCGGACCCACGATGTGGGGCTCGAGTTTGGAGAGGTCGATCTCGACGATGCGGTCGAAGAATTTTTCCGGCGAAGCCTCCACCTCGGTGTCAGCGCCCAGGAGTTCGGGGTGCCGTCGGGCCAAGTCCGCCAGGTTCGACCGGCTCGTACCGCGCAGGTAGGCGTCCATGCGTTCGTCGTAGGGGAAGATGCTCGTGGTGGCCCCAAGCTCGGCGCCCATGTTGGTGATGGTCGCCTTGCCGGTGCAGGAGAGGGACGCCACGCCGGGACCGAAGTACTCCACCACGCGGTTCGTTCCGCCCTTCACCGTGAGGATGCCGCAGAGCTTCAGGATGACGTCCTTGGGCGAGGCCCACCCGTTGAGCGTGCCCGTCAGGCGCACGCCGATGAGTTTGGGGTAGAGCACCTCCCAGGGGAAGCCCGCCATCACGTCCACGGCGTCGGCCCCGCCCACGCCCGAGGCGAACATGCCCAGGCCGCCGGCGTTGGGCGTGTGGCTGTCGGTGCCGATCATCATGCCGCCCGGGAAGGCGTAGTTCTCCAGGACCACCTGGTGGATGATGCCGGCTCCGGGCTTCCAGAACCCGATGCCGTACTTGGCCGAGGCGGAGGCCAGGAAGTCATAGACCTCCCGGTTCGAGTCGAGGGCTGCCGCCATGTCCTTGGATGCTCCGGCGTAGGCGAGGATGAGGTGGTCGCAGTGAACGGTGGTGGGCACGGCCACCGAGGGCCGTCCCGCCTGCATGAACTGGAGGATGGCCATCTGGGCGGTGGCGTCCTGCATGGCCACCCGGTCCGGACGAAGGTAGAGGTAGCTCTGGCCAGGCTCCAGGTCGGCCTTCTCCGGGTTATCCAGATGGCCCAGGAGGACCTTCTCGGAGAAGGTCATGGGGCGGCCGAGGCGCTTGCGGACGACAGCCAGCCTCTGTGCGATCTTTTCATAGGCGTTCGCCACAAACTCGGGCGTGGATTCGATAACGGGCATGAGATCCTCCACGAAAGGGCAAAAACAGTATACCCCCGGCCATGATTCCGCGGGGGAAGGAAATGAGTCACCACAGAGACACAGAGGACACAGAGGAAGAAGGTCCCGGGGAAAAATTCACCACGGAGACACGGAGGACACGGAGGAAAACCGTGCAGAGGAGAGCAACCGCGCCCGTCGCGGCGGAACGCCGTCTCCCTTCGCTTCGCTCCGGGAGCAGATTCACCACGGCGGTGCTGCTGTGGGGGAAAGCAAACCAGAGTGCTCGCTGCTGACATGTGGGAGAAGCCTCCCGGCGGCACACCCTATGCGATAAGGTACGGCGCCATCTCCTGGAGCAACTGCTGGGCGGGAATGCCGAGCCTTCTCGGCGAGGGCCTTCACGTCCTCCCACTCGGGGTGGAGGCGGCGGTGTCCGCCGGGTGTGATGACGACCTTCACGCGGAGGGGACCGCGGGGTGTCTCCGCGGTGACGACTTCGCGTATGAGTTCCCGGCGCTCCCAGCGCGAGAATCGCGCGCCGATGGTGGTGGTGTATTCCATGAGGAGATCGGCGAAGCGGGCTTCGTCACCGGCGCCGCAAAGCAGGGTCACGGTCCAGGCCGGGCGGCCCTTCTTGGTCATCACGGGGGTGAGGAACACGTCGCGCGCTCCCTTGGAACGGATGACATCGAGCGCGCCGGCCAGCAATTCCGGGCTCATGTCGTCCACTTGGGCCTCCACCACTCCCACCAGCCCTTCCGCGGGTGCCTCGTCCAACAAGAGAACGCGCAGCACGTTGGGCGCGCCCTCGGTGTTCTTGGACCCGGCCCCGTAACCCACGGCCCTTACCGTTCCTCGGGGGAGAGGACCGAATCGGCGGGCGAGGGTCGTGGCCAGGGCCGCGCCCGTGGGAGTGGTGCGCTCCGTAGGCGGGCCGAAGGCGAAGACCGGGAAGCCTTTCACGAGTTCCGCCACGGCCGGCGGTGGCACGGGGAAGGTCCCATGCTCCATGACCGTGAACCCCGAGCCCAGGTTGAGGGGGCCGCACTCCACGGGCGGGCAGCCCAGGTCGTGCCAGGCGGCGCAGGCGCCCACGATGTCCGCGATGGCGTCGGCGGCGCCCACCTCGTGGAAGTGCACGTCGTCCAGGGCGCAGCCGTGGACTTTGGCCTCCGCTTCACCCAGACGCGTGAAAACCTTGGAAGCGGCTTCCCGGACGGGCTCGGCCAGCCCCGCCTTGTCGATCAGCGACAGGATGTGCGTCAGGTTACGGTGCGCATTGGGGCTGTGCCAGGAGACGCTGCCGAAAGTCGCCTGAAGCCCCTGACGGTGCACCTTCTCGAAGGAGAAGGCAAGTCCCTGAAGGCCCAGTGTTCCCAGGGCCGCGTTGACGGCTGTCGGATCGGCACCCGCATCCACCAGGGCCGACACCGTCATATCCCCCGCGATGCCCATGAAGGGATCCAGATAGAGGATCATGGGAGGAGACCGGGGAAGGAAAAGGACTGAGGACTGAGGACTGAGGACTGAGTAGAAGCTGATGCAAGCAATTCAATTCTACGGTTTGTCATTATCGCCTCTTTAGCCCAGCACTCAGCACTCAGCACTCAGCACTCAGTCCTAATTTTTTGGGTCCCCTCAGCAGTGCCGTCTCGATGGCCGTGCGCGCCTTCAGCTTCAGGTCGTCCCGGTCTTGGTAGGATCGGCCGGTCACCGATATGGGTTCCAGGAATTCCACGATGATGGTGCCTGGGTGCACCAGATAGTCATGACGTCCCTGAACCTGCCGCGCGCCGTGGATGACGAAGGGGAGGATGGGGACGCCCACCTCGGCGGCCACGATGAAGGGGCCCTTTTTGAAGGGCATGAGCAGCAGGTCCGTGCGGTTGCGGGTTCCCTCTGGAAAAGCCAGCAGGCTCAGCCCCGTCCGCTTCATGCGCTCGGCAAGTTTTTTCATCGTCTTCCGGGCTTTGGCGTTGTCGCGCCGGTCGATGAGAGGAAACCCTCCGGCCCACAGGGCCCAGCCGAAGATGGGGAGGTAAAGGACTTCGCGCTTGGTCAGGAATCGGTAGTAGCGGTTTCCGAGGGCAGGGATCATGGCGTAAATGTCGAAGTTGCTGGTGTGGTTGCCCACCAGGACGTGGGGTTCTCCCGGGGGAAATCGTTCCAGCCCGTGGACCTCGATCTTAACGCCCGCCACTTTGAGGATGATGATCCCCCAGAGGCGGCCGAGCCAGAACACGATTTGTCCCCGGGTGAAGAAGCTCAGCAGTATGCAGATCGTGCCGAATATGGCCACGAGGATCCATACGGTGAAGTGCACCGCCATGCTCCTGACCACGAGACCCAACGAAAGAGCCGGAATCTCGCCTTCCAGTGCCGCGCGGTCAGTTTCCAAGGGGGCCCCTCCGGCATTCAGTATACACGGCTGGTGTTCGTCGGGCTCAGCCCATCAGCCAATGAAAGAGCCCAGGATTTCGAGGGGTTTGAAGATCAGGACCCATGCCAGCACATTCAGGATGGGCGACAGAACGATGTTCAGCAGGGGCGTCATGAAGAGGATAAGGAGAAGAATCGGCCCGAATCGACGGAACTCGTCGTATGAGCGTGCCGCCCAGGGCGGGAGGACTGCCGAGAGCACCCAAGAACCGTCCAGCGGAGGAATGGGAATCAGGTTGAAGGCCGCCAGGACCAGGTTGATGAATGCCAGCTGGAGCAGCCACCACGGGAGGCTGTAGAGCGTCTGAATCTGAGGGAAGAAGACCTGCGGCCCGGTGGCTACCAGTACCACTCCCAGGACCACGGTGGCCACCACCGCCACGAGGAGGTTGCTCAGGGGGCCCGCCGCGCCCACCAGGGCCCCGTCGCGCTTGATGTGCTTGAAGTTCCGAGTGATCACCGGGACCGGTTTGGCCCAGCCGAAGATGGGTCCTCCCGCCAGGGCCATGACCAGGGGCAGGAGGATGGTTCCGATGAGGTCGATGTGGGGGATGGGATTGAGTGTGATCCGCCCCAGCATGCGGCCCGTGGAGTCGCCCATCTTGTCCGCCATCCAGGCGTGGGCGCTCTCGTGGACCGACAGTGAGAAGAGGATGATCAGGACCTGCAAGGCGACGGTCAGCAAGCCCAATGGAGAGAAGTCGGCGTGGGTCATCGTTTGGGTGTCCTTTGCAAGTGAAAGTCATGGAGCAATACGCAAGACGCGAGACGCGAGAGGAATGAGAAGACCGAGGGACCATGTGATCGGGTGATCAGGGGATCACGTGGCGTGGGACCCATTCCGGATCGATGTCGAATGTGGAATGGCGAATGGCGAATGTCTAGAAAAACAGGGCACTCCGCCCCCGCTTCGCCCGCGTCCTCGCGTTCCACATTCCACATTTCACATTCCAAATTCAACATTCCCAGTACCGTCCTGTTCCCGTCATTCTCCATCTCCAAATTCCAAATTCGCAATTCGCAATTCGCAATTTTCTTCACACCCTCATGGGCCCGAGCACGTCCTCGTCCCAGAGCGGAGCCACCTCGTAGGTGCGGGGCGGGGCTTCGCCACCCGTGGCCTCCACCTTCACGGTCGCCAGGCGCTTACCGTCCCCGAACCGCGCGACGATGGCTGCGCAGAGCCTCTCCATCTCGAAGGTGGGCAAGGACTCGTCCGCGAGGGCCACGGGCCCCTCGACCTCCGGGGCCTCGAAGCGAACGCGCCCCTTGCAGTAACGGTCGAGAAACTCGTTTTCCTCCTCGTTCCGCCCCACGATGAGCTTGAGCTCGGGGGACAGGCGAAAGTGCCGCCCCAGCTTGAGCAGGACCACATCCTCCCAGTCCATGCGCGCCTTCCCCCGGTGCAGCATCTTGTCGCGGAACTTCCGGGCGTAGGCCGCGTCCGTAAGAAAGCAGCACCCCCCCGCAGGGAGCGGATAATCGGTGATGCCCCGGGCCTCGATGAGGTCCATCTGCTTCCTGCGCCCCCGGCCCTGGAGCCCCAGGAGCAGCTCCCGGTCCACGAGGCCTTCCTGTTCGGCCAGGGTGGGTTTGAGGCGCTTGGCCGAAAGGGGCCTGAGGAGGCGGCCCTCCAGCCCCGAGTCCTTCTCGACGATGCGCATGGTGTCCTTGCGCTGGCTCATGGGACGCTGGCCCAGGACCTCGCCCGTGGCCACGAAGTCCGCGCCCTCCCGTTCCATGATGGCCTTCGCCTTCTTGAGCATGTGGGCGCGGCAGTCCACGCAGGGGTTCATGTTGGCGCCGTAGCCGTGCTTGGGGTTGAAGACCACGTCGAGGTAGTCCTCCCGCAGGTCCACGATTTCCACGGGTACGCCCAGGTCCGCTCCGGCCCGCAGCCCTTCGTGGCGCAGTTTCTTGGGATCGGAGCCGGGCTTGGCCGTGGCGCGCTTGTGGTCGGTGACGCAGAATCCCGTGGAGAAGTTCACACCCAGCACCTCCACGCCCTGCTCCTGGAGGAGCTTGGCCGCCAGGGTAGAATCCAACCCGCCCGACATGAGCACGATGGCCTTGGGCCTCCGCTGAGGTGTCTTGCCGGGATGGTCGTGCGGGCCTTCGTCGTGCGTCGGATCGGACATCGCTCCTCCTCTTGAAGGGTATCATAAGAAGACGACGCGAACGGCCGACCCAGAGGTGCTGTTGCTCCTGCGAGGCGCGACCCTTACAATGCTCCAGAGGTAGGACATGGCCAAGTTGAGCGACAAGAAAACCCTCCAAGGCCTCGTCCAGCCGTGGCGGTGCGACTGTTGTCAGGCGCCCTTCGAACCCGACTTGAAAGGGATCTGCGCGGTCTGCGGGCGGTTGTTGTGCCCCGAGCATCGTGCCCTTCGGGAGAATTCCCGCGCCCTCGGTGGAAAAGACGCACTTTGCCCGGACTGCGCTCGCAAGACGCCCGCCGGTTCGTGAGTTCGCCCCAGGAGCGGAAGGCGAAGCAGGCCCTCGCCGCCGGTCTTGCGTGCGTATCCTTCGCGGCCATCCTGGTGCGATACTGCACCGCACCGGCCCTGGTCATCGGGTTCTATCGAACGGCCTTCGCCTCGCTTCTGGTGGGCGGAGTGGTCCTGGCGCGCCGGCACCGGGAACCCTGGGACGGCGTTCTGCAGAAGCGCCTGGCCCCCTTCACGCTGGGAGCGGGTCTCCTTCTGGCTTTCCACTTTGCAACCTGGATAGGGTCGCTCCAGCTCACCACCGTGGCATCGTCACTGGTGGTCATGTCCACCCAGCCACTCTGGGCAGCCCTCCTGGGACGGATGTTCTTGGGGGACCGGGTGAGTCTCCGCGGCGCCGTGGCCATGGTGGTTGCCATGGCGGGCGTGGGGCTCATCGCCTGGGGTGACATGGGTCGGGGGTGGTCCGGGCTTGCGGGGGACGGACTCGCTCTGGTTTCGGGCCTGGCGGCTGCGGCCTACCTCACGGTGGGCCGTGGCCTCCGCCATGGACCGCCCCTCCCGCACTACGTCCTGGCGGTGTACGGGACCTGCGCGCTCACCCTGGGGGCGGCCGCAGTGCTGGCCCGCCAGCCGCTGGTCGGGTTCGACGGCAGGACCTGGCTGATGTTCGCCCTCATGGCCCTTTTCCCGTCCTTCTTCGGACACAGCCTTCTCAATTATGCCGTGCGGCATTTGGAATCCTATCGGGTGAGCCTTTCCATCCTCGTGGAACCGGTGGTTTCCACGGTGCTCGCGGCGCTGCTTTTCGCGGAGATCCCAGGCCCCCGTTTTTACTTCGGCGCGGCGCTCGTTGCATGCGGGGTGATCCTGGCACTATGGCAACCGGGGAGCGGCCGGTCAGTCAGGTGGGTGAAACGGCGCATAATCTCCTCTCCCAGCCCATAACGGGCCGGCGGCAGAGGCGGTCATGGAGGGGTGGGCGTATACTTCCGCCTTCCGCAGGAGGAACTCATGAAGACCTTCACCATGAAAATAGATCCGCTGACGGGCGAGGACTACTACGAGGTCGCACTTGCGCGGCAAGGCCCTGATGAACGATCCACACCTCAACAAGGGTTCGGCGTTCACGCTCGAGGAGCGACTGAGCCTGGAACTCGACGGCCTGCTGAGGTCCGGCGTCTCTTCCCTGGAGGCCCAGCTGACCCGCGCCTACGAAGCCTACCAGCGCAAGCCCGACGAGATGGAGCGGTACATCTACCTCATCGGCCTGCAGGACCGAAGCGAGCCCCTGTTCTACAAGCTGCTCGTGGATCATCTGGAGGAGATGGTGCCCGTGGTTTACACGCCCACGGTGGGCCAGGCGTGCCTTCAGCTCAGCCACATCCAGCGGCGCTTCCGAGGCATCTACATCAGCCCCGACAACATCGCCAACATCGACCGAATCTTCCAGAGCGTGTCCCTGCCCGAGGTGAACCTCATCGTGGTGACGGACGGCGAGCGCATCCTGGGGCTGGGCGACCTGGGTTCCGACGGCATGGGCATCCCCGTGGGCAAGGTGAGCCTCTACGTGGCCGCAGGGGGCTTGCACCCCGCCGTCACCCTTCCCATCTCGCTCGACGTGGGGACCAACACCGAGAGGCTGCTCAAGGACCCGCTCTACCTCGGCTACCGCAGCCGCCGGCTCACGGGCGCCGACTACGAGTCCTTCATCGAGAAGTTCATCCTGGGAGTGAAGAGGAACTTCCCGGAAGCCCTGCTGCAGTGGGAGGATTTCGCCAAGCATACGGCCTTCAAGAACCTTGAGCGCTACCGCAACCGCATCCTCTCCTTCAACGACGACATCCAGGGCACGGGGGCCACGGCCCTCAGCGCCCTCATGACGGCCATGCGCATCAAGAAGAGCTCCTTCAAGGAGCAGCGCTACGTCATCGTGGGCATGGGCCAGGCGGGTACGGGGATCGGCTTCAACATCAAGAACATGCTCATGGCGGAAGGGCTCACCGAGCCGGAGGCCCGGGCCTGCATCTTCGCCGTGGACCAGCAGGGCCTGCTGGTCCAGGACGACCCCAAGCTGGAAGATCCCCAGCGCCCCTTCGCCCAGCCGCGCGCCGCGGTGGCGGGCTGGAAGCTCGCCGACCCCAACATGATCGCCCTGCCCGACGTGATCCGCAACGCCAAGCCCACCGTGCTGGTAGGGGTGACGGCAAAGCGCGGGCTCTTCAGCCCGGAGATTCTGGCCGAGGTGGCCAAGAACTGCGAGCGGCCCATCGTCATGGCCCTCTCCAACCCCACGGCCAAGACCGAGTGCACCCCCGAGGAGGTGGCCAAGGCCACAGACGGCAAGGGCCTCATGGCCACCGGGAGCCCCTTCGCACCGCTCGAGTGGAAGGGAAAGACCCTCTACACCTCCCAGTGCAACAACATGTATATCTTCCCGGGGCTGGGCCTGGGGGCTCTGGTGGCCAAGGCCGCCAAGGTGACGGACGCCATGTTCCTCGCCGGCAGCCGGGCCATCAGCGGCATGGTGAGCAAGGACCTCGAGGCGCAGGGCAAGCTCCTGCCCGAGATGAAGGACATCCGGAAGGTCTCGGCGGAGGTGGCCAAGGCCGTGGCCGCGGAGGCGCGGAACTCTGGCCTGGGCCGCATGGTGGACGACGACACGTTCGCCAAGCTGATCGCCAAGGCCCAGTGGGACCCGCAGTACACGCCGTACCGTCCGGGGCCACTCACCCGGTGAGGGGCAAGAAAACCAGCTAAAGGTGAAAAGTGAAAAGTAAGAAGTGAAAAGTGGAAGATGAGGGATGAACGATGAGGGATAAGGTGCGCGGTTCACGGGACGACAGTTCACAACGGTGAACCTTGCCACGTGCCGTTAGGCTTTAATAGATAACTAAGTGCCCCGCCGAGGAAATCGGCGGGGCACGGTGCTTTTAAGGCCTTCCTTACTTCCCCACTTCCTGACTTCCTGACTTCTACCTTTTCAGTTGACCGAGCGCGCGGCGAGCTCGAGCACGTCGGTGGTGGTGAAGCCCTCGTGTCCGGTCTCGCCGGCGGCGTCGCGCGGAGCGCTTCCCCTATGGGGGCCTCGGCCGGCCCTCCTCGGGCGCCCGCCTGCGCGCCAGGGCGGCTGCACCCCCTGCCCTCGCGCGGGAGGACCTTCGCTTGCGGGGGAACCTACTCGTTCCCCCGAACCCCCTCGTCGCGCCGCCTCGTGATCAGTTGACCGAGCGCGCGGCGAGCTCGAGCACGTCGGTGGTGGTGAAGCCCTCGTGTCCGGTCTCGCCGGCGGCGTTATTGAGCATGACGTTGCAGAAGGGGCAGGCGACGGCGACGCCTTCGGCCTTGGTTTCGAGGGTCTGCTCGAGCCGCAGGTGGTTCACGCGCGAGCCCAGCTTCTCCTCCAGCCACATCCGACCGCCGCCGGCGCCGCAGCACATGGCCGCCTCGCCGTGCTGTTTGATCTCCGTGAGTTTTACACCGGGGATGGCATTGAGCAGGGCGCGCGGAGCATCCACCACGCCGTTGTAGCGAGCCAGGTAGCACGGGTCGTGATAGGCCAGGTGGGCCTTCACTTCATGCGTCATCTTCAGCCGCCCGTCGGCCACGAGCTGGGCCACGAGCTCCGTGCCGTGGACGACCTCGTAGTTCCCGCCGAAGGCCGGGTACTCGTTCTTGAGGGTGTTGAGGCAGTGCGGGCAGTTGGTGACGATCTTTTGAACCTTGTATCCGTTGAGCGTCTCGATGTTCGTCTCGGCCAGGGTCTGGAAGAGGTACTCGTTGCCCAGCCTTCGGGCGCTGTCACCCGTGCAGGTCTCCTCCGAGCCCAGGATGGCGAACTTGACCCCCGCGGCCTTGAGAAGCTTGGCGAGGGCCGCGGAGACCTTCTGTCCCGCGGCATCGTAGGCGCCCGCGCAACCCACCCAGAAGAGGTACTCCACCTCGGGCTCCTCGGCCATGACCGGAACGTCGAGGCCGTCGGCCCACTTGCCCCGGTCCGCCTGGGGGAGATTCCAGGGGTTGCCCTGGCGCTCCATGCCCTTGAAGCCGATTTGCGCCTCGGCGGGGAAGTCGCTCTCCTCGAGAGTCAGGTAGCGGCGCACCTGGACGATCTTGTCCACGAAGGTGATGTGGAGGGGGCAGGCCCACTCGCAGTAGCCGCAGGTCGTGCAGGCCCAGATCGTATCGCGGCTGATTTTGCCGCCCAGGTCCTTCTCCGTCCACGGTGGCTCCTCGTGACCCAGCTCCCACTTGGAACCCTCGGGCACTGCGCCGCCGAGGAGGAGGCGGTCCTCCGGCACGGGCTTGTCCTGTTTCATCTGTTCCAGGGGAGTCGCGTACAGGTAATCCCGGAGGTCGTTGCCGAAATTCTTGGGCCGAAGGGGCTTCCCCGTGAGGGTCGTGGGGCAGACCTCCTTGCAACGCCCGCACTCGGTGCAGGTGTAGAGGTCCAGGAGCTGTTTCCAGGTGTAGTCCTGGATGCGATTGGCGCCGAAGTGCTCCACCTCCAGGTCCATCTTCTTGATGTTCTTGTTCGGTTCCAGCTCCCGGAAGTAGATGTTGAAAAGCGCCGTGAGCACGTGGAAGTGCTTGGAGTAGGGGAGGAAGTTGAGGAAGCCGAAGAGGATGAAGAGGTGCACCCACCACATGGAGGTGTAGAAGGCAGTCAGCGTGGCCGGCGTCATGCCCGAGAGCATGCCCGCCACCGCCAGACCCGCCGGAGACCAGGAGGCCCATTGGGGCTGGTGCAGGACGATGAATGCCCCGTCCGCCAGCAGGTCCGTCACCATGAGGCCGCCGATGAGGCTCAGCGTGGCCCAGGCGTCCGGGGAGTTGTCCAGCCGCTCCGGCCGGAAGAAGACCCGCCGGACCATGGCCATGCCGATTCCCACGATCACGAGCAGCTCGAAGATGTCCTTGGTGAGCTGGTATCCCAGGCCCCAAACGCCCAGGGCCTCGGTCATGTGGAAGGAGGGGAAAAGGCCTTCGGCCACGAGGCCCAGGGACCGGAGGCCCGAGGACGCAGAAGCCCCAGAAAATGAGCAGGTGGAAGAACCCCGCATAACGGTCGCGCACCATCCTCTTCTGCACGAAGGCGTAGAGGAGGAGTCCCTTCAGGCGCTCCCAGGGCCGGTCGAAGCGTTGGTCGGGCAGGCCGGCGAGGAGCGCGCTGATCCTCTTGTTGGCCGTATTGGCGAAGAGCGCCAGTGAACCCACGACGAAAGCCCAGAATAGGATGGTCTGTACGGGATGCATCCCTTCCCTCCCCCAAAATGTGTGAGCGCCCCCAGGTGTGCAGTGATCAGCATAGGGCCTCCCACGCGGTGATGTCAACGGGGGCAGAGAGTGAACACTTACATCTTCAATCTTAGCTGAGACACCCACACCCGTTGGCATTCATCATCAGCAAGAGAGTGTTCTGTCGCAGGCAGTCAGGTTGCGGAGGGGGTCGGCGGGGGGAAAAACGCGATGAGGTCTTCCCGGGCAAGCTTCTTGAAGATCATGAGGGCCCGGATTTCCTGGATGGGCGAAATCCGGATGATGGACTGCACGGAGTTGCTCCCGTTGATGCGGCTGAGCACATAGTTCTCCTGCGGTGTGAAGCTCAGCTCGTTGAGGTCGGTGAGCGAACGGCGCAGGTAAGGGATGTGTTCGATGGAGAACTCGTCCGTCACCAGACTCGCCTTGATCTCCTTGTAGGCCTTGGCCACCATGGACCGCGCCAGGGCGTGTCCCGGATGAAGGAGCTGGACCTGCTTGAAGGTCTCGATGGAAGTCTCGTATTCCCCCGCATTGAACTGCTTGAGCCCGTTGTTGGCCAGGGATCGGACCTGCTCCTCCAGAACCACCTCCGAGGGCCTCGCCGCGGGCGGCACATCGATGACCTCCAGGATCCCCATGCGGTACATGTCGTAGAGGGTCTTGCTCACGGCGAAATCGGAGGCGTGGAACATGAGGCATAGGTCGCTGATGCGCCGGGGGCTCTCCAGGAGCTGGACCATCCGGTTGTAGAGGGGGTCGGAGAGGATGGACCGCGTCAGGGCGTCGGGGAGGATCCGGAGAACGGCCTCGGAACTGGGGAAGATGTTCCGGATCCTGGCCCACTCGTCGGAGCGCCGCGTCCCCTCCATGAGGATGGAGGTCACATCCATCTGGATCAGGACGTGGCTCTCCTGGGCCGGCGCATCGTTGTAGAACTTGAAGGTGCCCTCGTCCCACAGGAAGAGGTCGTAGATGGTCTCCTCGGCCTTGATGCGAAGGAAGCGCTGGACCTCGTCCTCCTGCAGGAGCCCGTCCGTGACCAGGATCCGCCCGAGCTTGATGCCCGTTTCGCCCTGCTTGCGGAAGGCCTCCATGAGGTCCTCCTCGCCGATTTTGCCGTAGGAGAGGAGGAACTGCCCGAAATACTCTCGCGGGTCGTTGCTGGCCGAGGCGACGATCTTGCCGAGGCGGAAGTAGATTTCCTTGATGATCTCGCGCCGCTGGAGCAGCAGGATGCCCGTCTTCTGGCTGATGGCAAGCCATTGGAAGAGGTCGGGGAGCGGCATCGTGACGAAGTCGCCGGTCAAGCTCATGGCGGTATTATAAGGGCGGAATGCTGAGGGTGGAAGGGGGAGGGGAAAGGGGAGTGATCAATTTGGGACGTCGGGATGTCGAATCTGGAATGTGGAATGTGGAATGGAAGGGCAAACGAGGCGCGGTCACATCGCCGGCGGCTTCGCTTCAAATTCGCCATTCGCCATTTTGACATTCGACATCCAGGCGCAAAGCCGCGACCTGTTCACCTGCACAACCACTCACTCAAACCGTCCCGGGCAAACGCGAAAAGGCCGGATGCACTCGATTTGTGCACCCGGCCCCGTCTTGATTGTTGTCTCTCCGGCTCACCGGTTCCCCGGTTCTCCGGCTCCGTCTTTACGCGATGGCCTTTTTGGCCGTGTCACACAGGGCGGTGAAGGCGGCCGCGTCCGTCCGGGCGATCTCCGCCAGGGACTTGCGGTTGAGCGTCACTTCGGCTTTCTTCAGGCCGTCCATGAAGCGGCTGTAGGACATCCCGTTCTGGCGGCAGCCCGCGTTGATGCGGCAGATCCAGAGGCGGCGGAAGTCGATCTTGCGGACCTTGCGGCCCGTGAAGGCGAAGTTGAGCGAGCGCTCCACCTGCTCCTTCACCGTCCTGTAGAGGCGGTGTTTGGAGCCGAAGTAGCCCTTCGCGAGCTTCATCAGTTTTTTGCGGCGCTCCACCTTGTGATGGCCGCGGCGTACTCTGGGCATATCGCATCTCCTCGTGGCGCCCTGCGTCGAGCGCCGGTCTCAAGGGGCGCTCGTGGCCGAGCGCCGGTCTTTACGCGTAGGGAAGGAGCCGCTTGACCTTGGCGTGGTCGGCCTCGTGGACCAGGTCCGCGGTCCCCAGACGGTTTTTACGCTTCCTGTCCTTGGAGGTCAGGATGTGTCGGTGGTAGGCTTTGCCCCGCTTGAACTGTCCGGTGGCCGTGGCCTTGAACCGTTTGGCCGAGGCGCGGTGGGTCTTCATCTTAGGCATGACTGTCTCCTCCGGTTCCTTGGATCACTTCTTGACGGGCGTCAGCAGCATGACCATGGTTCTGGCTTCCATGGTGGGAGCCCGCTCGATCTTTCCCTTTTGGACCACTTCCGTGGCGATGCGCTGGAGGAGCTTTTGGGCCATCTCCGGGTGCACGATCTCGCGCCCCCGGAAGCGCACCGTGATCTTGACCTTGTCGCCCTCGCCGAGGAACTCCTCGATGTGACGCTTCTTCACCTGGAAGTCGTGCTCCTCGATCTTGGGCCGGAGCTTGATCTCTTTGACGACGATCTGCTTCTGCTTTTTTCGGGCCTCGGCGGCCTTCTTTTTCTCGTCGTAGAGAAACTTCCCGTAGTCCACGATGCGGCAGACGGGCGGAACGGCGGTGGGAGCGATCTCCACCAGGTCCAGACCCTTGGCCTCGGCGATGACGAGAGCTTCTTCGGGAGTCATGATGCCCAGCTGTTCCGCGTCATCCCCGATGACCCGGATCTGGCTGATCCGGATCTGGCGGTTGATCCTCGGTCCTTTCGCGATCGGCTCTCTGATAGCGCCCTCCTTAGTCCAATTCTAGCGAGCGCGCGCCGGCCCGTTCCAGCGCGAGCATTTTGAATGTCTCCAGGGGCAGGACACCCTTGTCGCCCCCCGTGCGCGTCCTCAGGGACACGCAACTACCCTCTTGCTCCCGGTCTCCCACGACGAGCATATAGGGGACCTTCTGGAGCTGGGCCTCGCGGACCTTGTAACCGGTCTTCTCGGGCCGCGCATCCACGGTGACGCGCAGGCCGGACGAGGACAGGTCCCTGGCCACAGTTTCACAGTATGCCACATGTCGGTCCGCTATGGGAAGGAGGCGGATCTGCTCGGGAGCCAACCAGAGGGGGAAGGCGCCCTTGAAATGCTCGATGAGGACGCCCATGAACCGCTCGATGGATCCCATGACGGCCCGGTGGATCATGACGGGCCGCTCGGGGGCGTTGTCGGGACCGATGAACTCCAGGGCGAATCGCTCGGGGAGGTTGAAGTCGAGCTGGATGGTGGCGAGTTGCCATTCTCGGCCGATGGCGTCTTTTACGGTGAAGTCGATCTTGGGGCCGTAGAAGGCCCCGTCGCCGGGATTCACCGTGTATTCCTCGCCCTGGGCCCTCAGGATTCGGTCCAGCGCGGCCTCCGCCTTCTGCCAAACATCATCCGAACCCACGGACTTCTCGGGCCGCGTGGAGAAGTAAACGTGCGGCTCCGTGAACCCGAAAATGGCGTAGGTTCGCTTCACCAGTTCGAAGAGCGACGTGATCTCCGCCTCGATCTGCTCGGGGCGGCAGAAGATGTGCGCATCGTCCTGGGCGAAGGTGCGCACGCGCGTCAGGCCCTGAGTCACACCGCTGCGTTCGTAGCGGTGAAGGCGGCCAAAATCGGCGATCCGGAGGGGCAGTTCACGGTACGAGTGGGACTCGTGGGCATAGAGGAGGCAGTGGCCGGGGCAGTTCATGGGCTTGAGGCCGAACTCGCGCTCGTCGATGGTGGCCAGGAACATGTTGTCCCGGTAGTGGTCATAGTGTCCCGAGCGCTTCCAGAGTTCCACGTCGAAGACCTGGGGCGTAATGACCTCCTGGTACCCGTACTCACGGTAGAACTCGCGCATGAGGTCCACCAGGAGGCTGTAAACGACGGCGCCCTTGGCCGTAAAGAAGGGCGAGGCGGGAGACCAGGGGTGAAACATGAAGAGACCCAGCTCCTTGCCGAGCTTGCGGTGATCTCTGGCCTTGGCTTCCTCCAGGCGATTGAGGTGGGCGGCCAGGTCCTTGGCGTTGAGAAAGGCTGTGGCGTAGATGCGCTGGAGCATCTTGTTGTGTTCGTCACCCTTCCAATAAGCTCCGGCCACGGAGAGGAGCTTGAAGGTGCCGGGTTTGATCTTCCCCGTGGAGGGCAAGTGCGGCCCTCTGCAGAAGTCGTTGAAGGCGCCCTGGCGATAGATGGAGACGGGCTCGTGCTG
This sequence comes from uncultured Acidobacteriota bacterium, assembly GCA_963772255.1. Classification (GTDB taxonomy): domain Bacteria; phylum Acidobacteriota; class UBA4820; order UBA4820; family DSQY01; genus JAKAJA01. Next base: position 173,718 of record CAVYWK010000001.1, read on the forward strand.
GCCGCGCTCGTAGGCCAGTTCGGATTTGTACGGCTCGTGCTCGCCGTCAAAGAGCGCTTTGGCTTCCTCCCAGGGCATCTCCTCGCGGCGGATCGGCGTGTCCCGGGCGATGATCTCGGCCATCCTCTTTTCGATGGCCTCCAGCTCCTCATGGGCGAAGGGTGCGGCCCGGTCGAAGTCGTAATAGAATCCGTCCTCGATCGTGGGCCCGATGGCGATCTTGGCCTCCGGGAAGAGCTCCTTCACGGCGTTGGCCATGAGATGCGCGCAGGAGTGCCGGTAGATGTCGAGGGCGTCGGGGGATCGGTCGGTGACCAGTTCCACTTTGGCGTTCCCGGCGAGGGGCACGTACACGTCCACAAGCTGCCCGTCCACCTTCGCGGCGAAGCACGCAGCAGCCAGACGCGGCGAGATGCTCTCGCCCACCTGGAGCGGTGTGGTCCCGGAGGAAAAGGACCGCTGCGTACCGTCTGGAAGCGTGACCTGGATTTCGGACAAGCTCCGCTCCAAATATGTCACGGAAGACCGGGAGCGGGAGGCGGGGATGGGACCGTACTCATCGGGCCCCTGCTCCCGCTCCCTGCTCCCTGCTTCCATAAAAAGGGTGGTAGGCGCGAGCGGGATCGAACCGCTGACCTCTACCGTGTCAAGGTAGCGCTCTCCCATCTGAGCTACGCGCCTGCACGAGCTATAAAGTATAGCAGGGAAAGGGGGTTGTGTCAAACTCTGGGACGCGTCGGCCCCCCAGAGTTCTCGACCACGAAGGGGACTGACGGAGGCCTGGCGCCCCGAAATCCCATGCGCACCCATTCGGGTTCCACCGTGGCGCCGTCCATCTGGAGGTCGAAGGAGAGTTTGGTAGCTCCCGGTCCGAGGTCGAAGTCGATGCCCTTCACCCCGCCCGAGGATCGTGACTCGAACCGGATGAGGTGGGGCTCCGCCAGGATCACCGCATCCTCGTGCCCCTGAGCCGTGCCCTCGCATTCGAGGAAGGCCGCGTCGCTGCTGATGGAGCCCGAGTAGATCCGCTTGGCCCCTTTGGTGGCCCATCGGATGTGCCAACCCTGCTGGTCCCTCCAGAGGAAATAGCCTTTGGATTCCCCCGACGCGAAGTTGGGCTTTCCCGAGCATACCCTCCCGTCCACGATCGCGGCGGAAACGGCCAGCGAAATCAAAGCTAGGAGGGCGGCGAACAGGCGCGTTTTCATGGTCATCTCCACAAGGGGGTTCTCACCCCCCTGCCAAGGAGGCGACCTCTGCAGTTCCGGGGGCCAGGGGCGGCGGGAAATTTTCATAGAGGCGGCCGTACTCCCAACAGTTCAGGAGAATGCGCCGCACGTAAGACCGCGTTTCCTTGAACGGGATGGATTCCACGAAGAGGTCCGGGTCCTTGGGGCAGCTGGGTCTGGCGAGCCACTCGTTCACCCGGCCCGGCCCCGCGTTGTAGGCCGCCAGGGCCAGGTCGAGGCGTCCCCTATAGCTGTTCATGAGCTGCTTGAGGTAGGCGCATCCCGCCCTCGTATTCCATGCGGGATCTTCGTAACAATCGGGCGGCGTGAATGGAAACCCGAATTTGCGGGCCAGGGCCACGGCCGTCGCCGGCATGAGTTGCATGAGCCCGCGGGCCCCGGAGCGCGAAACTGCCCGGGGATCCCAGAGGCTCTCCTGGCGGATGACCGAGCAGGCCAGAAGGTAAGGCAGCGCGGCATCCTGGGCGGATTTCATGACCGCGGTTTGAAAGGGGACCGGGTACAGGAGGCGCCATGTGTCCGGAGGCAGCGCGTCGCCGTTCTCGTTGAAAACTCGGGGATAGAGGACTCGCGCCGTTCGGATGGCTCCCGCGTAGTCTTCGGCGGCGGACCGGGCGAGCGATTGCGCCCATAAAATTCGTTCTTTGGCGGCAGGATCCTCCTCGTGAGCGAGGGCGAGTTGGAACTCCCGAACCGAATCGGAGGCCAGGCCTGCCGACAAAAGCAACCGGGCCTTCTCGACATGGCTTCCCGGAAGGCCGACGGGCTGGGCGGGAGGCCCCTCCGGATTGTCGACCCTTGACGGCAAACTGCCCCGCATCCTATAGCCGAAGTAACCGTAGCGGTCTTCCCTGAGAGTGATCTCCCTGAATTGGGCCGCTTCCAGGGGAGTCAACCTTCCCAGCCGGTAAAGGGCATACCCCGAGGCGTGGTAATAGTCGCTCTCCGCGGGCAGTCGGTCTACGAGCAGCCTCCATAGTGCCTCCGCGCCGCGGCGATCCGAGGCCAGCCACTTCGTCCAGGCGGTGTCGAAAAGGTATTCACAGGCGTCCGCTTGGGCCATCTTTCCCGCGAGAAGGGCCTCGGCGAGGGTTCGTGCCCTCCGCTCGTTGGGTTGCCCGATCCGCCATTTCATGAGGCTCACGAGCGCCTTCTGGCGACCCTCGAAGGACTGGGGCAGGGAGATCACGAGGGCTTCGGCCGTCTCGCGCTCGCGTTCGACCAGGCCGGCCTTGGGCAGGGCTGAGCCTATCCTTCCCAGGGAGGCGAAGCGGGCCTCCGAGGGCGCCGCCACCGAAGAGTAGACCTTCACCGCCTCAGCCGCGCCCCCCCTCGCCTCCAGGAGCCTTCCCTGCAGGTATTTGGCCCAGCCCGACTCCTCGGAAGAGGCGGGTTTGAACTTGCGAAGCTCGGTGGCCAGCGTGTTGAAGGAGCCCTCCCGCGCCAGCGAACGCAACCGGTCCAGCTGGTCGGGATTGGGAAGAGCTGAGAATGCGGTCGCCCGGGCAGGATGGGCCTTGAAGTAGGCCAGTGCCGCGGGGGAGGAGGGCGACTTGGTCCAGAGCCAGAGAGCTTGGGCTCTGGCCTCGCCCTCCCTGTCCAGCCCTTCCAGGAGCACCGCCAGGCGCGCCTTGAGCCCGGGGTCGTCCGGAGCGGCGCCCGCGAGCGCCCGAAGGTAGGTGACGGATGCCGACGCGTCTCCACGGGCCCCGGCGTCGTCGGCGAGAAACGCCGCCGCCTCGATCCGGTACGAGGGTTCCGGAGTGGCGGCAAAGAGCTGTTCGTAGAGTGGCCTGGCCTGCTCGCGCTGTCCGGCTGCGGCCAGGAGTTCGGCACGCCAATAGGCGCCGCACTCCCAGAGCGGGCTCGCTGGCCGTGGAAGGATCGGCATACTCGGACAGGGCGTCCTGAATGCGGTCTTGGAGCTGGGCCTTCCGACCCGCGACGATGTGGGCCAGACCCTCTTCTGCGCCGAGGCAGTGCGGCGCCCCGGGCCGACCAGACCAGAGAGAGGCAGGCCGCGGCCAGGACCGCGCTACATGCCCAGAAGCGAGGCGTCGCCGTCCGCGAGGTACTTGGCCAGAGCCTTTTCAAAATACTGGCGGCCCTGGACCGATGGCTTCTGGTAGCGGTGAGCATAGGCCTCCCGGCTGCGGTCGATGTCCTCTCGCAAGAGCGCGTAGAGGTTCTTGTTCCGTTTGCCCTGCTCCACCTCCCTCGGGTGGTACAGGGCGATCTCCTGGACCAGGAGGCGGGCGAAGCGCTGGGCGTCCTCGTGCATCTTCTCTTCGCCGGGCGGGATGGCGCTCCTCTGCGGGGGCCGAGGGAGCGGTGGCTTCGACGGGAGGCGTGGGCTCGGGGGCTTCGGGCTCGACCTCCTCCACCACCTCGGCCACCTCGTAGGTCTCGGGCTGTCTAGAGGCGTTCTGTTCCTCTTCCGAGGGGATGTCCGCCACGATGGTCTGGTTGGAGGGAGGCTCTTCTTCCGCCTGTCCGTCCGCGGCGGCGAGGGTCCCGCTATCCTCGAAGAGGACATCCTCCTCGGGCGCCGAATGGGGTGAGTTGCGCCTGAGCTCCCGGTACGACGATGGTCTGGTTCTCCAGCGAGGGCGGCAGGGGTTCGCGCTTCTGCCTGAGGGGGAAGATGTCGATGACCAGGGAGGCCGTCCTCACGAGAATGTCTGCGCTGTAGTGGTCGAGCTTGCCTCCCTCGCCGGAGTCTGCATAGACGAGCGCGGAGACCTTCCCCTTGAGAATGAGCGGAGAGATCATGCTCCTCTGAACCTGGGGACCCGGGGGGATGAAGGCAGGCACCGCTCCGTCCAGGAGCATGCGCGAACGGGAACTGGCCACCGTCCGCAGGATGGGGTCGTCATTCAGACTGCCCTTCCAGGCCTTGACGTTCCCTTCGAAACCGAAGCCGCTCCACCCCTGGACGGCGTCTTCTCGCAGAACGAAGAGCGCCCCCCGCTGGGAAAAGTCTTGAAGCCCCTGGAGGAGGGCCTCCAGAATCTCCGCCTGGCTCTTGGCGTATTCGATGGCCGCGACCCTGTAAAGAAGGGTGTTGTTGAGCGCGGCGGGAACCGGTGATGGTCCGGGCGCGGTCAAGGGTTCGGCGGCCTCAGGAACCGGGAGGACCTCAGAGATGGACCAGGCCATCTTCGCTTCATCCGGCACCACGGGGAGGGCGGCGAGCGCTTCGCGCAGCTGCCTGCCGACGATTTCCAGGCCCGATCGAAGGTCGTTCAGGTGTTCAGCCAGCTTGCCGGCAATCAACTCTTCGTGGCTCATGGGTTCCCCTTTCAAACGCTCGTTCCGCCTGATTCCGATTGTAGGGACGGGCCGCAGCCGGTGTCAAGGTTGGGTGGGCTCAAAGAGGGATCGGGCCGGGAGGCCCGGGAGGGGCAGACCCAGGTGTTCGCAGGCGCGGGCCGTGATCCGGCGCCCGCGGGGGGTGCGTTCCAGGAACCCGATCTGCATCAGGTACGGCTCGTAGATCTCCTCCACCGAGTCCTTCTCTTCGCCGATGGAGGCCGCGATGGTGTTGAGCCCCACCGGTCCGCCCCCGTACTTTTCGAGAATGGTCAGGAGGATCCGGCGGTCCACGTCATCCAGGCCGAACCGGTCCACCTCCATGCGCTCCAGGCTGTCCCGTGCCATGTCCAATCCGATGGTGCCGTCGCCCAAGATCTGCGCGTAGTCCCGGACACGCCGCAGGAGGCGGTTGGCCACCCGGGGCGTGCCCCTGGACCTCCTGGCCAGTTCCTCGCCGGCCGCCCCTTCGAGGGGGACGACCAGGAGCCTCGAGGAGCGCTCCACGATGATCTGAAGGTCTCCCACGGGGTAGAAGTCCATGTGGAAGGTGATCCCGAAGCGGTTCCGGAGGGGCGCCGAGAGGAGCCCCATGCGCGTCGTGGCACCGATGAGGGTGAAGGGCTGGAGGGGAAGCGTGATGGTCCGGGCGCCCGGTCCTTGGCCCACGAGGAGGTCGAGCTTGAAGTCCTCCATGGCGGGATAGAGGATCTCCTCCACCGCGGGGGAGAGGCGGTGAATCTCGTCGATGAACAGGACATCGCGAGGTTCCAGGTTGGTGAGAAGGGCGGCCAGGTCTCCCGCCTTCTCGATGAGGGGACCGGAGGTCACCCGGATGTTGGCGCCCATCTCGGCGGCGATGATGTGCGCCAGGGTCGTCTTGCCCAGGCCTGGCGGCCCGCATAGGAGCACATGGTCCAAAGCGTCGCCGCGGCGCGAGGCGGCCTGAAGGTAGACGCTCAGGTTTTCCTTGATCTTGGGCTGGCCCACGTACTCGGAGAGGCGGCGGGGTCTGAGCGCGGCCTCCCATTGCCGCTCGGAGGCATCGCCCAGTCCTTCTACCAGCCGGTCATCGCTCATGGCTTCCCTCAAGAAATCTCCCCGGCGGTCCCGGCACCCTGCACCACCGCCACCAGCCGGTCGAAGTCTTCGGCCCCATTGTACACATGAGGGCTCACCCGAATCCTTCCCATGCGCAGAGACGTGAGGATGCCCGCGTCCTTCAGCCGTTGGTGCATGGATGCGGCTTCCGGCAATTCCAGCAGGGCGATGGAGGAGGCGCCGGAGGAGGAGAGCGGGACGAGGGTGGCGATGCCCGCGCGCTCGAGCCGGTCGGCCAGCAGGGCCATGACGTGCGCCGCCCGCGCCGCCACGCCCTCGGGGCCCGCAGGCTCAAGGAGGTCGAAGTAGGCCTGAACGCCCACCATGGGGATCCAGGGCGGCGTGCCGCCGTCCCAGCGGCGGGCCGAGGAAAACGGCTCCAGCCGCGTGTCCGTGAGGAGCGAATAGTCGTCGCAGCAGGGCACGGAGTACCAGGAGAGGCAGGGGTTGTCGAGGTCGCTCCAGAGGTCGGGCCGCACGTAGAGGGCGCCCGCACCGTTGGGCCCGGCGATCCACTTCACGGCCTGGAATGCGAAGAAGTCCACCGTCGGTCTGGCCCAGCCGCGGGCGGCCAGACCCCCGCGCCCTGCATGCCGTCCACGAAGACGAGTTCCACGCCCCGGTCCTTGAGGGCACTCGAGAGCGGGGATAGGTCCAATCTTGTAGCCCGTGCTGTAGGAGACCCAGGAAAAGGCCGCCGCGCGGGTCTTGGGGGTCACGGCGGCAAGGACATCCTCCTCGGTGACCGGCCGCCCCGGCTCCCCCGCGAAGAGAATCCTGGCGCCGTGCATCTGGGCCATCTTGAATGGGTAGACCACGGAGGGGAATTCGTTATGAGGGATTAGGATTTCGTCGCCCTCCCGCCAGCGCACCGAATTCACCGCCTTGATCAGCCCGTCGGAGGTGGATGTGGTGAGGGCCAGGTCCTTGGATTCGCAGCCGAGCCAGCGGGCGTAGGTGGCTCTCAGACGCGAAGGAACCTCGGGGCGGTATAGCGCGTCCGGGTCGCCTTCGGAGGCGGCCCGGATGAATTCGTGCAGGGCGTCGGCCACGGGAGTCGGGAGAGGCTGGATAGAGGCGTTGTTGAGGTAGGTATATCGTCCGAGGGCCGGGTATAGGCCGCGGTGCCGCTCCCAAAATGCGTCCGTGGGAGAAATCGTTTCAAGCGTCATCGAGCCCCCTGCACCGAGCCTGATCGAGATTCAGTTGAAGAGCAAGCCGAGGAGGCCTTTCTCCTTCTTCACCGGCCCGGAGAACTGAGAGGCGGCGTCCGCGCTCCCTCCCTCCCGCAGGGTCACCACGACCGTGCGGCGGCGCTCCTCTTTGCCCGTCTGGATCTGGACGCGCTCGATCTGCGCTTTGACGAGCCCGAAGGGAGTTCCCTCCGAAAACCAGTAGGTTCCCGTCTCCGTGACCTTGACCGTGCGGCCGAAGAGGCTCGATTCGGTGGTCGTTTCAATCAGGACACGCGAACACTCGTAAACGACTGCCCTTGGTGGAAGTGGCCTGCTCAGGCGAGAGGTCCGTCTTCTTCTGATCCACCCTGATCTTCTTGGCCTGTCCGTGCATGAAGGAAAGTGCGCCATCGGACAGCTTGAAGGCCTCCTGTCCAGGCTCCTGATAGCAGAGGGCGGCGGCCTGGAGAAAGGGATTGAGAGCCTCCTCGGGCGAGGGTGCCGCCTTGAGGAGAAGCCGCATGACCCCGTCCTTGTAACGGGCGAAATCGGTGGGCCAGGCCTCGATCCAACAGCCGGGGTTGGCCGTCCACCACCTCGGAGCCCGTGACGGCTAAGTTGAATCGCTCCGTTTTGGTCCTACCGGGCCAGCTCGTTTCGATGCGATAGGAGGCCCACGACCCCTGCGCCGGGGGCTTGGAGAGGAACGTCGAAAGATCCTGGGCGGAAACCGTCAGGCCCGCGGCGAGGAGCAGGGAGACGAACAAGCCGGCACGGGCGCTCAGGAGCATCGGTTCAACCTCCACATACCCAGGATACCCCACGCAGGACAGCGGGCCAAGCTGGCTTGATTCCAGGCCCGGCCCAATGTTATAAAACAAAGGTCAAGGAGGTTCTCCAAGGATGGGGGAACAGCTGAGCGCCCGTGAGGAGGCCATCCTCCTGGGCCTGTTAATGAACTTCGTCAAGACGAGGGAGCCGGTGGCTTCCAAGCGCTTGGCGGAAGAGTGCGCGGAGGGGATTTCTCCTGCCACCGTGCGGGGAATCCTCGGGCGGTTGGAGGATGCAGGGTTCCTCTCTCAACCTCACTCCAGCGCGGGTCGCGTCCCTACGGACCGCGCCTACCGGTATCTGGCGGAGAGGGTTTTGAGCCAGGCGGTGCAGGAGTCGGACCCCGACTGGGAAGAGGTGGAGCGTCTCAGCGCGGACGGGAGCCTCAACGCCGTGGCACGGCAAGTGAGCCACACGCTCGCGTGGCGGGTGAGGGGACTGGGGTTTGCCGTGACACCCTCGGCGCGCGAGCTCCGGCTCCGGAGCTGCGAGCTGGTGCCCCTCTCGGCCGAACGGGTGCTCTGGGTTGTGGTGTCGCAGGCGGGGCAGGTTCTCGAAGCCGTCCTCCCCCTGCCCGAGGCCTACACGCACGAAGAACTTCGGTGGTTCAGCAACTACCTGAGCTCGACCTACGCGGGCAGGTCCTTCTCGGAGATCCGCCTCCACCTGCGGAGCCAAATCGGCGCCGAGGAGGCGGATTGTGGCCGGGAAATAAGGCAGGCCATGGCGCTGGTGGCCCCCTATTTCATGGGCCAGGATCCCGAGCGCGAGCTTTTCTGGGACGGCGCGGCGTGGCTCCTCGAAACCCCGGAGTTGGCTGAGAACCTCGCTGCCGTCAGGAGCCTGCTGGATTCGCTCCAGAAGAAGTCCCAGCTCCTGGAACTCCTGGACACCCTGACCCGAGAGACGGGAGGGCCAAGCCGAGGGATGCGCGTGGTCCTGGGGGACGACTGGCCCGATCCCGCGGTTCGTGGGCTCGCCATGGTGCTTGCGCCCTTCGGGTCGGAGCCGGCGGGCCTCGGGGTTTTGGGGATCATCGGCTCTCAGGCGCTGCGCTACGACACGACCATCCCCCTGGTTCGCAGGGTGGCCCGACTCGCTACCCTGGCGAGCGCCAGGCTGTAGATCAAGGCTGGAGGAGGCAAGCGTCATGCCCGACCAAGAGGACACGGGCCCGGCCGGACCGGCCCAACCCCCGGATTATGAGGACATCTCCATCGAGTTCGTGGAGACCCCCGTCGGCGATGACCACCCTCCCCAAGCGCCCGTGTCCGCTGACCGCAAGGATCCGGAGACCGGCATCCTGGAGATATCCATGGAGGCGGAGGGCGAGGGATCAGCGGGACGCGCCCTCGAGCTCGAGACCAAGGTGGCCAAGCTCGAAGATCAGATCCTGCGGCGCCGGGCGGATTTTGAGAACTACCGGAGGCGCCAGGACCGGGAGCGCGATGAGCTTTCGCGACAGACCACCGCCCGCGTGGTGGAGGCCCTGCTCCCTGCGCTCGACGATCTGGACCGCGCCGTGGATGCCGTACGCCAAGAGGTCTCGGAAGACCATCTCCAGGGCCTTCTTCTGGTCCGGCGGCAGATCTTCGAGACCTTGGGAAAGATGGGAGTCGAGGAGATCGATGCCCTGGGGCAGCCCTTCGATCCGGCTTTTCACGAGGCGGTCTGTATGGCGGCCCGGCCCGATGTGCCTCCCATGACCGTCACATCCGTCTTTCAGAAGGGGTACACCCTCGGAGGCAAGCTGCTTAAGCCGTCGAGGGTGGAGGTCAACAGCGGCGCCCCTGGAGGGGAACAAGGAGCGGCGGATGTCTAAGGTCATCGGGATCGACCTCGGAACCACCAACAGCTGCATGGCCTTCATCGAGGGAGGCCAACCGGTGATCATCCCCAACCGGGAGGGCGGCACGGACGACACCCTCCATCGTGGCCTTCACCGAGCAGGGCGACCGCCTCGTGGGCAACCTGGCCAAGCGCCAGGCCGTGACCAACCCGGCCAACACCATCTTCGCCGTCAAGCGCCTCATGGGGAAAAAATTCAACGAGGACGTGGTGAAGGAGGCCAGGAAGCTCCTGCCCTACACCATGACCGAGGCCCCCAACGGAGACGTGCGACTCAAGGTGCGCGACCGGGAATTCTCGCCCCAGGAGGTCTCCGCCTACATCCTGGCGGACCTCAAGAAGAGCGCGGAGGAGTACTTCGGCGAGGAGGTGAAGGAGGCCATCATCACCGTGCCGGCCTACTTCTCCGATCCCCAGCGCCAGGCCACCAAGGACGCGGGACGCATCGCCGGGCTCGAGGTCCTCCGCATCCTCAACGAGCCGACGGCCGCGTGCATCGCCTTCAACCTCGACGAGAACGCCGCCAAGACGGTGGCGGTCTACGACCTGGGCGGAGGCACCTTCGACATCAGCATCCTGAAGGTGGGCCAGGGGCTCTTCGAGGTCATCGCCACCTCGGGCGACACCTACCTGGGCGGCGAGGACATGGACCGGGCCATCATGCTGGAGCTGGCGGGCCGGTTCCAGAAGGAGACGGGCATCGACCTCACGGTGGACCGGCTGGCCCTCCAGCGTCTCAAGGAGGCCGCGGAGAAGGCCAAGTGCGAGCTGTCGGCCCTCACCTCCACGGAGATCAATCTCCCGTTCATCGCGGCCGATCCCACGGGGCCCAAGCACCTCGTGACGGTCCTCAGCCGCCCCGAGCTCGAATCCATCATCTCGGACATCGTGGCCCGGACGCGCCAGCCCTGCGAGGAGGCCATGAAAATCGCGGGTATCGACTCCGGCCCAGATCGACGAGGTCCTCCTGGTGGGGGGCCAGTCGCGCACGCCGCTGGTCATCCAGACGGTGCGGGAGATCTTCGGCAAGGAACCCAGGCGGGACAAGAACCCCGACGAGGTCGTCGCCCTGGGCATCGGCCCTCCAGGCGGGCATCATGACGGGCGACGTCAAGGAGATCGTCCTGCTGGACGCCATCCCGCTGAGTCTGGGCGTCGCCACCAAGGGCAACATGTTCGTCAAGCTCATCGAGCGCGGCTCCGCCATCCCCACCAAGAAGTCCCGCGTTTTCACCACCGTCGCCGACAATCAGGACACCGTCGAGATCCACGTCCTCCAGGGCGAGCGGGAGGTGGCCGGGGAGAACATCAGCCTGGGCAAGTTCGGGCTGGTGGGCATCCCGCCCGCTCCCAAGGGCCTGCCGCAGATCGAGGTGACCTTCGACATCAACGCCAACGGGATCGTGTCCGTCTACGCCAAGGACATCATCACCGGGAACGAGCAGAAGATCGTCGTAAACCCCTCCTCCGGGCTCACCGAGGAGGAGATCTCCCGCATCGTCTCCGAAGCGGCGGTGAAGGAAGAGGAGGACCGGAAGATCGTGGAGGTCCAGAAGCTCAAGATGAAGCTCGACCGCCTCCTGGAGAACAACCGAAAGGCCTTCAAGGAGTTCGGCTCGCTGCTGGACGGTGACAAGCAGGCCGCCGTCGAAGAGGCCCTCAAGAATGCCCAGCGCAACTTGGCGGCCGACAATCTCACCCGGATGCAGGAATCCCTCGAAGAACTCTCCTCGGCCTCTCGAGCCCTTTCCGAAGTCATCCTGTACGACCCCAAGTCCATGGGAGGACCTGGCCCTAAATGACGCCATCGGGCGATTACTACGAGATCCTGGGAATCGGCAGAAACGCCGGCCAGGACGAAATCAAAGCGGCCTACCGGAAAGCCGCGCTCAAGCATCACCCCGACAGGAACCCTGGCGACAAGGCCGCGGAAGAGGCCTTCAAGAAGGCCTCGGAGGCCTACTCGGTCCTGGGGGACCCCCAGCGGCGGGCGCGCTACGACCGGTTCGGCACCGCCGGCGACATGCCGGGCTCCGGAGGTGTCCCCTGGGACTCCGAGGTCTTCACCGACTTCTCGGACCTGCTCGGCGGCCTCTTCGGGTTCGGCGACCTCTTTGGGGGCGGTCGCCGGAGCGGTTCCAGAGCCCAGCGGGGCGCCGACCTCCGCTACGACCTGCGCATGACCCTTGAAGAATCCTTCGCGGGCAGGGAGGAATCGGTCGAGATCCCGAGGGAGATCCCGTGCGCCGATTGCAAAGGATCCGGGTCCCGCACGGGCAAGCGGACGACTTGCCAGACCTGCCGCGGGCAGGGGACGGTGGCCTACCGCCAGGGATTCTTCACGGTGAGTCGCACCTGCTCGCACTGCTCGGGCGCGGGCGAGGTGGTCCAGGACCCTTGCGGCGCCTGCCGCGGCAGGGGGCGTGTGTCGGCCAAGAAGACGCTGAAGGTGAAAATCCCCCCAGGGGTGGACTCGGGCACTCGCATGCGGATCACCGGTGAGGGCGAATCCGGGGACCGAGGTGGGCCTCCCGGAGACCTGTACATCTTCATCGGCGTGGAGGATCACTCCTTTTTCAAGCGCGAGGGTGCCGACCTTTACTGCCAGGTGCCCCTCACCTTCCCGCAAGCCGCGCTGGGCACCAGTCTCCTGATCAAGACCCTGGACGGGGAGGTGGAGGTGGCCGTTTCCGCCGGGACACAACCGGGTCAGCAGGTGCGCGTCGCCGGCCGAGGGATGCCGAAGGTGAACAGGGCAGGTCGGGGAGACCTCTTCGTGATGGTGGATGTGAAGGGCCCGAAGCGGCTCACCAAGGAGGAGAAGCGGCTCTACGAGGAACTCCTCCACCTGGAAAAGGACAAGGAAGACAAGGGCGGGTTCTTTAAGAAGGTGTTCGGCCGGCTGGCTGACGGGAGATAGAGCATGCGGCGGATATGGATCTGGGCGTGTGTGGCGTCACTGGCAGGGTACGCGGGATGCGCCGCGGTGACGGGTTCCAACGATGAGCTGACGCGTCGCGTGGACTATCTGCGGCAGGATGTGGAGGCGCTCACCAAGCAGCAGGAGGCCCTCACGTCAGAAATCGAAAAACTTCAGGGGAGGCTCGGAGGCTCCCCCGGGGCCTCGCCCGAAGCTTCGGCCAGCGCTGGGGGGTCCGGTGCAGCCCAGGCTCCGCCCGCAAGGGCCGAGGTGGAATCGCTCTCCGTGGAAACGCAGGCGGCCGCGCCTTCAGCGGAGGCCCAGAACCTCGCCGCGGATCCTTCCGCCCTCTACAAAAAGGGCCTGGACCTCATGGGCGCGGGACATTATCCCGAGGCGCAGGCGGCCTTTGCGGACTTTATCGTCAAGTTCCCCCAGTCGGACTTGGCGGACAACGCCCAGTACTGGATCGGGGAGTGCTTTTACTCTCAGAAAGACTTCAAGGAGGCGCGGGACGCCTTCAGGGCCGTCTCCGACCATTTCCCCTTCGGCAACAAGGTCCCCGACGCTCTCTACAAACAGGCCCTCTGCGAGCGCCAGCTCGGCCAGCAGGACCAAGCCAAGGCCACGCTCAAGAAGCTCGTGGAGGAGTTCCCCAGCTCCGAAGCGGCGGAAAAGGCATCCAAGCCATGACGGCATCACGGCGCTTCACCGTTCGGCGGTAGCCGCGTGACGGCCCGGGCAGGATGACCAGCCTCCCTGGCGAGTGGATGCCGCTCGCCGCGGACGCCTCGTCGCGGCGCTACTTCAAGGGCTCCATCGAGGGCCGCGAAGCGATTCTCGCGGAATTCGGCGAAGACCAGGACGGGCTCGAACGGTTCGTCCAAATTCAACGCCTCTTTGCCGCACACGACATCCCCGTGCCCGAAATCATCTTCGTGGATCGCGCTGGCCGCGGGGTCGTCCAGGAGTTCGTGCCCGGCTGGCCCCTGTCAAAAGGCCGCTGGACCGGCAGTCTCCAGCACCGCCTTTTGGAGATCGCAGCGCGAATCGGCGCCCTCACCCAGTGGCCCGAGGGGTTGGATCTGCTGAGTTTGGATGAAGCCCGCCTGAGGTTTGAGCTGGCCTTCTTCCGTCTTCACTTCTTGGAATCGTACCTCAACACGACCGTTTCCGGTGCGATCGTCCAGGGGCTCGATGCCCTCGCCGAGGACGTGGCCTCCTACCCCCAGAGTCTTGCCCACAGGGACTACCACTCGGAAAACCTGCTGGTGAGGTCCGACGGCTCTCCCGTCGTCATCGACTTTCAGGACGCCCTGCTCGCGCCCCGCGATTACGATGCCGCCTCCCTGGCCGTGGATCCCTACAGGAGCCAGAACCCGAGGATCTCCGCCGGGTTCCGTGACATCTGGCTCCGCACCCCCGGCGCAAGTCCGCTGGAGTTCGACCGGACGGCGCTCCAACGCGGGCTGAAGGCCCTGGGGACCTTCGGCTACCAGGTGACGCGCAGGAAGCGCGCCAAGTTCATGCGCACCATGGTTCCGCAGGCGAGGCGGGTACTCGACCTGCTCGATCGCGCGCCCCTCCCCCTCGACGAGCTGCGGCCCCTGCTCGAAGACCTCCCGGGGTAAAGTCGCGTCGAGATGGGACCGTCCTTCCGACATAGAAGATTGAATATCCAATAGCCAATCATGAATGTCCAAGGGTTAAGTGAAAGAGGACAAGCTCCGATACCAGGACGTTCTCCCTTGAAAATTGGACATTGGCCATTCGACATTGGACATTCATCTTTTGAACTTTCTCCCTTCTGCGTTGGATACTTGTCCCCATTGGACCCTTCTTGGGGTCTTGGCGTCTTGACGAGAAAATCTCTTCATGAAGTCAGGTTTTTCTAGCGTCTTGGCGAGAACAGCGCGCGCCTCTCGCGTCTCGCGCCTCGCTCCAGTGCTAAAATCAACTCGCCCGCTTCACGGCCGTCTACGGCAAGGGAGGCAACCATGGTGGAACAGAAGGTGCCGGGTGAACTCGGCGAACTCATGACCCGATACAGCGAGGAAGTCCGTCCTGCCCTGGAGAAGGCGGGAAGGTCGGAAGTCCTCAAGGACTCGGGACTCCTCATCGACCCCTTGTGCACGCCCCTGCAGTTCGCCGAAGCCGACTACCTGAGCAAACTCGGACTGCCCGGCCAGATGCCCTACACACGGGGCATCCAGCAGACCATGTACCGCGGCCGCCCGTGGACCATCCGCCAGTACGCCGGTTTCGGTTCGGCCGCCGAGTCCAACACGCGTTACCGCTACCTGCTGGAGCAGGGGCAGAAAGGCCTCTCCGTGGCCTTCGACCTTCCGACCCAGATGGGCCTGGACGCGGACCACCCCATGAGCGGAGGCGAGGTGGGCAAGGTGGGCGTGTCCATCGGCTCCGTGGAAGACATGGAGATCCTCTTCGATCGCATTCCCCTGGACAAGGTTTCCACCTCCATGACCATCAACGCCACGGCGTTCATCCTCCTGGCCATGTACCAGGCCGTGGGCGAGGCGCACGGCGCAGGGCCGGAGAAGCTCACGGGAACGGTTCAAAACGACATCCTCAAGGAGTATATCGCGCGCGGCACCTACATCTTCCCCGCAAAGCCCTCCCTGCGAATCATCACGGACATCTTCGAGTACGCCACGAAGGTCCTGCCCCGCTTCAACACCATCTCCATCTCGGGCTACCACATTCGGGAGGCGGGTAGCACGGCGGCGCAGGAGATCGCGTTCACGCTCCTGGACGGTCTCACCTACGTGCAGGCCGCCGTGGACAAGGGCCTGGACGTGGACGCTTTCGGCGAGCGACTCTCGTTCTTCTTCAACGCGCACAACGATTTCCTGGAGGAGGTGGCCAAGTTCCGGGCGGCCAGACGGCTCTGGGCCCGCCTCATGCGGGACCGCTTCGGCGCCACCAACCCCAAGGCTCTCATGCTCCGGTTCCATACCCAGACGGCGGGTTCCACCCTCACGGCCCAGCAGCCCGAGGTCAACGTCGTCCGCGTGGCGCTTCAGGCCCTGGCGGCGGTCATGGGCGGCACCCAGTCCCTGCACACCAACTCCATGGACGAGGCCCTGGGCCTGCCCACCGAGGCGGCCGCCTCCCTGGCCATCCGCACCCAGCAGGTGATCCGCCACGAGAGCGGGGTCGTGGACACCATCGATCCCCTGGGCGGAAGCTACGCCGTCGAGTGACCTCACCGACGGGCTGGAGGCCAAGGCTCTGGAGATCATGGCCCGGGTGGAGGAGAAGGGCGGCATGGTGGCGGCCATCGAATCGGGCTGGGTGCAGGGCCAGATCGGGGACGCGGCTTACCGATTCCAGCAGGCGGTGGAGAAAAAGGAACGCATCGTGGTGGGCGTGAACGCCTTCGCCGAGAGCGAGACGCACCCCCCTGCCCTCAAGCTGGACCCTGCGGTGGAGCGTGATCAAGTCGAGCGCCTGCGGTCGCTGCGGGAAAAGCGCAACTCGCCGGCATGGCAGAGCGCCCTGAATGCGGTGGACGACGCGGCTCGGTCCGGGTCCAACCTCATGGAACCCACGCTCCTCGCCGTCCGCTCGCTCGCGACGGTGGGGGAGATCGTGGCGGTCCTCAAGCGGACCTTCGGCACCTTCGAGGCGAGCTGACGGCGGTGAGGAAGTAAGGAAGTGAAGAAGTGAGGAAGTGAGGAAGGGCGACCCGCCGTGATTCCCTCACCAGTGTAGCCGCGTTGCCGTAGGGGCGGGGCCCCGTCCCCGCCCGCGTTCGGGCAGGCACGGCGACGGGGAATTGGCGGTGGTCCTCCCCCGTACGAGACCTTTCCCAATCCCCAATCCGCGATTCCCCCGCCTTCTTCCTGGAATAGCCCGATCCGTGCTAGCATTGTTATGTGTAGACCAGGCGCCTATCGGCGCCCCCTGTCGAGGAGGATCCATGTCGAAGAAACTGTCCCTGAGTATCGTTTTGGCTCTGATCGTCTCTGCTTTCTTCTCCTTCGCCGCCTTGGCCAATTGCGGCAAGTGTTCGGGCGACAAGGCGGGTTGTTCCGGCAAGGGCCATGGCGGCAAGATGTGCGCCTCGCAGACCTCCTGCCCGCATATGGCCGACATGCAGGCCGCCTTCACGGCTCTGGAGAAGGACCTCGTCGCCATGGAGAAGGGTATTCCCGCGGCGGACCAGGCCGCGTTCATGAAGGAGCATCAGGCGAACCTGAAAAAGCTCATGGATACGCGGGCCGCCTGCATGAAAGAGTGCAAGATGAAGGCCGCTGTTCCCGCCGAAAAGGCTCCTCCTAAAGCCTGACCGAGTGCACGAATCGGATTTCAGGGGGGAGGCTCCGGCCTCCCCCTTTTCCGTTCGCCTATCTGAACGGGCGGAGGCTCTCGCAAAGTGCCAGGGAGGTATGGGTCAAAAGAGGTGGTAAACTCAAAGGACGGGAGGGCGGAGGGACCGCCCTCTCAGAGTGTCGGGGGGAAATCACATGGCGAATGCGGAGAACGGGGCGGGAGGAGGGGCCACCACCTGGCGCTTTCCCGCGGCCTTCTGGGCGGGCAACACCATCGAGCTCTTCGAGCGCGCCGCGTACTACGGGACTTTCATCGCGCTGGTCCTCTACCTCACGGATGTGGTGGGCTTTACGGATGTGGAGGCGGGGTGGATCGGCGCGCTCTTCTCTTCGTTCCTCTACCTATTGCCCTTCGTCACGGGCGCTGCGGCGGACCGCATCGGCTTCCGGCCTTCGCTCATGCTGGCCTTCGCGCTCCTGGCGGGAGGATACGCCACGCTGGGGCTCATGCCGCGCAAACTCCCCGTCCTCCTGGCGCTCCCCGTCATCGTCGTGGGCGGGGCCTTCGTCAAGCCCATCATCAGCGGCACGGTGGCCAAGTGCTCGGATGCGGTGAACCGGGCGCGGGCCTTCAGCATTTTCTACATGGTGGTCAACATCGGGGCCTTCGGCGGCAAGGCGGTCGCCAAGGAAGTGCGCGTTCTCCTGGGCCTGGAATATGTGCCCCTGTATTCGGCCGGTGCCGCCGTCATCGCGCTCGCATTGGTGGCCCTCTTCTACTGGCCCAAGAAGGATGAGGCCCAGCCACGCAGCGCCGCCGAATCCCTTCGAGGGTTGGCCACGGTGCTGAGAAACTACCGCTTCCTCGCCCTCATTCTCATCACCTCGGGGTTTTGGGTCATCCAGGGGCAGCTCTACGCGTCCATGCCCAAGTATGTGATCCGCCTCATCGGGCCCGACGCGAGCCCGGAGTGGTACTCAAATGTGAACTCCGCGGTGGTGATCCTCCTGGTCATCCCCATCACGCATCTCGTGCGCCGGATGAGCGCCACCGCGAGCATCGGCCTGGCCATGGTCATGGTGCCCGTTTCCGCGGTGCTCATGGCGCTCGCGGGTCTCATGCCGACCCCCGTTCACCTCCTCGGCTTCGCGGTGCACCCGCTCACGCTCATGATGGTGGTGGGCATCGCCTTCATGGCGCTGGCCGAATGCTTCCTGAGCCCCAAGTACTTGGAGTTTGCCTCCAAGCAGGCCCCGCCGGGCCAGGAGGGGCTCTACATGGGGTATTCCCACCTCAATACCTTCTTCGCGTGGCTTTTCGGGTTCATCGCTTCGGGGTACCTGCTGGACGCCTTCTGTCCCGACCCGAAGAAACTGGCGGCCCAGGGCCTCAGCGCTGAGCAGATCAAAGCCGCCTACGCCCACGCGCCCTACCTGTGGTATACCTTCGCGGCCGTGGGCGCCGTGGCCTTCCTCGCCCTGGTCGTCTTCAAGGTCGTCACGGACAGGCAGGATCGTGCGCTCGAAGCAAGACGCGATTAGGCGAGACGCCAGACGCGAGACGCGAGACGCAAGACGAAAGAGAAGGAGCCATTTTCTCGCCAAGACGCTAAGATCGCCAAGACAAAGCCTCAAAGAGCTCTAGCGCTTAATAAAATCACAGCTCTTGAGGCTCCGTCCTGGCCTTGGCCGCCCTTTGCGTTCTTTGCGGTGAAGCATATATTTGCCTTCTCTTTAGCTATCTCCTCCGCGCCCTGCCGCGGTGAATCAATCCCTATTTCCCGGGTTCGAGCTTGAGCTCGAGGGGCAGGACGAGCCCTTCGGTCTCCGCGTCCTTGAAGGTGACGCGGGCGAGCCATGCGGCGCCGTCGGGGAGGGCCGGAGGCACGGCCTTGAGCTGGAGGGTCAGGTCCTGCGGATGCTCTGGGTAGAGCACGAGGCCCTCCTTGCCCGCCTTCACCGTGAGGGGCACGGGGTCCGCGTAGCGATGGAGCTCCCTGATGTGAAGGGTCCACGAGGGCGAGTCGTCCTCAGGGTCCGCCGTGGCCGCGGAGATCTTGAGGGTGTACTTGGCGTCCGGTTTGGCGCCCTTGGGGGGATCGAATTCGTAGGATCCCTTCCGGTAGCCCATGCCCTCGGAGACCAGGGATTTGGAATCGGCGTCGAGGACCTGCACGGCGATGTCCGTGAACTGGTCGTAATCCTCGGGCGATAGGGAAAGGTCGAAGGTCACGCCCGCCTCGCCCGAAGCCACGCTGAACTTCTTGCTCCACGAGGCTTGCTTGACCTTCGGGTCGCGCTCCGTGACGTTGCCGAGCACCGAGCCCTTGGCCTCGCCCCGGAAGGTCGCGGGGAAGTCGGAGATCACGGTGAAGGTGGCCGAGGGCGCCTGTCCCTGGCCCAGCTTGGCGGTGGCCTTTTCAGGCATGGAGCGGACCAGCGGCAGGGCCTGCAGGGCCACTTTGAGGGCCGCCGGAGAGGCGTTCAGGTAGTTCGCGTAGAGGTCCATCTCCCACACGCCGGGCTCCAGGTCCGCGGGGCCGAGGGTCGTGGTGAAGCGGTCGCGGCCGGGTCGAAGGCCCGAGACGAGGGTGTTGCGTCCCCGGGGGTCGAAGAGGTAAACCGCGAGGGCGTTCTTTTCCCCCGAGGCCAGCTTGAGGTCCAGGTTCACGCTGCCCGTGCGCCCGTCCACGAGGAAAAAAAGGCGCTCCACCTTGGCGGGTTTGATGCCCGAAATGTCGCGCTCGACCTTGAACTGGCGCGAGGACTCGAATCGTTCGGGAACGGTGACGAGGACGGGGCAGGTCCACTCGGGGCCCACGGTGTCGCGGCCGCCCGACAGGTCTTTGGCGTAGCCCTTGATGGTGGCCTGGTAGTCGCCCGGCTTGGAGAGGGCCTTGGCGTTGAACCGGACGGGGATGCGCGCGGGCACGGCGGCCTTGATGTACGCCGAGCCCTCGCTCCACCGTGAGCCAGCCCGCGTCGGCCGTCACGTCGAAAGCCTGGAAAAAGTTGGCCTTGAAATCCTCCGAGGCGTCCTTGGGGAACACGGGCGCAACGGCGATGTCCTGGCTGCGGGACCCTTCGGGGAAGAAATCGCCGCGCCAGAAGATGGCCGGGCCCTTGCGGTCGGCCATTTCGGGAGACTCGGTCTCCACCGTGTACTGGACGGGCTGGCTGGACTTGCGCGCGGAAAGAGCCTGATAGGCCGCCCAGGCTCGGGACACGTTCGCGAGGCCGTAGCCCTGATCGGCCGGGCCGTAGCCCGGCAGGGGCACGGCGCCTCGCATGATGGCCCCGCGGGCCACATCGCCGCGGATCGGAATCTGATTGGCGAGGGCCGCGGAATAGACGAGCGCCAGGGCGCCGGAGACCTGGGGGGAGGCCATGGAGGTGCCGCGCATGACGTTGCGCCCTTCGGAGTAGACGGGCACGGTGGAGGCGGCGAAGCCGGGTGCCACCACTTCGGGCTTGGCCATCTCGCCTCCGCGGTCGGAGAAGGCGAACAGCTCGTCCTGGGTCAGGTTGGCGCCGTAGAGGTCCTTGGCGCTCGTCTTGTTGAGGACGGCCCCCACGGCGAGGATGTTTTTGCCGCAGGCCGGCAGGCCCACGGTGGAAAAGCCCGGCCCCTCGTTGCCCGCGGAGACGGCGGCCACGGCGCCGGGATTCTCGTCCAGCACCTCGTCCAGGAGTTTCTCGGCCACGGCCTTGCCCTCCTGCTCGGAGCCCACGCCGTAGGACATCTGGATGACCAACGGCATGTTGAGCTCCTTGGCCCGTTTCACGGCGTAGCGCCAGGCGGACACCATGGAGCCGGGGGTCGTGGCGCCGCCCGAGAGGATGTTGCTGCCGATCTTGAGCGCGAGGATCTGCGCCCCCGGGGCGATGCCGTCGAAGCCCTTCTGGCCGTCGATATCGTACCCGGCGCAGATGCCCGAAACGTGCGTGCCGTGGGAGCCGTCGGCCATGTAGAGAGCCGCCTCTTTGTCGTCCTTATCCATCCAGAGGTTGAGCGCGAAGGTCATGAGGTTGGCCTGTTCGTGGAGGTCCCGTCCCCGAAGGTGGAAGGACTGCCGCGACTGGGAAAAATCGGACAGGGCCTGCTCGTCGGCCAGACTGCCGTCGCCGTTGGTGTCCAGGAGCGCCACCCATTTGTCTCCCGACTTGAACACGACGAGCCCGTAGACATCGTCGGTGCGGCCGTTGTTGTTGAGGTCGCCCTCCTTGGCGTCGCTGTTCTTGAAGTCGCTTTCTTTGAAATAGCCAACATAAATGTCCTGTCCGGAGTCTGGTTTGGAGGGCGCCTTGTCGAGCCCGTACAACCATTTGCCGGGCTCTCCGTCCTTGGTCGGTCCATGAACGGCCTCGCCGTGCTCATCCTTGCCGCGCTCGGCCTTCTCGAGGTCGATCTTGCCCTCGTTGCAGAAGACGCGGGCGTCCAGGATCTTGGGTTTACCCTCGGAGGTGGTGAGCAGGCCCGGCGTGCCCAGCTCCACGCCCGAATCGCACACGGCGATGAGGACGCCGCGCCCGTCCCATTGGGGATGGGCGTCCGTGAAGGCCTGGGCGCCGATGTCGGTGCGGGAGAGGAACTCCCAGCCCTTCGGGGCCTGGGGTTGGCCGGCAAAAACAACCAACGCGAAGCTGGACAGCAGGATAAACAGAACGGCACGTTTCATTCAAACCTCCCAAAGATATTATTTACCACAGAGGCACAGAGGACACAGAGAAAGACCTTGAAAAGTGTATCCTTTCAGTGTTCTTTCTTAACTCGTTTGACTTCTTTCTCTGTGTCTCTGTGCCTCTGTGGTGAATTTCTTTGTCTCTTCATTCACTCCAGGGTCCTGAGCATGTCGCGGCGGAAGGGGATGACCTCGTTGAAGCGTCCCTCGCGGATTTTCTTGGGAAGCTCGGGGTCGGCGATGAGTGCCCGGCCGATGGCGATGAGGCTGTAGTCGCCGCGCTCCATCTGGGCAATCACCTCGTCCAGGGGCCTCAGGTCCGATTCTTCGCCCTTGAAGGTCGAAGTAAACTCGCCGCTGAGGGCCACCTTCCCCACGCTCACGGCGGGCAGGCCCACGAGCGTCTCGGCCCATGCGGCCAGGTTCAACGGCGATGGCGGAAAGGCCGGTTCGGCGTGGTTCCGCTGGCTCGCATGGAAGCAGTTCACACCTGCTTGGGCGAGGGCGGTGAGGATGAAGGCCAGTTCCTGGGGCGTCTCCGCGATTTGGGCATCGTAGTCGTCCGCCTTCCACTGGGAGAAGCGGAAGAGGATGGGGAAGTCGTCACCCACGGCCTGGCGCACCTGAGCCACGAGCTCGGCGGCGAAGCGCACGCGGTTCTCCAGGCTCCCGCCGTACTCGTCCGTGCGGTTGTTCGCCTCGGCCCACAGGAATTGGTCCACCAGGTAACCGTGGGCCCCGTGGATTTCCAGGGCGTCGAATCCCGCCTCGCGGGCGAGGGCCGCCGAACGCGCGAAGGCCCGCTGGGTGTCTTGGATTTCCTCGAGTGTCATGGCCCGGGGCCGGGCGTAGGGCGTTCCCGAGGCGGAGGGAATGCGCGATCGCAAGTCCCCGGAGCTGAGCGTGGGCGCGTCGGGGAATGGCGCCTTCTTGAGCGTGCGCTGTCGCCCCACATGCCAGAGCTGGGGGGCGATCTTTCCGCCCTCGGCATGCACGGCCTCGACGACCTTTCTCCAGCCCGCCACCTGCGCGGCGGTCGAAAGGGCGGGGATGTTGCGGTCGTACCCGGCAGAGGGGTGGTCCACCATGGTCCCCTCGGTCACGATGAGGCCCACTTCGCCCGCCGCGCGGCGGCGGTAGTACTTGGCCATTTGGGGCGTGGGCACCCCTTCGTCCGTGGCGAAGACCCGCGTCATGGGGGCCATCACGATTCGGTTCTTCAGGGCCATGCCGTGGATCGTTATGGGACGAAACAGAATATCAGGATTCATCGATGACCTCCGCGATCTAAGAACTTATTGTATCCGGACTGGACGCCGGACGCGAGGTGCGAGGTGCGAGACGCGAGACGCTAGACACTGGGAAGGGAAACACCAGTTACATGATCAGCTTGATCACCTGATCACCCGATCACCAGATCCTGCTCCGCGTTCGCCTTTTTCCCAAATCTCGAATTTTCCCAATCCGCACATCCCTCCTTGACTCCTTCCCCCCGAGGGCATACGCTTCCACCTGTTGCAGGGGGCGCGGCCGGAGCCGCTGAGATGCCTGTTCCTCCAGGCAGTCCCCTCGAACCTGATCCAGGTCATGCTGGCGGAGGGATGCAACGCTCTCTTGTGGCTTCCCCGACCAGCCCGGCCTTGTCGCCAAAGGCCCGAAAGCCCGAGGACGGAGGACCACCATGTCTCAGCCACCTTCCGCGGCGCCGGTCCGCGGTACGCCCTTTCCAGGCAGCCGAAAGATCCGTGTGAGGGGCACCCGGCCCGACATCCTCGTCCCATTCCGCGAGATCCTCCTGTCGCCCACGGGCGGACGGTTCAGGGCCGAGGCGAACGCCCCGCTTCGCGTCTACGATCCGTCCGGGCCCTACACCGACCCAACGGCGGAGACGGACATCCGATGCGGCCTGCCGCCCCTGAGGCGACCGTGGATCCTGGAGCGGGGAGATGTGGAGGTCTACGAAGGCCGAACGGTTCAGCCCACGGACGACGGTGGCGATAATCCTCGCAGCAACCGGGAAGTCTTCCCAGGCGGCAGTCATGGGCCTCTGCGCGCCGTGAAGGGCCGCTGCGTCACTCAGATGCACTATGCGAGGAAAGGGATCGTTACGCCCGAAATGGAATTCGCAGCGCTTCGCGAGGGCATGGAGCCCGAGTTCGTCCGGAGGGAGATCGCCGAAGGCCGCGCCATCCTCCCCGCCAACATCAACCACCCGGAGAGCGAGCCCATGCTCATCGGGCGGGCCTTCCTGGTCAAGATCAACGCCAACATCGGCAACTCGGCGCTGGCCTCCTCCATCGAGGAGGAGGTGGAGAAGATGGCCTGGGCCATCCGGTGGGGGAGCGACACGGTCATGGACCTCTCCACCGGGGCCAACATCCACACCACGAGGGAATGGATTCTCCGCAACAGTCCCGTTCCCATCGGCACCGTGCCCATCTACCAGGCCCTGGAGAAGGTGGGCGGCCGTCCGGAGGATCTCACCTGGGACCTCTACCGCGACACGCTCGTGGAGCAGTGCGAGCAGGGCGTGGACTACATGACCATCCACGCAGGTGTCCGCCTGTCCTACGTGCCCCTCACCGTCCGGCGCACCACGGGCATCGTGAGCAGGGGCGGCGCCATCATGGCCGGCTGGTGCTTGGCGCACCACCAGGAGAGCTTCCTCTACACGAAGTTCGAGGAGATCTGCGATATTCTGGCGGCCTACGACGTGGCCTTCTCCCTGGGCGACGGCCTGCGCCCGGGCTCCATCGCCGACGCCAACGACGAGGCCCAGTTCGCCGAGCTGGAAACCCTGGGCGAGCTGACCCAGATCGCCTGGAAACACGACGTCCAGGTCATGATCGAAGGCCCCGGCCACGTGCCCATGCACAAGATCAAGGAGAACATGGACCGCCAGCTCGCGGTGTGCGCCGGGGCGCCCTTCTACACCCTCGGCCCGCTTACCACGGACATCGCCCCCGGGTACGACCACATCACCAGCGCCATCGGCGCCGCCATGATCGGGTGGTTCGGCACGGCCATGCTCTGCTATGTCACGCCCAAAGAGCACCTGGGCCTGCCCGACCGCGACGATGTGAAGCAGGGCGTCATCGCCTACAAGATCGCCGCCCACGCCGCGGACCTCGCCAAAGGGCACCCCATGGCCCAGTCCTGGGACAACGCCATGAGCAAGGCGCGATTCGAGTTCCGGTGGGAGGACCAGTTCAACCTCGCGCTTGACCCGGAGACGGCCCGCGCCTTCCACGACGAGACGCTCCCCGCCGAGGGCGCCAAGACGGCACTTTTCTGCTCCATGTGCGGACCCAAGTTCTGCGCCATGAAGATCACCCAGGATGTGCGGGAGTACGCCGCCGCGCACCACCTCGCCCCCGAGGAAGCTCTTGCGGCGGGCATGCAGGAGAAGGCCAAAGAGTTCGTGGATTCGGGCTCAAGCCTCTATCCGAAGAAGTAAGGCAGCGCTCAAAGAGGAATACGGAATGATGGGGGCGGGAGCCTACATGTTGAATGTGGAATGTTGAATGTGAAATGTGACTGAAAGAGCGACGCGAGCTCGAAGCATTGGGTTTCTGTTAACATTCACCATTCGACATTCAACATCCGACATCCGACGTCCGACATCCGACATCCACGACCTGATCACCCGATCACATGGTCACTTTATCTGTCATTCCCTCGCTGCCATCTGGGCGGTAGCCTCTTCCCACCTGGCCAGCGCCTCCATCCCATAGTCCTCCTCCCAAGCGCGGAGCATCTGGGGCAGGGGGATGCCGGGGTCGGTCCCACGGTCCAAGACATACTCGATGTGGGGCCGGCCTCGAAGGTCCGATGCGTGGAGGGTTGCATCGGCCGTGGCCGTCGAACTCCACGAGCCGCCAGCCCATCTTCTCGCACAGGGATCGCTCGAAGGAGGGGGTGACCTTGAGCCAGCGGCCGTTCACCCTGAGGTCCGCGTAGGTGTGGTAGACCATGCGGTTGCTGCCCAGGACGAGGCCCAGCCTGCCGGGCATGTTGTGGTTAAGAAGGTCCGCATAGTGGAACCGCGCGGGAATACCCGAGGCACGCGCCAGCGCCACGAGGAGGGCGGATTTCTGGGTGCAGAACCCGTACCCGCGATCCAGCGTGCGCGTGGGCTCATAGTCCTCCAGGGCGGCAAAGGGCGCGTAGGGGATGTAACGGACCGTGTCGCGCACCCAATTAAAGAGGGCCGAAGCCCGTTCGGAGTCACCGGCAATGCCCCGGGTGATCTCGGCGGCCAGGGAGCGAATGCGGGGGCCTTGCGAATCCACTCCGGGGCAGGGGAGGAGATAGGCGTCGGTGCCGGTCATCTTCGCTCCTTGCTGGGGCCGCGGACGGAGTCAGGCGTTTCGATTTCGAGACCGGCGTCGCGGTTCAGGGCCGCCATCCGGCGGTGGACCCACGGGATGGTGGCGAGAAAAGCGAGGCCCGCGCTTGCTCCCAGCAGGCCGCCGATGACCAGCACCTCCCGGAGGCCGACGGTTTTCGCCATGCGTCCCTGCATGAGCCCACCCAAGGGGGAAACCCCTATGAACGTGATGACGTAGAGGCTCACCACGCGGCCGCGCAGAGCTTCGGGTGAGAGGTGCTGCACGAGCGTGTTGGTGGACGCCAGTTGGGTCATCATGCAGAACCCGAGGCCCGTGATGAGCGCGCAGCTCAGGACGAAGCTGGACGACAGGCCGAAAACCACCAGGAGGACGCCGAAGCCCACCGCGGCGATTCCCGCCATGCGGCCCAGACCTCGCGTGTGGGTCTTGCCCGCGATGACGAGCGCCGCAGTGAGCGCGCCCACGCCCGCGAAAGCCCAGAGCACTCCCAGGCTGGACGCATCCCGTCCCAGCAGGCCACCAACGACGGCGGGAAGCAGGAAGGAGTAGGGGAGGGCGAGGAGGCTCGAGGCCACCAGCAACCCCAAGATGTGTCGCACCTGGGGCGTTCGCCAGGCGTAAACGAACCCCTCCTTCAAGTAAGCCCAGGTGCCCTGGGGGATGGTTGGCGGCGGCTGTTTGTCCAGCCGCATGGCGAGAAGACTTCCCAGGACTGCCAGGAAGGAGGCCGAGTTGACGGCGAAGCATGTGCCCTCTCCCCATCGCTGCACCACGAACCCCGCGAGGGCCGGGCCCACGATGCGCGCGCCGTTGAACGCGGAGGAGTTGAGCGCGATGGCGTTGCCCAGGTCCTCGCGACCCACCATTTGCACGAGGAACGCCTGCCTGGCCGTCATGTCGAAGGCGTTCACCGTCCCCAGCACGAGCGCCAGAGCCAGGATCTGCCATACCTGGATGAGACCGAGCAGGGTCAGGGCCGCGAGGACCACCGACTGGGCCAGGAGCGCCGTCTGCGTCACGATGACGAGCTTGTGGCGATCGAAACGATCGGCGGCCACACCTCCCAGGAGGCCCAGCGCCAATACCGGCGCGAACTGGCAGAAGCCCACGAGGCCCAGCATGGTGGTGGAGTGCGTCAGGCGCCAGACGAGCCAGCCCTGGGCCAGGCTCTGCATCCATGATCCGATAAGGGACGTGAGCTGGCCGAAGAAGAAGAGCCGGAAATTCCGGTGGCGCAGGGCGCGCAGCGTCCGCGAGGCCACGCCCGTATGAACGATTCCGCTGCCCACGGGCTCCATGTTTCAGAAGGCTCCGTGTTTGAAGAGGGCCACCGCGATGCCGCACAGACCCGCCAGAAGGCACCATGGAGCGAAGACGTGGGGACCGAACCGGATGACCGTCTTGCGCCACAGCCAGAGGGCGAAGCACCCGACGACAAACGAAACGAGGGCTCCGATCACATCGTCCGCCAGGTGAGGATTCTCGGCGGAGAACGCCTGCCGTGCTTCCAGGAGAAAGGCCCCGGCGATGGCGGGGAGGGAGGCGAGAAAGGAGTACCGGAAGGCCGTCGCCCGGTCCAGGCCGCGGGCCAGGCCCGAGCTGATGCTCGCCCCCGAGCGCGACACGCCGGGGATCACCGCGCAACCCTGGGCGAGCCCCACCAGCGCCGCGTCGAGCCATGTCATCTCTCCCTGGCTCTTGGTGCCTTTGGGCAGATACTTGGTGCCCCACAGGTAGCACGCGGTGAAAAGCAGCATCCCCCCGACGATGCCGGGGGAGGTCACCAGTTTCTCGGTCACATGCTTCAGAGAGAGGCCCAGGACGCCGGTCACGGCAGTGGTGACCGCGATGAGCCCGACGAAGCGCCAGGCCTGGCGGTCACCCTTGAAGGCTCCCAGCGCCAGGTTCAGCAGGTCTCTCCAAAAGAAGACCACCGTGGCCATGAGGGTTCCGAAATGGAGGACGAGGAAGAAGACGAGGGCGTCCTCCTCCTTGATGCCGCCCACGGCCCCCAGAATGGTGAGGTGGGCGGAGGAGGAGACGGGGAAGAACTCGGCCAGGCCTTGGATGATGGCCAGAAGGATGGTCCAGGGCAAGCTCATGGAGGGTCTCCGAAGGAAGTGATCAGGTGATCAGCAATCAGGTTCATCAAGTGATCGGACTCCGATGTCGAATGTCGAATGGCGAATGGCGAATGTGAAGCGAACCCATGGGCCTCACGCTCGTCCCGTCGTTGGCCCTACATTCCACAGTCAACATTCCACATCCGACATTTTCTCAGATCTCCATGACCACGGGGATGATGAGCGGGATGCGGGCTTCGTTGCGCTTGAGGGTCCGCTTGACGGTGGACTTGACCTTCGCTTTCAGAATGGAGCTGTCGCGGATCTCCTGAACGGACAGTGAACGGACCATGGCGACCAGATCGCTTTTCACCTCATCCACCGTGTCGGTGGCGCCTTCGAGGGTCGGATACCCGCGGCTGATGATCTCGGGCTCCGATTCCATGCGACTCTCCTGGCGATTGATGACCACGATGGGGACCACCACGCCGTCGTTGGAGAGGTGGCGGCGGTCTCGCACCACGAGCCGGTCCACGGGGTCGGTGTCGTCCCCGTCGATGAGCCAGCTTCCCGTGGGCACTTCGCCGCGGCTCGCGAACTCGCCCTTCTCGAAGGTCAGGGACTCACCCAGGTCGGACACCAGGATGTGGGCGTCGTCGTACCCCATCTGCTTGGCCAGCGTGGCATTGCCCTTGAGCTGGCGGAGCTCCCCGTGCACGGGGATGTAGTACTTGGGCCGGATCCAGGAGGCCATCATCTTGATTTCCTCCTGGGCGCCGTGGCCCGAGACATGCACCCGGTCGTCGCGGGCCGTGACCACCTCGCCGCCTTTCCGGTAGACCTGATTGATGACCCGGGCCACCCGCTTCTCGTTCCCCGGGATGATCCGGGCGGAAAGGATGAGGTGGTCTCCCTCCTCCACTCCGAAGTTCTTGCACTCGTCGAACGCGACGCGCGTCATGGCGGCCTGCGGCTCTCCCTGGCTGCCCGCCACCAGGATGATGACGTCCTCGGGCGAATACGAGGACACCTCATCGGCGGCGATGGAGACGCCACCAGGGATGTGGAGGTAACCCACTTCCTCCCCCACGCGCGTGTTTTGAACCAGGGACCGCCCGTAGAGCGCCACCTTTTTCTGATACTTGGCGGCGAGGTCGTAAATGGCTTGGATGCGCATCATGTTCGTGGAGAAGAGCGTGATGATGAGCTTGTTTGTGTCCTGGGCCGAGATGTAGCGGTCGAGCGTATCGCGGACCCGGATCTCGGACCCCACCATACCCTCGATCTCCACGTTGGTGCTGTCGATGAGCATGGCCAGGATGCCCTGGCGACCCAACTCCTGCAGGCGGTCGTAGTGCGTGAGGCGGTGGTCCAGCGGGGTCTGGTCCAACTTGAAATCGCCCGTGTGGAGGAGGGTTCCCTCCGGAGTTCCGATGGCCAGGGACATGGCGTCCGGGATGGAGTGGGTGACGGGAATGCCTTCGATGGTGAAGGGACCCGCGCCCACCTGCTTCCCCGGCTCCAGGAGGGTTCGGGAGGTGGGCTCCACGCCCATCTCGGAGAGCTTGCGGTTGAGGAGGCCCATGGTGAGCCGAGAGGCGAACACCGGCATGGGCAGGCGCTTGAGGAGGAAGGGTGCGGCGCCGATGTGGTCTTCGTGGCCGTGGGTGAGCACCAGGCCGGCCAAGCGGTCGGCGTTGTCCAGGACATAACTGAAATCCGGGATGATCAGATCGATCCCCGGGATGTCCGCCTCGGGGAACATGCTGCCGCAATCCACCACGAGCAAGGCGCCCCCGTGCTCGATCACGGTCATGTTCTTGCCGAAGTCTCCCAGTCCTCCCAGGAACGAAATCTTGATCAAGGGTCCCCCCCACCGTTCAGGCCCAGGCTGGCTACGATCTTCACCGAAGTCTGCTTCTTGCGTATGAGTCCCAGCGTGTAGAGCGCGTAGAGCGTCTTGGCGGCTGCGGCCGAGTCCCCCGAGGATGCCTGGAGGATCTCCAGGAAGGACCGCATCCCGTTGACGAGGCGCAACACCTGGCGGTCTCCAGGGCTGAGGGGCAGGGTGGGAAGCAGGGCCAGGGCGTTGTCCGTAGGTTCGAAAATCTCGTCCTTGCGGCCCAGCCATCTCACGATGCGTTTGGGGTCCTCGATGGCCTGGATGCCCTGGAGAATGACCTGCCTGCTGTCCAGGTTCAACTTGATGATCTCCTCGTCCTTGAACTTCCCCACGGCGAAGGTCACGGAGCCTTCGGCCCAATTGAACAGGGACCAAACGATGGCCGTGACCTGCTCCTTCACGGCCTGGAGCAGTTCTTGGGGCTTGATGGCACCTATCTCCACCAGGGCCGCGCCCTGACGCTTCCCGGTGGTCCGCATGATTTCCACGGAATGGTCGTACTGGTCAGGCGTGATGCGACCGGCGCGCAGGAGAAACTCTCCGAGGCGGTCGTTGTCGAAGGTGGACGAGGCGAAAATCACATTCCCGCCCGCGATGAAGATCTGCTTGGACCCCAGGGTCGAGGACACGGTGAGGACCCCGGGCACCTTGTAATAGTTGATTTTCTGGAGGATCTCGGGAAGCGGGTTTTCCGCCAGCGAGCCCTTGAAAATATAGTCGGGCATGGATCTCCCTAAGGTTCATTAGTATAAGACACCTAGGGGGTTAGGAAAAGAGGGTGCATAGGCGAAGCGGGAGACTGAATCACCGCCGGCCGGCTATAAACTCAATGGCGGCAGTGGGATGCGAGAAGCGCGTTCGGTGTTGAGTTGCACTTCTCGCAAAGAAGCCCGTGGCTGGAGACTTTCCCTGAGATGCACACGCCGACGACTTCCAGCATCGGTTGGATGGAGGTTCCCGTGTCGTGGCGCTTTTTGACGATGGCGACGAGGACGCAGGTGATGATAGCGGGCCAGACCTGCGCCCAGAAGAGGGAGAGTACCCAAGCCCACAGTTTACGGGACTTGGGTGGAGGCCAGCGGAAGGAGGAGGGTGAAGACCGTCCCCTGGCCTTCCGTGCTCTCCGCGGAAATGGTGCCCCCGTAGCGCGCAACGAGGTCTTTGATGATAGCCAGGCCGAGGCCGGTGCCTCTCTCGTCCATGGCCTTGGCGTTCGGCGCCCGAAAAAACTCTTCGAAAAGCTGGCTCATGGCCGACTTGGGAATTCCGATACCGGTGTCGGCTACGGCCAGCCTGGCCCCATCCCCCTCGCGAACGAGGCTCACTCTAACCTCTCCCATCTTGGTGTACTTGACGGCGTTGCTGAGCAGGTTGTTCAGAACCCTCTCAAGTTCGCTCCGATCGCACCAAATCGCAAGATCCTCCTCCGGTTCGGAGAGCAACAGCTCCAGCCTCTTCGCCTTGGCCTGCGGCTCGAAGCGGGCGCAGGCATCCCTGAGCGACCCGTTGAGGGAGACTCTCTCCCGGTTCGCCGTGTTGAGCACCTCCGCCTTGCCCGAGGCCAAGTCCAGCAGATCGTCCACCAGTGTTTGAAGGAAGTTGACGCGCTGGAGCGCCCGGTTCACGAGGTCGGCTTGCTTTGCGCCCAGGTCCCCCGCGCAAACTTGCCGGAGAACTCCCAGAATGGATGCGACGGCGTTGAGGGGAGACCGCAACTCGTGGGTCACCGTGCGGAGGAAGACTGACTTATCCCTGTCGATGTCGAGGCGCATCTGGTACGTGCGCGCGTTTTCGATGGCCACGGCCCCGTAGGAAGCCACCGCGGCAAGGAAGGCGGCGTCGTCCTTCGAGAACTGGTGCCTCTCGTCCCCGTACGCCCTCAGAACGCCGAGAGGCCCTGTCTTGCCGAGGAGCGGGGTGCTCAGGATGGAGACGATGCCCTCGGCCCTGATCTTGTGCGGATAGCGAATGCGCGGGTCGTTGGCGGCGTCCGTGACCAGGACGGTCTTCCCCGAGAGCGCCTCCTGGTCGATCAATGCCCTGCCGAGGTCTATGGGCGCCTTCTCGAGGTATCCAGGGCTGAGGCCCCAAGCCGTTACCATCTCGAGGGTTCGGCCCTGCGGGTCCAGGAGCCTCACGGAGGCGCCCTTGCAGTTCAGCACCCGGGCAGCGGCCTCGGTCAATTTGTCCAGGACCGTTCGGAAGTCCAGCGACGAGAGCGTGGCTTCGACGCCCTGGTAGAGTCCCGCGACCTCGTCCTCCCTCCTCCGGAGGCGGCGGGAAATGGACATGGAAACGTAAGCCATGACGTAGGATGCGCAGGTGAAAAAGAAGAGCACGCCCATGACATAGATCCTGTCCTGGTGCAGCGGCGCCGGCACGAGGTAGACGTGCGGAAGAAGGCCCGAGTACTCGGCCAGCGCCACGCCTCCCACGAGCGCCGGACCCACGGTCACATAGAGGAAACCCCGGTCGTGGGGCAGCAGCAGGGAGGCGATGGTGATATGGAATAAAAAGAATAGGATCGCGGGGCTCTCTACTCCCCCCGAGTAGTGGATCAGGACCGCCATTCCCATCCAGTCCAGGCCGATCTGGGTCCGGGCGAACCACTGGAAGGCCGCGCCCACATCGGCGTACTTCGCGTCCAGCCATTTCAGGCTGAGCTTCAGGGCCAGGTTATAGGCAAGGAGGGTCAAGCCCAGGAGGTAAAGGGGAAGCTCCGCGATGGGAACCCGCAACGCCCTTGCGGCGATGGCGGTCCCAACCACCACACCGACCGAGGCGATCCAGCGCATGTTGATGAGCCAGCGCAGGCTGTAGACGAGCTCCTGCTGGGCCATCGTCCTTCCGCTGAACGGTTCCATGGTCGGCATTTTCAACCTGCGCGTCTTGAACTATACCATCCCCTCCTCACGCTTTTCCAACGAGTTCGCTCACCTTGGCGAGCAGTTCCTCTGGAGTGGCCGACTTGTCGAGGAACGCGTCCACGGGAAGATAATCCTCGTCTGGCGCGAACCGGAGCGATGTGGCGGCGTGAACGGACGACAGCATCAGGATGGGGATACCTCGGAAAGCGGCAAACTCGGAGCCGGGTGAAGGGTCGCGGAGCGAGAGGGAGATGTGGAACCCCTCGGTGAAGCTGTCCATCATCACATCGAGGATGATCAGGTCCGGACGCAACTCCTTGACCTTCTCGAGACCCTCTTGGCCGTTGCGGGCCCAGTGGAACTGGTGCCCGCTGGCTTCCAATAAGATGCGAACGGAAGCGGCGAAGTCGGTGTCGTCATCGATCATCAAGATCTTCGGCATGACCGGCGCCTCCTGAGGTGTGCTCGCAGGGCTCAAGGCCCCGCTGCGGCCAGTGATGGGTTGAGCTTTCTGTACTCCTCGAGGAATTCGTCGGACAGGTGTTGCGCGGCAACTTTTTTGGGGACGAGCCCCAGGGCGAGCGCGACACCGTATACGATGGCCTCGGGCCTCGGCGGACAGCCGGGGATGTAGTAGTTGACGGGGAGGACCTTGCTGGCGCCCCCCAGCACATTGTACGTGTCGTACCAGATGCCTCCCCCGCAGGCGCAACTCCCCACCGCGAAGACGAGCTTGGGTTCCGGGACGGCCTCCCAGAGCCGCTTCACGTGCGGGACGATCTGGCGCGTCACCGGGCCGCTGACCAGGAGGACGTCGGCGTGCCTGGGCGACCCCACCAGCTTGGCGCCGAACCTCTCCACGTCGTAGTAGGGCGTGAGGACGTTGATGACCTCGATGTCGCAGCCGTTGCACGCACCGAGGTTCACGTGGAAGAGCCACAGCGACTTGGGGAAGGCTTTCATGAATGCGTTGCGCAGGCCGGTACCGAGGGCGCTCATGGGGGTCCTCCCTGGGCGACGAGGGCGAGAACGGAGCGGGACGCGGTGTCCAGGACCGGGTAGAGCCACTGGGGGAAGATCCCCAGCAGGATGATGGCGGCGGCGATGAGGACCATGGGGACCGACATAGCCAGGGGGATTTCCTTGCCCCCGGGGGGAAGGGCCGCGACCTTCTCCGACTCCTCCCCCCAGAACACGCGGTGCGCGGCCCAGACCAGGCCCGCGAGCGTCAGGATCCCGGCGAAGGCGGCCAGCCCCATGGCCCACCACAGGCGGGCCTGGGCGAGGGCGAGGACGATGGAGTACTTGCTCGGGAAACCTGCGAGGAGCGGTAGCCCACCGACGGAGAGAGCCCCCACGAAGAAGCAGAAGGCGGTCACCGGCATTTTGCGCGACAGGCCGCCCAGGTCGGAGATCTTGCGGATCCCCAGCCGGTAGATCACCGCTCCCGCGCAGAAGAAGAGGAGCGCTTTGGCCAGCATGTGGGTCACGGCGTGGAACATCCCGCCGTAGAGCCCCAGGTAGGTTCCGAGGCCAACGCCCGCGAACACGTAGCCGATCTGGCTGATGGAGGAATAGGCCAGGAGGCGCTTCAGGTCGTCCTGGGCGATGGCCATGAGGATCCCGAGGACGATGGAGACACAGGCGATGGCCGAGAGGAACACGAAGATCTGGGAGTAGTGCGGGGAGAAGAGGCTGACGGTCCTCGCGAAGCAGAAGGGACCGATGGTGATCACCAGGCCCGACAGGAGGGCCGAGATGGGGGCCGGGGCCTCCGAGTGGGCGTCCGGCAGCCAGGAGTGGAAAGGCATCATGCCGCCTTTGGTGCCGAAGGCGCAGATGAAACACGCCGTGATGGTGAGCGCGAGCCACGCGGGGAGGAGGACCACCAGCTTGCCCATGTCCAAGAGGTGGATCCTCGTGAGCTCTGGGTTCGTCTCCGACATCTTGGCGAAGATGAGGACGGCCCCCATAACCGCGAAGAGCATGGCCATCACCACGAGGAGGTTGTACTTGTAGGAGGCGATGAGGGCGTATTTAGTCTTGTAGGACGCCACGAGGAAGCTGACGGCGATGGTGGCGATCTCGATGACGAGAAACATGAAGAAGAGGTGGCTGATGGTCACCGTCCACGTCATGAAGGCGCTGAATACCAGAAGCAGGAAGTAGTAGCCCCGGACGCCCTTCTCCGAAACCAGGCCCTTCTCTTGGTCGTGTCGCATGTAGGCGAAGGAATAGATCCCCACGGCGCTGACCAGAAAGAAGGTGCAGCAGATCATGAGCGCCGTCAGGGCGTCCGCGTAGAGGAATCCACCCCAGGCCGTGAGGACCACGGGCTGGGCGCCGTGAGGGGTGATGACCTGGTAGGCGACGACGCAGCCCAGGAGGAAGGAGGGGAGCGTCCCCGCGAGAAATGCGACACGCCGCCCGAGTTCCCCGCTCTCGGCCAGGGCGACGAAAAGGGCGGCCATCAGAGGGATGAACGGGATCAGCGTGATGAGCAGCGAGGTCGAGCTGGCCATTTCAGTCACTCATTCCCGGGAGCTCAGGAGCTCCGAAGCGTCCGCCGATTGGAACCGCTCCGAAAGTAGCCGGGCGGCATAGAGCATGGCGAAGACCGTTCCCATCACTTTCGTGAGGATCTCGATCTCCACCATGGTGAAGAGCTTCGGAGCCATCTGGACGAGCGTCAGGTGGGCCCCTGCGGTCATGATCAACAGGCCCAGCGCCAGCTTGAAGAGATGCCGGTGCGTGAGCAATACGATGATGCCGTAGACGAATAAAAGGAGTGCCGCCAGCAGGTTGAGGCTGACGGTCTTGTCGAGGTTATCGATGGGGCTGGTGGAGACCGCGAGGCTGAAGCCGGAGAGGGACGCGACTGCGGCGACGGCGAGGACGGCCACGCCCGCGAAGATGAAAGGCGTGCTCCTCGGCACGCGGATCTCGCCCGAAATCCGCGCGGCGGTGAACTTCAGTCCGCCCACGAGGAACGGGAGGATCCAGGTGTTTACCACGCAAAGGCATGCCCAGACGAAGAGGTAGTTGTTGCCCGTGAAGACGGCGTAGGTGACGTAGATGAGGATCAGGAAGCAACTGTGGGCCACGTATAGGTAAGTGGAGCGGACCAGGGAGCGCGCCTCCACGGCGAGGAGGGCGAATGCGAAGGCGCCGAGGGTGAGCGCGAAGACGAGGGCGAATCCCGCGGAACTCATGCCGGGGCCTCCTTCGTGGACCCCACGGGCGCGTCCTTCCACTTGTCGCAAAGCGCAGCCACGCGATCGTCGTGGAAGGGTCTGACGTGGGGCGGGTCGAGGGGCGTCGAGGTCCTGTAGCAGCGGCCGCAGCGGTTGCAGGAACCCATGAAGACCTCCACCGTCGCGGTGAGGTCGCCGATGTCTTCGGTGGCCGTCTCAAATCCCTCATCCATGACGACCGCGTCCTCCGGGCACACCTCCGCGCAGCGCGCGCAGTAGGTGCACCTGGCCAGGGTCCAGGTGAACAGGGCGATCTGCCCACGGTCCTCGATGGTGATGAGATTCGGGGTGCACACGCTGGCGCAACCGCCGCACCCGATGCAGCGCGAGGCGTCCACCCTCGGCAGGCCGCGGAATCCGGGGGCCGGGTTGGCAGGGGCGAAGGGGTAGGGGAGGGTGACCCTCCCCGCAGAAAGGCACAGCGCGGCCTCCTTGATCTTCCCGCGCAAGAGCTTCAAGCCCAGCAAGGCGCCCTCCTTTCCTTCACATGCCGAAGGCCGCGAGGCCAACGGCCACCAGGGCCACCACGATCAGCCCCCCGAAGAAGCGGAGGGACTGATCGATCCTCAGCCTCGGGTGTGTGGCGTCCACGAGCACCACGAGGAGCCCCAAGAGCATGACCGCCACGAAGCTGATGAGAAAGTTGAGCAGAGAGCCGACGGCGCCCCAAGCCGTAACGCGGGGCCACCCCACGAAGAGGTTGAAAAATAGCGACCCGAAGATGAGCTGCTTCATGTAAAAGGTCCACTTGAAAAGGGCCAGGGATGGGCCGCTGTACTCGATGAAAGGTCCCTCCATGATCTCCTGCTCGGCCTCGGGGATGTCGAAGGGGAGCTTTCCCAGGAGAGCCTGCATGGCGAAGAGGTAGCAGGCGAGACTGAGGATGAAAGAGGCCTTGAAAGTCAGTCCCACGAGGTGCGAGAGAATCGCCGTGTGGCCGCTTACGGCCACGGTCAGGAGGCTGATGATCACGACGGCCTCCACGGTGAGCACCATCATCATCTCCCTGCTGCTCCCGAGGTGCGAGTAAGGGCTCGCGTGCGAAAGCGCCCCCGCCATGACGCAGACGGAGCAGAGCGTGATGAGGTAGATGAAGAGGAAGAGGTCGCCGGCCCCAGCGGCCGGTGCGCCCACGCCGAAGGGCACGAAGAAGGCTGCGCTGAGCACCGCGGCGAAGGCGGCGGGGGGCGCAAGACGGGCCACCATCCCGGTCTCGCTCGCCAGGTCTTCCTTCACCATCAACTTCATGAGGTCGAGGTAGGGCTGAGTGATGGGCGGGCCCATCCGCGAATGAATCAGCGCTTTGATCTTGCGGATGATCCCCTCCAGGAGCGGCGAGGCGAAGAGCACGAGCGCCGTATAGGCAAACGCTTTCAGAGTGATGACGACGGCAGGGTTCATTTTCCGCCGCCCCTTCCCGCGTACCGCCCGCGCGCCATCTCTTCGAGCTCACGCCGTTTGATGATCCGCACCTGGCTGGACCTGGCGTCCACCACCTGAACCCGCTCGGTGCACGAGAAGCAGGGGTCCATGCTCCCGAGGACGATGGGCACGTCCGCCAGGCTCATCCCCTTGAGCGAGGCCCCCAGGGCCTGGAGGTTGGCGTAGGTCGGTGCACGAACACGCCAGCGGAGTGGTCGTGTTTCTTCTCCGGTGATCACGTAATGGATCACTTCTCCGCGCGGGGCCTCCACCGCGGAAATCCCCTCCAGCCCGGGGGGGATGGCCTCCGTAAACGTCGCCTGGATCGGTCCGTCGGGCATCTGCACGAGCAGCGCCTTGACCTGGCGGATGGATTCCAGGGTCTCCTCCAGCCGAACCAGAGTCCGCGCGGCCACGTCGCAGGTGTCTTTGAAGACGCCCTTCACTTCGATCGTGTCGTAGGCGGCGTACGGGTGGTCGATCCGCACGTCGATGGGCTGCTTCGAGCCCCGCCCCGTGGGGCCAACGGAGCCCAGCGCCCTCGCCTGATCGGCCGGAAGCACGCCCACCTTGGAAAGGCGCATGAGGAGAGGCGTGTCGTCCAGGACCGCGGAGATCACCTTGAGCCACTCCCGCTCGATTTCGCCGATGACGCGGAGAATGTCGTCGTGGACCTCCTTGGGGATGTCCATCCGGACCCCGCCCACGAGGTTCGTCCCGTACGTCTTCCTGTTCCCCGTGATCCTTTCCATGAGCCACATGATGGGCTCGCGCATGCGCCAGGTCTGCATGAGGACCGTGTCGAATCCCAGGATGTGGCCCGCGATGCCGAGCCAGAGCAGGTGGCTGTGGATGCGCTCCAGTTCGAGCACTATGGAGCGGATGTACCTTGGCCCGCGGCGGGGCCTGGACGCCCGAGGCGTTCTCCACGGCCTGGACGTAGGCGGTGGAGTGCACCATCCCGCAGATGCCGCAGATCCTCTCCGCCAGGAAGGGGATCTCGTTGTAGGTGAGCTTGGAGTCCCCGAGCTTCTCGATGCCGCGGTGGTTGAAGAAACCCCGGTAGTCGAGCCCCACGACCTCCTCCCCGTCGCAGAAGACTTTCAGGAAGCAAGGTTCCTCCAGGACGGGGAAGAACGGGCCGATGGGGACGGTGACGGACTTGCCGGGGGGCGAGGCGAGCGGCTGGGCCACGTTGTCTGCGGGTTCCGGCTTGAAGTTGTAGGGGAAGTCCCTCCTCAGGGGGTGGACGCCCTCGGGCCAGTCGTCCGCCAGGATCAGTCGGCGGGGGTCGGGATGCCCTTCGGCCCTGATCCCCAACATGTCTTGGAACTCCCTCTCGGCCCATGCCGCGGCGGGGACCACCGGCGTGATGGAGGCCACCGCGGGGTCCACGGCATCGGCGTAAGCCCGCAGGACGATCCATGTCTTGCGGCGGTCCTGCGAGAAGATGTGGTCGACCCGGAACCCTTTGCCCAGCTCGCGGAAGTCGGTGCCGGCGCTGATCACGAAGCGGGCGTCCAGGACCTTGTCCAGGAGCCGGCGACGCCCGGAAGGTCGTCGGACGATACGGTCACCACGGCGACCGAGTCGCTCATCTCCTGGGTCTCGATCACCCGGTGCACGAGGTGGGTGCGGATGTCATCCAGGACTTTTGCGGCTTCACCCATGTCGGCCAACCTTTCAGAGGATGAACAGGCACAAGAAGGCCGCCGCGAGGCCGATCAAAAGCCAGGCGGGGTAGACCTGGGGCATGCCCACGCGGCTCGCGGAGAACCAGCGGAACAGCCCGACCATTCCGCCGACGGCGGGATCGTAAGCCCACCCGTCCGGGTTGAGGAGCTTCGGCACTGCGGGCCAAGCCTCGGGTCGCCAGGCGATCTTCCACTCGGGCAGGATCAGGTGCACGAACCTCTTGAAGGGCGTGTAGTAGTGGTCGGCCCTGAACCTCAGCTCGTCGGGCGCCACCTCGGAACCGCAGCTCCAAACCGCCACGACCCTCTTTGGCGCGGAGGCCAGCCTCCGGATGAGGAGGGCCAGCGCGAAGGCCGCCACGAAAATGGAGCCCACGATGAGCGGGGACCACAGCCCCACGATCACGCCCTGGTCGGACAGCGCGAGAGCCGGCGGCCACGGGCCGAAGAGCGACGCCATGTCGGGCAGGGCCTCGGCGCCCCAGAGGGATCCCGCAGCCCTGTGGCAGAGCCAGATGCCGGCAAAGGGGAAGAGCCCGAAGCCCAGGCAGAGGAGGGCGAGGAGAATCTGCGCGGGGCCGAGCCACGGCCATTCGCCCACCGGCTTCGCCTCTCGCACGGCCGCCGATGGGGAGCCCCAGATGGTGGACCCCATGAACTTGAGAAAAGAGGCGAGCGTCACGGCCGAGATGAAAATCGCCGCAATCCCGAAGAACAGGAACGGGAGGGTAGCCTTGAAACTGCCCCAGACGGAGGCGTGGTAGAGGAGCCACTTGCTGGAGAAGCCGTTGAAGGGCGGGAGCCCCGCGATGGAGAGGGAGGCCACGACGGTGCACGCCGCCGTGATGGGTAGAAGCCTGTTCAAGCCCCCGAGCTCGTTCAGGTCCCTCTCCCCGGTGGCGACCTCGAAGGTTCCGGCGTTGAGGAAGAGCAACCCTTTGAAACAGGCGTGGTTGATCAGGTGGAAGAGGCCCCCGATGAGGCCCACCGCGGCGAGGGTCGGGTCGCTGACGGCGAGGCCGAGGCCTATGCCGAATCCGAGGAGCATGTAGCCCACCTGGCCGATGGAGTGGAACGCCAGCAGGCGCTTGGAGTCGTGCTGGACCAGGGCGGCCATGGTGCCGAAGAAGAGCGAGAGAGTCCCGAAGGCGGCTATGACGAGCCCCCAGTAAAGGGACCACGGGCCCACCGGAAGGATTCCGAAGAAGACGCGCAGGATGCCGTAGAGGCCGAGCTTGATCATCACCCCCGAGAGAAGCGCGCTGACGGGGGACGGAGCCGCGGGGTGGGCTTCGGGCAGCCACCACATGCCGAAGGGGAAGCCGCCAGCCTTCACGAGGAAGCCCAGGAGGATGAGCAGCAGCGCGAAGTGGGCGAGAGCGGGGTTCGCCGCCAGGAGATCCGGCATGGCCGCCGCCATGTCGGAAAATCCGAAAGAACCTCCTCCGCTGTTCGCCAGGAGGGCCACTCCGAAGAAGAGCGCCAGGGTGCCCGCGTGCGTGATGAAGAAGTATTTGAAGCCCGCCGCCAGGTTTTCGGCTTTGTCCTTGTGGTAGATCACCAGGAGGTAGGAGGAGAGGGCCATGAACTCCCACGGCACGAAGAAGAAGAAGAAGTCGTCCACCACCACTACCCCCGCCATGCCGAGGATGAAGAGCAGGAAGGGCGTGTAGAAGCCGCCGGCGTCTCCCTCCAGTTTGCGGGTGTAGGCCACGGCGTACCATGACGCTGCCAGGGAGAGGGCGCTCACGAGGAGCAGGAAGAGGGCGGAGAGCTCGTCCACGCGGATGGAGAGCGAGGCCTTCACGATAGCCCAGCTTCCAAAGGACCACGGGTCCGAACACGCCCTTCCCCAGAAGCACCCCTGCGGCGAAGGTCCCGAGACAGGCCGAACTGCCCGCCACCGCCAGGAGCGCCACCAGGCGCGATGCGGCGCCCCAGGCGCCACCACCGCGGAGGAGGAAGGTCAGGAGGGCGCCCGCG
This sequence comes from uncultured Acidobacteriota bacterium, assembly GCA_963772255.1. GTDB lineage: Bacteria > Acidobacteriota > UBA4820 > UBA4820 > DSQY01 > JAKAJA01. Next base: position 214,670 of record CAVYWK010000001.1, read on the forward strand.
AGGAGAAACCCGAAACCGCACAGGAGCAGCGTCTCTTGGTCCATCGCCCTAGAGCTCCATCAAGAACGGGTACACGATGAGGGGCATGAAAAGAGTCAGGAGCACGAGCGTCAGCAGGATCGCGTTGACGAAGCCCGCCCCCTTGACTGCGCTGTCGGGTTGAGCAGCCAGGACCGTCTCCGAGGGACTCCCGAAGAGGACTTTCTGGCCGACCTTCAGGTACCAGAGGAAGCCGATCACTACCTCCAGGTAGAAGGGCACGGAGATCAGCCACAGAGCCGGGCCTTTGAGCTGGAGGATGCCGATCACAAGGGCCAGCTTGCTCCAGAAGCAGGAGAAGGGGGGGATGCCCGTCACCGCCAGGAGGCCGATGAAGAAGGAGACGGCCGTGATGGGCATCTTCGTGTAGAGTCCCGAGATCTTGGAGATGGATTTCACGCCGAGCCGCATGGCCATGGCGCCCACGCACAGGAAAAGGAGCGCTTTGGCCACGGAGTGACACGCCAGGTGGAAAACGCCGGCCACGTACCCCGCCTTGGAGCCGAGCATGAAGAGGGAGAGACCGAGCATCATGGTGCCGAGTTGGGAAATGGTGGAGAAGGCCAGGAATCGCTTCAGGTCATCCTGATAGAAGCAGAATATGAGTCCAACGACCATGGTCACGAGTGCGCAGGCGGCCATGAGCCCGCCCGTCCAGGCAGGAAAAACCCCCGCATCCAGAATGACCCTCGCCATGAGGTAGACGCCGGCTTTGACCATGGCCGCGGCGTGGAGGTAGGCCGAGATGGGCGTGGGGGCCTCCATGGCGTCGGGCAGCCACGTGAAGAGCGGAACCTGGGCCGACTTGGCCGAGGCGGCCACCAGGAGGAAAACGAAGACCACGCCCATGGCGGCCGGGGGAAGCAGGGCGATGGCGGAGAAGTCGAAGCTATCCTCCAGGCCGTACACGATGCCCACGGAGGAGAAGAGAAAGGCTCCTCCCAGGTGCGTCATGACGAGGGCCTTGAAACCCGCCTTCACGGCGATGGGCCTCCCGGTGTGGTGGGAAATGAGGAGCCAGGAGCAGAGGGTCGTGCACTCCCAGAAAAAGAAGAAGAGGAGCAGGTTTCCGGCCAGCGCCACGCCCACCATGGAGCCGATGAAGAGGGAGAGGAAGAAGTAGTAGCGGGCATTCCCCTCGCCGTTCAGGATCGGGTGTTCTTTGTTGCGCGGCCCCATGTAGGCGGTGGAGAAGGCCATGACCAGAAGGCCGACGATGAGGACTACCAGGATCAGGATGGCGGATAAGGGGTCCAGGCGCAGCGTGAAGGTCCCCGCCTCGCCCAACCAGGGCAGGCCGACGAGGGACGTTCTCAGCGGAAGCTCCCCAGCCCCGAATACGGCCCAGAGACCCAGGGCGAGGTAGACGGCGGGAAGCAGGACGGCCAGCACGTCCCGAACCTTTCCAGGGACTGCCAAGAGCAGGAGCGCGCCCAGGAAAGGCGCCGCGAGGAGCCACAGAAGGGTGTCAGCGGCCATGATCTCCCCCCTGCAACGGCCGGGTCTCACCCAGGAACCGCGCCAGGTTCTCCACGCTCGCCGCCACCTCCGGGCTGAGCCCCTCGCCGTCCGTGATCTGGGAAGGCTGGATGCCCAGAAAAAGCACCCTGGCTCCCGTCCGCCGCCTCAGGTACTCCATCAGGATCCCAACCGAGGCCCGGTGGGTTTCGAAGCCGCCCCCGCCGAGTTCATCCGCCTCCAGGATCGCCACGTCCCCAGGGTGCCCCCCCATCTCCAGGGCGTCTGCAAGCAGCACGGTGTCGGGCTCCTCCGTGGCGATGTCCCCCGTGTAGTTCTCCGGCCTGTCGCCGCAGTCCAGGGCGAGCACAGACGCGTTTCCCCGGAGGCTGCGGGCGAGGGCGCAGCCCGCCCCGTCGTCCCCCCTGCCGGGGCATCCAAGACCTGCCAGGACGACCTTTCCCAAGATCCTGTCCATCTCAGGGGACCTCCGGGAGGTGGCTGATCTGCTCGAAGTTGTATACGGGCCCGTCCACGCAGACATAGTGGTGCCCCACGCAGCAGTGCCCGCACTTGCCTACGCCGCATTTCATGTAGCGTTCGAGGGTGGTGACAATGTTCCCGTTGGGGATCTGAAGGGCGATGAGTTCGGCCACCACGAACTTGAGCATGATGGGCGGGCCGCAGGTGAAGGCCAAGGTGTTCGCGGGGTCCACCGGCATGCCCTGGAGCAGTTTCGTCACCACGCCCACGGGCCCCGTCCAGCTCTCGTCGGCCCTGTCCACGGTCTCTTTGAGGACGAGCTGGTCCGATTTGGCCCAGCCGGCCAGCTCGCTCTTGTAGACGCGGTCCGAGGGGGTTCTGGCTCCGTAGAGCACCGTGACGTGGCCGTAGTCCTGACGATGGTCCAGGACGAAGTTGATGAAGGAGCGCAGGGGCGGCAGGCCGATGCCGCCCCCCACGAAGACCAGGTCCTTGCCCCGGGCTCTCTCGAAGGGGAAGCAGTTGCCGAAGGGCCCTCGGAGGCCGATGACATCGCCGGGCTCGTAGGTGTGCAGGCGGTCGGTGACGGCGCCGGTCCGCCGCACGGTCACCTCGATGTAGTCTGCGCGCGTCGGGCTCTGGGCTAGGCAGAATGGGGCCTCGCCCACTCCGAATACGGACAGCTCCACGAACTGGCCCGGCTTGTAATTCTCGCGCCACTCGATGCCGTCCGAGCGCAGGAAAAAGGTCTGCGTATCGGGCGTCTCCACCTGGATGCGCTCGATGGCCGAGAGCTGCGGTTCGTAGAGGCTACGGGCACTCATCTTTGATCCTCGTCAGGAGGGTCGAGATGTCCAGTCCCCCCATGCAAGTGGTCACGCATCGGCCGCAGCCGACGCAGCCGTGGCGGCCCATGATCTCCTGGTATTGGAGGCTCATCTTGTGGAAGAAGCGGCGTTTGAGGCGCTCTGCCGCGGAGGGCGCGCGGGTTGTGCCCGGAGGCCTCACGCGTGAAGCCCGAATAGAGGCAGGCGTCCCAGGACCTCTCCCGAGAGAAGGCCTCGGGCCCCCTCCACGCATCCCTCACGGTGAAGCAGGAGCAGGTGGGGCAGACGAAGCAGCAGCCACCGCATCCCTTGCAGTCGGCGGCCCAGGCCTCCCACTTTTCCTGGGGGATCTTTCCGAGCGTGACCCTCTTGATCCCGTCCGACATGTAGGAGCGCCGCTTGAACGAAGAGTCCACCTTGGCCACCAAGCGGGCCTTGGCTTCAAAATGCTCGGCCCGGGCTGGAGAAAAGAGCTCTTGGGCTTTCCGGACTGCGCCGGCGCCCTTCTCCGAGCCCTCCTCCGCGAGGAGCGCATCCCCGAGATCCGTGAACTGGAGGTCGAAGCCCGACTGCAGAAAGGGCCCCCCCTCGCAGCATACACAGAAGCAGTCTGGCCCCGGCGAGTGGCAGGCCAGGGTCATCCTGAGCGCGTCCTGGATCCGGCCGGTCACCGCCCCGTCGTCGAACCCCCGCTCGGCGAAGAACTTTTCGAGGAAGGTGAGGCCGGTGGCGTCGCACGAACGCATGCCGAACACGGCCAGTGGCTTTACGGGCTCCCGTGGCGCGATGGCCGGGTGCTTGGTCCCATGGAAGGTGAAGAGGCTCTCGCGCCTCGGGAAAAAGAAATCCTTGGGCGGCAGGAGGGAGTTGACGAAATCGAAGGGGATCGGCACGCCCCGGGCGAATTCGCCAAAGACCACATCGGCGGGGCCCACTCTCTGCGGGGCGATGACCCGGTAGTCCCCGCGCAAGGCCTCCAGGAAGGAGGGAAGCGCGGCTTTTCTCAGGGTCCACCGTTCCATGGCCATCGTCCTTAGCCCTTTTCAATCCTTGCGGGTACCGGCTGGGTTCCCGGCGGTGCCCCGCCGGAGCTCGGGTAGAAGCCTCGCAGAGCCGCGCCCGGGCTACCTGGAACGGGCACGATGAGCGCCACACCTTCGGGCAGGCGCCCGTCCTCCCTGACGGTCAAAATGGCCTCGCCGCCGGGGGTCACGACCTTCGCCGGCCAACCCGACTTGAGGCCGGCGCCCTTCAAGTCCCCCGGGGAGAGCGAGAGCGTGGACTCCGGGAATTCCCGTCTCAGGATCTCCTCCCTCTGGCTCAGGGCGCCCGTGGACCACGCGGCGGGATTCCAGCCGAAGACCAGACGCATGGGGAACTCCGTCGTGCGCGGGGCCGCAAGGGGGGGTCCTGGCGATGTGAAGGCAAGGGAGGAGGTTTCGTTCAGAGGGATGCCGCAAAGACCGTCGTCCGAATAAAGCCTGGCGCACTTGGCGCCTTGGAACGGCACGATTTCCTCCTCCAGCGCTTCCAGCCACTGTTTCCGGGTGAGGGGCCACTCCTCTATTCCCATGCGGCGGCCGATCCGGGTCACCCAAGTGCTCTCCGGGGAGCAATCCTTCGGGGGTTTGACCGCCTGGCGGGAGCGCTGGAGGGTGCCGAAGGCGTTTTTCAGGGTCCCGTCGGTCTCCCCGAAGCAGCAGGTGGGAAGGAAAACATGGGCCAATCGCTGGGTATCGCTCTCGAAGCGGTCCACCACCACCAGGGTTTCGATGCGGGCGAGCTTGGCCACCAGGGCGTCAGGGTTGGGCACCCTCCGGAGGAGATCGTCGCCCCAGACGACCAGAACGGAACAGTCCAGCCCCGCTTCAGGGTCCAGGAGGCTGAGGAGGGGTGAGGGGCCGGAGTCTTCCGCGAGCACGTCGCCCACGCCCCAGCTATTGCACTCGCCTGCGGCCACCACGACCCGCTCTTCGCCTCCCAACAGCGCCAGGGCCTGAAGGAGTTGGACCGTGGAGTCCTCGGCGCCGGCGGTGGAGAGCCACCGCTCTCCGACGATGACCGCGGGTCTCTTCGCGGCCAGGAACGCCTGGGCCAATGCGGCGGCTGATTCGTCGGTGAGCCAGGCGTGGTCAGGCAAGGAGGGTGCCTTCCCCTGGATCCACCATGCGGCCAAGGTTTCGAACCCGGGCGCGGCCTTGGCCCGCGGCGGGATGGCCTCAGCCGCCAAGGCGGTCCTCTGGAGGAGAAGGGCGAGAGTGCCCGCGTCCTCGGGCGGGAACACGACATCCGTCCGAAGTCCCGCGCCAGAGGGGTTCGCGAAGGCATCGAACCGGACGATGGTGGCACCGCTTCTGCCCGCCGTCGTCACCCTGGCACCCACCTGCGGGAAGTTCTCGAGGTCCGCGCCGAACACCCAGAGGAGGTCGGCCTCCGCCAGCGACTCGAGGGTTCCCGGGAGCGGTGCCTCTTCTCAGCACCTGCCGGAGGGCCCGGCGGGCGGCACCTACCCCTGAAAGGTCCGTGCCGCAAATCTTCGCGCCGAGGCGCCTGGCAAGGAGCTTGACGGCATAGGCGTCCTCGTTGGCAAGCGTCGGTCCCACCGCGAAGAGGATGGGGGAGTGCTGGCTCGCGACTTGCGGAGTGCCTCGCGGCGCCGAGCCGGTTGGCGATCTCTTTGACGGCGTGCTGTTCGGAAACGGGGACGAACAGGCCCTCCTTTTCGGGCCAGCGGGTGCGTGATCCGCCCAGAATGATAAGGAGCCTCCGAGCAGTTCCAGCCCCTCACGCAGAGGCTGCCCTTCGAGACCGGGCTGCCCTGGCTGGGGTGCGTCCCCACGAGACGCCCCGCCTGGGACTCCACCAGGAGACCGCAACCTGAAGAACAATAAGGGCACACCGAAAGGTGAGAAGGCACGAATCCCCCCAAGATGCGGAATGGGAAAGCGGCCCAACCTCCACGCCCTGTCCTACTTCTCCTTATATCGTCAAACTATATATCGGAAATGTAGAAACCGGGCCAGCACAAGTCAATGAATTTCGGGGAGCTATATCCAAAATGCATGCCTTGGTGTGAGGCAAATAACCCAACAGTGCCGAGATCAGGTATGGCCAGGCAGGCAGAAACGATGCGAAATTCTGTAATATTGAAAGAAAATGCCGGACTAATGGGTCGTATGACCCTATTTGATGGTTGGGCGGAGGAATTGGGTCTCCCTGCCCAGAGAGCTCCTTCCTGGGAACCCGCGCCAGCCTCTAGGTCCTTCTGCCTCTCTTGCGTGCTTGCATCGCGGGATCTGGGCAAGGGGACCCTGGTGGGTGCGGGAAAGAGAAAGGCGGGCGGCCGAGAGAGGGCCGCCCGCCTTCGGCGCAGAGCTGACAGGACGCTAGAAGATGTACTTCCCACGGGCCGTGTAGCCCGTGTGGAGAAGCTTGTGACTCAGGTGGCCGCAGGGGCCGTCCGTGAGGAATTCCCCGTAGATTTTTAGGACGTCCGGGTTTTCATGGGACTTGCGCACCGTGTAGGCCTCGTCCTCGGCGTAGATGGCCTTGGCCCGCGCGGCGCGGATCTCCGGGCTCGTGGGTATGGGTTGCCCGCCACCACCGAGGCAGCCTCCGGGGCATCCCATGAACTCGATGAAGTGGCACTGTGAGAACTTACCGCCCGCCTTGATGTCGTCCAGGACTCGCTTCGCGTTGGCTGTCCCGTGCGCCACGGCCACCTTGAGGGTGGCGCCCTTGAGCCATTCCCAGTCGGAGAAAAGGCCCTTCAGGATGTCCGGCACGGGTCCCACGGCCTGGATGGGCAGTTCCACGTACTTGATACCCTCGAATCCTCGGACGGGCTCGATGCGGGCGTGGTCGAAGAGGTTTTCCACTTTGACTCCGCACACGAGTTCGATGACCGTGCGCAGGGCCGCCTCCATGACGCCGCCCGTGGCGCCGAAGATGACGCCCGAGCCCGTGGCCGTGCCAAACGGGTCGTCGAAACCGCTCTTGGGAAGGTTGGTCAGATCCATGACCCCCGCTTCCTTGATCATGGCGGCGATCTCACGGGTGGTCAGGCCATAGTCCACATCCTTGAATCCCGAGTCGCACATCTCCGGCCGGTTGCACTCGAACTTCTTGGCCGAGCAGGGCATGAGGGCCACGGTGACGATGTCCTTCGGGTCGAGGTTGTACATCTTGGCGTAGTAGGTCTTGATGACGGCGCCGAACATCTGCTGCGGGCTCTTGGCGGAGGATAGGTTGGGGATCATTTCCGGGTAGAAGTGCTCCAGGTACTTCACCCAACCTGGAGAGCAGGAGGTGAACTGGGGCAGCGTCATGGCGGGGTCCTTCTTGACGAGCGCCCCGTGGAGGCGCAGGAGGAGCTCCGTGCCCTCCTCGATGATCGTGAGGTCCGCCGTGAAGTTCGTGTCGAAGACCCGGTCGAACCCGCAGTACTTCAGGGCCGTGTTCATCTCGCCCGTGAGGGGGGTGCCGGGCTCCTGCCCGAAACACTCGCCGATGGCGGCGCGAGGGCTCGGGGCCGTCTGCAAGACCACGTGCTTGGTGGGGTCGTCGATGGCCGCCCAGACCTCGTCGGTGGGGTCGTTGGCCGCGAGGGCGCTGGTGGGACAGCGGTTGATGCACTGGCCGCAGTTGATGCAGATCACCTCGCTCAGGGGCTTGTCCATGAACGTGGCGATCTTGGTCTTCTCGCCTCGCTCCACGGCCTCCAGGACTCCCACTTCCTGCAGGTCGATGCAGGTGCGGACGCAGCGGCGGCAGAGTATGCATTTGTTCATGTCGCGGATGAGGGCGTAACTGGAGGTGTCCTTCTCGTACTTCGGCTTCTCGGGATGCCCGAAACGGAAGGAGTCCACGCCGTACTCGTCGGCGAGGGACTGGAGCTCGCAGTTCTGGTTCCTCCAACACGCGTAGCATTCGCCGTAGTGGTTGGCGAGCATGAGGTCCAGGATGTGGCGTCGCGCCTGACGGACCTTGCGCGTGTGCGTGTGGATCGTGATGGGCTGGGTGACGGGATAGGCGCAGGAGGCCTGGAGGGTCCTCATGCCTTCCACTTCCACCACGCAGATCCGGCACACGCCCGCGATGCAGAGGTCGTCGTGCTGGCACAGGGTGGGGATGCGGACGCCGATCTTGCGGGCCGCCTCCAGGATGGTGGTGCCGAAGGGCACCTTGAGGTCCTGGCCGTCGATCTTGAGAGAGACCTGGGAACCGATGCCCTCGTCACCCGCGGCCACGGTGTGGGGCCTCTGGCTCACGGGCGCCCGGGACGTGTCGCTCTGCGTTTCATGGGTCTTATCTGGCATGGTTTTCTCCGTCAGGCGGGCAGCGCCCGGCCCAGGATCTCGTCCGAGAAGTTCTTCACGATGGAGAGGAACGCGTTGGGGCTGCTCTGGCCCAGACCGCACTTGGAGGAGAGCTGCATGGTCTCGCCCAGGGCCATCAACTCCTTCAGGTGCGTCATGGAGCAGCGTCCCTGTTCCAGCTTCCCGATGCCTTCCAGCAGAGCGACGTTGCCGTAGCGGCAGGGCGTGCACTGGCCGCAGGACTCTTCTACGAAAAACTCCATGAAGTTCCGGGCCACCTTGAGCATGTCGCGGTGCTGTCCGAACACGATGATGGAGCCTCCCGTGGGGACCCCCTCGAAAGCCAGGGTCTGCGCGAACTGGGAGGCGGGGACGCACGTCCCGGACGCGCCGCCCACCTGGACCGCCTTGGCCCCCTCGCCCTTCACCTCCGTGAGTAGCTGGGCGATGGTGAGGCCCATGGGAAATTCGTACACGCCTGGGGCCAGGCAGTCGCCCGAGACGGAGAAGAGCTTGGTGCCCGTGGACTTGTCCGTCCCGATGGCCTTGAACCACTCGGCGCCCCTCGCGAGGACCGCGGCGGCCAGGGCGAGGGTCTCCACGTTGTTGACGATGGTGGGGCAGCCCATGTAGCCCGTGTCCACCGGGAAGGGCGGCCGGTTTCTGGGCTCTCCGCGCTGGCCCTCGAGGGATTCGATGAGGGCCGTCTCCTCGCCGCAGACGTAGGCACCCGATCCCATGCGGATTTCGATGTCGAACTTGAACCCTTCCCGGCCCAAGATGCCCTCGCCAAGAAGTCCGTCCAGGTGGCGCTTCGCAAGTACGGCCTCCAGGCGTGCGAGGAGGTAGCGGTACTCGCCCCGGAGATAGAGGATGCCCTGGTGAGATCCGATGGCCAGGCCCGCGATGGTCATGCCTTCAAATACAAGGTCCGCGTATTCGGTGAGGAGGACCCGGTCCTTGAAGGTGCCCGGTTCGCCCTCATCCGCGTTGCAGACCACGTACTTGCGTTCTCCGCTTGCGGCGGCCGCCAGATTCCATTTCACGCCGGTGGGGAAGCCCGCACCGCCGCGGCCCTTGAGGCCCGAGCTGCGGATTTCGGAGATGATCTCGGAACGGCGCATGCCCACGGCCTTTTTGAGGCCCTCGCCCGCGGCCACTCCTCCGAAGAGGATGGGGCCCCTGTTCTGGATGTTCAAAACCTGGGAGTCCATGTCAGTGCCCTCCCTGCGGCATGGGATGCACGCCAAAGCTTCGTCGGCAACCTTCCAGGATGTCGCTGACCTTTTCGAACGTCACGTGGGTGAAGACCTGGTCGTTGACGAGCAGGGCCGGGCCCTGGTCGCACATCCCAAGGCAGTTGGCCCATTCCAGGGAAAACTTCCCGTCCGGTGTCGTTTCGCCGAAGCGGATGCCCAGCTCGTTTTCGAGCTGGCGGGCCACCTTGTCCTTGTCCTGCATGTCGCAGGAGATGGTCCTGCACAGCCGGATCACGAACTTTCCGATCTTCTCCGCCTTCAGGAAAGCGTAGAAGGTCACGACGCTGTAGACCTCCACCGGGTGGATTCCCAGAAGGTTGGCCACCTCCTGCATGGTGAACTCCGAAATGTGGTGGTAGCGCTGCTGGACCGCCTGCAGGATGGGCATCAGGGCGCAGCGGTCCCGCCCGTAGCGGTCGGCCAACTCCACGATCTCGGTGGCGAGCCGTTGCTGTTCCGTGGCGAGCATGTCATTTCTCCTTTGCCGTCGGCTTTGCCGCCAAAAGCTCGTTCACTTTGGCCACCAGGGTCTTGGGGTCGATGGGTTTCTCTTGGAAGTCGTCCACCGGGACCACGTCGTCCTCGCGGCCGTAGGCGTAACCCACGACCTTGCTCAAGCTCGTGAGCATGAGGATGGGCTTCTTGAACCCAGCCTTGCGAAGGTCCACGGCCATGGCGATGCCGTCGTCCGGCTCTTCCATCATCACGTCCAGTATCATGAGATCGGGTTCGGCGGCTTTCACGGCGGCCATACCCTCCTCTCGGCTGTAGGCGGCGACCACCTCGTGCCCCGCGCTCCTGAGGACGATTTGCCCCGCCTCGACGATGTCCGGATCGTCGTCCACAAACAGGATCCTTGCCATTGGGCGTCTCCTTAGAGTACAGCCCCACCGGCTTGGGTGCAGGTGGGGTCCTCGCTCCGGACGCACATTTTCACGCTATTGCACCCTCGGGCCATTGGGCTTCGGGCATTGAGCCGAATTTTGAGCCAAACAACCCAGCGGGCATGGGATGCCAGCGCGTCAGTTGCTGTTCAAGAGTGATGTTTACTTCCATATTTTGCGAGGAATTCCACAAAACACTGGGGGGAATCACCCAAATTTCTCGTCCTGGGTCCTCCATCCAGGGATAGAGATATGCCCAACGAGCGCCGCGCCACGGTCGGCAGGAGTTCCAGTTTTTCAATGCGCTTCTCGCCCTGAGTGGAGCGGGGATGTTCTCCATTGGCGCGCCGGCGCGAATGGACGAAAAAAAAGGCTCCCCGCCGTGGCGGGAAGCCCAGGTGCCAAAATTCCCAAGCGATTTTCTACAAACTCTTGAGCATGGTGTCGACTTCGTCGCAGGTCTTCTTGACTCCGACGACCGACTTGGCCAGCGCAGCCTTCTCTTCGTCGGTGAGGTCGAGTTCGATGATCTTCTCGATGCCGTTCTTGCCCACGATCGCGGGCACGCCGACGAACAGCCCCTTGACGCCGTACTCGCCTTCGAGTTTGGCGCACACGGGGATGATCTTGCGCTTGTCGAAAATCACCGCCTCGGCCATCTCGAGCGCCGCCCAGGCCGGCGAAACGAACGCCGAGCCGAAACCCAGGAGACCGACGACCTCGCCGCCGGCCTTGCGGGTGCGCGCTTCGATTTTCGCAAGGGTGTCGGCGTCGAGGAACTTGGTGACCGGGATACCGGCGATCTGGCAGGAACTGCGCACCGGCACCATGTCGTCGCCGTGCCCGCCGAGGACGATGGCGTTCACGTTTTCCACCGAAACATTGGCCGCCTCGGCGACGAAATAGCAATAACGCCCGGAGTCGAGGACGCCGGCCATGCCGAACAGCCTGTTCTTCGGCGGGGCCATCTGCTTGTCCAGGGTGTAGACGATGGCGTCGAGCGGATTGGCGATGGAGATGATCATCGCGTTCGGGCAGTACTGCTTGATCCCCTTGGCAACTTCCATCGTGACCTTGAGGTTGATCGTCAACAGCTCCTCGCGGCTCGGGAAGGTGCCGTCCGGCCTGGCCTTGCGCGGCACGCCGGCGGTGTTGATGACGAGCTCGGCGCCGGCCAGGGCGGAGTAGTCCTTGGACGCGACGAGTTTGATGTCCTTGCGGATGGTCGGCAGGCCTTCGGCGATGTCCAGGCACTTGCCGATCGAGACCGACTGCTTCTTGACGACCTCCTGCCGCTCGGGCGGATCCGCGGGGTTCGGCATCGGGGCCGGATCCGTCATGCCGACTTCCTTCGCCAGACCTCGCTGCGCGACCTCCTGAGCGAGGACGCCGCCGATGTAACCACCGCCGATCAGACCTATCTTGTTCAGCATGTGCAATTCTCCTTTCAGCCTTCCGTGGTTCCGCCCCCCGGCGACCCCGAGGCGCGTTCGCACCGAGGTTTCGCCGAACTATTCCCCGTTACTATACCACGATCTGCGCAAAAGTAAGCCGGTTTTCGCCTTGTCACCCGAGGCGCAGGGGAGTATCATTTGCCTACGGGGGTCTGACGGATCGGACCCCTTCTTTTTTAGGGGAGGCCGATGAGGACTGTTAAAGCTGAAGACATCACCGAGGCCCTCGCAAAGGTGGCCATGAACGCCAATTTCGACATCGGCGAGGACATGCTGAAGTCCTTTGACGAGGCCCTCCAATCGGAGCAATCCGAGGCGGGACGCGAGGTGATCCGGCAGATCAAGGAAAACGCGGCCATCGCCAAGAAGGAGTGCGTTCCCTATTGCCAGGACACTGGGTTCGCGGTGGTCTTCGCCGAAGTGGGCCAGGACGCCAGGGTGGAGGGGAACCTCACCGACGCCATCAACGCGGGCATCCGCAAGGCATACGGCGACGGATATCTCCGCAAGTCAATTTTGAACGACCCCATCCAGCGCAAGAACACCGGGGACAATACGCCCGCAGTTATTCACTACGATGTGGTACCGGGCGACAAGATCCGGCTGAGCTACGGCGCCAAGGGCGGCGGAAGCGAAAACATGTCCAAGCAGGCCATGCTCAAGCCCGCCGACGGGCTGGAGGGGGTCAAGAAGTTCGTCATCGAATCGGTCTCCCAGGGTGGCGCCAACGCCTGTCCTCCCCTGGTCATCGGCGTCGGGATCGGAGGGACCTTTGAGAAGTCCTGCATCCTGTCCAAGAAGGCCGCCATGCGTTCACCCCACCACAAGAATCCCGATCCTTTTTACGCGGCTCTCGAGGACGAGCTGAAGGAGAGTCTCAACAAGCTGGGGATCGGGCCCATGGGCCTGGGCGGGACGGTGACGGTCCTGGGCGTGAACATCGAGGTGTTCCCCTGCCACCTGGTGGCCCTGCCCGTGGCCGTAAACATCAACTGCCACGCCGACAGGCACGGAGAAGTGGAGATCTGAAGTCATCAGCTGTCGGCTGTCGGCTTGAAGCCAAGAGCCTTTCGATCGGAGTGGACCCATGGCGGAATACGATCTGAAGACCCCGCTATCGGACGGGGATGTTGAGCAGCTCAAAATCGGCGACAGCGTGCGCCTCTCGGGAGTCATCTTCACGGCCCGCGACGCCGCCCACAAGCGCATGATCGAGGGTCTGGACAAAGGCCAGCCTCTCCCCTTCGACATCAAGGGGAGCCTCGTCTACTACGTGGGGCCGAGCCCCACCAAGCCCGGAAACGTCATCGGCTCAGCCGGCCCCACCACGGCCTACCGCATGGACCCCTACGCGCCGCGCCTCATGGAGATCGGCATGAAGGGCATGATCGCCAAGGGCAAGCGAAGCGACGCGGTTAAGGATGCCATGAAGAAGCACAAGGTGGTCTACCTGGGAGCCACCGGAGGCGCCGCCGCGCTGATCGCGAAGTGCATCAAGAAGTGCGACATCATCGCCTACGAAGACTTGGGACCCGAAGCGGTTCGCCGGCTGGAGGTGGAAAATTTTCCTCTCATCGTCGTGGGAGACGCCGAGGGCGGCGACCTCTACATCGAAGGACGAAAACGCTGGGAAACGAAGTAAGTCGATCAGCCCTACAGGACGAAGAAAAAAGGGAGAGGCGAGCGCCTCTCCCTTTTGTTTGTAGTTGAGCCCAAGAGGCGGCTATCTGGTCCAAGTCATCTCTGCCCAGCCCCCGTCGGGATTGACGAAACGGAAGATCGTGGCCACCCCCTTGGGTACGGCACTCTTGAGGGAGGCCCCACCCTTGAGCACGACCTTCGTGTCGCTCTTGACGGACAGATTCGGCCAAGCGATCCCGTTGATGAGGGCCTGGACCCCAGCCTTGAGGTTGCCACCGTTGATGAGGATCCGGAAGGGATCGGCCTTTTTCGCGATGGAGGAAAGCACCGGCGGAGCGAGCACGGTCAGGGTTCCCGATTGCGTGCAGGTCTGGACGCCCACGGACGCGGTCATCTGCCAGGAGTAACTTCCCGCCGAGGCGTATGCGTGCGAAGGCGTGGGGCTGGCCGAGTGAGCCGTTCCGTCTCCGAAATCCCAGTCGTAGGTGGGCGCACCCGAGCAGAGCGACGCGGTGGCGGCGCCCACGAAGGCGAGGCTCTCTCCCGGCATGGCCGTCTGGGGCGCCGAGGCCGAGCAGGACAGAACGCATGCGCCGAGGGAGAGGCTGTGAAACGCCCCGGCGGCCACGAGATTGGCCAACGAGGCGTCGGTCGAAACGGGCAAGGTCCGGTTCGTGGTGGTCCCGTCGCCGAGCTGGCCCCGAGTGTTGACGCCCCAGGCCCAGACCATGCCATCGCCATGCACGGCCAGAGAGTGCGACTGGCCGGCGGCCACGGCCGTGTTGCCCGTTCCGAGGGATGACACCGGAACCGGAAGGGACTGCGAAATCGTGGATCCGACGCCGAGCTGCCCGGCATCGTTCGCGCCCCATGCCCAGACGGTCCCGTCGGAGGCAAGGGCGAGGGTGTGGTTGCCTCCCCCGGAAACTATCGTGAAGGCTGTCGTTGCGCTGACGGGCACTGGTGCGTGCCGCTCCGTCGTCGATCCGTCACCCAGCTGCCCCGAGTAGTTTCGTCCCCAGGCCCAAAGAGAGCCGTCCGACTTGAGCGCCAGTGAGTGATAGTACCCCGCGGCGACGGCGACCACCCCCGTCAGGCCGGAAACCTGGACGGGGTCGGGCTTCGTCACTGTGGTGCCGTCACCGAGTTGGCCGAACTGGTTATTGCCCCAGGCCCAGACCGTCCCGTCGTCTCGCAACGCCAGGCTGAACATGGCTCCGCCGGCCACATGGGACACGCCGGTCAAGCCGGCCACCTGCACGGCGTTGTTTCCGCTCGGGTAGGCGTACCCCCAGATCCAGACGGTCCCGTCAGCCTTCGCCGCAAGGCTGTGGTAGACCCCGGCGGCGACTTCCCGGACGCCCGACAGGCCGGCAACCTGCACGGGCTCCGAACTGTCCGCGTTGGTCCCAGTCCCCAGCTCTCCGTAATAGTTGTCTCCCCAGCACCAGACCGTGCCGTCCTCCTTGAGGGCCACCGAATGGTAGGTCCCGGCCGCAAGCCGGCTCACGGAGGAAAGGGTGCCCAGCGAGGTGAACGAGTGTCGTTCCAAATCACGGCCGTCGCCCAACTGGCCCCATTCATTGGAACCCCATGCCCAGACCGTCCCATCGCCGTTCCTCGCAAGTGCCATGGAGGCGCCGGCATCGAAACGCGCCACATCCGTCAGGGATGGGATGGCGACCGGGGTTCCAACGGGCAGATAGCCGCCCGTCGCGCATTGCCCCTGGCGGTTCTCTCCCCACGACCAGAGCTGCCCGGAGGTGTCCAGGGCCAAGCTGAAATCGCGCCCGGCCCGCAGCGCGGCGATCCCCGGCAGACCAACGACCTGCGCCGGAACGCTCCCATACCGCCTTCCCCAGGCCCAGACCGATCCGTCGGTCTTGAGCGCCAGCATGTGCGCATCTCCCGCGGCTACCGATTTCACGCCGGTGAGCCCCGGTACGACCCCCGGCGTGGCGCGCGAAACGGTGGTCCCGTCGCCGAGCTGGCCGTTCGAGTTGGTCCCCCAAGTCCAGACCGTTCCGTCCAGTTTCAAGGCCACCGTGACCATGAACCCGCCGTCGGCCTCCACGACATCCGCCAGGCCCGCTACCGCGGAGGGGATGAGTTTGTCCACGGTGGTGCCGTTTCCGCACTCGCCCATGCCGTTGGAGCCCCAGGTCCACAGAGCCCCGAATGCGTCCACGGCGAGGGTGTGCGTATACCCCCCCGCAACCGACGTCGCGTGCAGGATGGCCAGAGACTGCACCGGCGTAGCCGTGTCCACCGTCGTCCCGTTGCCCGCCTGGCCATGGTTGTTGCGTCCCCAAACGCGCACCGAACCGTCCGCGGCGAGCGCCACACTGTGCCCATCGCCGCACGCGACCTGTTTGGTGCCCGAGAGCGCCGAAACCTGGGCCCAGGTGGACCTGGACACGAAGTCACCGGTCCCAAGCTGGCCGTAATCGTTGTACCCTGCCGACCATACGGTCTCGTCCTCCATGAGGATGAGCGCGTGGTCCGACCCTGCGGAGGCCTCCTTTACAGGGCCAGCGACGGTTGCCTGGAGGGGCACGGCGCTGTTGATCCTGACCCCGTCGCCGAGTTGCCCTCGTCCACCCGAGCCGCAGGACATGGGAACACCCGCGCTCTGCGCGGCCGGGGAAAATGGGACCGTCAGGCTCAGGAGCGCGGCCAGGGCCAGAGGCAATAGCCCGTCGGCTCTGGGTCTCGGCGCGCGGCTTCCTCCGGCGCCACTGTATGGAATAGCTGACATCACTCGATTGGGCATCATGAGCTCCTGGGGGGTACCGGTTCCGAACATGGCCCCACAGCTGCGCCACGGGCTTCCGGCCAAGACTTCTCTCCCCACGACGGCTTGAACGATGATTCGGGCCGTGATTATTCCCCCCGACCGGGCGTGAGCTCAAGGCTGAAGGCTACCAAAGCGAACTCGATAGCTCTTATTGGAAACGTTCCGAGGCGGGCTTCAAAATGGTCTGTAAGGGTCCATGCAGGCGCTGCGCTAGCTCTTCTTGGGCGGCGTCTTGACCGCCTCCTTGATGAGTGAGGTGAACTCCTCGTTCAGGCTGTAGCCGCGCGCTCGGACGACGCCTTCGGCATCGACGAAGAAATTGGTGGGAAAGGCCTTGACGCCCCAGGCCGAAACCGCGCCGCCCTGTCCGTCCCACAGGTTGATGAAGGGCAGTTGCTCCTTCATCTGAAAGGTCACCACACTTTCCGGCGTCTGGTTCACGTTGGCGCTCACGGTGATGATACGCAACCCCTTGGAGACATAGCTTTCGTTGAGCTGTTTGAGGAGGGGCATCTCCTCCTTGCAGTGGGGACACCACGCCGCCCAGAAAACCACGAGCACGGGCTTGCCCTTGAACTGATCAAGGGACAAGGGCACGCCGCCGCCGACCGGTTCGAGTTTGAGGAGAGGGGCCTTCTCGCCGGGCCCCGGTTTGGGCCTGTCTTCCTGGGCGAGCGGGCAAATCGCGGTCAGGGTCAGCAGGGCCGTCACCAGGATCCACGGGGTGGCTCGAGCCCGGAGAAATAAAGTCTTCATCGTTCTTTCCCCCTGCTGGGGCGGGGGGCCCCGCCCACCCCCGCATGATGGACCCAAACACGGGTGACGGGCAACACCTCCGTGAGCAGCGGCGGCATGACCATTCACCTTTGGGTACCGCTGGGAGTATGCTGGGCGCGTGGGGATTTTAGTCAATGGCAGAGACAGGCCGTGGCGGACGGCAACCGGGACGCATTGGCGGGGGTAGTGCGCGGCTCGTCAAGGAGCTCGGTAGGCGCCCGTGAGGTTGTGAATGGCCCATCGGTTGAAGGGCCGCTGGTGGGCTTATTCCTGGAGGCTTGCATGTCAGAAGTTCTGAGGGGGTTCCTGCTGTACGGGCCATACGTTCTGGGAGTGATCGTCATCCTTCTAGTCCTGAAGGCCGTGGTCATCGTAGGCGGTACGCAGATCGCCGTCATCGAGCGCAAGTACTTCGGAAAGGACATGGCCCAGGGCCGGGTGGTGGCGCTCTCGGGCGAGGTGGGCATCCAGGCGCGGACGCTGGGGCCGGGCTGCACCTGCTGATCCCCTTCCTCTACCGCGTGAGCAAGGTCCCCTTTACGACCATCGCACAGGACGAAGTGGGGCTCCTCGACTCCATCGACGGCGACCCGGTGCCACCCGGCAAGATCTTCGCCAAGGTGGTCCCGGGGCACAACAGCTTCCAGGAGGGCGAGCAGTTCCTCAAGAGCGGCGGCGAGAAGGGCCCGCAGATCCAGATCCTGCCGCCCGGCACGTACCGCATCAACCCGGTCCTCTTCAAGGTGACGAGGGCCAAGGCCATCATCGTGGACAAGGGACGCATCGGCCTCGTGTCCTCCATGGACGGAGAGCCCATCCTGCCCGGCCGGCTCCTGGCCCATCACGTGGAGGGCCACGCCAACTTCGAGGACGGCCAGGCCTTCCTGAACACTGGGCGGCCAGAAGGGGCCGCAGATCGACATCCTGCTGCCGGGGACCTACCGCATCAACATGGCGCTCTTCAGGGTGGAGATCATGGACGCCACCGTCATCCCCGCCAAGAGCGTGGGCCTCGTCACGGCGCTGGACGGCGATCCCCTTCCCGACAAGGAATATGTGGCGAAACCGGTGACGGGCCACGGCGATTTCCAGGACTCCTCCAAATTCCTCCAGGCGGGCGGCCAGCGCGGCCCGCAGTTCGACGTGCTCAAGCCCGGCACCTACTACATCAACCCGCTCACCTTCAAGGTGGAGCTGGACGACGTGGCGGTGGTGGAGCGCGGCCAGGTGGCCGTGGTGGTCTCCAACGTGGGCGAGGAGCCCGCCGAAGTGCGCAAGACTCATCGCGGAAGCCGCGAGGCGCGAAGGCACGGAGGGCGGCGAGGGCGCACGGGAGGCCCTGGAGGGCCGGCTGGACCTGGGCATCGAGCGTTACGTGGTGCCGACGGGCTTCCGGGGCATCCAGCAGGAGGTGGCCGGGCCGGGGTTCTACTACCTCAACCGCCGCGCCTTCATGGCCTACATCGTGGACACGACCAACATCACCATCGACTGGGACGACTCCAAGGAGACCCGCTTCGACCCGCTCAAGGTCATCTCCCGCGACGGGTTCCAGATCAGCGTCTCCGTGAAGGTCGTCATCCGCGTGCGGCCCGACCAGGCGCCGTACATGGTGGCCAAGATCGGTTCCATCGAGAACCTCATCCTCCACGTGATCCACCCGATGATCGATTCGAGCTTCCGCAACCAGGCCTCCTCCACCTCGGCCATGAACTTCATGCAGGACCGGCAGGAGGAGCAGCGCAAGGCGGAGGAACGCGCCAAGGCGGAACTGGAGAAGTACCACGTGGAGTGCGTGTCGGTCCTCATCTGCCAGATCAACCTGCCGCAGGACCTCATGGACACGCAGACCAAGAAGATCATCGCCCAGCAGCAGCAGGCCATGTACCAGGACCAGCAGAAGGCCGAGCAGACGCGCATCGCTATGGAGAAGACGCGGGCCGAGGCGGACCAGCAGAAGAACCTGGTGGAGGCGGAGATCGGCGTGAAGATCGCCGAGCAGAACAAGCAGAAGGCCATCCGTTTCGCGGAGGGCGAGGGGGAGAGCATCCGCCTGCGCGCCGTGGGCGAGGCTTCGGGCATCAAGGCCCGGGGCGAGGCCGAGGGCGCCAAGATCCTGGCCATCGGCGAGGCCACGGCCAAAGCCTACGAACTTCAGAACAAGGCCGTGGGCCAGCAGGGCGTGACGGCCATCGAGATCGCCAAGCAGATCTCGTCGGGCAACGTGAAGGTGACGCCGGACCTGCTCGTGCAGGGCGGCGAAAGCCTTGGCGGGCTGCTCTCGGCCTACCTCACCAACCTCATCACGGCCAGGGCCCAGTCCGGACCCGGGGCGGGTGAGCCTTCGAAGCCGGCGGGAAAAGTCTAGCAAGTCGACGGGACGCGCTTCATGGACATTCTCGCGGAGACGGGCTTCCTCATCACGGGTGGGCATCGATGATCGAGGACAAGACTGCTTCTCCCGCCGCCGGGGGCGGCACGGAACACTGGGCACTATTGAGGATCTTCTATTCCACGGAGATGGCAGAAGATGCCCGGGCCTTTCTTATCGCCGCGTGCTCTTCTTGCTCCTCGCCATGACAGAAGAGAGGCAGGAGACCTTCCTTATGCCGACGACTTGCCCGCGGGGCTCGCGTGGTGCTAGCGTGAAGACGTTCAAGGAATCTGGGTGAAAGCGGGGGGTAGCTGGCGAATTTGCCAAGGAGCGTCTCATGTGGCGTCGGGGGATTTGCGTGCTCTGGGTGCTTGGCGCGGCGGCATGCATGTGGTCTTGGTCGGTTGCGGCGGCGGGCCCGGTCTTCGAGGTGGCCAGCGCCACGCCCGTGGGAGAGACGGCCAAGTTGGAGGAGTGCCGGGAGATCCGGATCCAGTTCTCGGAGCCCATGGTGGAACTGGGGAGAATCCCGGACCAGGTCAGGGTGCCCTTCGTCGAAGATCACGCCGCCCCTGAAAGGAAGCTTCCGCTGGTCCGGCACACGCCTGCTCATCTTCACGCCAGACCTTTCGGTGGCGCTGCCGTACTGCACGCGGTACACCGTGACGGTGGACGGGACGGCCACGAGCGCAAGCGGGCGGCGCATGGAGGAACCGTACACGTTTTCTTTCAAGACGCCTGCGGTGAGGCTCCTGCGGGCATCGTGGTACCGGAAGAACGGGCGTTTCGACTCTCCCGCGGTTCTGGCCCTCCGGTTCAACCAGCCCGTTTCGCCCCTGCCGGTGGCCGCGCACACGTCACTGCGCTACGCCCTCCACAAGTGGACTCCTCCCGAGATGCAGAAGGAAGTCCTGGCTCGCATGGCCAAGGAGAACCCCCAGGCCTTCGTGGCGTTCCAACGGAAGGTTGCCCAGACCATGACGGCCGTGAACGCCACGGCCGCCGTGCCCTTCAAGGTGGCCGGCGACTGGGACAAGGAGCGCTTTCCCGCCGGTGATGACCTCGTCGTCCTGGAAACCACCGCCGTGCCGCCGTCCCAGTCCGAGCTCCTCCTGGAGCTGGACAAGACCCTTCCGGGCGTTCAAGGGACGGCCACTCCCGAATCGGTCCAGACCTATGAGTTTTTCATGGAACCCGCCCTCTTCGTGCAGGGCCTGCGCTGTTCAGAGAAGTGCAGCGTGGAGTTCTACAACGCCATCAACCTGAGCCTCCCCGTCTCGTTGAAGGCTTTGCAGAGCCGGCTCGCCGTGACGGACATCACCGACCCCGCCAAGCCTCTGTCTCTGACTTTGGACAAGCTCATCCCCCACGCAGGGGACGACGGGGAGGAGCCGGCAGAGGAAGAGGACGCATCCCAAAATTACGGCGCGGGTCTTAGCCTGGACAGCCTGGGCGCCAAGCTCAAGCCCGCCCGGACCTACCTTTTCGTGGTCAAGAGCGACCTGTCCTCCCGCGACGGCCAGACCCTGGGCTACGACTGGTACGGGCAGGTGGTGTACTGGCACAAGAGCGCCATGACGAGCTTCGGCGCGGGGCACGGCGTGTGGGAGGCTTCCGGGGGTCCCCAGATGCCCTTCTATGCACGCAACCTCAAGAGCCTGGACCAGTGGCTCCAACCCGTCTCCGCCGAGGGGCTCATGCCCGCGGTGCTGCGGGTGGACGGCTGGGTCCTCAAGGAGGACGGCACGCCCGAGCGGGGCCAGACCAAGAGCCTTCCCGATGTGGCTCCAACGGGGAGAACTCTGCAGATCGTACCCGACGCCATGGGCACATTCGGACTCGACCTCACCAAGGCGCTGAACGGGGAGGGAAAGGGATGGGTCTGGACGGGGTTGCAGGGGAAGGATCCGATCCCCATGAGCGTGCAGACCATCATCGAACCCTCCGCCTCGCTGATCCAGGTCACGAATCTCGGCATCAGCGTCAAGGACAGCCCGCTCAATACGCTCGCCATGGTCACCGAATTGGACACCGGCAAGCCCGTGGAGGGCGCCGAGGTGGAAATCCGCACGGTGGACAACAAGGTGTTCTGGAAGGGTACGACGGACAAATCCGGCGTGGTCCTCGCGCCCAACACGGACCTGCGCACCCGCCTCAAGGTGGACCCCTGGGAGTGGGCCTGGACGCCCGCCTTCGTGGTCATCGCCAAGAAGGGCGGCGACCTGGCTTATGTGGTGAGCGACTGGAACGAAGGCGTCCGCAACTGGGACTTCAACATGCCCTTCGACCTGGAGGAATCCAAGCCGCTCCTGCGCGGAGCCGTCTTCCCCGACCGCGGCGTCTACAAGCTCGGCGAAGAGGTGCACTTCAAGGCCATCCTGCGTTCCGATACGGCCAGGGGGATGAACCTCTTTCCGGCGGGCGCCAAGGCGGAGGCGGTCCTCAAGGATAGCCGGGACCGCGAGGTGGATAAGAGGATGGTGGCGCTAAACGCCTGGTCGGCCGCGGACTGGGTCGTCAAGATCCCGCAGGACGGGGCCCTGGGCAATTACTCGGTGACCCTCTCGGTGGACGGCCAGCACCGCTCCGTCTATCGCAATTTTCTCGTGGCCGCCTACCGAAAGCCCGATTTCCGAGTAGACGCCAACGTGGGCGGGGCGGACAACCTCGCGGGCGCCACGCTCAAGGGCACCGTGACCGCGCGCTACCTCTTCGGCGGGGCCATGTCGGGCCGCCCCGTGAAGGCCACCTACTCCAAAGATGCACTCCACGAGGTTCCCAAGGCCGTGAAGGAAAAGTATTCGGAGGACCGCTACGCGTTTCTGGGCGAGGCCTGGCGCGAGGACCGGGGCGTGGAGAGCGAACAGATCTTCCAAAAAGATCTGACCCTCGACAAGGACGGCGTCCTCACCCTGGATCTGCCCACCGATCTCAAGGCGGGCCGGCCCTTCGCCTACTCATTGGAGGGCGAGGTCACCGACGTGTCCCGGCAGACCATCGCCGGACGGGCCTCCTTCCCCGTACACCCGGCGCCCTGGTATCTGGGTCTATTGCGCCCCGGCTATTTTGTGGATATGAAAGAGGGCGTGAAGACCGAAGTCGTGGCCGCCACGCCCAGGGGCGAAGTCGCCTCCGGAGTGAAGGTCACGGTGAGGCTCCTCCAGGTCCAATGGAACAGCGTCCGGCGCGCCGAGGGCCACGGCATGTACGCGTGGGAGACCAACCGCGAGGAGAACGAGCGCTGGAAAGGCGAGGTCGTCACGGCCCCGTCTCCGGTGCCGGTACAGATCCCCATCGCCTCCGGCGGCTATTACATCCTCGAGGTGACGGCGGCCGATGAGGAGGGGCGGTCCACTACCACCGACACCGATTTCTATGTGCTGGGCGAGGGGTACACGGCGTGGCAGCGGTACGATCACAACCGCATCGACCTGGTGCCCGAGAAGAAGACCTACAAGCCGGGGGACACCGCGCGCATCATGATCCAGTCGCCCTGGGAGACGGCCACGGCCCTCCTCACCACGGAGCGCGAGGGGATTCGCACCCACAAGGAGTTCCAGCTCACCTCCACGCAGCAGACCGTGAGCGTGCCCATCACGGACGCCGACATCCCCAACCTCTTCGTGTCGGTGCTCCTCGTCAAGGGCCGGACGAGCACGACCCTCGAAAAGGACGGCTCCGACCCGGGCAAGCCCGCCTTCCGCCTCGGCTACTGCCAGCTCGCGGTGGAGAATGCGCTCAAGCGGCTGGCCGTGGATGTCTCCTCCGACAAGGAAGAGTACAGGCCCCTGGACATGGCCAGCATTGCTGTCCAGGTAAACGACTCCGCCGGCAAGCCGGTCCAGGCCGAGGTCACGCTCTGGGCCGTGGACTACGGCGTCCTGAGCCTCACGGGCTACAAGACCCCCGACGTGCTCGGCGGCGTCTGGGTGGAGAAGGCCCTCCAGGTCATGAACGAGGACTCGCGCCAGAACATCGTGAGCCGCCGCGTCATCACGCCCAAGGGGGCGGACGAGGGCGGCGGGGGCGGAATGGACGACGGGGCCGAGAACAAAGCCCGCAAAGATTTCCGCGTGCTCGCGTTCTGGCTGGGATCGGCCGCCACCGACGCCAAAGGCAAGCTCGTCACCGTGCAGAAGCTTCCGGAAGCCATGACCACCTACCGCATCATGGCGGTGGTACAGGACAAATCGCACCGGTTCGGCTGGGGCCAGCGGGAGATCCGCCTGAGCAAACCCCTTCTCATGACGCCGGCATTCCCGCGGTTCCTGGCCCTGGGCGACAAGGCCACCTTCGGGGCCGTGGTGCACAGTCTCATGAAGGACAGCGGCACCGCGCTCGTCACCATGAAGAGCCTGACGCCGGGCATCTTGGAGGTGGCCGGTGGGACGCAGTCCGTGCCCGTTGCCGCACAAGGCGCCTCTGAGGCCCGGTTCGAAGTCTCCACGCATTCCACGGGCACCGTCAACCTCCTCATGACGGTCCAGATGAACGGCGAGGAGGACGCCTTCGAAATGCCGCTGTCCGTGCGCGTCCTGGCCTCGCCCGAGGTCGTGGCCGCCTACGGCACTGCTGCCCCCGAGGCGCAGGAGACCCTCGCGCTACCCCAGGAGATCCTGCCCTCCGTGGGGGGCCTGCACCTGGAGCTTTCCTCCACGGCCCTCGTGGGCCTGGGGGAGGGCGCGCGCTATCTGGTGGACTACCCCTACGGGTGCGCCGAGCAGCGCGCCTCGTGCGCCCTGGCCCTCATGCTCACGGCGGACCTGGGCGGGGCGTTCCAGATCCCGGGCATCGAGACCGGCGATCTCAAGACCGTGACCCAGAAAACCCTCCGGGAGCTGGAAGACTACCAGTGTGAGAGCGGCGGCTTCGTCTACTGGAAGGGCGATCCCTGCCACTACGCTTCCCCCTACCTCACGAGCTATATCCTCCATGTTTACCAGCGCGCCAAGAAGCTGGGTTACACCGTGAACGCCGATGTGGTGAGCCGGGGTTGCGATTTTCTCGAACAGTCCCTGGGCGCGGAGACTCGGCCCAACGAGGCCTACATGCCCGCGTACACGGCGTGGCAGTCCTTCGCCGTCAAGATCCTGGCGGAGGAGGGACGGACGGTGGACAGCCACCTCACGCGCCTCTACGGCTACCGCGACCGCATGCCCGTCTTCGGCCTGAGCTACCTCTGGGACGGCATGGCCGCCGCCGGGGAGAAGGGCGCGCGTCCCGCCGAGATCGTGAGGCGCCTGAAGAACGCCGTCCTCCCCGAGGGCGGCTCGGCCCATGTGGAGGAGCTGAGCGATCCCTACCTCCTCTGGTTCTGGAACAGCACCGTGCGCTCCACGGCCATCGGCCTGGGAAGCCTCGTGCGCAACGGCGGAGGCGACACGCTGGTGCCGGGGATGGTTCGGTGGCTCCTGGCTTCCCGGAAGAACGGGCGCTGGGGCAACACCCAGGAGAACGCCATGGCCATGGAGGCCCTGGTGGATTACTACAAGAAATTCGAGAAGGACATCCCCGACTTTACCGCCGTGGCCACCCTCGGCCTCCAGACCCTCATGACCGAGAGCTTCAAGGGACGCGAGACCACGGCTCGCATCCAGGACACCCCCATGACCTCGCTGCTCAAGATGGGCGGCCCCGGCGAGAAGCTCCCGCTCACCTTCAAAAAGGAGGGGACCGGAACCCTCTTCTATGTGGCCCGGCTCAAGTATGCCTCCAACCTCATGGTTCAGACGGGCCTCGACGCCGGCATGGCCATCAAACGCCACTACGAGCCCGCCGCGGGAGGCAGTGCCGCCACGAGCTTCAAGGCGGGCGACCTCGTGCGTGTGGTCCTCGATTTCGATCTCACCAAGGAACGCCGGTGGGTGGCCGTCACGGATCCCATCCCCGCAGGGTTTGAGCCGGTCGAATCCTGGTTCGCCACCACGGCCAGGGACCTGGCCGGGGCGCAGCAGGAGGAGGAGTCGGGCGGGGACTGGACCCAATGGTGGCAGAAGGGCGGCTTCGACCATGTGGAGCGCCACGACGACCGAGTGCTGCTCTTCGCCACGCGCCTTAGCGAGGGGCGCCAAACTTTCAACTATGTCTGCCGCGCCACCACCGCCGGTACCTTCCGAACGGCACCGGCCCGGGCCGAGGAAATGTACGAACCCGAGGTCTTCGGCCGGACCGCCACCGATATCATCGAGGTGAAACCTTGAGGCAAATGAATTCACCACCGAGAGGGCGAGGGAGAGGAGCATAGAGGTGAAACGGCAACGGATCGATTGGCACGGACCTCGGCACTGAGACAGAAGGGGAGGGGACATGTTTAAAAAGAAGAAGCAGCGCAAACCGTTTTCAAATATCGCGGCGGCACTCTTGGCGGTGATCTGCATCCTCCACGCGGTTCGAGCCGCCTACCTGCTTCCGGTCACGGTGGGTCAGACGGTGATACCCATCTGGACGAGCATCGCTGCCGCCCTCTTCACGGGCGTGCTCGCGGTCATGGTCTGGCAGGAGGCGCGAGGGAACTAGTTGGGGATCGGAGGCCGTGATGCCGGGTACCGCGCGGGAAGCCGCGGATCGCCTGAGGTCCTTTGGAACGGAGGAAAGGGCCCGCGTGAATCGGTCCTTCTTCAAGGCGGGCGAGGGCGGCTACGGGCAGGGTGACCGCTTCGTGGGTGTGGCGGTGCCCCATGTTCGAACGGTACTTCAGGAATTTCGGGAACTCCCGGTCCAGGAGATTCTGAAGCTACTCCAATCGGAGGTCCACGAGGAGCGGCTCCTCGCCCTCCTCCTCCTCGTCCGCCGCTACGAAGGAGGCGACGGGACCGAACGAAAGCGCATCTTCGACCTGTACCTGGCTCAAACCAAGTGGGTCAACAACTGGGACCTCGTAGACGCGTCGGCGCCGGGGATCGTTGGGGTGCACCTCGAAGGCCGAAGCAGGCGCCTGCTTGCGCCGCCTGGCCAAGTCGAAGGATCTCTGGGAACGCCGCATCGCCATCGTCTCCACGCTCCACCTCATCCGCCTCGGCGAGTTCGGTGACACGCTGGCCGTGGCAGAGGTCCTGCTCGGGGACGAGCAGGATCTCATCCACAAAGCCGTGGGGTGGATGCTCAGGGAGGTGGGAAAGCGCGACCAGAGGGCGCTGGAGGATTTTATCGCGAGGCACTACGCCGCCATGCCCAGGACCACGCTTCGCTACGCCATCGAGCGATTTCCCGAGGCGCGCCGGCAGGCCTATCTTCGCGGGGCGTTCTGAACGGCCTTCACGCCGGCCGGTCAGGGTCATCCCAGGTCCTGCCCCGAAGGGCTTCTGAAGGGGAAACCAACGGCTGGACGGGCAAAGACAACGTCCGGATTCCTTCAGGGATCCAGCGTCGGCGAGACCTCCGGGCTCACGGAAATCCCGTGCCCCGTCACTCCTTGTTCAGCCTGTCCCGGTAGAGCCCCGGCACGGAGCCGGCGATCTCCGCGGCCCCGGCGACCTTGGCGTAGAACTCCACGGAACCCGCGCCCCCGATGACGGCGTAGGCGTAACCCCGCGCGGCCATGTCGGCCAGAGAGGCCAGGAGGAGCGCCGCGCCGATGCCCCTCCCTCGCTCCGCCTCCTCCACACCCGTGGGACCGAAGAGACCCAGAGCGGTCGCGTCATGGCAGGCGAAGCCGAGGATGTGTCCACCGGATGTGGCCACGTGGCAGGCCATGGGCGTCCGGGCGAAAGCCACCTCGCACTCGCTCGCCCAACCTTCTCCAAAACGCGCGCGAACCCAGGCTGCGACGAGGTGCTTCTCGTAGGCCATGGCCCGGCGGATGTGGACGCCTCGCTGGCGGAGGCCTTCCAGCCTGGGTGCAGGGTCGGGAAGATCGTAGAGCTTCACGAGCAGATCGGGCATGGCAATTTCCCTCAACGCTATTCTGCCGCAGAAAAATGGGGGAACATAGCCCCATGAACCCCTGGAGGTCCCTCAAGGGACTGAGGCAGGAAATCTGGGTCCTGTGCGCGTGCACGCTCATCAACCGGGCGGGCACCATGGTGCTCCCGTTTCTCGCGCTCTACCTGACGCGCCACCTCGGGTACTCCCTCACCCAGGCAGGCTTCGCGCTCTCGATCTACGGGGTCGGGTCCCTGGTGAGCGGACCGCTCTCCGGACTGCTGTGCGATCGGCTCGGCTCGCTGCGGGTGATGAAAGCCTCCCTTCTGCTGTCCGGGTTCCTCCTTTTTCCTCTCCCGTGGATCCGTGGATACCCGTCCCTGCTGGGCTTCATCCTGGCCTGGGCCGTGGTGACGGAGGCCTTTCGCCCCGCCAACCTGGCCAGCCTCTCGGACTTTGCCCAGCCCGAACAGCGCCGCGCCGCCTTCGCGCTCAACCGTCTCGCCATCAATCTGGGGTGGAGCGTGGGCCCCGCCCTCGGGGGCCTCATCGCGGCCGTATCTTTCCCGGCTCTTTTCCTGGTCAACGGCGTCATGACCGTGTTGTCCGGAGGCGTCCTGGCGCTATCCCTTCGGGCCGATCGCGCGTTGCCGGAGGCGGACGGTGCGCCGGGCCAGCAAGCGGCGGAGGCAGGAGTTCCGGCGTGGAGAAACGGGCGATACATCGCCGTTCTGGTCGGCCTGCTCCCGGCCTTCCTCGTTTTCTGCCAGTTCATGTCGACCCTCCCCCTCTTTCTCGTGAGGGACCTGGGGCTTCCCGAATCCTCCTACGGGTTCATCATCACCATCAACACCGCCATCATCCTGGCGCTGGAGGTCCCACTCAACGGCGCCATGGCGCACTGGCGGAACGGCACGGCGCTCTCTCTCGGCGCCCTCCTGGTGGCCATCGGATTCGGCGCCCTGGCTTTCGCCACGGGGTTTTGGAGCGCGGCGGTTGCGGTGGTGGTTTGGACCTTCGGCGAAATGGTACTCCTTCCCTCCAGTGCCGCCTGCGTGGCGGACCTCTCGCCTCAGAGCAGGAGGGGAGAGTACATGGGACTTTACCAGGCGTCTTTCAGTCTGGCCCTCATTTCTGGCCCGTGGTTGGGCACGAAAATCCTGGAGGTTTGGGGTGCACAGGCGCTGTGGGGCGCGGCGTTCCTCGTGGGCATGATCGCGGCTTTTCTGCTCCTGATCGTGAACGCGGAGGTGAAGCGCTGAGGAGAAAAGCGAGACGCGATGACGCGAGACGCGGACGCGAGACGCGAAAGTAGGTGAGTGAGGAGAGTGAGGTAAGTAAGGGACTAAGAAAACCCCATTCGCTCACGTGACGCTGGTTCCTCTGCTCCCCGCTCCCTGCTCCCGCTCCCGGAAAAGACGCGAGACGCTAGAGGCGAGACGCGAAAGTAGGTGAGTAGGAGAGTAGGTGAGTAAGGGACCAAGAAAGACCCCATTCGCTCACTGCGCTGGTTCCTCTGCTCCCCGCTCCCTGCTCCCTGCTCCCGGAAAAGACGCAAGACGCGAGACGCTAGACGCGAGACGCGAAACGCGAAAGGCCAACCGCTTTTCACTTTTTACTTTTTACTTTTCACTTCCTCAACACGGCCACGACGGTGACCGCGTTGATCAACCAGCGACCGTCCTGCTTCGCCAACGTGCAGCGCACTTCGTGGGTCTCGTTCAGGGTGTCGCCGCCCCCGCTGGGCACGGCCTCGATTCTTGCCGTGGCGGTGACGAGTGCCGTGCCTGCCGGGTCGAAGTCCACGCCCACATCGTAGAAGGTGAGCCGGAGACGGGTGAACCGGGACCGGGCGGCGAAGTCGTATCGGGTGACGTCATCCAGGGAAACACGGCCCGACAAATTGAAGGCTTCGGCGTTCCATTCGCAAGGGTCGGCGAAGAACTCGCGGGCCTGCCGGGCGGTCTGGGCGGAGGCGAGAGCGCCCTCCTCCCCCGTCTTGGCGGCCCAGGATGAGAGCGCCTTGAACTGTCGCTTGACCTGCCGCTCCCGGGAGGGAAAGAAAAACCACAGCCCCCAGACGAGAGCCACCAAGCCCAAAGCCGCGAGAACTCTCGTGCGGGTCACCATAGCGGCACCCCCTGAACCCTCCGAACGGAGGTCTGTCCGAAATCGTGCTCTTCCATGGGCATGCTCCGATTGTCGCCGACGAGGTACACATTGCCAGGATCAACCTCTCGATCGGCCAAGTTCCACCGACAGGGGCCGTTGACGTAGGGTTCCTCCACGGCCCGCCCGTCGACGAACAGTACGCCCTCCCTGAATCCCACGCGCTGGCCCGCGAGGGCCACCACCCTCTTCAGGTAGACCACCTTGTTCCCCGCCAGGCGCACCGCCACCACATCACCCCGCTCAGGAGGGGAAAACCAGAAGGCCGGCTTCCAGATGAAATTGAAGCCTCCGTCTCGATACGCGGGTTCCATGCTCTTCCCGCGGATGACCAGGGGCGTGCAGATGAAGCCGAAAAAAAGATAGGCGGCCGCGGCCACGCACAGCGCCCGCAGGAGGAAGAAGGGCGTCAGCCGTGGAAGGAGAAAAGCGCTGAGCTTGGGGTTCATGGGACTCCTCAACCAGCATCATAGTAGGCGCCAGGCGCTCTCACAACAGGGCCGGGGGTCGGCCTTTGCAAAACAAGTGAGATCAAGGGGTTAGGCGGATTTCCACAGGTTAGCCCCTGATAGCGAAGGACTTGCGCGAGGGGTTGAGGAGGGTCTTTGAAATCAAGTAGATAGAAAAAATAGCATTATGAAATATGGCAGTTTTGGAAACGCGCTGAATCGCTGTGCAAGCTCCGAAAGTGACTTGTTCTATCGCGCTTTTACGAATTCCACACAGGGTTACGCACAGTCTTTTCCACAGATTGTGTGCAAAACGACATCCTCGGCAAAGCTCGGCCCGATAGGATTCCTGGACGAAACAGACGGTTGCAACAGACGCCGTTCACGCGTGGAGAACAGTCATGATTCAAGCGCCTTTTTCAGGTGATGAACCACGGTCTCCATGACCTTGATCCGGGCCCAGTTCTTGTCCTCGGCTTCCACCAGGACCCAGGGCGCGTTTTTGGAACTGGTCCGGTCCACCATCTGAACGGCGGCGGCCTCGTAGGCGTCCCACTTGGCCCTGTTGCGCCAGTCCTCCTCGGTGATCTTGTACTGCTTGTAGGGGGTGACCTCCCGCTCCTTGAAGCGGCGGAGCTGTTCCTTGGCGCTGAGGGCGAGCCAGAATTTCAGGACGATGGTTCCGAACTCCGTCAAGGATTCTTCGAAGGCGTTGATCTCGGCGAAGGCGCGTTCCCACTCCTCTCGGTGGCAGAAGCCCTCCACGCGTTCCACCAGGACCCGCCCGTACCAGGAGCGGTCGTAGATCGTGACTCGGCCCCTGCGGGGGAGTGCGCGCCAGAAGCGCCAGAGGTAGGGATGGGCGCGCTCCTCGTCGGTGGGCGCGGCGACGGAGAGGTGCTGGTAGTTCCTCGCGTCCATGGCCGAAGTGAGTCTCCGGATGGCGCCTCCTTTGCCGGCTGCGTCCGGGCCCTCGAAGACGAGAATGAGGGACAGTTGCTTCTCGTAGAGCTTTCGGGTCAAGAGGTTGACGCGGGCCATGCCCTTGGCCAGGGATCGCTCGTATCGTCCCCGGCGAGAGTCTCTGGGTGAGGTCCAGGTTGCGCAGGATATTGACGGCGGCCGGCTTGGGCCGGTCAGGAACAGGTTTCACTTTGGGCCGGTTGGCCTCCTGCTCGAGGCGGTCGAGGATGGCAGCCTGGAGGAGCCTGGCGATCGTCAGGTCCCGGTACCGCGGGTCGGCGGCTTCCACCACGTGCCAAGGAGCCTCCCCGGTGCCGGTTCGGCGCAGGGCCCTCTCGGAAACGGCCCGGAACTGATCGTAGCGTTTGAGGTACTTCCAGTCCCTCTCGTTGACTCGCCACCGCGTGGCGGGGCTGGAGGCCAACTTCTTGAGGCGCTTCCTCAAGGTGTCCTCGCGGATGTGCAGCCAGATCTTGAAGACGAGCACACCCTCCTTGGAGAGCATGGTCTCGAAGGCGGCGATCCGGTCCATCTCGGAGTTGAATCGTCCCTCGCCCATGCGGCCGAAGGTCTTGTGCACGATGGGCTCCGTGTACCAGGTCCCGATAAAGATCCCCATGCGTCCCTTGGGTGGCAGGGCACGCCAGAACCGCCACATGGGGGGGCGCTCGCGCTCCTCGTCGGTGGGGTCGCCCATGACGTGAGTCTCGACGCCGCGAGCGTCCATCCACTCCAGAAGATGGTTCACGGCATCCGCCTTGCCGGCTCCCTCCACGCCGCCCAGGAGGACGGCCACCGCGATGGGAGAAGAGGCCAGACCCCGCTGGGCTTCCAGCAACCCGGCCCGGAGACCGGGAAGCGCCTTTTCGTAGGTCGCCTTGTCGATCTTGTTTCCCACTTCCGCAGTTTCGAACATGGCTAACCCCCCAAATGCGACGATCCGGCTGTATGCCTCACACTACCTCATGCAAGCGCACCGGAGTCAAGCGGTCGGGCGCGAGACGCAAGAAAGGCAAGACGCGAACTTCTGTAAGAAGTGAGTAGGTGAGTAGGAAAGTAGGAGAAGAGCTTCAGTCGCGCGCGGGTGCCTTTCTGCTTCCTGCTCCCCGCTCCCTGCTCCCGCCCATTGCGAGACGCGAGACGCGAGACGCGAGCAATCAGGTGCGGGATGAGAGACTTATGTACAAGGTTGAGGCGCCAAGTCTGCTATCGTTGAGTGCATGGGCGACGCTGAACCGAAGAAACGATTGGCGAATGCTAAGCGGTGGCGGATGGCTGCCGCCGCCGTCATCCTGTTTCTCGCACTCCTGGGATGGCTCCGCTGCGGTCCTCTGCCCGAGGGGTTCCTGGACGAGGGACCCCACAAGTCCGTGCGGGTGACGGACCGGTCGGGGCGGCTCCTCTACGAATCCCTCTCCGAGCGCGAGGCGCGCAGCGCCTGGCTCAAGGCGGAAGAACTTCCCCAGATCCTCGTGGACGCCACCGTCGCCGTGGAAGACCACCGGTTTTTCAGGCACCCGGGTCTCGACCCCCTCGCCATCGGCCGCGCCGCCCTGGTGGACCTGCGGGCCATGAAGTTCAAGGAGGGCGGCTCCACCCTCACCCAACAGGCCGTCAAGCGCCTCATGGCAAGGCGTCGGACGGCTGCAGGCAAAGCGCGAGAGATGGTCTATGCGCTTCGCCTCGAGCACCGCTTTTCCAAGCCGGAAATCCTGGCCCTTTACCTGAACGTGGCCCCCTACGGCAACCAGTACGAGGGGGTCCAGGCCGCGGCCATGGGATATTTCGGATGTCCGGTGGGGAACCTCACGCCCGCCCAGGCGGCTTTCCTGGCGGGGCTTCCCCAGCGGCCCTCCGCCCTCGACCCCTACCGGAACCTCAAGGGGGCCCTCGCGCGCCAGCGGCAGGTCCTGAGGCGGATGCGTGACCTCGGCCTCCTGGACGAGGAGTCCTATGGGCGCGCGCGGGACGAGCGGCTCGTCTTCCGGCGCAGCGATCGGCCCCTCCTGGCCCCCCACTTCGTTCAGCGGGTCCTTGCCTTGCGAGGTGGAGCTCCGGGCGATGTGCGGACCACCTTGGACCTGGATCTCCAGGGCGAGGTGCAGGGGATCATCACGGCGAGGCGGGCCGATTTGGAGCGGCACGGCGCTCACGCCGTGGCCGTGGCGGTCATGGACAATGCGACGGGGGATTGGCTCGCGTGGGAAGGCTCGGGGGCCTACTTCGATCCCGCCCAGGGCGGAGCCATCGACGGCGTCATCACGCCGCGCCAACCCGGGTCGGCCCTCAAGCCCTTCACTTATGCCCTGGCCTTCCAACGCGGGTTCACGCCCGCTTCAATTCTCCCCGACATCCCCAGCCATTTCCCCACGGCGGAGGAGGGGATCCTCTACAGCCCTCGGAACTACGACGGCGCCTTCAGGGGTCCCATGCGGGCGCGCCTGGCGCTGGCGGGATCGGAGAATGTCCCCGCCGTCTGGCTCCTGTCCCAGATGGGCGTGGCGCCCCTCCTGGATTTGCTCCGGGGCTTGGGGTTCTCCACCCTGGATCGCTCCGCCGAATTCTACGGCTACGGGCTCACCCTGGGAGATCCCGAGGTGCGGCTCGACGAGATGATCGCCGCGTACGCATGCCTCGCCCGCGGGGGAGTGGTTGTGCCTCCCCGGGCGATCGTGTCCATGGCATCGGGAGCGGGGAGCCGTCGACCGGATGATCCTTTATTGACCCCTCACTCCTCACTCCTCACTCCTCACTCGGTAATGTCCCAACGCACGGCCTTTTGGATCACCGATATCCTGTCGGACAACGAGGCGCGGGCATTCGTCTTCGGGCGGGGAGGTTCCCTTGAATTTCCGTTCCCGGTGGCCGCAAAAACCGGGACCTCCCAAGCTTACCGGGACAACTGGACCCTCGGCTACACGCGGGAGGTGACGGTGGGCGTCTGGGTGGGCAACTTCGACGGTGCGCCCATGAAAAACTCCAGCGGCGTCACGGGCGCCGGGCCCATCTTCCACGACGTGATGCTCGCCGCGGAGCGCCGCGCGCTGGGTCGCATGCCGGGCCCGCTGGACCCGCCCATCGTGGATGCCCCGGCGGGCATGACGCCGGTTCGAGTCTGCGGGCTCTCCGGGCAGAAAGAAACGGCCGAATGTCCCTCCGGCGCCCAAGAACTCCTGCCCGTGGACGAGGTCCCGCCCGTGTGCCGGTGGCATGTGCGGGAGGGCGGCGCCGTCCGGACCCTCTGGCCTCCGGAGTACAGATCCTGGGCCGCTGGACGGGAGGCGAGTGCGGTGAGCGCTCCCTCCCCAGGCCAGACGCACCGTGGGGCGCAGTTCGCCATCGAGAACCCGCCCGAGGGGGCCACCTACTGGATCGATCCCACCTTGAGGCCCGAGTTCCAATCGCTCGAATTCAGGGCCCTCACGATCGATCCCGGATCGCCCGTGGCCTGGAGTCTGGACGGTGTACTGCTCGGAGAAAGGCCCGCGGCTCGTCCCCTCCGGTGGCCTCTGAAGCGCGGCGAGCACAGGCTCGCCGTTTCCGATCGCGCCGGCCACCGGGCCGAGATTGGTTTCACGGTGAAGTGAAAAGAGCGGGGAGCAGGGAGCTGGTAGCAGGTAGCGGATGTGGCGGCGCAAAGTCCCTGCCTTGC
Source organism: uncultured Acidobacteriota bacterium (assembly GCA_963772255.1). Classification (GTDB taxonomy): domain Bacteria; phylum Acidobacteriota; class UBA4820; order UBA4820; family DSQY01; genus JAKAJA01. Next base: position 249,074 of record CAVYWK010000001.1, read on the forward strand.
GTCTCGCGTCTCGCTGTCTCGCGTCTCGCGTCTCGCGTCTCGCATCTCGCAATTCGCAATTCGACAATTCGCATTTGGCAATTTCCTCCCCGCCCCTTCCCTCGAACCGCCCGCAGCGCTATCCTTCGCATGGAGGTTTTCATGGAACAGATGCATGGCACCACGGTGCTCTGCGTGGCGCGCGACGGAAAGATCGCCATGGCCGCCGACGGCCAGGTGAGCTTCGGCCAGACCGTCATGAAGCACGGCGCCCGCAAGGTGAGAAAACTCTACAAGGACCAGGTCCTGGCGGGGTTCGCCGGGGGCGTGGCGGACGCCTTCGCCCTCTTCACGAGGTTCGAGGGCAAGCTGGAGGAGTTCAACGGAAACCTGGAGCGCGCCGCCGTGGAGCTCGTCAAGGACTGGCGGACGGACCGGGCCCTTCGCCGCCTTGAGGCCATGCTCATCGTGGCCGACGCCAAGGAGCAGCTCCTGCTCTCGGGCAGCGGCGAGCTCATCGCCCCCGACGACGGCCTCCTCGCCATCGGTTCGGGCGGCCCCTACGCCCTGGCCGCGGCCCGCGCCCTCACCCGGCACAGCAGCCTGTCCGCGAGAGAGGTGGCCGAGGAGAGCCTCAAGATCGCCGGGGAGATCTGCGTGTATACCAATGCCAACATCACGGTGCTTGGAATTGTAGCGGCTGTCGACTTGTCAAGGAACGACGGGAGCAGGGAGCAGCGAAGTAGGTAGAAGGGCAGGTCCGCTCCGCGCGCGGGGTTCGATCTGCCTGCTCCCCGCTCCCCGCTACCGGCTCCCGTCACTACCCACGAAGGACTTCATCCATCGGATTTCCCAATGATCAAAACCGAACCGGGTTCTCTCTATAACCGCCTCGAAGACCCGCTCACTCCCAAGAAGATCGTGGAGGAGCTGGACAAGTTCATCATCGGCCAGGGCGCCGCCAAGAAGGCCGTGGCCGTGGCGCTGCGCAACCGCCTCCGCCAGCAGGCCCTGGAGCCCGTGCTCCGGGAGGAGGTGGCGCCCAAGAACATCATCATGATCGGCCCCACGGGCGTGGGGAAGACGGAGATCGCGCGGCGGCTCGCCAAGCTCACCGGCGTCCCCCTTCATCAAGGTGGAGGCGAGCAAGTTCACCGAGGTGGGCTACGTGGGCCGCGACGTGGAATCCATGATCCGCGACCTGGCCGAAATCGCCTTCAACATGGTGCGCGCCGAGAAGATCGCCAGCGTGCAGGAGAAGGCCAGAACCTCCGCGGAGGACCGCCTCCTGGACCTCCTCATCCCGCCGGCGCCCGCCTACAGGCCCGCCGAGCCCGCGCCTGCCGTCCCCGGCGAATCCCCATGGACTCCTCCGCCCCCTCCCGGTTCGGGGACGGGAGCGGCGAGCCGCGACAAGATGCGCGAATGGCTCAGGGCCGGCAAGCTGGACGACCGCTCGGTGGAGGTGGAGGTGTCCGGAGGGAGGCGCCTCCATGCGCCTCTTCACCCAGCAGGGCATGGAGGAGATGGGGATCAACCTCCAGGACATCATGCCCGGCCTCATGGGCGGCAAGCGCAAGACCCGGAAGGTCAAGGTCTCCGAGGCCCTGGACCTGCTCGTCCACGAGGAGGAGGAGAAGCTCATCGACAAGGACGAGATCTCCCGCGAGGCGGTGCAGCGCGCCGAGCAGAGCGGCATCATCTTCATCGACGAGATCGACAAGGTGGCGGGGAAGGGGAGCGGGGGCCACGGGCCCGACGTGAGCCGCGAGGGCGTCCAGCGCGACCTGCTGCCCATCGTCGAGGGCTCCCGCGTGAACACGCGCTACGGCCTCATCCGCACCGACCACATCCTCTTCATCGCGGCGGGCGCCTTTCACATGACCAAGCCCAGCGACCTCCTGCCGGAGCTGCAGGGCCGCTTCCCCATCCGCGTGGAGCTCACCTCGCTCAAGCGGGAGGACTTCGTGCGGATCCTGCGCGAGCCGCAGAACGCCCTCATCCTCCAGTACACCTCCCTCCTCGCCACCGAAGGCGTGGAGGTGACCTTCACGGGGGACGCCGTGGAGTCGCTGGCCGACTACGCCGCCGACATCAACGACCGCCTGGAGAACATCGGGGCCCGGCGCCTGCACACCGTCATCGAGAAGGTGGTGGAGGACATCTCCTTCAACGCCCCCGACCTGGCCGGCGCCAAGGTGACCATCGACCGGACCTATGTGGACAAGTGCCTCAAGGACCTGGCCGGCGACCAGGATTTGAGCAAGTACATTCTGTAGGGAGCGGGGAGAAGGGGAGCAGGGAGCAGGCAGGAAATTGCGAATGTCGGATTGCGAATTGCGAATTTGGAAAAGTGATGGTCTGACAGGGGTGGCTCCAGAAGATGGCGCGCTGAAGCAACCCCGTCACCCTGAGGGCCACCTCGAGGGGCGTCACAGGAAGGATCTCCGTCGGTCGTGCGGCTCATCCATCCTTCGAGATTCCTCAGAGGCTCGGCTTCGATGATGCCTTCAGGATGACATATCAGAGATTGGTTCGCAGCAACGATTCACTTGAGGGGGCGCCCTTGCCTGTCGTTGGTTCTTTCCCCTCGCTCTGTTCACTATTCACCCTTGACTCCTCACATTTACTTCCCGCTTTCGGCTCCCCGCTCCCCGCTCCCTGCTCCCGACCTCCGAAGGTCATCTTGCAAAGGACCACCCCATGGCCCGTCTACCTTTAGAACAACTCGCCGAGTTCCTCGTGGAGTCCGGCCACATCAGCGCCGAGCAGCAGCAGCAGCTCGTGACGATCTGGAAGGACCGTTCGGCCAAGGCGGGCGAGAAGAAGAAGCTGGACCCCATCGCCTTCGTCATGGGCCTCAACATCCCGGACCGCCTGAATCCCGAGATCACCCTCGGCGATGTGGCCATCGCGCGCGTCCTGGCCAAGAAGGCCGACCTGCCCACCGTGAAGCTCGACCCGCTCAAGCTGGACATGGACTTCGTGCACAAGATCGTCTCGCGGCCCTTCGCCGCCCGGTTCCTCATGATCCCCCTCGCCGAGAGGGACGGCCACATCCTCATGGCCGTGGCCGACCCCTTCGACACGGAGGGCATGGACGTCTTCCGCCAGACCTCGCCCCTGCCCGTGAAGCGCTTCGTCACGCCCTACGGCGACCTGGTGCGCATCATCCACGAGTTCTACGGCCTGCGCGCGTCGCTGTCCAAGGCCGAGCAGACCATGACCCAGGGCACCGACCTGGGCAACCTCGAACAGCTCGTGCGCCTGCAGACGGGCACGGAGATCGAGGCCAGCGAGAGGCACGTGGTCAACGCGGTGGAGTACCTCCTCCACCACGCCTACGACCTGCGGGCCAGCGACATCCACCTCGAACCCAAGCGCGATCACGCCATGGTGCGCTTCCGCATCGACGGGGTGCTGCACGAGATCTCCAGCGTCCCCAAGGTCGTCTATCCCGCCATCGTGAACCGCATCAAGGCCCTTTCGCGCATGGACATCAGCGAGAAGCGAAGGCCCCAGGACGGGCGCATCAAGACGGAGCGGGACGGCAAGGAGGTGGAGCTTCGCATCTCCACCGTGCCCGTGGCCTTCGGCGAGAAGATCGTCATGCGCATCTTCGACCCGGACATGCTCATCCGGGACCTGGCCAGCCTGGGCTTCGGCCAGGACGAGCTGGAGCTCTTCGAGGAGTTCATCGGCCACCCCCACGGCATCGTCCTGGTGACGGGGCCCACGGGTTCGGGCAAGACCACGACGCTCTATTCGGCCCTCAAGATCCTGGCCCAGCCCGGGGTCAACGTGACCACCATCGAGGACCCCATCGAGATGGTCATGCCCCAGCTCAACCAGATCGCCGTCCACGCCAAGATCGGCCTGACCTTCGCCCACGCCCTGCGCACCATCCTCAGGCAGGACCCGGACATCATCATGGTGGGCGAGATCCGCGACATCGAGACGGCGGACAACGCCGTGCAGGCGGCCCTCACGGGGCACCTGGTCCTCTCCACGCTCCACACCAACGACGCGCCCTCGGCCATCACGCGCCTTCAGGACCTGGGCATCCCCAACTTCCTCCTGCCCTCCACGCTGCTGGGCATCATGGCCCAGCGCCTCGTGCGCGTCATCTGCCCGAGGTGCAAGGAGGACCACCTGCTCGGGCCGGAGGAGCTGCGCATCCTGGGAATCCCTCCCGAGAAGCAGACCTCGCTCGTGGCCAAGCGCGGGAAGGGGTGCATCCACTGCCGGAAGACGGGCTACTTCGGGCGCACGGGAATCTACGAGATCCTCAAGATCGACGACGCAGATCCGCGACCTCATCGAGCAGAAGGCCGACTCCGTCGTCCTCCGGGAAAAGGCCATCCAGGGCGGCATGGTCACCCTCAAGGACGCCGCGCTCGCCAAACTCGCCCGCGGCATCACCACCTTCGACGAGATCCTCAGAGTCACCGGGGTTTGAGGCGGGGGCTATGGCAGACACGCAGGCCAATCGCGGTCCGCGGCGGCGTGCGAGTCCTGCTCAAAGCAGAGCAACGATCATCAAAAAGCATAACAGCCATGGGCCATGAATCGGACGAAATGTTGAAATACAAGACCTGACCCCGATCTTCAACTGGGTTTCTCTCCACGTACGCAAGGGCCCCGTAGGCATGCTCATCGTCGAGCGCACAGGAGAAAAAGCGCCCTTGCCAGAGGTGTCCGGACCGGCCATGCAGGCGGTTTACCATCTGTGAATACCGCCAGTGCGCCCGCCCCAGACCGTCCGCGAGCGAGTCCTCTTCGTGCGGCACCACCACCAGGTGGATGTGGTTGGTCATAAGGCAGTACCCCAGAATGTCGAGGCCGGCTTCTGAGGCGTACTTCGCAAGCCACTCCAGATAGAAGGAGCGGTCCTCGACCGCGAAGAAGATGTCCTGCCGGTTGTTGCCGCGTTGCGTCACGTGGTGTGGGACACCGGGAATCGCGATCCGAGCCAGACGCGGCATGCAGATACCCTAACACCGACCCCAGTTCCCGTAAATAGGTGGCTGTCCCTATTTATTTACGCCTATTTATTTAAGGTGGACCAACAATTGGGGGGGGTCAGCCCCGCATCGGCCCTCACCCGTGGGCCGTCGAGCGAGCGCTCAACCATGCCGGGCACTCACACCGGCCTAATGTTGAAATACAAGACTTGACCCTTGGTCCCGGGAGGGGGAACGCGAACAGGAGCATCGCGGCCAGACCCACCGACGAGAGGATTGTCTTCATCGCCCCACACCCCCTGGCACGCCTAAGAGCGACTGCGAACTGAACCCCCGGGATCGCCTATGCGCATGGTCCCATTAATTACGCTGAAAAGCCTTCGCTAGATTCTCCGCATCGGCTTTGACTAGGAAGTCATAAGTAGAACTTTCGTCCTTTGTAGCATTCGATAGGTATGTTGCAAGATCAGCCAGAACCAATGCAGCAAGTTGTTTTCTAGCTTCCATGCCCCAACACGTCGGGCACAGAAGCTCCCCCCCACTGGCGCCAGAAACGACCTCACGTAAGGCCCGATCGCGGTCCACAAGAAAGACATCCAGCGTTCGTTTGTCCTTCGCATTGAGATCACTGAGAAGCGGAGTTTCCCTCAGCAGGACATTGATTTCATCGCTGTTGGATAGGAGCATGGCCGTGGCAATGAAAATTTGCCGTGAGAGGCGATCATTTCTGTTGGAAAGCAGGCTATAAAAGACAATGTCGTATGCCTGTGAAATTTCATCGGAAGGCACCTCTTTGTTTTGCATGAATGCGTAAAAGAGAAACCTTGCGGTGTTAATAGCAAGGAGTCGTCTTGCAAGGGCAGCCTCCTTCGTGTCCTTCGAGGGGTCGGTGAGAATCCTCGGGTCGTACAGCCTCCAAAAAAATGATGCCAAGTTGTGAATTCCATCATGCTCCAAATCCCCGTAGAGCAAATAGCCCCTGATTTCGCCATTGATTGAGTCAAGGTAATACAGGCTACCTGGCGGTCTCTCGCAACCAAAGTTCATGGTAATCAAATTTTGACAGACGATGCTGGCAGGCCCGGCGTCTCTCTGCGGTTGATCAGCAAGATTGAGAAAGTGAGACTTATCCAAGGCACCCTTTTGTGCCGTCACGCTCGAAAGGCATCTGGGGGCACCTTCTTGCTCGCCCCCGGAAAGATAATAGTGGATGCAACGTCCTGGTAAGTCGCGATATACCTTCTCTATGGCGGGATTTCCCTCTTTCAAGTAGACTAAATCCGCTTTAATTAGCGGTTGCACTTGATTGGCCGCTGTTACTGCTGCAAAAGCGAGCATCGCTATCATGGTGTTTTTAGCTCCCACTTTTCTAAGATCTTCTTTTTTGCGCTTTCCTTGGACATGCCATCGGCTACAAAGCTCTTCAAGATGCCGCCGCTCTTCCCGTCCTTAAACCCCCTGTTCGGATTCGCAATGTACTTGGCAAGCTCCGCAATCGCCCTTTCAAGTTGACCTTTTGCCTCCTGCATGACTTTCGTTTCGGCATCAGCGCCTGCCTCGGTTATGGCCGGCGGGATAGCACGAATTTCAAGGACGGCTTTTGTGGCCTCCATATCTCCTCCAAGATCATCCAGAATTGATTGGTCAATTTTGGAAGCGAAATCCCTGAGGTGGTTCCTTTCGTGTGTGAGTATGAATATCTGGCTACCTTCCTCTAGGTATTCCATCTTGTCGTTGACATTTAAGATCGGCTGCCCTTTCCCTCCCCGCCCGACTACTGCGTAATCTGCGGGATTGTTTGGATCACGCGAAATATAGTCTTCGACAAAGTGGTCCAGCTTCTTTTCGTCAATCAGCCGCTGGGCTATAGAGGCACCTTTTGTTCCTTTGCCTGTAGGGTCTATGTTTGAGAGCGGGTTATTCCTCACATAGGTGTATAGGTTCCATCGTTGAGGGTCCGCGGGATCAATGTCCATACCGGGGTCAGCGTTCAAAAACCTCCCCATGTTGCTCCCATAGTATCGTGCGTGCATGTAGTCCAAGGCGACACTGGGGACGCCGTCGAGCGCGTCGCGCTCGTGGCCGGTGAACTGGTGGGTGTTGCCGGCCTGGTTGGTGGCGGGGAGCATCTCGAGGCCGTAGGGTTCGTAGTCGTGGCGCTCCACGTTTTCGGCAGTCGGGTTCTCCCCGGCCGTCATGCGGACGGTCCCCAGGTGGTCCCAGTAGTAGAAGGTCGCCGTCTTCACCGGCGTGGTCTCCGTAACCGCCCCGTTTCGTCCCCTGTTCACCATGCCCGCGTCCCGAGGAGAGTATACCTCCTCCGAATCGTCCCGCGCATTCGGCCCCAGGGAGTGAGAGAGCCCATGAGGCCGCGTATCCATGAGCCCACGAGAAAACTCGGGCGCATCCGAAGCAGCCTGGGGCTGCGACGGCCCCGCCGATGCGCCGGCCAAAAGTATGGTCCCCACGGGCGCATCCGTTTCAAAAGGATGAAGTACCTGCCCCGCCGTTCACGCCAACTGGCCGGGGGGTGACAGTTTGTTTCCGCTACGTGCGGCCAAGCGTTTGGCGGGGTCGCGGGTAAACCGTCATTGCGAGGAGTGAAACAAGCCAGCCCCGAGGAGGAGCGTAGCGACGACGTGGGGGAAGCAGTCTCGCCGTAATCATCGAGATTGCCTCGTCGGCCTTCGGCCTCCTCGCAATGACCGCCCTGATGTCACTGCGAGGAGTGAAACGACGAAGCAGTCTCGCCGTCCATATCGAGATTACCGCGTCGGCCTGCCCAAGGAGGGGAGGCAGTCTCCGCATCCCTTTCGGGCTCCATGTCAAGATAAAAAACCCGCGCCCAATTTTAGAAGTTTGGGATAAGGCCCAAATGAAAAGGACGGGCCGGGGCCCGTCCTCGGTGAACCGCGCGCCGAACTTTCTCAGGCCTGGTTGGCGAGATAGTTCTGCAGGCCCATCCTCTGGATCTGGTCGTTCTGCTCCTCGGCCCAGTCGACGTGGCTCTCCTCGTCGCCCAGGATCTTCTCCAGGAGCTGTTTGGTGCCCGCGTCGCCCTCCGCGGCGCAGAGCTTGATGGCGCCGTTGTAGTCCCTCACGGCGTCCACTTCCGCGGTGGCGCCCAGCTCGATCATCTCCTGGATGGTCTTCCCGATCTTGATGGGGTTCAGCTTGTAGATGTTGGGCGTCCCCTCCAGGAACAGGATCCTGGCGATGAGCCATTCCGCGTGGTGCATCTCGTCCATGGCCTGCTTCTCGATGGCGTCGTGGAGCTTGTGGAAGCCCCAGTTCCCGCACATCTCGGCGTGGACGACGTACTGGTTGATGGCGGAGAGTTCCTCCGTGAGCATCATGTTGATAGCCTTGATAACCTTCGGGTTCCCTTTCATGGTCGCCTCCTCACCGCGCTGGCGGGCAGGATGCCAATGGGTTCACCCTGCTCCGAATCACGGACCGGTGACCCCATTCTTGGACCTGAACCCGGGTCTGTCAAGGCATATCTCCGTGAGGCTTTACAGCACCTTTGCCCGGCGCGCTGCCTGGCGACCTTTCTTGGTTGAATCGCCCTCGCGGAGGACTTACATTTTCCTCAGCAAGATTGAGGGTGCGTCCAGGCGGAACACCTCGCGAGGGGGGGAGGAGGTGGCCCCGGCCGCAGGGAGTAAGACAATGACTCGCAAAACTGGGTACGCCGGATGGCTCGGCCTCTGGGTCGGGCTTGCCCTGTTATCGCTGTGCCCGACAGGGGCGGGGGCCGCGGGCCGCTTCGAAGGAGGCCACTCGGATGATCCCCTGAGGAGGTCGGAGCGTCTCGCGACGGACGAAATGCGCCAGGTCATGCTGGAACCGCCTGTCGGCATGGACTTCCATGCCTGGCGCGGCGATCTGCGGAAGTCGGGCCTGGACCTGCACCACGCCTTTCCGCCGGCGGGCGGCCTGCTTGCCCTCCCCGAAGGAGAAATCGGCGTGCTTCGTATGGCCGTTCCATTCGGGACGACCATTCACGAGGAATGTCCCGAGGGGGAGGCCAGGGAGGGGCTCTTGGCCACCGATGCGGGACGAGTGCTCCTCCATGCCTTCCGGCGCCTGTCGGGGCTGGACGAGGCGCCTGACGCGAACGCTCTCCCGGGACTTCCCCTCGACCATGACGCTCTCGTGCCTCCCGTCACCGGGAGGTCACCGCTCCTGAGCACTTGTAATGCCACCCAGCTCAAACGGACCACTTCCGAGTACCTTCTGGGCAGCGTCTCCATCAACCTGATCCTGCCGGAGAGCAACGGCGCCATCGACACGCAGACCGAAAACTGGGACTCGAGCCGGGAGAACACCGTGACCAATGAGGTGGTGGAGGCCATGAACGACCTCAGGGGGCTCTACGCGGCCCGCGGGCTCGTCTCCTCCCTCCAGCCGAGCTTCACCTATCACATCTACTTCGGCCGGACCGACAGCCGCGCCGCCACGTCCTACGAGCCCATTACCAGGAAAGCCGATCCCAACAACGATCCCGGTACCGGGGAGGGTCTCTGGGTGAGGCAGATTCTCAGCAACTTCGGGTACTCCACCGCGCTCAGCAAGTGGGACATGGGCCTGGAGTTCAACGGCGATACGCGCTTCTCCGACGGCGCCGACTGGGCCTTCACGATCTTCGTGGCGGACAGCAACAACGACTCGGACGGCATGTTCACCGACGGGTATTTCGCCTACGCCTGGCTCGCCGGACCCTATGTCGTCATGACTTACGACAACGACAACTGGGGTTACTCGCAAATGAACAAAGTGGGGCGCCACGAGACCTGCCACATTTTCCACGCGCTCGATGAGTACGCCAGCTCGCCGTGCACTTGTACGGAGGTCAGCGGCTACATCAACTACCCGAACCAGAACTGCAACAAGACCTGCCTCATCAACCAGAACTGCATCATGAACGAAGCCAATCGGCAAACGGGCATGTGCGCCTACACGGCGGGCCAGATCGGCTGGGGCGACGCCGATGCCGATGCGATCCCGGATCCCGTGGACATCGCCCCCGACACCGCCTTCGCCACCTATGCCCCGAACCCGTCCTACTCCGGCCGACTTCTGCCCACGGGTACGGCCGGCGTCGTCGCGAGGCCGAGCCAAAGCGTCTACGGGTACGGATGCGACATGAACATCCTGGACATCGCCGGGGTGTCTTGGCGGGTGAACGGCGGAATCTGGGGGCCGGCGTCGCCACTGGACGGGATCTTCGACGGGCCGCTGGAGTCGTTCTACTTCAACACCTCCATGGCCCCGGGGATCCATTTCTTCGAAGCGCGCTCCACGGATGTGCTAAGCCAGGTCGACGCCAGCGCCGCCTCGACCTGGATCCAGGTGCTCGGTCTTCCTGGCGTTCCTGACGGTACGGGCCAGGGAGTGGCCATGCGGTCCACGAAACTGGACCCCGCCGGGGGGAGCGTCCAGGTCACTTGGGACCAGGGCACGTGCGCGCCTCCCGGCAATCATCTCGTGGCGGGCTACGGGTCGGGTCTCCCCGCGGTCCCAGGGGGCGTCTATCTTCCGTCCCTGCCGGGCAGTTACTGCAGTCTCGGAACCGTCGGCACCATCGTCATACCCGTACCCTACGACCCTGCCGCCGACTCCACCCGCTTCATCTGGTGGCTCATGGTTCCCGACGGGGGCTTATCCCAATCCTGGGTTGAAGGCTCGTGGGGCAAGGACAGCAGCCTTCTGGAGAGGGCAGGCCCCGGCCTCTGGGGTGAATCGGGGCTGTGCGGCACCAGCGACAAGGACACGGGCGTCCCCTGCGGCCACTGAGCGGCCCTTGGCTGTCCTCGCGTCTCGCAAAAGTCGGGAGCAGGGAGCGGGGAGCAGGGAGCAGAAAGGCACCCGCGCGCTGCTATTCTTTCGTCTCGCGTCTCGCTTAATCGCGTCTCGCAAAAGTCGGGAGCAGGGAGCGGGGAGGCAGAAGGACGCACGCGACGAGGCACCCGCGCGCTGCTATTCTTTCGTCTCGCGTCTCGCCGTAATCGCGTCTCGCCTTTTACTTCGCCACGTCTTTGAAGAGCTTGCGGAACTTGGCGAGTTTGGGGGAGATGACGAGCTGGCAGTAGGGCTGGTTGGTGTTGTCTTCGTAGTAGTCCTGGTGGTAGTCCTCGGCCTTATAGAAAACCGTGAAGGGGACGACCTGCGTGACGATGGGGTCGGCGTAGGCCTTCTTCGCCTGGAGGTCCTTGATCTCGGACTCGACGACCGATTTCTGCTCGGGCGTCCTGTAGAAAACCACCGAGCGGTATTGGGTGCCCGCATCGGCGCCCTGCCGGTTCAGGGTCGTGGGGTCGTGCAGCGCGAAGAAGACATCGAGCAGGGTCTTGAGGGGGAGGACCTTGGGATCGAAGGTGACCTGAACGACCTCTGCGTGCCCGGTCGTCCCCGTACAGACCTGCTTGTAGGTCGGGTTGGCCACCGTGCCGCCGGCATAGCCCGACTCCACCTTCTCCACGCCCTTCAGTTCGTGAAAGATGGCCTCCATGCACCAGAAGCACCCTCCGCCCAGCGTGACCGTTTCCTGACCCATCTTTCCCATCCCCTTAGCCACATCGTTGTTCGAGTGCACCCCGCCTTGGGCCGTCGCGGGAGTCCACGCGGCCAAGGCCAGGACGAGAACCGACACCATGCTTGATCATGACACGCTCCTAAGATCTTAACGCCTGCCCGCCCTTATTCGAGCGAAATGCCGGGTAGAAGCGCTCAAATCCGAGGAGACGCGCAAACGGGGCAGGATCTTTCGTCGCGGAAAGCCAATCACCTCCCGGGAAGGAAGGTGTACGCTCGCCTGGCAAATTCGCTGTGAGCAAGTCCCAAGAGTGGGGTGGGGTCCCCGACGGGCTTTGCCCGCGGGGCGGGGAGGGCCCCAAGGGCGATACGCCCCGATTTGACGCGGGGCGGGTGCCTCCCGGAAACCGGCGACACGTCATTTCGAAGACACGAAAATCAATTGCGGAAAAGTGCTTCCCCAGGAGCGAGTTGACGTAGGAGTGGGTGACGCGGACGGGCACGAGATCGTTGACGGCCACGGGGGTCTCACTCGTGAAGTTGACGACCTTGTTGTCGCGGGAGCGCCCGCTGAACTGTCCGCCCTTCTTGCTCCGGCCCTCCACGAGGACCTCCACGGTCTCCCCGACCACCGCCTGGAACCGCCTCGTCTGGATCTCCAGTTGCGTGTCGAGCAGGCGCTGGTGGCGCTCCCGGGCCACCTCCTCGGGAACCGGCTCCATGCCCTCCGCGGGCGTGCCGGGGCGGGGCGAAAAGCGGAAGGAGAAGAGCGTGTCGTACTCCACCTGACGGACCACATCGAGGGTGTGCTCGAAGTCTTCCTCGGTCTCCCCGGGGAAGCCCACGATGACATCGGTCGAGAAGGCGATTTCGGGAACGCGCGCCCTGATCTCGCCCACGAGGTTCAGGTACCAGGCCTTGTCGTACTGTCGCCGCATGGCCTTGAGGATGCGGTCCGACCCGGCCTGGACGGGCAGGTGGAGGTAGGGGCAGAGGTTGTCCCGCTCGGCCATGAGGTCCGCCGCGGCCAGGGGAAAGTGGCGCGGGTGGCTGGTGGTGAAGCGCAGGCGCTTGACACCGGGGAGGTCGCTCACGGCGGCGAGGAGGTCGGCGAAACCGTGCGTTTCGCTTTTCCAGCAGTTCACATTCTGGCCCAGGAGTTCCACCTCCTTGTAGCCCGCGTCCACGGCGCGACGGGCCTCGTCCACGATGCTCTCCAGGGGCCGGTAGACCTCCCGGCCCCGGGTCGTGGGCACGATGCAGAAGGTGCACTGCTTGTTGCAGCCCTCCATGACGGTGATGTAGGCCTTGGTGGGGTGCGAGCGGGCGATGGCCTGGTCCGGGAAGAGGATGGAGTCGTCGTGGAAGACCGTGTCCATGGCGTGCTGGTATCGGGCCTGCAGGAGGAGCTCGGGGAGGTGCTTGACGCCCCGCGGGCCCATGACCAGGTCCACATAGGGGGCGCGCCTGAAGACCTCGGCCTGTCTCCTGCTGGGCCACGCAGCCCACGAGCCCGAGGATGACCGTCTTTTCCTTCTTGAGGGATTTGAGCCGCCCCAATTCCGTGAAGACCTTGTTCTCGGGGCCTTCGCGCACGGAGCAGGTGTTCAGGAGGATGACGTCGGCCTCGCGCTCGTTCTCCGTGGCCTCGTAGCCCATGCCCTGGAGGAGCCCCGCCATCTTGTCGCTGTCCAGCGCGTTCATCTGGCAGCCCCAGGTCTTAATCAGGTATTTCATCGGGAAGATCGCCTCATGCCGGTAAGTGATCGGAGCGCAGTCCGACGCGAGAGAGCCGGACGAGCCCACGAGCCGGATGAGTCCAGGGAAACGATGCACTCCCGAGTATCCTCAGCGCGGACCAGAGATGTCCAGTCGAATGACTCGGCGCCACGGTTCACCGGATCTCTCGCGGTTGCTTCTCCTTGCTTTCGTAAGGTCATGGCTCGTGGGCTCGTAGGTTCTGTCCCTCTCGCGCCGTTTCATCAGCTCCCAGAGGTCGTCCATCTCCTGGAGCGTCATGCCGTGGATGTCGCGGCCGCGGGATCGGGCCTCGGTCTCGATGCCCTGAAACCGGCGCATGAACTTGGCGTTGGCGAGCTGGAGGGCGTCCTCGGGGTCCACGTCGAGAAACCGGCTCAGGTTCACCAGGGCGAAGAGGAAGTCGCCCAGCTCCTCCCGGACGTGCTCCTTGTCGTCCTCGGCCACGGCTTCGTTGAGCTCGGCCCACTCCTCGCGGACCTTGTCCTCCACCTGCCGTCGCTCTTCCCAGTCGAAGCCCACGCGGGCGGCCTTCTGCTGGAGCCGGTAGGCCTTGAGGAGGGCGGGGAGCACCTTGGGGACGCCCGAGAGGACGCTGGCCGCTTCGCCGCCGGTCTTTTCGGCCTTCTCCTCGCTCTTGATGGCCTCCCAGTTCTGGAGGACCTGGTCGGGCGTGTCGGCCTTCACATCGCCGAAGACGTGGGGGTGGCGCCGGACGAGCTTCTCGTTGATGGCGCGGCACACGTCCTCCACGGAGAAGGTCCCCTCCTCGCTGGCGATCTGGGCGTGGAAGACCACCTGGAGGAGGAGGTCGCCCAGCTCCTCACGGAGCATGGAGGGATCGCCGTGCTCGATGGCGTCCAGGACCTCGTAGGTCTCCTCCACCAGGTAGGGCTTGAGGTCCTCGCGGCTCTGGGCGCGGTCCCAGGGACAGCCGCCGGGCGCTCTGAGGCGCGCCATGATGTCCACCAGCCGGGCGAATTCCGGGTGCCGCTCGGCGGTCATTTGGATTCGGGCGGAGCCAGGAGGACGGAGAAGTGCTCGCCGGCGGTGGCGGTGACGGCGCGGCTGGCCATGTCGCCGGGGTGTTTGGTGGTGAGGTCGCCGTCGTCGTCCAACCTCAGGAGAATGTCCACCTGGGCGGGGAGTTGCGCGCCGTCCATGGAGTCGGCCGGGGTGAGCACGAAATCCACCGGGAACTTCTCGACCTTGAATTTGGCGGCGGCCACGGGCGTGGGGTGACCGTCGAGCGAGCGGGCGATGACGAAGAGGGTGGCTCCCGGCTTGAACTTGCCCTCGGCCTCGCGCGAGAGCGTGGCCGTTCCCCTGAAGACGTTGCCGCCCTGCGGCGCGGCGGGGGCCTCCTCCATGGTGCCCACGGTGTTCATGCCGGAGCCCTCTTTCTGGATCACGTGGGCGTTGCGCGGGTTCTTCGGGGCGGGGGGCTTGGGACCTTCCCAGCTGTACTCGTTCTGCGAACAGGCCACCAGGGGGAGCAGGAGGCCAGAGCGGCCAGCGACAGGAGCGCAGCAGAGGAGCAGGGGAGCGGGGAGATGGGAGCAAGACTTGCTCATGTCAGGCATCCTTATCTATGAGAAAGGGTTTTCTTCCTCGAGCTGAAGCCGACAGCTGATAGCTGACAGCTGTTTCGTAACCACCGACCCCTACGCTCTATTTCCTGTCGAACTTGGCGAGAAGGTCGGCCTCCTTGAGGGTGTACACGATGGGCCGCCCATGAGGGCATGTCAAGGGCGCGCCGAGAGAATACAGAGTATCCAGCAGGTACTGCATCTTTTCAAGGGACATGGAATCGTTGAGCATGACCGATCCCCGGCAGGAGCGCATCACGAGGACTTCCTTCCAGCGGTCCCTGGGCGTCCTGAGGACCTCGGCCAGGGAGCCCACGAATTCGGAGAGGAGCCGCTCGCTTTCCCCGGGTGTGAGAAAGGCGGGCGCCGACCGCACGGCGATGGAATCTCGCCCGAGCGGTTCCGCCTCGAACCCCTGCGCCGTGAGGAGCTCGGCCAGCTCCTCCGTCCGGTGGGCCACGGCCCTGGGCAGTTCGTAGGTCCAGGGGGTGAGGAAGGGCTGGCGCGGACCCGGGCGGTCGAGGAATTTCCTAAACTGCTCGAACCGGATGCGTTCGTGGGCCACGTGTTGGTCCACCACCGAGAGGCCCTCGGGGCCGTCGCAGAGGATGAAGGAGTTGCGCCACTGGCAGAGCGCCCGGAGCGGGCTCACCCTAAGCGTGGCGGAATCTTGCCCGATTGCGTTCGATCCGAAAAGATGGGACATGGCCGGCGCGCTCCCGGGCGAATGGGCACCCTGAGAATAGGCGCTGGCCAGCTCCGACTCTGAGATCCCGGCGCCGGGAAAGCTACCGCCCCCGCGCGGGTAGGCGGTGTCATGCCGCGCCGGGAAGGCCTGGCCGGGGGCGATGGCCCCTCGAAGCGCGGAGGCCACGGCGTTGTGGATCTCCTGGCTGTCCACGAACCGGACCTCTCGTTTGGTGGGATGGACGTTCACGTCTACCCGGTCCAGGGGCAGGACCAGGGCGAGGAGGACGATGGGGTAACGGCCCCTGGGGATGCGTGTCTTCGTAAGCTTGCGAAATGGCGTGCTGGAGGACCCGGTCGCGGACGAAGCGCCCGTTCACGAGCGTGAATTGGTAGCGGGGGGAACCGAGGTTGCGCTCGGGTTTGCCGGCCAAACCACGCAGGGTCACTCGCGGACCGGCATGTTCCATCGGGATCATGTCCTCCCTGGGGATCTCCGGGAAGAGTTCGAAAAAGCGCTCCCACCGGTCTTGAGCGGGGGCCAGTTCCATGAGGGTCCGCCCGTCGTGGACGAGGGTGAAGGCCACTTCGGGCCGGGCGAGGGCGTAGTGCTCCAGGAGCGTCACCACATGGGTCAGCTCGGTGGCCGGCGCGCGGAGGAACTTGCGGCGCGCGGGCACGTTATAGAAAAGATCGCGCACCTCCACCCGCGTACCTCCGGCGAGACCGCAGGGCTGCACGGGTCCGAAATGTCCGCCTTCCACGGTCACCCGCGTGCCCGTCGCCTCGCCGGCGGGGCGGCTGGACAGGGTCAGGCGGCTCACCGAGCCGATAGAGGGGAGGGCCTCGCCGCGGAATCCGAGGGTGGCGATGGCAAAGAGATCCTGTTCGGAACGAAGCTTGCTCGTGGCATGGCGCTCAAGGGCCATGAGCAGGTCGTCCCCGTCCATGCCCGCCCCGTCGTCCTCCACCAGCAGGCTCTCCCTGCCCCCCGATTTCAGCTCCACCCGGATGCGCGAGGCGCCCGCGTCCAGGGCGTTTTCGACGAGCTCTTTGACTACGGACGCGGGACGCTCGATGACCTCGCCCGCGGCGATCTGGTTCACCAGGTTGTCGGGCAGGATGCGGATGTTTCCCAAGCGGCACCTCGGCGGCAAGGATAGCAGTGAAAAGTGAAAAGTGAAAAGTTGAAGGCGAGACGCGGGACGCGAGACGCAATTAAGCGAGACGCGAGACGGGATCTTCTGTAAGAAGTGAGTAGGAGAGTAAGTGAGTAGGAGAGTAGGAGAGTAGGAAAAGATTTGCAACCGCGCGCGGGTGCCTTCGTCCTCCCGCTCCCTGCTCCCCGCTCCCTGCTCCCGTCTTTTGCGAGGCGCAAAAACAGCGCCGCACCGTAGTACAATTTCCAGCGGAGGCGGCGATGGCGGACATCTCGGAGAAGCTCCCTGCGGAAGAGGCGGTGAAGCTCCTGGGCAAGCTCATGCTCGCGTGGGACGGGCAGTGGTTTCTCAAGACGGCGGAGGCGTGCGGGCTCGAGAAGGGCGTGGAGCTCAACGCCCGGGTGAGGAGCAGCTTCGGGCGCATCGAGATCCGCGAGTTCCTCAAGGCCAAGGGCCACCCCGGAGCGAGGAGCCTGCGGGAGGCGGTGGACCTCCTCCACGAGTACCAGCAGATCTTCCTGGGCGAGGGCATGGCCGCGGAGTGGGAGGTGGCCGGCGACACGGTGACCGTGTCGGTTTCGCGCTGCTCCCCCCAGGAGGGCGCGGGCAAGGCGGGCCTCCGCCCGGACACGCCCTGTGTGGCTTGTGAAACGGTCTGGGGCGCGTGGCTCGAGACGGCCTGGCCCGGCAGCCGCTGGGAGACCGACATCCAGGCCTCCATGGGCAGAGGTGCCGCCTCCTGCCGCATAGTTCTAAAGAAGATTTAAAAGAAACTGAATTCACCACAAAGCCACGAAGGACACCAAGGGAAAACAATAGTTTCTCTGTGAACTCTGTGCCTCTGTGGTGAAAATTTCTTGCCCTAATCGAACCGGGCAGGGTCGTAAGGCTCGGGCTCGACGGGTGGCGCTTGTCCCAGGAGGAGCGCAGCGGCCAGTTCGCCCACGGCCGCCGAAGTGGTCATCCCGTGGCCGCCCAAGCCGGCCACCCACAGAAAATTCGACAACTGCGTGTCCCGCCCGACGACGAAGAGTCTCGTCCTCCGAGAAGGTCCGAAGCTCGGCCCAGGTTCGCGCGATGGGCAGGTTGGCCAGGCGCGGGAAGGCGGCCGAGAGGCGCCGCGAGAGCCACGCGGAGGCCTCCTCATCGGAGGGCGGTGCGCACGGTTCCCAGGGCATTTCGTCGCAGGGGCAGAGGAGCAGGCCCCGGCTCTCCGGCCTGAAATAGACCGCGGGGTACAAGCTCCAGACATAGGGGGATTGGGGTTCCACCCAGTCCAGGGGTCCCGTGTGGAGCAGGTGCCGCCGCCTCGGCGTGAGGCCGATCCGTCGGGCGCCGGCCAGGGAGGCCACCTGCGCGGCCCATGCGCCCGCCGCGTTCACGACCCAGTCGGCCCCAAATGCGCCGCGGTCGGTCTCCACGGCAATCACCCGCCGCCGGTCCACCCGGAACCCGGTGACCTTCGCGCCCGTCAAGGTTTCCACGGGGGCCAGATAGGCGCTCAGGAGGGCATGGATGTCCACCAGGCCGTCGTGGGGGCAGGCCAGGGCCGAGCGGAAAGGGGACTCCTGAAGGAGGGGAACGCGCTCGATCACCTCCGCCCTCTCGGCGGCATAGGTGTGGACCCCGGCGGCCAGAGCGCATTTCCGGGCACTCTCCAGGCGGGGGTCGTCTTCCTCGGAGGACAGGAGAAACCCACCCGTGGGTTCGAAGAGGGGTGTCTCACAGAAGTCCGCGGGCGGACGCCGGATGAAGGAAGTGCCGCGGGCGGCCAGGAGGGCCAGCGGGGTCTCGGGGATCGCTTGCCGGGCGATGCCCGCGTTCTTTCCCGAGGCGTGTGACCCCGGGACCGCTTCTTGTTCGAGGACGGTGACGCGGTCAACGCCAAGCCGTTTAAGCCACCAGGCCGTGGCCGCGCCCGCAAACCCGCCGCCGATGATGATCACGTCCCGTTGCTCCATTGCCTCTCCCCATGCTCCATCGCAGCAATGCTAAAGAATAGGCCCTGCGGGGGCTTCAATACAAGGTTGCCCCCCAAGGGCCCAAGGCCTACAATCGGATGCGGAGGTGACGCCGTGCGATTCCATCCCCTCATGTTCTTGCTTTTCTTCATCCTCGCCGCGTCAGTCGCCTGTTGCGGCGCGTTCGAGTCCAAGGAGGAGCGTACCAAGAAGGAGTTGGAGTGCGCCATGCGCGTGACGGACGAAAAGTCCATCGAGATCCTCCAGAAGGGGATGTTCTGCTGCGAGAAGTTGCCCGCCGAGGCCCGGACGCTTCCCGCCGCCCGCCGCTTCTACCTCCAGCGCGCGTCTGCACTGAGTCCGAAGGACCCGGACCCGGTCCTTCAGATCGCCCGTTCCTACTGGGATGACCGGAACTTTCCCGAGGCGCTTAGCGCCTTCGCGCGGGCCAAAGACATGGGTTCCAAACCTCTCACGGCCGTAGTCGGAGAGGTGACGATGTTGCGCTGCATGAAGCGCTTCGGCGAGGCCGCGCCCCTCCTGGCGTGGATTCGCGACCAGAAGGCCGTGGACGCCCCCAAGGTGGCGGATTATCTCGAAGCCCGCCTCCTCTACGACGACGGGAAATACGCGCAGGCCAAACCGCTCTTCGATAGCGCGCTGGATCGGGCGAAGTCCTCGGGCGACAACCTGGGCGACACCGCCTACACCATGAGGGACGCCCATCTCTACCTTGCCCAGATCGCCCTCAAGGCGGGCGATCCCCAGGCCGCCTACGAGGAGTTCAAGCTCTACCTGAAGAAGATGAGCGACCCCGACTTCCAGATCTTCTACAAGTACTGGGTCGAGAAACTCGGCGACGACCAGAAGGCGCTCTACGACACCCTGGAGACCGAGTGGGCCTGGCCGAGGCAGTGAGCACGGAGCCGGAGAGCCGGAGAGGCAAGCGCGGGAGAAGAGAGGACCGAGGAGTGATTCCGGACGCGCTCCGCTTGCCGGAATGACTGAATCGGCGATGTCGCGCACCTCCACATGGCCGTCATTCTGGCGACTGCAGGGAGTCCAGAATCTCGTCAATTTGCGATGAAGTGGCGAAGGAGCCGGAGAGCCATGGAGTCAGCGGGAGAAAAAGGCGGTGGGATGCTCCCTAGCCTTCGTTGCCGCGCGCAGATTCTGCCCCCGCCTGTGAATTTCTCAGCAGCGGCCCGAACCCGAGGGCCAGCAGGAGCGACGCGGCGCATGCGCATGCTCCGAAGAAGTAGGCGTGACTGAACCCGGGCACCCGAAAGCCCGGCCCCGGCACGATTCCCACCGTGCCCGTTCCCGTCCCGGCGTAAAACGCCTCGAATGAAGCGACGCCCAGGAGCAGGCTGAGGTTGTAGAGCGTTCCGTAGACCGCCGAGGCGGCGCCCTTCTCGTCCGCGGGCGCCGCGCCCAGGACCTGTTTGCTGCTGGCCGCCATGAAGAGGGCGTAAGCGAGGGCCAGTCCCGCGAGAAACGCGACCACCGTCCCGATCCCCGGCGCACCCATCACGAAGGCGAAGAGGACGCAGTCTACTGCGGCCACGCCCATGCCCGCCGCGCAGAGGTGCCACGGCGCGAGCCTGTCCGCGAGGCGCCCGGTGAGGGGCGAGAGGGCCATGAAGAGGAGTGAGTAGGTCAGGATGACCGTGCCTGCGCGCGCGGGGTCCAGCCCCTTGACCCGCTCCAGCAGAAAGGGGAGCAGGAACGCGTTCCCGCCCATGAGGAGGAGCCCGGCGACGGAGACCGAGTTGGCAAGGAGGAAACGCCTCTCCCTCAGGAGCGCGGGCGGCAGAAGAGGGCTCGCCGCCTTCGCCTGCCGGAGGAGGAAGAGCGGGCCGCACACCATCGAAAGCCCCAAAAGGGTCAGCGCCTGCCAGGAGGTCCAACCCTGCTCGTGGCCCGCATCGAGAGTCAGGATGAAGGCCGCTACCGCCACGAGGGAGAGCAGGGCGCCGGGGTAGTCCAGGCCTCCAGGGCGCCTCTCGGCGCCCAGCTCGCCCGGCATGGCCCACCGGGCGAGCACGATGGCCGCGATCCCCACGGGCACGTTGACGAAGAAGACCCACGGCCATGAGAACCTCTCCGTCAGGAAGCCTCCCAGCGGCGAGCCCACGGCGATGCCCAGGGCGCCGAAGGTGGCGAGGACGCCCATGGCTCCGCCCACTTCGGCGGGCGGGAGGAACCGGGAGACGGCGGTGTAGGTCGTGATCACCAGGATGGCGCCGCCGAGCCCCTGGATGCAGCGGAAAAAAATGAGCAGGCCGAGGTCCGGCGCGAGGCCGCACAGGAGCGAGCCAGTCGTGAAGACGGCGTAGCCCCAGACGAAGAGCTTCCTGGGAGGCACGATGTCGGCGAGGCGTCCCACGAGCATCATGGAACCGCAGTTGAAGAGGAGGTAGCCCATGGTGACCCAGGACACCGCGCTCGTGCCCACGCCGAAGTCCCGCGCCATGGTCGGCAGGGAGATGTTGACGATGTAGGTGTCGAGCCGCGCCATGAAGACGGCCACGGCCACGCTCGCGATGAGCAGGGTCTTCGATCCCTTCCCTCCGGTCACGGGCCTCTCACCTCGGGTCGAGGACGAAGGTGGGGATGATGCTGCCCCCCTGGGCCATGTTGGTGATCTCGGCGACGCTGATCCGGGTCATGACCCCGGAGTAGCCCCCGGGGAAGTGGAAGGGATCGGTGTCCTCGTAGAACATCTTGAGCGGGAACCCTTTCTCGAAGCACGGGGTACTCCTCCCGCGTGACCTCGACCTTCTCCTGGACGACGTAATCTCCCGCGACGGCCTCGCGGACGGCATCGGCCCACTGGGCCTGGTCGCACGCCCACCCGAGATGGACCCCCGTTCCGCCGGCGGCGTGAGCGGGCTTCAGGACGAGGTTCTCCCGGTGGCCCGCCACGTAGTCCACGAGGTCGATCGGCCTGCCCCGAGGGGTCCGTTGTCCGGTCCTCCCGAAGGATCCGGCCCCAGGGAATGTGGGCCCGGATGGCGGCGGCCTCCTCCTTCGTGAATCCGAAATCGTGGCTGTCGTCGGTCAGGAGGGCGAAGAGGTACTTGTGGCTCAGGAGCTCGCTGCGGAAGGGGTTCACCATGCAGACGGCCCGCTGCTTCACGGCCTGCAGGAGCGGGGCGATCTCTCCCGACCGCTCCAGGCAGTCGTCGGTGTGCATGATCCGGTAGACAGGTCCACCGTGCGTCCCTTGGCGCGGAGCCTCCTCCCGCGGAACTCCAGGTCCTCCGGGAAGGCCGCCATGGCGTCGAGGCCCAGCTTCTGCATCTCGCGGACGTTGAGGCGCGCGAAGAGGTCCTGCATGCCGCCGGGGAAGGAGACGACGCAGATCCTGGGCGTGCCTGCGCCTCCCCAGCTCTGCCAGGCGTGCAGGAAGGTCTGGATCATGCCGATCTGCACGAGGTTCGGCCGAACGTCGTAGCGGTCCCTGAAAGCCTCGAAGAAGCCGAGCCCCTGGAAGAGGGGGATCGAGCCCGTCGTTGCACACGCTCCCCATGGGGATGTCGCCGTTCAGCTCGACGAAGCGGACGCCGTCCGGCGACGTGAAGGAGTCGAACCGGAGGATGGACCGGGCCTCGGGCACGCGCGGTTCCAGGGGGAGGATGGTGCCGATCCACTCGTCGAGGCCGCCGAGATACGCCGCGTGGAGCTTCTGGTCGTCCAGGACGACGTCGCGGACCTTCCGGACGGCCCGCGCCAGGAGGCGCACGGCGCGGTGCTCGGTGGTCATCTCCTCGCGCGTGACGAAGCGCGGGCGGGCCACGTTGCAAAAGGGGCGGCCCCCCTGTACGAGGCCCCCGGCGATCTGGCCGCCGAGGATGGCGGCGGTGACCGCCTCGGGCTCGGGGAACGACCAGAGCAGCTCGTTCCAATGCTTGATGGCGTCTTCCCTGCGGTTTGCCATTCGGGCCTCCATGAGGGTCCGCCGGTCAGACTCGGCGTATGCTGATCTGTCCGAACCGCAAACGGGGCTCCCCCTGGGAAGTCTAAGCCGACCCCCGCAGGCTCCACAATGGGGTGCGGCCGAAAGGGCGGCGGGAGGTTCCAGAAGGTCGAGCGACCGTAGTCAGAGCGCCAGAGACTGCGAAAGGGACCGGACGGGAGAAGATGGACCGCTCGGGGAGACGGAATCGGCGATGCTGCACACCTCCAAGAGCCGTCATTCTGGCGACCGAATGAACGAGCTAGCGAGCCAGAGAGTCAAGAGAGAACGAAGGAACAGGCAGGATGGCGAAGGGAAGATTCCGGACGCGCTCCGCTTGCCGGAATGACGGAATCGGCGATGCTGCACACCTCCACATGGCCGTCATTCTGGCGACCGCAGGGAGTCCAGAATCCCCGCCGATGTTAGGCGGGAGGGATCGAGTCAACGAGCCAGTGAGCCGGTGAGAGAAAGGCAGCAAAGCAAAAGGCGGAGGCCGGAGCCTCCGCCTTATCTTTTCTGCGTCAGATATAGAGACCACCTACGCCAGATCTTTGAGGAGTTCCACGAGGACCTTGTAGGTCTTCTGGACGGAGTCGATGTGGACCTCCTCGTCGGGGCTGTGGGCGTTGCGGATCTCCGGTCCGATGGAGACCATGTCCATGCCCGGGAACTTGTCGCCGATGATGCCGCACTCGAGCCCGGCGTGGATGGCCTTGGGCTTGGGCTCCTCGCCGTACAAACGCTTGAAGGTGGCGCTGGCGGCCTTGAGGATGGGGGAGTCGAGGTTGGGCTTCCAGCCCGGATACCCGTTGCTCTGCGCGATCCTCGCGCCGGCGAGGCGCCCGATGCTGGCCACCCAGTCCGCGGCCCACGCCAGCTGCGACATGACGGAGGAGCGCTGTGAAGTGCAGACCTCCACCTTGCCCTTGCCGGTGGTGATGATGGCGAAGTTCGTGGAGGTCTCCACGAGCCCGTGGATCTCCTTGCTGTAGGCCGTGTACCCGTGCGGGATCGCCGCCAGGAAGGTGAGGAGCTTTTTCTGGCTGGCGGGTATGAGGGGCGGGCACTCGGCCTTCACCGGGTCCAGGGCGATGACCAGGCCGTCGTCCCGGCCCTTGAGTTCCTGGCGGGCCATGGCTTGAACTTCGGCGGCGGCGTTCTTGACTGCGGCCAGAAGATCCTTGTCGAGCTGGAAGACGGCGAAGGCCTCGCGGGCGATGGCGTTGCGCTTGGAGCCGCCGTCCACCGCCACCAGGCTGAAGGCGATGCCCCGGCGCTCCATGGCCTGCAGGGTTCGAACGAGGATGCGGTTGGCGTTGCCGCGGCCCTCGTGGATGTCGCACCCCGAGTGGCCGCCCCGCAGGCCCGTGACCGAAAGCTTGAAGGCGGGCCGTTCGTCCGCCGATTTGGACCGGGCCACGCGCAGGGTCATGACCGTGTCCTGGCCGCCCGCGCATCCCACATAGATGGAGCCGTCCTCTTCCGTGTCCAAGTTCAGCAGCCGCCTGCCCTTGATGAACCCCGAAGTGAGCCCGTTGGCGCCGTTGAGGCCGCGCTCCTCGTCCACCGTGAAAAGGAGTTCCAGGGGGCCGTGAACGGAACCGGGCTCGTCCAGCAGGGCGAGGCTCATGGCCACGCCGATGCCGTTGTCGGCCCCGAGCGTCGTGCCCGTGGCCTTCACCACATTACCCTCTACGCGCAGCGCCAGCGGGTCCTTCAGGAAGTTGTGCATGGACCCCGAGTTCTTCTCGCACACCATGTCCAGGTGGCCCTGGAGCACCGTGATGGGAGCCTTCTCGTGACCCGGGCTCGCGGGGACGCGGATCACCACGTTGCCCACCTCGGACTGCTCCCACTCCAGGCCCTTGGCCTTCGCGACGGAGATGATGAACTGCGCGGCGGCCTTCTCGTTGCCCGACCCGCGGGGAATCTTGCTGAGCGCTTCGAAGTGTTCCCAGACTTTCTTCGGTTCGAGATTCAACATCGTCTTCTCCTCGGATTCGGGCCGTCCGGCCCAAGAGCAAAACAGGGCACCCCACTTCGGGTCCCGTTGTTTGAAGAGTGTATTATCCCACAAAGTGAGACCAAGGGAAGAGGGGAGGGAAGTTTGCAGTCCCGATGGTGGAACGCAGCTTATCACTTTTCACTTTTTGCATTTAACTTTCGCTCCTCACTCCTCGCTCCTCACTGCCCCTGGGCCGCCACCCATGCGAATCTTTCTGCAACCTGCTAAACTCGCCACACTCGGAGGTGCGGTTGATCGTGGCTCCCCCTCACCGAAAGCGCCTGCGCATCGTCTGCCGGGGAGTCGTTCAGGGCGTCGGGTTCCGGCCCTGCGTCCACCGATTGGCCACATCGCTGGGCCTCGGCGGGTTCGTCCTCAACGGCCCCGAAGGCGTGGTCGTGGAGGTGGAAGGAGAGGGCGGCGGCCCGGAGGATTTCATTCGAGCCCTTCCGTCGGCCCTGCCGCCCCTGGCGCGTCTCGACGAGACGGTCTGCACGAGCGTTCCGGTCCTCGGGGAAACGGCCTTTCTCATCTCGGAGTCGCTCGCGGGCCCGCGCCGGCGGGCCCTCGTGCCGCCCGACTCGGCCCTCTGCGCGCGACTGCCGCCGCGAGATGGAGACGCCGTCGGACCGGCGGTACGGCTATCCCTTCACGACCTGCACCAACTGCGGGCCGCGCTTCTCCCTGGTCCACGCCCTGCCCTACGACCGCGAGCGCACGGCCATGTCGTGCTTTCCCGCTCTGCGCCGCTTGCCGGAAGGAGTACGAGGACCCCGGCGATCGCAGATTTCACGCGGAGCCCGTCTGCTGTCCGGAGTGCGGCCCCCGGCTCTGGTTCTCGGGCCCGTCGGGCGAGAAGGTCGCAGAGGGCGGGGCAGCGATCCGCGAGGCGCGGGACATGCTCGCCATTGGAAAAGTGGTGGCCATCAAGGCGCTGGGGGGATTTCAGCTGGCCTGCCGGGCCGATGACCCCGCAGCCGTGGCCCTGATCCGCGAACGCAAACGAAGGCCCACCAAGCCCTTCGCCCTCATGGCAAGGGATCTTGAGGCGGCCCGCCGCCTGGTGGTCCTGTCAGCGGAGGACGAGGCCCTCATGAGGGGACCGCGGGCGCCCGTCGTTCTTGCGCCCGCGAGGGCGTCGGCGCAGGTGGCGCCCGGCGTGGCCCCCGGGATGGAAGATCTGGGCGTGATGCTGCCCACGGCGCCGCTGCATGTGGAGATTTTTCGGGACGCCCCATACGACCATCTCGTGATGACCTCCGGGAACTTGAGCGACGAGCCCATCTGCAAGGGAAACCGGGAGGCCTTGGAGCGGTTGTCGGGCCTCGCCGACGGCTTCCTCCTGCACGACCGCGACGTGGTGAGGCGAGTGGACGATTCGGTGGCACGCTCCAGCCCGGATGGGCCCTTCCTGGTCCGGAGGGCGCGCGGATATACGCCGGAGGCAATGTCCCTGCCGGTGGAGAGCCCGAATCCGATCCTTGCTCTCGGCGGGTTTCTCCAGGCCACCGCATGCCTTGCCGTGGGGAACGAGGCGTTCCTCTCCCAGCATGTGGGGGACTTGGACGGCGAGCCGGCGCGCGGTTTTCTTCGGGAGGTGGCGGAGGGGCTCGAGGATTTCCTCCAGGCCCGCGGAGCGCTCATCGTGGTGGACGCGCACCCCGACTATCCCAGCACGGCGTTGGGCGAGAGGATGGCCCATGCGCGTGGCGCGAAACTGCTGCGCGTGCAGCACCACCTCGCGCACGCCGCGGCCGCGCTGGCGGAGCACGGGGCTTTTCCCGCGCCCGGAGAATGGGCCGGGGCATTGATCCTGGACGGAACGGGCTGGGGGCCGGACGGGACGGCGTGGGGCGGCGAGTGGTTGCTGCTTCGCGGCGATCTCGCCTGGCAGAGGGTCGCCTTCTTGGAACCTCTTCCGCTCGTGGGTGGAGAGGCAGCCGTGCGGGAGCCCTGGCGCGTGGCCGCCGCGGCACTCGCGCTCTGCGGTGAGACGCCCATGTTGTCCCGCCTGCCCATGGCGTCCCATGTGAGCGAGGACCGGCTCGCCGCGGTGGCGCAACTGGCCATGCAGGGTTCGTGGCCCCAAGGCCTCCGGTGCCGGGCGGCTCTTCGAAGCGGCGGGGGCACTTCTGGGGCTGGCGGTGGTGAACGGCTGGGAGGGTGAAGCGGCCGCACGGCTTGAAACCCTGGCGGCGCGGGAGAGCCAAGTCGAGCCATGGCCGGAGGCGGATGCTTGCCTGGGGGCGGCTGGACTGAAAGGCGGACTCCTCCTCTGCCAACTCGCCAAGAGGGTCCTGGAGGGCGAAGCGCCGGCCCGCGCGGCGGCGGGATTCCATTCGACCTTCTGTCGGCTCGCCCTGGAGGTCTCCGGACGATGCTTTGACCGGACCATCCGCAACGTGGGGTTGGGCGGGGGCTGCCTGGTGAACAGGATCCTGAGAGAGGGCCTCGCTTCGGGACTTCGGGCGATGGGATATAATCCCTGCTTGCCCCGCCTCGTACCCCCGGGGGACGGCGGACTCTCCTACGGGCAGGCGGTCCTGGGCGCCGTGGCCGAGGCTGGAGGGAAGGCCCCAACCCTGAGGGGGATCGGGTAAAGGAGGCCGAAAGACACCAAGGACGGTCATTGGATTAGCGTGTGCCGCCGTACTAAGAAACTGGGGGCGCGTCCGAGCTCGATGCAAACCGGGCAAGGAAGTCCCAAGGGTGGGGTGGGGTCCCCGGCGGGCTTAGCCCGCGGGGCGGGGAGGGAATGGGCCCTCCCCGTGGTGGAGCCGAAGCAAGTCCTGCCTGGGGCTCCCTTCGCTTCGGAGGAAATAGAATTCCATCGCAGCATTTGGTGAAGCAGCCCCGGTTCTTAGGTCCATAGGAGGTCATCGATGTGCCTTGCGGTTCCCATGCGCCTCGTCCGTCGCGACGGAGACATCGGCCTGCTCGAACTGGACGGCATCCAGCGCGAGGTCTCCCTGGCGCTCCTCCAAGATTCCGAACTCGGAGATTACCTCCTGGTCCACGCGGGTTTCGCCATCGGAAAGGTCGACGAGGAGGAGGCCCGCATCACCCTCCAGCTCCTGAAGGAAGTGGCGGACCACGACGAGGCGAGAAATGACTTCTGAGGACGCCGCCGCCCAGCGGGGAGCCTACGGCGATCCCCGGGCTGTTGCCGCTCTGGCCGCCAAGGTCAGGGCCGCCGCCGGAAGGCTGGATCGCCCGGTGACCTTCATGGAGGTCTGCGGAACCCACACGAACGCCATCGCCGCCGCGGGCCTCCGACGCCTGCTGCCCGACTCGGTGCGGCTGATCGCCGGCCCGGGATGTCCCGTCTGCGTCACCCCCGTGGGGTACGTGGACCGCGCCGAAGCGCTGGCCCTGCGGCCCGCTACCACGGTGTGCACCTTCGGGGACATGCTCCGCGTGCCCTCCAGCTCGGGAAGCCTGGAGCGCGTGCGGGCCGTAGGGGGCGATGTCCGGGTGGTGTATTCACCCCGAGACGCCGTCCAGATCGCGCGGCAGGATCCCTCCCGGACGGTCGTCTTTCTGGCCGTGGGGTTCGAGACCACCGCACCCACGGTGGCCGCGGCCCTGGAAGAGGCGGAGGCCACGGGCGTGGGCAATTTCACGGTCCTGTCCGGGCACAAGGTCATGCCACCGCCGCTGCACGCGCTGGCCTCCGATCCCGAGGTGCAGGTGGACGGCCTTCTCTGTCCAGGCCACGTGTCCGTCATCACGGGGTGGCGCGCCTTTTCCTTTCTGCCCGAAGAGTACGGACTCCCCGCCGTGGTGGTGGGATTTACGCCCACCGATGTTTTGAGGGGAGTCGAGGATTTGGTCCGGCAGGTGGCGGAGCGAAAGCCCGAAGTGGCCAACCTGTATTCTCGGGTCGTCACCGCGGAGGGCAACATCAAGGCGAAGGCCATGGTGGAGCGCTATTTCGTGCCGGAGGATCAGATCTGGCGCGGATTCGGAAACATCCCCGGTTCGGGGCTGGGGGTGCGCCCCGCCTTTGCCCGGCGTGACGCCTTCGCCATCGAAGTCCCCGTGTGTGATCCCGTGGAGCCCGAGGGCTGCCGATGCGGCGAGGTGCTCAAGGGGAGCATCAACCCGCCGGAGTGCCCTCTTTTCGGGCGCGAGTGCACCCACGAGATGCCCGTGGGTGCCTGCATGGTGTCCAGCGAAGGCACCTGCGCCGCGTGGTACCGGCACGAGCGATTCAACGCTGGAGGCTTGCAGTGAAGGGGCCGGAGCGGATCCTCCTGGCCCACGGCGGCGGCGGCAAACTCACGGCCCAGCTCGTCAGGGAGCTCTTCCTCCCCGCCTTCGACAACCGCGCCCTCGCCTCCCTGTCCGACGCCGCCATCCTCCCCGCCTTTCCTCCCGGGCTTCCCGCACTCACGACGGACGCCTTTGTTGTGGACCCGCCGGTCTTTCCCGGCGGAGACCTGGGGTACCTCTCCGTCTGCGGAACGGTGAACGATCTCGCCGTCTCGGGGGCCACGCCGCTGGGGCTCACCTTCGCCCTCATCCTGGAGGAGGGGCTCGACGGCGCGCTGCTGGAAACCTTCATTCAGGGCGCCGCTCGGGCCGCAAAGGAAGCGGGCGTCTACATCGTGGCCGGAGACACGAAGGTCGTGCCCAGGGGAAAGGGAGACAGGGCCTTCGCCGTCACCGCGGGGCTGGGCGTTGTTCCTCCGGGGGTGGATCTCGGTGACCGCCGCATCGAGCCGGGAGACGTGCTCCTGGTCTCCGGGTCCATCGCCGAGCACGGTGCCACAGTGGTTGCCTGCCGGCATGGCATGGCAGGCCCCGGCCTGGCTTCGGACTGCCGGCCCCTCGGCTTCACTGACCGCTGAACTGCTCGGTGACGGGGTGGCGGTCCACGCCATGCACGACCCCACGCGGGGAGGCGTGGCCACCACCTGCAACGAAGTCTCTGGCCGCCGGGGTCTCCGATGCGTGCTCGATGAAGCCTCCGTTCCCGTGAGCCGGGAGGTGGCGGCGGTCTGTGACCTGCTCGGTCTCGATCCGCTTTACACGGCCTGTGAGGGACGCCTCCTGGCCTGGGTGGCCGAGAAGGACGCCGAATGGGCCCTTGAGGTCATGCGGCGGCACCCCCTGGGCGCGGGGGCGGCAATCATCGGAAGGATGGAGCCTGCGCGGCCCGAATCTGCCCCTGTGGTCTTAAGAACCCGTTACGGCTCGGAGCGGCCGCTGGATTATCTCTCGGGCAGCGAAGTCCCGCGCATTTGCTGAGTGCTTTGCGCGGCGCGCGAAAGAGCCCTATACTTATTACTTGTTTGAGGAGGTTGGCCATGCGCGCCCCGAGGTTTCTTGCGCTCTTTCTCATGTTGGCTCCCGTGTTCTGCTGGGCCGCACCCACGGCGATCCTTGTGGACACGAGTCGCTCCATCCCGCCGGCCCAATTCGAAGCCGTGAAGGCGCAGATCGAATCGCTCCTGCCCGACTTGGCGGCCAAGGGCCCGGTGGCACTCTACGCATTCAACGATGGGCCCGAAAAGCTTTCCGGATTCACTCAGGATGTGGCGGAGTTGAGCTCGGCCGTCCAGAAGCTTTCCCAAGGGGGAAGGTTCACCCTCCTCTACGACTGCCTGTTCGCCGCCGAAAAGGATCTTGCGGCCAAAGGGGAGTCGGGTCTCATCCTCCTCTTCACCGACGGTCGGGACGAAAACTCCGCCGTGACCCTCGAAGATTTTTCCACCCGAGCTGCAGCGGCCCATGTGGCGGTGGTTTCCGCGGGGCTGGGCGCGGTGGACGAAAAAACCTTGCGGCGCCTGGCGGTGCTCACGAGCGGCCGTTTCACTGGGCCCCTGAGCGGCGCGGCCTCGGGCGATCTGGCCCAGGCGCTGCGGGAGACCGAAGCCTCCCTGCCCGTCCCGCCCCCTCCGCCACCCAAAGTGGCCGTGGCGTCCGCCGAGCCCATGGCGCCTCCCCCCGCGCCGCAGCCATCCGGATTGGGGAGATTCTGGATGTTGGCCGTCCTCCTCACCATCCTCGGCCTCCTGCTGCTGGCCGGCATCGGCGCCGGTGTGGTCATGCTCTTGAGGCGGACCAGAACCCCGGAGGAGCGAGCCTGCGAGCAGTGCGGACGCCCCCTGAATGTCTGGGAAAGTGAATGCCCCGCATGTCTGGCCAAGTCCCTCGCCCTCCCCAAGGGCCACGAGTCCACCGAAGATACCCAAGCCGAACCCCCCCTGCCCGAGCTCGATCCGGCCCTCCTCCAGAAGGTCCCGCTCTCAGAAATGGTGGAGCATACGCTGGTGCTCGACCAGGTGCCCGTGCTGGTCCTCCAGAGGCCGGGCGGCCCGCCCCGGATGTTCCAACTCCCTCCCGAGGGGGTCGTGTCGGTGGGCCGGGACAAGCTGAACACCCTGTCGGTGTCCGACCAGACCCTCTCCGCACAGCACTTCCGGATCATCCCCAAGGAGGGCAGGTTCTACCTCGTGGACCTGAAATCCACCAACGGCACGAGCTTGGACGGAAAACGGATGACCCTCGCCGAACTCCAGCCCGGATCGGTGATCCGCGCCGGCCAGTGCGAGTTCGTCTTCAAGATCGAACAGAAGAAGCTGAACTGACGCGAGACGCGAGAAGCGAGACGCGAGACGCCGGACCGCGATATTCTATAAGAAGTCAGTTGAAGAGTAGGAGAGTAGGAAAGTAGCAGAGTCGCGAGCGAGTGGACGCTTTCAGCGCCCGTTGCCTTCCGGCTCCCGGCTCCCAGCCCCTGCTCCCGAGACTAGCGAGACGATCGGGGAGGGGCGTCGGTAACGCTTCCCGCAGGCGGAGCCCGTCGGGACGCTTGGTGACGCTTCGCTGATGCCCTCCGTGCGCCTCGTCTCCTACAATCCCTGGCTTCACCCGAGCCATCCTGGCTTTGTTGCCTTTTCGGGTCATTTCGGTACAATAGGCCGACTCCTGGGAGGGGAGACGACCGATGCACACGAGATTGACCATCAAGGGACTATCCGCACACGCCGGCCAGAGAGTGACCCTGTCGGGCTGGGTCTACAACAAGCGCTCCTCGGGGAAGGTTCGCTTTCTGATCTTGCGTGACGGCACGGGCTACCTGCAGTGCGTGGCTTTCATCAAGGACGTGAGCGCGGAGGTCTTCGACCTCATGGACCGGGTGAACCTGGAGTCCTCCGTGACGGTGGAGGGCGTGGTGCGTCTGGACGAGCGCGCCCCGGGCGGCGTGGAACTTTCGCTCGCCGCGGTGACCCTTCACCACCAGGCCGAGGAGTACCCCATCGGGAAGAAAGACCACGGCACGGCCTTCCTCATGGAGAACCGGCACCTGTGGCTGCGCTCCTCCCGGCAGGTCGCCATCCTGCGCTGCCGCTCGGAGATCGAGCAGTCCTTCCGGGACTATTTCTACAACAACGGGTTCACGCTCGTGGACAGCCCCATCCTCACCCCGGCGGCGTGCGAGGGGACGAGCACGCTCTTCGAGACCGACTACTTCGGCGACAAGGCCTACCTGAGCCAGTCGGGGCAGCTCTACCTGGAGCCCGCGTGCATGGCCCTGGGCAAGGTCTACTGCTTCGGGCCCACCTTCCGGGCCGAGAAGAGCAAGACGCGGCGGCACCTCACGGAGTTCTGGATGCTCGAGCCCGAGGTGGCCTTCGCGGGCATCGACGATGTCATGGCCCTGGCCGAGGACTTCCTCGTCTACGTCGTGTCCCGCGTCCTGGACCGGTGCAAGGAAGAGCTCAAGATCGTCGAGCGCGACACGAGCCGCGCTGGAAAAGGTTCAGAAGCCCTTCCCGCATGTCCAGTACAAAGACGCCGTGGAGCAGCTCCACGCGCTCGGGAGCGACATCGCCTTCGGCGACGACTTCGGGGCCGACGACGAGACCGTCCTCACCCAGCAGTACGACCGGCCCATCATGGTCCATCGCTACCCGTCGGCGGTGAAGGCCTTCTACATGGAGCCCGACCCCACCGATCCGAGCCTGGCCCTCTGCGTGGACGTCCTGGCGCCCGAGGGCTACGGCGAGATCATCGGCGGTTCCGAGCGCATCCATGACCACGACCTGCTCCTGGCGCGGATCCAAGAGCACGGCCTGCCGCAGAGTGCCTTCCAGTGGTACCTGGACATCCGAAAGTACGGGACCGTGCGGCACGGCGGCTTCGGCATCGGCCTGGAGCGCACCGTGGCCTGGATCTGCGGGCTTCCCCACGTTCGCGAAACCATTCCCTATCCCAGGATGCTTTACAAGCTTTACCCGTAGAGGCATTCGAAGCAAGGAAATTCCAGCGCCGAATCCGGGCAGCCAGGTTCGGTGATCTCTCGCGGTAGGAACCTCTCCGCCGCTGGGTGATAAGTGCGCCAGGTGGGGTTCGTTCCCTTTGCGAGTGCTCCAGAGGAGTTTCTCCATCTGAAACCTAGCAGTAACAGTGAAACGCACCCGGTCACGCCAAGTGACTTTGCACTTGGGTTCACCGTGAGCTATCTTTGTCAAAGGCATTCGCTCACATGCCCGGTTCGCTTGCTCCTCGCGTGGAACCCGGGGCATGATACAGTTGGCAAGGCTCTTGAATACGGTGAAGGCGTTGAGGGGTTCCACAGGTAACCTTGGACTGCGGGGGGGATCAGGGTTTGAGTGCAATTTCCTTCATGAACGATGCGTTACAGAGACGAAGCTTGACAGGGATGGGCGATGAGATGCCCAGCCCTTTTTCTGTGGGCGGGGGGATCTCGCACTTGAACGAGGCAACTGATGCATCCCTATGACCGGGCCTTCAGACTGGTCTTGCCGGTGGCGGCATTTGCCGTTCTGTTGACCGTCGTGGCGGTCGGGTGGTTCACGCAGCCGGACCGGTTTGCCCGGGGCTACGCGCCCACCCAGCCGATCCCTTACTCCCACCGGCTCCACGCGGGGACCCTTAAAATCCCCTGCCTCTACTGCCACGTGAACGCCGCCAGATCCCGCGTGGCGGGTGTTCCTGCCGTGGAGACCTGCATGAACTGCCACAAGGTCACGAAGACCGACAGCCCGGCCATCATTGAGCTGACGAAGATCTACAATTCGGGAAAGCCGCTGGAGTGGAAGCGCATCCACAGCCTGCCCGACCACGTCTACTTCGACCACCGCCCCCACGTGAACGGAGGCATCGCCTGCCAGACCTGCCACGGCGAAGTGCAGACCATGGACGTGGTGTCCCAGCACATGTCCATGCGGATGGGGAACTGCCTCGGCTGTCACCGGGATGCCCACGCGGCGCTGCCGCCGGGGTCCACCATCAAGCGGGGCCCCGAGAACTGCAACGCGTGC
Organism: uncultured Acidobacteriota bacterium; assembly: GCA_963772255.1. Taxonomy (GTDB): domain Bacteria; phylum Acidobacteriota; class UBA4820; order UBA4820; family DSQY01; genus JAKAJA01. The sequence goes on from CAVYWK010000001.1 coordinate 282,974, forward strand.
CACAGGTAGGGATCGAGCCAACGAGCCCGACGAGCTCAGCGAGCCCACGAGAAAGGAGAGATGGGTGAAGCGCGGTGGATGAAAAGCTGAAGGTGAGGATGAAGGCCCACATCGAGCAGGAGAAGCCGAAGCGCATGGCGCTCTCTGGACGAGAGGGAGTTGACGCCGGATGCGCGGGCCGCAGGGTGGCACGAGTTCGCCCCGGGGCCAGCGACCCTGTCGAACTCCCGCAGGGCGGTGTCTCGCGGAGAAGGTTTCTGGGCCTGGTGGGCGCCACGGCCGCCCTGGCCGCCACCACCGCGTGCTCCAAGATCGACCGCGGCACCATCGTGCCCTACACCAAGCGCCCCGTGGAGGTCATCCCCGGCGTGGCCAACTACTACGCCAGCACCTTCCAGGAGGGGACCCGGGCCTACAGCGTCCTCGTCAAGACGCGCGAGGGACGCCCCATACACATCACGGGCAACGACGAGCATCCCGCCTACAAGGGCAAGACCTCGCCGCGCGCCGTGGCGGACGTGCTCAGGCTCTACGACCCGGACCGGCTCAGGGGACCCAAGCTGGATGGCAAGCCGGCCACATGGTCCGAGGCGGATCGCAAAGTGCTGGCGGGCCTCGCCTCCGCAAAGGCATCAGCGAAGCCCGTTCTTCTCATGACGGGAGCGGTGCCTTCGCCCACCCGCAGGGCGCTCATCGCGGAACTGAAAGCGGCGATCCCCGCCCTGGTTCATTTGTCGTGGGAACCGGCCTCGGGGGACGCCGCGCAAACTGCCGCCCGGCAAGCCTTTGGAGGCCCCGTCACCTTGCGGCCGCGCCTGGACCAGGCGAAGGTCATCCTCTCCCTGGGAAGTGATTTTCTGAACGGGGAGGATCCCGGAGCCATCGCCTCCTTCGCAGCCCTGCGCAGACCCAACGGTCCCGGCGAACCCATGAACCGCCTGTGGGTCGTGGAAGGGGCCATGACCCTCACGGGCATGGCCGCGGACCATCGGGTTCCCCTGAAGCCCTCCCAAACTGCTCAGGCGGCGCTCGCCCTGGCGGGCGCCCTTCACCGCCTGGGAGTGTCCCTCCCTGCCGGCGTGGACGGTGCGTCTTTCCCCCAGGAACTCCCTGCCGGACTCGAGTCTAAGTCGCTGGACTTGTTGGCGGCGGACCTCAAGGCAGCGGGCAAGGGAGCTCTGGTGTTGTGCGGATCTGCCATGCCCCTGGAGGTCCACCTTGCGGCGCACCTGATCAACGCCATGCTGGGCACTCTCGGGAGCACGCTGGAAGTCCGTCGCTCCGAACCCTTGGCCACCTTGCCAGACCTCGAAAATATGGCACGGGCCATGGCTTCGGGCGAAGTGGCCGCCGCCATCTTCTGGGGCGTGAACCCCGCCTATGCCTTTCCCCAAGCCCAAACCTGGAAGGACGCGGTGGCGAAGGTGCCCCTCAGGGTCTGGGTCGGCCTCATGGAGGATGAAACCTCTGACCTGTGCCAGGTCGTTCTTCCCGAGCACCACTGGCTGGAGGCCTGGGGCGACTATGAGGGTGACGACGGCGGGATGACCCTCCAGCAGCCCACGGTAGGCGCGCTGTACGACACGCGACAAGGGGAAGAGACCCTCATGGCGTGGCTCAGGGCTCTGGGTGCCCCGGCGGCTCCGGACTACCACGCCTACATGCAGGCGCGGTGGCAGAAGGAGATCTACCCGGCGGGTAGCCCCGTGCCCTTCGAGCGGTACTTCCAGGCCGCCCTTCACGACGGGCTGCTCCCTGGTCAACCTCCTGCCCTCGCTCCTCCCGTCATGGACGCCATTGCGATCAGCGATGGGGCCAAGGGCGCGTCGAGCGAAAACCCCGACGGTTTTGAACTGATCCTGCGGCCGAGCGCTTCGGTCTACGACGGCCGCTACGCCAACAGCGGGTGGCTCCAGGAGTTGCCCGACCCGGTGACCAAGATCACGTGGGGCAATCCCGTTTCCGTCTCCGTGGCCGACGCCCGGCGCCTCGGCCTGCAAGACGGCGATCTTGTGGCCCTCGAGGCGGGAGGAACCCGCGTCCAGGCCCCCTGCGTCCTCCAGCCGGGCCAGGCGGAAGGGGTCATCACCCTCGCCCTGGGTTATGGTCGAAGCACCGGGAGCGTGGCTTCCGGAGTGGGCGTGAACGCGTACCCGCTCATGGAGACCGCGTCCTCCTCACCCTGCCTCCGCCAGGGCGTCCGGCTGTCCAAATCGGGCGGGCGCGAGGCGCTGCCCATCACGCAGGGGCACCACAGGATGGAGGGACGCGACATCGTGCGCTCCTTTACCGTGGCCGAGTATGCCCGGGAGCAAGGGAGGGGAGAAAAGAAAGAAGCGCTCCCCACTTTGTACCCCGAGCAGAAATTCCCCGATCACAAGTGGGGGATGGCCATCGACCTGAGCACCTGCGTCGGATGCAGCGGGTGCGTCATCGCGTGCCAGTCCGAGAACAACATCCCCGTGGTGGGTCCCGAGCAGGTCACCAAGGGACGGGAGATGCACTGGATCCGCATCGACCGCTACTACGAGGGCGACCCGGGGAACCCCAAGGTGGCCCACCAGCCCATGCTCTGCCAGCAGTGCGACGACGCCCCCTGCGAGAATGTCTGCCCCGTGAACGCCACGAACCACAGCCCCGACGGCCTCAACCAGATGACCTACAACCGCTGCGTGGGCACGCGTTACTGCGCCAACAACTGCCCCTACAAGGTCCGCCGTTTCAACTTCCTTGAGTTCACGGCCTTCAAGAAGGACCCCGAGGCCTTGGTCTACAACCCGGAGGTGACGGTGCGGCCCCGCGGCGTCATGGAGAAGTGCACCTTCTGCGTCCAGCGCATCAACGACGCCCGCGTGCGCGCCAAGGGCGAGAAGAGACCGCTTGCGCGACGGGGAGATCGTTCCCGCCTGCGCGGCCGCCTGCCCCGCCGAGGCCATCGTCTTCGGCGACCTCAAGGATCCCGAGAGCCGGGTTTCTGAACTCTCCCGGAGCGACCGGGGCTACAAGGTGCTGGAGGAGCTGGGCGTCCGCCCCGCCATCACCTATCTCGCCAACCTCAAGAACCCCGCCGGGGGTCAAGAAAATGCTTAACCACAGAGACACAGAGACACAGAGAAAAGACGATATCCTGTTAAAAGATCGTCCTGCGCTGCCTCCTGATTCTTCGGTCACCGTCAGTTATCGGGAGTCCTGTGTTTCTCAATTCTTGACTAACAAGTCTTCCTCTGAGCCTCTGTGCCTCTGTGGTGAGTCTTCTTCTTTTGGGGTTGTCGGATGAGGACCGATCTGGCGACCTTGCCGGAAGAGCTGAGGGCACCCGAACTGACGCAGGGGACGGTGACGCCTGGGAGCCTGGACGACCAGGTTCTCAAGTTCCCGGCGACCAAGCCGCCGAAGGCTTGGTACATCGGCCTGGCCATCACCACGAGCGTTCTGGCGCTCGGCCTGTCTCTCATCGGCTACACCGTCGCCACGGGCATCGGCGTCTGGGGGAACAACAGCCCCGTCTTCTGGGCCTTCGACATCATCAACTTCGTGTTCTGGGTGGGCATCGGCCACGCGGGGACCCTCATCTCCGCCATCCTGTTCCTGTTCCGGAAGCGCTGGCGCAACGCCATCGCCCGCTTCGCCGAGGCCATGACCATCTTCGCCGTCATGTGCGCGGGCATCTTCCCCCTCATCCACGTGGGGCGGCCCTGGCTGGCCTTCTGGCTCTTCCCGTACCCCAACCAGCGGGCGCTCTGGACCAATTTCCGTTCGCCCCTCCTGTGGGATGTTTTCGCCGTGAGCACCTACTTCTCCGTGTCCGCCATGTTCTGGTACCTGGGCCTCATCCCCGACATCGCCTCCATGCGGGACCGGACGACGAACAAGTTCCTCAAGCCGGTCTACACCGTCCTGAGCCTGGGCTGGCGCGGCGCCTCCTCCCACTGGCAGCACTTCGAGAAGGCCTACCTGCTGCTGGCGGGATTGGCCACGGGCTCGTCCTGAGCGTGCACAGCGTGGTCTCCTTCGACTTCGCCGTCTCCCTGGTCCCCGGCTGGCACATGACCATCTTCCCGCCCTACTTCGTGACGGGGGCCATCTTCGCGGGCTTCGCCATGGTGGTCATCGTGCTCGTCGTGGTGCGCGAGAGCATGCAGCTGAAGAACCTCATCACCGATTTCCACCTGGAGGTCATGAACAAGGTCATCCTCGGCATGTCGCTGCCTCATGGGCTACGCCTACATCATGGAGGGCTTCACGGCCTGGTACAGCCAGAACGAGTACCTCCACCACGCCTTCATGAACATCATCTCGGGCACCTACGGCTGGGCGGGCTGGCTCACCATCACCTGCAACATCTTCATCCCGCAGATCCTCTGGTTCAAGAAGGCCCGCACGAGCTACTTCTGGATGATCCTCGTGGCCATCGCGGTGACCGTGGGCATGTGGTTCGAGCGCTTCGTCATCATCGTCATCTCCCTCCACCAGGACTACCTGCCCTCGTCGTGGCACAACTACACGCCGACCCTCGTGGACTTCGGGATCCTCCTGGGCTCCTTCGGGCTCTTCTTCACGCTGGTGCTGCTCTTCGCGCGGGTCCTGCCCGTCATCGCCACCACGGAGATGAAGGCCATCCTCCCCGGCGCCCAGCCGCACTCAGTGAAAAGTAAATAGTGAGGAGCTGAGGAGTGAGGAGAAACGGGCGGGAGCGGGGAGCAGGAAGCAGGCGAGTGGAGAGTGGAACCATGAGCGAGCGCACCTTCGGGGTTCTGGGGCTCTTCGACAGCGCGGATGCGCTGATGGCGGCGATCCCCAAGGTCCGGGCCAGGAACCTCGGCAAGGCTCGAAGCCTACACGCCCTATCCCGTCCACGGCATGGACGAGGCGCTGGGCCTGCGGCGCTCGCCCCTGGCTGGGATGGTGATGGTCATGGGCGCTCTGGGTGCCGTCACGGCGCTCTTCTTCCAGTGGTGGATGAGCGCCGTGGACTACCCCATCATCACGGGGGGCAAGGCCCCGTTCTCGTGGCAGGCCTTCGTGCCCATCATGTTCGAGATCACGGTCCTGTTCGCCACCTTCACGGCGGGCCTCGGGATGCTGCTCCTCCTCAACAAGCTGCCCTTCTTCGGCCACCCCGTCCTGGGATCCAAGGCCATCCAGGGGATCACGCGGGACCGGTTCGCGCTGGCCGTGGAATCGGATGGTCAGGAGCTCGACGAAGCGGAAGCCGCGGCGGCTCTCCTGGAGGCGGGCGCCATCTCCACCGAGGTGGTGGACCAGCCTGACGCCGCGCCCTCCATCAGCGCGGAATTCATCCTGCGATCCATGGTGGGCATCGTGGCCGCCTGCGTGGTCTCGGGCCTGGCCATGTACTGGGCCATCAAGCTCTTCCCCGTCCTGCCGCCCATGGTCCACATGCAGGACCAGCCCAGGCTGAACCCCCAGAAGGCCGACCCGTTCTTCAAGGACGGCCACGGCATGCAGCTCCCCGTGCGCGGCACCGTGGCCCGGGGCTACCTGCCCCTCGGCGTCCACTCTCAGGAGGAGGCGGCGGCGCTCGTGAACCCGCTTCCTCGCACCGAGAGCGTGCTCATGACGGGCAGAAACGGGCTACATGAACCACTGCGTCGTCTGCCACGGCCCCGTGGGCAACGGCGTGCCCACCCTCACCGGCGCCTACGGCGCCAAGCCCGCGAACCTCCAGAGCCAGCAGTTCCGGGACTATCCCGACGGGAAGATCTACTGGGCCATCGCCATGGGCAAGAACGCCATGCCCTCCTACGCGGCGGACCTGACCGAGGAGGAGCGCTGGGCCGTGGTGCACTATGTGCGGGCCCTCCAGCGCGCGCAGAACGCCCTTCCCGGAGATTTGGTTGGCCGGGAGCAGGGAGCGGTGAGCGGGGAGCCGAGCGAGGGGAACAGACCATGACCGCCGGGCGAAGCCAATCCGGAAATCTGCTCTGGGCGTCTGCCGGTGCTGGGCGCCATCGGGGTGATGGCGACCTACGCTCTGGCGGGCGCGGAGCGCTTCTGGGCCAACTGGCTCCTCTGGTTCGTGTTCCTCCTGACCATCGCCCTGGGCTCCCTGTTCATCGTGGCCCTGGAGCACCTGGTGGGGGCCAGGTGGAGCGTGCCCGTGCGGCGCATCCCCGAGCGGCTTGTCCACCCTGCTCCTGCCCGTGGTGCCCGTGGCCCTCATCGCCCTGGGCGCCGTTCCGGTGCTCTATCCCGGGCGCCCGGCCCGAGGCCCTCCAGAACAAGATCCTTGCGGGGAAGGCCTTCTGGCTGGGCCTGCCCGTTCTTCTCGGCGCGGACCATCCTGTTCCTGATCCTCTGGCTCATCGGCCTGGCGGTCCTGGTGCGCGGCTCCCTGAAGCAGGACGCCACCAAGGATCCCCGCTTCAACGTCCGGGCCCGCCGGTTCGCGCCGCTCTTCATGGCCATCTTCGCCTTCGTCATCACCATGGTGGCCTTCGACTGGATCTCCGGGCCTGGAGCCCGAGTGGTACAGCGACATCTTCGGCGTCTACCTCTTCGCGGGGAGCTTCCTCGCGGGGCTCGCGGCCACCGCCCTGGCCATCCTCTACCTGCAGCGCCGGGGCCGCCTGGAGGGCGTCCGCCGGGACCACCTCTACAACCTGGGCGGATTCCTCTTCGCCTTCACGGTGTTCTGGTCCTACATCGGCTTCGCGCAGTACATGCTCATGTGGTACGGCAACCTGCCCGAGGAGATCATCTGGTACCAGGAGCGCCTCCAGGGGCCTGGCTCGGGGTCCTGCTCTTCCTGGGCCTGGTGCACTTCGTCATCCCCTTCTTCGCCCTCATCCCCAGGGACGCCAAGGGCGACCCGAAGCGCCTGCGCGCGGTGGCGGCCCTCATGCTGGGCGCCCACCTGCTGGACCTCTACTGGCTCATCTTCCCGGTGCTGGGCAAGGGGATCCTGCTTCTCCTGGCCCGAGCTGAGCTTCGCGCTCTTCTTCCTGAGCGCCGCGCTCCTCTGGGTGCGCGGCGCCATGGAGAAGGGCGAGGACATGCCCGTGGGTGATCCCTTCCTCCAAGAGGGGCTGGAGTTCCGGCTATGATCGAGCGCTATGTGAGCCCCCAAGAGCTCCGGCGCCTCCTCTCGGCCCTCCTCGTGGTGGTCATCTTCATCTGCATCTTCGCGCTCTTCGCCTTCCTCGTCGTCCCGGGCATGCGCAACGCCAATCAGCCGCTCTCCGGTCCCGCGGTGAGCCCGCCGCAGGGGGAGTCGGGGTGGCTGGACCCCACGGACTACCCGCCGACCAGGGGTTACACCCTGGCACCCGTCGATCCGAAGACCGTCATGACTCCCACTCCCGAGCTCCTCGCCCGCGGCCAGGCGCTCTTCACCCAGAACTGCGTCACCTGCCACGGTCCCGCCGGGCGAGGGCGACGGCCCCGCCGCCAAGGGGCTCAACCCGCCGCCACGGAACTTCAGCCAGGCGGCCGGATGGAAGAACGGCTACCAGATCGAAGGCATCTGGAAGACGCTCGAGGAGGGGATCAAGGGCAGCGGCATGGTGGCCTACGAGTACCTCTCCAAGAAGGACCGCATGGCCCTCGTCCACTACGTGCAATCCTGGGGCCCTTCGACCACGGGCCCGAGGACCCCAAGAAGCTCGGAGGCGCTGGCCGCAGCTCTTCGCCTTCGTCGGGCGAGGTGATTCCCAACCGGATTCCCGTGGCCCAGGCCATGTCCAGGCTGGAACAGGAGCGCACCAGGGCCCCGTCCCTTCCGGAACTCGCAGGTGCCTCGAACCTCGTCCGCTGGTCGGTGATCGATCCGGCGCGGGCGGCCCAGACCCTGGCCGGTGTCCCCGGCTGGCAGCAGGACGAAGCGAACTTCGCGCGCGCCGTCGTCTCGGGGCTTCCCGCCAACGGGTTTGCCCCGGGAGTGTCCTGCCTCGATCCGTCCCAGTGGAAAAATCTCCAGGAACAGCTCTCGGGCGTCAGGGAACAACGCGAGGACCAGGGGGAAGTTAAATGAACCGAATCGCCGTTTTGGTCTTGCTGTCCGTCGGAAGCCTCATGGCGGGCTCGTATGCCGCCCAGGACGCTGCGTCTGCACCGACGGCCCCGGTTGCTCAGGCGCCGCAGTTCGCCCCCGGCGAGGTGGGCATCGACGAGAAGCTCGGGGCCACCATCCCCCTGGACCTGGTCCTGAAGGACGAGGAGGGCAAGCCCGTCACGCCTCGGGCACCCTCATCGACAAGCCCACCATCCTGACCCTCAACTTCTTCCGCTGCACGGGCATCTGCACGCCGCTGCTCAACGGCGTGGTGGAGGTCCTCAACCGGATCCGAGGCCGATGCCCGGGCAGGACTTCCAGGTCATCACCGTGAGCTTCGACGACCGGGACACGCCCGAGATCGCCCCGGGCAAGCGGACGAACTACCTCAAGCAGATCACAGCGGCCCTTCCCGCCCACGGCCTGGCGCTTCCTCACGGGCGACGCGGCCACCACCAAGGCCCTGTGCGACTCCGTGGGCTTCAAGTTCAAGCGCCAGGGGGACCAGTTCATCCACGCCGGCGCCATCATCTTCCTGTCGCCCCAAGGGCCAGGTCACCCGCTACATGTACGGCGTCACCTACCTGCCCGCGGACGTGCAGATGGCCGTGCAGGAGGCGGCCCGGGGCGAGGCCCGGCCCACCATCAACAAGTGGCTGCAGTTCTGCTTCAGCTACGACCCCGCGGGGCGGCCGCTACGTCTTCAGCACCACCCGGATCGGCGCGACGGTCATCATCCTCCTGGCGGCGGCGATCTTCGTGGCCGTCCTGATCCTCAAGGGCCGACGCGCAAGAGCCGAAGTCAGAGGAGCGCGCATGAGCACCGGCATGCCGCCACGGCCAGCCCAGCTACCTGGTGGACACCGGGGCCCGCAAGGGCCTCATGGCCTGGCTCACCTCCACCGACCACAAGCGCATCGGCCTGCTCTACCTCGTATTCCATGATGATCGTTCTTCTTCGTGGGCGTGGGCATCGGCGTGCGTCATGCGCCTGGTCCAGCTCGACCGCCTTCCAGCACCTGGTCACCGCCCAGACCTACAACGCGCTGTTCACGCTCCACGGCGTCATCATGATCTTCCTGTTCGTGATCCCCGGCCTGCCGGCGGTCTTCGGCAACTTCTTCCTGCCCATCCTGATCGGCGCCAAGGACGTGGCCTTCCCGCGGCTGAACCTGGCCTCCTGGTACTTCTTCATGGCCGGGCGCCATCCTGGCCGTGACCGTCGCTCTTCACCGGCGGCGGCGCCGCCCGACACGGGCTGGACCTTCTACGCGCCCTTCAGCCTCAAGACCGGCACCAACGTGACCCTGGCGGTCTTCGCGGCCTTCGTCCTGGGCTTCTCCTCCATGCTCACGGGCATCAACTTCATCACCACCATCCACCGCCTGCGGGCGCCCGGCATGACCTGGTTCCGCATGCCGCTCTTCTGCTGGGCCCTCTACGCCACCGCCTGGATCCAGATCCTGGCCACGCCCATCCTGGCCATCACCCTGGTCCTGGTGATCCTCGAGCGCCTCTTCGGCATCGGGATCTTCGACCCGTCCAAGGGCGGCGATCCCGCTGCTCTACCAGCACCTCTTCTGGATCTACTCGCACCCGGCGGTCTACATCATGATCCTGCCCGCCATGGGCGCCATCACCGAGATCCTGCCCACCTTCGCCAAGCGCACCATCTTCGGCTACAAGGCCATCGCCTTCTCCTCGCATGTCCATCGCCGGCGTGGGCTCCCTCGTGTGGGCCCACCACATGTTCACCAGCGGCATGAGCGACGTTCGCCAACATGATCTTCTCGCTGCTCACCATGATCGTGGCCGTCCCCAGCGCCATCAAGGTCTTCAACTGGGCGGCCACCCTCTACAAGGGCTCCATCGACTTCCAGCCGCCCCTGCTCTTCGCCCTGACCTTCATCTTCCTGTTCTGCATCGGCGGCCTCACGGGCGTCATGCAGGGGGCGCTGGCCATCAACGTGCACATCCACGACACCTACTTCATCGTGGGGCACTTCCACTACGTGATGTTCGGCGGCACGGGCTTCGCCTTCTTCGCGGCCCTGCTCTACTGGTTCCCCAAGATGTTCGGGAAGATGTACTCCAAGAAGGCGGTCTACGCTCGCCTGGTTCCCCATGTTCATCGGCTTCAACATGCTCTACTTCGCCATGCTGGTCCTCGGGCTGCAGGGCATGCCCCGCCGCTACTACGCACCACCTGCCCCAGTTCCACACCGGGCCACGTGGTCGCCACGGTGGGCTCGCTGGTTCCTGGCGCTGGGCCTGCTCATGTTCTTCGGCAACTTCGTCCACGCCCTCTTCAAGGGCGAGAAGGCCGAGGACAACCCCTGGGGCGGCGTGACCCTGGAGTGGACGATCCCCATCGCCCGCCGCCCCAGGAGAACTTCGAGGAGATCCCCACGATCACCCACGGGCCCTACGACTTCGCCGAGGAGGCCGGCATGAGCGACCACGAGGCCGCAGGTCCACGCCGAGGCACACCGCGACGACTTCGGCGCCAGGCTGGGCATGTGGCTCTTCCTCGTCACCGAGATCGTGCTCTTCGGCGGGCCTCTTCATCGCCTACTCGCTACATGCGCGCCAAGTACCCCGCCGAGTTCCACCACGGCGGGCTCGGAGCTGAACGCCACCCTCGGCGTCATCAACACGCTCGTCCTGCTCACCAGCAGCCTCACCATGGTCCTGAGCCATCGTGGCCATCCAGCGGGGCGAGACGACGCAAGGCCATGGCTCTTCCTCGGCAGCCACCATCGCTCCTGGGCGCGGCCTTCCTCGTCATCAAGGGCTTCGAGTGGGCGGCCAAGTTCCACCACGGCCTCTATCCCAACTCGCCCCACCTGGCCACGCTGCCCCCGGGCGAGCAGGTCTTCTTCGGCCTCTACTTCACCATGACGGGCCTGCACGGCCTGCACGTGCATCGCGGGCATGTCGGTCCTGCGCGTGGCTCTGCGCCTGGTGGCCAAGGGACAGGATCACGCCAGGACCGCTACATCCACCTGGAGAACGGCGGCCTCTACTGGCACCTGGTGGACGTGATCTGGATCTTCCTCCTGCCGCTGTTCTATCTGGCGGCGTGAGGACAGTCAGGAGTGACAAGTGACGAGAGAGCGCAAGTGCAACGACGATGCAGTCCACTGCAGCTGAACGTTTCCTGTCCACATGAACCACCCATGACCGAGCAGCTTCGACACGCCGGAGCATGCCGAGCACCCCGGCTACGGCACCTTCATCAAGGTCTGGGTGGCCCTCCTGATCCTCACGGGGCTTCTGGTCGGCTTGAGCCACCTGGGCCAGACGCTCGCCGTGCTGGGGCCTCCTGACCATCACTCCCCTGAAGGCGGGCCTCGTCTTCTACTTCTTCATGCACCTGAAGTACGAGGGCCCGCTGCTCAAGGGGGTGGTCTTCGTGACCCTGGGCACGCTGCTCATCTTCTTCGCGCTGCTGTTCTCCGACGTGGCCTTCCGGTAGGGGACCGCCATGGAATGGATGACACAAGCCTCCACCTCAGCGCAGAAGGCCGACGCGGTCTTCTTCTTCGTCTTCGCGCTCTCCGTGGTCTTCCTCGTGGGCATCACGGCGGTGATGATCTACTTCGTGATCCGCTACAGCAAGAAGCGCCACCCCAAGGCCGAGCAGATCGAGGGACACACCGGCCTGGAGATCGTCTGGACCGTGGTGCCCCTCGTCCTCTTCCTGGCGATCTTCTACTACGGCTGGACCAACTACAGCTACATGCGCAACGCCCCCCGCGACGCCATGGTGGTGAAGGTGCTGGGCCGCCAGTGGAACTGGTCCTTCGAGTATCCCAACGGCAAGCAGACGACCGTGCTCTACGCCGCGCTCGGCAAGCCCATGAAGCTGGAGATCCGCTCGCGCGGACGTGATCCACGGCTTCTTCGTGCCCGCCTTCCGGCTCAAGATGGACGCCGTCCCCGGCCGCGTCAACACCACCTGGTTCGAGCCCACCCAGCTCGGCTCCTACGACATCGAATGCACGGTCATCTGCGGCGTGAGACCACTCGCCTCATGCTGTCCAAGGTGGTCGTGGTGCCCGAGGAGGAGTTCAAGGCCTGGTACTTCGGAGACGAGAATGCGCCCGAGCCGGGCGGCAAGTTCTTGGCCGAGCAAGCCAAGCCCGCGCCGGGCGGCGGCGGAAGCGCCGATCCGCCTGGGCTCGTGGTCCTCAAGGCCAAGAACTGCCTCTCGTGCCATTCCATCGACGGCAAGCCCATGGTCGGCCCCACCTTCAAGGGCCTCTTCGGGTCGGAGGAGACGCTCGTGGCCGACGGTGGCGAGCGGAAGGCCAAGGTGGATGAGGCCTTTCTCGAGAAGGCGATTCAGGAGCCCATGGCGGACCGCGTGAAGGGGTACCCGCCCACCATGCCGCCCAACCCGCTCACGCCCAAGGAGCTCTTGGAGGTGTTCGACTACATGAGGTCCCTGAAATGATCAGGGAGCATGGCGCGACGCGGCAGACCCCAGGTGCATTCTCCGCTTCCCTTGATTTCGGACGGGCATGCGGGCCCGCTGAGGATTTTCGCGGACCTCACGAAGGTGCGCATTTCGTCCATGTCTGCGCTCACGGCCGTCATGGGCTATGTGGCCTTCGCCAGAAGCTTGGACGGCGGTGTCCTGACCGCGGCCCTCGGCACCGTGCTCTTCGCCATGGGGGCCAGCGCGCTCAACGAGTGGCAGGAGCGGGACTACGACGCCCTCATGGTTCGCACGCGAAACAGGCCCTTGCCCACGGGCGCCCTCTCGCCGCCGCGGCGCTGGCGGTGGCTCTCCTGCTGGGTACTGCGGGATTCGTCGTGCTCCTGCTGGCGCACGGTTGGACCGCCGCCCTGCTCGGGGTTCTGGCCATGGTCTGGTACAACGGCGTCTACACGCCCCTCAAGCGCGTGACGGCCTTCGCGGCGCTTCCCGGCTCGCTCATCGGGGCCATCCCGCCGGCCATCGGCTGGACCGCCGCGGGCGGCAGCCTGGCCGATCCGGCCATTCTGGCCCTATGTTTTGTCTTCTTCATCTGGCAGGTGCCGCACTTCTGGCTGCTCCTCTTCATCTACGGGGAGGACTACGAGCGCGCGGGGTTCCCGACCCTCAGCCGCCGCTTCAGCCCGCCCCGGCTCGCCCGCCTCACCTTCACCTGGATGTGCGCCACGGCCGCCTCCTGCGCCCTGGTGCCCCTCTTCGGCGGCATTGCCTCCCTGCCGGCGCTCGCAGGTCTCGTGACCGCCGCCGCATGGCTGGTTTGGAAGGCGTTGCGCCTGTTGAAGCCGAGCACCCCTCCTCCCTTCCGCCGCGCCTTCCTCCACATCAACCTCTTCGCCCTCATGCTCATGCTCTCCGTCGTTCTCGATCCTCTCTTTAGCCGGTGACCAGTAGCCGGGAGTGATGTAGAGGATTGGGAAGTGAGGAAGTGAGGAAGGTCTGGTTCGACCATCCTAGCTAAGCCTCATCCGCACTCATCCTGCTTTTAGTGTCGTGTCTCGGAATTGCCTTGACCGGTCATCCTGAAGACCTCCTCTGAGGGCTCCACCTGAAGGATCTCAATCACCGGCCTAGCAGAATCAACGCCTGAGATCCACCACACTAGGTCTCGCATCTAGCATCTCGCTTCTCGCGTCTGCATCTTGCCCTACCCTGTCACTGCGAGGAGCGAAGTGACGAAGCAGTCCCGTCGTACGCATCGGGATTGCCGCGTCGGCCTTCGGCCTCCTCGCAAAGACCTCTTTCGCGTCTTGCGTCTCGCAACTCGTGTTTCGCATACCCATCACTTTGTCTGAAAGTTCACAACCACGGTGAGGTAGCAGGCCACGACCTGGCCGCCGTGCGCGATGGGCTTGGTATAGCGCCATTGCCGGACGGCCTCCGCGGCCGACTGGTTGAAGAGCGCGTTGGTGGAATGTAGGATCTGCACCTCCGTCACGCGCCCCTCCTCGTCCACGATGACCTGAAGGACCACCTTGCCCCCGAGGTTCATGGCGCGAGCGGCGGCAGGGTATACGGGTTGCGTCTGCTGGATCAGGCGCGGCGGGGTCACTTCCCAGGCTTGAAGCACCTGTCTCTGGGGTTCCGATGGCCCGGTGGGCACGATTCCGGTGATGTCAGTGCCAGGGAGGAGTCCGGGAACGCCCGACCCATCATCGCCGGGTCCCGAGTTCTGATTGTCCACCGCAATATCGGGCACCGTGTCAGCCGGCTTCAGATTTTGTGTGTTGGGTTGGACGAGGCCGTCGCGCTTCAATGGTTTAACGGGGTCCTTGGAGGCGTCGTGCGGCGGCCGATCGGGCGCGCCGCGGAGCGTGACGGGGATGGCCGGTAGGGCGCTGATCCACACCGGCGGAGGTTGGAGAACCTCCTTGGCGAAGAGTGAATAGAGCATGAAAGTGACTGCGGCGCTCAGTTGAATGGCCGCCGCCAGCGGGAAGGCCCACACCTGACGGGCCGACACTTTCCTCTCCGCGGCGTATCCCAGGCTCTCGAACATGGGCCACCTCCTTTCCGCAAGTTCCTTCAGGGAGGTAGACCGGGGAACATGGCTAAGGTTCCGGGTTCTAAGGGTCAGGTCTTGTATTTTAACAATTTGAGATGTAGGGTGGCGCCAGCGGGGTGGGCGGGACGGGACCGGCCCTCCTGGCGATGGGGGTGATGGAATGGCCCGGCCGATGCGGATCGAGTTTCCAGGGGCGGTCTACCATGTGACGGCGAGGGGGGACGGGAGGCAGGCGATCTTCCGGGACGACGCGGACCGCGAGCGCTTCCTGGTCATCCTCGACCATGCCGTTTCCCTCCGAAAATGGGTTTGCCACGCCTACTGCCTCATGGGCAACCACTACCACCTGGTCATCGAAACGCCCGAGGCGAATCTGTCCCGGGGGATGCGCTCTCTCAACGGGGAGTACACCCAAGCCTTCAACCGCCGCCACCGGAGGCCGGGCCACGTTTTCCAAGGCCGGTACAAGGCGGTGGTGGTGGAGAAGGAGAGCCACCTGTTGGAGGTATGCCGCTATGTGGTCCTGAACCCGGTGCGGGCTCGCGGGACGGGGGCCAAGCGGCCGGAGGATTGGGTCTGGAGCAGTTACCGGGCCACCGCCGGGCTGGCGGGCGCGCCATCCTTTCTGAGCACGGCGTGGGTCCTGGCGCGCTTCGGGCGCGGGCGCACGGCGGCTCAAACCCGTTACCGGGCCTTCGTCGAGGCCGGGCGGGGGGGGCGATCACCGCTGGCCGGCGTGCGGGGCGGCATGGTCCTCGGGGGTGAGGCTTTTGTCGAGGCGATGGAGCCGGCGTTGGCCGCCAAAAGCAAAATCACGGAACACCCGCGGATGCAGAGGCACATGGCTCGGCCTCCCTTGGAGGAGATCTTCACCCAAGCGGCTCGGCGTGATAAGGTGCGCCGCAACGCGGCCATGCGAGAGGCCTTCGTCGAACACGGGTACACGCTCAAAGAGATCGGCGACCACACGGGGCTTCACTACGCCACCGTCAGCCGGATCATCAAAGGGCTGGGCCGCTAGAGGAGAAATGTTGAAATACAAGACCTGACCCTTGCTGGAGATGGCAAAATCGGCAGAATGGAGTAACATTACGCTTTGGGGAGGTCGTGAGGCATGCTGTTTGGCAAAAGCAAGGGCGAGGACCCCCTCGCGCTGCTTCAGCAGGGAAAGTTCAAGGAGGCCGCCAGGATTCTGGAGGCCAAGCTGAAGAATTCTCCCGACGACTATTCGGTGAAGATGCGCCTTGCGGAAGCCTACGAAGGCGACGGCCGCAGAGACCAGGCGGCGGGCATCTATCGCGAGGAGGGAGAAGCGAACCTCGCCGGAGGGGACCGGTCGCAGGGGCTCGCGCTGCTGAAGAGGGCGCTGCGGCTCGTGCCAGGCGAGGAGTCTCTCGCGGCGCGCATCGCCAAGCTGGAGGGTCAGCCGGAGGTTTCCTCGGATCAAGCCTTCTCCTTCGATGTGGAGGTGGCCGCCGTTTCATCCGAGACCGGTAACCAGCCCTCTCCCGAACCCATTCCCATGGCCGTAGCGGGCCCTGCCCCAGAACCACGTCTCGCGGAGCCGCCCTGCCGACACCGGCCGAGAGCCGGCCGGCGGCCCCGTTGCTTGTTTCTCCAGCGCCGCCCCAAGACTTCGGTGCGCGCGATCTGCTCTCGAGGCTTTTCCCGGAGTTGGACGCGGCACACCTGGACTTGCTTGCCTCGGCGTCCCGCCCCCGGGCTCTACCGACGGGAGACATCCTGGTGAAGGAAGAGGACCAGGGGGACTCGCTCTTCATCGTGGTCTCGGGACAGCTGGAGGCCAGGGGTCACTTCGACGGCCGCGAACTGGTTCTCGCCGCCTTCGGGCCGGGAGATATCATCGGCGAGGTGGCCTTCCTCAACAAGGTTCCCCGCACGGCCACGGTGACCGCGGTGGAGCCATCCGCCGTCATCGAGCTGCCCGGTGAAGAAACCCGGTCTCAATTCGCCCAGTTCCCCGACATGCAGGTGTTGCTGGAGTCCATCCTTTACCAGCGCGTGGATCGGACACTCCAGCTCGTCAAACAGGTGGACAGAGATAACCATGGCCATTCGTAAGATCGAACTGTACGGCTCACCGGTCCTTCGCGAGAAGGCCAGACGCATAGAAGAAATCACTCCGGAGGTCCAGACCCTTCTGGATGACATGGTGGATACCATGCGGCACGCGCAGGGGGCGGGCCTGGCGGCCAACCAGGTGGGTGTTCCTCTCCGCGCCCTCGTGATCGACCTGGGCGCGCACGGAGAGAAAGAGGACCTCGCCTTCCTGATCAACCCCGAGTGGGTCGTCCAGGAGGGTTCGGCCGTCATGGAGGAAGGGTGCCTCTCCATTCCCAAAATCTACGAGAATGTGCCCCGGCCGGCGAGGGTGAAGATCCGCGCCCTGGACCGCCAGGGGAATCCCTTCGAGCTCGAAGGTGAAGAGTTCATCTGCAAGGCGCTCTGCCACGAGGTGGACCACCTGGACGGCATCCTCTTTCTGGACCGGCTCAGTCCGCTGAAGCGCGACTCGGTGAAGCGGAAGATCAAGAAGCTCATCCGGGACGGCGAGTGGGACGACCCCTACCCGCAGAAATAGCCGCCCGGAAACCAGGCAAGAACTTTTCAGCACGTTAGGGGAATGAATGTCCCTGCCCTCCCGCATCGTCTTCATGGGAACGCCCGATTTTGCCCTGCCCAGCCTGGAGGCCTTGCTCGTTTCTGGTGTGAGACCCTTGGCGGTTTTCACCCAGTCGGACAAGCCCGCGGGGCGCGGTCGGGGCATGACTCCACCCCCCGTCAAACGATTTGCCCTGGAGCAAGGGCTGGAGGTTCTCCAGCCGGCGACCCTCAGGGACCCCGAGGTCGTGGCCGGCCTTCGCGCGCTCCGGCCCGATGTCATCGCGGTGGCCGCCTACGGGAAAATCCTGCCTCCGGGGATCCTCGAAATTCCACCGCTGGGATGCATCAATGTCCACGCCTCCCTCCTCCCCAGACACCGCGGCGCTTCACCCATCGCCCACGCCATCTGGGCCGGGGATCCCGAGGTCGGCATCTCCATCATGCGGATGGAGGCCGGGCTGGATACGGGTCCCGTCTATATGTCGCGGGGCATCCCCGCACCGCGGGAGGCCACCACGGGGACCCTCACGCCGCTTCTGGCCCGCATCGGCGCGGACCTCCTCGTCGCCACGCTCAAGGGCATCCAGGCGCGCATTCTGGAGCCCGAACCCCAGGAGGAGTCCCTGGCCACGCTGGCCCCCCGATTGAAAGTCGAACAGGGCCGGCTGGACTTTTCGAGGCCCGCGGAGGAATTGGAGCGGAAGGTCCGGGCCTTCCATCCGTGGCCCGGAACCTACTTTGAATGCTCGGGAGAGCGAATCAAGGTACACTCGGTATCCATAGGGCCTGTGACGAGCCTGCCGCCCGGGGAAGTGTTGGCGTCTCCGGGTTTGTCCATCGCGTGCGGTGACGGCCGCGCCCTCGTCCTCGTAACCATTCAGCGGGCCGGCAAGCGGCCCCTCCCAGCATTGGAGGTCTTGCATGGATTCAAAATCCCCCCGGGATCCAAGATCTAAGGTTGGGGGCAGCAAGGGCTCCCCCAAATCCCCGCGCAAAGGTCCCCCGAGAGGTGCCAAATCGGACCGGCCCAAGTGGCGCGGGGCCGACGATAAGCACCAGGGTCCCCGAAGCCCCCGGGACGACAAGAAGCCCTATACGCCGAGAGGGGAAGGACGCCCCGAGCGGCCCAAATGGCGCGGGGCGGACGACAAGCCCCAGGGTCCGCGAGGCCCCAGGGACGACAAGAAGCCCTATGCGCCGAGAGGGGAAGGACGCCCCGAGCGGCCCAAATGGCGCGGGGCGGACGACAAGCCCCAGGGCTCCCGAGGCCCACGGGACGACAAGAAGCCCTATACGCCGAGAGGGGAAGGACGCCCCGAGCGGCCCAAATGGCGCGGGGCGGACGACAAGCCCCAGGGTCCGCGAGGCCCCCGGGACGACAAGAAGCCCTATACGCCGAGAGGGGAAGGACGCCCCGAGCGGCCCAAATGGCGCGGGGCGGACGACAAGCCCCAGGGTCCGCGAGGCCCCAGGGACGACAAGAAGCCCTATGCGCCGCGAGGCGAAGGACGGCCTGAGCGGCCCAAATGGCGAGGCGCCGACGATAAGCCCAAGGGTCCGCGAGGCCCCAGGGACGACAGGAAGCCCTATGCGCCGAGAGGCGAGGGCGGCCCGCCGCGAGGCGGAAGGACGCCCCGAGCGGCCCAAGTGGCGCGGGGCGAACGACAAGCCCAGGGCCCCCGAGGCCCCCGGGACGACAAGAAGCCCTATACGCCGAGAGGGGAAGGGCGCCCCGAGCGGCCCGAAATGGCGCGGCGCCGACGATAAGCCCCAGGGTCCGCGAGGCCCCAGGGACGACAGGAAGCCCTATGCGCCGAGAGGCGAGGGCGGCCCGCCGCGAGGCCCAGGCCGGAGTGCGGAAGGTGAAGGACGCCCAGAGCGGCCGAAATGGCGCGGCGCCGACGATAAGCCCAGAGGTCCGCGAGGCCCCAGGGACGACAGGAAGCCCTATGCGCCGAGAGGCGAGGGCGGCCCGCCGCGAGGCGAAGGACGCCCCGAGCGGCCCAAGTGGCGCGGCGCGGACGATAAGCCCAGAGGTCCGGGAGGTCCCCGGGACGACAAAAGGCCTTTTACTCGGGGAGGCGATTCCCCTCCAGACCGTTCCAGTGGGCGCGGCTCCGATGGCATGCCCCGCCGGGCCCATGCGCCGCCAACCAGGCAAAGGCCTTCGTTCGGCGAGCGAAGGGCTCCGGCTCACGAGGAGGGTGGTCCCAAAGCCAGGGAGGTGGTGGCCAGGACCAGTGGTGATCTGGGCTCCCGAGGGCCGCTTCACGCACAGAATCTCAGGGGCAGGGCGGCCTTGCTGGTGGAGGAGATTCTGGAGAAGCGCCAATCCCTCAAGAGAGTGCTTCAGCGCGAGCAGGAGCGGCTGGATCGGGAGGACGACCGGGCGCTGCTGAGGGAAATCGTCACCGGCGTGACGCGAAACCTTCCGGCTATCGATCGGGCCCTGGCCTCCGCGGTGACCCGGGGGCTGAACGAAACGCAGTCCGAACTCCTGGCTATCTTGAGGGTGGGGGCCTTCCAAATCCTCTTCCTCGACCGGGTCCCCCTCTACGCCGCCGTGGACCAGTGCGTGGAGGCGGCCAAGCCCCTGAATCCCGGCGCGGGAGGCTTCGTCAACGGGATCTTGCGCGCCGTGGCGGAGCGGAAAGCCCACTGGGCTGCGCTCCCCGAAGGTAACGATCCCGCGTCGGTGGCACTCAGGACGGGAATGCCCATCTGGATGGTTCGCCGGTATGTGGAACGTTTCGGCCCGGCGCAGGGAGAGGCGATTCTGGCCGCGCTGCAAAGGCCCGCGCCGACGGCGCTGGTCTTTTCCAGCGAGGGTGCGCTGTCGGAAGCGCAACCGTCTCTCTCGGCCGAAGGTTGGGACCTCATCCCGGACGCGGCGCTACCCCTCACCTTCACCGTGGCCAAGGGGAACCCGGCGTTCTCGGAGTCCTTTCAGAAGGGCCTGTTCTACATCATGGATCCCGCCTCTCAGGCTCCTGCGGCATTTGTTCCGCTGAATGGGAACGAAGCCGTCCTGGACCTGTGCGCCGCCCCCGGCGGGAAAACCATCATGTTGTCCCAGAGACTGAACCAGGGTGGATGGGTCCTGGCCACCGATGTGAACAAGAGGCGCATCCTGCACCTGAAGGAGAACATCGAGCGCCTTCACCTGTCCAATGTCCGGGTGGCGCAGGTGGATGTGGAGGAGGGACTCCCCTTCGACCGGAGCTTCGAGGTGGTGGTGTTGGACGCGCCCTGCTCCTCCATGGGCACGCTTCGCCGCAACCCGGAGATCCGTTGGCAGGTCCGGGAGGAAGACCTCCAGTTGCGCACTCCCAAGCAGCTCGCCTTCCTGGAGCAAGCCTCCAAAGCCGTGTCGCCTGGCGGGACGCTGGTCTATTCGGTCTGCAGCCTCGAAGAGGAGGAGACCGGCCGCGTCGTGGCCTCCTTCCTCGAGCGGAACCCCGATTTCACGCCTCTGAAGGTGGCGCCTCCTCCTCGGTGGGCGCCGCTCGTGGGGCAGGAGGCGGTGGGGGCATTTACGCTTCTGCCCGACCGTCACTCCTGGGACGCCTTTTTTGTGGCGCTGCTCAAGCGGAAGGGCCCGTGAGATAGGGAGTGAGGGCGGGAGATGGCCGATAGCCCTCTGAACGGCTTCGCTTACGGTGAAGGTTCAGGGCATCCCCTGATGCTCGTCCACGGGTTCCCCATGGATGGGCGCATGTGGGCACCGCAAGAGCCTGCTCTGGGAGCAGGGCGTAAGGTCCTGGTGCCCGATCTGTTGGGATTCGGCAAAACACCGCTTCCCGCGGGAGCCGTGCAGCCTGGAGCGCCAGGCCGAAGCGCTGGCCGGTTTTGCGTCGGCCCACGGAGCCCACCGCCTGGTGGTCTGCGGACTCTCCATGGGCGGGTATATCGCCCTCGCCTTCGCCGAGCGGTTTCCGGAGCGGTTGGCGGGCCTGATTTTGGCCGACACCCGAGCCGGTGCGGATACGGAGGCCGTGCGGCAGGGGCGCACGCTCAGCGCGAAGCGAGTGCGTGAAGAGGGCGTCGCTTCCGTGACCGAGGACTTGCTTGGCAAGCTTTTTAACCCCCTATTGCAGCCGCGAAACGGCGCCCTGGTGAACGAGGTCCGCGCCCTCATGCTCAGCCAGCGCCCCGAAGCGGTGGCGGCGGCATTGGAGGCCATGCGAGATCGGCCATCCAGGGCAAGCGTTCTGAAGAAACTGCAGTGTCCCGTGCTGGTCATCGTCGGAGAAGGGGACGAGATGACCCCCCCGGAGGAAGCCCGGACCATGGCCGCGCTCAACTCCGAGGCCCGCGTGCTCGTCATACCGGAGGCGGGGCACCTCTCCAACCTGGAAGCGCCCGCCGCGTTCAACGAGGGCGTGGCGTCATTCCTCTCGGCCCTGTGACCGCCGACGGGGCTTCGGGCGGAGCGATCCTCAAAAAGTTGAGCACCTGTGCGAAATCGGTGGGGATTGGCGCGCAGAGAACCACCTCGGGACCGGCGACCGAAGCCGGAAGGTGCAGGGTCCAGGCGTGGAGGAGGGGACGGCCCGGTTGAAGGTGCCGCCGGAGCACCGCGTCGCGGACGCCCCCCTCCTTAGCGCCGCCGTAAAGGTCGTCCCCCACGATGAGGTGGCCCGCCTGGAGGCAGTGGACGCGCAGTTGATGGGTGCGGCCGGTTTCGGGATGGAGTTCGAGCAGGCTCACATGCGGGTGGGTCGCCAGGGTGATGAACCTGCTCCTGGACGGCTTTCCGCCCGGGTCCGCCTGCATTCGGCGGCGGTCCGACCGGTCGGGCCCCAGAGCCCACTCCCAGAGGCCTTCCAGGGGTTTGGGCCTGCCCCAGACCAGCGCCAGGTAGACCTTGTCCACCAGGCGTTCAGAGATAGCCTTCACTACGGCGGCATGAGCCTCCCGGTCCCTCGCCAGGAGGACAAGACCCGATGTCCCCACATCCAGGCGGTGAATGAGGTGCGGTCCTCCCTCGTCGGCCCAGAGCGAGAGCCGCTCCCTCTCGGCCAGTGAGCTGAGGAGGCGCTGAACGGCATCGCCTCCGCCGGCACGGCCCGTTGCCAGGCTCACCCCGGGCGCTTTAGAGATGGCCACCAGACGATCGGACTCCCATATAATGGCGCTCTTCATGGCTGCCTCACTAAAACTACATTAGATTCAATCCAGGTGACCAGTTCCACGATTCGGATGACCCTGGTGAAAGTGGAAACCGATCCGGTTCCTAATATTCCCTTGGACGCCCTTCTCGGGCGAGAAATCATATCTCCATGTGAAATTACTATAATTAATAATGATAGTTGCTCTGATCCTACTGCTGATATGTGGCCATAGTTCTAGTGAACGCCAGGGTCGGTGCTGGGGTCACCGGTCGCCAGCCAGTGGAGGATGGAGTTCGCCACAAGGGTCGGAGACTCCAGCGGAAGCATGTGACCGCCGCCTGGTACCACGAGCAAAGCTGAAGTGCTCAAATGCCCGTGTGCATATTCACACTCTTGGAGAAACGGATCCTCCTCTCCCACGAGAAAAAAGACAGGCATGTTCAAATTCTCTGCAAGAGCGGCGCTGTCCACCTCACGCCTTGGCGTGGTGGAGACCAAATCGGCGGCTGCATACCCCTCCATGGCACGGTGGAGTTGTCGCACGCCCTCCACGGAAGCGCGCAATTTTCCGAAGAGCTTTCCTTTGGCGAGATAGGCGGCAGCGGCTGCGGGACCCTCCTTCATGGCGATCTCGCGGGCCTTGAAGACCCAGGCTTGGGCGATGGGGCGGAAGGCGCGTTGGCCATCGGGTGCGCCGTGAGGCTCGGCGGAGCCTATGGCCGTGACCGTGAGGGTCCTTTCCGGGTGCAGCATGGCGAAGGTGAGGGCAATCCGGGCACCCTTGGAATGCCCCACCAGGTGGGCCCGTTCGATCTGGAGGAAATCCAGGAGGTGAGCCAGGTCCTCGGCATCGGCCACGCGCGAGTATTCGAGGCTGGCATCCGAGGTGGACCGGCCCGTGCCTCGAACATCGTAAGCCAGGACGGCATGGGCTCGGGAAAGGCTAGGCGTCAGCGCATCCCAGAAGTGGGTATTGAGCGTCCATCCGGCGATGAGGACGAGGGGTGGGCCCGAGCCCGTCATTTCGTAATACAGCCGCAAGGTGCCGAGGTTGGCGTAGGGCATGAAGATCAGGGTGAGGGCCTGATGGGCAGGGGGTATCCAAGACGCGGACCCCGGGCCCCGGGTCAAGCACGGCCTCTCTCCGGCTCCTGTCAGGGTTGGGCCGCGGTCTTGATGAGCGCCCCGTTCTCCCTGAGCCAAGCCCGGTGAGCGACGTACTGGGGGCAGGCCTGGGCGACGAGATCCCAAAAGCGGCGGCTGTGGTTAGCGTGGCGAAGGTGGCACAACTCGTGGACGACCACGTAATCCAGGACGGCCGGGGGTGCCAGGATGAGGCGCCAGCTGAAGGTCAAGGTCCCGCGGCCCGTGCACGCGCCCCATCGGGTTTTCTGGTCGCGAACCTGGACCCTTTTCGGGTGGACCTGGAGCAGTTCGGCCAGCGCCTGGACGCGCCTGAGAAAGACTTCCCGGGCCTTCTCTCGGTAGGAAGTTTCCAGGATTTCCGTGAGGGGAGGCTCCTGGCCCTTGGGGACGTTCACCATGACGTGATCCTGGTGCCATTCCACGAAGGGAACGGAGCATGCGCAGTTGCGGACCCGGAGCGGAAGCGGGCGGCCGCGATAGACCAGGGTACGGCAAGAGCCGAGCGGTGGCGCCGCCTTGGCGAGCCGCTCCTCCCGCTCGGACAAGCGCTTGAGAATCCACTCCTTGTGCCGATGGAGGATCTCGGGCGCGTGGGAGGAACTGGCCCATCTGGGCAGGACGAGGACCAAACCGGCGTGATCCTCCATTTTGAGCCACACGCGCCGGGCGCGGGCGTTTTTGCGAATGCTGAAGGGCACGCGCACTCCAGCCATAACCACCTGATAAGTAAGAGTTTCTTTGACTGTGCCTCGATTCACGGATGCCCCCTGCCAAAGAAGAGGCAAGCTTGCCACCAATGGGGCGTCAAAAGCAAGCCCCATCCGCGTCGCTCTGGGCTTCTTGAACCTGGTCCAAGCACGCAGGGAGTATCTCCCGCAATGGAGTGCAGCGCTAGCCGGCCGATCTGTGAAAGGCGCTACAGTTCAAGGGAGTCCGGAGGTCACAAGCGCGATCGCCGTCGGCCCAGTTCGCCCCAGAGATGAACGAGGTGCAGGCCCGTCTCGGCGGACTTCTGCATCCACTCCAGGCTCACCCACTCCTGATGCCCGTGAAAGTTGACGCCCCCCGCGAAGATATTGGGGGTGGGAAGGCCTTTGAAGCAGAGGGCCGAGCCGTCGGTGCCGCCCCGGATGTAGCTCAGGTTGGGTTCGATGCCGGCGCGCTTCACCGCCTCAAGCGCGAGGTTGACGACCTCGGGATGCTCGTCCAGGACCGTTTTCATGTTCCGGTAGGACGCCTGGATGAGGACATCGGTCTTGAGCCCCGGAAACGCCGTCTCGGTTTCCTTGACGATGCGCAGCAGGTCCGTCTCCCTGGCTTCCAGGTCCGCCACGGTGAACCCGCGGACGAGGAACTTGATGACGACCTTGCCCACCTCGCCGTTGATGACGTAAGGGTGGAGGTAGGGCTCCCGCTTTTCCGTGGTCTCGGGCAGAAAATCCACGGGCAGGCGCGCCAAGAGATCGGCCGAGGCCCGGAGGGCGTTGACCATTCGGGCTTTGGCCATGCCGGGGTGAACGTCGATCCCCGTGAGCGTCACCGTGGCCGAGTCGCCGCAGAAGGTCTCCGCCTCGATCTCGCCCAGGAGGGACCCGTCGAAGGTATAGGCCGCCTTGGCGCCGAAGCGTCCCACGTCGAAGAATCGCGTGCCGGTGCCCGTCTCCTCGTCCGGCGTGAACCCCACCCGGACCTTCCCATGGGGTACCTCGGGATGCCGGATGAGCCAATGGACGAGGGTCATGATGATGGCCACGCCTGCCTTGTCGTCGGCGCCCAGGAGCGTCGTGCCGTCGGAGGTGATGATCGTGTGGCCGAGGCATTTTTCAAGCAGGGGATTTTTCGCACTCAGGATGGATTTTCCCGGAACGCCGGGCAGGGGAAGGTCACCCCCGTCGTAATTCTTCCGGATCTGCGGTTGAACATTCTCGCCGTTGGTTCCGCAGTAGGTGTCCACGTGAGCCAGCAGACCGAGAACGGGCCCCGATCGTCCGGCCGGCAGATTGGAGGGGAGCGTTCCGAAGAGGTAGCCGAACTCCGTCAGTTCCACTTCTTCGATCCCGATCGCCACCATCTCCTGCTCCAGAATCTTGAGCAGGTCCCACTGACAGGCCGTGGAGGGGAAGGTGTCGGACTCTTCGCTGGATCGGGTGTTGATGCGCACATACCTCAGGAATCGCTCGAGGAGCTGCTCCCGGTCTGTGTCTGTAAGGACGAAGGCGGGCATGGAATCACTCGGCATGGAAACCTCTCAAAATGGAGCGGGCGGCGATTCGCCCCCCGCTCGTTACCCGATTCCGTGATCACCGGATCACTAGATCACCTGATCACTTGATCACCTGATTACTCGATCACCTGAGCGCCCTATCACTTGTAGCTCTGCAGGACCTTCATGTAGTTGGCGCGCTCGAAGGCCGCCGGCTGGGCGCAATTCTTCTGGCTCAAACTGCCCACCATCTGCGAGACGGATTCGTACTCGTGCTCGGTCATCCAGCCCTCGACGCCCTTCAGGATCTCCGTGGCGCGCCTGACGCCGTGCACGATGAGGGCGGAGCAGACCTGGACGCAGGTGGCTCCGGCCATGAGGGTCTTGATGACGTCGTCCGAGCGGTGGATACCGCTCGACCCGGCGAGGTCGGGCTTGATCTGTCCGTAGAGGATGGCGATCCAGCGCAGGGGCAGGCGCATCTCTGAGGGGGAGGAGAGGACGAGATTGGGCACCACCTCCAGCGTGTCCAAGTCGATGTCGGGCTGGTAGAAGCGGTTGAAGAGGACCAGCGCGTCGGCGCCCGCATCGGAAAGCTGATGCGCCGTGTAGGCCATGTTGCTGAAAAAGGGGCTGAGCTTGATGGCCACCGGAATCGTCACCGCCGCTTTGACCGCGCGGAGGGCGTCCACGTAAATCTTCTCGATCTCGGCGCCGGGCAGTTTGGGGTCGGTCGGGACGTAGTAGATGTTCAGTTCGATGGCGTCGGCGCCGGCGTCCTGCATCTTCTTGGCGTAGTCCATCCAGCCGCCCGCGGAGACGCCGTTCAGGCTGGCGATGATGGGGATGGAGACCTTCGCCTTGGCGCGGGCGATGTACTCCAGATATTCCTCGGGGCCTTTGCGTGAAGTCGGAGGCCGCCGGGAAGTAGGACAGGGCCTCGGCGAAGCTCTCTGTGCCGGTGGTGAGGTAGTGGTCGAGCTCGCCTTCGTCGTGTTGGATCTGCTCTTCGAACAGGGAGTCCAGGACGGCGGCCGAGACGCCCGCGTCCTCCATGTGGCGCAGAGTGTCCAGGTCCCGCGAGAGGGGACCCGCGCCCGCAACGAGCGGGTTCTTGAGCTTGATTCCGAGATAGGTGGTGGAGAGATCCATAGTTACCCCCTAAAAAGGGCGCGCTGCGCCTATTTGCCCGTGGGTTCCTGACCGCCGCCGTAGTTGATTCCGGCCAACTGCTCGTAGACCTGCCAGCGCTGGAGATTGTTCTTCTGCGCCGCCTCCATGAGGAGTTTGGATTCCGCGGGGTGGCTCTTGGTGAGCATCTTGAAGCGCGTCTCCTTCATGGCGTAGTCGGCGAATGCGGTCTTGGGCGCCTTGGAGTCGAGCTTGAGCGGGTTCTGACCTGCCTCGGCCATGACCGGGTTGAAACGGAAGAGGGGCCAGGCGCCGCACTCCACCGCCTCCTTCTGGTGCTGCATGCCTTCCGTCAGGTTGAACCCGTGGGCGATGCAGTGGCTGTAGGCGATGATGAGGGAGGGGCCGTCGTAGGCCTCGGCTTCCAGGAACGCCTTCACCGTCTGGTTGTCGTTGGCCCCCATGGCAACGCGGGCCACATAGATGTTGCCGTAGGTGACGGCGAGGAGCCCCAGGTCCTTCTTCGGCATGACTTTGCCCGATGCGGCGAACTTGGCCACGGCGCCCGTGCGGCGTGGCCTTGGAGCACTGGCCGCCGGTGTTGGAGTAGACCTCCGTGTCCAGGACGAGGACGTTCACGTTCCGGCCCGAGGCGAGCACGTGGTCCAGGCCGCCGTAGCCGATGTCGTAGGCCCAGCCGTCTCCGCCCACGATCCAGACGCTTTTGCGGACCAGATCGTCCGCGACGGACAGGAGGTTCAGGGCCTCCGGGTGCGTGCTCCCGGCGAGCTTGGACTTGAGGGCCTCCACGCGCTGTCTCTGGGCGGCGATGCCCTGTTCGTCCTTCTGCGGGGCGCCGATGAGCCCGTCCACCAGCTCGTCGCCCAGCTCGCCCTTCATGCGGCGGAGCACCTCGTGGCCGTATTCCATGTGCTTGTCCAGGGTGAGCCGGTAGCCGAAGCCGAACTCGGCGTTGTCCTCGAAGAGGGAGTTGCACCATGCCGGGCCCCTGCCGTCGGGGTTCACGGCGTAGGGCGTGGTGGGCAGGTTGCCGCCGTAGATGGAGGAGCACCCCGTGGCGTTGGCGATGATGGCCCGGTCGCCGAAGAGCTGGCTCATGAGCTTGATATAGGGCGTTTCGCCGCAACCCGAGCAGGCTCCCGAGTACTCGAAGAGGGGCTGGAGGAATTGCGAACCCTTCACCGTGTCGATCTTGACGGTGGTCCGGTCCACCTCGGGAAGGGCGAGGAAGAACTCGTAGTTCTCCCGCTCGGGCTCGCGCAGCGGGATCTGATCCGCCATGTCGAGGGACTTGTGCTTGACGTTGCTCTTGTCCTTGGCCGGACAGATGAACACGCAGGCGGCGCACCCCGTGCAGTCCTCGGGCGCCACCTGAACGGTGTACTTCATGCCCTTGAATTCCTGGCCCTTGAAGTCGGTGGATTTGTAGGTGGCGGGCGCCTTCTCCAGCTGGGCGGGGTCGTAGACCTTGATGCGGATGGCGGCGTGGGGGCAGACCAGCGCGCACTTCCCGCACTGGATGCAGATCTTCTCGTCCCAGACGGGGATCTCCAGGGCGATGTTGCGCTTTTCCCACTGGGCCGTGGCCGTGGGGAAAGTGCCGTCCACGGGCATGGAGGACACGGGGAGGTCGTCCCCCTCGTTGGCGATGATCTTGGCCAGGGCCGTCCGGACGTATTCGGGCGCCAGGGCGGAGACCACGGGGGGCTTGTCAAAGGCGCTCGTGGCCTTCGCGGGCACCTTGACCTCGAAGAGATTGGCCAGGGTCTGGTCCACCGCCTCGAAGTTCTTGCTGGACGATCTCTTCGCCCTTGCCGCCGTAGGTCTTCTTGATGGAGCCCTTGATCGCGGCGATGGCCTCGTCCTTGGGCAGGACGCCCGAGATGGCGAAGAAGCAGGTCTGCATGATGGTGTTCACGCGGCCGCCCATCCCCGAGTCCTTGGCGACCTTGTAGCCGTCGATGACGAAGAACTTGAGCTTCTTGTCGATGATCTGCTGCTGCACGCTCCTGGGCATCTTGTCCCAGACCTCGTCGGGGCCGAAGGGGCTGTTGAGGAGGAACACGGCCCCCGGCATGGCGGCCTTGAGCATGTCGAACTTCTCGAGGAAGACGAAGGCGTGGCATGCCACGAAGTTAGCCGAGGACACCAGATAGGTGGAACGGATGGGACGGGGCCCGAAACGCAGGTGGGAAACGGTGATGGACCCGGCCTTCTTGGAGTCGTAGACGAAGTAGCCCTGGGCGTAGTTCGGGGTGTCCTCGCCGATGATCTTGATGGTGTTCTTGTTGGCGCCCACGGTGCCGTCGGAACCCAGGCCGTAGAAGTGGCAGCGGATCACGCCCTCGCCCTCGGTGATGAAGGAGGGGTCGTAGGGAAGGCTCAGGTGGGTCACGTCGTCCTCGATGCCGACGGTGAAATGGTTCAGGGGTGCGGGAGCGCTGAGGTTGTCGAATACGGCCTTCACCATGGCCGGTGTGAACTCCTTGGAGGACAATCCGTAACGCCCGCCCACGACCTTGGGGAAAGCGAAGGGGAGGGTTCCGAGGTTCAGGCGCTCGCCCAGCGCCGTGAGGACATCCTGGTACATGGGCTCGCCCGCGGCGCCGGGTTCCTTCGTGCGATCGAGGACCGCGATGGACCGGACGGACTTGGGGAGGGCGTCAAAGAAGGCATCCATGGCGAAGGGCCTGAACAGCCGGACCTTCAGCAGGCCCACCTTTTCGCCCCGCGCCAAGAGATAATCCACGGCCTCGTGGGCCGTCTCTGCGCCGGAACCCATGATGACCATGACGCGATCGGCGTCGGGAGCACCCACGTAATCGAAAAGGTGGTACTGGCGTCCCGTCACCTGGGCGAACTTGTCCATGGCCTTCTGCACGATGGCGGGAAAGTCCGTGTAGTAAGGGTTGCAGCGCTCGCGGGCCTGGAAGAAGACATCGGGATTCTGGGCCGAGCCCCGTAAGACGGGATGGTCGGGGCTCAAGGCGCGCGCGCGGTGGGCGCGGACCAGACCATCGTCGATCATGGCGCGCATATCGTCATCGGTGAGCTGTTCGATCTTTTGCACCTCGTGGGAGGAGCGGAACCCGTCGAAGAAATGGAGCACGGGGATGCGTCCCTCGAGCGTCGCCGCCTGTGCGATGAGGGCCATGTCCATGACCTCCTGCACCGAAGAAGAGGCCAGCAGGCCCCAGCCGGTGGAGCGCACGGCCATGACATCGCTGTGGTCGCCGAAGATGGAGAGGGCGTGAGTGGCCACGGTGCGGGCGGAAACGTGGAATACGGTGGAGGTGAGCTCGCCCGCGATTTTGAACATGTTGGGAATCATGAGGAGCAAGCCCTGGGAGGCGGTGAAGGTCGTGGTCAGCGCCCCAGTCTGCAGCGCCCCGTGAACGGCGCCGCTGGCGCCGCCCTCGCTCTGGAGTTCGACCACCGTGGGTATGGTTCCCCAGATGTTCTTCTTGCCCTCGGATGACCACTGATCGGCCCATTCGCCCATGTTGGAGGAAGGCGTGATCGGATAGATCGCGCACACCTCGTTGATCTTGTGGGCCACATAGGCGGCCGCCTCGTTCCCGTCGATCGTAACCATTCGCCTGGCCATGAACAATCTCCGAAGTTGAAGGCCCCCGCTCCAATCGCCGACCTGCTTGAGCCCGAGCGGGCTCGGCCAACGCGCCGGACATCCGAGCGGGACGCCGATCCTATGACCCTCTGGTGCGCGGAAATATCCCTTTGGGGATCGCTGCGCGGTTCGGGTGCGTCGTTTCCCAAAAGAAAAGCATTATAGAACGCCCAGGCTAAAACTCAAGAAGAAGCCGAGCCATGCCCCAAGGCAGAGGCCATTCCTGGGGTATATGCCCCAGGCACGGCTCACTGGTTTCTCGGGGCCACACCAAGTCCTTCGAAACTCACTTTGCTACATTAAGTTTCTTGCTTGACAGCCTTGGCTCAGAGGCATAATCATGGCGTATTGGAGGGACTCGGCAATGGGTCCTGCGTGGGTGTTTCTCCTCGTTGGAACAGGTGAGGAAGTGGCAGTCCCTCATACGTCGATCTACCGCATCCTTCACCGGGGCGCTCCCGAGTTTTCCGCACACGCTGCAGAAGCCCTGGATCTGAACAAATTCTTGGGCCTGCCTGGCGATCCGAACTACCCGGGAGTGGTGGTGATGCTGGCCTCGGGCCAGATCTGGCTGGCGGGGAATGCGGTGATGCAGGGGGCGGGGGACCAGGTCTCCTATTTGGCGCTTCGCCCCGAGCTTTTTGTCGATGCCCGTCCCTGGTGCAGGGGGGTTCTAGTGGGGAAAAAACGTTGGGCCTTTGTCATCGAGGAGGCGGCTGTTGCCTGATTCGGGCTATCTGGTCTTCAGTTCCGCGGGCCGCATGCTCGCACTGCCGGCAGAATCGGTTCGCATGGTCCTAGGATGGAACCCTCCCAAGGCGCTGCCAAGGTGCGCGCCTTGGGTAGAGGGCGTTCTGGTGGGGCAAGGCGAGGCCGTGCCGGTTCTCCGCGACGGACATTTATGGGGTGTTCGCTCGGGCACCGCGGAGATCATCGTCGTCGTTCTCCGGGAAGGCCGAGCCCTTGCGCTCCTCGGGAAGGATCCGCAGATGATATCTCCCGGCCCTTTGTCACCCATGGAGGAAGACCTTGACGGCCCTTGGTCCGGACTGCTCCACCACGCCTCCGGGGAGGTACCCTGCCTCGACCTGGGAAAGCTTTACATGGCCTTGGGACTGCACTAAGATATCAGGGGAAGTCTAAGGGGGTCATGATGACGCGAAAAATCCTGCTCGCCGACGACAGTGTCACGATCCAGAAGGTAGTGGAGCTGACCTTCGCGGATGGCGACTACCAAGTGCAGTGCGTCTCCAATGGCAGGGCCGCCGTGCAGAAGATCCAGGAGGACCGCCCCGACCTCCTCCTGTGCGATGTCATCATGCCCGAGATGAACGGCTACGATGTGGCCGCCTTCGTGAAACACAACCCCACCTTCTCGGCTATCCCAGTCATCCTGCTCACGGGCACATTCGAGCCGTTCGACGAAGAAAAGGCAAGGCAGTCCGGAGCGGACACCTACATCACGAAACCCTTCGATTCGAAGATGCTCGTGGACAAGGTGGACGAGCTCCTGAAGCGCCGGGTGGCTTTCGATGTTTCGGCCAATGAGACGATGCAAGTTTTCCACAGCCGAACAGAATTTCTCATGGGGGGGCAACCCACCCCGCCGCCCTCTCCCGAAGCACCCAGCCCATCGCCCCCGTCAGCATTCGCGGAGAAGGCGGACGAACACGGAGGCGGTTTTCCCGGCGGCGGAGACGAGCCATTCCTCCGCCAGGACGAACCCGTATTTACGCCGGAACCGCCGGCTCAAGAGCGCCCACCGCTGGACCTGCGCCAGGCTCTACCCGATGCCGAGCCGATGATCAAATCCATGGACGTGTCCGCCCCCGCCGATAAGGTGCCGCTGGTGGACATCGGGCCGCCGGATGATGAGCCGCTTTCCGATGCCGCCTTCAGCGATATCGTGGCGCCGGAGCCCCTCTCCGTTTCCGCAGCGGCCGAGGAGGAGATCGTCCTGTCCACCGACGATTTGCACGAATGGCCCGCCAGTGAGGAAGCGACGCCCTCGCTGGAGGCCGGGCCCGTGAGCGTGAGCGGTGCCGAAGACTGGGGAACCGCTCAGAGCCTCTCCTCCTCCGCGGAGGCCGTGCTCGATGTTCCAGAGGATATCGAGGCCACGGCAGTGGCGGCACCCATTCTGCCGCCGCTGACCGATTTCCCTGCCTCGGAGGGCATCGTTCACGACTTGACGGAACAGCAGGTCATGGTGGCTGAGGCCCAGCAGACCCTGGGCCACCCGGTGTCGGCGCCCGAGGAGGTCGAACGGGAGAGCGAACGCCTCGTGGCCCAGCCTCCGGAGCCCATTACGGGCGCCTACGAGGTTCCGGCAGCATCATCCCCGGCGCCGGTGTCAGAACAGCCCGCACTTCAGGAACCCCCCCTGTTGCCCGATGAGGGATTGGAAGTGGGTCTGGCCGAGGTGATCGCGGCGCCTGCGGCGGAAGCCCGGGAGCCCGAGGCTCTTCCCCGAGAGCCTGCCGGTGGCGCCCCTGATGCTCCAGACTCAGGACACCGGGTCCTATCCCACACCGACGGAACAGGTTCTGGACGAGGTCCCTCCGCACCGTGAACCAGAGGTGGCCGACGCTGTCGAGGCTGGCGAAGCGGCCATTCCGGAAGGGGTCCTTCAGGAACCCGCGGCACCACCACTCCAGGCGCACCCTGACCTTGCGCAGACCGAAGCCATGGTCAGGGAGGCCGTGGAACGGATGCTTCCCGGCCTCGTCTCCCAGGGCCTGCCCGACTCGGCACGGGCCCACTTGGCCGAATTCCTTCCCGAGATGGCCCGCAAGCATGCTGCAGACGCCCTTCCCGCCATGGTTGGACCGCTCGTCGCGGAGGGTGTCGCGGGCGCTGTGAACCGGACAGTCCCGGGGGCCGTGAACGAGGCCGTCGGGATTGAAGTCCGCCGCGCGGTTGCCGCAGCCGTTCCGGCCCAAGTGCGGCAGGCGACGCAGGACATGGCGCCGGCCATCATCCGCGAAGAGGCCCGGGGGACCGCCGCCGATGAGATCGACAGGATCGTCAAGGAAATAGCCCCGGATATCATTCGCCAGGTAGCCTGGGAGGTCATTCCGGAGATGGCGGAGTCCCTCATCAAACGGCGGATTCAGGAACTGGAATCGGAACCGGGCTGAGCGCCTCCCCGGACGCGGTGTTTCAAGTAAGCGGAAACAGGGGCTTGCCCCTGTTTTCGTTCGTAAGGAAAGTGTGAACCCCAAGGCATGCCGCGACCTGGACGGCCAGGCCGGAGACAGCACGAGATTGCCCTGTTCTTAGAGGTCATCCATGGAACTCCCCAAACAGTACGATCCGGCAGCCAGCGAAGCCCGCTGGTACGCCCACTGGGAAGAGAACGGGTACTTCAAGGCACGGCCCGATTCGGGCCTGGAGCCTTACGCCATCGTCATCCCTCCCCCCAACGTGACGGGGGTGTTGCACACGGGCCACGCCATGTTCGTCACCCTCCAGGACATACTCATCCGCTGGAAGCGTATGCAGGGATATGACGCGCTGTGGGTCCCGGGCACCGACCATGCGGGGATCGCCACCCAGATGGTGGTCAGCAAGGAACTTGAGAAGCAGGGTCTGCGCCGGCACGATCTGGGCCGCGAAGAGTTCATCGAGAAGGTCTGGGAGTGGCGCCGCGAGAAGGGGGATACCATCCTCCTTCAGCTCCGCCGCCTTGGGGCCTCCTGCGATTGGTCCAGGACGCGCTTCACCCTGGACCCGGACATGTCCAAGGCCGTGCGGAAGGCCTTCGTCGACCTCTACCGGGAGGGCCTGATCTACCGCGGACGGTACATGATCAACTGGTGTTCGAAATGCGGGACGGCCCTCTCGGATCTCGAGGTGGAGCATACCGAAACCCAGGGTAGCCTCTGGCACATACGCTATCCCCTTCAGGGTGGGTCAGCAGGTGAGGGGGTGGTCGTGGCCACCACGCGGCCCGAAACCATGCTTGGGGATACGGCCGTGGCGGTCCACCCGGAGGACGCCCGATACCGGCACCTCATCGGGAAGCAGGTGGTGTTGCCGATTCTCAAAAGGGCCATTCCGGTCATCGCGGACCCCATGGTCGACAGGGAGTTCGGAACCGGGGCGGTCAAGATCACTCCGGCCCACGACCCCAACGACTTCGAGGCGGGCAAGCGCCACAACCTTCCGCAGATCCAGGTCATCGGTCTGGACGGGTCCATGACCTCCCACGCGGGGCCCTACGAGGGACAGGATCGGTTTGCGGCGCGGAAGGCCATCGTCAAGCGGCTGGAAGCAGACGGGCTGCTGGTCAAGGTGGAGCCGCACCAGAACGCCGTGGGGCATTGCCAGCGCTGTGACTGCGTGGTGGAGCCCGCCGTGTCCAACCAGTGGTTCCTCAAGATCGAACCCCTCGCCAAGCCCGCCCGCGAAGTCGTCGAGCGCGGAGAGGTGCGCATCATCCCGGAGCACTGGCAAAAGGTGTACCTCAACTGGATGAGCGAGATCCACGACTGGTGCATCTCTCGCCAGATCTGGTGGGGGCACCGCATCCCGGCGTTCTACTGCGACCGGTGCGGCAAAGCCGCGGGTTCGCTGGATCCAGACCGAACGTTGGTCGCCATGGAGGATCTCGCGGAGTGTCCCTACTGCGGCGGGCCCGTCCACCAGGACAGGGACGTCCTCGACACATGGTTCTCCTCTCAACTCTGGCCCTTTTCGACCATGGGGTGGCCCGAAAACACTCAGGATCTGGAACGATACTACCCTTCGGCGGTTCTGGAGACGGGGTACGATATCCTCTTTTTCTGGGTCGCCCGCATGATCATGGCGGGCATCAAATTCACGGGGAAGCCGCCGTTTAAGGATGTCTTCCTCCACGGACTCGTACGTGACGCCAAGGGTCGCAAGATGAGCAAGACCCTGGGCAACGTGATCGATCCGCTGGAACTCATCGACCAGTATGGCGCCGATGCGGTCCGCTTCACGCTCGCCGTCCTCACCGTGCCCGGCACGGACGTGGCCCTGGACACCAAGCGCATGGAAGGCTACCGCGCCTTCGCCAACAAGCTGTGGAACGCCGGCCGGTTCGTGCTCATGCAGATCGGAGAGAGCGTTCCCCCCGAGCCGGCCGAAGCCGACCTGAGTTTCTGGGACGGCTGGATCCTCGAGGAGTACGAGGATGCGGTCCGCCAGGTGAACCAATCGCTAGCCGAGTACAAATTCTACGAAGCCTCGGACGCACTCTACCACTTCGTCTGGCATCGCTTCTGCGATTGGTATGTGGAGGTCTCCAAGGTAGGCCTGGGCAAGGACGCCTCTCCGGAGAGACAGGCGGCCTCGAAGTGGGTGCTCGCCCACGTTCTGGACGGGATCCTCCGCCTCCTTCACCCCTTCATGCCTTTCATCACAGAAGAGCTCTGGCAGCGCATCCCCGGATCCTCGGGCACGCTGGTTTTGGCTCCCTATCCCTCGGCGCAAGATCGTGGCCGAGAAACGCGCGTCGAGAGCGTGGAATCCCTCATGGACCTGGTGAACCGGATTCGGAATCTCAAGGCCGAGCGCGGAATCGCACCCGGGCTGCCGGTGGACTTGAAGGTGGCGCCCGTGAGCCCGGAGGCCCACGCCATCCTGAGCCAACACTCTCTTAAGGAACTCGTGGTGTTGGCGAGGCTGTCCGGCATAGAGATCGTCGGGACGCTACCCGAGGGACCGGACTGGGCTCCGGGGGTCTCCACCCGTTACAAATTCGCCCTTTCCACTCCTCAGACCGTGGTGGACGCGGGGGCCGAACGCAAGCGTCTGGAGGGTGACCTCAAAAAGGCACTGGCCGAGCGGGACAAGTTCGCTTTAAAGCTCGCCAGTCCCTCATTCGCCGAAAAGGCACCCGCCGAGGTCGTCGAGAAGACCCGGCGGCTTCTGAAGGAATTCGACCACAAGGTTGCCGAACTGGAGGCTTCGCTCGCCAAACTGTAGCCTTGACATGCGAGGATTGCGCTCCTTAAGATGAAGACAGAAAGAGGAGGTTTGGCCATGAGCCACGGAGAACGCGGCGACAGCAAGATCCCCCTCATCCTCATGATCCTGGTCCTCGCGGCCATCATTTTCGTGCTGGTCAAGGTGGTGCCCGCCAGGGTCAACGCCTACGAGTTCAAGGACTTCATGGATTCCTATGCGCGCAACGACAGCTGGCAGCGCAACGAGGAGGGCAACAAAAAGGACCTCCTGGAAAAAGCGGAGTCACTCGGCCTGCCCATCAAGCCCGAAAACATCACGGTGGAGAGGAAGGGGGCCAGGATCAAGCTCCAGGCCGTCTTTGATGTTCCGGTGGACCTCAAGGTGCGAACCTGGGTCCTCCACTACGACTTCGTAGTGGACGCCGAACACTATTGAAGTTTGCCAGCTTCCCGAAAATTGAGCTCCACCTGCACCTCGAAGGTTGCCTCACCCCCGCAGACGCCGTGGCCCTGTCCCGTCGGAATGGGCTGAACTGGGAGCCGGACCGCGTTCTCTCGCTCTACCAACACGGCAGTTTCGGAGAGTTCCTGGTCCATTTCGGGGCCCTCTTGGATCTTTTCAAATCTCCCGAAGACCTCTGCTGGCTGCTGGACCGCACGCTGGGCCGACTCCGGCGGCAGGGCGTCATCTACTCCGAGATTAGGCTCTCGCCCTCCGTGTGGGAAAGGCACGGCCTCCATGCGGAGCGATCCTTGTCGGCTATCCTGCGTTACGCGGCCACCCGGTCGGCTCCAGTTCGATTCATCGTGGACGCCGTCCGTCAGTGGGACCCGGCGCTCCTGATCAGAGACCTGGACTTGGCCTGCGCCTATCGGAGCCAGGGGGTGGTGGCCCTGGGAATCGGGGGAGATGAAGCCGCGGTACCGGCGGGCGACCTCGTGGCGTTTGCCGACGAGTGCAAGGCGAGGGGGATCCCGGTCATTCCCCATGCGGGGGAGGTGCTCGGTCCCCACGAAGTGGCTTCTGCGGTGGAGATTTTTCGGGCGCGCCGCATCGGGCACGGGATCGCTGCGGCACAATCTCCCGCCCTGATGGGAGACCTGGCCAGACGGGGCGTTCACCTGGAGGTCTGCCCCACCAGCAATCGGCGAACCGGCGCGGTGGCGCGCGGGCGCCGGCACCCCCTGCGGCGGTTGTGGCAAGCCGGGATCAACCTCTCCCTCGGCACGGACGATCCCGCGTTATTCGGCGCCACCCTGTGCGGAGAGCTTTCCTGGGCCGAGCGCTCGGCGGGATGGACCCGGGCCGACACGGTTCGGTCCCAGATCCTGGCCGCGAGATCCTCGCTCTTGCCCAAGGCGGCTCGCGACCATCTCGGCCGCCGGATCGATGCGGGTTGGAAACCCTGAACTGCGGTACGGCTCTCCTGCACGGGGCAAAGCCCCCGCGAAAATCAAGGCGAGTGCCCTTGTGGCCATTCCCTTAAGGGCCTAGAATTGGCTGGGGGAACAAGGCCATGCTCGATCCGCACCTCAAGGATGAAGACCTCTGGGCTTTAATGCCGCAAATGAGCCCGGCGGACATCCCGGCCCTGCTCGTCCATCCGGCCGCCAAGGAGCAGCACGTGCTCAAGCTCCTGACGCGGAGAGATATCCCCGAGGCGTCCATGGGACTCGTGGCCCACAGCCGGTGGGCGGGGACCCTCAGGGTGCAGTGTGCCCTGGTCAACCACCCGAATACCCCGCTTCCGGACGCCCTCAACCTGGTGAAGTTTCTCTTCTGGCGCGACCTCCATCAGGTGGCGGTCAACTTCCAACTCGCGGCGGATGTGCGGCACTATGCGGAACAGATCCTCTTCCAGCGCTTGCCGGCCATGGCCGCGGGAGAGAAGATCACGCTGGCGCGCCTGGCGGCGGGCCAAGTCCTGAAATCTCTCAGGCTCGACAAGGATCCGAGCGTGATACAGGCCCTCCTGGAAAACCCGCGCTTGGTGGAGGAGGATGTGCTCTACCTCGCGAGCCAACAAAGGACGCCTGCCCCCGTCCTGGAAGCCGTAGCGAGAGATCCCAAATGGTCGGCCCGCCGGGAGGTGCGAATCGCTCTCCTCAGAAACGCCAGGACCCCGCTCTCCTCGGCCGTATCCTTCATCCGAAGCCTCACGGCGGTGGAGGCAAAATCGCTGGCCACCGACGCAAAGGTGCCCCTGGCCATACGCCGCATGCTGCAAACCAAGTTGGGGAAGGTTCAATGAGCGAGGGTAGGAAGGCGTTCGGGCAGGATCTCAACAGGCTGAGAACGGAGCGGGGTGTGGGTCTGGAAGAACTCGCGTCGGCCACCAAGGTCCGAGTGGTTCTTTTGCGCGCCCTGGAGGAGGGCCGGTTTGAATCGCTCCCTCCAGCGGTCTTTGTCGAAGGATACCTGAAGGCTTACGCCCGATACTTCGGCGCAGATCCGGCCCAGTTCGTCAAACGATACCGGATTCTCGCCGGAGTGCCTTCCGAGAGCGCCCCTGCTGCCCCCGTCCAGGTCTCCAGGGTGCCTCGCCGTGAAAAGGGAACCAGGCGCGCCTTCAAGTGGATGGGCGTGATCGCCCTCATCGCGGGCCTCGGGTATGCGTCGTTTGTTCTGGTTCAACAGATGGAGTCGACTTCCCCGGGGGAGCCGCCCTCTGCCCCGCGGCGGCCAAGGGCCGTCGGTCTTCCAGGCACCGTGAGCGATGGCCTTCGGACCCAAGAACCGCCAACTCCCTCACCGCCAGGTCCCGGGGCGGAGGACTCCTCGCCCGGCGGAAGTTCGGATGTGGTCGCCGGACCACTCGGGGCGCCGGCTGAAAGTGGCGATTCCTTGCCCCTGCCCGCACCATCACCCCTGTCCTCCTCGGCTCCCCTGTCTCCATCCGCCCAACCTCAGGGCGATCTTATCCTGTCCGCGAAAGATGTCTGCTGGTGCGAGATCTGGGCCGATGGGAAGCGCGTACTCTACCGGCAGGTTTCCGCTGGTGAGCGCCTGGGATTTTCGGGAGCCAAGTTCAAGGTGAACCTGGGGAGCGCCGGGGCCGTGGATCTCCATTTCCGCGGTGCGAGCGTCGCCCTCCCGCCGGAGAAGGGGCGGGTCGTGACGGGGCTGGAGTTGCCCCCACCGGAGGAAGTCCCCCGGCCATGAGCCACCCCATCGTTGAACGCATTCTCTCCGGGGATGCGCCTGCAAATCTCAAGCAAGCGGCCGCCCGGGGGGCGATGCCGATCCCGCGGGAAGACCTCATCGAGCTGTGGGTCCTGCTGAGGACCGATCCCGACGACGAAATCCGCATGGCCTGCAAGGAGAACCTCGCGGACGTGAGCGAGGCCGAATGGAAGGAGATTCTCCCGACCCACCCCTTCGACCCGAGAGTCCTGGACTTCGCCGTCAGGATCCTGGGGAAAACCCCCGGCGTGCTCCAGGCGTCCCTCAAGAACAGGGGAGTGGGCACGGATACGTTGGAATGGTTGGCGCAAAACGCCTCCGGCGCGCCGCTGGATTTCCTCCTGGACAACCAGGTGCGGCTTCTCGAGTCACCCTCCATCGTGGTGGCCATGCTGGCGAACAACGCCTTGGACCCCACCCAAGTTCGCAGGATCTTTGACCTGGCCGAGCAGTTCTTCCGGGACCACCACGAGATCCCCCCGTTGCTGGAGCTCCGTTTCGGGCTCAAGCTGGGCGTTGCGGGCGGGGAGTTTTCTCCAACGCCGGAGGCGGAGGTTCCGGCCCACGGACAGGCCGAAGAGTTCCCCACGCTCGAATCGCTGGACGCGGCGACCCTGGCCGCGGCGGAAGCCGAAATCCCGGCCATTCTCCTGCTGGAGGATCCCATCCCCCCGGAGGAGTTCAAGAGCCTCTACCAGCAGGTGCTCAACATGAGCGTGCCCGCCAAGGTGGCGCTCGCGCTGAAGGGCAACAAGGAGGCTCGAAGCCTGCTCATCCGAGACAGCAACAAGGTGGTGCAACAGGCGGTCATCGGCTCACCCAAGCTCACCGAGGGAGAGGTTGAGTCCATCGCCAAGATGCGAAGCATCCCCGACGAGCTGCTGCGCCATATCGCCCGCGACAAGGAGTGGCTGAAGAAATACCCCATTCTCAGGGCGCTGGCCATCAACCCCAAGACTCCACCGGGGCTGGCCGTGACCCTGATCCCCAGGCTGCTCGATTTCGACTTGAAAATGCTCCTGAAGGACAAAAATGTGAGCGAAGTGGTCCGGCGGGAGGCGAGGCGCCTTTGGGAAGCCCGAAACACCCGCAAGGTCGTCCCCTTTAAGAAGCACTGAACCGTTTCCCCCGAGGCCGGCGGAGGCAGTCTGAGCCTCGCCGGGTTGAACTCGCTCCCTAGATGGGTTATCGTAAATAAGTTATGGCGAAGAACGAGCAGACGTTCTACGAAATATTGGGATCTGAAACAGGACGCCACTCCCGCCGGCATCAGCGAGGCCTTCCGGCGCCTCGTCAAGGAGCATCATCCCGACCGGTTCAGGGACCCCGAGGCGAAGTCCGACGCGGAGAGCTTCCTCAAGGAGGTGACGGAGGCATATAACACGCTGAGCAAACCGTTGCTTCGGGAGGACTACGACCGCAGCCTGTCCCGCCCCCAATCCTCCATCGCTCAAAAGAGCCCGCAGGAGCAAGTCCGAGATCTCCTTCAGGGAGGGGTCGCGAGGTACAGGAGCGGGGATTTCACCTCCGCACTGGCCATGTTAGACCACGCCCTGAGAATCGACCCCGCCAACGATTCCGCGCTCTTCCATTCCGGCATGATCCGGCTGAAAAATCCGCGCTGGAGAACGCAAGGAACGCAGCAGGTCGAGAAGGCCATCGAGTTAAACCCCTACAACGCGGGCTATGTGAAGGAATACGCCGACTTCCTTCTGGACAACGGACTTCAGCTTCGCGCCCAGCGCCTGCTGGAGGCCGCGCTCGAGAACAACCCCACCGATGAGAAGCTGCAGGTTCTGATGGCGCAAGCGCGCGGCGAAGACAAGTCCAGCGGCTTCTCCCTGTTCAGAAAGAAGTGACATGAAGGTCGAGGCACTAGGCGCCACCGACGTGGGGAAAAAGCGGACCAACAACGAAGACGCCTTCGTCGTTCGGCCGGATCACGAGCTCTTTGTGGTTGCCGACGGCATGGGGGGGCACTCCTCCGGTGAGGTTGCT
This sequence comes from uncultured Acidobacteriota bacterium, assembly GCA_963772255.1. Lineage (GTDB taxonomy): Bacteria > Acidobacteriota > UBA4820 > UBA4820 > DSQY01 > JAKAJA01. The sequence continues at coordinate 324,480 of CAVYWK010000001.1, forward strand.
TCGCATCTGGCCGTGAGCCAGATCACGGCCTTCTTCGATCGTCACGACTTGAGCGAGGATTCCACCTGGCCCTACCCTTACGATGAGTCCCTGTCGTTCGCCGCCAACAAGATTCGAACGGCCATCGCTCTGGCCAACGACCGGATCCAGAGCTACGCCATGGATCATCCCGAATCCAGAGGCATGGGTACCACCGTGGTGGCGGTCCTGGCCAACGGCGAGGAACTCGTCGTTTCCCATGTGGGAGACAGCCGGGCCTACCTTTTCACCGCCGGCAGGCTGCTGCCCCTCACGATGGACCATTCGTGGGTGAGCGAACAGGTCCGCATGGGCCTGCTCTCCGACGAAGAGGCCACGAGGCACCCACTCAGGAATGTCATCACCAAGGCCCTGGGTACGAGGGATCAGGCGGAAGCGGACGTGATGACCCTCAAGCCGGCCGTCGGGGATCGCATATTGCTCTGCACCGACGGCCTCAACTCCATGGTAAACGACGCGGACATTTCCGAGGTCATGGCGCGCGGCCTCGGCCTCGACACCACGTGTCACACCCTTCTCGATCTGGCCAACGAACGGGGAGGAGAGGACAACATCACGGTGGTCCTCATCGAGCGGACCGCCTGATCTACCCTCGCCAAGGTCTTGCCCCACCCCGTCCACAAAACGACCAGAACCGCCCGAGTTATCAGGGGGCTGTCTTCTGCAGTCGTGGCATCAGAGGGTGTGTCTGCTGGGTGGTGCCGAAGGGGGACTCGAACCCCCAAGAGCTTGCGCTCGGCGGATTTTGAGTCCGCTGCGTCTGCCAGTTCCGCCACTTCGGCCCAGGTGCATATTAGGGCCAGAAGCCCCGTCATGTCAAGCTTTGCAGCGCAAAGCCAAGTGCTCTTCTACTGGACGACCTTGAGGATGGAGTGACCCTCGTCTAATCCCACCGACTCCACGGGCTTGGAGACGGCGAAGGTGAAGGTCTGGTTCCGCTGGTTGTTCCAAACGGAACGGATTTCCGAGGATCCGTCCGAGTAGTGAACCCAGATGGGAACCCACATGATGTACACGTCCCGGTCCGACGTCCTGTGGGCGATCAGGTGCGGCTGGCGCTGTTGGATGTTTACGGTGAGTTGTCCCGTGCCAAGCGTGGTGGTCATGTGATAGATGGGGCGTTTGGGCGTGTAGACCCACTGGTCGAAGAACCAGTCGAGGGTGTGCCCGTACTCGGCCTCGCAGGCGGCCCTGAGGTCGGCGGTGGTGGCGGTTCCCAGGGCGTGGGCGGCGCGGTACGCGCGAAGTGCGCGCATGAGCGATTCCTCGCCCATCACCGGTTTCAGCATGTGCAGGACCCATGCGCCCTTGTCGTAGACCGCGCCCGTGTCGGAGAAGGGCCGGTTGCCGTTCTTCAGGTAAACGGAGCCGCCCAGGTACCCGTTGTAGAGTCCGTCGTCGTAGTACCGGCTCATGTAGGCGCCCTCGTCGCCCTGGTAATGGTGCACCAGCCAGAGGACTTCGTAATAGGTGGCGAACCCCTCATTGAGCCAGATGTCGTTCCATGTGGCACAGGTCACCTCGTCGCCCCACCACATGTGGGCCAGCTCGTGCGAGTAGATGCCGTCGTAATCGGCCACGCGCCCGCCCAGATAGGCATCGCCCATGCTCGTGAGCGTCTGGTGCTCCATGCCGCCGCCCCAGGGGAAGGCGACCATGCCGTATTTTTCCCGGAGAAAGGGGTATTCGCCCGCCAGGTTAGAGAAATAGGCGATCATGTCGGGCACCCTCGTGACGGTGGCCATGGCGCTGGCCACGCCCTCGGGGTAGACGAAGTAGTCGATGGGCATGAAGCTACGGCCGTCCAGGCCGGTGTATTGGTCACTGAAGGTGGCGTAGTTCGTCACGTTGGCGCTGATGAGGTAGTTGGAGAGGGGATAGTCCTCCCTCCAGGAATAGGTTAGGGTGCCGTCGCCGTTTGTCGTCACCCCGTCCAGCTTCCCGTTGGATGCTCCGGTCATGCCGTCCGGGACGGTGAGGTGCATGGTCATCGTGGCCTTGTCCTTCACATCGTCCACGCAGGGCCACCAGGCGTAGGAGTCGAAGGGTTCGGAGAGCGTCGTGGCGCTGGGGACGCCGCCGTGATTTCCGAACATCATGCCGCCCCCCAGACCTCCCGTGACCACCGGGGTGCCGCTGTAGGTCACTGCCAGCTCGTGGGTCGATCCGACTTGCAGGGGAGGGACGAGGTTGAAAGTCAGGTTAGCTCCCTTGCGCCTCAGCTGCAGGGGGGCACCGTCGAGCAAGGCCCCCGACACCCGCATGGAGGCATAGAGGCGCATCTTGATCCGCGCCAGGGGCTCGGTGGGGTCAAATCTCATGGTCACGGTTCCTGAGATGGTTCGGGCCGCCGGGTCCACCTTGATGGCCAGGTCCCAGTGCTGGATGTCGAAGCCCTGAGAGGGCTGCACTCCGGCCGCTTCGGCCCGGCGGAGGATCTCGAGGGTCCGGAAGACCCTCCGAGATTCGGCCGCCCGGAACGCCTTCGCCTCCTCCATGGCCCTGGAGGGGTCCTCCGGCGGCGCGGCGAAAGCGGCAGATAGGCATAGGCAAGAGGCAGACAGGCAGACGGCCAGAACAACGCATGAAGACGCCTGGCTCCCCGCTCCCCGCTTCCCGCTCCCGTCTTTTCTCTTCACGCCTCACTCCTCACTTTTCACTCTTAACTTTTCACTTTTCACTCATTCAGCTACATATACATCCCGCCGTTGACGGAAAGCGTCTGTCCGGTGATGTAGGCGGCCTCTTCGCTGAGGAGGAAGGCAGCGGCCCCGGCGATGTCCTGGGCCGTCCCCATGCGCTTCATGGGGATGATGGAGGCCATCTGCTCCTTCTGGGCGTCCGTGAGCTTGTCGGTCATGGCGGTGAGGATGAAGCCCGGCGCCACCGCGTTGCAGGTGATGTTGCGGGAGGCCAGCTCCTTGGCCACCACCTTGGTGAAGCCGATGAGGCCGGCCTTGCTGGCCACGTAGTTGGCCTGACCCGCGTTGCCCATGAGGCCCACCACGGAGGCCATGTTGACGATTCGCCCGAAGCGCTGGCCGATCATGGGCTTGGTGGCCGATCTGCGTGAGCTGGAAGGCGCCCGTGAGGTTCACCGAGATGACCGCGTCCCAGTCCTCGGGCTTCATGCGCATCATGAGGCCGTCGCGCGTGATGCCCGCGTTGTTCACGAGAAGCTCCAATCGGCCCTCGCGATCGACGATGGTCTGCACGGCGCCTTCGCAGGAAGCCCTGTCCGCCACATTGAGCTGCAGGGGTTCCACCCTCAGGCCTTTGGCCTTGAGTTCCTCCGCGCTCCGGGTCATGACCTCCAGGTTGATGTCGGCGCCGTAGACGGTGGCGCCTTCGGATGGCCAGGAGTTCGGTGATGGCGTAGCCGATGCCCTGAGCGGCGCCGGTGACGAGTGCGATTCGGTTGTCGAAGCGGCCCATGGTTCGTCCTCCGTCAGCTCAGACCCGCGAGGGTCCGTTCCAGGCTCTCGCCGTTTTCCACATTCAGCAGCTTCCAATCCTTGCTCACCCGCTTGGCCAGGCCGGAGAGGACCGTTCCCGGTCCCACCTCGACGATGGTATCTACGCCCTGCTCCTTGAAGAACAGCAGCGTCTCCCTCCAGCGCACGGGGGCGTCCACCTGCGCGGTGAGCCGCTCTCGGGCTTCGGTTCCCGACGTGGTGGGCCGGGCGTCCACGTTGGCGACCACGGGCCACCGGGGATCGGAGAAGGGGAGGGCCGCGAGTACGGGCGACAGGTTCAGACGGGCAGGCGCCATGAGCGCGCAGTGGAACGGGGCACTCACGGGCAGCGGGATGGCGCGCTTGCACCCTCTGGTTTTTGCGATGTCGATGGCGCGCTGGACGGCCTGGGCGTGACCGGCGATGACCACCTGCCCCGGGGCGTTGTCGTTGGCCGGAACGACGACCTCGCCCTGGGCGGCCTCGGCGCACGCCGCCGCGATGTCGTCGGGCTCGATGCCCATGAGAGCCGCCATGGCCCCCACGCCCACGGGCACGGCCGTCTGCATGAACTGGCCACGCCGGCGGACGGTGCGCACGGCATCCTCGAAGGCGAGGGTCCCCGCGGCCACGTGGGCGCTGTATTCGCCCAGCGAGTGTCCTGCCAGGAAGGACGGCTGGAGTTCCGGAAGGACCGTCCGCAGGACGCGCCAGGCGGCCACGGAGACGACGAGCACGCCGGGCTGGGTGTTGGCGGTCAGGTTCAGGTCCGCCTCGGGACCTTCCCACAGCAATCTGGTGGAAGGGCTCGCCCAGCGCGGCGTCGGCCTCATCGAAGGTGCGGCGCGCTTCGGGGAAGCGCTCGGCAAGATCTTTGCCCATGCCCACGTACTGCGAGGCCTGGCCGGGAAACACGACGGCGAGTTTCATGGGGTTCCTTCTTTTCGTTGACTTCGTGGGCTCGTTGGCTCGTCTGACTCGATCCCCCTACCACCGGACGAGCGCCGAGCCCCAGGTGAGCCCCGCCCCGAAGGCGGCGAACAGGAGGATGTCGTTCTCGCTGACCTGGCCTGCCCGGACCATCTCGTCCAGGGCGATGGGGATGGAGGCCGCGGAGGTGTTTCCGATCCGGTCGATGTTGAGGTAGATCTCCTCGGGCGGGCCATCCGAGGCGATCGGCCACGGCGTTGATGATGCGGGTGTTGGCCTGGTGGGGCACGAACCACCGGACGTCGGCGGGGGTGAGCCCGGCCTTTGAAATGGCGTCCCGGCAGGCGCTCTCGATGGACCTCACGGCGATTTTGAAGGTCTCGTTGCCCTTCATTTTGATGGTGTGCAGGTTCTGGTCGATCATGTCGTGGCTCACGGGGATCTTGGATCCGCCGCCTGGGAGGGTGATGAAATCGGCCATGGCGCCGTCCGCGTGGAGGCTCGTGGAGAGCACGCCGCGGCTTCCCTGGTCGGCGGAGAGGAGGACCGCCCCGGCGCCGTCTCCGAAGAGGACGCAAGTGGCCCGGTCCTTCCAGTCCACGAACTTGGAGAGGACCTCGCAGCCCACGACGAGAACCTTGGAGTAGGTTCCGGTTCCTATGAACTGGTCGGCCACGCCCAGGGCGTAGATGAATCCCGAACAGCCGGCCTGCATGTCGAAGGCGGCGGCCTTCTTGGCGCCGAGCATGTCTTGGACGAAGCAGGAGGTGGCCGGGATGGGCTGGTCACCCGTGACCGTGGCCAGGATGATCAGGTCCAGGTCCTCGGCCTTCACGTTCGCCATTTCGAGCGCCTGGCGGCCCGCTTCGGCGGCGAACTTGGAGAGGCACTCGTCCTCGCGAGCGATGTGCCGCTCGCGGATGCCCGTCCGCGTCGTGATCCACTCGTCGGTGGTGTCCACCATGGATTCGAGTTCGTGGTTGGTGAGGACCCGCTCCGGCAGGGAGCGGCCGGTACCGCTAATTCGCGACCGAGGTCTTTCCATTGGATGCGTCCTTCATCCGAGCGTTGATCTGCTCGACGATTCGCTGGTTCAGGCCGGCGACGCAGCAATCCCGCGCCAGCCTCAGGGCGTTCATGATGGCCTTGGGCTGAGATCGACCGTGGCAGATGACCGTCACGGCCTTCACGCCCAGGAGCAGGGCGCCACCGTACTCCGCGTAGTCCATTTTGGCCTTGAGCTCTCTGAAAACGGGTTTGGAAAGCAGGTACCCGACCTTGGTTCTCAAGTTCCGGCCGAATCCCTGGCGGAGGGCGCCCGTGACGTATTCGTAGACCGATTCGCCGGTCTTGAGAACGACGTTGCCCGTGAACCCGTCCGTCACGATCACGTCCGCCTCGCCCGAGAAGATGCCGTGCCCCTCCACATTTCCCGTGAAGTTCACTGCGCTGGACTGGAGGAGCTTGAAGACCTCTTTCGTGAGGTCGTTGCCCTTGATGTCCTCCTCGCCGATGGAGAGGAGAGCCACGCGGGGATGCTCGATTCCCGTCACCTGGGAAGCGTAGATGCTGCCCATGATAGCGAACTGCTGTAGGTGGCTCGCCTTACAGTCGCTGTTGGCACCCACGTCCAGGATGAGCGACGCTCCTTTGGGATGGGGAATCCACGTGGCCAGAGCCGGCCGCTCCACCACCTCGATGCCACCGATGACCAGCTTGGCGGTGGCCATGACGGCGCCCGTGTTGCCCGCGGACACGAGGCCCTGGGCCTCTCCGGACTTGACGAGTTCGCCTGCGATTCGCAGGGAACTGCGGCGTTTCTTTCGGATGGGGGTCATGGGCGGGTCGTCCATCGTCACGACTTCCTCGGCGTGTACGATGGAAAGCCCCTCGCTGGCCTTGAGCTGGCTGAGCTGGCGGCGCAACTTGATCTCGTCGCCCACGAGGATCGTGTGGACGCCGAAGCGCCGGTAAGCCTCCACCGCACCCACGACCTCAGGAAGCGGAGCCCTGTCCCCCCCCATCGCGTCTAGGGCGATGCGGATGGTCATAGGGTGATCAGGCCTCTTTGGCCTTGATGACTTCCCGCCCGTCGTAATGGCCGCAGGCCAGGCAGGCCTGGTGAGCCATCTTGGGCTCGTGGCATTTCGGGCACGGGGACACGTTGGGCACGATCAGGGCGTCGCCCGTGCGACGCTTGTCGCGGCGGGTCTTGGAGTGGCGGCGTCTCGGATTAGGCATGGCTCGGCTCCTATGATTTCTTGGAGAACTGGCCGAGGGCCGTCCAGCGTGGGTCGGCCTCGGGCGGACAGAGACAGGGACCCTGGTTCAGGTCGGCTCCGCATCGCGGGCACAGGCCTTTGCAATCGGGCCTGCAGAGCGCCTTTTCAGGGATTTCCAGGTACATTTGCTGGGCGACAAGATCCTCCAGAGAGAGCGTATCCTCTTCGTAGTAAATAACTTGAGTGTCGTCCAGCGCGATTTCGGTCTCTTCGACGGGAATCGGCGCTTGATGGGCGGGTTGATATTCAAGGACGAAAGACGCCGAACCCTCGAGATGGGCGACTTCGAGGCAACGGGAGCAGGGGAGAGAGGCCTTGTAATCGAACCCACCTTCCAGACGGTGGCCGGCCGCCGCGGGCTCTACCCAGACGGATAGGGTCACGGGATCCACTTGGACCTCGCATTGGTAGCCGAAATCGAGCTTCACTGGACCGACCTTCTCCTGAAATCGGGTCGGTTTCGTGATGTCGGAGAAGCGGATCCACACGGTCATCTCCCTCAGCCAAGCGTATGAATCTAACACACTTAGCCCCATCTTGTCAATGTCGCTTTGGGGGTGGTACCCCGGTGTCACGAGATGGAGAGGCTACCGCGCCTTCCCGAGACGGTGCCCCTCTGCTAGGATGTGGGGGGAGGAAATATGTACATTCGCGAGGAGGGTCTTCCGTTTGCCGCACCCCCAGCTTTGGTGGCGGTAGTGCTGGGTGCCCTTGGACACCCCCTTTGGGCGCTCCTCCCTGCTGCTGCGGCCCTCGCCGTTTGTGCCTTTTTCAGAGACCCCGAGCGGATCGGCCCCCCGGCGGCGGACCTGCTCGTGTCGCCCGCCGACGGCAAGATCATTCAGACCAGAGCGCTGGGTGACGGCAGGATTCTCCTCAGCGTCTTCATGAACGTGCACAATGTCCATGTCAACAGGGCCCCCTGTGCCGTTTCAACGGCGTCGGTGGTTTACAATCCCGGGAAATTCATGGCGGCCTGGTCCGAGAAGGCGTCCATGGACAACGAGCAGGTACGGATCGTCTTCGACACGCCGCGAGGTGCCGTGGAAGTCGTTCAGATTGCCGGCCTCGTCGCCCGCCGGATCGTCTGTTGGGCCAGGTGCGGAAAGGCGTTCCAGAGGGGCGAGCGCATAGGCCTCATCCGTTTCGGTTCCCGGGTGGACCTTTATCTTCCCGAGGCTCAAGTGGAAATTCTCGCCAGGCCCGGTGAGAAAACCAAGGCAGGAGCCACTCCCGTGGCCCGCTGGCGGGCCCTCCCATGATCCCGCGCCGCGTCAAGAAGCGTGTCCCTTCTCCACGCGGGCCTCTGCCCTTGCGGAGGGGGATCGTCATCCTTCCGTCCCTCTTCACCGTGGGAAACATGTTTTTCGGTTACTACGCCATCATTCTGGCCTCCAAGCACAACTTTGAATGGGCCGTGACCATGGTGGTCCTGGCCGGAATATTGGACGGGCTGGACGGACGGATCGCGAGGATGACCGGCACCACCAGCGAGTTCGGCAAGGAGTTGGACTCTCTCTCGGATTTTCTCTCCTTCGGGCTGGCCCCCGCGCTCGTTCTCTACCACTGGGGGTTTGCCGAGTTGGGCAAGGCGGGGTGGTTTCTCGTCTTTCTCCTGCCCGTGGCCGGCGCCCTCCGCCTGGCCCGGTTCAATGTCCAGAGCGCCACGGGGGACAAGCGGTACTTCGTGGGCTTGCCTATTCCCGCCGCAGCGGCGGCGGCCGTTCTCCCCCTTTATTTTCTCGCGCCCGGTCTCTCCAACCTGACGGCCATGGATGCCCGGACGCTCTATTGGATCCGCATCGGATGTCTCGCGTACGTCGTTTCGCTGGCCTGGCTCATGGTCAGCACGGTAAGGTTCCGAAGCTTCAAGGACGCAAACTTGCGGGCCCGGCAACCCTCCGTGGCCTTTTTCTTCATCGCCGTTATCGTCGTCCTCATCGCGCTCAATCCGCCCGTGGTTCTTCTGGTCATGGCCGTGACCTATGCGTTGTCGGGCCCGACGGGTTGGCTCTGGAGCAAGGTTTCACCCAAGAAATCCGTGGACACCTCGGGGGTCGAAACGCCCCCCTCGGAGCCAAAGAATGAGCGCTGAGTTGGCACGCATCGCAGTCGTGGGCGCAGGCGACCTGCAGGCCAAGGCCTTCCTGGAGGCTCTTAAGGACGCCGGCGGCACCGCCGCCCAGGTCGTCCCACTGGGGGCCCAGTTGGGTGCGGTGGAATTGGACCTTTCGGAGGACACGACGGCGGAGGTTTTCCTGCCTCTGGAAAAGATGCACCTGGACGGGTGCCACTGGGTCGTCCTCTTTTCCAGAGATGGCGCGGCCCGAGAGGCCGTCCGAGAGTGGATTCGCGGGAGCGGGCAAGTCCTCCTGGACATGGTCGCAGACGCCGATTCGGGCGCCGGTTGGCTCGATCCGCTGTCACAGGAGGGGCCGGTGATCGGCGAGTTCGGCCTCTCTTTCCCCGAAGCCCACGCCGTGTATGTATCCAGAATCCTGAGTCACCTATCGGCGGGGGATCTGGGACCGATGTCCGCCCATCTCATGCTACCCGCCTCCCGCTTCGGGGAGCAGGGAGTCCTGGAACTCTATCAGCAGGCCGTGAGCCTGCTGACTTTCAAGCCCGCGCCGACGGATGTGCTGACGCGCCAGACCGCCTTCAATTGCTGGCCTGAGCCCGGGGCGGGCGGCGCGGACCTCTTCCCGGCGCAGGTGCGATCGTTGGCGGGGTTGCCCCAGCTCCGGGCGTCATGCGTCGCTCTGCAGACCGGGTCCTTTCACAGCACGGCGCTCTCGATCACTCTGGAAATGTCGGACGCCAGAGAAGCCGGGGCAGGGCTTTCGGAGGGCCTCGCCGGCGACGAGACCTTCCGCGCGTGGACAGGAACGAGCTGGCCCTCTGTGATGGATGTGGCCGGTGAAGACAGACCCGTGGTCGCAACCAGCGCGCTGAATTCCTTCACGCTTTGGATTTGGATCGTGTTCGACAACGCCAAGGCCGGAAAGGGCGCTCTCGCGGCCCGATGGCTCATGGGCCAGCCCCGGTAACGGATCGTTCCGGCGTCAGAACCCGCTGTCCTCCACGGCCTTAAGTTCCGTGTCCTCCTCGTGGGCGTAGGCCTGGGGGTAGGCCTGAAAAATCTTCAGGCAATCCAGCGAACAGAAGTGGAAGGGCTGGCCTTCAAAATAGAAGAGGATGGCACCCTTGTCGTTCTGCACCGGAGCGGCGCAGATCGTGCATCGCTCGCGTCACTGGCAACCTCCCGACCAACTCGATAGCAAGGGGAGTGCCAAGATGGCGCATGCGCCCAGAGGCCATGGACAAAGACTTCAGGGGCAACGAACCACCCGCCGCGCTCAGACGACCCCAAAAAGCCTCAAATAACTGTTACTAAGTGCTACGACCCTGCCGAAAAATCGCGCCTCATGCCAGGGGTGCAGACTATTCTCCATTTCGCAAGGTTTAGGTGTATCAAGACCCGAATTCCTCGATGGGTGCAGATCAACTGGATCGAAGGCCTTGCTGGACAGGAGCTTGATGACCACGCCCCGATCACCTACAGGTGACCGGGGCCGCCTCCGAGCCGGACGCCTGTCGGGCAGGAAAGCCCCAAGGGTGGGGTGGGGTCCCCAACGGGCTTTGCCCGTGGGGCGGGGAGGGAATGGGCCCTCCCCGTCGCGGAGACCAGGCGATACGCACCCGAAATTACCCCCCATTTTGAAGGCAAGACCTTTCAATCGCGGAAATTGGGTCGAGAAGAATAGCCGGGCCCGCGAGGGCCCGGCTGGAGAATCCGCGGAATGCAGAGATCTCCTACAGCTTTTTCACCTTCACGACGGTGAGACCGGTGATGCCCGCCTTTTCGGCCAACGGTCCGGTGATTTCGACCTGGAGGGCGGCGTAATTCTTCGCTTCGGCGAAGGGCTTGCCATCCTGATGGTCGGCCAACAAAAGGTAGACCTTGCCCTCCGAAGTCAGGAGCCCCATGGGCTGCCCACCCTTCAGGCAGGTGAGCGCGCACTGCTGGTGCTTCATCCCGGTGGCGCCGTGGTCCAGGTAACAGGCGAGGTCCACGATCTCGCCCTTCACGGTGATGTCCTGTCCCGTCTTCATGCCCTTCATTTCGTCGCCGGCGAAGGAAGCGACCGCAAGGGCCATGGCGACGAGGAGGGTCAGGAGGGCGGCTATTCCAATGGTTTTCTTCATGGCTTCATCTCCTTATCACGAGCCAAGGCGATGAAAGCAATAGTCGTGCCGAACTATTCCCGGAAAGTGCTGCCCGAGGGCATTCAGTGGAGTTTGGGTGTGCCCTCCGCCCCGGGCTGAGTCGTTCTCAGCCAGAGGACATAGGCCCACACGCCGTCCAAGTCCTGCTCGGCGAGCGTTCCCCGGAAGGCGGGCATTTGGAGGTTCGCGCGGTCGAGGAAAAAGGAGGCCGCACCGCTTCGCTTCATCCTCGCGGATCTTCCCTCCAGAACCCACTCATCGAACTCCTTTCGGTCCCTCACGAGGTCCATGAAATCGGGGCCCACCCAGCCGGGTACGGACCCGGTAAAGGACTTGGGATTGGGCATGCCCCCGCTTCCGCCCACCCCGTGACAAGATTCGCATCCGTATTTGAGGGAGAGCTCGGCGCCTTTGGCGGCGGGGCCCTCCGACGGCACCAGATACCCGTCAGCCGCGAGAACGAAGGCCGCCAAGTCCTGGATTTGTTTTGAGCTGAGCCGTTCCTTGAAGGCCTTCATCTGGAAGGGTGGGGCGGGGTTGGCGCCGGAGGATGGCGCTGAGTTCTTGCCGTGGCCCTCGGCGATGAAACTGGCCACTTCCTGGGGCGACTTCACATACATCATGGCGTTGCCCCGGAAAAAGGAAGGGACTGTGCCCCACCGGCTGCCGGGATTGGAGAACTCCTGGCTTCCGCGCGGAGCGTGGCAGGACAGGCATCCCTCTCGTGCCGCAAGCCGGGCTCCCCGCCGGACCGGGTTGTCCGTTCTCAGCGCCCAATACCAGCCGGGAAGCCAGCGGGAGCTTACTGCAAGCGCCAGCACGGGAATGGCAGCCATGGCGAGGAGGGTTTTCTTCATCATCCCATTCACCTCCGGGTTTTACGTTTCAACTCCTCGCCGAGCACGGCGGGTGCCAACCCATTCTCCCGGAATCAGACGGCCTGCATCTCCTCAGCGGGCAAAGCGCGCCTGCGCCAGAGCAGGTAGATCGCCGGATAGACGAGCAACTCCATGAGAAACGAGGTGAACAGCCCGCCGACCATGGGGGCGGCAACCCGTTTCATGACATCCGCGCCGCTCCCGGCAGACCACATGATGGGCATGAGGCCCATGGCCGCCGCCATGACCGTCATCAGCTTGGGCCGGATGCGCTTCACGGCGCCGTGGATGATGGCGTCGTGGAGTTCCGGCAGGTTTCTCAACCGGTCCGCCTTTTCGGCCTCGTCGTAGGAAAGGTCGAGGAAGAGGAGCATGAAGACGCCCGTCTCCGCATCGAGGCCCATGAGGGCGATCATTCCCACCCACGCGGCGATGGAGACGTTGTACCCCAGCAGATACATCAGCCATACGGCGCCTACGACGGAGAAGGGGACCGCGAGCATCACGATGGACGCCTTGAAGGCCGACTTGGTGTTCATGTAGAGCAGGAGGAAGATCAAAAAAATGGTGATGGGGACGACGATCTTCAGGCGTTCCCGCACGCGGATCATGTTTTCGTACTGGCCGCTCCAGATGAGGGAGTACCCGGTGGGCAGCTTGAGATCTCTCGCCACCAGTTTTTTCGCCTCGTCCACGTACGACCCGATGTCCCGCCCGGTGATGTCCACGAAAACGTAGCCCGCCAGCATGCCGTTTTCATCGCGGATCATGGACGGACCCGAGACGATTTGTATATCTGCGAGTTCCGCCATGGGAACTTGGATGCCATTCGCGGCGGGCACGAGGACGCGTTCGAGCTGATCCAGGTTCTCGCGCAGGTCGCGGGGGTACCGAAGGTTGATGGAGTAGCGCTCCCTGCCTTCAATGGTGGTGGAGAGCGTCTCTCCTCCGATGGCCGACATGATGACGGCCTGGAGGTCGTCGAGCGTGAGGCCGTATCGCGCGAGAGCCTCCCGTTTGGGCGTGAAATCCACGAAGTAGCCGCCGGCGACCCGCTCCGCGAAGACGCTCCGCGTGCCCGGGACGCTCTTCATGAGTTTTTCAAGTTCTTCGCCCACGCTCTGGATCTCGGTCAGGTCACTGCCCAGCACCTTGATGCCGACGGGTGTGCGAACCCCCGTGGTGAGCATGTCGATGCGCCCCTTGATGGGCATGGTCCAGGCGTTGGTATTGCCAGGGATCTGGATGGCCCGGTCCATCTCGTTGATGAGGTCCTCGTAGGAAATGCGGTCGGGCCATGCGTGGCGAAGGACGGCCTTGAGCCAGCCCGGCGCCCAGGACGAGATACCACCGCTGTTTGCCCCGCCATTCTGCCTTCGGTTTGAGGACGACGGTCGTTTCCATCATGGAGAAGGGGGCGGGGTCGGTGGAGGTGTCCGCGCGCCCGGCTTTGCCGAACACCGAGACGACTTCCGGGAACGACTTGAGGATGCGGTCCTGGGTTTCCATCAACGCCTGCGCCTGCGTCACCGACATGCCCGGAAGGGTGGTGGGCATGTAGAGGACGGTCCCCTCGTTCAGGGGCGGCATGAACTCCTCGCCCAGCTTGAAGTAAACGGGGACCGTCATCGCGACGATGACCACCGCCGCCGCGATGACCGCCTTGGGGTGTCTCAGTACCCAGCGGCACGGGGTCTCATAGAGCTTGAACAAAATACGGCTGACGGGGTGCTTTTCTTCGGGGTAGTAGGTTCCGACGAAAAGACGCGTCAAGGACCTTCCCAAGAAACTTCGGCTTAACCTGGAAGGGGTCCATGCGCGCGAAGAGCATGCGCACGGCCGGGTCCAGGGTGATGGCGAGGAGCGCCGCGATGGCGATGGCCAGGGTCTTGGTATAGGCCAGCGGCGTGAAAAGGCGTCCCTCCTGGTCCACGAGAGTGAACACGGGCAGGAAGGAGACCGCGATGACGAGGAGGGAGAAGAAGACCGAGGGGCCGACTTCGAGCAGCGCCTCCAGACGGATCTTGTGAAAGTCTCCCTTGCGGCCCCCTTCCACCCAGAGCTCCAGCTTCTTGTAGGCGTTTTCCACCTCCACGATGGCCCCGTCCACGAGGACGCCGATGGAGATGGCGATGCCCGACAGGCTCATGATGTTCGAGGTGATGCCCAGCAGGTACATGGGGATGAAGGCGAGGAGCACGGAGATGGGGATCGTGATGATGGGGACCATGGCGGACGGGAAGTGCCACAGGAAGAAGAGAATGACCAGGCTCACGATGACCATTTCCATCAGCAGTTCTTCCTTGAGGTTGTCGATGGATTCCTGGATGAGCTCGGAGCGGTCGTAGGCGGGAACGATTTCCACGCCTTCGGGCAGGGAGCCTTTCATGTCCGCGAGCTTGGCCTTCACCCGGTCGATGACCTCCAGCGCGTTTTCGCCGTGGCGCATGACCACGATGCCGCCCACGGCGTCGCCCTCGCCGTTGAAGTCCATGACGCCCCGGCGGATTTGCGGGCCCAGCGCGATAGTGGCCACATCCCTCAGCAGCACCGGGGTGCCCGTCTCGTTGGTCTTGACGACCACCTTCTCCAGGTCCGCAGGGGACTTGACGTACCCCTTGCCCCGCACCATGTACTCCGTGCCGGCCCATTCGATGAGGCGCCCGCCCACCTCGTTGTTGCTCTGCTGGATCGCCTTCATCACATCCATGAGGGAGATCCGGTAGGCCTGGAGCCGGTTGGGGTCGATGGTAACCTGATACTGCTTCTGGAACCCGCCGATGCCCGCCACCTCGGCCACGCCGGGAACGCTCTGGAGGGCGTAGCGCAGGTACCAGTCCTGATAGGTTCGCAGAGCCGCCAGGTCGTGCTTGCCGCTCTTGTCCACGAGGGCGTACTGGAAGACCCAGCCCACTCCGGTGGCGTCCGGGCCCAGTTCCATCTTGGCCCCGGCGGGGAGGTTGCCCTGGATTTTCGAGAGGTATTCCAAGCACCCGGCTGCGGGCCCAGTAGATGTCCGTCCCGTCCTGGAAAATGACATAGACGTAGGAGAAGCCGAAGTCGGAGAAGCCCCGGATGGCCTTCACCTTCGGCGCGCCCAGAAGCGCCGCGATGATGGGGTAGGTGACCTGGTCCTCCATGATGTCCGGGCTGCGGTCCCAGCGCGTGTAGACGATGACCTGGGTGTCGCTCAGGTCCGGGATGGCGTCGAGGCGGATCTGCTTCAGGGAGTAGATGGCGCCCGCCACCGCCGCCGCCACGATCAGAATGACCAGCAGGCGGTTCTTCGCTGAAAACTCGATGATTTTCCTAATCATAAAAAGTCACCACAGAGGCACAGAGGCACAGAGGAAAAGGAAATCATGGATTGCAAGAAGAGAACAAGCCACTGGACTTACTGCTTTCCGCACCTTGCGGGGTGGGCACTTCAGCATGATTGGCTCTAACTTTGTTTCTTTTTTGCCTAAGGGAGTTTTTCTCGGCGTCTCGCTGCCTCTGTGGTTGGATTTCATTAGTTCCCCCCGCGACGGCCTGAAGGGCGGCCTTGAGGGAGGACTCGGAGTCCACCAGGAAATTGGCCGAGGTCACTACGCGGTCGCCCGCCTTCAGTCCCGCCAGAACTTCGTCGTAATCGCCGCTGCGCTCGCCCAGGGTGACCTGGGTGGGCTTCAGTTCGGTTTCGCCCGTCTTGACGAAGACGATGTCGTGTTTGCCCGTGCGCATGACGGCCGTATCGGGTACGGCCAGCTTCTCGCCCAAGTCGTAGGAGAGTGTCATGTCGCCGTACATCTCGGGCTTCAGGAGCAATTCGGGGTTGGGGACCTCGAGCCGCGCCTTGAGCGTCCGGGACTGAGGATCGAGAAAGGGGTTGAGGAAGGAGAGCTTTCCCGGGAAGGTCTTGCCCGGCCAGTAGGGGAGCGTCAGCGTGACGGGCATGCCCACTTTGATGAAGCGCAAATCCGATTCGTAAATGTCCGCTTCGGCCCAGACCGTCGAGAGGTCGCTGATGGTGAGCAGGACCTCGCCGGGCATGATCTTGCGCCCGCTGACCACGTTCTTCTCTGAAACATAGCCGGAGGCCGGGGCGTAGAGCGTCATGGCCCGCTGGGCTTTGCCGGTGGTCTCCAGCTCCTTGATCTGGGCATCGCGGATATCCCAGAGTTCCAACCTCCTTCGCGCCGCCCGCAGAAGATCGAGCCCACCTTGGGCCACGCCGGGTACGGGGCTTGCCGAAAGGCGCCTGGAGGAGGAAAGGGCTGAGAGATATTCCTCCTGCGTGGCCAGAAGTTCCGGCGAGTAGATCGTCATGAGCGGCTGGCCGCGGCGGACCGCCTGGCCCGTAGCGTTCACGTAGAGCCTCTCCACCCAACCTTCGATTTTCGTGGTGACCTGATAGAGGCTCGTCTCGTTGGGTGTGATCCGGGCGGAAGTGCGTACATTTCGCACGATGCGCCGCATTTCGACGGTCGAGGTGCTCAGGTTCATGTACTTCTGGTGGGTGTCGGTGATCGAAATGGGGGCCAGCCCGGGGACACCGCCCGCGGCGGGAGCCTCGGCCTCGAAGGGGACCATGTCCATCCCCATGGAGTCCTTGCCGGGCTTGTCGCTCACCTCGCCGGGATTCATGGTGGAGCGGTACATGGTCTTCTTCACGGGCGCCGTGGCGGAAACGGAGGGAGCACCGGAAGGGGCGGCGGGAGCCTCCTGCCCGGCCTTCACGGCCGCTGTCTCAATGGGAACCAGGCGCATGCCGCAGATGGGGCAGTCCCCGGGTTTGTCCGACACGACCGCCGGGTGCATGGGGCAGTGGTACTGAGACTTCGGATCGCCCGCACCGGAGCATCCCGCCAGGAGCAGGATCGCCCCGAGGACCGACAAGGCCAGGACCACCAAGAAGAGCCGTTTTCTACTCACCATGACCTCATTTCTCTTTCGTCAGGGATTCACCGGCGAGGTCGCGACGGCTTCGGACAGAGGGCGGCCCAAGACCGCCTCCATTTCGGCCACCCTCTGGGGGAACTCACCGCGCGCCATCACCGCCTCGGCCTCATACGCGTAGAGGCTGGTCAGGGACATCATGAGCGCGCTGAAGTCCGACCTGCCGGTGGTGTAGGCGGAAAGGGTCGCCTCGTAGGCCTGCCGTGCCTGCAGGAGCAGCCCCTGGTCGTACAGGGTGAAGACCTTCGCGTCCCGAGCGGCGCTCTGGTAGGCCTCCGCAAGATCGAACCGCGCCGTGTTCCGGGCCTCGTTCACCTCTTCGAGGGCACCCTGTTGGCGCTGCAGGGCTTCGTCGAGGGCCGGCTGGTAACGGTCCTTCCTATGGAAAAAAGGCAGCGTCATACCGGCCATGGCGGTGAGGTAGTTCTGCCCGCCCATGGTCATGTCCTTGTAGCGGAACCGCCCGCCCACGATGAAGTCGGGTTTGAAATTCTTCTTCGCCGCCTCGGCGCCCGTATCCGCCACGGCGACCTCCGCCTGAGCGATGGCCACCTCGGGCGCGTGGGCATCCACAAAGGCCAGGAGAGGTTCCAGCCCCGGGAGAGCCGATGGCTTTGGAAGCTCGATCCCTTCCAGCGCGTCATCCTCCACGGGTGCGGCCAGGAGGCTCTCGATGCGGGCCCGCGCCACTTCGCGCTGTTTCTCCAGGTCGCTTCGGTCCGAGGTGGACTTCGTCACCGCGGTCTGAGCCAGCAGCACATCCGCCTGGGTACCGCCGCCTGTGGAGTAACGCGCCAGGGCGCTCTCAACAGCAGTGTGCAGCGCCTCGATCGTCTGTGTGTTGATCTGCAGGAGTGCGTCGGCCGTCCGGAAGCGGTAGGCGGCGGACATGACCTCGGAGCGCACCCTCCACTCCATGAGCGCCAGCCGGGCCTCCTGGACGGCCGTTTCGCCCTCGGCCGCCTTGGCGGCCAAGCCCCGCTTTCCGGGATAGGGAAGCGTCTGGGTAAGGCCCACCGAGATGCCCTGAGTGAGTGCGTCGGATCCCGTCGACCTGCTGAGGCCGATGTTCATGAATTCGATGTCGGCCATGGGGTCGGGCAGCGCCTTCACCTGGGAGGGCACCTGCTGCGCGGCCGCGATCTTCGTGCGCTGAGCCTTCAGCCCGGGGTTGTTCTGAAGCGCCTGCTGAACCATCGCTTCGAGCGGCGACTCGGCGTGAAGATGACCGGCTCCAACGAGCAGGGTCATCAGCGCGAGAGCGAAGCATGGAGTCATGAACCAGGGGCGCTGCATGGTGGTCCTCCGTCCGAGGATCTATCAAGAGCCATGCCAAAGCAGGAGGCGCTGATGCCGAACCGCTGATCGGTTACATCAGATGCCCATGCCAGGCTCTCGCACACATCGTAGCGACACTCGTGCATCGTCCCTGGCAACCGTGGGTCCATTCTAACCCAGGCGTTAGAAATAGGGGCGAGGAGCGTGCGGCGCCGTGACTAAGGTGTTGACTATTCTGCGCAAAAGTGTAGACTATTCTCCATGTTTAGCAAGTAGTGGACTCCAGCTTGGAGTTCTTCGCTGGCGTGCGATTTGCTTAGTAAGCGCCGGAGGGCCGCTCATGCCTCGAACCGCCATCAGGGCCGCCATCGTCTTCGCCGTCTTGCTGTTCACCCTGTCTCTTCACTACATGATTCTGCCCATGCCCGATGGGATGCACCGCCTCCTGCACGAGACGGACCTGCACCGCCGCCTGTGCTACATCCCCATCATCCTGGGTGCCCTGTGGTTCGGGCTGCGGGGAGGACTCCTGACGGCCGCCCTCATCTCCATCGCGGTTCTGCCTCTGGCATGGCGGTTTCAAGGCCCCTTGTCCTCCAACCAGGACTTCGTCGAAATCTGCTTTTACTTTTCCATCGGGATACTGGCGGGGATCCTCGTGGACATGAAGGACCGGGAACGCGCGAAAAAGGAACAGTTGGAGCACGAGCTGACATCGGCCGAACGCATGGCGGCGCTCGGACGGGCTTCGGCGGGGATTGCCCACGAGGTGCGCACGCCCCTGGGTTCCATCCAGGGCGCCGCGGAGATCCTGAGCGAAGACTACCCCGAGGGCCATGCGCACCGGCCGTTCTTCGACATCCTCATGCAGGAGTGCCGGCGCCTCGGGCGCGTTGTGGACGACTTTTTGGACTTGAGCCGGCCCATCTCGCTGGACCGTGGCACCAGGTCGCCGTGGAAACCCTCCTGGAAAACGCCCTCTCGGCCGTGAGGAGTCTGGCGGCCGAAAAACACATCTCCCTCGCCATCACGGCGCCCTCGGCCGAGGGGTCGGCTTTCCTGGACTCGCACCGAATCCACCAGGCTCTGGTCAATATGCTTCGCAACGCCGTTCAGGTCACCCGGCCCGACGGCCCGGTGGACCTGTGCTTCCGGTGGGAAGGCTCGATGGCGGTCTTCGAAGTCCTCGACAGAGGGCCGGGGCTTGATCCTGGCGATCGCGAGCGGATCTTCGAGCCCTTTTTCTCGCGCAGGAAGGACGGAACGGGGCTGGGACTGCCGCTGGCCCGCCAGGTGGCGACGGCCCACGGCGGCACGCTCACGGCGTCGTCGCGAAACGGCGGGGGTGCGGTATTCGCGCTGCGGATACCGGCCGGATCGGAGAACGCGCCGTGAGGACGACCCTCCTGCTGGTAGACGATGACCCGAACCTGCGGCGCATACTTGGCCACCACCTTGAAAAGGCGGGCTACACCGTCAGGAGCGCCGCCGACGGCCGCGAAGCGCTCTCTCTGCTGGGCGCCGAGTCCGTCGATCTTCTCCTCACCGATGTGCGCATGCCGGGCATGGACGGCATGGCGCTGCTCGCGGAATCCCGGCGCCTGATTCCCGACTTGCCCGTCCTCATGATGACGGCCTACGGCACGATACAAGACGCGGTGGAGGCCATGCGCCAGGGCGCCTTCGACTACCTCACCAAACCCGTGGACAAGGAGACCCTCCTCCGCACCGTTCAGCGGGCGCTCCAAGTCGGGGACCTGCGACGGGAGAACCGCCTGCTGCGCGAGAGCCTGGTCGAACACAAGCCCATGGAAGCCATCATGGGGACGAGCGCCGCCGTGGAGGAGATGAGAGACCTGATCCGCAAGGCCGGGCCCACGACGGCCACGGTCCTCCTCACGGGCGAAAGCGGCACCGGAAAGGAACTCGCCGCACGAGCCCTGCACGCGCTCTCCCTCCGTTCCAAGGGCCCTTTCGTGGCCTTGAACTGTGCGGCGCTCACGCCGGACCTGCTGGAAAGCGAGCTCTTCGGACACGCCAAGGGCTCCTTTACTGGAGCCGTCGCCGACCATCCCGGAAAGTTCAGGCAGGCCGAAGGGGGCACCCTGTTCCTGGACGAGATCGGGGACATGGACATCCGGCTCCAGGCCAAGATTCTCAGGGCGCTTCAGGAGCGCGTGGTGGACCCCGTGGGGAGCCGGAGTTCCGTACCGGTGGACGTGCGCCTCGTGGCGGCCACCAACAAGGACCTCTCGGTGAAGGTCCGGGAAGGCGTCTTTCGCGAGGACCTTTTCTACCGGCTGGCGGTGCTCGCCATACGCGTGCCGGCACTCAGGGAGCGGGGCGCCGATCGGCTGCTGCTCATGAAGCACTTCTACCGCCTGTACGGAGGAGGGGATCTGAACTTGGAGCCGCTGGCGCAAGCTGGGCTTGAGGCTCACTCCTGGCCGGGAAACATACGCGAAATGATGAATGTCTGCCAGCGCCTGGCGATCCTCTCACCGCGCCAGACCGTCACGCCCGACCTTCTTCCGCCCGAGATCTCCGGCGCGGTGCCCCCGGGAATCGAGGCGCGCGAGGCTCCCGAAGAGGGAGGTCTCTGGGCGCAGGAACGGGCGGCCATCGTGAGGGCCTTGCAGGAGAATGGCGGAAACCGCTCCGCCGCCGCGCGAGCCCTGCGCGTTCCCCGCCACATCCTTCTTTACAGGATTAAAAAATACGGACTGGAGTGATCGCAGGGCGACAGCTTTCTCGATTCACCAACGGCCGCACCAACTAACAGGCTGTTGAGAAACACGCGTGGGCCGCGCGCAAGAGGCTTGGGGGCCAGGTGCGAGGCGCGGCGACGACGACAGGGTGGGCCCCCTTTCTAGGAGCCGGGACAAAGCAGATGGCCCCCAATCCCTTGCGCCCTTTGGGTGCGCGCAGCCTGCTAATGGCTGGGCCGCATTTCACTGCTGTGGTGCGCTCCAGTTCGAGTTTGAAATTGGGGCCGAGGTCGAAAATGTAGTCCTTTGCGAGGACAACCTTGCCGCGCTCAATGGTGATGACTGTTACCCCATGGTTCTCGCCGTTCCTGCCTTCTCTGTTTGAAAGCTCGATCTTCCAGTGAACGGCGATTACATTATTCCCCAACATGTCGAAGAGGTTGCGGACACAGAGGTCGCGTATGTTGAAGTGAATTCGCGGGAATTGCTCGAAGAAACGGCGGAACCAGCCTTCGACGGCGTGCTTGCCTTGATGCGTACCGCTTTCTGGTATCTCACCTGGATAGATGAAGGTACCATCTTCGCGCCACGCCGACATGAAGGTGCTCAGATCGTTGTAACGCTTAACGTTTGATGGTCGCTAGGCACCAAGCAGTTCTTTCAGGCCTTCTACAGGGTGGTCAAGCGCTCTGAACGCCTTGGTGATGGCTCGCCTAGCTACCAAGGTGCCGATCATCTTCGCCTCCTTCCAGCAACACAGAATTTGCTGATGGGAGTGTAGCATTGATGCAAACCGGTTATACAGCCCAACGCCGCGCGCACCGGGCCGGCCGAGAAGCACGGCGCTTGACGGACCGGGTCCGCCAGGACACGGTCCGCTGCAACGCGCTGTTAAAAGACCTGGGCCGCCGTGTTTGCCCGGACAGCACAGAGACACTTTGGGTGTTTCCCCTGGCAAGAGAAGCCCCGAGTGGCCCCATGGCGACGCCGCACGAACTTGAAGCCCTCGTTGAGCAGGTTCGCTCTGTGCCCACGCGACGGCACGCCGTCGTCAATGAGGAGCGAGGTCACGATTCCTCTTGGCTCCTTGTTGCCGTAGTCAATATTCTCTCCGGCGGTAATGTCCCACTTGCCATAGCGATTAATTCTGACATCGTCGGTTGACCCATCGCTCCCCGTGTGCCCGGTATCCCCGGTTCTGGCCTGATCCCGTGCATGGTCACGCGCACCGAGCGTGAGGCCTTTCTTGGGTGTCAACGGCGGCGCTGGCTTGACCTGCTGGAGGGCCTTGATACACTCATCGAGCGCGCGCACCCCCTCATGAGTGGAGACGGTAATCTCCCCTGGACGCTCGATGAGCGTGCGGTGATAGTACGGTCGGAGCGGCTCCAGGAACCAGTGGGCGTAAGCTTTAGGGTCGCTGCGCACCATGTTGATTTCGATGATGAGCTGCCTTTCGCTCTCCGTGAGATATTCGGCGCCCGCCGTCGTGTCGATGATATCCATCTTCCATCTCGGGGACATGGACTCCCGCGGCGCCTGACCCTTGTCGATGGACATGTGGCTATTTTGGACCCGCAGTACGGGCTGCTCATTTTCGGAAACCGCTGCCGGTGGATTTGAACCGCCATCACGGATGAGCTGGGAATCTGTGGTACCGCAGCAGACCCCGATGATGGCCCATGCGATGAGAAGACTGACTCGCCACTTACACATGGAGGGCCTCCCTCGGCCATGTCCAGCAGGTCGAGCTGTCCCCATCACCCGGCGCGCACTGGACCGCGCAACCCGATTCAAATCAAGCCAAGGATGCAACGGATGGCTCCCGGGGAGCAATACCCGGGGAGTGGTCTGGCCTCTGGGAGGGGCGGGGGGGCCCTCAGTGGCCGTGCCGGTGGTGGGTGTCGGGGTAGTGGGCGTGGGCGTGGTCCAGCGGCTCGTGGGTGTGGAGGTGGTCGTGGGGTCTCCCCGGCGGGGCCGCCCTCTCCATGGTCGTGGTCGTGGTGCTCGTCGTGGTCGTGGGTATGCGAGTGGGTGATCGCCTCGTGGGTATGGCCGTGGGCGTGGCGCCCGCCGAGGGCGACGATGAGGCCGGCCACGAGGACCATGGCCGCCAAGAACAGGGTCAGGCTCGGGACCTCGCCCAAGATCAGGAGCGACAGGCACGTGCCCACGAAGGGCGCGGCGGCGAAGACGCCGATGGTCCTCGCCGTCCCGATGCGACCCAGGGACACGACGAACAGCACCAGGCTGACGCCGTAACCGAAGAGCCCGACGCAAAGTGCAGCCAGGAGGGGAATGCCGGCGGGGAAGGCTTGCGCCAGCACGAAGGCCAGCGCGGCGTTGACGGAACCTCCCGCCAGGCCCTTGATGGCGGCGATCTGAACCGGGTCCCTGTCCGCGAGGCGCTGGGTCAGGTTGTTGTCGATCCCCCAGCACAGGCACGCGCCGGCGATGGGCAGGGCGCCCGTGCCCCATGCCTGGAAGCCGCTCTCGGGCCAGGCGAGCAGGAGGCATCCCGCAAGGATGAGCGCGAGCCCCCAGGCCACGCGTCCCTCGAACCCTTCCCTGAAGAACATCCATGCCAGCAGGGCCGTGAAGACCATTTCGAGGTTGAGCAGGAGGGACGCCGTGGAAGCCGCCGATTGCGAGAGCCCCACGAGGAAGAGGACGGGCGCCAGCACCCCGCCCGCCAGGACGGCTCCGCCCAGGGTGAACCAGTCCTCGACCCGCAAGAGCAGCCGCCTTGCTCGGGGAAACCCCGGTTATTCGCCGCAGGGCCATCCACGCCGCCAGGCCCACGCCCGAACCCAGGTAGAGCAGGGCCGCGAGCGGCAGGGGAGCGGCATCGCCCAGGAGCAGCTTGCACAGGGGCGCCGTGGCCCCGAAGAGGACCGCCGCCAGCAACACGGGCGCGAAGGTGGACAACCGCTGTTTCGTTGCCTTGGGGTCTTCGACCATGATTCCTACGGGGCCAGGGCGGTGGCGCCCAGTTCGGACCGGGCCCGCCGAAGGACCCGGAACGCCGAGCGCAGGATGAACACCGCCAACGCCACACCGATGATGATATCAGGCCAGCCGGATCGCCAGTACCACACACATCCGGCAGCGACCAGAACCGAGAGGTTGGCCACGATGTCGTTCCTCGAACAGATCCAGACCGACTGCATGTTGATGTCCTCGGACCTGTGGCGCCAGAGGAGACCGAGACAGAGGGCGTTCGCGGCGAGCGCGGCCAGCCCCATGAGGCCCATGGCCTCGAAGCTGGGAGGGTGGGGAACCCAGACTTTGTATAAGCGCCTGCCCGAGGGCCGCAAGCCCGAAGGCGGCCATGATCGCGCCCTTGATGATCGCGGACCGGGCCTTCCATCGGGCCGAGCGCCTCACGACATAGAGGCTGAGGCCGTAGGCCAGCGCGTCTCCGAGCATGTCCAGCGAATCCGAGATGAGCGAGACGGAACCCGCGAGCACGCCCGTGGCCAGCTCCACCACGAACATGACCGCGTTGATGCCGAAGACGGTTCTCAGCGTCGAGATCTGGCGGGTCCGCAGCTTTTCGACTTCGCACGCGGCGTCGTCGCAGCAGTCATCCATGGTGGGAATCCCCTCTGGCGTCCCATGCACCCCGCAAGTATCACCAGCTCCAGGTCAGGGTGGTCTCGCCGCCGTCGGGGTTCACGAACCTGAAGGTCTTCACGACGCCCTTCGGGATGGCGGACTTGAGGGCGCCCTTGAGAACCACTTTGGTCGTGTTCTTCCAGACCACCGAGGTCCATTCCGCGCCGTCGATATCGACCTTGATGCCGTTTTGAAGGTTGCTCCCCGTTACCACGATCCTGAAGGGTGGGGCGGCCTTCTTCATGAAACTTACGACGGGCGGGCTCGCGATAGTAATTGTCCCGCCCTTGGAGCACGCCGCGCCGTTCTGTGAGGCCGTGACGGTCCAATCGAGGACCCCGGCGGAGGCATAGGCGTGCGACGGGTTCTGCTCGGTGGAGGACTGACCGTCGCCGAAGGTCCATGCGAAGGACGGCGTGCCCGTGCATCCCCCCGAGGGCGTGGCTGTGGCCGCGAAGGTAACGGCGGTGCCGGAGACTGCGGAGGCGGGCGCGTTGGCGGTGCAGGTGAGCGTACAGGTCGCATCGACGGTGATTGTTCCCGATTTGCCGCAAGTCACCCCGTCCGCGTCGGCGGTTACGCTCCAATCGTAGGACCCCGCGGCGGCATAGGCGTGCGTCGGGTTTTGCTCCGGAGGACGACTGGCCGTCACCGAAGGTCCACGCGAAGGACGGCGTTCCCGTGCATCCCGCCGAGGGCGTGGCCGTGGCGGCGAAGGAAACGGCGGTGCCGGGACTGCGGAAGCGGGAACCGTGGCCGTGCAGGTGAGCGTGCAGGGCTCTTGCTGGACGGCAGTCACGGCCACGTCGTCCACCTGCCAGTACCAGTCCCATCCCGGGGCCGCGTATTCGAAGCTCAGGCGCACGTCCGGCTGGCCCAGGTAGGGCGTGAGGTCGATGGTCTCCGTGTCGGGGCCGCGTACGCTCTGGTGGTCGAAATAGAGCAGATTCGTCCAGACGGCCCCGCCGTCCGTGGTGATGTCCACCCAGGCCTCGTCGAGGGCGGCCGCGCAGAAAAAGTCCGACTTGAACTGAAGCTGGGCGGAGAGGTAGGCGGGGGAGGCCAGGCTGAAGGAGGGGGTCACCATGGTGGTGTCCATGCCGTCGCCCAGGCAGTCGCTGTTGGCATCGGCGCACAGGCCGGCTCCTCCCGTGGCGTTGATGTAGGGAAAGGAAGAGCCCGAGGCGCATCCCGCCGGGTGGGCCAGGGACTTCCAGACGCCGCCCGTCTGCGGGTCGGCGGAGAGAACCCAGCCCGGCGGCGGCCAGGACTCGAAGTCCTCGGACAGCACGGTGGCGACGGTGCCGAGAGAGGCGCGGCCCGCCTCCGGCGGAGCGGCCGGGGAGCCGCCGGTCCCCGCGGCACCCGCAGCACAGGTGAGGGCCGTCGCCAAAAGGGCAAACTCCCAGTACCTGCGCCTAAGAGCCTTCTTAACGATGTGTTGTCGTAGTTGCATGAACACCTCCGCGGCTTGACTCAATACTCCGAACAACCGGATCCAGGCCTGTATTCAACTGGTTTCTGGGTAGTGACCGATCACCTTGGCACCAGGACTGCTTTCAGGTGCTGAGAAACTGGCATCAGTAATGCTTTCCATATCGGTGTTGGAGGACGAGGTGGTTTTTGGAGAAGAAGTTGGCGACTATTCTGCGACTTGCACCGGCCAAAGTGGCGCGGCATGAACAGTAATGTGCAACCCCGCCGGGGAGGTTCCACAGGGAATCCCTCGGCACTCCCAATGTTATCTATCTTTTGAGGAGGACCTCATGCGAGCATCCGGTACCATTTACCGTTCACTGAAATTCACGGCCCTTGCCGTGTCCCTCGCCGCCGTCGGGCTGGCGGCGGGCGCGCAGGGCGCCTTGCTCAATGGCCACGCGTACTCCTCGGGCGCGGTTTCCCAGGTGTCCGCCGCCTCGCTCACCGTCAACGGCGTGCAGGCCGCCGTGGACGCGAACACCGTATTCGTCGGGGTGGATCCTTCGGGCAACCTTCAGCAGCTCACCTGGTCGGATTTCGACCTTGGCGACACGGCGAGCCTCTTTACGGAGACCGAGAACGGCGCCATCGTGGCCGCGAGCGTCTTCCGCGGCGTCCTGTTCATGGTTCAGGGCCAGGTCACGGCCCTGCAGCGCGACGGCCAGGGCAAACTCCAGAGCGTGGTCATCGACGGGGCGTACGCCATCCACATCTCCCAGTCCTCCTTCGACTACATGGGCGCCGGCAACATGGGCAACGGCATGGGCGGCAACATGAGCGGAGGCATGATGGGCGGGGGCATGATGGGTGGCGGCGGCATGGGCGGCGGGGGCGGTATGGGCGGCGGTGGAGGCATGATGGGCAACGGAGACTCCTCCTTCGTCCAAGTAGGCTCCACCATTGCTGTGGGAGGCCTGGTGGAGAACGGCCTCTTCTCGGCCGTCTTCGCGCACATCATGGGCTCCGACATGATGGGCAACGGCAACATCCAGAGCCTCACCCACGATGGTTCGGGCGGCGTCATCGGGTTCACCATGAACTCGAACGGAACCTCCAAACAGTGCGTGCTGGACTCCTCGACGACGATCACCAAGAAGGGTCTAACGATGAGCCCCAACTCGCTGAGGACGGGCATGCACATCAAGATTGGCGGGGTCACGCGGTCGGACGGGTCGATTCAGGCGCAGACCATCCAGATCATGGGCGGCGGCATGATGTAACCCGCGCCGCGATCTGTATCACACGGAGGGCGGGGCTTTCGGCCCCGCCCTTTTCATTGCTCCCTCATGACCAACGGTTCGTTTCCAGAGAAACTTGGCTACCTGAACCCGGTGGCGCCATGTCGGCGCCGCACGCGAGTGAGAAACGGGCGCAGCCTATCCGAGATCAGCGCAAAGATCATCTGACCGCAAGCACTTTCGCGAATGAGCCGTTCAGCGAGGCGAGAAAAGCGGCGTGTACGCTCTGAGCGGGAACCGTGGTTCCGCCGATGGACAGGGCTTTGGTGGCGCAGGCGTCGTGGGCCAGGAAACACTCGAACCCCAAGTCAAAGGCCGCGCGCGTGGTCGAATCGATGCACATGTGCGTCATCATTCCGGCGATGACCAGTTCCGCGACCTTGAATTCTCTCAGACGCTCGAGCAGGGCTGTGTCTCGAAAGCTGTTGGGGAAGTGCTTCCGAACGACGATTTCATTCGTTTCGGGAGACACGCACTCGTTAATTTCCACACCTCCCGTATTCGGCAAGAAGAAGGTGGCTCCAGGGTGAAGAGCGATGTGCTGCACATGAATCACCGGCAGGGATTTCCGACGGAACGCGGCGAGCAACTCTCGCGCCTGGTTTCCCGCCTCCACACTGCCCACGAGTTCCATGGCACCACCGGGAAAATAGTCGTTCTGAATGTCGACGAGCAAGAGTGCCTTGGCCATGTCAGACCTCCACCACGCTTAACAGGCTGTTAAAATGATGAGACCCGCTCTCCGGTCCATGTGCGCCGCCATGATGTCATCCATGTCTGGATTCTCCCTGCCGGCATTCTAGGCGAATGCGCGGCCTCACTCCAGACCCGGCTCTGGCCATGGCGAACATGCGGGCGGCGCGGTGCTCGCGATGACAGGGGAGGGGAGCGGGTCAGGCGGAACCCAAACGGCAGGGGTCAACCTCGAATCCAAGCGGTCAGTGGGCCTGCTTGGCTGCCCTCTGGGGAAAGATGAGGATGCAGGCCGCGATGAACGCGAAGAGAACGGCCGATGCGGTGTACCGGCTCAGCGCCAATCCTCCCGCGTTCAGGGGCTTGTCGAGGAAGTCTCCGACCACGGCGCCGAGCGGGCGGGTGAGGATGAAAGCCGTCCAGAAGAGCGTGGTGCGCGAAATGGATGTCCAGTAGTAGGCCGCCGCCACCAGTGCCAGCAGGGTGCTGAATACCAAAGCCCCTCCGGTGTAGCCGAGACTTGCCGTATCCGCCGTCCAATCGCCGAGGGCCGTTCCCAGGGTCTGGGAAAACATGATGGTCACCCAATAGAACACCTCGGCCTTGGGAGAACTTACGGTATCCACCGATACCGAACCGAGGGACCGGTACCAGACAAAGAGTGATCCCATGAGAAGGGCGAATAAAAGGGACGTGCCGCCTGCATAGCCAATGCCCAAGGAACGGTCGGCGAAATCGGCAAGCGTCGTGCCCACGGTCGTCGTGGCGATGATCGTCGTCCAGTACAAAATGGGGTGAAATCGCTTGGCGGAAATCTGGGCGATGACGGCAACGACAAAGATCGCGAAGAAGATCCCCGTGGCCACGAGGTAGCCCAGATCCATCGACATGGACACCGCATCGCCGCCGGTTTCTCCAAGGGTAGTGGCGGCGATTTTGATGATCCAGAAAAGCAAGGCAACTTCCGGAACCTTGCTCGTCGCTTCTTCATGGTTCGTATTCAATGTGTCCTCTTCACTGGCCGTCCGGGCTTCCTTGCAGGTCACTTGGGCTGTCCTTGCACATCTTCCTTTTGCTCGGCCTGCTCCTGCTTCTCGGTCTCGTGTGAACGCGACAGGACCTGGCCGTTCCCCGCATCGATGAAGACCTCGTGGGCGCCGCTATGGCCCGGCACCTTGATGTCGCAAGACCACACGAGACAACCCTGCTCGACCTCCAACTCGGCGCTCTTCACGATCGGCGCCGCATCCGCCTTTACGGTCGAAAGCGCGATGCCTCTGGCTTCGTGCTCCGAAATCTTCGAAAGCCGGAACAGTTCGTCTTGGGAAGCGCCCTTGGGAGGGTGGATGGAGCACGGCGGCAGGGCAGCGCAAAGCGCAAACGGCAAGAAGAGGAAGGAGGAACTGAGCAGGGCCCTCTTCAGGATCGGCATGGTGACACCTCCGCGCAGCAGTATAGACCAAGCCTCATGCGGCCCGCGCCACGAGGGGGCCCGGAGCTCAAATCTAGCCGACCCGCGGCTCTCCGCTAAGGTGCTCCTCCTTGAGGTCCATCTTCCTTTCTTCGATCACAAATCGCCTCGAGGGCTCCAGGATGGTTTGCAACCTGAGGGCGGCCTCACCGATGCGATGGGCGTGGCCCCGCTTCTTCCGATAGCAGGTCCGGCCCCGTTCTTCCATCGTGAGCAGGGCGCGGTCTGCGATGAAGAGAACGATCGCCACCGCAGCCAAGGAACCGAGGATGATGACAAGGGGCATCGTCCACCCCACCTCATCAAATTCAGTGTATCGGGACTTTGGAGTCGAATCCACACAGTGCTTTATCCACCGATTCGGGCCAGGTCACGCTCACTTGGCCGGAAGGGGATGCTCACGAAAGAAATCCCACATCAGCCTCGTTGCGTTGATGCTTCGACAGTAAGGGCCGACAAGGAACTCGGGCAGGGGCTTCCCGCCGGGCCACTGGTGGCCCCCCCCCGCCAGTGTATAGAGAACGACCCGCGCGTCGCCCGAGGCGTCCGTGTATTGAAGGCGGGTCACGTCCGCCGAGAGCACGGATTCCATCGGATTTGTGGAGCACCCGTTCAGGCGTGCCCAGGCCGCCGTGAATTCCGGGACGCTCGGGAATACATCGGGGCCCACCGGCGTGCGACCGCCCTCGTAGGGGACCACGCGATCCCCGGTCCCATGAAAGGCAATCATCGGCACGGGCCGGTTCCCGGCGTACCAGTTCCAATCAAGGGATCGCGCAGCGGACACCATTCCCACCGCGGCGATCCGGCTGGACAGCACGCACGAGAGGGCAAACGCCATGCCTCCCCCGTTCGAGAAGCCATCCGCGTAGACCCTGGTCGGGTCGATATTGTAGGAGGCCTCGAGCTTGTCGATCAGCGCAGAAATGAAAAGGACATCGGGCATGCGCGCGGGGGTGCGCCTTCCCTCCATGAGCCAGACCTTCGGCCCGAAACCGGAGCCCGCAGGGTAGACGACGATGAACCCGTTCTCGTCGGCCACAGGGTTCCACTGGCTGACGTTCATTTGAGAGTGCGGCCACGACATCGCGGGATGCAGGCTGATGATGAGCGGCGACGGCCTGGTCCGGTCGTAGGTCTTGGGAACGTAGAGCAGGTACTCCCTGTCCTGGCCCGAGACAACGTATTCTCCTGGGTTGATCCTGGGTGGCAGTGGTCGGCGATTGAGGAGAGTAGAAGACGGCATAGAAAGACAAGACGACCGCCACCGCCAGCAGAAGCAGCACACCCACAAGGATCAGGCCACCGCGGATGACGATCTTCCCGATGTTCACGTGCCTCCTCGATCAGGTGCCATGGGGCGCCGCGCGCGCCACACCGGGCACCCGAATCTGAGTTTAGCAAATGCGGCAGCCGAACGCCTCAAAAGCGCCGGGGGGAGGAACCCCTTGTGACCTGAGCTGCTGCGGCGTGCCGCAGGGTGCCTCCGACAGTTTACAGGTCATCGTCCAGGACCTTCTTTGCCGATTTGATCAATCTGCCGAAGTCCCGGTCCTTCTTCCTCCTTGCCGCATGGGACATCTGGGAGAATTCGGATTCCCCTCTCAGTTTCAGAAAGCTCTCATAGTGTTCCCGGCTAATGACGCCGGAATGCACGGCGGCGAGCACGGCACAGCCCGGTTCTGTCGTATGGCTGCAGTCTCGGTAGCGGCAGCCGGATGCGAGGGCCGTGATGTCAGAGAAACTGACTCTCCATGCCGCATTCCGCGCCCAAGATGCCGAACTCGCGCATTCCCGGGTTGTCGATAACCAGCGCCGCCCCTTCGAGACGAATCAGCTCGCGACGAACGGTGGTATGCCGCCCTTCTCCAGTCCCGCTCACATCTTTGGTTTTCAGCACCTCGCGACCGACCAAACTATTGATCAGCGTGCTTTTGCCAACCCCCGACGAGCCAACGAAACAATAGGTCTTTCCTGGTAGCAACAGGCGCCTCAGATCGTCCACGCCCTCCTTCGTGACGTTGCTCAAGGTAATGACCGGCGCCTCGATACCTGCGGAACGGATTTCTGCCAACTGGGAGGCCAGGACGGAGGGCGCCACAAGGTCTGTCTTGGTGAGCAGGATGCAAGGGTCCGCTCCGCCATCACTCACCATGACAAGGTAGCGCTCCAACCGTTTCAGATTGAAGTCATAGTGGCAGGACTGCACGATGACCACGCAGTCCACGTTCGCCGCGATCATCTGATACTCCGCAGCATTTCCCGCCGACCTTCGTCGCAGCGCGGTCCTTCGCTCCAGAAGCGCGTGAATCAATCCGAAGTCGTCGCCCGGCAGTTTCTCGACGCACACCCAGTCGCCCACGCATGGCAGTTCATGCGACAGATGATGGCGGTGCCGATAGCTGCCGGCCAGCCTCGCCCGGAAAGTGCCGGCGCGATCCACCAGCAGCATCGCGTCACGATCGACGGCCGCAACGCGAGCGATGGCGCACCCTAAGTGACCCTCAGCCCTCTGCTCGAACCAGTCGCTCCAGCCCAGCTCATCCCATTCACCGTGCCGATTTCCCATTCATCACCCATTAAAACATCGTATGGCAACTGGAGCGACGGAAACCCCCAGAGGGACTGGTGAGGCAACCCCGTGGACCGGTCCCGTGCCACTGCTTGTTGGGCAGCTACTTGGTCTGTTCGCGTCTTTGATAGAAGAAGCACACCGTGAGATTCCCGGCTGGACTGTATCTCCTTTTGCGCAACACAACCTCTTTATCGATGATCTTTGGATAGCGCAAGTCGCTGCACAGCATTGCCCGATAACCTTCTGGCAAGCGGATCTTCAGTTCAAACTCTCCTATGGCGCCTTTCCAATTGTTGGCTGTTTCTAGGATATAATCTACCCATTCTCTAAATATGGTCTGGTCAGCAGAGAAGGCCTTTGCATCCCATTTACCCTGCCACGCTTTGCCGCATTCAGGCATTGAAGTAGACCACCGCTCTTCTGGGGAAGAAGTGAAGTAGTTTGCACCCTTGATCGGAATGTATGAATGACTGACATGGACAAGCCTTTTCGCAGGGAAGGTCTGCTCCCAGTAGTAGGTTACTCTGACGGTCCACAGGGGCGCCACAGGACCCCATGATATGAGTTGGCGCTTCAGCAGCCTCTCCTTGGCATCGTTTGGAAGATTCAACAGAGAGCTCCGTTGATCCTGCAGGTCTGACCCACCGAAATCTTCGATTGAAACGCCCTCTTTCATGAGGAACTCAGTAAGATCCTTCCCATCTACAAAGGCACGCACATCCTTCTTCGCTTTAATCTCCTCGCCGTTCACTCTCACAGTAAAGTCTTCAATCACCTCAGATCCGTAAACGGGATTCCACCCATATTCTGGCATCGGGAAGGCGACCGTAGCCGTAATTGATGACCTATTGGAATTATAGAAGTCATAAGCTACTGCCACTTGGTTTGGTGATATCGTTAATTGCTCTTTCCTGAGTTCGATGTCGGTTTGCTTCGTGAAGGTGATTCCGCCTGCGGCGACGGAGGCAGTGCTGTCGTTTGCCGCAATTGATATTGCGGCGATGAAAGCCATTGTCGCAGCCAGCACGAACAGACGTGTCCTCATGCGACGCCCCCTTTCCGGTGGCACTGCTGGTTAGGCCCCTCTCACTGATGGTGGATAATCTCGACCACTTCACTTGACCAATTCGTCGTCAAACAAATATTGTCACGGTTCGAAGCTGAGGCGTAATGGGTTTCTGACAACTCCTTTATGCCTCCCAATCCAGGGCACCAGTACTTGTATCGCTCCACGTATATTTTGCAAATGTTGGTTGACCCATCTTTGCAGCGAATTGTAACCTCCCCGCTGCTAAGGCCTACCTGCTTTACCCTGACGCATCCTTTGAATTCGCCAGCAGGCGTGGAAACAGTGAGAGCCGTGGCATCGATGGACAGCGTGTAGGACATCGGCACCGGATCTTTCAGTTGGTCGCTTAAGACGGTGTCTTTAGTGAGGCAAGTCCATGCGGTGCCCTTGATAATGGGAGCCTTTAGGTCTGGAGATGGCGTCTCTTCTGCCTCGGGAGGGTCATCGGCCCATTGGTAGGCAACGTTTGTGATACTTGTTTCATTTATTGTGTAGTAAGTGTATTGCCTAGAGTAATAGGCGGCCTTGCCAACAGGCTCATGAAGAAACTCATGCAATAGTACGTGCGTCACCATGTTATTGAATGTTCTATCAACCTGGGGAGTGATCTTATAGATACGAGATCTTGTAAACACGCCATTAACCAAGTACTGCGCTGAATAATTAAGAGTAACATGCTGATTTGATGGCCAGTAGTCGATGGGGAGCGGCATCTTCATTTCTCCCGACAATTCAGGAGTAGGGGAAGATGGCTGTTGCACGGTGCAACTGCAGAATAGGATCAATAGTGTGGCAAGGAGCAAGGATGGTTTCATCGGCTCTCCGTGATTAGTTTGAGGGGCCTAACGCCGCGTGCACCGGACCGGGCAACCGAGTTCAAGCTAAGCGAATGGTGCAACGGAACCCCCACAAAGGGCATTGGTGAAGCAACCCCGTCGTCCGGTCCGGTGACACTGCTGGTTAGGCACCTGATTATTGTTGGCATTTCTTTAACTGCTGATCCGTCATGAGCTCAACCCCAGGACACTCAAGGATAGTGAGATGGTAGACCAATTTCTTAGCTTTGCTTTTCAAACAGGACACGAGCACGACCTCTTTTCGATAGACCGAATAGCCGGGTGCAGATACCTCAGCGATGTATTGCCCAGTTTTGGTTCCTTTGGCTTCAAATTGTCCTTTGCCATCTGTTTCCATCGTAACGACAACCTGTTCAGCACCATCTACAAGCCGCTTAAGTACAACCGTTGCACCGATAATGGCTTGCCATTGGTCATCAATAACCCAACCGCAAAATGCTCTGACCTTGAACGTGGGGGATGACAAACAAACATTGGCTTGGTTTTGCTTTTGGACCAACACAGCAGAAGCCATCAAGACACAAACAAGAAAGGCTCTCCGCCAGTGATAGATGCGCATTCTTAGTCCTTCAGGTGCCTAACGCCGCGTGCACCGGACCGGGCAACCGAATTCAAATTGAACGAAGGCAGCATTAGAACATCCCCCAAAGGGCATTGGTGAAGCAACCCCGTCGACCGGTCCGGTGACACTGCTTGTTAGGTGATGATCACTTTGCATTGGCTTTTGCGGTTTCTGGCGCGCAGATTTCACGGACATATCGAAAAGGCTCTTTGGCTACTTGTTCCATTGTCGTAAATCTTGATGCACCTGTATATAGCCCACTCTCTATCTCGTGGCTCAGCCTGCCAGCAATCGAGACCCTTATAAA
>CAVYWK010000002.1:0-18496 GCA_963772255.1 uncultured Acidobacteriota bacterium
GAGAAACTCCCAGAAGCCGCGTTGCCTGCGCCACGGCCCCAACAGGTTTCTCTTGGCCTTCCGCCCTTGACGCCTCCCAGGCGGAGGCGGCAGACTGGCCCAGACGACGGGGGGTCCTCCAATCAAGGCGCCGTGCGATCCTCAGAAGCTCCGACGCGCTTGCCAGTTCTTTCGACAGAGCGAAATCCGGCGATCCGATTTTGAGTGGTCCAAGTGATCGGGTCTGCGACTGTCTGACTCGGGAACATCAGAGAGGTGAGCATGAGCCCAGAGATCCGAGACGCGACGCCGTGTATGGACCCCGCCACGGGTGAGGTATTCGGGCATTCCCCCGTCAACACGGTGGAGGACCTCCGGGCCGCCGTGGCCCGAGCCCGGCGGGTCCAGGCCGCCTGGGGCGCCCTGTCCCCGCGGGAGCGGGCGCGGCGGGTTCTGCCCCTCCGGGACTATCTGGTGGCCCACGCGGACGAGCTGGCCGAGGTCATCGCCCGGGACAACGGCAAGACGCGCTTGGACGCCCTCGCCACGGAGATCCTGCCCGCGGCCATCTCGGTGACCTACTACGCCCGCATGGCCCCCCGCTTCCTCAAGCCCCGGAGACTCGGCTCCGCCACCGTGGCGCTGGCCAACAAGCGCTCCACGCTGGCCCGCCTGCCCTGGGGCGTGGTGGGGATCATCTCGCCCTGGAACTACCCCTTCGGCATCCCCTTCCACGAGGTGGTGATGGCCCTGCTGGCGGGCAACGCGGTCATCCTGAAGACGGCCTCGGAGACCCAGATGGTGGGGCGCGCCCTCGCGGATCGTCCTGGGCGCCGCGCGCCTTCCCGAAGGGCTCTTCGCCTTCATCAACCTGCCCGGCCGGGTGGCGGGCGACGCGTTCCTCGAAGCGGGCGTGGACAAGCTGTTCTTCACCGGGAGCGTCCCCGTGGGCAAGATGCTCATGGCCAAGGCCGCCGAGACCCTGACGCCCCTCTCCCTGGAGCTGGGCGGGAACGACCCCATGCTGGTCTGCGAGGACGCCGACGTGGAGCGCGCCGCCGCCGGGGCCCTCTGGGCCGGCATGCAGAACGCCGGCCAGTCCTGCGGCGGGGTGGAGCGCATCTACGTCCACGAGAAGGTCTACGAGCCTTTCCTGGCGGCGCTCAAGACCCGGGTCGAAGGGCTGCGCGTGGGGCCGGGCAGCTCCTTCGAGTCGGACATGGGGGCCATGACCACCGCGCGCCAGATGGAGACCGTGAAAGGCACATCGACGACGCCCTCGCCAAGGGGGCCACCCTCTACGCCCAGTCCACGGTGCCCGAAGGTGGCAAGGGGTTCTTCCTCCCCGCCATGGTTCTCACCGACGTCACCCACGACATGGTCACCATGAAGGAGGAGACCTTCGGCCCCGTGGTGGGCGTCATGAAGGTCCGCGACATGGAGGAGGCCGTGGCCCTGGCCAACGACTCGAACCTGGGCCTCACCGCCTCCGTGTGGAGCCGCGACCGCAGGAAGGCCGCCGCGCTCGCCCGCCGCCTGCAGGCCGGCGCCGTCACGATCAACGACCACCTCATGAGCCACGGGCTGGCCGAAACGCCCTGGGGCGGGTTCAAGCAGTCCAGCCTGGGACGGACCCACGGCGAGATCGGCTTCGACGAGATGACCCAGCCCCAGGTCCTGGTGGACGACCTGCTCTCGTTCACGCCGCGCGGGATCTGTGGTGGTATCCCCAGTCCGAGGCCGTCTACGAGGGCATCAAGGGGCTCCTGCTCGGCCTCTACGCCAAGTCCCTGGGCACGCGGCTGGGAGGGTGGATGCGAACCCTCAAGGTCCTGCCCAGGATGTTCAAAACTCGGGATTGAAGGGTTGTTGCCCCCGGGGCGTTAAGGCACCTGGGCCCGAGGCCCCGCCTCACCCTCGGGAGGCGCTTTGGGAACGGGGGGCGCCAGGAGTTTCTCGAGGGCGGTTCGGTCTCGCGGAGTGATCTCCATGAACTCCACGCCGATCTCGAAGGTCTTGCCCCGGCTGGGCCGTTCGTAGACCACGCGGGCGCGGGCTTCGACGATGCCCTTCCTGGGGAGGATGGTGAGCCAGAGCAGGGAGTTCACGCCGAAGGTCTCCTTGCTGACGAACCGGCATCCGCCCAGGCCCACGTCGTCCACCGTGGAAACCATGGGAATGCTCTTGTGCTCCTCCGCCCTGCGGACGCTCAGGTCGCACTGGCTGGGTATTCTGGGGAACCTCCGCCGGCTGGGCCTGTTCTGTGTCATCCCTCAACCCCCTCCGCAAAACTGCTGCCTTCATTTTATCACAATCGAAAGGCCCATCGATCGGAAACACGACCCTTCATGAAGCCATCGACTCGGCGACGGCCCGGATGGCCTCATCGAAGGTCTTGATGGCGAAGGGATCGTAGGGCAGGACCCGGGCGGGGATGGACACGGCCGCCCGCGCGGCGGAAGGCGTGCAGGCTGCCGGCGTGGCGCATGGAGACCCCGGAGAGGAAGGCCGCGGCCAGGAGGCTCTGCTCGTCCAGGCCCGCGTCAGACGCCGCCTGCGCCAGGAGATCCGCGTGGCCGAGGAGGTAGCTGAGCTTCACCTGGGCGTCGGCCAGCGGGAGGTCCCCGCAGGGCACACCCCCCGCTTCCAGCAACGCCAGCCCCGACTCGTACTCCGCGTCGTAGTCTTCCAGGGGGACCTGGGAGGTGACCGCCACGAAGGTGCCGGCGTGCACGGCCGCCCTGAGCGACGGCAAGATCGAGCGCATGGAATCCGGGCGCACGTGGGCGTTTCCCCCTCCGTAACCGGCCAGGATGGATCCTCTTCCGCAAGCCGCGAACTGGGCCCGGTAGTCGTCCGCGGTGAAGAGGGGATTGCAGAAGACCGGCTTGACGGTGGGATCGAAGCGGGTGTCCGCCCTGGCCGCGCCGATGGATTCGATCGACCCGGGCGATCTGGGCCCACTCCTCGAAGGACATGTTGGAGGAATCCAGCGCGAAGAGGTCGTGCCGGCGGGCCTCCTCGAAGAATTCCCCCAGCGACCCCGTGAGGTACTTCCAGACGAAGTCCCCCGTGGGTTTGAGGCCCTCGGCGCTTCCCGCTTCCCGCTGGGACTCGATGGTCCCGCCGGTGCGGATGAGGTGCAGGTGCTTCAGCCGCTGGTCGGTGTAGGGGATGTAGACCCAGTCCTTTCGCAGGGTCGAACCTCCGCCCGAAGGGCCGCTGGCGATGACCCGGCCCTCGAAGGCGTCCTCGCCCCACTTGCGGTACTTGGTGAGCCGCCCCGAGAAGACCGACCGGCCGTCGTTGAAGACGGCGAAGAGGCGCGCGGGCCGGAGGCGGTTCAGGAGGAAGGCTGCCGTTCGGAGGTTACCCAGGGCGTCCGAATCGGAGAAGTAGCCGCCCAGGGGGATCTGGGATCCCGTCATGGCCACGTTGGCCCGAAGGTCGCGCAGCGCGTAGCGCAGGTAGGCGAAGCCCCACGCCATGGTGTCCGTGCCGTGGGTCACCAGGATCCCGGTGTCGTTGGCCACCCGGCCGTACTTCTCGAGGCCGGCGATGAGGAGGTTCTCCAGGTCGGTGAAGGCCCCCTCGCTCGAAAGGTCCTCCCTGAAGAAGACGCCCTCGGGAATCCAGTCCATTCCCGCCATGTGGTCCGCCGTGGTCTCCGCCAGGAGGGTATCCCTCAGGAGCCGGGCCTGGCTCGATCCGGCCAAGAGGATGACCGGGATCGTCGGGAAGCAGCGGCGGATGTGAAGATAGAGGCTGGCGCCCGAGGTTTCCCCGGGCGGGGGACTCAGGCCGAGGACCACGCGTCCGGCGCGCCCGTCTCCAGGAAATCCTCCGGCCTCGCCGGAGGTCCGGGCGAGGCGGAGGGTCCAGTGGGGCTGTGCGGTGCGGAAATGGGTCAGAAGGTCGGCTTCGAGGGGGCCGAGGCCACCGTCCGCCAAAAGGATGTTCTGGGTGCGCGCCATTCTGGCCCTCCTGATGACTCTCACCCATTCTAACATCGAGGAATCTGCAAATCCTTGTCTTGCCAGGGCCGTTGTCCTACCATACTCAAGTCGGGCTCGGAGGTGGACTCGAGGCCGGGCCTCGATGAGCTCGGGGTGAGGGATCGCCTCGAAGAAAGACACGGGAGAGATCATGACGGACGCGAACCTGGCTTCGGTGTGCGGTTTTTATTGCGGGTCGTGCATTTACCTGGGCAGCCCCTGCGCCGGCTGTGTCCCGCTGGAGGGGAGGCCCTTCTGGGCGGGCGAAATGCCGGACGGGACCTGCCTCATCTACGACTGCTGCAGAAACGACAAACAGCTCGAGCACTGCGGGCTCTGCCCCCAGCTCCCCTGCCCCACCTTCCTGGGGCTGCGCGACCCGTCCATGAGCGAAGAGGTGTTCAGGGAGTCGGTGGAGCGCCGGGTCGCCAACCTGAGGCGGCGGGAGGAGATCGGGACCGAAGCCTGGCTCGAGGAGGTCTCCAAAGCCGAAGAGTAAACCTGGCGGCGGCCGGAAAGGCCGCCGGCGCTTCGCGCCTTGGCAGGAGGCCAGAGCCGCGTCCAGGAAAAAGCCTCTCTTGGCCGTCATGCCGAATTCTCATTACGGATGACTCCGCATGAAGGATCTCAGCAGTTGGGCCAGGACGTCGGCTTTCCCTTGCCGCGGCCTAGGTCTCCTGGCCTCCCTTCGGTCGGCGGGCCTTTCCGGAGATGCGGAAACGACGAGCCCCACCCCCCTTCTGAGTGCGCCGCCGGGACGAGGCGCATATGCATTGTCAGGCTTCGCGGCCCGGGGCGCTCCAAGTACAGAAGTACGAGTCGGCCCCGTGCCGCTCGCCTTTCGCGCCTCTGCGCCTGTCGCGGCGGAACGCCGGCTCCCTCCGCTCCGCTGCTGGAGCCTAATCACATCAACCTCCATGGCGGACGACGAGATGATTGCCATTGTGCGGGTGGTCTAGTCAGAGGAAGGGACCGAACAAACGAATGACCGTATTCGATGGCGGAAATAATCTTGGCGCGCCCAGGCTCGATTACTCCGAGATCTCGGGGTCCAGTTCGGCCACGTGGAGGGCGCCCGAAAACCCCTTGAACTCGCGCTCTTCGGGGGCGGAGTAGGGGAAGCGGTCCTTGGTGGCCATGTAGACGGCGAAGCTCACGAGGATCCGGCCCGGCGTGCATCCGGTCTCCAGGCGGGCGGCGAGGTTCACGGCCGAACCGAGGGCCGTGTATTCCATCAGGTCCTTGGATCCGAAGTTGCCCACGGTGGCGTAGTCCTGGCTGATCCCCACGCGCAGCTTGAGGGCGTGGTCGAGGCCCTGGTCCAGCCACTTCCGGCCGAGCTCGCCCATGCGGCGCTGCATGGCCACGGCGGCCGCCACCGCGCGCCGCGCCTGCTCGGCGGGGTCCATTTCCGCCGGGGCTCCGAAGAAGGCCATGATGCCGTCTCCCATGAAACGGGCCACGGTTCCCGACTGGCCTTCGAGGAGGGCCACCATCTCCGTCAGGTACTCGTTGATGATCCGGTCCACCACCTCCGGCTCGTTCCTGTCGGAGTAATCCGAGAAGCCCGTGATGTCGGAAAACAGGATGGTGAGGCGACGCCGTTCGCTGGCCACGAGAGACCCGCCCGCGCCCTTGGTGGTCCTCAGCTTCTCGATGACCTGGCGGGAGTGGTAGCGGGCCAGGGAGCGCCCGACGCGGAGGTTCTCCAGGGCGATGCCGGCGAAGTGGTACAGGGTCCCGCCCAGGAGGAGCAGGGCCAGGACCACCAGGAGGGTGAAGAGAGGGGTCTGGTGGAACTGGGGCCGGAGGCGGAAGGGGAACGCGGCGCCCGTCTCGTTCCACAGGCCGTCGTTGTTGCACGCCTTGACTCGGAAGGTGTACTTCCCCGGCGGAAGGTTGGTGTAGACGGCCACGCGCTCGCGCCCCCCCGCCAGGTCGTTCCACCCCTTGTCGTAACCCTCCAGGAAATACTGGAAGCGGACGCGGTCCGGGGCGAGAAAGCTCAGGGCCGTGAAGTGGAACTCGAACCGGTCCGATCCCGGCGGGGCTTCGCCCGCTGGCCCGGCGGAGCTTCGCCCGCTTGGTCCGGCGGCGCTCCGCCCGTGGGACCCGGTGGCTCGCCGCCCCGCGGGCTGGGTTCGGCAGTCGACGCCGAGAGGGGCTTGCCGTCCACGAGGACGCCCTCCACGAGGACGGGAGGCGGGACCTCGTTGGTCGCCAGGTGCTGGGGATCGATGGCCACCACGCCGCGGATGGTGGGGAACCAGAGGCGGCCGTCGCGGGTCTTCCAGCCCGCGGGCTGGGTGCCGCCGTTGCACTCGGGGCTCTTCATCCCGTCGGCCCTGCCGTAGCTCACGCAGGGGATGCGCGGGATCTTGCCGGCGGCGAAGTCGTCCAGGTCGTGCTTGGACACCCGGAAGATCCCCTTGTTGCAGCTCACCCAGAGGTTTTCGCGGCTGTCCTCCAGGATCTGGAAGACCACGTCGGAGAGAAGGCCGTCCTTCGTGCCGAAGACTTGGAACTTGCCGTCGCGCATGCGGCAGAGCCCGCCGCCGCGGGTCCCGATCCAGAGGGTCCCCTGCCGGTCCTGGTAGAGGGCGCGGATGAAGTTGGAGGGGAGGCCGTCCTTCGACGGAGTAGGCCGTGAACTTCCCTCCGGCGTAACGGTTGAGGCCGCCTCCGTTGGTGCCGATCCAGAGGTTCCCCTCGCGGTCCTCCAGGAGCGCGCGGATGTATTCGTCCGAGAGGCCATCCTTCTTCTTGAAGGAGGTGATCTTGCCGTTCTCTGAGGCGGAAGAGGCCGCCTCCGTTGGTGCCGATCCAGAGGGCGCCGCTCCGATCCTCGCAGAGCGAGAAGACGTTGGGATAGGTGAGGCCCTCCTTCTCGGAGAGGACCGAGAACCGGCCGTCCTTGAGCCGGGCCAGCCCTCCCCCGGAGGTGCCCACCCACAGGTTCCCGTCGCGGTCCTCCAGGATGCTCGGGACGCTGTCGTGGGGGAGGCCGCTGTTCTTCGTCGTGTAGGCCGTGAATTTCCCGTCCTTGTAGGCGTTCAGCCCGCCGTCGGTGCCGACCCAGAGGGTGCGGTCCGAGTCCTCGTAGACGGCCCACGCGGTGTTGTTGGAGAGCCCCACGGACGAATCGTAGGTCGTCAGCTTCTCGTCCTTGAACCGGTTGAGGCCGCCGCCGAAGGTGCCCACCCAGAGGCTTCCCTCCCGGTCCTCGCAGAGGGACCAGACGGCGTTGTCCGAGAGGCCCTCCTTCGTGGAGTAGGTCTCGAATCGGCCCTGGCGCATGCGCGTCAGGCCGCCGGTCTCGCTGCCGATCCAGAGGTTGCCGTCCCGGTCCTCGCCCAGGGCCTTGATCTCGTCGGAGGGCAGGCCGTCCTTCAAGCCGTAGGTCGTGAACCGGCCCTTGCGGTAGGCGACGAGGCCGCCGCCGTTGGTGCCGATCCAGAGGGTCCCCGTCGGAATCTTCGAAGAGTTTGGCGATGCTGTCCTTGGGAAGGCCGTCCTTGGTGGTGAAGACGGTGATGCGGCCCCCCTCCATCTTGCACAGGCCCCGCTCGCGTGCCCGCCCAGATGACGCCGCCCCGGGTCTCGACGACGGTGGTGACCTCGTCCGAGGGGAGGCCGTCCTTCAGCGGTGAAGGCGGTGAACCGTCCGTCCTCGTACCGGTTCAGCCCAGGTTCGTGGCGATCCAGAGGGCGCCCGAGGCGTCCTGGCAGATGTCGTTGACGCGGTTGTTGGACAGCCCGTCCGCCGTGGTGTAGCGCGTGAATCGCCCGCCTTCGATAGCCTGGAGGCCGCCGTAGCTGCCGATCCAGAGGGTGCCGTCGCGGTCTTCGAAAAGGGTGGAGATGTCCTCGGCGTTCATCTGGGTGAACCTCACGCCGTCGAAGCGGACGAGGCCCTCCTGGGTGCCCAGCCAGAGGTAGCCGTCGCGGGTCTGCAGGATGGCCTGGACGGAGGTCTGGGGCAGGTCGGTCTCGCTCGTCCACGCGTCGTGGGTGTACTGGGTGAGGGCCTTGGACGGGTCCAGGGCGAGGGCGGGCGAGGCGCCCAGAAGAAGGAAGAGCAGCAGGACTACCGCTCGGTACGCGGGCCCGCGATGCGACGGCGGCGCGCCGTGGGCAATGCGTGAGACGAAATGGCGGGACGATGACAACGGCAAGGACACCCCCCTCCGCCCGAGCAACACTGAGGTCATTGTACGACACATGCCGGTTCTCCCGCCCCCAGGTATGGGCAGGGCCAGTTCCCCGGGGTGTTCCCTGTGCTGCGGATTAGGCGTAGGCTATGCGAAACGGA
The DNA here is from genome assembly GCA_963772255.1 of uncultured Acidobacteriota bacterium. Taxonomy (GTDB): domain Bacteria; phylum Acidobacteriota; class UBA4820; order UBA4820; family DSQY01; genus JAKAJA01. The sequence continues at coordinate 8,287 of CAVYWK010000002.1, forward strand.
GGTCGAACATGGCGCGACAAAAAATCTGGCGACTCGGGGTCCTGATGGTTCTCATGGCGGTCGCGGCGCTTCCAGGGTTCAGCCAGACGGTGACCGCCGTGCAAGGCGACACCGTCACCCTCAGCGCGGGCACTGCGGAGGGCGTGAAGGAGGGGATGACGGCCACCGTTTTCGGAAACGTGACCGTGGACGGCAAGGCGCAGGAAGTCGCCATCGGGACGGTCAAAGTGACGGCGGTGAAGGAGCACGAAAGCACCGCGGCGATCCTCAAGCTCGCCGAGGTCCCCGGCGCCCCCGGCGCTCCCATCAAGGGCGGATTCCGCGTGGAGTTCGCCAAAGGAGGTCCCGTCGTCGAACCCGCTCCGGCGGCGCAGGCCAAGCCGGAACCGTCCGCGCCGGCGGTGGAGGTGCGCAAGAGCGAGAAGGACGGACTCGAATACGTGTTCATCCCGCCGGGGAGATTCATGATGGGGGCGCGTCCCGGTGACGCCACGGCGGACACCGACGAGAAGCCCGAGCACGAGGTGACCATCTCCAAAGGATTCTGGTTGAGCCGGACGGAAACCACGGTGGCCGCCTACAAGAAGTTCTGTGAGGACACCAAGAGGGTCATGCCCCCCGCCACCGAGCTGAACCCGGAATGGAAGTTCGACCTCATGCCCATGCTGAACCTCACCTGGAACGAGGCCCACGCCTTCTGCGCCTGGGCGGGAGGCCGGCTGCCCACGGAGGCGGAGTGGGAGTATGCTGCCCGTGCCGGATCCAAGACCGTCTACTTCTGGGGTGACGCCATGAACGGCGATTACGCCTGGTACAGCGAGAACGCTCACCTCGAGCCCCACCCCGCGGGTCAGAAACTCCCCAACACCTTCGGCGTGTACGACATTCTGGGCAACGGCTGGGAGTGGTGCGCGGACTGGTTCAAGGAGGGATACTACGCGGTCTCGCCGGCCGTGGACCCCACGGGTCCGCCCTCGGGCGAGTTCCGGGTGCTGCGCGGAGGCTCCTTCCGGTTCAACCCCGCCTGGCTGAGAATTTCCTACCGCATGTACCGCCCGCCGGGCTTCAGGAATCTCGGCTACGGGTGCCGCTGCGCACGCACCACGGCGCCCTAGCTCGTAATGGCTCATGAGAGTGCCTTTGGCCCCCGGCGCGGACCTGTTGGAACGACGGGATAGCCACGGTTCCCCCGATGGCACTAGCCTGTCACTGCGAGGGACCCCGAGCCTGCCCTAGGGCAGGCTCGGGGGGACCGCGGCAGTCTCGCGCTCGCCAGGAGGTCACTCTCAGAGCAACGCCAGGAGCAGGAGCGAATGCCTAAGGACGCGATCAAACACTACCTCGTGGCGCTGGCCGTTTTCCTCCTGCTGGACGGGCTCTGGATCGGGCTCGTGGCGAAGAACTTCTACCAGGCCCAGATCGGATTTCTGCTGAGCGGGAGCGTCAACTGGGCGGCCGCGGGACTCTTCTACCTCCTGTTCGTGGCGGGCCTGGTGGTCTTCGTCGTGTCCCCGGGGGTGCGGCAGGGATCACCGGCCAAGGCGGCGCTCAAGGGCGCTCTCTTCGGACTCGTGACCTACGCCGCCTACGACCTCACCAACCTGGCCACCATCGACCGATGGCCCGTGCTCGTGACGGTGGTGGATCTAGGTTGGGGGACCGCTCCTGTCAGGAACGGCGGCGTTCGTCGTAGTCTGGTCCATGCAAAAGAAGGCGTGATTGCCTTCGGTCACCGGAGGTGCAGGATGATCACCCGCGATCTTCGTTCCCTGGCTCGCCGCGATGCCTACCGCGTGCTGTCGAGTCTGGTGGTGCCGCGTCCCATCGCCTGGGTGACGACTCTTGGGGAGGCGGGCCAGGTGAACCTGGCGCCCTTCTCGAGCTTCATGGGGATCTTCAACCCTCCGGCCCTGGCCATCAATCTCGCGCACCGGGCCGACGGTTCGCTGAAAGACACGCACGCGAACCTGAGGGCCCGCCGCCAGGCGGTGGTCCACATCGTGGAGGTTTCCTTTCTGGAAGCGCTCCACGCCTCCGGAGAAGAGGTGCCCGCCGAAGTCAGCGAGCTGGAGCGCCTGGGCCTCGCCACGGAGCCTTCGCAGGCCGTGGCCGTGCCGAGGCTGAGGGACGCCCCCGTGGCGCTGGAGTGCACGCTTCGCCAGGAGATCTCCCTGGTCCCCACCTCGGATGTGGTGTTTCTCGATGTCCTCGTGGCCCACGCCGCGGAGCGCATCTGGGACATGGCCCTGGACTGCGCGCGGGCCGACCTCTGGGATCCATTGGCCCGCCTCATTGGAGGAGGCGTGCCGGCGCCCAACTACGCCGGGCTCGGCCAGCGGTTCACCCTCGGGAAGCCCAAGCTGCCGGGGTAGAATCCCGGATTGCGAATTGCGAATTGCGAATTTGGGATTTGGACCGACTCGGGACAGGGAGCAGGGAGCTGGGAGCGGAAAAGGCAACGCAATGTTTGATCGGTGCCTTTCCTACTCACCTACTCACCTACTCACCTAATCGCGTTGCGCCTCTAGCGTCTCGCCTAATCGCGTCACTGGTCACTTGATCACCTCGCGGAGCGGGGCGCAGTGCGCGTCACGGGAGCAGGCGCTTCCCATCTCCTCACTTCCTCATCCCCCGCTTCCCTTGCTGCCGTGCTATAATCCGCCGCTTATGTGCGGGATCGTGGGCATCTTCGGACAAGACGAAGCGGGGAGGATGGCCGCAGAGGCCCTCTTCGCCCAACAGCACCGCGGGCAGGACTCCTGCGGCATCGCCAGCGCCGACGGCGAGCGCGTCCACCGGTTCCGCGGCCTGGGCCTGGTGCGGGACATCCTCACGCCCGGCGTCCTGGCGGGCCTCCCGGGCACGGCCGCCATCGGGCATGTCCGGTATCCCACCCAGGGGCGGGCCCTGTGCGAGAACGCGCAGCCGCATGTCTTCGAGAAGGACGGCGTGCCCCTCTTCGCCCTCTCCAGCAACGGGGACATCACGAACCTGCCCGAGCTGACCGCGGAGATCGAACGCCGCGGCTACGCCCTGGAGGGGACCAACGACGCCGAGGTCATCACCAAGTGCATCGGCATCTGGGCCTTCGACGACGGGATGGGCCTCAAACCGGCCATCGCGCGGTGGATGCGGGAGGGAAGGGGCGCCTACTCCGCCGTGCTCATGACGCGCGATCACCTCTACGCCTTCCGCGATCCTCACGGCCTGCGGCCCATGAGCTGCGGCACCCTGGACGGCACGGTGGTGGTGGTCAGCGAGACGGTGGGCCTGGACATCCTGCGCGCCGATTACACCGAGGACGTGCCGCCGGGGGCGATCCTTCGTTGGGGCATTGACGGATTCCAGCGAATCCAGGGCGTGGACCCCTCCGATCTCCGCCACTGCATCTTCGAGCACATCTATTTCGCTCGGCCCGACAGCCTCATGTTCGGGGAGAACGTGTTCGACGTGCGCCGGGCCATCGGCGAGTCCCTGGCTGACGGCGACGACACGCCGGGCGACGTGGTGGTGCCCATCCCCGATTCGGCCAACTACATCGGCCTGGCGTACGCCAACGCCCGTCACATTCCCGTGGCCTTCGGCCTCGTGCGGAACCACTATGTGGGACGGACCTTCATCGCGCCCGAGCAGCAGGTCCGAGACGAGACGGTGCGCCTGAAGTTCAACCCGCTGCCGGGGTTCTTCGTGGGCAAGCGCGTCTTCGCGGTGGACGACTCCATCGTGCGCGGCACCACCATCCGAAAGCTCATCCGGATGATGCGGGAGAACGGCGCCAAGGAGGTCCACCTCCGGATCGGTTCCCCGCCCATCCGGCATTCCTGCTACTACGGCATCGACACCCCCGACCAGCAAAAGCTCATCGCCCACGGCCGAAACGAGGAAGAGGTGGCCCGCCACCTGGGCGCCGACTCCCTGCGCTACCTCAGCCTCGAGGGTCTGCGCTCTTCGGTGGCCGCCCCGAACCACTTTTGCTACGCCTGCTTTAACGGGACCTATGCCGCCGGCCGGAAGGATCCGCGGAAAGCCGGTAGACGGGAGCAGGTAGCGGGGAGCAGGGGACAGAGACAATTTCGAATTGCGAATTTGCGAATTGGGATTTGGGAAACCAGCTATTCCAGCGCGCGGAATGTCAGAGCGTCTTCGTTCTTTCGGGCATCCTTGCTGACACCTACGGCCATGGCGTCTCTGCATCCTCAATCGCGCTCGCGTCTCGCGTCTCGCGCTATTTGCGTGGCTGGGAGCATGGGACAATTTCGAATTGCGAATTTGTCACTTTTGGCTTTGGGAATCAGCTATTCGAGCGCTGAATCGTCAGAGCGTCTACGTTCTCTTCACTCTTTGCCTTTAACTGATCACTTGCTCACTTGCTCACTTCTCACTCGCATCACTCCTCACTTCACTCCGATCACTTGATCACATCGTTCACCTGATCACCTGCGTCTCGCCTATCACGTCTCGCGCCCAATCAAGCGGTACACTACCCCGGTCACGCCCCGTCGCTCGGGGTCGGAGGGATCTTGGCCGAAAGGGACGGCGAAGAGACGAACACGGAGCTCATGAGGGACCGCGACGCGGCAGATCCCTCCCTGTCCGCCACCCAGGGCCTCGACAGCGGTCCGTCCTCAGGTGGACGCAGGGCGCTGGTCTTCGCCACGGGCGCGCTCGTCTCGGGCCGCTACCGCATCCTGCGCTTCATCGCCGCGGGGGGCATGGGCGAGGTCTACGAGGCGGACGACCTGGAGTTGGACGTCCGCGTGGCGCTCAAGACCCTGCGCGAAGAAGTCACTCGGAGCGCGGGGGCCCTGGACCGTTTCAGGCGCGAGGTCTCCCTCGCCCGCAAGGTCACGCATCCGAACGTCTGCCGCATCTTCGACGTGGGGTGGCACCGGGACGGGGACGCCCCGGCGGTGACCTTCCTCACCATGGAACTCCTGCCGGGCGAGACCCTCGCCGCGCACCTCCGGCGCGAGGGACCCATGGCCTTGGACCGGGCGCTCCCCCTGCTCCGCGACATGGCCAGGGCGCTCTCGGCGGCGCACCGGGCGGGGGTGGTCCACCGGGATTTCAAGAGCGGTAACGTCATGCTCGTGCCCACCCACGACGGATTCCGGGCCGTGGTCACGGACTTCGGCCTGGCCCGCACGGGCGAGTTCGTCCCACCGCAGGACGCCTCGGAACATCCCGGACCGGATCCCCCAGGGGAGAAGGGAGAGATCGTCGGAACGCCCGCGTACATGGCGCCGGAGCAGATGCGGGGCGAAAGCGCGGGGCCGGCCACCGATGTCTACGCCTTCGGCGTCGTCATCTGCGAGATGCTCCTGGGGCGGCGCACCCCGTCGGGTGACACCGGCCGGAGCGGTTCCTCCGGTTTCGTGGGGGACAGAACACCGCCCCGGAGCCACCCCGCCGCGCTGGATTCGCGCTGGAAGGCTCTGGTCCTGAAATGCCTGGAGCCGGATGTGGCGCGGCGGCATGCGGACGGGGCGGCCCTCCTGGCCGCCATGGATCGCGCGGCGGACCCCGGGAGGTCCAGGCGACGGGCGCTCGCGGCGGGCGTCACGGGCTTGGTCATCCTCGCGGCGGCGGGCGGGGCCTATGTCTTCTTCCATAAGGGCCAAGGAGTCCCGCGCCGTCCAGGCGTCCGCCACGCCGCGGCCCCAGCGCCGGTCGGTGGCGGTGCTGGGGTTCAAGAACCTCTCGGGCAAGCCGCAAGCCGCGTGGCTGTCCACGGCGCTTTCGGAGATGCTGACCACGGAGCTGGCGGCGGGGGAGCGATTGAGAACCGTGCCCGGCGAAGCGGTCTCGCGGATGAAGCTGGAACTGGGCGTGCCCGACGCCGAGAGCTTGGCGCCGGACACGCTGGCCAAGATCCACGCGAACCTCGGGGCGGACTTCGTGATCATGGGCTCCTACGTGGCGCTGGGCGATCCCTCGGGCTCCGTGCGCCTGGATGTCCGCTTGCAGGACGCGGCGGCGGGAGAAACGCTCGCCGCCCTTGCGGAGACGGGCACGGAGGACCGGCTCTTCGACCTCGCGTCGAGCGCCGGGGCGGCACTGCGCGCCAAGCTCGGCGCGGGATCGGTGACGGCCACGGAGGCCGCGGCGGCCCAGGCGGGTCTACCCTCCGGCCCCGAGGCGGCTCGTCTTTACGCCCGTGGATTGGAGAGCCTGCGGCGCTTCGAGTTCGCCCAGGCCAAGGACGAGATGGAGAGGCTCGTGGCCCTCAGCCCCGGTTCTCCCCTGGCCCACGCCGCGCTGGCCGACGCCTGGTCCAGCATGGGCTACATGGACAACGCCAGGGCCGAGGCCCGCAAGGCCTTCGACCTTTCCAAGGGGTTGCCCCGGGCGGAGCGCCTCTCCATCGAGGGGCGCTACCGGGAAGCCAACGCCGAGTGGGACAAGGCCGCGGAGATCTACCGGTCCCTCTGGACCTTCTACCCCGACAACCTGGATTACGGCCTCCATCTGGCCTACGCGCAGAGGACGGCCGGCGACGCCAAGGCGGCCTTGCTCACCCTCGGCGAGCTTCGGAAACTGCCCGGTTCCGTGGGCCAGGACCCCCGGATCGACCTGGAGGAGGCCAAGGCGGACGATGCCCTCTCGGACTTCGCGGGTTCGCTCGCCGCCTCGCAACGGGCCGTGGCCCGGGCGAGACAGGCCGGCGCCCGCCTGGTGGTCGCCCAGGGACTCGTGGCCGAGGGCAAAGCGTTTCGGAACATCTGGGAGAGACGGAGAAGGCCTCCGGCGCCCCTGGACGAGGCGCTTTCCATCTATAGGACCCTCGGCGATGTGGGGGGAGAGGCCCAGACGCTCCAGGCCCTCTTCGCGCAGCGGCTGGCGGCCTCCGACGGTGAGGGCTCATCGAAACGCTGGAGAGACAGCATCCCCGTTTATCGGAGACTCGGAGACAAAACGAGGCTGGCCACTTCACTCGCACAACTTGTCTCAGATTGCTGCTGTTTTCGACCGCGCGGACCTGAAGCGGGCGAGCACCCTGTCGGAGGAATCCGTGACGCTCTGCCGGGAATTGGGGGAGAGGCGAGAACTCTGCATTGCCCTCTATAAAAGGGGCAATGCTCTTTACTATGTAGGCGATCTCAAGGCCGCCCGAGAGGCCTACGAGGAGAGCTTCGATCTGGCTCGCGCCTGCGGGGAAGTCATGTTGATACGCATGGCGACTTGGAAGTTGGCCACCGTGGCTTGGGCCCGGGGAGACCTGTCGGCCGCGGAGTCGGGACTTCAGGACGCGATCCATGGCCTTCAGAGAGATCAACGCCACCGACGCCAGGATACTGGGGTCGGAGGCGCGTTTGGCCCTGGCCCAGTTGAGGCGGGACCAGGGACGCCCCGCCGACGCCGAGCGCGAGTGCCGGGCGGTCCTCGCCGAGTTGGCCACCCAGAAGGAATTGGAGGATCAGGAGAAACTCGCGCTGGTGTGCCTCACGAGGACCCTCCTGGACCAGGGCAAGGTGCCCGAGGCGCGCAAGACCCTGAACCGGGCCGCCGCGATTCCGCACCGGTGGCCCGCCGCCCTGGAGGACATGGACGCCGACCTCTGCGAGGCCGAGGTCCTCCGCGCCGAAGGAAAGACCGACCAGGCGGAGCAGGCGGCGGCAAAGGTGCTGGCCAAGGCCGAGGCCTGCGGGGATCTGCCCCAGCGATTCGACGCCCAACTCCTCCTCGGGAAGATCGAGCTGGAGACCGGGCGCGCGCCCCAGGGCACGGGCGCGTCTGGCCGCCCTCGAGCGGGAGGCCACCGCCAAGGGGTGGCTCCTCGTCGCCAGCCAGGCGAGGAGCGCCGGCTGGGAGCGTTGAGGGGAATCTGTCATTGCGAGGAGGCCGCGAATCGGAATTAGGCGAGACGCGATTGGTGAGTAGATGATCAGGTGCAGAGGTGAGGCGGAAAGGCACCGATAAACATTGCGTTACCTTTCCCGCTCCCAGCTCCAGCTCACAGCTCAGAGCCCGAGCACTAGCTCCTCGCTACCTGCGTCTCGCTCCGGACACGCGAGCACGTCTAGTCGCAGCCACCGCTTGCTAGCTGACATACTCCCGGCGGCCGGTCCAGCGTACGGGATGCCTCGTCTGCCTGCGTCCGGTCCCCGCCGAAGATGAACCCCATCTTTTCGAAGAGGGCGATCTTCTTGTCGGTGTCCCTCGAATAGGCGTGACGGAAGAAATTCGGGTAGAGGGCCGGGTTCTCCCGGACGAAGGAGGCCGCTTCGCCGAGCGCGGGGGGCAGGGCGCGCAGGGCGGCTTCGTCCATGACCATCCCCGAGCCGATTTGAGCGAGGAGCCGCGTCCTCGGGTACACCTGGAGGCGCGACAGGCCCGCGAGGGCTCCCAGGCAGACCGACTCGTAGGCGAAGTGGACGAGGGCCTCGAAGTCCTCGAAGGTCTCGCCGGGCCAGTCCCAGATGAGGTTCACGCGCACCGCCACCCCCACGTCCAGGAGGGCGGCCACGGCGCGCTTGGCCTCGGCCATTCCCGTGACCTTGCGCATCCCGGCCAGGATCTCCTTGGACAACCCGTCCACCCCGAAGGTCACCTGGTCGCATCCGGTGTCGCGCAGGAGGGGGGCCGTGTCCCGACCCGATGTCCGCGATGCGCGCGAAAGGCGCCCAGCGGACCGACAGGCGCGCGCTCCCCCAGGGCCCGCGCCCACTCCTTCAACCGCCCCGGCGGGAAGAGGAACGTGTCGTCGTGGAAGACCATGAGGGTCCGGTCGCCCTGGTAGCCGTGCTCCAGGAGGAAGTCACACAGCGCCTCCATGGAGAGGGTGGAGCGGCGGCCGCCCCACACCGCCCGGTGCCCGCAGAAGGAGCACGCGCCGGGGCAGCCCCGGGAGGTGAGGAGGTGCACCATGACGTCGTAGCCCAGCGCGTCGTCCTCCAGCTCCATGACCGAATGGGTGATGGGGAGGTCGTCGAGGCTCTCGATTCGAGGACGAGGAGCGCTTCGCACCACCCCGCCTTCCGGAGACCGGAACACCAGGCCAGCGACGCGCGCCAGGGATTCGGGATCACGGTCCGTTTGCAGAAAGTGTTGCAGGGTGTGCTCGCCCTCCCCCACGCAGACCGCGTCCACGAAGGGATAGGCCGCCAGGATCTCCTCCGCCAGGAGGGTGGGCCCCACGCCCCCCAGGAGGATGAAGGCCCCCGTGAGGTCCTTGGCGGCCCGCGCGAGATAGAGCGTCTGGGGCAGGTAGTCCGACGTGCAGGACAAGCCCCACCACGTCCCCGAGGTCCTCCCGCCCTCCCGAGAAGAGCCGGGACACCGTTTCGGCAGTGGGTCCGTCTCCCGCCCCCTTGCCGCGCGCGCTCCGGAGGTTCACTTCGAGGCCGTCGCGCTCCAGGAAGTTCCGGAGCGCCAGCACGCTGAGGGAATACCCATCGAAAAACGGCCAGTCCCCCCCCACGTCGAACAGGGTCATGGCGGGACGGTTGCTCATGAGAGCCCTCAGCAGTCGTGCGAGCGACGAAGCAGTCGCGTGGTGATCAGGTTGCCAGCCGACTGGGGCCGAATGAAGCAGAATCTGTACACTAGGCGGGAGCAGGGAGCAGGAGTAGGGAGCAGGAGAAGCAGCACGATGCTGGTTTGGTTCTTTCCCTACTCACTTACTCCCCTACTCACCTACTCACTTACTTTGCATCTCGCCTCTCGCTTAGGTCCGGGAGCGGGGAGCGGGGAGAAGGGACAACCCCAGGGGCGCTTGGCGTTCCCCTACTCACCTGATCACTTATCACCGATCACCGATCACTCGCTCGCGTCACGCGTCTCACGTCTCAGTCCCCTACTTCGACGTCTTCTTCTCGCGCACCGGGCCCGTCATGAACAGTGGGATACTGGGCTGCGTTGTACGCCTTGGCCACGGGCCCGCCCGCCTCGCTCGTGATGCTCACGGCGCCCTCGGCGGAGGTGTAGATGTTGATGACCACCTGGGGCGCCTTGGCGGCGGCCCCGCCCCCGGCGTCCTGGGCGGCCAGGAGGGGATTCACCGCCTCCAGGGCCTTGAGGGCCTTGTCCAGCTCCTCGGGCGGCACGGCGTACCGCGCAAGTTCCGAAGTGGGGATCCTGTAGAGCATCCCGTTGGCGCCGCGAAGCAACATGGTTTCCCGTTTGTCCGGTGTTCTTGCCCACGCTCTGCCATGACCGGTCTCCTTTCCGTGAGTTCCCTCCGCCCGATGTTCTCTGTGAGGAGATTATA
>CAVYWK010000003.1:0-17144 GCA_963772255.1 uncultured Acidobacteriota bacterium
GTTTGGAACTCCACGGCGCTCCGTTCCACGCCGAAGGCTTCGAAGAGGTGGTCGGCCAGGCTCGCCACATAGGAGGACAGGTCCAACTTGGCGAGGTTCTTGGAGCCGTAAAGCTTTTCGTGGATGAGCGCCATGGCCCTGACCCGGTTCTGGCTCTCCTTGAATGTTTTTAGGTCCCGCTCGTCCACCAGGAACTTGGACTGGAGATCGAGGAGCGTGGAGACGATCTGGAGGTTGTTTTTCACCCGATGGTGAACCTCCTTGAAGAGGATCTCCTTCTCGTTGAGAGAAGCCCTGAGCCGGTCTTCCGCCTCCCTCTGCTCGGTCACATCCCGGGTGGTGGCCAGAACGCAGCGCTCTCCCTCCAGGTCCAGGTAGACCGCCGAGAGAGAGCCGATGAAGACGGAACCGTCCTTGCGCCTAAAGGACATCTCCATGCCGAGCACCGAACCCTTGTCCTCCATGGCGTCAAGAACCCGCCGTCGGCCCTCAGGATCGGCCCAATGTCCCAGTTCCAGCGTGGACGAGGCGAGCGCCTCCTCCGCCGAGCACCCCATGAGACGGGTGAACCCCTCGTTCACCTCCAGGTAAGCTCCGTCGGAAAGCCGCGTAAGAGTGATGGCATCAGGGCTGGTTCGAAAGGCCTTCGCGAACTTCTCCTCGCTGGCCCGGAGCGCCTCATCCGCCCGCTTCCACCTCGTGAACAGCGATTGGAGCGCCACCCACGAAAAGATAATGAGGGCGAGCTCGGAGAGGCGCGTGGAAATCTCCTGGGCATTGGGGGAGATGAAACTCTGCGCGAAGGTCCCCTGTCCCAAAACGAAGGCGTCCAGGCAGGATTCCAGAACCCAGTAAAGCCCTGCCAGGCCGGCCCCGAGCACGAGGACCCGCCGGTCCATGATGAGGAGGTTCTTGATGGACCGGCCCCTCTCTGTGGTCATGGCTGGCTCCGGGTCATGGCGACTCTTGGTCACGAGGTCGTTTCCGCTTAGATTTCAACGCTCGGGAACGGTCCTTATGCCTGCGGCCAGCCCCTCGTCCTCAGGGGGATGCCGGCGCTCTCCGCCCAGCATTCCACACGCCGAGGCCCACGAAGCAGCCCCAGATCGTCCCGTGAAGCAGGCTGTAGGGAGAATCCTCCCAACTGCTCCACCACCAGAGGGACCCCAACACGCCCGCGCCTGAGCCTGCAGCCAAATGGGTGATCACGTGGCGCGAAGCGATGAGGCGGGCGGAGCCCCACGCCAGACAGGCCAGTGAGGCCACGAGGCCGAAGGCCCACCAGGGCCAGTAGAGGGCCTGGTCTTCCTGTCCGAACCAGAAAAAGCTCAGGTCGAAGTGAGCCGAAAGCGCGATGGGCAGAAAGGTGACATAGCCGATGAAATATCCTTCCACCGCCGGCATGGTCAGCCTGAGGGCCAGGCGCTGGGAGGCGATCCAACGGGCGCAGAAGATCGAGAGCCCCGCCAGGAGGGCACCGTGGACCATCCCCGCGGGGACGATGTGCCACGCGAGATCGTCCTGAAAGGCGTAGAGCGCGTGCAGTGCGTTGAGCGCTCCCCCCAGAGCGCCGCCAAGGGCTGCGAAAAGAACGAGTTTGCCGGTGGGCGGTCGGTCCATGGGAGCTCCTTAAGGAACGCTGTTAGCCTTTAGCTGTTAGCTCAGAGACAAACTGGACCAGCCAGCGTTCCTCGAGGTCTCTAGCCAAGAGCCAATAGCTAATAGCCAACAGCCGATAGCCCTACCCTATACTGACCATCCTCTCGATGGGCAGGCGCGCGCGCCGCGCGATCTCCTCCGGGACCTTCACCTCGAAGACGCCCTCCTCCAGGGAACGCAAGAGCTTCTCCATGGTGATCATCTTCATGTACCTGCATTCCATCTCGTCGCTCACCGGGAAATAGGACTTGTCCGGAGCGACCTTGCGCATGCGGTGGAGGATGCCCGTCTCGGTGGCCACGACGAACTCCGACTTGGGAGAGGCCGTCACATGGCGCACCATGCCCTCCGTCGAGGTGATGTAGGCGTCCTCCTGTTTCAGGTCCTTGTCCTGGAGGTACACCATGCACGAAGTCACGCAGCCGCATTCGGGATGGATGAGGAAGTCGGCCCCCGGGTGCGCCTCGCGCGCCCGCTCCACATCCTCGGGTCGAACGGCCGCGTGCACGTGGCATTCCCCGGCCCAAAGGTGCAGGTTTTTTCGGCCCGTTACGCGGGACACGTACGCCCCCAGAAACATGTCGGGACCGAAGAGAACGGCCTTCTCCTCGGGGATGGACTGGACCACCTTCACGGCGTTGGAGGAGGTGCAGCAATAGTCGCTCAGGGCTTTCACGGCGGCGCTCGTATTCACGTAGGTGACCACCACCGCCTCCGGGTATCGCTCCTTCCAGGATTGGAGCTGGGCGGCGGTGAGCGTGTCGCTGAGGGAGCAACCCGCCTCGGGGTCGGGGATGAGCACCGTCTTGTCCGGGCAGAGGATGCTCGCCGTCTCGGCCATGAAGTGGACGCCGCAGAACACGATGATGTCGGCCTCGGACCTGGCGGCCTGCTGGCTCAGGCCGAGGGAGTCGCCCACGAAATCCGCCACGTCCTGGACATCCCCGATCTGGTAGTTGTGGGCCAGGATGACCGCGTTTTTCTCGCGGGCGAGTTCGCGGATGCGGGGGGCAAGATCGCGGGTCAGGGCTGTGGCCATTCGTCCTCCGGAGCACAATATAATTCACCGGTTGCTCTGGCGCCTCCGGGCAATTCAGGATAGCATGACAACGTTCAATCAGGGAGGAGAGCATGAAAACGTTTGCCAAGGTGGGCGTCGGGTGCCTGGTCGTCCTGATCCTGTGTTGCCTCATCGGCGTCGTCGCCGTGGTGTACTCGGGGAAGAAGGTCACGGATCTCCTCGGCGGCATCGGCGGGGCCAGGCAGATGGCCAAGGACATCAAGGCCATGGAGCAGCTGGAAAAGGACTACCCCTTCACGCCGCCGGAAAGCGGAGACGTGGACGAGGCCCGCCTCCAGGCCTACATCGCGGTGGCCACGGGGGTGAAGGCGGCCATGGCGCCCTACGAAGGCTGGATCAAGACCCACGAGAACAAGCACGACAAGGGCGATTGGAAGGACGTGAAAAGGGCCCTCACCATGACCGCCGAACTCGTGGCCGCCATGCACAGGGGGCTCTCCGAGCAGAGGATGAACTCCAAGGAGTTCCGCTGGATCGAGCAGAGCATGCGAACCGCGTCCCGGGAAAGCGGGGGCGCCGCGGCCACTGATGCGCAGCGGGAAATGGTGGGCAGCTCAATCAAGGTGCTCGAGGAGCAGATGGGCGCGCCCGGAGCGACGCCGGAATCCAAGGCCCAACTCCAGGACCAGATCGACAAGCTCAAGGCCACCCTCGCCGAGGCCGGCGGTCCCGTTTCCGCCAACAGGGCGCTCTACCTGAAATATGAGAAAGAACTCCAGGCGTGCGACCTGGCGGAGTTCGGCAACATCAAAGTGGGTGATTAGGTGATCAGGTGATCAGTGATCAGTGATCAGGTGATCGGTGATCAGGTGATCGGGTGATTGGGTGATTGGGGACTGGGGATTGGGGACTTCGGGACTTGGGGTCTTGGGGACTAGGCAACGAGGAACCATGGTACCCAGCGTCCGGCATCCCCAGCCCCCCAGGCCTAAAGCCCCGCAGACGCAATAACACGACCACGGAGGGGAAACATCCCCTCCGTGGTCGCCAGAAGGCGGTCAGGCCTTTGGGAACTAGTTCTTGAGTCCGGCGAGGAGCCGGGCGAGGCGGGCTTTGTAACGGGAAGCCGTATTGGCGTGTATGACGCCCTTCTTCTCCGTGCGGTCGATGACGGCGTAAACGCCCGGGAGAGCCGCGGTGGCTTCCTCGTGCTTCTTCTCCGCCACGAGCCCGCGATACTTCTTGATGGCCGTGCGCATCTGTCCAACGGCGATCCGGTTCCGGAGCCGACGCTTTTCCGCTTGCCTCACTCGCTTCAACGCTGATTCGTGATTCGCCACAAATTCCTCCAGTCACACAAGAGTGGAGATCATACAGTGCTAGGCGTCCCGTGTCAAGGGCGGGAGCCGGGGACGGGACGAGGGACCCGGTTCGATCGGCTTGGCCGCGGGACCTTCCGCGGCACTATTCCTCCGAAAGTCGCCTTGCTGAAGGTCTTACTCCGCTGTTTCGTACAGAGTCCGCCTCTTCCTGGGGATAAACCCGGCGTCGGTGATCAGGCGCCGCAGTTCCTCCTCGTTGGTCCGGTTCCTGCACCCGGCGGAGGCCACCACGTTCTCCTCGATCATGATGGAGCCCATGTCGTTGGCTCCGAAATGCAGGGCCACCTGGCCCATCTTGAGGCCCTGGGTCACCCAGCTCGCCTGAATGTTGTCGAAGTTGTCCAGGAAGATCCGAGATAGGGCGAGCACCCGGAGATAGTCCACGCCCGTGGCGGTGGCCTCCTGAAGGGGTGTGTGCTCCCCGGGCTGGAAGGTCCAGGGGATGAAGGCCGTAAAGCCGCCCGTCTCATCTTGGAGATCTCTGAGGTGGGTCAGGTGGATCAGGATGTCGCGGGGTGTTTCGATGGAGCCGAACATCATCGTCGCCGTAGTCCTGAGCCCTAGTCCGTGAGCGGCCCGCATGACGGCCAGCCACTCCTTCACGGTGGCCTTGCCCCGGGCCATCTCCGAGCGCACGGCGTCGGAGAGGATTTCGGCACCCCCCCCGGGAATGCTGCCCAGACCGGCCTCCTTCAGGCGCCCGATGACCTCGACCAGCGGCATCTTGTAGAGCTTGGAGAAGAACGTGATCTCGGGCGGAGAGAAACCGTGGATGTGAATTGCGGGAAAGGCCCCCCTGAACCCGCGGAGCATCTCTTCGTAGAAGCCGAAAGGCAGGCTGGGGTTGTGTCCGCCCTGAAGAAGGATCCCCGTCCCCCCCAGCTGGGCCGTTTCGCGGATTTTGTCGAGCAGTTCCCCCATGGAGAGTACGTAGCCCTCGGGGTCACCGGGCTTGCGGTAGAAGGCGCAGAAGCTGCAGTTGGCCACGCAGACGTTGGTGTAGTTGATATTGCGATCCACGATGTAGGTGGCCACCCCGTCGGGATGCTTGCGGGCCCTTGCCGAATCGGCGGCCTGGCCCAATTCCAGGAAAGGGGCCTGCTCCAGGAGGAGGAGGCCCTCCTCCGGGCTCAGGCGCTCGCCGGCGAAGGCCCTGTCAAGAACCCGGGCCGCATCGAGGGACGCGGGCGGGCAGGCGGAATCGGTCATGGGGAAACTCCTCCTTCAAGACCAGCCCGAAGAACAGGGCCATGGCCGAGAATTCTTCCTTGTCGAGCGAATAATGAAGGTGGCGCGTGAGGTAGGTGTGAACCCTGCCCTCGGGCAGGTCCAGGGAACGGGTGAAGGCCTTCTCGATTTCCGGCAGGTGCGCCTGCCCATAGGCGAAGGACGCTTCCAGGGTCGATGCCAACTCGTGGCTCGCCGAACCCTCGTTCGCGGCCCATACGGCGAAGACGAAGGGGAGCCCCGTGTGCCGGTGCCACAGCTCCGCCAGGTCCACTCGCCGGGCTGGTGCCAGGGCCGGCGGGAGGCGTAGCGCGCGGTCGCCGATGACGAGCGCGGCCTCGTGCGGCCCGAGGCGCCGTGGAAGGTTGGGCCGCTCCTCGAACTCGGGCGGTGGCACGCGTTCCATGTCGAGCAGGACGCGCGTGAGCGCCTGAGAGGTGCGGCTCGCTGGGTCGAGCCACACCTTTCGGATCTGGGACAGCTCCCCGCCGCACAGGAGGAGGACGCTCGTCACTTCCTTGCGCGCCGCCACGCACAGGGGCGCGGCCAGGACCAACCCGGGATTGCGCGCGAACTCCACGGAGGGGATGAGCCCCACGTCCGCGCTGCCCGAGGCAAGCTTCCGGGCGCAGGCCGAGGGGGCGTCGAAATCGACCTTCCATCCGGCGGGGTGCAAGCCCGCCTTCAGCCCCCACCAGAGGGGCGCGGAATTCAGAAACGCCACGGCGGAGATCTTCATGGGGCCGGCTCGGCCCGCAATTTGGACCAGAGCAAGAAGAGGGCCGTGTGGGCGCTCATCTCCATGACCGACTCCCGGTCCAGGGGGAATGAGATTTTCCGCGTCCATTCCCCCTCGGGCGTCCCACAGGCGATCCAGACCGTGCCCACGGGTTTGTCGGGAGTGCCCCCGCCGGGACCCGCGACGCCGGTCGTGGACAGCGCGCAGGCCGCGTTGAAGCGCGCCCGGGCGCCGCGCACCATGGCCAGCGCCGTTTCCTCGCTCACGGCGCCGTGCCGCTCCAGAACGCCCTCGGGGACTCCAAGAAGACGCTGTTTGGCCTCGTTGCCGTAGGCCGTGATCCCGCCCAGGTAGTACCGGGAGGCGCCGGGGACCGACACGACCTTCTGCCCGAGCAGGCCGCCCGTGCAGGACTCGGCCGAGGCGAGAGTCCAGCCCCGTTCCAGCAGCAACTCGCCCACACGCCTTTCCAGGGAGGTGCCGTCCATGCTCACGAGGTGCTTGCGCAGGCCCTTGGAGAGAGAGGCTCGCACGGCCGACTCGGTGTCGTCCAAGCTCTCGATAGGCGGGCTGGTCATGGTGAACCCGATGCGCAGCACGCCCAGGGACGGGAGGATGGAGACATCGATCCCGGGCTTTCCATACCACGGCCTGAGCGTTTCCTCGGCCTCCACTTCTGGCAAACCGGCCGCCACGGCCCTGAGCAGGCGCACTTTCGGTTGGTCGGGGAAGAGAGCCCCCAAGCGCGGCAGGACTTGCGCGTTCAGAATGTCCTGGAACTCCCGGGGCACGCCCGGCAGGAGGATGAGGTGCTTGCCCGCGTGCCGGATCCAACAGCCGCAGGCCAGCCCCGCGGCGTTGTCCAGGGCCTCACCCCCGTCCACCACGTGGGCCTGCCGCCGACCAAGTTCCGTGAGAGGCCTGCCGCGGGTCGTGAGGCGCTCCTCCAGGATGCCCAGCCAGCGGGGGTCCTCGTGCACGCCCACGGCGAGCAGGGCAGCGGCGGCCTCGCGCGTCACATCATCGCCGGTGGGCCCAAGACCTCCCGAGGTGATCACCAGGTCGCACCGGGAGAGCGCGGCCTTCAGGGCCTCGCCGATGCTCTCCACGCGATCCTCCACGCGGATCAGGAGTGTCACGGGGATGCCGAGAGCGGCCAACCCTTCCTTGGCGAAGGGTCCGTTGGCGTCCCGGCGTGCGGGATCCACCAGTTCGGAGCCGATGACGACGAGTGCCGCAGATTTCATATCGAGTCCTTAATAGACAATGGGCAACAGGCAATAGGCAGCAGGCCATCGCTGATAGCTGATAGCTGATAGCTGACAGCTGGGATCTATCCGCCGCTCTCCACATAATCCCCGAACCCGTTCTCCACGAGCAGTGCGCCTATGGCGTCCATGGCCCGCTGGGCCACGGCGTCTGCGGAGAGACCCTCCAGCCCGGACAGGGGTTTCCCCACCAGCAGCGAGACTTTGCCCGGTCGGGGGAAACGCCGGCCGGGGGGATAGGCTTCCCGCGTTCCAGCGATGGCCACCGGGATGACGGGAACGCCGGCGCGCGAGGCCAGCACGCCCACGCCGGGCATGGGAGGCAGAAGCGTTCCCGTGTGCGATCGCCGTCCCTCGGGAAAGATGGCCACCACTCGGCCGCTCCGCAGGACCGACAGGCACTTCCGGATGGGACCCAGGCGAAAGGCGGCACCGGCCTTCACCGGCACCACATCCATGAGCCGGGAAAAGGTCCTGAGCCCGGGCCGCTCGAACTGATCCTCCGCCATGACGAACCACAGCCGCCTGGGCAACATGGCCCCCAGGAGGAGCGGATCCACGAAGGAGAAGTGGTTGGCGGCGAGCAGGAAGGAACCCGTGCGCGGGAGGCGATCTCGACCCTTCACTCCCACCCTGAAGTAAAGAAGCAGCGTGGGGTACATGATGGCCTTGGCCATGACGTAGGAGAGGGTTTTAAGTGCCTCCTTTACAGCCCCCAAGCAGGCCTCCGACAGAATAGTAAGCCTAGACCAGAGGGGAGATTGTGGCAAGGAGGGGGAAGGGAGGAGGATTGGGGATTTGGAATGAAAGGAGCGTGGAGCCAGAGCGGCAACACATTGAAAGGCGTCATTGCGAGGAGGCCGGAGGCCGACGCGGCCATCTCAATGTTATGGCTCACACGACGAGATTGCTTCG
This sequence comes from uncultured Acidobacteriota bacterium, assembly GCA_963772255.1. Classification (GTDB taxonomy): domain Bacteria; phylum Acidobacteriota; class UBA4820; order UBA4820; family DSQY01; genus JAKAJA01. Next base: position 8,212 of record CAVYWK010000003.1, read on the forward strand.
TTGCCCTATCGGGCGCCTCGCAATACCTCATGAGAGCCCCTCTCACCCGTGGGGATGAAAGTCCTTACTGGAGCGAGACTGCCGCGGTCGCTCCGCTCCCTCGCAGTGACAGGGTAAGTGTCATCGCGAGGACCGCGAAGCGGAACGTGGCGATCTCGGGTTTGGGTTACTTTCTGAGCAATGACAAGTCTCGCGTCTCGCTTAATCGCTTCTCGCTTCTCGCCCAATCACGTCTCGCGTCTCGCCTTATTCTCCTAACCGCTCGAGCGCAGCGAGAGCGCGCGGGTGGAGAGGGCGGCCGCGAAGAGGACCACGAACCCCGTGAACCCGAGAAGGGCCACGCCCCATCCCTGCCGGACGAGGGGCTCGAAGGTGGCCGCCGTGGCGCGGGCTCCGCTCAGCAGAGGCTGGAGGTAGGGCAGCAGGGTGGCGCGGACCGTCTCGGGCACGGCACCCTGCCAGAGCGCCGGACCCGCAATGATGAGCATCGCGACGATGCCGGCCGCCACCAGCGCGGAGACGGCGGATTCCTCCATCATGGCCGCCATGTGGCCCCAAAACAGCGGGGCGGTCTCCACCTTTCGGAGGATGGTCGCGCGCGTCTGAGGCTGGAGGCGCGGGGTCTCGGCCCAGCGAGGCGCAGCCCGCAGGGTGCGCTCGAGGCGAAGGGCCAAAGCGCAGCGGGGACAACCTGCGGCATGGTCCGACCACCCGGAGGGTGTAGGGTCGCCGTCCAAGTGCCGGTCCAGAACTCGGAGGAATTCTTCGCATCTCATGAAGTCACCTCGGGCAAGAGATTGAGCACCCTGCCCCTCAGGGCATTCCGGCCCCTGAAGAGGAGGGTCTTCACGGTGCCCTCCGGCATGCGAAGGGCGCTGGCGATGTCGCCCACGGACAGCTCGTCCCAGTAGAACAGGTGGAGAACCTCGCGCTGGGATTGGGGTAGGGAGGCCATGGCTTCCTCGACGGACCTTTGCATCTGGGCCTCTTCCACCCGGGACTGGGGGCTGGGCGCGTTGCTGTGGGTCTGGAGACCAGTCTCCTCGCGCTGGTCGAGCGAGTCGTTTTCGTGTCCCTCGGCCCGCGCTTGGTCCGTGGCCGTATTGTGGGCGATCCTGAACAGCCAGGTCTTGAGCGAGCTGTCCCGGCGGAAGGAAGGGAGCCCCTTGAGGGCCTTGAGAAAGGTCTCCTGGCAGAGGTCCTCGGCCCGCGTGCGATCCCCCGCGAGACGGGTCAGGAGGCCAAGGATATAAGGCTCGTAGTGGTTCATGATCGCCACGAAAGCGGAGGCGTCGCCGGACTGGAACCTGCGTATCCATTCCCTCTCGCCGGTGAGCGGCTCCATCTTTCTCTCCTCAGGGCCTTGGACGGAGATAGTGTACCGCCGGTTTCACGGCGGGAGGCCGGAGCCGGAAGGAGCGGGGGTTGTAGAGGGGCGGCGACCGTGTGGTGCACGGCAGATGCAAGCCTATCGGTTATCAGTGTCGGTTACTGCTTATCGTTATCGGTCATCAACATTCGACATTCCACTCGAACATCCGACAACTCAAGACCCGCAGCCCTGGATTTCCATCTCCATCCGGTCATCGCCTCCCTGAAACCGAATCCAGGGTTCCACCGTCCAAGGGGGTGAAAGAGGAGGTCCGCCATGGACGGAAACTTTGTCGCCATCACAGCCATCGGAGGAGGCCTGGTTACAGGAATCATCATCGCGGGGCTCGCCATGTATTTCGATCACAAGAAGCAGGTGATGCGAAACCAGGAGAGGATGGCCGCCATCGAAAAGGGAATTCCGCTACCCGACCTGGGCAAGGGGAACGGCAATTCTGGCGGCTACCGCAGCTCTCTCTACCGGGGCATCAAGCTCCTGTTCATCGGGTGCGGTCTCGCGCTCGCGCTCTATGTCACGGTGGACCTGAAGGTGGCCATCTGGGGCGCCTTCATCGCCATCATCGGACTCGGGTACCTCTGCTACTGGTTCTTCGTCGAGAAGGACCAGGCGACCGGTGGCGGGTCCTAAGCATAGTGGCCCACCCGGTCAAGCGCCCTCCGCCCATGTCCCGCTCATGCGAGGCCCCCTCGGGGGCCTCGCACTTTTCTCACCAGTGGCTTAAAGTGGTTGCCGTGGACATTTGGCTGGAGGGTATCTGTCTGTTCCTGGGGGGGAACCAGACCTGACCCGAGGGAGGCGACCCATGAAGACCCAGGTGAAGGGAACCGCGGTTCTGGGGACCATCCGGTTCATCAAGGAGACCTTCGGCGAAGAGGGCCTTAGCCGCGTGGTCGGTCATCTTGACGAGGAGGACCGGGCGAGGATGGAGGCGGTGGTTCTGGCCTCGGCCTGGTACCCGGTGTCTTTTCTCCTGGCGCTCATGAAGGCCGCCAAGAAGGAGTTCGGCGCCGAGATGCCCGACGTCGTCACCCAGATAGGGCGTGCGTCCGCCGATTACGCCCACACTACGGTTTACAAGCTCGTGTTCAAGGTGGGCTCCCCCCAGTGGATCATCTCCAAGGCCTCCACCATTTTCTCCAGCTTCTACGACCAGGGTCAGATGGTGGTCACCGAAAAGGGCCCGAGGTTCGCGAACGTCGAAATGCGGGATTTCGGCGAACCCGCCCCCGAGTTCTGCGAGCGCATCGCCGGCTGGATCGTCCGCACATTCGAACTCTCCGGCGCCAAGAATGTCCAGCTCCTCCACGTCACGTGCGTCTGCAAGGGCGCCAAGGTCTGCCGGTTCGAGGGCACCTGGGACTGAGGTAGGCAGTAGGCACTAGGCAATCGGCAGGAGGGAGCAACTGACCGCCGATGGTCCGTTCCTGCCATCCGACAATTCTCTCTGTAGGCGTGCATGGAGTCCCGGGGCGCCCCTGGTCACTTGTTTGGGGGGTCTGGAGCGTTGCAGCCGATGCTTGATGATAGAACCGGGCCAGCAACCTGCCTGCGCAACTGTCGCGGGTGCTTGCCCAGCAAGGATTCAATGGAGTCCCGGAAGGAGCGGCTCACCTGTATGCGGTGATCGTTTTCCATGACGAGGATGAAGGTTCTGTGGGACCAGGGGATCAGCTCACGGATTCGGTCCACGTTGACGAGCCAGCCGCGGTGGACACGGAGGAACCGCTCGGGGTCGAGGAGTCTGGCCATGTTTGCCAGCGTATCCCTCCGGAGGTAGGAGCCGCTGCCGGTGTGGACCCGCACGTGGTTCCCGGCCGCTTCTAAGGAGAAGACGCCGTCCAGAGGGAGAAAGAGAATCCGGTCCCCCGAGGGAACCGCGAGGCGCTGGGGACGGTCCAGCTTGCCCTCCTCCTGTGGATGTGCGCCCAGCTGGCGCGAATCCGTCTCCGCCTCGCGCTGGCTCTCCACCCTCTGCCGGACTTTCTCGAAGGTCTCGTGGAACCGCCGGGGGTCCACGGGCTTCAACAGGTAGTCCGAGGCGCGCACCTCAAATGCCCTTAAGGCATACTGGTCGTAGGCCGTGACAAAAACGACCTCAGGGACCCCGCTGGAGGAGAGTTCCCTGAGGACCCCGAATCCGTCGAGATCGGGCATCTGCACATCTAAGAAGAGGATGTCCGGCTTCTCCTCCTGAACGGCCCGCACGGTTTCCCATCCCGTGCTGAATTCTCTCGCAACATGGACGCCTGCCTGGGCAGCCAGCAGGTAGCGGATCTGCTCCCTGGCCAGGTGGTCGTCGTCGGCGATGAAGACGTGCAGGGTCATGAGCACACCTCCTCACATCCATCAAACGCCTCTAGAACGGGCAGCTGGAAGGTGGCGCGCACGCCGCCCTCGGCCCGGCTGGCCAGCTCCAGGCAGCCTCTCTTCCCATAGATGCCCTCGATGCGCTCGCGCGTCAATCCCAGACCGAACCCTACGGCCCCACTCCTCGTCTTATCCAATCCGATTCCGTCGTCCTCCACGTCCAGCCGGAGCACCCCACCGTTGACCCTCGCCCTGAAGGTGAGCCGGCCCGGGCCATGCCGGTGAGCCAGGCCGTGTCGGATGGCGTTTTCCACGACGGGTTGGAGAATCATGTTGGGCACCGAGACGTCGAGGGCTTCCTCCGGAACGTCGCACTCGATGTCGAGCGGCTCCGAGGAGCGAATCTTCACGATCTGGAGGTAATCCTGGATGAAGTCCATCTCCTCCCTGAGGGGCACCATCCGGCGCCTTGCCCCATCCAGCGAACGGCGGAGAAGCCCGCCCAAGAGGGCGACCATATGGCTGGTGGATTCCGAGTCCTTCCGGCTGAGGGGGCCGATGGCGTTCAGCGTGTTGAACAGGAAGTGCGGATTGAGCATGGTGCCCAGGGCCTGGAGGCGTGTCCTCGCCAGGGAGTCCTTGAGCCGGGCTTCTTCGGCTACCCGCTCCAGGTACCTGTCGTAGAGGCCCATCGTCGCGCCGAAACTCGCGATGCCCGCGTAGACGATGGGAGCCTGGGCCAGGCCTTGGAGGAGGCCGGAAGGAACTGCTTTCAACACCACGGGAAGAGGAGAGGCGCCGGTCGCCAGGAAGCCGGCTATGGTTATCCCGAGATCCAGGACTATCTGCACGGGGGCCAGCGCGGTCAGGAGGGCCAGGTGACGAAGGACGGTCCTTGTCCTCTGGCCCCTTTCAAAGCTCCATCGGCGGGAAAAGTGGAGGATGAAGGGGGTGAACAGAGTCCAGCAGAGAGCCGTAGGTACGCTCCAAAGGAGGCAGAACCACCAGCTGCGGGGCCGGCTCACAGCACCGAGGATGCCATAGTAGTCCGTGGCGCCGAGGATCGCGATGACGCCAAATACGGAACAGCAAATGAAAAGCACCGACAGGTTATTCACGGGCCAGGGCTGTTGCCCTCGCCCGCGCAAGGTCCGCGCGCGCTCCAGTTCAGCGAGCGGTCCCCCGGAAGAAAGATCCATGGGGGGTGTCACCGGCCTGGTCTCCACATCCCCTCCCGCTGTCTGTAAGTATACGCCGGATGCCCCGGAAGGGCTTCTGCAGCACCACCTCGTGCGGCGCTCGTGAACAAGGAAGATCTGTCCGTGGTCGCGGCGAAATGTTGGGTCAAGCCGGGCTCTGGTCCTGTGACGAATAGGCCACTTGGTGTGTTCAGTGGGCCGTTCGCGCTGACGACCGGGCTATTGCCCATAACTCCTTGCAGCACAAGGTCTTCCACGAAACATCCCAGGGGCGTTTCCCGTAGATTATGTGGCCGGGGGAAAGATCGGGCGGACGGTACCGGTAACTGGGGTTCACGAGCCTGTTAAGGCTGGTTCCAAGGCAGGGTGCCACGAGCGCTGAGCATGCATTGGGAGGCCAGTAGACATCGGTTCCAGGTAATCATGGCTTCGACACGCTGAGAAGGAGAAAACCGTGAAGAAGGCGATATCTGCACTACTTCTGGCGGCATGGGTGAGTTTTGGCGGCTCCGCCCAAGGGAGGTTCACTGGATATATCGATCAAGCACCTCCCGAACACACACCGCGAGTGTTTAGACTTCTGACGCACGAAGGCCTTTTTGCCAGTGACCGAATTGCCATATCAGCCGATGGCAAGGAGCTCTACTATACCGAAGTCACCAACACGTGGAGCGATTACAATATCAGGTACTACAAGTACTCTGATGACAAATGGAATGGGCCTTTCGATCTCTTCACAGGCTTTTTAGGGCCGGCGCTTTCCGTTGACAACAAGACGATGTTTTTCGAGAAGTACAATGATTTCAGGACGTGTTGGCAATCGAAACGGACTGACACCGGTTGGAGTACACCGACGATGTGCACGGATCTTCCGGATCCGAAAGACAAACACTATCTCCAGGACACCGCTAGCGGTCGCATCTATGCGTCGTCACGGGGGGCACTGAACGGGATCGGGCAAATGGACATATCGACCTGTGTGAAGACCGGCGCCAAAGGCGACTTTCACAGTCTAGGGAGGCCACTCAATTCTCCGGGGAACGAGGGGGACTTCTATGTAGCGAGAGACGAAGCTTTCATCGTGTTTGGCTCCCCACATCGAGGCGGCTTCGGAGGAGGCGATCTCTTCATCAGTTTCAGGGAGAGTGATGGTTCTTGGTCGGATCCGAAGAATCTGGGCGCGACGATAAATACGCCTGGTTATGAATTCGGGCCCTATGTTACCGATGACAAACGCTATCTGTTCTATTCGAGTTCCTCCGATTTCACACGAGTCGATGTCTACTGGGTTCGATTTGACAGTCTGTTGGAGGTACTGCAACGCAGGGTGGATGACCATCCCCGTTCTTCGGACGCCCCGGTAAGTCAGGGCGACGCCTATTCCCGGAGCGGCAACCCGGGCCAGGCCGGGAAATGCTCTCGGCAGGCTTTGATGCTGGCGCCTCGCGATTCGGAGGCCTATCTCGGGCAAACGCTGCCAGGTGAAACACCCGTTGTATTCGCTCCGGGGACTATTTCACTCGAATCAAGGCTTGAAACCTATCCGACATTTTCACCGGATGGGAAGACACTTTATTTCAGTGTCGTCAATGGCGATTGGACAGAGGGAAGAATTCTATGTACCAGTCTCGAAAACGGAGTGTGGACCAAACCCGCGGCTGCTCCTTTCTCAGACGAACGGTATATCAATTGGGAATCCTTCATCTCCCCTGACGGGAAAAGGATGTTCTTCGCTTCCAACCGTCCGCCTTCTTCCGGTATGGATATTTGGATGGTCGAGCGGGCGTCGGATGCATCGTGGTCAGCTCCGATCCGTTTGCCTGATCCCATCAATTCGGCCGCCCAGGACGGGTCGCCTTGTGTCACGAATAACGGAACCCTTTACTTCAAATCGCTCCGCACCGGCGGCCCAGGAGGTTCTTGGCTTTATCGGGCGATACCCAAAGACGGCGCCTATGCGCAAGTCGATAGTCTGGGGAGATTCATCAAGACGACTTCGGGAGAAACCGAGCCGTTCGTGTCTCCGGATGAGGGCTACCTCATATTCGCTTCCGAAACACGTAAGGGCGGGAACGGGGGATGGGATTTATGGATCTGCTTTCGTCAGAAAGATGGAGCCTGGACTGAACCTGTCAATCTTGGATCAACAATCAATACCGCTGGGGATGAATACGGACCCCGTGTATCCCCGGATGGGAAATATCTGCTATTCACCAGGGAAAAGAGGGGTGAAAGCATGGATATCTACTGGGTCGCCACTTCAGTAATCGGAAAGCTCAAACCTCGGTTTGTCGAAGGCTGAAGTCAGGGAGGCGGAATCGGAAGTGACATCGCTCTAAGCGAATGAGAAAGAAGCCGAGGCAAAAAGGAGGATTTTAGGATGCTCACACGCACACTCCAACGTTTCATTCCGGTACTGTTATTGGCCGTCTTAGCCCTTCCCATATCGGCCATCAAGTCGGCTGGGCAGTCGCCGGCAGCCAATCCCCAGATCCGAGGCGCCTATTTCGGGCAGACCCCGCCGGGAGAGACGCCAGTGCTTTTCGCGCCTGACATCCTGACTTCGTTGAGTGCGTTCGCTGGCGCCCCGACCTTCTCTCCCGATGGCACGAAATGCTTCGTGTCCGTGGGTGCGGCCGACTATTCGACTCCCGCGACGCTCTACTACTCCGAATGGGCGAACAACGCGTGGAGGCCTTTCGTGAAGGCGCCCTTTGTTTTGGATTTCAACTCCTCCTGCGAGTCTGTATTTTCAGCGGATGGCCATACCCTCACCTTCACTGGGAAGAAGACGTCCGCCGAATCGACGGATTTCTGGACCGTCGATTTCACGGCTCAGGGATGGTCCACGCCGGTCCGTATTCCGGCTCCGATCAACAGCGGCGCCAACGAATGGCGCGGCAGCACCATGACGGATGGGACGATGTACTTCGGCTCGGAACGAGACAAGCCCGGAATGTACCAGGTGTACAAAGCCCAACGGGATTCCGGCCGGCGGCTGATCGTTGAGAAGTTGGGGTCGCCCATCAACATGAATGCTTTAGAAGGCGATCCCTGCGTAGCGCCGGATGGACACTTCCTCATTTTCTGCTCGGCCCGTAACGGCAACAGTACCGATTTATTCGTGAGCTTCAATACTGGAAAGGGCGGCTGGGGCACGCCCATCAATCTCGGGGAGGCATTCAATTCAGGGAATGACGAGTACGGCGCCTACCTGACCCATGACGGGAAATACTTGTTCTTTACCCGCCACACTCCGCAGGGAGATGGCACCTATTGGGTGGCCACCTCAGCCATCGAAAAGCGCGTGGCCGAGAACCTCGCCGGGAAGACCGATGGCAATACCTCCGCCGGGCCTGATTCGCCTTCTTACGCGATTCCAGGCAAGCCCAGCGAGGTGGTGCAGAACCACGAGGCCGTCCTGGCCCTGGCTCTTCAGGTGGAGAAGGACTTGAAGGTTGCGGTCCAGCAGGCAACCCCCCAGGACAAGGCTTCCCTCGTGGCGCTCAAATCCACGCTCTTCGCGATCTGCTTGTTGAAGAAGGACTTCGCCGAAGGACGCCGCTACCTTGAGGCGGTACGCGAACTGCAGGAGGCCGCCACCGCGAAGCTGTTGACGGGGGCGATCACCGGTCCCTACATCCAAGCCATGGAGGCGCCCGGAGCCGACTTCCATGCCAGCTTTCGCGCCATGCTGACCAGGCACCTGGCGGAACTTCCCTACAAAGATGTGGAAGGTACCCTGAGGGCCATGAAAGACAGCGTCGCCGCAGCGTCGAAAGCGCAGCTGGTGGACGGCGTCGTGGCGAGTCTGGATCCCGCGGCGAAGGATGGACGGCTCGGGCAGCCGATGGCGGCGAGGCTCCTGAGCGCAGCCATGAACCTCGAGGTGATCCTGCCGGTGAAAGATGATGTGGTGGCTTCCATCCAGAGCGTTCTTGACGCCAACTCTGCCGTCTCGGCCATGGACAAGCTTGCAACCGCCAAGCCGGCGGAGGCGAAGGGCCCATACTTCGGCCAGCGGCCGCCGGGAG
>CAVYWK010000004.1:0-9492 GCA_963772255.1 uncultured Acidobacteriota bacterium
TAGGGAGAGAAATTTCACCACAGAGGCACAGAGGCGCAGAGAAAGATGAAAACAGAAGAACTTCTTATTTTGGAAGACTTGAAGACAAGGCGTTAGGAGGAGACCAAATCAAAAGGTAGAGGTCTATTTTTCGCCGGTGGTCCTAATCCGTGCACCGTGTCCTCCGTGCCTCCGTGGTGAATTTTACCATTTTTCTCTTTGCCTTTAACCTTACCATCCCCTGTTCCTCGTTGTCTCTGTGCCTCTGTGGTGAATGCTTATCTTTTTCCCATCAGCGCTCTTCTCCTCGTGTACAATGACACCCAGTGGGGGGCTCCATGGCGAAACTGCTGCTGCTCGTGAATCCCGTGGCGGGCCGGGGGAAGGCGCTGAAGGCGCTGCCGCGGATCGAGAAAACCCTCCGCGAGATGGGCCTGGACTACGACCTGGCGCGCACCACCGCGCCGGACGACGCCACGCGCATGGCGCGGGAGGCCGCCGCGGCGGGCTACGAGATCGTGGCCTGCGTGGGCGGGGACGGCACCGTCAGCGAGACGGGCCGGGGGCTCATCTATACCGACACGGCCCTGGCCCTCCTGCCCGAGGGGACGGGGAACGACTTCGCCCGCGCCGTCGGCGTCTACCACAACCTGCCCAAAGCCCTGCGCGCGCTGGGCGAGGGGAACATCCAGACCATCGACGTGGGGCGCTTCGGCCCGCACACCTTCCTCAACAGCGTGGGCGTGGGCTTCGACGGCCTCGTGACCCACGAGAACCAGAAGGTCACGCGCCTCACGGGCATCCTGTCCTACCTCGTGGTGGTCCTGAAGAACCTGCCCACCTACCGCAACCCGCATTTCCACCTCAAGGCCCGCGACTGGGAGTTCAAGAGCAAGGGCGTCCTGGTGGAGGTGGGCAACGGGCAGTGCGCCGGCGGCGGGTTCTTCCTCACGCCCCACGCGAACCTGCAGGACGGCCTGTTGGACGTGACCCTCCTGGGCGACTACGGCCCCATCCAGCGCTTCGTGGCCCTGCCCATGGTCCTGCTCAAGCAGATGCAAATGCTCAAGGGCGTCTCCATGTTCAAGACCGACATGCTCCAGATCGCCGTGGACCGCCCCACCTACATCCACGTGGACGGCAACCTCAAGCACATCACCGAGCCCGCCGCCGTGGAGATCCTCCCCCGCGCCCTCAAGGTCGTGTTTCCCAAGGGTGGGGGCGTGAGTAGGGGAGTAGGAGAGTAGGTGAGTAGGGGAGTAGGTAAATAGGAGATTAGGAGAGTAGGGGAGTAGGTGAGTAGGTGAGTAGGGCAAGAACCTCGACCGCGGTTTTTGTCCCCCTCTGCTCCCTGCTCCCCGCTCCCTGCTCCCGTCTCCGGCGAGACGCAACCCCATGAACCCGTCATTGCGAGGAGGCCGCAGGCCGACGCGGCAATCCCGAGGTGCACGGCGAGACTGCTTCGTCGCGTTGCTCCTCGCAGTGACGGGGATAATGAGTCATTGCGAGGAGCCCATAAGGCCGACGCGGCAATCCCGCCGTGTGAGGCAGAAGGGCGCGACATTCACTGCCTTTTGGCGGGGAACGGACCTACTCCCGATAGGCTTCCTTGCGGTGGGCGACGCGGACGACCAGGATCCAAAGCTCCGCGTCGCTGAAGGCATAGATGATTCGGTACTCTCCGGTCCGTGCCCGCCAGAGGGGCTTCCAGCGTCCCGAAAGGGGTTCGCCCAGGCGGGGATCGCGGGCGAGCTTGCTCTCCACGAATCGCCGCACGCGGTCGGCCGCCTCCCGGCCCACCCGCTTCAAATCGCTGCCGGTGCTGGCCTTCCACTGGACCCGATACTTCACGACCAGCCCAATTCTTCCCAGAGCTCGTCGGAGGTAAGGGCCCTATCCTTCGGGTCGAGAAACCGCTCCAGACCAAGCTGGTAATCGGACGATTCCGCCAGGTAGGTGGCCACGGCCTCGCGCACGACCTGCGAGCGCGTTCTCCGGCGCGCCTTTGCCAAGCGGTCCAGCGCCGCCACCTCCGCCGTCGAAAGGCGCGCCGTCACCGCGGTAGATGCCTTGTCCGCCATATGAAAACCTCCGGATACAATGTACACATGAGAATCGGGTGTGTCAAGAGCTGGGTGAAAGTAAAAGGCCGGCCCGTTGCGGGGCCGGCCTTTTTTGTGGGGCGGGCACTCTTGCCCGCCAGAGACACGCGGACAGGAGTGTCCGCGCCACGGGAAGGAAAAGATCGGCCTCGGGAGAGGCCTCCCACAATGACGGGGGGCGGTCCGTAGGAGCGCTCTCCCGAACGCGATCCCTTGCCCGGCGTGCTGGAAACAGCCTATATTGTTCGTGGAGGCTCCTCATGGGCATCGCGGAGCTGTTGGAAGAAAAAGGCCGGAGATCCTGGCCATCGCCGCCCGATACGGCGCATCGAACCTCCGGGTGTTCGGTTCCGTTGCTCGTGGAGAGGCTGGCCCAGCCAGCGACGTGGACTTGCTCGTAGACTTCAGTCCCGGCGTGAGCCTCCTAGATCATGTGGGCCTCCTTCAAGAGCTGGAGGCCCTGCTCGCTCGGAAGGTGGATGTGGTAAGCGCGTGCGCCCTGCACTGGTACATCAAGGACAAAGTTCTCGCCGAAGCGGTGCCCCTGTGAAAGATGACCGGCTTTTCAGGGGTGGCCGACGCGGAAATCAGGGTTTATGGATGGAATCCAGCAGGCTCTGGACGGCTGTCTTCAGCGGGGGCAGGTCCTTCCCGATGACGCTCCAGACGGTTTCGGGTTCACGCCGAGATAGTCGTGAACCAAGATGTTCCTGGCCCCGGCAATACCCGACCAATCTATCTCGGGGTGCGCCGCCTGGGATTCGGGCGAGAGGCGCAGGGTGCTCTCTGCCATCGTTTGAAGATCCCGCAGCGGCATGTTAAGGGCCTATCCGTATATTAGGAATGGTCGCGATGGAGGCTGGCCGGGATGCATGGCGGGAAGCGAGCAAGGGCGATGGGGTTCCATCGTGGTGAGCGAGCGGCGAGCGAGGCGCCCGGCAGTCGCGGAGCTTCGGGCGCGGGCGGCGGGCTTCGCATGACGGCGTTGGCCTCCCTAGAAAGGGCACCACCCTTCCGTCGGTCGGCCGCCTTGTCCTGCTCGCCCGGCGCCGGCGCGCGCGGCGCGCTCATTGCAGATCAGCCCTGCTGATGCCCCCAGAAAAGCCGCATGCCCGTCCTGCGTGAAAGTCTCGATGTTATCGATGGCGTCGAGGATGTGTTGCGGGTCAACGGCCTCGTCCTTCATAGTGGAAGGGCTTCCGGAGCACCGTCTCCCTGAGGTGGGGGTTCAGGCCCTTGACTTCGGCGATATCCACATTGCGGCCGAGGAGGGCTTCGAGGTCAGCGCTGAGGCCGCCCAGGTCGAAGAGGCTCCGCCCTGGGTCCAATTCCACGAGGAAGTCCACATCGCTCGATTCGGAGGCTTCCTCGCGCGCCACCGAGCCGAACACGCGCAGGCCTCGCGCACCGCGCTTTGCGGCGGCTTGCAGGATCTCCGACCGTTTGGCTTTCAGAACTTCCGCGATGGTCATGGCCCCTAACCTCGCCCGTAGTCTAGGTTCAACGGGGGCCACGGGTCAAGGCGGGGTTCAAGAAGAAGAAAAGGCCGGCCCGTTTCGGGGCCGGCCTTTTTTGTGGGGCAGTACATTTTTGTGGGGCGGACACTCCTGTCCGCCGTTCTTTCTTGTGGGGCGGGCACGCATGCCTTTTGTTGTAGCGGCCGATGCTGGCATCGGCCGAAAGCCCGCCTGGAAATCTTAGTCCGGAAGCACCTTGCCGATGCCTGTCCCGGAGTTGTCGTCGCCGAGCTTCATGAGGTCCGAGAACTGGGAGGACCCGTCCATCATGTGCGCCTGCACCTTGAAGAACAGCTTCTCCGCCCGCACCGGCTTGGGGAAAGTCACGGAGTAGGCCGAGTTGTTGCCCTTCGGCGCCGTCGCCGTGCCGGCAACCAGCGTGAAGGTCCCGGCCTTCGTGCGCGAATACACGACATCGAAGCCCGCAACCCCGGACTCCACATTCGTGCGCCAGTTCACCGTCACCTGCCCGTGGCTCGCCGAAACGCTGTCCTGAACGAACAGGCCCGTGGCCGTGGGCGTGCCGCCGGCAATCGCCGGTCCGCCGAATGGGGTTTCATAGGCTCCGCCGTCAAACACAAGGAACATGCGGAACCAAATGCCGCCCGAAGGAAGCGGACCGTCAGGGAGCGCAACGGAAGTGATGCTACCAGGATCTGTACCTGCGCCGCTAGTGCTCACGGTCGTGAGCGTGTTTGGCCAGTTGGCGATGTCTTGGGCTGGGGCGGAAGCGCCTCCAGCCCAGCGGATCCGGATGCCAGTTATGAGGTTATTGGCGGGTACATTGCCCGTGTTGTAGAAGCCTTTGAGATTGGAAATGGCGGGCCACGCCATGGTGACATTGTAGTGGAGCCCGCTTGCAGCCAAGTTGCAGGAGGTGAAGGCGGGGATGGCAACGGGCGTCATCGTGGTCACACCGGCAATGCCATTGCCGTTGTTCACGCCAAGCGTAGCATGATCGAATAAATAATTTGACCCGGAGATGTAAAGTTGGGACGCGAGAATGTAGTCGCCGCCACTTGCGCCCCTATGGCTGGTCACCCAAGCGGTTCTCGTGCCTAGCTTTAGTGCGTCAGTGTTACCAGGACAGCCAATAGGGCCAGGCGCCGACTTGTTCCAGTTTGCATTCATGTAGTAGGTGCTTCCGGAAAGGTTTGCAGCAATTAGGTTCTGCGGGTAGGTGCCAGAGTTGTTCGCAGCACCGTTACCAACCCACCAAAAGAAATGCTGGAAGTCCGTCCCGATCGTTCCGGTGAGCCCTTCGAGTTCACCGGTATTTCCCTGCAAGACAGGAGCAGTAGCCGAGCACTGCGCATAAGCGAAAGTAGTGATGAACACCATAATAACACAGCAAACCAGTGACGCAAGGAATCGTTTCATCGCGAGCCTCCCAATGACCAGAAGACGGAACTCAATAATGTGCAGGGGACCATGTACCCGACGTGCCAACAGTTGCGACATACCCGACGCCGGGAACCAAGGGGAAGTTGTTCCGCGTCGCACTCCCAGTATTGGTAATAAACGTGCCGTTAGTGTTATCGAATGTCTGAACAGAGCCGCAATTTGGGATCTGGGCAAAAAGCGTAGCGGCATCTGTGGCAGTTGTGTGGTAGGGCACGGAAATGAAAATGCTATCGCCAGCATTCAGCGGAAGCGCAAGTGTGGGATTATGTGATCCCACTACAACCCAATCCACGGTTGAACCGACAGTCACAACGTAGGCTTCTCCTGGAGTAATGTCGAAGTTGTTTCGAGTTGTGCTCCCAGTATTCGTGATGAAGGTGCCATTTGTATTGTCGAATTTCTGAACGGAGCCAGCTGATGGGATATCAGCAAACACGTCAGCAGCCTTCAAGTAGGAATTATAGTACGGAAGGGATACAAAATTGCTATCGCCGGCCGTCAGGTGGATGCTGATCTTGAACCCCATGTTGCTTCCGATGGTGGCGACGCTGACGACCAGCATCAAGGCCACCGCGAGCCCGAGTAACACCTTTGTCCTCATGTGGACCTCCTCAGAGTGAGTTAAAAGTCAGAAGTTAAAAGTGAAAAGTGCAAGACGAAAAACACTGCGCGCACGCCTCCGTTCTCTTTGCACCTTTCGCTTTTCACTTCTTACTTTTCACTTTTCACTATCTCTTTTACGCCTTCGGTTCTACCCTGTAGAACACCACGGGGGCCGTTTCCTTCCCCGAATCCACCCACTTCGTCCCCTTGACGATTCCGGCCACGTCGCACCGGTCGAACTTGGGGGTGGTACAACGATAAACCACGAACTCCTGCGAGGGATTCCCGTGCCAGGCCAGTTCGACGCCCTGCCCGGCCTTCGCGAGGGTGACCTCGGGGATTCGGACGAGCCGCGAATGACCGTTGCGGGTGTCATCTGGCGAATGGGGGAAGGGGTTGAGCCACCTTCGTGGGCGCGTGGGCTCGTGGACTCGTGGACTCCCTCCCCTTGGGCTGGTTGTGCTTCGGGGTGGACTCGTGGGAGGTGCTCCCTCCACTCGGAGGGCCGGTTGGCAGGTGTGGGAGCCATCTCCGATGGCGAATGGTTTCAGCTCGACGGATGCGCCATCTGGGAGGGGCCCGTCGGCTCCCCAGAAGGACGCCAGAGCAGCGGCGCCACGCCCAGGAGCACGGCCAGGGCGGCCAAAGCGCCAACGCCCTGGGCCATGCGCACGCGCTTCCGGTGGACCACCACGCGGGCCTGAACCCGCTGGGCCATCCGCCTAGGAGCGTCTAAGTCGTTGATTTCAAAGTCCTCAGGAAGCCAGCCGTCGGACATTCAAACCCCTTACACCTAGCTATACCCGGGGGAGGGGGGATTTGTTCAATGGGGGGATGGAAAATGTCGAATGGTGAATGGTGAATGGCGAATGTTAAAAGAGGACACGAGCTTCGTGGTCGCGCCTTGTTCATCCGTGGGGCGGGCACTCTTGCCCGCCTGGAAGGCCGCGGACAGGAGTGTCCGCGCCACGGGAATGGAGAGAAGGACCCCGGGAGAGGCCTCCTACGACGACGGGGGGGCGTTCGTAGGAGCGCTCTCCCGAGCGCGATGCCTTGCCTGCCTGGCTTTTCACGGCGGGATTGCCACGTCGGCCTGCGGCCTCCTCGCAATGACGACTTCGGCCTCTTGCGTCTCGCTTAATCGCGTCTGCGTCTCGCCTGCTCGTGGGGCGGGCACTCTTGCCCGCCGGAAGGTCGCGGCAGGAGTGTCCGCGCCGCGCAGGAGTGTCCGCGCCACGGCGGAGCGAACGCACGAGGGCTCCGCAGGGGCTCGCCCATCTCATTATTGAAGAGGGGACAGTCTCAAATATGAAGGGCGGGGCTGCCCTGCCCTGGTCAGCAGCTGGACCCATATGACCTCTAATTTGAAAGGAGAATCGGCCACAGATCAGGGCCCGCTCGGGCATCGGAATCGCTTGGCACGCAGGATGCAATGGTGGCTGTGGTTCAAGAGAGAAGCCGCGAAAGGAAGGAGACCCTGGCGATGAAAAACACACTTCTTAAACTCCTGGGAATCGGGGCGGTGGCTCTGGGTATGGCAGGGTCTCTCCATGTCGCGGCCTATCCCGGGGCGGCCGAGGGCAAGGGTCTGTCGGGCAATGCTCCCGTGACACCTTCTATTGTCCCGTGCGACAGCTCATACTTCGTGGGCAACGGCGCGACCGACGAGCAGTACGGCGTGGCGGGACGCTCGACGACGGCACGGGCACCGGATCCATCGTGGCCCGGTGTTGGGTGACGGTGACGGCGCCGGCACAACAGCGGCAAGGTCCCGAGCGACCAGTCAGGTGAAAGCACTCAACGGAAGCTTTGTGGCGTGGTCCAACTGGAATGAGGATCGGGACCGTCGGCAACTGCCTTCCCCAGGAGGTGAGGAACACCTTCCTCTACTCCATCGCCAACAAGGGCAAAGGGCAGTACATCCTCATGACCTCGGGCTTCAACCCGGCCAACCAGACATTCGACCTCGACGATGTCACCAACGGCAACGGTCCTCTGGGCCCCAACACCGAGACCCCCGTCGCCATCCCCGCGCTGACGGTCGCGCCCAGTCCCCGCTCGGCCCCGTGCTCAGCCTCTCCCTGACATGGCCCGCCATGGATAACCTGAAGGGTTTCTAGATGTGGAGCCGGCTTCGGGCCTGATCACCGGTTTGGCCATCCGGTTCTACCAGAGCACGACGGCTCCTGCGTCTTTCAAGACCGCCGATTGGCAGCTGGCGGGGGCAGTGAACTTCGGCGCCGACGGCAAGGACTTCGGAAACGCGAAGGTCGAGGTGCCTGTTGCTCCGGGCATGAACACCTATGTGGCGCTCTCGGTACTCTTCGACGGCGGACAGCCGGGCGGGTTCACCGAGACGGCCTTCGTGGGCGCTGCCACGCCAGTGCCTGCTTCCGGCAATGTAGTGACCTTCACCTCTGTTTCGGTTACCGCGCCGTGAAGGCGGCGACGGGATTCAGTAAGACCGCCGTGGATCCTGGCCGGTGGCAACTTTCCAGGCTGGGGCTCGACCAACATAAAAGGACACTATCCGGCCCGTATCTCCCGCTCGTCGCGCCCGCCGGGGAAGCTGTACCGTGAAGTGCCTTGCTCCTCGGACGAACTACTTCCCGGTCCTCGCGACCATGGCCGACGGTTTGTGGTGGCCAGCGACATCGTGAGGCCGCTCGCGGAGCCTTCGTTCTCCTCTCATCAAGCCAGGGTGGCCCATCGCCACCCCAGGGGCCGGCCATGGGGCCGGCCCTTTTTTTTGGGGGGGGAAAAATTGAACTGGAAAAACGGGATTGGGATTCGGGAGGGCCTTGGCGAAGGCCGCCGCGTCGAATGCCGATCGTGAATGGCGAATAGGAATGGCGAAATGTGAAGAAGGGACACGACCTTTGTTGATCGACACAGCCGCTTTAACCCACCATCCCACATTGCACATTCCATCTTTACTTCCGTCTCGCTTAATCACGCTCGCTTGATCGCGTCTCTCGTCTCACGTCTCGCGCTCACGTTTCATTTGCTCGTGGGGCGGGCACTATTCCGCCAGGGGGCCACCCCCGCCGGTCCCCGCCACGCAGGGGTCTCCACGCCACGCAGGGTGTGCCCACACCACGCGGGGTGTCCACGCCACGAGAATGGAGAGAAGGACTCGGGGAGAGGCCTCCTACGAAGACGGGGGGATGTTTCTAGGAGCGCTCTCCTGGCGCGATGCCTCGCCCGTTCCGTGCTCGAAGACGAGGCGGCCACTCGTAGAAGGCGGTGGCGCCGATGAGCACGCGCGCCGCACGGGCGAGGGCGAGGAAGGCCGAGGGCGGGGTTTTGGCGTGGGCCCGCGTCTTCCCGGTTTTGTCTCCGTACCAGGCGATGCCCGCCACGATGCCCAGGGCCAGCAGGGCACCCAGCTCGCCGGCCCATCTCCTGGTCGGTGTGCGCGAGGGGCAGGTCGCGCTCGTCGGCGGCGGAGTCCTCCAGGACAGCGCGGGCAGCACCTGACCGGTGATGTCGGTGGGGATCCCCATGGCCCCCCACGGGACCAGGCCGGCCAGGCCCGCCCGGCGCGCCCGCCGTGGCCGCCGCGGCTCCGAAGGCGGCGGCCGGTGCGCGACCGCGTCAGCGCCCCGGGAAGTGCACGAACATGGGGTGGAATACTTGCAAGTTCATGCAAAGAATCTTCCGCCAAGGCGCCAAGGTCACCAAGGGGGAGAGAAAGATCTCACCACAAGGCACAGAGACACAGAGAAAGTGAGGAACGAGAACAACCCACATCTTGGTAAAGAAAAAGCGTTAACTCATTTGACCACAGCCCTAACTCCGTTTATCCTCTCTGAAAGTTTTCTCCGCGTCTCCTTGATGAATCAAATGCGTCTTTTCATTGCCCTTCCCAAAGTACTTCTTTGTTT
>CAVYWK010000005.1:0-9355 GCA_963772255.1 uncultured Acidobacteriota bacterium
GAGGCAGGGGGAAGGTGAGTAAGTGAGTAAGGGAGTAGGGGAATAGGAAGAGACAAAGACCAAAGAGCGGCAGCAGTCCGGGCTTGTCTTATTCCTTTCTTGCCCTACTCTCCTACTCTCCTACTCTCCTACTCACCTACTCGCCTACTCACCTCAACGCCGCCCTTCCTCGTGTACAATAACTGCGAGGGGGCTCAATGGCCAAGCTACTCGTTCTTCTGAATCCCGTGGCGGGCCGGGGAAAGGCGCTGAAGGCGCTGCCGCGGATCGAGAAAACCCTCCGGGAGATGGGCCTGGACTACGACCTGGCGCGCACCACGGCGCCGGACGACGCCACGCGCATGGCGCGGGAGGCCGCCGCGGCGGGCTACGAGATCGTGGCCTGCGTGGGCGGGGACGGCACCGTCAGCGAGACGGGCCGCGGGCTCATCTTCACCGACACGGCCCTGGCGCTCCTGCCCGAGGGGACGGGGAACGACTTCGCCCGCGCCATCGGCGTCTACCACAACCTGCCCAAGGCCCTGCGCGCGCTGGGCGAGGGCAACATCCAGACCATCGACGTGGGCCGCTTCGGCCCGCACACCTTCCTCAACAGCGTGGGCGTGGGCTTCGACGGCCTCGTGACCCACGAGAACCAGAAGGTCACGCGCCTCACGGGCATCCTCTCCTACCTCGTGGTGGTCCTGAAGAACCTGCCCACTTACCGCAACCCGCACTTCCACCTCAAGGCCCGCGACTGGGAGTTCAAGAGCAAGGGGGTTCTGGTGGAGGTGGGCAACGGGCAGTGCGCCGGCGGCGGGTTCTTCCTCACGCCCCACGCGAACCTGCAGGACGGCCTGTTGGACGTGACCCTCCTGGGCGACTACGGCCCCGTCCAGCGCTTCGTGGCCCTGCCCATGGTCCTCCTCAAGCAGATGCAGATGCTCAAGGGCGTCTCCATGTTCAAGACCGACATGCTCCAGATCGCCGTGGACCGCCCCACCTACATCCACGTGGACGGCAACCTCAAGCACATCAGCGAGCCCGCCGCCGTGGAGATCCTCCCCCGCGCCCTCAAGGTCGTGTTTCCCAGGTAACGCGAGACGCGATTAGGCGAGACGCTAGACGCGAGACGCGAGAAGCGAGACGCGAGAAGCGAGACGCGAGACGCAACCCCAAGAACCCGTCATTGCGAGGAGGCCGCAGGCCGAGGCGGCAATCCCGCCGCGTGCACGGCGAGAGTGCTTCGTCGCGTTGCTCGCAGTGACAAGATGGGACGAGATCGCCACGGCCCGCATCTCGGTTCTCGCGGTGACGGCCACGGGGCCCCGGGTCAATCCGATTCGAGACTTGCCCGCCGGGCAAGAAGGCACTATATTGTGAATCACCATGATGCATCTGGTGATGCATATAGGAGGCGCAATGAAACCCGCATCCAAGCCCACCGTGACCTTGCGCAACCTGCCGCCGGACCTCCTAAGAGTCATCCGCAAGCGCGCGAAAGAGAGGAAGACCAGCCTCACGAAGGCCGCCGTGGGCCTTCTGGGCGAGGCGGCGGGCACGCTTGAGGGAGGGGCCGCCCGCCATCTCTATCACGACCTGGACGGGTTTGCAGGACGGTGGACTCGCGAGGAGGCGGCCGTCTTCGAGTCGGCGCTGCGCTCCTCGCGAAAGGTCGACGAGGAGCTGTGGTCGTGAACCGCATCCTCCTCGACACCTCGGCCTACTCGGCGCTCATGCGGGGCGACGCGCGGGTGGTGGAGGCCCTCCGGGAGGCCGATGAAGTGTGCGTCACACCCGTCATCCTCGGAGAGCTGCGCGCGGGATTCCTGGCAGGAAGCCGGCGCAAGGCCAACGAGACGATCCTGAGGGAGTTTCTCGACAGCCCCCGCGTGCGGGTGATTCCGATGGACGAGGGGACCTCCGAGCGCTACGCCGTCATCTTGTGCGCCCTCCGGAGGGCGGGAACCCCCATCCCCACCAACGACCTTTGGATCTCCGCCAGCGCCATGCAGCACGGCCTCAAAGTCCTCACCACCGACGCCCATTTCCAAAAGGTCCAGCAGATCGTTTTGGCCTAGCTGGAGGATGCGATGAAGTCCCTAAAGCCCAGGCGCCCCTGTGATCCAAGGCCTGGGAACAAGCCGTATTACATCAAAGAGCTCTGCCCCCAATGCGGCGACCCTCTCGTTCTCGTGGACAAAGCCGAAAACCCGCGAACCCCGGAGGACCATATCTGGCACGACGAATGGATGTGCCCCGATTGTAAAGATGGGCTCTATCTGGACTGGCCCCCGGGAGAGCGCTGAACGAGATCCAAGACGCGAACCCGTAGCGGCCGAAGCCCTCGGCCGATGAACGAAAAAGGCCGGCCCGTTGCGGGGCCGGCCCTTTTCTGTGGGGCGGACATTTCTGCCCGCCGGGAGATCTAGTCCGGCAGCGTCTTGCCGAGGCTGGCGGCGTGATCGTCCCCGCCCAGCTTCATGAGGTCCGAGAACTGGGAGGAGCCGTCCGTCATGTGCGCCTGCACCTTGAAGAACAGCTTCTCCACGCGCACCGGCTTGGGGAAGGTCACGGAGTAGGCCGAGTTGTTGCCCTTGGGGGCCGTCGCCGTGCCGGCAACCACCGTGAAGGTCCCGGTCTTCGTGCGCGAATAAACGACGTCGAAGCCCGCCACCGCGGATTCAACATTCGTGCGCCAGTTCACCGTCACCTGCCCGCGGCTCGCCGAAACGCTGTCCTGTACGAAGAGGCCAGCAGGAGTGGGGCCGCTCCGCCGGAATGCGCGCCAACGAACGGGGTAACGAAGCCGTGAATCAAAATGAGGCGAAGTGCGAAGTAGGCCACATTCGCCGGCGGCGGGAGTCGAGGTCCCAGTGGTATCGCTGGCCGTAGAACCCGAGGCCGTCGTCTTGACGAAGGTCCAGCTCGCCACGTTCCCAGTCGTCGAGGCGTCGCTCGCGCCGTGGGTCCAGTAAGATATCCCATCCGGTGATGACGGTCGGGGCAGCCGTGGTGCTGTCGTAGTACTGTGCTGACCCCGGCTGCTGGCAGTGTCCAGCGCAGGTGTGAAGTTGTAGGTGCCGCCGTGCCGGAAGTACGGTGAGTGGCAGTGTGGGCATTGCTTGGAATGTTTCTGGATTGCCGGGAGTCATAGGCTGGGAAAGGTTCCACCTTGAGCTGTAGCTAGCATAAGCGGGTTGCCACTACGAACTTACCAGCGTGGCCAACAGTCGTATCACCGGTCTGTTCCCAGAGCCGCAATAGGTTGTTATTGGCCCGTTGTAGGACAGCTCGTCGCAAGAATTCGCGCCCTGAGCAGTTTGCCAGTTAGCCGAGAATTGTACTTGCGTCAGCAATGAGCGGTGAAGCAGACTGGCTTGGCCGGTGCTACCTGCAGTGAGCCCATGTCCGGGAACCGCTATCAGATAGCCTCCCACACAGCCGCCATTACTGCCAGCAACATCCCGCTGACGTTACTGTCGTAAATGCCGAGTCCGATAGTTATCTTCCGGTGAGCGTTAGGAGGATTACATGTACGTAGAGCACTGCGCCACCGCCAAATGCAATAGCAGAACTACAAGCAAAGAACAACTAGAATACCAAATCTGTTTCGTCATGGGACTCCTCCTCAATAGTGGGCCGGGGCCCATGTGTTAGCGTTGCCGAACCACCTTTACGATCATGGCTTGCCCTGGGCAACGAACGGGAAATCAGAATCCACGCCGTCGTAATACCCGATAGGTGGCGTAGAGCGGTTTCTGAAAGCATCCACCTCGGCGCAGTTCGGGATTCTGCCATGAGTCCGACCGAGGCTGGATGCTGTAGTGTGATAGGGAATGGAAATCCAGTTGAGGCCAGTCGTGTCCTGGGCGGTCGCATAGGTGCATTGAGAGGCAGTTGTCGGCGGGGAATGGGATCCGACAACAATCCAGTTGCCATCTTCCTGCAACCTTGACGAGAAGAGCCATGCCGTTATCAAGTTCTCCGCCGGGAGATTAGGAAAGTCGGTGTCGAAATCTATCGCCATACGTAATAAGTACCAGTCGCTCTCGTTGAAATGAGTCCAACTTCATGCGAGTTAGGAATGTCTGCCAGGCAACGGAGGCACTGGCGTAGCTGTTGTAGTAGGGCAACGAGACCCAGTTGAGTCCGTATGGCTCGCAGCAGTGGCGTACAGCGGTATGCTGATCTTGAACCCCATGTTGCTTCCGATGGTGGCGACGCTGACGACCAGCATCAAGGCCACCGCGAGCCCGAGTAACACCTTTGTCCTCATGTGGACCTCCTCTGATTGCAGTTAAAAGTCAGAAGTTAAAAGTGAAAAGTGCAAGACGAAGAAACACTGCGCACGCCTCCGTTCTCTTTGACCTTTCGCTTTTCACTTCTTGCTTTTCGCTTTTCACTATCTCTTTTACGCCTTCGGTTCTACCCGATAGAACACCACGGGGGCCGTTTCCTTCCCCGAATCCACCCACTTCGTCCCCTTGACGATTCCGGCCACGTCGCACCGGTCGAACTTGGGGCTGGTACAACGGTAAACCACGAACTCCTGCGAGGGATTCCCGTGCCAGGCCAGTTCCACGCCCTGCCCGGCCTTCTGAATCGTAACATCCTGAGAATCCGTCTGGATTCCGGA
This sequence comes from uncultured Acidobacteriota bacterium, assembly GCA_963772255.1. GTDB lineage: Bacteria > Acidobacteriota > UBA4820 > UBA4820 > DSQY01 > JAKAJA01. The sequence goes on from CAVYWK010000005.1 coordinate 4,619, forward strand.
CAAGCCGGAATGACCGTTGTCGGGTGTCATCCTTGCGACCGCAGGGAGTCCAGGATCAGAGCCACCTTCAGGTGGCGATTGGTGTGAGCCGGGGAATCGCGACCTAAAGGTCGCTCCCACACCGGAGGTTTGTGCCATCTGGGCGGGTGTCGGCACATGGGAGGTTGCACCATCCAAACTCGGTTGGGACAACCCTTGGCTGTCGTGGGAGCCACCTTCAGGTGGCGAAGGGTTAGAACCGAGGGATCGCGACCTAAAGGTCGCTCCCACATCGGACTGCCCTGCCATCTGGGACGGCCCCGTCGGCTGTCCAGCGGACCGCCAGAGGAGCGGCGCGACGCCCAGGATCAGCGCGAGGGCGGCCAGGGCACCCACGCCCTGGGCCATGCGCACGCGCTTCCGGTGGACCACCACGCGCGTCCGGACCCTTTGGGCCATCCGCCGCGGAGCGTCCAAGTCTTTGATTTCAAAGCCCTCAGGAAGCCAGTCGCCGTTCATGCGTTCCCCTTACACCCACATATACCCGGGGGAGGGGCGGTTTGTTCAATGGGGGAGGCTGGCGAATGTCGAATGGCGAATGGGGATGGAAAATGTCGAATGGCGAATGGCGAATGGCGAATGTGAAAAGAGGACACGAGCAGTGTCAGCGCGGTGCTTTTGACCTTACATTCCACATCCCACATTCCACATTGCACATTTCCTTCCGTCTAGGGTCTCGCGTCTCGCCAATTACGGACAGGCGCCGGTGCTGTTGACGATGCGGGGGCCGGCGGTGGCGTTCCCGGCGGTGCCCTCGCCAAACATGTTCATGCCCGTCACGAGGTACCAGTAAAAGCGTCCGGCAGCGGAGGCCGGATCTTCGGTGAGGCCGGTGGCCGTGTTCGCGCTCTGGTTCGCTCCGGTGAACCGCAGGCAGCTATCGTTGGAGCTGTTGAGCAGGTTGGGAAGGCCCGAGGCGTCTCCTCGGTAGAGCTTGTACCCCGAGGTGGCGGCAGAGTTCACGGGCCAGGTGAGGGCCGTCTTGCTCGTCCACGACTGGGCCGTAACTGAGGTGCCTCCGGGGGCGGTTTCGGCCGGCTGTGTGGGAGAGATCGCCGCCCACCACGTGGCCCAGCGGCTGGAGTTGCTGCCCGTCGTGCCGTCGTTGGTACCCACGCGGGTTTTGGCGTACTCCTGGAGTACCCAGAGGCTCGTGTCGTCGGAGGGGTCCACTTGGGCCTTGCTATAGTCTCCCCAGCGATTGCGGGTGCCACTGAAGGTCTTGTGGTAGTAATCCTCACCCGCCTTGAAGATGACCGGTTCGTTCATGACGCCCGCCGCGTCGGCCCGGCCGTGGATCGTATAGCCCGAGGCGGCAAATTGGCTGGAAGAGAACTGGGAGAACCCAAGAATGATGTCGCCGTACTGGTTCACGGCGATGTGGGGATAGGTGTACCACTTGCCTCCGTTGGTGGAGGTGGCCGTTGGGTCTTCGACGCGTCCCACATCGATCGTGTTGCCCGTGTTGGCGCCCCCGCTCGCATCGAGTTTAGCCCACTGAACGGCCGTGTGTGTCAGACCGCTGGAAGGCAGACCGACGGTTTGAGCGAAGTAGAGGAACCCTCCGCGCACGACAGGCGTAGCCCGGATCGCCGAGTCCTGACATTCCACGGGGCATGGAGTCGAGCCGCAGATGCTGCTGCCAGATAGCGGAGCCGCCTGGGGCATAATCTGGTTGCCGGGTTCGGCCCATGTAACGCCAAGGTTCTTCAGGGAGCCGACAGTGTAGCTGGGGCTGGCCACCGCGCCAGTCATAGTATCCACGCGGTAGTAGCCATTGCTGTTCCAACGCGTGACGAGGTAGAGCGTGCTCTCGGTGGAGGTATAGGTGGCGGCTGGCGCTGTGCAGTATTGGGTCCCCGTGATGAGGGACGAACTCAGGGTGCCTCCGCGCATCTGGGCATAGTCGGCCACCAATACTTTAGAGCCCTGGAAAGTTCCGCCAGCGTTGGAGAACATGTTCACGTTGATGGCAACCCAGTTCTTGTTGAATCCGATCTCGGGGAAATCGGCCCAGTTGGAGCTTGTCGAATCAGCCTTGACCTTGAACAGATACCAGGAGCCCGCCGGATCGCTGGTCTGCGAAACGCCGACCTCAATGGCGGAGTTGGCGCTGAAGTTGTCGGAGAGCACGCAGACGATCCACCTGTTGTTGATGGGGTCGTAGAGGGTCCTGGGGTCGAAGAACCCGCTGCCGCCCGTGGCGCTCCAGAAGGTGTCAATGGACACGGTGCTGAGGGCGGCCCCCGTGGCCTTGTCCTGAATGCGGTAGTTGTTGTTCACCGCCACCATCACCTTGCTCAGCCCCACGGCGCCATCCGTATCGGGCGGGATGACGATATTCAAGGTGCCAACCTTGACGACGTCGTCCATCCCGGCAAACGAGATCACAGGACCTGGGGATGGTACGGTGGGCCAGGGATAGACGAATTGACGTTCTTCCGGGGGGGTCACTTCGTGAGGGGAAGGCAGCATCTGGCCTTCCTCCTCCTCCTCTCCAAAAGGGGAGTGGATAAACTGGGGAATGAGGGGGCCCAAAAGCTTCGGCTTCAGCGCGTCCTGCCGTGCCAGTTCCTCGAAGTTGACGACCACGGCTGCGGCTGCGTTCACGGGTTCGGAGGGGAGCCTCGTCCCTGCGGGAGGGGGAAGGGGCCGGGCCTGCTCAACAGGCGTTGATCCCAAAACCAGAACGCCCCATATCATTCCACTCAGCAAAGCCACCAGCGGGAGCGACTTCGAGAATTTCCATAACCGCATGTGCGCCTCCTGACACTGAATATAGGACCCCCGCTGAGGCGGGTCAATGGAGGTGTGTGAAGCTAGGCCTTGGAATGTGCAAAACCGAAAAGCAAGGCTTGGAGGCTTCGCGAAGGGCTACCGATCCCGCGTTCTCCCAAGATTCAATCGCGAGTGGCCGCCGGCCCCACGGCAATCTCGCCGTTCGGGCCCACACGCCGGAATTGCTTCGTTCCGCCACGGTGCGCTCGCGGCTTCGGCCGAAGCTTCGGGCGCCTCGCAATGACAGCCTCGGCGTCTCGCGTCTCGCCTAATCGCGTCTCGCACCACACGGGGGGCCGCTACTCGTAATGCGTCCACATGCGGATGACTTTGACGGTGTGGATGTCCTGCAGGACCTGGTAGACGAGGCGGTGTTGGATGTTGATGCGCCGGGAATGGGCTCCCGCCAGGTCGCCGACGAGTTTCTCGAAGGGTGGGGGAGATTGGAACGGGTCCTCGGCGAGCAGTTCCAGGAGGGCCGTGGCCTTGGGTTTCAGGCCGGAGGCCGCGAGCTTCCTGGCGTCCCGCTGGGCTTGCTTGGTGAAGACGAGGCGCCAGACGGCCACCTCAGATCACCATTTCAGGGTGTCGTCGCACTTGTCCACGGGCGTCTTCAGGCCCTTCCGGATCGACTCCCGCATGCCCTTGACGGAGAGCAGGTAGAGCGTCTCCCCGATGGCCCGCCAGTCTTCCTCGGAGACGAGGACGGCGTTCCCGCGCTTGCCCTCGATCAAGATGGGCTCGTGCGTCGCCGCGGCCTCGTCCACGAGTTTGTAAAGATGGCTCCGGGCTTCACTCACTCGGTAGGACGGCATGCGGGGCCTCCGGGATAAGCGTACGAAATTACGTACGGCCTGTCAAGGGAGGGGGGAGAATGGCGAATGTTGAATGGCGAATGCGATGGGGTAATTAGGTGATCGGGTGATCGGGTGATCGGGTGATCGGGTGATCACGGCTTGCACAATCGCCTCTCGCGCAGCGATTGTGGCTGTCATCGCGAGGGCCGCGACGCGGGCCGCGGCGATCTGGTTTTCCCGGACTTTCACGGCGAGATTGCCGCGTCGGCCTGCGGCCTCCTCGCAATGACGGCTTCGGCCTTTTGCGTCTTGTGTCTCGCTTAATCGCGTCTCGCGTCTCGCTTACTCGCGTCTCGCTCGACCCTCACCCCGATGCCGTGCTCGAAGACGAGGCGGCCGCCGTAGAAGGCGGTGGCGCCGATGAGCACGCAGGCGGCCAGGGCGAGGGCGAGGAGGGCCCAGGGCGGGGTCTTGGCGTCGGGTCCGCCGTCTGCCCCGGTTTTGTTCTCCCGGGCCAGGGCGAGGCCCGCCACGATGCCCAGGGCCAGCAGGGCGCCCAGGCTCGCCAGGCCCAGGTCCTCGTGGGTGTCCAGGAGGGGCAGGTCGCGCTCGTAGGCGGCGGAGTCCTCCAGGACGGCGCGGGCCACCTGGCCGGTGATGTAGGTGGGGATCACCATGGCCCCCGCCAGGACCAGGACCAGCAGGCCCGCCCGGCGCGCGCCGCCGTGGCCGCCCAGGGCTCCGAAGGCGAGCAGGCCCGTGCCGCAGAGCGTGAGCGCCACCGGGAAGTGCACGAACATGGGGTGGAAATATTCCAAGTTCATGGAAAAGAATCTACCACCAAGGCACCAAGGTCACCAAGGGGGAAAAGAAGGAATTCACCACAGAGGCACAGAAACACAGAGAAGGAAAAAGCAAGAAGAATGGACTTATGGGAAAAGAAAAAGCGTTAACTGGCTCTTGATCAGCCCTAACTCCGTTTGTCCTCTCTGAAAGTTGTCTCCGCGTCTCCTTGATGAATCAATTGCGTCTTTTCATTGCCCTTCCCTAAGTCCTTCTTTTTTTCTCGTTGCCTCTGTGCCTCTGTGGTGAACCCTTATTTTGAGCCCTTTTTTTGCCCAAG
>CAVYWK010000006.1:0-97449 GCA_963772255.1 uncultured Acidobacteriota bacterium
ACGGCCTGTAAAGCATTTATCCGGTCCTGAACGGCAGCTTGAAGAGCGGGATTCTGACGGCCCGTAATTAGAACCTGAAGATGCGTCGGCGTTATCAGGAAAAATCGCGGTTGCCGATAATCTGCCCCAGAAGTATTTGGGGTCGCTGAAAGGCTGACCGATAAGTTCGGAACCTGCTGTTCGGCCATTTTGCGTAATCATACTGCCGTTTGCCTGGTGATTAAAAAATAATTGAGAAACGCCGGTAACGACCAAAGGGTAAATTACACCCAGTACGATCACAAAAACACCCAGGAAAATCAGGGCTATTTTAAGCTGCTTCTTCAATAAATTATCTCCAATTAAACCAGTTTCAAAGCGACTAAAAGCATATCAATCAGTTTGATTCCGATAAATGGTGTAATCAGTCCGCCAATGCCGTAGATTAATAGATTATTACGCAACAGCTTCGCTGCGCCCACTGGACGGTAGGGAACACCACGGAGAGCCAACGGTACAAGTACCATAATGATCAAAGCATTAAAAATCACTGCCGAGAGAACCGCACTTTCGGGTGTAGCCAGATGCATTATATTTAATGCTCCAAGAGCCGGGTAAACCGTAGCGAAAGCGGGCAGGGAATGATGGCGAAATATTTGGAAACATCATTAGCTATGCTAAAAGTAGTAAGTGCTCCACGTGTAATTAAAAGCTGTTTCCCTATTTCAACGATTTCAATAAGTTTGGTTGGGTTACTTTCCAGGTCTATCATGTTCGCGGCCTCACGAGCCGGCTGCGTTCCGGAATTCATAGCTACCGCCACGTCAGCCTGAGCTAAGGCTGGGGCGTCATTAGTGCCGTCACCGGTCATAGCAACAAGCTTGCCTCCGGCCTGCTGTTCGCGTATTAGTTTAAGTTTTGCCTCGGGAGTTGCCTGTGCCAAAAAATCATCTACGCCGGCTTCAGCGGCTATAGCTGTAGCGGTAAGCGGATTATCACCGGTAATCATGATTGTCCGTATGCCCATTTTACGCATCTGGACGAAACGCTCTTTAATCCCGCCTTTAACAATGTCTTTAAGATGGATTACCCCAAGGGCCTGACCGTTACGTACAACGACAAGCGGTGTACCGCCGCTGCGGGAAATGTTATCAACTGAGTTTTTTAGCTCTTCGGGGACCGTTTTCCCCAGCGATTGAATATAGGTGACTATCGAATCCGCTGCACCCTTTCTTATGCTTAATGTCTCGGAGTCCACTCCGCTCATCCGTGTCTGGGCTGAAAAAGGAATATAGGTGATATCAGCCGGTTTCTCACCGGCGGTACCTCTTAGCCCGTATTTCTCTTTGGCAAGCACAACGATACTGCGGCCCTCCGGCGTTTCGTCAGCCAGTGAAGCCAATTGGGCAGCCTCAGCAAGTTCTCTTTCAGTAGCGTTGCCGACCGGAATGAAAGCCACTGCCTGCCGATTACCTAAAGTGATAGTCCCGGTTTTATCAAGCAGCAGCACGTCTACGTCGCCAGCGGCTTCTATTGCTCTGCCTGAGAGAGCGATTACATTATGACGGATGAGACGATCCATTCCAGCGATGCCAATGGCCGGCATGAGACCGCCTATGGTTGTCGGAATAAGACAAACAAGCAATGCTACCAGAACCGTGATGGTTACGGGTGTTCCGGCCTGATTCACATTAACACTAAATGCATCCTGGATGAAGTCCAGCGTGCTCCCACGCTGTTCAGCACCATCAAAGCCGCCGTGGACCGCCGGAGGGCGCCCGGCAGGTTCATCTTGACCGGCTCTGCCAACGTGCTGCTGGTGCCCAAACTTGCCGATTCCCTGGCGGGGCGGATGGAAATCCTGCGCCTGTATCCACTCGCCCAGTGCGAGCTGGCTCGTACCGCACCCACCTTCTTGGAGGCCCTTTTCGCCAAGTCCTTCAAGGTCCGGCAGTGGAAGCGGCTGGGCGCCGGCCTGGCCGAGAAGATCGTCGCGGGAGGCTACCCGGCTGCGCTTGCGCGGAAGACAGCCAAGCGGCGGACGGCGTGGTACCGCGACTACGCGGAAACAATCGTGCAGCGCGATGTTAGAGACTTGGCCCGGATCAGTTCGCTGGGATCCCTGCCGAGGCTGATGCAACTTGCCGCCGGACAGACGGCAACGCTCGTAAACATCGCCGAAATGGCCGCGCCCTTTCAACTGAGCCGTCCCACCATCCGGGACTACGTGACCCTTCTCGAAAGGGTCTTTCTGCTGGAGTTCCTTCCATCGTGGCACACCAACCGTCTGAGCCGCCTCGTCAAGACGCCCAAGCTCCATCTCGGCGATACGGGTTTGGCGGCGGCACTTCTCGGATTCGATGCCGGTGGGCTTGCCAAGGATCGCAAAGCCCTCGGAAAGCTGTTGGAGACCTTCGTCTTTCAGGAGATCCGGCGGCAGGTCAGCTGGGCCGATGCCAACATCGAACTTTTCCACTTCAGGGACAGGGACGGCGCAGAGGTGGACATCGTGCTGGAGCGAGGCGCCTCGGACGTGGCCGGCGTTGAAGTCAAAGCGGCGGCGACGGTGACGCAGGCCGACTTTCGTGGCCTGCGGAAACTGCGAGAGGCGGCAGGGGAGAGGTTCGTCGCGGGCGTGGTGCTCTATGACGGTGAGATCACGGTTGGCTTCGGGGACGGACTCTTCGCCGTGCCCGTGCGTGCGCTTTGGGAGAAGGCGTAGTCTCAGTACAGTTCCGATGCCATAGTTCCGCAATGAGAGGAACTGCCGCACTTCTGATGTACCACCGGGTCGTGACTCGAACAAGTCAAGGGATGGAAGAAAAGGTGGCCTCCTGCCCCCTTCCTGCTGTGCCCAACTTCGAGAAAAGAGGCCCCTCATTCCGAGGGGCCTCCTGGCCGGCTCCATGTCTCAGTTTAGTGGGTCTAGGTCGCCCTGCGTGGCCATTTCCATCGCAAGTAAATCGCAAGTACTGAGTAACGTCCGCCTATACTCCCGCAAGGGCAAGGGGTGACAGGATGCGCAGCATCCGTCCTAGGGGACCGGCCGAGGTCCCATGGGAAGAGCCCCCATCCCAACTGAAAGACCCAAGACCCAGGCCCCCAAGTCCGACTGGTTGCAGCGGGGCGCGCGGAGTGAACGGTGTGTGCACTCGCCTGTCTCATCCTGCAATCCGGAGGTGGAACAATGAGATGGAGAATGGCTTTGCCTATAGTCATCCTGCTTCCCTCCCTGCTGGCTTGTGCGGTCCAACAGCAAGGGCCCAAGGAGCAGGCGCTGACCGTGGGTGTGGTTCAGAAACAGATCAAAGCTGGCATGTCCCAACCCGAAGTGGCCGAGGCCCTGGGGTCACCCAATATCGTCACGCGGGATGCGGATGGGAAGGAGACCTGGATCTACGACAAGATGAGCACGGAGGCGACTTACAGTTCCTCGAGCGCGGGGGCTTCCATCCTCATTCTCTCTTTCGGCAATAGTACCGCCACAACCCGCAGTTCCCAAAAGACACTCACCGTTATCATCAAGTTCGACGACCAGAGCCGAGTGGCCACGTTTACCTATCACGCAAGTACATTCTAGGAGATCCCCATGATGCGGAAACTGTTGCCCGCCGCTCTCGCCGCTGCCCTGCTCGTGGGGTGCGCCACTGTGATGCCCCCGCAGAGCCAACTCCAGATCCGTGAGTTCCAGACCCGCCAGTTCGACCACACGGAGGTGCGCCTCGCCATGAAGGCCATGATGAATGTCCTGCAGGATGAGGGGTTCATCATCAAACAGGGGAATCTGGACCTGGGCCTCCTCTCGGCCGAGAAGCAGGTCGACGTTGAAACGCGCGGCGAGGCTTTCTGGGCCACCTTCTGGGGGGGCAGCAGCGCCCGCTACAAGAAAAACTCCATCATCGAATGCTCGGTGAACGTCAGTGAGTTCGGGACCGCGGCGCGCGTGCGCACCAACTTCCAGGTGCGCCTCATCAACAACAAGAACGAACTCATGGAGGTCAAGCCAGTCACCGACGAGGCCACCTACCGAGAGTTCTTCGCCAAGACGGACAAGGCTCTCTTCCTGGCCAAGGAAAAACTCTGACTCATCGCCCCCGCCGATTACGCATGAGCCCTGGGGGGCGATGTGGACCGAGGAGCCGGTGAGCGCGGCCCAAGAGGTGGCATCATTAGCGTGCCGCCGCAGGCAGGCAGAGACGCCGCGAGGGGCGACACGCGTGGCGTGTCCGCCCCAAGACGGCTTACTGAGATCTTCCATCAGCAGCTGGCCTGGCCAAAGGTGATTGTCTCAGCGTCACCTGCGAAAGGTTACCGAACCAATGACGGCGCGAACCTTCCCCACGCTGGTCCGGCCTCCCCCGGGGAGGCCGGACACCTTACTGGACCGCCGGGGATACCAACCCTCGTAACTCCCCTGCGACGCAGGCCGAGAGGCGGCGCCCCGACGGGGCCCGATGGCGAACTTCCGCGCCCGCGCTGCGAGAAGTGCACGCCTGCTGCACTGTCCCGGGTTACCTTTCCCCGTGATGACCGGATCGTGATTGGTGAAGGCCGGAGAAGGGCAGTAGGGTTCGAGGCGCTAGGGGCCAGGAAAGGAGGCGCGGTGAAAGCGAGCGTGGGAAAGGCCGTGAAGAGTCTCATGTTCGAGCTGGTCAGGGGGCGCGTCAAGACCGAAGTCCACGCCTCCGCCGAGGCCGTGTTCGACCGGGAAGTGACGAGGGTCAAATTGGCGGACCCCCACGGGGAACTCGACCGGCAGGAGGCGGCCAGAAAGATGAAGGGGCTGAGCAGCCGCGCGGTGGAGGATGCCATCGAATCGGCGGAGGACCTGCTGAAGCAGCTCATCGCCTGCCAGGACGAGTGCCTGGAGCCTTCCTATTTCTCGGTGGACATCGACCGGGACGGGGACGCGATGCTGGTCCTGGAAACGAAGAGGATCTCCGACGACCGGGTCCTTCCCGAAACGGTCGTCGCGACGAGGGCGGCGTTTTACCTGGCGGCCCTCTACCTGGAGGACCACACCTTCGTGCTCCCGGGCGCGCCGGCAGTGAACTAGCGTCTCGGCCGGCGGTCGCGGCGGGCACGCGAGTCCGGCCACGAGGCCGATGCCCGGTCCCGGTCGGGCATGCCGGGCGCTCCTCCGCGCCCCTGGTCTATACTGCCTGGCAGGGGGAAGGACGCCATGTCGCAGCGGCAGCAGCTGGAGAGGATCATCGAGATCGACCGGCAGATCCGGTCGGGGCTCCGTCCGAGCGCCAGGAGCCTGGCGGAGAAGATGGAAGTGAGCCGGAGGGTCATCTTCAACGACCGGACCTTCATGATCGACCGCCTGCGGGCGCCCATCGCCCTGGACCGCGCGAGCGGCGGCTGGTACTACACCAACGCCACCTGGATGCTCCCGTCGGTCATGGTCACGGAGGGCGAGCTGCTGGCCTTCTTCCTCACCGTCGAGCTCGCGCGGCGCTACCTGGGCACCGCCTTCGAGGGCCCCCTGCGGTCCGCCGTGGCCAAGATCGGCCAGGGGCTCAAGGGCCCCGTGAGCGTGGACCTGCGGACGCTGGCGCAGGACTACACCTTCGAGTCGCCGCACGCCGCGCCCGCGCACGAGCAGACGCTGGTGGACCTGCACCGGGCCATCGGGGAACACCGGCTCGTCGGCATGACCTACTACACCGCCTATCGGAACGCCAAGACCGGCCGCACCGTGGAGCCCTACCACCTCTACAACCACGACGGCGACTGGTACCTCATCGCCTACGACCAGATGCGCAAGGACTACCGCTACTTCCACGTGGGCCGCATGGAGCGCGTGAAGGTCCTGGACAAGCCCTTCGGCCCCCGGCGCGACTTCGACCTGGCCGCCTTCCTGGGCCAGGCGTTCCAGGTCTCCATGGGCGAGAAGTCCGTGGCGGTGGCCATCCGGTTCGACGCCAACCAGGCCCCCTATGTCCGCGGGCGCCAGTGGCACGCCAGCCAGAAGATCACCGAGCACAAGGACGGCGGCCTGACCCTCCGGTTCCAGACATCGGGACTCGGCGGCGTCCTGCGGTGGGTGCTCCAGTACGGGACCCACGCCGAGGTCCTGGCGCCCGCCAAGTTGCGCGAGCCGTCGCCGAAGAGATCCGAGGCATGGCCAAGCGCTACGCCGGCGCCAAGCGGTCGGCGACGAAGTAGGGGCATCCACCTCTCCTCGTTGCATTCGCCACGATCGTTGCCCCCAACGCATTAAACCCTCGCCAGACCCCCGCCGACGAGAGCGTCCAACAACCGGTCGTGGTCCCATGACTCTTAACGGGCTCTATGCGGGCTCGATACGGGACGCTTGACAAGGGCGCTCATTTACACTACTTTTTCGTTGGTGGTGATTTGAGCCGACCGGCTTGCGGCCACCTTAAACAAGCGCTAAAAGGGTCGGGCAAGGCGCCCTCATCCTTTTAGCCCCCGGTCGGGGGCTTTCGGTTTTTCTGGCCACAGTGGCCCGCGGTAGGTTTGCGCGTATTCCGGCCGCGTCACCAAACCGGTAAAAAGCCGCTCCGGCGCCACCTGCGGGGGGCCGGGACGGCGGTCTCCCGAAAGGAGGTCGCACCCATGTCCAATCCTCCCTGATCGCACTCCCGAATCCCTCACCGTGATGCAGGCCACTCGGGCCGGAGCATTTGTTTGTCGAAATGGAGAACATCACATGGCAAACGGAAAACTGGAAGCGTGTTGTTCTTTGGACGGCGCGCAGCTGCGGGTCGCGGCCGAGGGGGGAAACACGGCTCGCCTGCGCGAACTGCTGGACGGCGGGACGCCCGTGAACGAGCGGTACTACCATGGGCAGACCGCGCTCATCGTCGCCGCCGCATACGGACACCTCGAGGCGGTGAAGCTGCTTTTGGAGCGGGGTGCAGACCACAACGCCACCGACGTGGATGGCTACGACGCCATGGAATACGCGGAGGGTCGCGGCTACACGGAGGTCACCGATTGGATCTACCGGCACAGCTACCCTCACCGGGACACCGGGGCCACCGCCATGGCCGAGGGGCGCCTGGAGGACGATTCCCTTCCTCTGATCGGCATGGGCCACGCCTACATGGAGATGGTCAAGAAGGGCAAGGCCCAGGACGCCACTCCTCCGAGGATTGCTCGACGACCCGAAATACTACTGCCAGTTCATGGAGACGGCGGTCCAGGCGCTCGGGGGCGACCGCGCCGCCGTGGAGCGGTCCGTGGTGAGGCTCGGCAAGGGCGACGATTCCGTGAACATCTTCACCCACGAGGGCGTCGAGTACATCGGCTGGGAGCGCCGCCGCAAGGACTACTGGGAGGACGCGAAGAAGGGGATCAACCCCTTTGAGAGGAAGGGGCGCACCGAACCCCGATGAACACGGACTTTCGTAAAGGGTCGTCCTGAGGGCTCCTTCGGGGTTGCACTCGGGAAGGATCTCAGCCGTTGAACGGCGCGATTCTCCGGCTGAGATCCCCCCGAGGGGTGTCCCTTGGACAATCGCCTCAGGGCAGGCTCCTCGACCGCGCGCTTCGCGCCAGTGCACGCCTGTTGCACTCCTGGGTCCTACGATGCCTCAGGAGGTAGCGGCCGGCCCATCCTCCGGTCGCCAGATCACGGATGCCCTTCCAATGCGGGGTTTGCTACCGGACCGTCGCCCGGCCCGACCGCCTCTGGTACGCCGCGGCGACCACCAAGATGTCCACCGGCTGCGTCTGCGGCCGATGCCTGTCGCTCATCCCCGAGGAGGCGAGGATCCCCACCGACCAGCAGCGGGACTTCGACGTCACCTTCGGTCCCATGCGGGCCGACGCCGACGACCAGGGCACCTATCAGATGAGCGGCTCCACCCTGATGACGCCCAGGTTCTGGGTCCCCGCCGAAGCCCTGGAGAATGTCTTTCGCCCCGAATGCGAGCTGATGGCCGACTTCTATCCCATCCGGCGCATGGAGCGCTTCCTGGGCGAGATGGTCCACGCGGAGAGGGCCGGCATCTGGCCCCCCTGGCCCTGCGAGAGGCGCTCCCGCGAGCAGATCCTCATGGAGTTCGGCGGCGCCATCAGGACCTACCTGGCCCTCCCCCCGGCCCCGCAGGTGGAGGACCACCCCATCATCAGCGCCACGCGGAGCCCCGTCGAAGTCCCTCCCGGCCAGGCCCGCCTCGCCCGGGAGCTGTGGAAGGAGGTGGTGGAGTGGCACGACGAGGGCCGACGTTAGGTCCTGCCAGAATGGCGCTCCATGTCCGAGGAACCCGGAGCATCTGCTGGCCACGACAAGCCCAACCCGCGGTCCGAGCCGCGCTCGCTCGTGGCCCGCAAGTCGCCCTCCGGCGGCCCTATCCACTGAGACTGGCGTGGTGCCATTGACTGAATACGGGAGCACTACCAATGCTGTTAGGTATGTTACTCGTGTTAATCTCTGCGTGCGTCGACCTATTCTCTCTGTTAGACTCTGCCTAAAGGAGAGCACGCGGTATGGCTGACTGCCCATTCTGTGAGCGCATCAATGCAGGGGAGGCGCTTCTCGCGAATCAGTTCTGCGCTGTTATTAGTGATGCCTTCCCTCTTAATCCTGGTCATAGCCTAGTAGTCCCGCGACGCCACGTCTCCTCCTTCTTCGACATGACTGAAGCCGAGCGTTCAGATCTTTTCGCTCTAGTCCTTCAGGCCAAGGCACTCATTGAGGAAAGCAATGTCCCTGCTGGGTACAACCTGGGGATAAACATCGGAGCCCCTGCGGGGCAGACCATCGGGCACGCACACCTGCACGTTATCCCCAGATATCCGGGCGATGTTGATGATCCGCGTGGGGGGATCCGAAATATCATTTCAGCAAGAGCCCGCTATTGGGAATGCAACACGTAACCGGGAGCCCCTCGCAAGTCATGGCGCTCGATCCAATGGCTCTAGGAGAGCAAATTCTAGAACTCCTGGACGAGGGGGCGGTTTCCACGACTTATAAGTACGCTCTCCTTCTCGCCCTGGTTGAGCTCTGCCTCGAAAGGGGTGCCTCTCCCTCGGAATGCCCAGTCCAACTTAATACGAGAGAAGTAGCTGAAAAGGTCGTGGAACTTTATTGGGCCCACACTCGCTCCTACGAGACCAAAGTGCTCAAGCAGTCCGGCAGCGGTCAGGCCGAAGTCCTCAAGAGCATATCCGAGCGCCGAAGTTATGGTACGGGAGATCCCAATCAATCGCCAAACCAATTTAGGCGAAACAACCCTGAGTCTTGGGCCAGGCTAATCTCGGAGGTCGAGTGGAAACTCATCGAGATGCCTCTGCCGAGATTGCAGACTATTGGGAACAGAAACGATTCCTTTCTTTATAAGATCTCGTGGGGTCAGCAAGTAAGCCATCGGGACGTGCTGGATTACCAAAGAGGTAAGACCAATGCCTTTGATGGAAAGATCAATCTCTTGCCGGGTGTTGCAGAGGGCTTCGTTCGGCTGAGCCCACTCCTGCGGCCCATGATTCGACGCCAGTGGACGCTGTTGGTTGCGAAATTCAATAGGCTGGAGGTCACGAGGCTGGAGAACTTCCTGTTCGGCGAGTCTCGCTCTTCGCTGGTTAGCACGCGCGAGTTCCTGGCGGAGGAGCAAATGGGGAAATGCTTTCTCTGCCAGGAACGCTTGGGTAGCAGGTGCGATGTGGACCACTTTATCCCCTGGTCGCGATACGCAAACAATGCATTGGAAAATCTTGTTCTCGCTCACACGACCTGTAACAATAACAAGCGAGACTTCCTCGCTAGCTTGGATCATGTTCGGAACTGGAAAGAACGGATGCGACCTGGCTCCCGACATCTCGAGGCGATGAGAGCTTTTGCCGAGAATGAGCGCTGGGACCACTGGCCGGAGCGGACGTTAAGGGTGGCCTCCGCTATCTACAGTAAGCTGCCCGAGAAGTACAGCCTCTGGAAAGCCATCGATGAGTTCGTCCCGTTCACTCGCGGCGAGTTTGATCCGCTCTTCTCACCCTGCAACTGAACCCGTACAGGAAACCTGGTAGCTGAGGGAGAGCCTTGTTAAGAGCCTACTACTCGGACCCCATCACGGCCTTTCTGACGAAGACGCCAGAAGAGATTTTGGGAATCCTTGCTGACAACAATGATTTCCCACTCGAGACGACTCAGCGGGATGCATGGAAAGAGGAAATAAGAATCCTTCGCGAGATTCTCTCCTCGCACCAGGGCACAGTCTATTTTGAATATTCCATCCCCAGAATGGGCAAGCGCGTTGATGTCCTTCTTCTTCTCGGCCCTGCGATCTTCGTAATGGAGTTCAAGGTCGGGGAGCGTGAGTTCACGCCCTACGCCGTCGATCAGGTATGCGATTATGCACTTGACCTTAAGAACTTCCACGAAACGAGCCATCATGCATGGATAGCCCCTGTTCTCATTGCGACGAAGGCGGCTTCTCCCCTGCATGCCATTGTGCCAGTTCCTAATGCAGACCATCTATTGGAGCCCATCTGCAGCAGCACTCAATCGTTGGGTTCCGTCATCGAGAGCATTCTGCAAATGGTTGATGGGACTCACATTGACGACAAGTCCTGGGAGGCTGGCCGCTATCACCCCACCCCAACCATAGTTGAGGCGGCCATGGCTCTCTACAATGGCCATGCGGTCGAAGAGATATCCCGCAGCGATGCGAGTGCCATAAATCTCAGCCAGACGTCGGACGCGATATCAGGAATTATCAGCAAATCACGAGCTGAATCACAGAAGTCTATTTGCTTCGTGACAGGGGTCCCGGGTGCGGGCAAGACTCTTGTGGGCCTCAACATAGCGACCAAGCACATAGACAAGAAAGAGGAACTCTATAGTGTGTTTCTGTCGGGCAATGGGCCATTGGTTGCGATACTACGTGAAGCGTTGGCACGCGACAAAGTGCGGCACGAAGCAGAGCGGGGTAGCAAGGTGGGCCTTGGAAAAGCGCGGAGCGAGGTTGCGCTCTTCATTCAGAATGTCCATAACTTTAGGGACGAATGCCTTCGGGATTCCAAGCCGCCCATTGAACACGTAGCCCTCTTTGATGAAGCGCAACGTGCGTGGAATCTCGAACAGACGTCTGCATTCATGAGGCGGAAGAGGGGGCTGGCCGCATTTAACCAATCGGAACCCGAATTCCTCTTGTCCTGCCTTGATCGTCATGCAGACTGGGCTGTGGTGGTCTGCCTTGTGGGTGGAGGCCAGGAGATCAATACAGGAGAAGCAGGCATCTCCGAGTGGATTGAATCTCTGGAACGGTCTTTCCGGGGTTGGCGAGTCCACATCTCCTCTCGGCTGAAGGATAGTGAATATGGTGCGGGGGCCATTCTGGACCGTCTCGCTGGGCGGCCAAGTGTGGTCTGGAATGACGATCTCCACCTTGCCGTGTCAATGCGCTCCTTCCGCGCCGAGAATGTGTCGCTCTTTATCAAAGCAACTCCTCGATCTCGATCACGAAGGAGCCCGAGAGACTCTAAGGGAACTCTACGACCGTTATCCCATCGTCCTCACCAGGGATCTAGTGCGAGCAAAGCAGTGGCTCAGAGATAAGGCGAGAGGGACCGAACGCTATGGGCTGATGGTTTCCTCCCAAGCGGAGCGACTCAAGCCGCACGCCATCTTTGTGAAGGCACCCATGGATCCAGTGCATTGGTTCTTGGACGGTAAGGACGACACACGATCTTCCTATTATCTCGAAGACGTAGCGACCGAGTTTGCGGTCCAAGGACTAGAGCTAGACTGGGCCTGCGTAACGTGGGATGGGGACTTCCGATACACAGAGCACGGCTGGGAGCACTGGTCCTTCAGCGGTAACAAATGGCAGCGGATTAGGCAGCCCCAGCGGCAGGTCTATCTCAAGAACGCCTATCGCGTTCTGCTTACGCGGGCCAGACAAGGGATGGTGATTGTTGTCCCTCACGGCAGCGAAGATGACAGGACGCGTAGCCCCGAATTCTATGATTCCACTTATGATTATCTGAAGTCTTTAGGATTCACGGAAATTTGAGTGCTCCGCTCTGGAGCGTTTCCACATCCCCTACATCTCTTTTACAAAAGCTGGATGAGCATTATCCAGTTGCCCGTAGACATGCACAGAGAAGCCCTGTGCAAGCAAATCACGGTTTAGCATAAGAATGTCGTCGGCCGAGCCGTGCCCCTCGGGGTGAACGATGATGTGCGCTATCCTTGCGCCGGGCAGGTGTTTCGCGAGTTTCTCGTGCCGGATCAATTTCTTGATGCTGCCCATACGGTAATCCGGCCGCTCGGGATTTAGGTTCAGAACCTCATCCGTTCCTTTCATCCATACAGGACAAGGGATAAATGCCAATCCGTACGAAAAATCATCCTGGTGGTTCTCTCTGCTGCAAAGGTTCACTGTGAAGTGCATTTCCTGCTCCTTGTTTGCTGCTACCTGACTACGGCGCTAAAGCACGGAATAGTCATCGCCTCCGACGCTCGGGACGGGCGCTGGTGGAGAACCGCCCTTCTGGATGACGAGCTTGCCGGTGGATGCGGCGGCCTGGAAGAGGCTCGTCTCCTCGAAGGGCTCGCCGTCGACGGCGCTGAGGTAGACCCACTGGATGGCGCGGGCGATGCCGACGAAGAGGATGCGTCGCCGCTGGGCGCCGCGGAAGCGGACGAAGGACTCGTCGTTGAGGCGGGGCATGCAGACGGCGTCGAAGGTGAGGCCCTTGGCGCTGTGGAAGGTGGCGACCTTGGGGACGCCGTTGCCGAAGGTGGCGGCGCCGGTCGAGCCCTCGCGCTTGGACTGCGGGACGGCGCGCTCGGTGGGCACGCCGCGCCTGGCGAGTGCCGAAGCGACCCGGTGCACGAGCTGGTTGCGCGCCACCAGGATGCCCACGCGCTGGTTGAGGACGAGGCGGCGCTTCACGGCCTCCGCGAGCCGGTCGTACTCGGCGTCCTCCGAGGGCGCGGCGAAGTAGAGGGGGCGCTCCCGCTCGCAGAGCTGGAAGCGGGACTGGCGGAGGTACTGGGCGCGCCGCTCGTCGTCCCCGATGAAGAGGGCGGCGAGGGCCGTGACATCGGGGGAGTTGCGATAGGCCTCCAGGAGCGCCGTCTGGGCGCGAGCGATGCCGAGGTTCTCGCGGATGCGGTCCAGGCTGGCGCCCTCCTCGTAGATCTGCTGCTGCGGGTCGGCGAAGGCCGTGACATGCTTGGCCGCCAGGCGCAGGATCTCGAAGCACTCGGGGCGCAGGTCCTGGGCCTCGTCCACGAGGGCGAAGTCCAGATGCCCCCAGGAGGGACCGGTCCGCCCGCAGGTGCTGGAGGACGGCGGCGTGGGTCTGTTCGAAGCCCTGGCCGTCGCTCTCCGCGGATGAAGGGAGCCGCCTGCCCACGTGCGCCCGGTAGAAGCCGTTGCACCACGAATCGAAGGTGCAGACGGAGGCGAGGGGCAGGCCCAGCAGGTCCAGCCCCGAGCGGATGTAGTCCCTGAGCACATTGGTGAAGATCATCACCCGGAAGCGATCCGGCGGACTGCCGAGCTTCTTGCGGAGGAAGTCCGCCCGGTGCACGAGGATCTGGGTCTTGCCCGAGCCGGGGAAGCCCATGACCAGGCGGTGCTGGTCGGGAGGGGCCTCCACCATCCGGCGCTGGTCGAGGGTCAGGTCGGAGAACGGGAGGAGCCAACCGCTCACGGCTTCTTCTCGATGGCGGGCCTGATTTCGGGGCGGAGGACCTGCTCGCCCGCGGGGGTGCCCTTGGCCAGGCGCTTGGCGCGCTCGGCCGCCGCGGCGTCCGCGGCCTTCCCGTCTCCCGCCGACTTCGCCCAGGTCTCGTACCACCCCAGCTCCCACTCCTCCATCTTGGCGGGGGGGCCGTAGCTCGTGCCGGCGTCGTCCTTGGCCTGCTGGGCCTCGCTCTTCTTGTCCAGGGCCTCCAGGCAGAGGGCCGTGAGGGTCTTGGCGGGTGCGGAGTTGGGCTCCTTGGCGAGGGCGACCTCCAGGGCCTGGATCGCGCTCTCGGGCTTGCCCTGGCGCCAGCGCAGCAGCCCCAGGTTGAACATGGGGCCGCCCCAGCGGGGGGCGGTTTCGTCCGCCGCCAGGTAGGCCTTTTCGGCGCGCTCGAAGTCCCGGAGGTCGGCATGGTACAGGCCCATCAGGTTGAGCATCTCCGCGTCGGGCCGGTTGATGAGGCGCAGGGCCACCTTCAGGAAGTCGATGGCCTTCTCGTACTGGCCCAGCTCGGCGTAGAGGCGCGCCAGCTGGCGGAGGTTGAAGGCCTCGGCGGGGGAGGGCCCGCCGCGCTGGCGGATCTCCTCCTCCAGGGCTTCGATCTTGAGCCGGGTGGGGTGCGGGTTGACCACGGTGACGAGGGGGTTCTCCGCCGTCCGGTGGAAATTCTGCTGGGGCCTCTCGGTGACGTAGGCGCCGCACTCGAACTCGCCGTTGGCGCCGAAGCGGTACTCCAGCGTGATGTGCTCTCCCCGCTTGGCCCGTTCGTCCATGCGCCAGACCTCGTTGAGGAGCACCTGCTTGGAGGGCAGCGCCACGACCTCCATGCGCATCTCGTGCTCGCCGGAGGCCGGGATGGAGAGCCGGTCGATCCGCTCGAACCCTCCTCCTTGGGGGTGGGGCACGGGCGTTCCCGCCCGGACCAGTTCGAGGGGATCACCGCTCCCCGTGAGGAGGGCGATGGTGTCCGCGGCCACGGGCAGGACCACCGGGCGGCCGGTGGCCTCCAGGCAGAACGCGTGCAGCGCCGCCCCTTTGCTCACGGCCAACTGGACTTCCATGGGGTCGTCGAACCCCACGACCTTGGCCTTCGAGAAGTAGCCACTGACGGCCTCGCGCACCTGGGGGATGAGGGTGCTCCCGCCCACGAGCAGGACCACGTCGACGGCCAACGCCGAGAGGCCCGCCCGGTCCAACGCGTCCTGGAGGGGGGAGAAGATGGACTGGGTGAGGCGGTACTCGGTCTCCCTCACGAAGAGGTGATCCGCATCCAGGAAGGGCTTGAGGAGCCGCTCCCACTGCTCCGCCGACAGGGAGGGTTTGGAGAGGCTCAGCGTTTTCGCCCCGAGGGTGCAGGTCACGGGCGGCTGGCGGGCTTCGAGGTCCGGTTGCCCCGGGGTGTATTTGCCGAACTTCTTGAGGCGGTCCACCTCGCGGCACAGGCCCACCTTGAGGGCCTCCGCCGTACCCAGCAACTGCGGCTCGAGCCCCCGCTTCTTCTCCGCCCAGGACAGGGCGCCCGGTTCCACGCCGTTCTCTTTGAACAGCGCGGGCAGGAGCACCTCGTGGACGATGGCGGCGTCCAGGTCGCCCCCGCCCAGGCGGTGGTACCGGGAGGTGGAGCGCATGGCCACTTCCAGCTGGCGTTCCCCTTGGGAGGGGGTCACCTCCACCAGCGAGACGTCGCAGGTGCCGCCCCCGAAATCGAAGACGAGGACGCGGCCGAGGACCCCCGCCGTGAAGAGCTCCCCCGCGCCGGCCGTCTCCATGTAGGCGAGGAGGGCCGCGGTGGGCTCGTCCAGGAGGTCGTAGGCCTTCAGATCCAGCCCCGCGAGGCGCGCGGCCGCCAGGGTGTCCATGCGCTGGCTGAGCTGGAAGGAGGCGGGAACCGTCACGACCACCCGGTCCGGCATCCCGCCCGAGGCTTCTTGGGCCCGCTCGCAGAGAAAGCGCAGGACATGCCCCGCGATTTTATGAGGCCTGTCGTAGTCTGCCGCGGCGCGGTGGTAGCTCTTCTTGAGCCCCATCTCGTTCTTCGTCTCGAAGAAGAGCGTCCTCTCGGGGACGAGCCCCGCCTCCTGGGGCCTTGCCCTGAGCCGCTTGGCACCCTCGCCGATCCAGCACTCCCCCGACGGCAGGAGCGCCACCACCGACGGGACCATGGGGGAGGTGAAGATCCCCTCCTGCGTGGGCTGGTCGAGTTCCAGTACGCGGCACTCGGGACGCTTGCCATCCGGATCCTGCGCGTCCCAGCGGACCTCCGTCACCGTGGAGTTCGTGGTCCCCAGGTCGATGCCCCACACCCGGATCGTCCGGTCCAGTTTCAGCGGCGTTCCCTTCAACAGCATCGAGCCGTCCATCCATGACCTCCCAGGGGTGAAGGTGGAACACGGCGAGCGTAGCACACCATCCCCGGGAGAGAGTATGGCGCACAGGAGTGCATGCCGTGTGCACTCTGCGCCGGGGCGCCAATCTGGCGCGGCGTAGCGGGCTGTTAAGCCCTGCGCGCGGCCCACGCGGGTTTCTCAACAGCCTGCTAATCGTCTCGATAACGAGCCCTGTGTTTTGCACTTGGGTAACCGTTGCGTTTGCAGGGGGCCAAGATGGCCCTTGGGAATGGGTTGCGTTATCGCGCCCACCCCGATGGTTTATGATGGAGCCGGGGGTTCCCATGGGATGGACCGGCTGATGGGCGCGCGATGAAGGCGATCCTGGTCGTCGCGGGCCTCGCGGCGCTCTACCAACTGGCGGTGCTGCTCGTCATGACGGTGGGGTGGAGGAACCCCCGCGTCCGCCACGGGCGCGACCCGGGGTCCCTGGGACTCGCCTTTGAAGAGATCCGATTTCCCACCGCCGGAGGGAAGACGCTCTACGGCTGGTGGATTCCCAGCGGGGCGGCCCATGGGCCGGTGCTGATCCTCGCCCACGGGTGGGGACGAAACGTGGAGCGCATGCTGCCCTATATCGCCATGCTCCACCCGGCGGGCTTCGACCTGCTCGCTTTCGACGCGCGCCACCACGGCTCCTCGGATGGCGACACCTTCGCTTCCATGCCCAAGTTCTCGGAGGACATCCGCGCGGCGGTGGACCATGTCGCCGGCCACCGCGCCCCTGCGCCGTCGGCATTCGGGGTCCTGGGGCTCTCCGTGGGGGGATCGGCGGCCATCCATGCCTCGGCCCACGACCCGCGCATCGCCGCCGTGGCCACCGTCGGGGCCTTCGCCAACCCCCGCGACCCCCGCGCCACCCTCGGGCGCTTCTGGTGGATCCTGGGTCCGGGGCTGCCGCTGGCTTTCCGCTTCGTGGAGTGGCGCATCGGGCTCCGCTTCCGGGACATCGCCCCCGAGAACGTGATCCACCAGGCCCGCGCCCGCTTCCTGCTCATCCACGGCACGGCGGACACCGTCATCCCCCTCGCCCACGCCCGCCGCCTCGCCGCCGCCGCGGGTTCCGCCGCGCGCCTCTGGATTCTGCCCGGGCGCGGCCACTCCGACCCTCACCGCGAACCCGCCATGGCCGCCACGCTCGCCGAGTTCTTCCGGGAGGCTCTGGCCGGCCGCTAGTGTGCTGTCTCAGGAATGACCGGAATAAATGGTCCTCCTGGCGGCGATCCCTTCCGCGTCCTACTTCGCCGCCGCGCCGCCTTTGAGCTTCTCCAAGGCTTCGAGCCCGCTCTTGCTGTCCGGTTTGAGGCTGACGGACTTCTCGTACATCTTCCGGGCACCGGCGGTATCGCCCGCCTTCAGGAGCGCCTCGCCCAGGCTGTCGTAGGCGTTCCAAGAGTCCGGGAAGAGCTGCGCGTAGAGCTTGAACATGCGGACGGCCTGCGGGAGTTTGTCCTCCTGGAGGAACTGGTAGCCGTAGGCATTCATCTGGTCCTCGAGGAAGTAGTACTTGACGGGCTTCGCATCGCGGGCCGCGAGGAACTGCCTGATCGAATCGTCCCCGGCGCCCTCGTCGATGAGCGTGTAGAGGCGGTCCGCCCCGGACTCCTGCCCCGTCACGGCATCCCACATCTCGAGGATGGTCATGTAGTTGTATCGGACGCTGCAGCCCGGGCTCTTGGTGAGTTCGGGGAACCGCGTGTCGAGCCGGTACTCCCGCTGGATGTCCTCGAGGGGCTTCCCCTCCCGAACGGCCTTGTTGACACCCTCCCAGAGCGCCCTGACGTAGTTGACCCTGTCCTCGAAGCCCTTGAGCGTCAGCTCGCCGTTCCAGTGGCCGGTGATGAGCTTCTTGATCTGGGCCTTCTTTGCCAGGAGGAGCCCCCAGTTTTCAAGCAGCAGGGGGAAGTCGTGGCGGACACCCCTCCGGGCGACGAAGGATTCCAGACATCCGGGCGTGTCGGTGAGCCAGACATCGGCCATGGTGTCGCCCGTCATGAGCAGGCCGTGCTCCGGAACGAAGATGGCGATGTCGCTGGCCGAGTGCATGCCGCCGATGTAGTACAGCTCGAAGGTGGTATCCCCCATCTTCATCGTCATGCGGTCCGCGAAGGTGGTGGTGGGCAGGGCGGGCTTCGCATCCGATTTGAGGACTTCGACGCTGAGGCCGTTCAGGATCAGCTCCTCCTGGAGTTTCTTGGCCGCCGGCGAGCCGGCCGGCTCCTTCTCGATCTCCCGCTTCAGCTCGGGGGCGCGGGCGGTGTACCAGTCCAGGACCCGTTGCCGGGCATCGGGCCTTCGGGCCATACCCGCCGCCGCGAGCTCGTTCGCGACGATCGTGCAGTCGGCGTAGACCGAGTTGCCCCCGGTGTGGTCGCCGTGCTCGTGGGTGTTGATGAGGATCTTGAAGTCGTTGCGCCCCAGTTCGCGCGCGATGACCGCCCGAAGCTCGGTGTCCACTTTGGGGAAGCCCACCGTGTCCACCACCACGATGCCCTTCTCGGTGGCCATGGCGACGGTGGCGGTGGAGGAAATGAAGTCGCCGACCCAGACCCGCACCGTGACGGGGTTGAGCTTCTGGACGTGCAGCGGGAGGCCCGCCACGGTTTCGGCGGCGACCCCTGTTCCGACGATCAGGATCGAGATCAAAATCACAAGCCAACGCGTCGTTTTCATAGCCTTTCCCCTCCTCCGGCCAGAGCCCGCGAAAATACACCTCCCCGAGACCTGGCCCGTTCACCAGAACAGCAAACCCTTTACGGAGTGACTACGAGAAGGGGAGAGATAAGTTGCAAAACCCGCTGCGCACGATACCGGGTTTCGGATTTGAGAATCGGAATTTCGGAAGGCGGGAAGGGGGCGCGACGAATTCTGAATGGCCGTTGTGGGAGCCGCCTTTGGCGGCGAATGTCCTTCTTCTTGGGTAGGACCCCTAAGGCCCTGCTCGTTGCTCAGAAAGTGGGCTTTGGGTGTGGCGCAGCCGCCCCCGGCTGCGGACAAGAAAGGCAGGCGGGGGCGCCTGCCCCACCCTACCGCCACCCGTGGCCCGCATCACAGTCTTTCTCCGCGCCTCCGTGGTGAACCCGGCCCCGGGCCAGACAAGAAACCGAGGCGCGGTGTCCCGCGCCCCGGCCTTGGAAGGGACAACGGACTGGGTCTGCCCCGCGCTCTCCAGCGCTCCAGCATCACATGGTCTCGGTGCATTCCAGGATGTGGATGTGGCGTTTCTTGAGCTCGTCGAGGAAGTAGGCGTAGTTGTCGCCGTAGATGCAGTCCTCGGGGGGGACGATCCCCTTCTCCTTGATCATGCCCTTGCCGATCATGACGGCCCCGATGGCGGCGGGGAAACCGGTGACGCGCCCCATGGAGGAGATGCCGTTCTTCTTGTCCGCCTCGTCCCACATCCAGTAGGAGATCTTGGTGGGCTTGCCGCCCTTGGTCCCGGTCACCGTGTTGTACATGACGCAGACGTCGGTCTCGCCGGGCTTCCTCGTGAGCTGGGGCTCGATGCACGCGAGGAGGAGGTCGCGCGGGACGACCTTCTGTCCGTTGACCACCACCGGCTCGATGCTCAGGAGGCCGCACTCCTTGAGCGTCTGGACGCCCGCCCAGTGCCCCGGCCACCTCACGGTCTTCTCGGCGAAATATTTGAGCTTCGGGCGGGTGTACATGAAGCTGGGCATTCCCGGCGTGATGGCGCACTCGAGCATCTCGTCGTGGCCGTACTTGTCGAAGCGGAAGGCCTCGCGCTCGGTGGTGGCGTCCACCTCGACCCTCTTGCCGTTCTTGAGGATGTAGAGCTTCACGTTGTACTCGCGGAGGACGTGCCAGAACGCCCAGGTGATCATGTATTTGAGGGGCTTGTGGTCGGCCACGTCCTTGCGCGGGATACCGCCCACGCGCGCGATGCAGGTCTCCGCCTTGTCGAGGATCCGGATGGCCTCGCCGCAGGTGATGTTGGAGAGCCCGGGGGCGAAGCCGATGCCGTCCATGAAGGTGACGCCGTTCTTCTTGGCGGTCTCGTGGAGCCAGTCGCCGTACCCGTAGAGATCCACGCCGCGGGGCAGTTTGAGCCCTTCGAGCTCGTAGAGGTCCGGCCGCCGGTGGTACTCCTCGAGCATGTCCACATAGCTCAGGCCCGATTCCACGGCCGCGTGGCCCATGGCGTAGCTCGTGCGGCGGTCCGGGAGGGTCGAAACGCCCACGTCGTAGCCCTTCATGAGCTTCTGGGTGGCCTTCCGGTCGTCCACGTCGTGGGGATGGAGGACCACCTTCTTGCTCTTGAGCCAGGCCTTGGCCCTCTTGAGGGCGTCCGCATTCCGGCCCACGAGGCCGATCTGTTCCACGGCGTCGTCCTTGGCGAGGTCGAACGCCACCGACTGACCCATCTTTCCGCTGCCGCCGAAAACGAGCACTTTCATGGGAGTTCCCCCTTTCCATACATGGCGAGGCGCCGAAATCTAGTCTTTGATGACCGCTTAGATCCCTCCCCGAGGCCAATTTCCAGGACGGCCAGGGCGTCGAACGCCTCTCAGAATGTAACCTCCCCACCACCCGCAAACCCGAGCAAAGGCGGCATGATGGCCTGATCGTCCGGCATCGGCACTTCCTCCTCCAGTTGTAAGACTGAGTTGAGAGGCCAGGGTTACGCCGGTTTGCGTCGGAAGTCAAGGCGGATTCAGGAGAGTAGGTGAGTAGGGGAGTAGGTGAGTAGGGCGGGGGACGCGCCCTCGGGGCCGCCTTCGGGCGGCGATCCTTGCCCCGCTATGCCCAGGATGCGCGGGAAAAAAGCGAGGCCCGCCGAAGCGGGCCCCGATAGGATTTCGCGAAGGTGCTTCGCTCTGCGGCGGGGTGGATCAGTTCCTGAATGAGAGCGTGGTGGTGTGATCGGTGATGCTGTACTCCTGGGAATCGGCGGTGATTCCGCCCACGGAAATGCTGATTCGGGAATGGCCCCAGTGCGGCGCGAAGTTCGGATGGAACCCGCTCTTCTTGAAGTCCGCCTTCCAGGTTCCCTTGCCGAAATCCACCACGAGGTGCAGACCGCCGCCGTCGTAGACGAGCTCTTTCCCCTTGGCCACGGCGTTGTCGTAGCCCTTGAGAGAAATGAGGGGGGCGTTGACCTGGTGGCCGTTCACCGAGAAGGACATGTCGCCGAAGCTCGCGGTGTTTTTGGGGAGGTTACCCTTCATGGTGACGGTGCCCTCGCCCTTGGCCGAGTCGTAATCTCCCGAGTAGCGGGTGAGTGCCACCGCGTTTGGGGCGGGGACGGGGATTTTCAGGTCCCACTTGGTCTTGACCTGCGGCTCGAAGGCTGAGAAAAACCCATACTTGCCGTTGACCGTGAGGCCGACTCGGATATCGCACAGCGATGGGGGTATGTTCTGCGAAAGATCGGCCTTGGATAGGTCCAGATCCCAGGTGAGGGTTCCGAAATCGAGTTTGAGGACCACCACGTCCCGTTTGGCCGATTCCTTGGTTTTGAACTTCCACACCTGGCCGTTCCGGGTCCACTTGCCCTGGGCCGCCAGCGCGGAAAGCTCGTACCCGTTGAGCTGGACGGACGCACCCGCGCCGGCGTCGAAGGTGTCGGCCGTCAGGGGGATGGGCGTCGTGCCCCCGTCGGCATCCGACCACGCGAGGTGGCCGCCCTTGAGGGAGGTGTTGCTCCACTTCGAGGCCCCCGGATCGTCCGTGCCCCCGTCGCCGCCCACGACCTTCCCGCTGCCCGAGTCCGGCGGGGCCGATGCCCCGGCCTGGCTGCCCCCGTTGGTGCTGTAGCTCTTGACCGCCCAGGTCATGCACCAGGGCTGCTGCGAGCTGTAATTCGTGGGGATCCACGGCGCGAGCTGGCTGTTCGCCGTGTTTGCGGCCTTCAGGAAGTAGGGTTGGATCGTCATGGACTTCACGCTGTCCGAATCGCTGCCGGGCTTCATGCCCAGGTCCGCGGTGATGCTCTTCTCCCAGGAAGTGGAGTTGGTGACCGAACTCGCGAAATGGCTGTCGTAACCGGCGGCGAGGTTCACCTTGAAGCCCTTCAGCTTGGTACCGACGGAGATCTGGGTCTTGTTGGAGATGTCGATGTCGGAGGTGTATCCGGAGGTCTGGACGTCCTCCTGGTCCTGGGAAAAATAGACGCTGCCGCCCGCCCCGTTGGTATAGGTCAAGGTGTTGATCAGGGTCTCGGGGACGGTGGGGTCGGTCTTTTCGCCGAGGACCACGGACCAGGGGCTCGTCCTGGATTCCCAGGCCCACGGGCACGCGGCCCACCACGCGAGGTCGGTGGAGCCCGAGAAGGTGCCCATGCCCGCCAGCAACCCCAGGACGTCGTCGTTGGGCCCGCCGGGGTGGGCGAGTTCGAAGGCCTTCGGCACGACGGTGATGTTGTCGCTCAGGACCTGGGTGGAATGCAGGTCCTGGTTCAGGTAGGTCCCGCTCGGCTGGGAGTTGATGTTGTAGTCGTAGGCGTAGATGGCGTAGTCCTGCACGACGACGGTCGGCACGTTGAAGATGGCCCAACCGTATTTTCCCATCTCCTCCGGCTCTTCCGTGTTGGACAGGCTCGTGCCGAAGGTCTGGTCGAACCCCTTCGTGGAGGTGGAGGTCGTCTCGTGGCTGTTCTCCCAGCCGTACTTGTAGCCCAGGTCCAGCTCGTCCTCCACCTCGAAGAGATGGGCGATGCCTCCCATGACGGTGAGGCCCGCGGAAAACATGAGGGAGTTCTCCCTCTCCTCACTGTGGGTCACTTCTCCGGAGGCCTCCGACCCGTAGGTGACGTTGGAGAAGTCCTCGAGGTCGAAGCCCGTCCACCCGTTGAGCGCGAAGGGCGCGGAGCCCATGATCACGCCCACGAGGGTCCAGTACTTTCGGTAGGTCACGGCGTCCTCGCTCGTATCGTCGTCCGAGATGTTCGTGGCGTTGGTGGCCCCACCCCAGGCGCTGCAGTTGACCCCCAGGTCCGTGGTGTTGATGGGGACCATGGCGTCGGAAAGGACGGCCAAGCCCTCCCACCCCGAGCTTTCGCCCCTCGGCATTTTGCCCCTGTCGGCGTTGAGCACGAAGTGCTGCCGTTCGATCTGATTGTCCTGGGCCTGGCTGCACTCCACGAGGTACCACGGGAAGGCCCGCTCGGCGTAGGTGGTATCGCCCGAAAGCCACTGACCCTGGCCCAGGGTCCACGTCCCTCCGGTGGCGTCGTAGGCGTATTCCCAGCGCTTGAATTCGTTGGTGAAGAGCTGCACGCAGGTCGCCGCGGCCCCCTGGTGATAGGGGGAGGAGGCGCCCACGGTCCCCAGGAAGAGGGCGCCGCCGTAGACGACGTCCTCGTTGCTGAGCTGGGTCCAGGTCATTTGGGAGGCGCTCCCGAACTGCCCGTTCCAGATGGCGGCATACAGGCCCACGCCGGCGTAATAGCTCGCCTGCTGCATGTAGACGACCATGATGAGCGGGTCCGAATCGGGAGGGTAGAAGGCGATGGCGTCGATGGGCTCGACCATCTCGCCCGTGGACCTGAGGGGGTCGTGCGAGGCCCAGTTGATCCCGTCCCCGCTCGTGTAGGTCTTGTTGTCGCAGAAGACGTACATGGTGCTCTGCGTCTGGTCGGGCGGGGAGAAGGTCACCGCCGCGGTCCCCACGCCCAGGTAGTTCTTGTTGACCGGGCAGAGCTGCTTGACCGTGGTGTCAAAGGTGTTCGAGGTCAGGTCGAAGGCCGCGCAGTACATCGCCCGCCCGTTCGCGGTGTTGTTCCCCGGGACGCCGACGGGAAAGTAGTAGATCTTGTTGTTCAGGACGGCCGTGCCCTCTCCCCACTGGTAGACGTAATCGTAGCCGGCATTGAGCGGGACGGTCTGGGTTTGCTGGGCGCTCCACAGCCACGACGAGGTGTTGGGGACACCGGCCTGGTGCTGAACGGCATCCCCCGTGAGGGTGAAGTAGTGGACCTTTCCGTTGACGTAAACCCCCCTCATGGATGCGGCCTGGGCGGCCACCCCGGCCATGAGGATGAACACGACCACCAGAATCCTTCGCGCCAATTTCATAGTCCCCCCCTGGCCCGTGTCGAGCCGCACGCCGCGATCCGGCCTAGACCTGTTAGATCCCGCTATGTGCTTAGGTCCGCTCCTCACCCAATCGAGAGGCGAGCCCCCCCAAACTCAGACGATTATACTCCCTGTCGGGGCGGTTTTTCTTCTGGTGTGCGGCGATCCCGGCCATGGGGCTGCGCGTCAGAGCCGTGGGGGGAGGGTGCGCACCGTGCGCGACCCACTCCTCTTCCGGGCCCGTCCGGGGGTACACTCTAAACTTCCCCATGGACCGAGTCTCTGGGGGCAGATCGTTAGGATGGTTAAGGAGAAGTCGATGCGCTACAGATTAGTTCTAGCCTGTGCCTTGACGTTGATCACTCTCTCCACAGTTGCCCAGGTGGAGGTGAAGTACGACGAAGCCGAGAAACAGACGGTGGTTAAAACGCCAGACAGGGATCCCACGAAGGCTCCACAGGTCCAGCTTCTGGCGATCAAAGAGGAGGTGGCGGCCGATCCCGCCGCCAAGACCATCGCCATCATGTTCGTTTCCAAGTCCCCGGACTACCAGTACCTCAAGTGCTATGCCGTGCGTGCGTCGGTGGACGGTAAGCCCATGGCGGTGGGGGAGAGTGAACACGAAGGGGAAGCCCGGACGGGAGGCGTTGTGGAATATGTGACCCTCCAGGTCGACCTCAAGACCCTGAATGCCCTTGCTGCGGCGAAGGACGTGAAGTTCAAGATCTGCAATGATAGCGTCCAACTGACGGCGGCGGAGATGGCACAGTTTAAGGAATTCTCCGAGGCCCTCCTCGCTGCGCCGCCTCCGCCGGCGGCCAAACCTGAACCGCCAGAAAAGGCCGCGCCCGCGGCACCTGCGAGCCCGGCCCCCGCGGCCCCCGCACCTGCAACACCATCGCCCGCGGCGCCTTCATCCACAGCACCTGCGTCCGCTGCGCCGGCCCCTGCGACCCCGGATGCGGTCACACCCGCACCCGCCGCACCTGCGCCGGCGACCCCCGCGCCGGCCGAGAAGCCTTCCAAGGGCAACGGCTGAACTCCGGCTTCACCCCCGGCAATTGGCTGGTCTGGCACTCGGAACAGCCGGACGGGGCGCGGCCTTGATTGGCCGCGCCCCGTTTTTCCCCAAACATCTCATGACAAGGGTGGGGCGGAAAGGCGAACACCCGACCATGGGTGCGCCAGAAGTAAAGTCGGGGCTCGACGCCTCGGCGCGTAAGGGGTCGGTATACCTCCCCGATCACCGCCGTCTCGAGAATGGCGCCGCCCATGGGGCTCCCCGATCTCCGGTTCCCCGTCCCCACCACTCTCGACGATGCTCCCCCAGCTCCTGCGCTACTGTGCGCCAGCTGCGCCTTGATTGCCCCCAAGTGACCCACGCTTCACTCCCCCCAAATATTTAGCCCCGCAACGGCGTTACGGCCATTAGAGGTGGCCATGTTGATAGTGAAGTGCGCTAGGGCGGGTTGGCTTCTGGGCGTCGCGGTGTGCGTCCTCACGACCGTGACGCCAGCCTCCGGCGGAGACAAGCCCGGGGAGCCCCTTGGGCAGTTCCCGGACATCTCTTATCAAGTTCAGACGGGGAACGGCGCGGCACTGACCGTGATTCCCGCCTCCAGGTGGGACCTCTCACCTCCATTGAGGGAGCTGATCAAGATCCCCTCCACTCTCAATCTCGGGTCGGGAGAGATCGAAGTTGAAAACCGCACTCTTCCCAAGTACCTCTCGGGGGTCGGTGAGACGACCCAGGGCGGCACGGACCCAGTCCTCCAAGATGGGCAGGGCACCGAAGCCATGCCTGCTCCCAGCGCTTCGTGGGACGGGATCAACAACCTGGATGGGGTTGTCCCGGCGGACCCCACGGGAGCCGTGGGACCGAGCCACTATGTGCAGTGGGTCAATCTGCACCTGGCCATCTGGACGAAAAGCGGGACCCTCGTCTGGGGACCCAACCCTGGCAATGTCATCTGGTCGGGGTTCGGAGGGCCTTGCGACGGGTGCAACGACGGCGACCCCATCGTGCTCTACGACAAGTTGGCGAACCGGTGGCTCATCAGCCAGTTCGCCAACACGAGCTCGTCCACCGGCCCCTTCTACCAATATGTGGCCATCTCCCAGACCTCCGATCCCACGGGCTCGTGGTACCGCTATGCCTTCACCTGGCCCGGCAATAAGCTGAACGACTACCCGAAGTTCGGAGTCTGGCCCGATGGCTACTACATGACCGCGAACCAGTTCGCGGTCCCCGCGATGTCCTGGGCGGGGGCGGGCGTCGCCGTCATGGACCGGGCCTCCATGCTCTCCGGGTTGCCCGCCTCGATTCAGTATTTCAACCTCTATTCGGTGGACATCAATTTTGGGGGCATGCTCCCTAGCGATTTAGACGGGCCAGCCCCACCCGCGGGCACGCCCGCCTACTTCGGCGAAGTGGACGACTCCTCGACCATCGGGCCGGACGACGCGTTCAGGGTCTGGGAGTTCCACACCGATTGGACCACGCCCGCCAACACGACCTTCGGGCTGTCAGGTCAGCCCAACGCGGTCCTCCCCGTGGCTCCCTTTACCCCCCTTTGCCCCTTGACTGCTAGCTGCATCCCTCAGCCCGCAACCGCCATGAAGCTCGCCGGCATCGGCGACCGGCTGATGTACCGCCTTCAGTACCGCAGCTTCGCAGGCTACCGGACCCTCCTGGCGAATCACAGCGTGGACGCGGGCAGCGGCACGGCCGGCGTGCGCTGGTACGAGTTGCGCAACGGCGGCAGCGGCTGGAGCATCTACCAGCAGGGCACCTTCTCCCCAGATATGGATAGCCGCTGGATGGGCAGTATCGCCATGAACAAGTCCGGGGATATCGCCGCGGGGTACAGCGTCTCCAGCCCTGGAGTGTACCCCTCCATCCGATATGCCGGACGGCTCGCCACCGACCCCCTCGGAGTGCTCTCCCAGGGCGAGACGACCCTCGTCGCGGGGGCCGGCTCCCAGACGGGAGCCAGCCGCTGGGGCGATTACAGCACCTTGACTTTGGACCCCACGGATGATTGCACGTTCTGGTACACCCAGGAGTACATGGGTGCGACGAGCGCCGCGGGGTGGAAGACGCGGATCGGGTCCTTCCAGCTCCCCTGCTGTATCACCCCGGGCGCACCCACCATCGGGACGGTGACGGTGCCGGCGAACAACCAGCTCACCGTGAGCTGGACGCCGGGATCTCCCGCCGGAATCACCTACAACATCTACCGCTCGACGGGAGCCTGCCCCGGCGGTGCCTATGCCCTGGTCAAATTGGGTCAGCCCTCTTCGCCCTGGACCGACACGACCGTCAGTGGGGGGGTGACCTACTCCTACCAAGTCGCGGCGGTAGAAACCACGGGCATGTGCGAGTCCTCTCTATCCGGTTGCGCCTACGCCGCGGCGACCGGTTCCTGCATCGTCGCCCCCACCTTCGGCGGGCTGGCCACGGTAACGGCGCCGTCCGCTGCCACCTGCGGCTTGGTCCTCGGCTGGGCGGCGGGCAGCTCCGGCTGCCCCGGCGGCTCCATCACCTACAATATTTATCGGAACACTTCTGCCGCCTTCATCCCGGGCCCCGCCACCCTGGTGGCGACGGGCATCTCGGGGGCGACCACGAGCTACAGCGACTTCAACGGCCTTTCGAACGGGGCGACCTATTACTACATCGTGCGCGCCGTGGACTCAATCAACGGCATGGATGACGGCAACTTCACGACGAATAGCGGCACCCCGCTGGGGTTGCTGGCCAGCCTTTCCTATGCGTCACCGGATGTCCCGAAGCCCATCCCGGACAACAACCTGACCGGCGTGACCTCGACCATCACGGTCGCCGGGAACCCCGACATCGTGGTGGATGTGAACGTCACCGTAGACATCACGCACACATGGGATGGCGACCTCCGCCTCTCCCTCATTTCCCCCACGGCCGTCACCATTCCGCTGTCCACAAACCGGGGCGGGTCCGGCCACGATTATGCCGGCACGGTGTTCGACGATTCCGCCGCCACGGCCATCTCGGCCGGGACCCCGCCCTTCACGGGGTCCTTCCGCCCCGAGAGCCCCCTTACAGCCGTCAACGGGATTCCCGCCAACGGTATCTGGCGGCTCCTGGTGGTGGACGCAGCTGCCGTGGATACGGGCACCCTCACCGGGTGGTCCCTCCAAATCACTACGGTGACCGCCTGCGGCACCGTCCTGCCCCCCGGCGAGGCGGCGCCCGGCAGCACCGCCCTCAATGGCCAGACTTGGTCCTCGGACAAGGGGACCCTCATTTGGCCCGCTCTCCCCGGGGCAACCTCCTACACGGTT
Organism: uncultured Acidobacteriota bacterium; assembly: GCA_963772255.1. Lineage (GTDB taxonomy): Bacteria > Acidobacteriota > UBA4820 > UBA4820 > DSQY01 > JAKAJA01. The sequence continues at coordinate 28,400 of CAVYWK010000006.1, forward strand.
TACCGGGGAACGCCGGCCCAGCTGCCGGATCTCCTGACGGCCAGCACCGACTCCTGCACCCGGTACTCCGGAGCCTCCACGAGTGTCGCGGTGGCTGAGACACCCTCCGCCGGAAGTTTCAACTGGTACCTGGTGACAGCGGGCAACGCTGCCGGGAGCGGCACCGCCGGCAACGCCACTGCGGGCGCCAGAGTCGTGAACATCTCCGGGTCCTGCCCGTAAAATGGCCGTGCAACAGAAACAGAAAAGGCCGGGCTCACGGGTATTTGGCGAAGAGGTCCTTGTGGGGCCAAGTGGGCACCGAGTTGATGGCGGCCCTCATGGCGGGGGTCAGCTCGTTGAAAAAGGCCGCGAAGTCGGTCGGGAGCGAGTTGAAGAGGACGGCGTAGGAGATCCCGTCGACGCGCCGGACCAGGAGCGTGGCGTTGCTGCCCGAGAGCGCCCCCGAGTGGCTCCACTCCTCCTGCGGCGTCCCAGGGTTGTCCACGTTCCAGCCCAGGGCGTAATAGTGCGCCGGTGACTGCCCGTCTCCCGGCAGCCCCTGGTACTCCGTCATGGTGGCCAGGGTCTGGTCGGTGAGAAGCTTGGCCTGGCCGCCGGAGCCCTCCACTACCCTGATGAATCTCAGCAGGTCCACGGCGGAGGCGATCCACCCCCCGTGCGAATCGAGAACCGCGTGGTACCACCCCCCGTAGGCTTCCGGGACCTGTCCCAGCGATGGGAAGACGGCATCCATGAGCGGCTCCCCCGGATTGGCGTGGTAGGCGCCCTCGCCCTGGGCCCGCTGCTCCTTGAGGGTGCCGCCGATCCGCATCCGCCGGATCCCCGCCGGAAGGAGGACCTGTCCGAGGGTGTGGCTTTCGTAGCTCTGCCCCGTCTTCTTCTCGATGATCCGCCCGAGGACGTTGTAGCCGAAATTGGAGTAGGAGTACCAGGTGCCGGGATCGCGCTGCAGGGGCTGGCCCATCATGAAGCGGATCACCGTCCGCGCGTCCGGAGGCGAGGGGGTCCCCAGGGCCTCCGCGATCTGGAGCGACGCGAACTGGGGGTCGCCCGCCTCGGCCGTCACCCACCCGCCGCTGTGCCTGAGGAGATCCTTCACGGTGATCAGGCCCAGCCTCGGGTCCGGCGTGGTCCCGGCGGGTGGGCAGAGGTCGTCCAGGATGTCGAAGGCCCGGTCGTCGAGCCCCAGCTTGCCCTCCTGGACGAGCTTGAGGACGGCGACGGCGGTGATGGTCTTCGAGACGCTGGCGATCCTGAAGAGCGTTTCGGGCTTCGCCTTCTCCTTCGCCGCTTGGTCCGAGAAGCCGTACCCCTCGGCGTAGACCAGCCGCCCGTCCTTCATGACGGCGATGCGTGGCCCCGGGGATCTGGTACTTGCGCAGAATGCCCTTCACGACCTGGTCGACTTTGGGAATCGCCGCCTGCTCCGTGGGGGCCGCTTCGGCCCCCACCGCCGGGAGCGGGCAAACCCAGAAAAGGAGTGCCGCCAGAGCGAAGGAGCAACCGACGAAAACCGCACGACTAGTCACGCTGGTCTGTCTCTCCATTGTCCACCTCCTGCCCTGGCGTGCTGCCCCCCGTCAGGGGTTCGTCTTCTTGAAGTCTCCCCCGCGCACGTCGGCGCATTCCAGGATGGTCAGCTTGTTCACCGCCTCCGGCGGCATCGGCCTTGAAGGTGACCGTGGCCGTATTCAGCGGCCAATCGGGCCACGCGTAGGTGTAGGTGTCACCACCCTTGGGCGTGAGCGTCCCGAGGACCTTGGCCGGCCCGAGGCTCATGGTGAGGCCGCCGCCCTCCCTCTGGATGATGACCTTGCCGTAGGCCGGGTTCGAGTAGGTGCCGACGAGCTTGCCGAGGGGAATGGTCGCGGCCGGCGCGGGCCCAGCGGCGCCTTTGCACACCTCGGCGCCGCGCCCGGGCAGCCCGTCATGGGTTCCCTGGAGGGATGGGGCTTCGGCCGGCGGCCCGCAGAAATAGGAGTTGAGGAGTATCCGGGTCAACTGTTCGGGGACCTTGTTGTCGGGGCGGTTCGTGAGGACGACCAGCCCCAGCTGGCCCTCGGGGTAGATGCACACGATGGAGTGCATCCCCGGCGTCGCGCCGTTGTGCCAGACCACCGGCGTGAAGGGGGAGGCCGCCAGGATCCAGCCCATGGCGTAGGAGCTGACGCCGAGGTCGTCCTTCCCGAGGTAAATGCGGGGCGCGCGGATGGCCGCCATCGTCTCCGGCTTGAGGATGACCCTGGCGCCGAGGGTGCCGTTGCCGATCTGGAGCGCGACCCACTTGGCCATGTCGGTGACGCTCGACATCAGTCCGCCGGCCGGCGCGTAGATCGCCGATCCACTTGCGGTAGGGCCAGTCGGGCGGGATGGTCCAGAGGCCCTGCTCCATGGGCAAATCCTGGTCGAGGACGATGTGCCCTCTGGCATGGTTCGGGTTGGCGTCGTAGGTGTCGAACTCGAAGGTGCTCTCGGACATGCCGAGGGGCTCGAGGATGCGCCGCCGCACGACCTCCTCCCAGACCAGGCCGGTCTTTTTCTCGATCAGCTCCGACGCCCACAGGTGCATGCAGTTCTGGTAGGCGAACTTGGCGCGGAAGCTCGTCACGGGCTCCACCAGGCGCGTGGCCCTCCGGACGTCTGCCCGGCCGAAGCCGATTCCAGGCATGTTGTCCAGCGCGTACCCGGGCATCCCCGAGCGCTGGGCGAGAAGGTCCTCGACGAGGAACTCCTTCGTCGTCCACGGGTCATTCATCTTGAAGTCGGCCAGGTGATCGTGGACCCGGTCGGTCCAGGCCACCTTGCCCTCGTCCACCACCGTGCCGAGGGCGGCCGCGTTGAAGGCCTTCGTCGTGGACCCGATTTCGAAGAGGGTGTGCTCGTCCACCAGGCCGGAGGAGGCGTCCTTGTCACGGAAGCCGAAGCCGCGCGCGTAGACGACCTGGTCGCCCTTCACCACCGCGTACGCCATCCCCGGCACCTTGTACTGCGCCATGAGCAGCGGCGCCTGCCTCTCCATCTCCAGGAGGGCCGCGTCGAGGTCGCCCGCCGCGGGGCCCGAGGCCGCAAGAGCCAGGCCGATCAAGGTCGCCAGAATCGTGGAGGCCACTGCGAAGATCCTGCCGCGAACCCCTCTCTCATTCCAGCACATCTTCCCCCCTGTTCTTGCTGTCACACGTGGCCCAGCGGTTCACCCCGAATGACTTCATGGATCCGCACCGTCCCTGGCGCCGTTGGGGTGGACGACGTCGGCGAGGGCCTTGAAGACCTCCGCCGCCACGTTCGTTCCCTGGGACGAGTTGAGGATCACGGCGATGACGGCGCCGGTCCTCGGGTCGTAGAAGGTCGCGGCCTGGTACCCGAGGCCCTCGCCCGTGTGGCCCCACCATCCCCTCAACTGTCCGATGCCCAGGCCGTAGCGGTCGTACTCGGGGCCGCTGGTGGCCGGTCTCGAATGCTGAAGCCGCGTCTTCTGAAGGCGGGGGCCGATGAGTCGGCCGTCTCCGAGGGCTCTCCCCCACCGGTGGAGCTCTCCGAGCGTGGTGACCATCCCGCCCGATGCGCCGAAGGCGGAGAGGTTCACGACGGGGCACTCCTCCAGCTCGCCCGTGGCGGCGTCCACGATGTAAGGCGTGGGGTGGGGAACGGGGATGTCCGTGTCGTTCGGGTACGAGGTCTTGTCAAGCCCGAGGGGCCGGAAGATTTCTTTCCGGTAAGTTTGGGCGAGGGGCTCCTGCGTGACCCGCTCCACGACCATCCCGAGCAGGATGCAGTTGGTGTTGCTGTAGTCGTACTGGCTGCCCGGGGGCCACAGGAGACCATAGGGGAGGGCCAGGTCCACGAGTTGGCGTGGGGTCCAGGGTCTCTCGGGGTGTTGGAGTTCCGCCTGGAACTCGGGGATGTCGCTGTAGCTCTTGATGCCGCTCTCCATGGCGGCGAGCTGAGCGAGGGTCACCGCGCCCAGCGCGCCCAGGTCGGGCACGTACTGACCGATCGGGTCGTCCAGGGAGATCGCCTTGGCGCGCACGAGTTGGAGCAGGAGCGTCACCGTGTACGACTTGGTGACGCTGCGGATCGGGAAGTAGTCGCCGATGCGGATGGGCGTGCCGCTCGCCACGTCGCCCAACCCTTCGGCGATCTTCCACGGCCTCTTCCCCGGGGTCCATACGCCGGCCACCACACCGGGAACGCGGAACTGCTCTTTGACGCGCAGGACGGCCTGGCGGTAGGCCTCGCGGCGCGCCGATTCCGACGGCATGCCGGCCTTCGCGGAGGACTCGGTCGCGCTGATGCCGTTTTGGGGCTCCGTGGCGCCCGCCACGGCAGGCAGGCCTAGGGCCAACAGGACGCCGAGAAGGAGGATCTGCGTGATCGCTCGTACAGGCCGACGGCCCGAGGGTACCGACTCCTTTGAACGCCTCCGCATGCTGCCCCCCCAGAGATGCACGTTTTCTTAAATGTAGAGTCTGTCGTCCTCCGATTCAAGCGACGTCATCCTGCGGCTGACCCGCCTCGAACTAGGCTAGGGCTTCGGCGTCAGCAGGAACGGTCTGCCGCCGAGGGTCTGGCCGACGATCACCCCCCCGCGGTTGATGCCCGTGGCGATCATGAGCCTGTCCCCGGGAGGCGGGTTCTCCACAAGATCGCTCAGGTCCAACGGCGTCGAGCCGAATCCATGGGGAAGGAGGAAGGGGCGGCATCGGCCCTCGCCGTCGAGGTACCAGCCCACGGCCTGGTCGGAGTCGTTGATGCTCGTCGCGGCGGCCTGCGACCCTATGCGGGTGCCGAAGAGGTCGGTCTGCCTGTCGGGGTCCCACTGCGAGGGGTCAAAGAAGAACGCGTCGAAGCCCGAGGGCACAATGGCCCATCCCGCGGCCTTCCTCGAGGCCCCGATCGCCGCCGCCTGGCTGGCCTCCACCCCGCCCTTGAACGGCAAGAGGCTCAGGGGATCGCCGGCCCCCTCGAGGTGGAACGCCCGCAGGGTCCCGGTGGAGTCCAGGGCGCCCCCGGCGATGTTTCCCGCGCCATTGACGGCCGTGGCGTGGCTGGAGATCCCGCCGGGGAGGACGCCCAGATCCTGGACGGCACCGGACGGGCTCCGGAGGAATGCGTGGGGCTGAGGAGAGTCGCCCGCCGTGTAGGCCCAGCCCGCGATGCTCCCCGAGTCGTTGATGGCCAGGGCCGCCCCGTCGCGGCCCCCGAGCAGGACGCCCAGATCGGTCATGGCCTGGCCGGACGTCACGAGGAACGCCCCCACGTCGAAGTCCTCGTAGACGGCAAGACCCACGGTGTCCCCGCCGGAGTTGATGGCCGCGGCCTGGCTCCCGTGCCCGTTCGGAAAGGTGCCCAGGCTCCGCATCTCTCCGCCGGAGGGGACGATGAAGGCCAGGCCTGCGTCGTAGAGCCATCCCACCGCATCGCCCCTCGCATTGACGGCGGTGGCCATCCCGGGAGATCCACCCAGGTACAGGAAGGTATAGAGCGGGGCGGATGCCGGTGAGACGGCGCCCTCCTTCGCTTGGCCCGACCCGCTCGAAGGCGGAGCGCTTCACGATTCCGAGCGCCTGGGCGACGCCGCGGGTCCATCCCACGGGATCGAGATGGCCCTCGACCTGCGCCTCCTGATAGGTCCATCCGTAGACGCCTCCGAAGTGGGGATACTTCCTCGCGAGCTCTTCGAACTTCGGAGCCAGGGCGGAGAGGGCGTGGTAGTTGGCACCGGCGCTGTCGGGGTTCGTGGGGACCCCGACCACGAACTTGCGTGGGGACACGCCCCGGTTGGCTTCGAGGACCGCCTCGTAGTCGGGGGAGCCGTAGGCGCCTCCCAGGACGTCGCCGAATCCGTTGTAGAACTGCAGGTTGTACCAAGTAAACCAGTCTTTCTTGATGAGCTTCGCGTAGTCGATGCCGGGCGAAATGTTGCTGCCCCCGGTCAGGGCGGAGGCTACGGGGGCCGAGGTGACGATGAAGCCGTCCCCGAGGTCCTTCCTCAGCATCTTGATGATCCGCTTCACGTTGGAGGTGTTGACGATCCGGGAATCGCTCTCCTCGATGTCCATGTCGAGGCCGTCGAAGCCGTAGGACTTCAGCGCGTCCCTCAGCAGCGGGTACCACTCGGGCTGGGCGGGATCGAGGAGGTGGCGGAAGTCGCCGACTCCGCCGCCGCCGAAGGACGCGACGACCTTGACCTTCTTGGATCGGAGGAGCTTCACGGTCTCCCAGATGGGTTGCAGCGTGGGATCGTTCAGGTAGGTTCCGTTTAGGGAGATGCATCCCCCCGACGGCTTGCCGATGGAGCGGTCCCTCCAGTCACAGTGAAAGAGGCCCACGATGACGTGGGTCATGTACCCCTTCTGGCAGGAATCCACGAGCATGGCCAGGTCGGGCAGCAGTGACGGATCCTGGTGGTAGTTGGCGAAATACGCCGTGGATCGCGGGCTCCATTGGGTGGATGCCTCAACCTCGGCAGCCTCCGGGGCCGGCCCTCCTCCAGCCATCGTCGCCGCGCCGGTCCACGCGAACGCCACGAGACACGCCAGAACGACCCTGAAAGCCGAATTTTTCATGAGGGCACCCCCCCTTTATTTATATCACTCCTGGTGTCTTGTAACAGCAGTTCGCTGAAGAAGTCGGCGGCACCTATTCGTCATCCTGAATGCGTCTTCGGCGCTTTTCCCTTGAAGGATCTCGGGCGGTGAGCCAGCAGAATCGAAGGTTGAGATCCTTCCGGGGGTTAGCCTCGAAGCAGTCCTCAGGATGACCATTTATTCCGGTTAGTCCTGAGACGGGACACTAGCCATTTATCCAGTGATTCCACCACGCCTTTCGGGTGGCCACAATAGGGAGGCGCACGGGGATCGAACATGGGGTGACGAAACGCAGGAGACGCGAATAGAGTGATCACCCCAACGCTTTCAGCGGTCGGATTTCTGGAGATTGGCCCCCGCATTCCGCTCAGGGGTGCGGGGCAAGCCCGAGAAAAGTCAGAAGCTGGCCGGCCGAGAACGCGGTGGAAACGATCTCTTCCTTCTCTCGCTTGGTGAGCCTCTTGATGCGGGATTCGACCCTGCAGGCGAGCGAGCGGTCGCCCATCTCCGCCCGGTAGACCAGAGTCAGCGGGCCCCTGGATCGCAGGTACTTGGATCCTCGTTTCCCGCCGCGGCCATGCTCGGCCACCCTGCGCGCCACGTCGGTGGTCGTGCCCGCGTAGAGCGTGCCGGAGCGGGTCCGGATCAGATACACATACCAAGTGCTCATCGCGGTTCTGTCCCACTCGGTCTTCCAAAACGACGGCTCGATGCGTCCTCTCGCGATGAAGGATGGACGGGTGGGTCGCATTCACAGACCCAGGTCGGTACCCTCCTCTTCCAGCCAGCGGCGCACCTTCTCCATGCCCTCCTCGAGGGAGGTGCGGGGTTCGAACCCGAGCTCGGCCCTCGCCTTGGCTCCGTCGTAGGTGGTTTCGAAGTCCGTGATGAAACGCACCGCGCTCCGGGTGAACACGGGGGGCTTGCCGGTGAGCTTGGCGGCCGCCTCCGATAGGGAGGCGATGCCCGCGGCGAGCCACACCGGCACCGACGGAATCCGGGACTTCCCGACCATGCGGGCGAAGTGTCCGAAGAACTCCTCCACCGTCACGACCCTGGCTCCGCAGAGGATGTAGGCCTCTCCCGTCCTGCCCCGTTCCAGGGAGGACTGGATGCCCTCCGCCAGGTCGTCCACGAATATGGGCTGCACGAGCCCCCGCCCTCGGGACGGGAGCACGAGCTTTCCCGCCTTCAAGAGGCGCAGGGGACCCAGCGTCCACGCCTCGTCTTTCGGACCGTAGACCTGGGAGGGCTGGACGACGACCGATGGCAAGCCCCGGTCCTGCGCCATGCGCTCCACCACGCTCTGCCCCTCATCCTTGGTCAGGCAGTACGGGTCCTTCCCGGGCCGCCGCGGGGAGCGCTCGTTCGTGCCGGCCCCCGCCCCAAAGCCGTAGACGGCGACGGTGCTGATGTGGAGGAAGCGCTCCACCCCGGCGGCCAGCGCCGCCTCCGCGAGCGCCCGCGTCCCTTCCACATTCACGGCCCTGAACGTGTCCAGCGGCTGAAACTCGTCACCCAGGACGCCGGCCGTGTGAACGACCCCCTGGCAGCCGTCCACCGCGGCCCGCAGGCTCGCCGCGTCCGTCATGTCTCCGCGCACGACCTCGGAACCCATGGACACGAGCGCGCGGGCCCTCTCGGGGTTCCTCGCCAGGGCTCGCACGAGGGCCCCGCCGGCCTGCAGGCACGCCGCCACATGGCCTCCGATGAGACCGGTGCCCCCCGTGACCAAGATCCGCTTCCCTTGGACATCGAAGCTCATTTAATAGCCCTCCATTGAGTTGGGAACCTCCCGGTGGAGGGGGCCATCGCCCGCCCTGTCACATCGGCCTTGCTGGAAGTCCGTCGAGATCCTACGTTAGTCCCTTCTCCTTGCAGAGGGCATCGAGGTCCGGGTTCACGTAGCCGCACCCTCGAAGCCGCTTCACGACGGGCCGGGCCTCTTCCGCTTTCCCGAGGCAGAGGAGGGTCTGGGCGTAGGCGGCCAGGTCGGCCACGGCCTGTGCGGTAGGGGCCATGGGCTGGAGGACGGCGAGGGCCTCGCGCCACGACGCCTGGCTCTCGGGCCCCTTCCCCATGGCCGCCTCGACGCGACCCTTGAGGAGGAGGGACGCACCCAGGAGAAAGCGCACCTTCTGGTTGTCGGGCATCTTGGCCGAGAGCTCGCGGGATACCTCGATGCACTTGACCGTTCGGGCGAGCGCGTCCTCGAGCTTGTTCTCCCGGAATTCGCACCACGCCAGGCCCTTCAGGGCGATGACCGCGTCCTGGCTCCGATCTCCCACGGCCTTCTCGCGGATGGCCAGGGCGCGCCTGAAAAACGGCTCGGCCTCGGCGCACCGGCCCTCGTTGCACCGGAGGCCGGCCAACTCGAAGAGGCCGACGGCCACGTAAGGGTGCTCGGGGCCGAGGGCCTTCTCCTCGACGGCCACGGACTTTTCCAAGAGCGGGGCCGCCTCGGCGTACCGTCCCTGGGCCGCGTCGATGGCCGCCACGCTGATCATGCCCAGGCCTATGTGGGGGTGGTCGGGACCGAGGGCCTTCTCCCAGACGGCCAGGCCTCGTGCGCTGACGGGGGCGGCCTCGGCGTAGCGGCCCTCGGATGCGTAAATGTCTCCCAGGTTGTTGAGCGCCGTGGCCACGTCGGGGTGATCCGGGCCGAGGGCCTTCTCCCAGATGGCGATGGCGCGCTTGTAGATGGCCTCCGCTTCGGTGAGGCGGCCCTCGTCGGCGTAGAGCACGGCCAGGCTGTTGAGTGTCGTCGCCACGCGCGGGTGGTCGGGGCCGAGGGCCTTCTCCTGGATGGCCCATGCCTTCTTGTAGAGCGGTTCCGCCTCGTTGTACTTGCCCTCCACGTAGTAGAGGACGGCCAGGCTGTTGAGGGTGACGGCCACGTGGGGGTGCTCGGGGCCGAGGGCCTTCTCCTGGATGGCCAGGGCGCGCTCGTAGAGGGGCTCCGCTTCGGCGTATTTGCCCTGGTTGTAGTGGACGATCGCCATGCCCACGATGATGGCCGCCACGTCGGGGTCGTCGGGGCCGAGGGCCTTCTCCTGGATGGCGAGGGCGCGCTTATAGAGGGTCGCCGCATCCGCGAACTTGCCCTGCTGGAGGCAGAGGATGGCCAGATTGCTCAGGCTCTTGCCCACGTCGCGATGGTCCGGCCCGAGGGCCGCCTCCTGAATGGACAAGGCCCGCCTGTGGAGAGGTTCGGCCTGGGCGAACTTGCCCTGGCTCTGGTAGAGGATGGCCAGACAGTTGAGGCTGTCGGCCACGTCGACGGGGTCGGCCGGCGAGGCCTTCTCGCGGAGCTTCAGGGCCTCTGTCAGCAAGGGCTCGGCCTCCAGGTAGAGCCCCAGGCCCACGTAGGCCATCCCCATAGAGACGAGCAGGCGGGCCTGCACGCGCGGCTGGCTCTCGAGGCCGGCACCGATCTTCTTCGCGCCCCGGTCCAGGAGCTCGCGGGCAGTGACGCTCGCGCCCCGGGCCTGACCCGGGTCCGACACTTTGAAGAGGTCCACGAGGAAGCCCGAGACCTGCTTGGCCGTCTCGGCCTCCAGCCTGGCCCGCCTCTCGGCGCGGGTGGCGCGGACCGACAGGATCGCCATGGCGATGCTGAAGAGGACCAGCGCCGCCGCCGCGGCGGAAAGCAGGAGCTTGTTCCTGCGCCGGATCGGCTTCTGGCGGATCCAGGCGAGGCGGGACACGGCGTCCTGGGCGGAGGGGCGCGCGCTCGGCTCGGGGGACTTGAGCCGGTCGATGAGTGCGTTGAGGTCCGGGTCCAGGCCGCTCACGGGCACGGTCTCGCCGAGCCTGGCCTTCTCCAGCTGGGCCACTGCGTCCTGCTCGGGTACGAAGGGGGGCCTGCCGGTGAAGAGCTCCTGGATGAGGAGCCCGAAGGAGTACATGTCGCTCGCCGCAGTGGCAACCTCACCCCGAGCCTGCTCGGGGCTCATGTAGCCCAGCGTCCCCATGATGGCGCCGGCCGTGGTGAGGCCCGAGACGCGTTCCGAGACGGGCGACGACTTGGACTTCGAGCCCACGGCGAGCGTGTCCTCTCCGAGGGCCTTCGGTACGGCGGGTCGCTCCGGCCGGAGGGCGTTCGTGAGCTCTCCCAGGCCCATGGTGGCGTCGTCGCTCAGGCGGCGCGAGAGCCCGAAGTCCAGGACCTTGACCTGGTCATCCTGCGTCAGCATGACGTTGTCGGGTTTCAGGTCGCGGTGGACGACGCCCTTCTCGTGGGCCGCCACGAGCACCCCGGCCACCTGCTCGGCGATGGCCATCTTGAGGCGCTCGTTGAGGCCCTTCTTCATGGCCCGCTTCAGGCTCTTGCCCTCGATGAGCTCGAGGACGAGCACGTCGGAGGTTTCGCCTTCCAGGTAGTCGTAGATCTGGCAGATGTTCGGGTGGCCGAGTTGGGAGAGGGCGCGGGCTTCCCTGAGAAGGCGGGCCTTGGCCTCCCCGTCGAGGCGGTGTTCGGGGCGGATCCACTTGAGGGCGACGCGCCGCTCGAGGGTCTCGTCGTAGCCGACGTAGACGTCCCCCATGCCGCCTGTGCCGATGTGGTCCACCACCCGGTAGTGCCCGATCCTGGTGCCGAGAAGGGAGTCGGCCATGGTCCACCTGCCCCTTGAGAATTTGCCACTCGCACCCGATCCGCGCCCCTCCACGAGGTCGCTCTCCGCGGCAGGAATCCCTCCCGGCAGCCGATGCGCGATGCTGTTTCTTTGGAAATATAGGGTCGGAGCCTGGGGCTTTTCAATGGGGAGCGCCGGGCTGCCGCAGATTCGTTGATACGAGAGGGGGCCACGCTGGGCCACCTGCTCGCGGCGGGCGCGTCAGGGGGAATCGATGGAGTATTTCACGCCCAGCTGGTCGCAGACGCGCTTGACGGCATCCAGCACGACGGGGGTCCCGCTGACCTCTCCGGGGCCGGCGCTCGAAACGATGAGGATCTGGGAGAGGTGGTCGCCGAGGACCGTGACCCTCATCTCCGCGGCCCATTCACCCTGCTTGAACGCGACGGTGAGCTTGGCGTCGTCCTTCTTGGTGATGGCGATGTTGGGGTTCTTCTGAAGGAGCCCCACCGCGGTGCTGAAGACCTTTCCGGCCTCCGCATCGAGGATGACGGTGGCCGCGTCGTAGCCGGGATTATTGGCGGTACGGGGCTGCGTCACGCTGGTGATCTTCCCCACGACCTTCCTGCCCACCATCACCCACTGGGCGCTCACGACCGTGGAAACTGCCAACAAGAGGATGGCCAGCAGACCCATTCGTTTGATCGGGCTCTTTCTCAAGTCAACCTCCCCATACCTTCACGTTCGGCCGGTACTTCCCGCGCGGAGCCGACTTCTCGATCCTCCACGTCATGCGCAGCCCTTCCTGCCACGCGGGCATTCGTGCTACACCCAGAACCACGCTACCACCTTCGGGCGTGCGTTCAAACCCCCGGGGTGGGGGGGGAACGAGGACCTTCCCCGCTCAGGGCGCCGATGGCAGGCATATTGCGCCAGTCGCTTGGGGAACCTATCATCTGAGTATCAGATCAATGGCGTCGGTGGCGTCGGTCCCCGGGCGGGTCCAATCTAAGGAGGCGAATCATGAGAAGGCTAGGAACCTTTCTCGTCGTAGTCGTGGCTTTGCTGGTGTCGTGCGCCGTCTTGGCGGCCGTGAAGACGAGCGCCTTCCGCGTGGAGGGCATGAAGAACGAGTGGCGGTGAAGAGGGTCACGGACGCCGTGAAAGCGGTGCGGGGGGTGCAAGACGCCGTGGGAAGCGCGAGCTCCGCGGTCCTCATGGTCCGTTACGACAACGCCGTCGCGAACGCCATCGACCTGTCGGAGGCCGTGGCAAAGCGGGATACACGCTGAGCCCCGTGGAGGGTTCGGAGGGCAGGCCGCCAAGGGGGCCAACCAGCAGAGGGCCAAGGTGGTCCTCACGGACTTCGCCGCGGTCCAAAACCAGACCTTGGAGTTCATCGAGAAGGACCGCTACGGCATCGTGCGGAACCTGGCGCAGGCCATGAAGGTGAGGCAGGGACGCGGTCCTGAGCTTCGAAAAGGCCGCCGCCCAGACTGCCGGGCAGGTGAACACCCGGCAGCTCGCGCAGAACCTCTCCGCGGCCGTGGACAGGTTCGCCGCCGCCGCCGAGGCGCGCGACAAGGCGGCCGCGAAGGACACCTTCCGAGCCGTGGCCCAATCATTCAAGGCCCTCGCCGATGCGCGCAACTTCGACGACCTCGTGGCTCCCCCGGTGACCACGCTCGGACCAGTCCGAGCAAGGGGTCCGATCGAGCAGCAGCTTCAGGACTACATCACCAAGGTGCTCGGGGGGAAGTGACCGGGCCGCCGGGGCGACAGGATGGGGCGGACGGTCCCGTGGCCGCCCGGGATTCGACGGGCGGACCGAGACGGAGTTCTCGCGGACTTCTGACGCGCGGGCGTGAGGATCTGAGGGTGGGGTGATGGGGCAAGCTCATCAGCAGGAGGTTGACATGGGGTTGCTGGACGGACTGGCGGGTTCGTTTTTGGGCGGGGGTGAGGGCGGGGGCATGAACCCTCAGCTCTTGTCGGCGTTGGCGCAGATGTTCCTCGGCCAGGGCGGGAGCGGGTCTGCAGGGCCTGATGGCCATGTTCCAGCAGAAGGGCCTGGGCGATCTGGTCCAGTCGTGGGTGAGCACGGGGGCGAACCTCCCCATCTCCGCGCAGCAGATCATGAGCGTACTGGGCCACGGGAACATCCAGCAACTCGCGAGCCAGTCCGGGCTCAGCACCGAGGACGTGGGCGCGCAGCTCGCCCAGCACCTCCCCGGCCTGATGGACAAGCTCACGCCCGAAGGCCAGCTCCCCGACGCCAGCGCCCTTGAGGGGCTTCTGGGCATGCTCAAGGGCTGAGACAGGTCGTCCGGCGACTTGAAAGGGATACGACACAATCTGAGAAGGAGGGCACATGTTCAAGGAATTCAAGGAATTCATCATGCGGGGGAACGTCCTGGATATGGCCGTGGGCATCATCATCGGCGCCGCCTTCGGCAAGATCGTTTCGAGTTTCGTGAACGACCTGTTGATGCCACCGCTGGGGCGCCTTCTGGGAGGCGTCGACTTCTCGAACCTCTTCATCGATCTCTCGGGGAAATCCTACGAGACCTTGGCGGCGGCCAAGGCGGCCGGCGCGGCCACCATCAACTACGGCATCTTCGTCAACACGGTTCTGGATTTCGTGATCGTGGCTTTCGCCATTTTCCTCCTGATCAAATCGGTGAACCGCTTCAAGAAGGCGGAGGCCCCCGCCGCCGTCACCAGCAAGGACTGCCCCTTCTGCTGCACGGCCATCCCCATCGCCGCCAAGAAATGCGGGCACTGCACGAGCGACCTGACCTGATCGCGCGGGCGAAAGGAGTGGGCCGAACAGAAGGAGGCGTGACATGGTGAAGAAGGCGGCGGCAGAGTTTTTGGGCACCTTCTGGCTGGTCCTCGGCGGCTGCGGCAGCGCGGTTCTCGCGGCGGCCTTTCCCGGGCTGGGCATCGGCTTCGCGGGAGTGGCCCTCGCCTTCGGCCTCACGGTGCTGACGATGGCCTTCGCCATCGGGCACATCTCCGGGCTGCCACCTCAATCCGGCCGTGTCGGTCGGCCTCTGGGCCGGCGGCCGTTTCCCCGCCACGGACCTCCTCCCGTACATCGTGGCCCAGGTGCCGGGGCCATCGCCGCGGCGGGCGTGCTCTACCTCATCGCCAGCGGCAAGGCCGGCTTCGACCTGGCCGGCGGCTTCGCCTCCAACGGCTACGGCGAGCATTCGCCCGGGCGGGTACGCGCTCGTCGCCGGCCTCGTCACCGAGGTGGTCATGACCTTCATGTTCCTCATGATCATCCTCGGGCGCCACCGACAAGCGTGCGCCCGCGGGCTTCGCGCCCATCGCCATCGGCCTCGGCCTGACGCTCATCCACCTCATCAGCATCCCGGTGACGAACACCTCCGTGAACCCCGCCCGCAGCACCGGACCGGCCATCTTCGTGGGCGGCTGGGCCATTGAGCAGCTCTGGCTCTTCTGGCTCGCCCCATCGTGGGCGCCTTGTTGGCGGGTTTCGCGTACAAATGGGTATGGGAAAAGGAGTAGTCCCGATCGGCGGATCGAAGCGAATCGAAACGGCCGCCGCGATTCCCCTGGGACTTGGCTCGGCGGGAAAGATCGGTGTGTCATGGGGAAATTTCGCTCACTAGGAGGGACGCGTGCACATTCTCTGGACGTTGCTGATCGGACTCTTGGCGGGAATCGTAGCGAAGTCCTCACGCCGGGAGAGATCCCGGCGGCTGCATCATCACGATGCTCCTGGGCGTCGCGGGGGCGTTTCTGGCCACCTACCTGGGCCAGATGATCGGCTGGTACGAAGCGGGTCAGACTGCCGGGTTCATCGGCGCCGTGGTGGGTGCCATCATCCTGCTGATCGCCTACCATATCATCAGGAAAATCATGACCTGATATGGCGGCGCCTACAACGGATTCGCGCGGAAGGTGTCGCCCTGCCCCATGTCGCCCGTCTTGTAGCCCTTGAGGAACCACCGCAGGCGCTGCTCCGAGGTGCCGTGGGTGAAGGATTCAGGCGACACGTACCCCTGAGACTGCCGCTGGATCCGGTCGTCGCCCACGGCGCTGGCGGCGTTCATCCCCTCCTCGATGTCTCCCGCCTCGAGGATGTTCTTGGTCCGCTGGGCGTGGTGCGCCCAGACCCCGGCGAAGAAATCCGCCTGCAGTTCGAGCCGGACGCTGAGTTCGTTGTACTCCTGTTCACTCATCTGCGACCGCGCCCGGTCCACCTGATCCATGATGCCCAGGAGCTTTTGCACGTGGTGGCCCACCTCGTGGGCGATCACGTAGGCCGCGGCGAAGTCACCCGGCGCGTTGAGGCGGTGCTGCAGCTCGTCCAGGAAGGAGAGGTCGATGTACACCTTTTCGTCCGCCGGGCAGTAAAAGGGCCCCGTGGACGCCTGCGCGGCCCCGCACCCCGAACGGGTGAAATCGGTGAAGAGGACCATTTTGGGCTCGCGGTAGGTGCGACCGAGGTTCTGGAAGAGCGCTTTCCAGACGTCCTCCGTATCCGCGAGCACCACGCCGGCGAACTCCCCCGCGGCTTTCTCTTCCGGAGACATCTCCCGGGGGGACGCCGGGGCCTGAAGGCGCCCCTGCTGCGGTTGGAGAACGCGCACGACATCCTCGGGCTTGCCGCCCAGGAAGAGGACCGCCAGGGCGATGATGATGGCCCCCAAACCGCCGCCGACCGCGGCGATTCTCCTGCCGCCCCCGCCCCGCACGTCCTCCACGTTCTCGCTCTGCCTTCTGCCCCGCCATAACATGGTGGCTCCCCTTCCCGGTGATGGAACTTCATGTCACCCAGGCCCGTGAACGCCTCTCGTAGTCACGCCCAATCCCGATGTGCGTGCATTTTGCTACCGGCGATCCCGCGGTGCAACGCTACGTGGGTGAGCGCGGCAGGCCTCGCCATGCGCTCATCGCGAGGGCCTAGGGCCCCTGGCTAACTCGCTCAACCTGCAGGCCAAACCGCACGCCGCGGGTCCGGATCGTCCACCCAGACCTCCGCTCTTCGGGTCCGGTCGCCTAATCACCCGCAAAAGTGGTAACATAGCGCCCGGCCGTTTGGCTGGCCCACCGTGGTCTTGGGTCCAAGGTCACGTGAGGAATCCCCGTCCTATGCGTTGCAGCGACGTGTTGAGACCTTGGGGGGTCGGAGATTAGCAGCCTGTTAGAGTGATTCCAGGCGAGGAGTGTTCATGACGCTGTTTCTCGACCACAACAAGTATTACCGGCTCCCGTGGAACCTGCCGGACAACGCCATCTCCTGGCTCGAGGTCACGAAGGCCTGCAATCTATACTGCGAGGGGTGCTACCGCGAGAACGAGCCCGGCGGGCACAAGTCCCTCGACGAGATCAGGAACGACCTGGCCATCTTCAAGAAATACCGGAAGACCGACGGCGTCTCCATCGCCGGTGGGGACCCCCTGGTCCACCCCGAGATCGTCGAAATCGTCCGCCTGATCGCCCAGGAGGGCGTCAAACCCATCCTCAACACGAACGGCTTCGCCCTGACCAAGGAGATGCTGCGCGATCTGAAGAAGGCGGGCGTGGCGGGGTTCACCTTCCACATCGACAGCAAGCAGCACCGCCCCGGCTGGAAGGGAAAGACCGAGATCGAGCTGAACGAGCTCCGGCTCCACTACGCCCAGATGCTCGACGAGGTGGGCGGGCTCTCCTGCGCCTTCAACTCCACGGTGTACCCGGATACGCTGCAGTACGCCCCGGACATCCTGGCCTGGGGCCAGGAGCACATCGACATCGTGCACGTCATCGTCTTCATCGCATCCGTGCCGCCGTCCTGGAGTCGAAGTTCGACTACTACGCGGGCGCCGAGAAGGTGGACATGGGCTCCATCGTCTATTCGACCCCGGAGGAGACGCAGCGGCCGGATATCCTCTCCAACGACGTGGTGGAGGTGATCCGCACGCGGTGGCCGGACTTCGAACCCTCCGCCTACCTGAACGGCACCGAGAAAGTGGACTCCTTCAAGTGGCTGCTGACGGGGCGCATCGGGACGAAGAAGACCATCTTCGGATACGTGGGCCCCAAGTTCATGGAGCTGGCCCAGACGCTCAACCACTTCCGGAAGGGGACCTACCTGGCCTACACCAAGACCAGCGTGCAGAGGAAGGCCAAGTCCATGCTCCTCCTCTCGCCCCTCGACCAGGGCTTGCGGGGCGTCGCCAAGAAGTATCTCCGCTCCCTCCTGACGAGCCCCCTCAACCTGTTCAGGCGGCTGCACCTCCAGTCGGTCACCATCATCCAGCCCGCGGACATCCTCTGCGACGGGTCCATGAGCATGTGCGACGGCTGCCCCGACATCACGGTGTGGAACAATGAACTGGTCTGGTCGTGCCGGCTGGAGGAGCAGATCAAGTTCGGCTGCTTCGTGAGGGCCGTGCCCAAGGGAGAGACGCCCGACCCGGTCCTGCGAGGCTTCCTGCAACCCGCCCCCGCAAAGAGGGACAGGCTTAGACGAAGCCGCGGGCACGGTGGGGTGCGGAGCCTATCGTCGGAGATGCCGCCATGGGGGAGCCCGAGCGCCAGGTGCTCATCGAGGCACGGAGCCTGAAGCGCGAGTTCGACGAGGGCCGCATCCAGGCTCTCCGCGGGGCGGACTTCACCATCCGCGCAGGGCGAGTTCGTGGCCATCGTGGGGCCCAGCGGCAGCGGCAAGTCCACCCTGCTCCAACTGCTCGGCGCCCTCGACCGACCCTCGGAGGGGGAGGTCCTCTTCCGGGGGCAGTCGCTGAACTCCCTGCCCGATCCGTCGGGATTCCGGGCTCGATCCCTGGGTTTCGTCTTCCAGTCCTTCCACCTGCTCCCCACCCTCACCGCGGTGGAGAACGTCCAGGTGCCCATGTTCGAGGTCCCCATGTCCTCCCGGGAGCGCCGCCGACGAGCCGTGGAACTCCTGGAGGCCTTCGGCCTGGGTGACCGCATGGGACACCTGCCGGTGAAGCTGTCCGGGGGGGAGCGGCAGCGCGTGGCCATCGCCCGCAGCCTGGCGAACGGGCCGGAGCTGCTGCTGGCCGACGAGCCCACGGGCAACCTCGACAGCGAGAACTCCGTGCGCGTCCTGGACCTCCTCAAGCACATCCACGCCGAGCGGCACATGACCCTCATCGTGGTCACCCACGACCCGGACGTGGCCGGCGAGGCCTACCGCACGCTCCGGATGCGCGACGGCCGGATCGTCGCCGACACCCTCCGCGCGGAGGGCCGGACATGATCTTCCTCGCCGTCGTCGGCAAGAACCTGCTGCACCGCCCCACGCGCAGCCTCCTGACCATCACGGGCATCGCCGTCGGCATCGCGGCGGTGGTGGCCCTGTCCAGCATCGCCTGGGGCTTCGAGAGGAGCTGGGAGAGGGCCGACGCCGCGCGCGGCGCCGATCTCATCGTCCTGAAGATCACCACCCGGGACCCCATGGGGGCGCCCTTCGACGCCGGCATGAAGGAGGAGCTGATGCGGCTCCCCCACGTCGAAGGAGGCGAGCGGCCTGCTGAGCGACCTGATGAGCATCGAGGAGGCCCCGCCCGCCCTCGTCTTCGGCTGGGAGCTCCACGGTTTCCTGTGGAAGCACCTGCGCCTCGTGGAGGGCCGGTGGCCGAAGGACGACGCCGAGAAGGCCGTGGTGCTCGGGACGGTGGCGGCGAGCATCATGAAGAAGTCGGTGGGGTCCTCCATCCACGTCGAGACCGAGGACTTCGTCGTCTGCGGCATTTTCGAGAGCGACGCGCTCATCGAAAACGGCTGCGTCGTCATGGCCCTGCCGCAGCTCCAGCGCCTCACGGACAACGAGGGCAAGATCACCTACATGTACTTCAAGGTGGCGCCGGGGACCACGCCGGGCCAACTGGACGAGCTGCGGCAGACCATCAAGACGCGGTACGCCGGGTTCCAGGCGCTCACCAGCGGCGAGGTCGCCCGGAACAACACCGCCATCCAGCTCGCCAAGGCCATGAGCTGGGCCACCTCGCTCATCGCCCTCTTCGTCGGCGCGGTGGGCGTGATGAACACCGTGCTCATGAGCGTCTTCGAGCGCACGCACGAGATCGGCATCCTGCTCGCCATCGGGTGGAGGAGGAGCCGGATCGTGCGGATGATCCTCTACGAATCCACGGCGCTCAGCTTCCTGGGGGGACTGGTGGGCATCGGGCTCGGCGTCGCCTCGGTGAAGCTCATCGAAGCCCTCCCCTGGATGCAGGGAAAAATCGAGGGCGAGATGAGCCTCAAGCTGTTCGCGATCGCCGCCGGGGTCGCCCTCGGCCTGGGGATGCTGGGCGGGCTCTACCCGGCGTACCGCGGCTCGCGGCTGCACCCCAACGAGGCCCTGAGGTACGAATGAGGCGCCTGGGCATCCTCCTCGCGCTCCTGTCGCTTGGCCTCTGCGCCTCCGCGCTGGGTCCGCGCCGCCGCCGGAGACCTCACCGCGGACCAGCTCATCGCCAAGGTGGAGGCCGCGCAGAAGACCTCGGGCTTCCGCACCCGGGCCAGGCTGGTCAAGACCGCCCCGGGCTCCAAGACCCAGGAGGTCATGCAGCTGGTCATCAAGGGCCGGCGCGAGGGCGAGGCGATCCGGACGCTCTACCAGGTTCTCTGGCCCAAGCAGGCCATGGGGCAGGCCCTCGTGGTGGAGACCTCGGCCGACGGGTCGGTGAGCGGGTTCCTCTTCGAGCCGCCCGACCGGCAGATCCCCCTGACCCCGAAAGTCATGGCCCAGCCGCTGTTCGGGACCAACGTCACCGTGGAGGACGTGGCGGAGGCCTACTGGCGCTGGCCCCACCAGAAGCTGGTGGGGGAGGAGAAGGTGGCGGGGCGCCGGTGCATGATCCTCGAGTCCCGTCCCGGGCCGGGCACCGCCACGGGCTACTCACTCGTCAAGAGCTGGATCGCCCCCGATATCGCCCTGCCCATCATGGTCGAGAAGTACGGCAAGGATGGCGTCCTTGCTCAAGCGCTTCGTGGCGGCCAAGGTCGTCAAGCAGTCGCCCGGTTCCTGGGCGGCGGCCATCCTGGTGGTGGATTCCGTGGGCGGCCGCGGCCGGACCACGCTCGAAGGCACGAAGTCCGACCGCGACATCGAGGTCCCCGCAGAACAGTTCACTCTGGAGGCCCTCAAGAAGGTCCTCGACCCCTCCCAGACGCACCCGCCCGCCAAGTAGTGCAACTCGGCGAAGGAAAGAAGGGCGTTTCTGCCTGCTTGGGGAACGCTCTTATGCCCGTCATGGCCGATCCGGAGATGGGGATGTGACCCGCCCGTGCGGTGGACGGGGGTGGACAATTGGTAAAAGTCCTTTAAAGTGCTAGAATAGCATTGGGTTAGGGGGGCACCCCGAGAGACTGAAGCTCTTAGCTCGAAAAGGAACCGCCTGGAAGATGTCGGCTGATAGCTTTTCCGTAGTGTTGCCAACCCTTCCGCTGTGGACGCTGCTCGGTCCCTCTGGCGAGGATGCTTGAGCGCCGCTTTTGTTCCGCTGCCCTCCAAGCCCATTCCGAAGGCGATGCCCTGGCTGCGGGAAGCCTTCGAGGAACGAGAAGGATTGAGGGTGCGTGAATGACAGACATGAACGGGGGGATCGCCGATTCTCAGCCCATCGGGCGAGAAAGTGAATCCTTCGCAGCCCCGATGCCGACGGCCCGGCTCACAAGACCAGGGCCGGAAGGCGGAAGATCCTCTTCGAGAAGTGCGCCCGGTTCACGCGTGCCGACGAGCTCAAGGAGCATGGGCAACTACCCCTACCACCGGGTCATCGAAAACGGGCAGGACACGGAAGTCCTGATCGACGGCAAGAAGATGCTGATGCTCGGGTCGAACTCCTACCTCGAGCTGACCACGCACCCGCATGTCAAGGCCCGCTCCATCGAGGCCATCCACAAGTACGGCACCGGCTGTTCCGGGTCGCGGTTCCTCAACGGGACCCTGCCCATCCACCTGGAGGTGGAGCGGCGGCTCGCGGACCTCGTCGGCAAGGAGGCCGCGCTGATCTTCCCCACCGGGTTCCAGACCAACACCGGCGTCATCTCGACCCTGGTCCACCGCGGGCAGTACATCCTCTCCGACAAGATCAACCACGCCTCCATCGTGGACGGGTGCCAGATCTCCCAGGGGAAGATGCTCCGGTACAACCACAACGACATGAAGGATCTCGAGAGGCAGCTCGCGAAGCTGCCCGAGGGTGCCGGCAAGCTCATCGTGACCGACGGCATCTTCTCCATGGAGGGGGACATCTGCAACCTCCCCGAGATCGTGCGGCTCGCCAAGGCCTACAACGCGCAGGTGATGGTGGACGACGCCCACGCCACGGGGGTGCTCGGGCCCAGGCGGCGCCGGCACGGCGGCGCATTTCGGCCTCACGGACGACGTGGACCTGATCATGGGGACCTTCTCCAAGTCCTTCGCGGCCATCGGCGGCTTCGTCGCGAGCAGCGAGCGCGTCATCAACTACCTGAAGCACTGCGCGCGGCCCTACATGTTCTCCGCCTCGGCGGCCCCCGCCAGCGTCGCGGCCGTCCTGGGCGCGCTCGAGGTGATGGAGCAGGAACCCGAGCGGATCGAACGGCTCTGGGAGAACGCCCGGATGATGAAGGACGGGCTCGAGGACCTCGGGTTCGACACGGGCCAGTCCGAGACGCCCATCATCCCGGTGTTCCTCGGCGACCTCGAGCGGTGCTTCCAGGTGTGGCAGTTCGTCCAGAAGGCGGGCATCTTCGTGAACCCCATCGTGCCCCCGGCGGTCCCTCCGGGCCGGTGCATGCTGCGGATCTCGGTGACCGCCGGGCATACGCGAAAACAGCTCAAGTGGGCTCTGGACAAGTTCGGGCAGGCGGCGCGCCGCTTCGGGTTACTCCAAGTAGCCGACCATGCCAGACGGCCTCCAGATCCGGCCAGTCTCCCGGCCCGCGGATGTGGAGGCGTTCATCCGCTTCCCCTTCCGCCTCTACGAGGATTCGCCGCACTGGTGCCCGCCCCTGCTCCTGGAGCGGCGGGAATTCCTCGATCCCCGCAAGAACCCCGTGTACGAATACGCCAAGATCCAGCTGTTTCTCGCCCTGCGCGGTGAGCGAGGTCGTGGGGACCATCGCGGCGATCAACAACAGCCGCTACGGGGAGTTCCACCCCGAGGACAAGCACGTGGGCTTCTTCGGCCTCTTCGAGTGCGTCCGGGACCAGGCCGCGGCAGACGCGCTTTTCGCCGCCGCCGCCGGGTGGCTCAAGGGCGAGGGCAAGGGCGTCATGAGGGGCCCCGTGAATTTCACGACGAACGACATCGTGGGGCTCCTCGTGGACGGCTTCGACGACGATCCCACGATCATGATGCCCTACAACCACGCCTATTACGGCGGCCAGCTCGAGGCCGCGGGCTTCACCAAGGCGAAGGACCTCTTCGCCTTCAGCCTCACCGAGGCCAACTACAAGGGCCAGATCGACGAGGTGGCCGAGAAGCTCCAGGCGCGCGGCCGCATCAAGATCCGGCCCTTCGACATGGGACGCTTCCCCCGGGAGCTGCGAGTTCGTGAGGACCTGCTACAACTCGGCCTGGGCCAAGAACTGGGGCTTCGTCCCCTGGACCGACCGGGAGCTCGCCTTCATCGCCAAGGAGCTGAAGCCCCTCGTGGACAACCGCTTCGCCTTCGTGGCCGAGATCGACGGGAAGCCCGCCGGGTTCTCCATCTCGGTCCCCGACGCGAACCAGGCGCTCAAGCTCGCGCGCGGACGGCTGTTCCCCTTCGGCCTGCTCAAGATCCTCTGGAAGCTCAAGGTGCAGAAGTGCACGCGGCTGCGGACCATCGCCATGGGCGTCCTGCCGGAGCACCGGAGGCGGGGCATCGAGGTCATCCTCGTCCACCACCTCATCCGCAACTCCGTGGGGACCGGCTCCGAGATGGGGTGGGTCCTGGAGGACAACGAGCCCATGCTCAGCATGCTCCGTCGGCTGGGCGCGGAAAAGACCAAGACCTACCGCGTCTACGACCGCCCGGTTAAACGATGCTCGCATTAGTCACGGGGGGCCAGGGCTTCGTCGGCTCGCACCTGTGCGAGCGGCTGGTCGCGGCGGGGCACAGGGTGCGCGTCCTCGCCCGCGCCACGAGCGACCTCTCCCCGCTGGACGGGCTCGGCGTGGAGGTCTTCCGCGGCGACCTCGGAGGCGAAGGCGATCTCGGTCGGGCCGTGGACGGCGTGGACTGGGTCTTCCACGTCGCGGGCGCGCTCATGGGGCTCCGCGAGGAGGACCTCGTCCGGGTCAACCGCGAGGGCACGCGCCGGCTGTGCGAGGCCTGCCTGGCCCGCGCGCCCCGCCTCTCCCGTTTCGTCTTCGTGTCCAGCCTGGCGGCGGTGGGGCCCAGCCCCGGGGGCGCGGTCCCCATCCTGGAGGACGCGCCCGCCAGGCCCGTGACCTGGTACGGCCGAAGCAAGCTCGAAGCCGAAGAGGTGGTCCGGAGCTCGGGCCTCCCCTCCGTCATCCTCCGGCCCCCCGTGGTCTTCGGGCCTCGGGACCGCGAGGTGTTCAAGTATTTCCAGATCGCGCGGCGCGGCATCCTGCCCGTCCCGGGACGGAGGGACCGGAGCTACTCCCTCGTGTTCGCGCCGGACCTCGCCGAGGGGATCCTCAAGGCGGCCGAGACGCCGATGCCCTCCGGTGAGATCCTCCACCTCACGGGTCCCGAGGTGGTGACCTGGTCCGAGCTCGGCCGGAAGATCGCCGCGGCCCTCGGGACCCGGGACCGCGTGCTGCACCTCCCGGAATCCCTGGTGCGCGCCGCCGGGCACGCGGCCGACCTCGCCGCCCGGCTGCAGGGGCGCCCCCACATCTTCAGCTCCCAGAAGGTCATCGAGATGCTCGCCCCCGCCTGGGTCGCGAGCCCGCTGAGAGCCCAAGAAGTCCTCGGCTGGACGGCGCGGACGCCTCTGGACGAGGCGCTGGCGCTCACGGTGCGCTGGTACCGGGAGCACGGCTGGCTCTGAGGCGTTCCCCGCAACCCCTATAACTCAATGCCACGAAAGAACGGGCAGAGCCCGGAATCAGGCCCCGCTCGTTGGCGTTTTGCATGTCCAGAGTTATGGGAGGAGCATGCCATGCGAATAGCCAAGAACGACGTCCCCGTCAGAATCAACGCGCCCGGTGCAATAGCACGACAGAAGACGAATTTTGGCGACGCCTCCGGATACGGCAAGATCAGCGGCGAGTATTTTTCGCTGGGCGCCGGCGCGGACATCGCGCCCTTGCTCAAGGGGCTGGAGGGCGACCTTTGCCAGGCTCCCCACTGGGGCTACCTTTTGCAGGGTGAACTCACCGTCACCTATGCGGACGGCCAAGAGGAAGTGATCAGCGGCGGGGACCTGTTTTACTGGCGGCCGGGGCACACGGTGAGAGTCGGTGAAGACGCGGAGGTGATCCTCTTCAGTCCGCAAGACGAGCACAGCAAAGTCATAGACCACATGCTGGCCAAAATGGCCGGCTAGTCTCGCCTGCCAAGCGGGGCGCCGGGCGATCCACCGCAACCCGCGCCGCCCGTCGGGGATGCTTATCATTTCGAACAAATGAGCCTTGGCTCGGGGCGGTGCAAGGGTCCAGGGGCTGTCCCGTCAGTGCTGGGCCTTGAACTCGAAAACGCCGCCCTCTTCGAACTTCAGCACCAGGGTCTCGGCGTCGATGCTCACCACCTCGATGGTGTAGTCGGGGTAATCCGCCGACATTTCCTGTCCCACGTGGCAGGTGCGCTTGGTGACGGTGATGGCCCGCCCCGAGACCGTCCAGTTGCCCTTGCACACGGTCTGCAAGCCCTTGGGCATGAGCGCGCTGCGCGAGAGCAGGACGAAGCTCTCGAAGGAGCCCTCCGGGTCCAGGGTGAGGGTGGACATGCCCTCCGCGCTGGTCTTGACCCACCGGTGGTTCTTGGGGCTGAGGAGGAGGTTCCGGAGGGCCGCGCCCTCGGGCACGGCCGGCTGCGCCACCGACGGGGCCGGCTGCCCGCCGGTTTGCGGCGCGGGGGCCGCTTGGTTGAACGCGGCCTGGGAGAGGGATATGAGGACGGCGGTCAAGGCGAAAGCGTGCCAAATGCGCATGGGGGCTCCTCCGGAGGACGGGCACGCCCGCGAGGCGCTTCCCATCGGTCCTCCGCCGCTAGCCTAAGCCACGCCCAGGGGCAGGTCAAGTGGGAGCGGCGCGGCAATTTCGCTCCAGCGCCCAGAGCCTTGGGATGTCTTGCAACGCGGCTTCGGGCCGGGCCTGCTACACTTAGAGAGGAGGAACCCACATGATCGTCTCAGTCAATCACGCGTTGTCCGTCGAGGAAGCCCGGACCCGGGTCGACCGTGGCCTGGAGAAAATCCTCAGCGGCCCCCTGCCCGCGGGCCTGAAACTTGGCGAAGTGGAGCGCGAGTGGAAGGGCAACACCCTGACGGCCTCCACGAAAGCCGCCGCGGGTATCTTCTCCCTCAACATCGACGGGGCGCTCACCGTGGCCCCCGGCGCCGTCACGGTGGACTTCGAGATCCCCGCCATGGCCAAGGCCTTCGTGAGCGAGAAGGACATCGAGGCCGCCCTGAAACGGGAGCTCGGGGCGATCCTCGCCTAGCAGGCGGGACGGCGGGTGTTTTTCCTCGCGGGTAGCAGTGTCTTCGCCACGGGGCAGAAGAATCGCGCTCGGGAGAGCGCTCCTACAACAGCGAATGGCGGTGGTAGGAGGCCTCTCCTGAGGCCGATGGCTAAATGTGGCGCGGACACTCCTGTCCGCGACCTTCCCGGCGGGCAAGAGTGCCCGCCCCACGGCCGCGTCGGCCTTTGGCCTCCTCGCAATGACTGCTACTCTGTCACTGCGAGGACGAAGTCCGTGGCAGTCCCGCCGTGCGCATCGGGATTGCCGCGTCGGCCTTTGGTCTCCTCGCGATAAAAGAGGCGGAGGAACCATGCGGCGAAACACAGACCCGGCCTTCGTCGGCATCGGGGCGCTCAAGGCCAAGCACGGCGAGACCTTCGCGGCCTTCCGGGCGTGGGCCTCGGCGGAGGAGTGGATGAAGATCCACCGCGCGCACTACGACTGGTGGATGTTCCCCCTGGACGAGCCCAGCGGCTACGGATTCGCCTACACCGTCTTCGAGGGCGATGTGCTCGAGTTGAAGGGCGACCCGGCTTACATGAGCGAGTACCTGGAGGGCGCGTCCATTCTGGCCCGCGCGTGGGGCTGGTCCCTGGCGGACGCGTGTCCCCTGAGCGGCACGGCGCCGGGACAGGCCTGGCAGAACTGGCCCATCCGGCTCTACAAGGCCACGAAGTCCCTCAAGGTCTTCGGCTGTGAAGAGGAGTACCGATCCTTCCGCGCCTACGGCCAGCTCCTCCTCGCGTCGGGCGTCTCCTTCGAGTATTCGCGGGATCTCACCTGGTTGTTCAAATAGCCGTGCTCGGCAGGTCGGGCGCGGTGGGCTCTTGGACTTGACGCGCCGTCTCGGAGGCCGCCACACGACCCAACAGAAATAATGCGCAACGAGTAACGGCCTACGGGAACCGCGTCACCTTCGCTTCAACGGCAAGCTGTTTCCCCTCCCGCTCGATGACCAGCGTGCGCGTCTCGCCCGGCTTGCCGCGCAGGGTGTCCACGACCTGGCCCATGAGCGCTCCCGTGGTGTAAAGCGAGCCCACACGGATGAGCTTGTCCCCCGGCCGGACGACGGCGACGGCCGGTTTGCCGTCCTTCGCCACCACCCCGGCGATGGTGAATCCGCCGCCCACCTCGGGGCGGAGCGTCAGCCCGACGATGTCCAGATCGCCGGGAACGGGCGGCGGGCCGGCCTCCCAGTAGGTCATCCCGTTGGGGAAGTCGACTTCGAGGCGGAAGCCTTTCAGGACGTTGGCGCCGATGAATCCTGCGACGGCGCCGGCCGATTTCTTGGAGTACCAGTCAAACAGGCCCTGGGGAAGCCCGAGCACGGCGACATCGCGGGCGCTCAGCGCGCCGATGCGCAGTTCGGGCAGCCGCATGAGCGTGCCTTGGGTTTCGAAGGGAAAGCCGAAGAAGTTCGCCGACCCCAGAGCGCCGGTGGCGTGCGGCCAGTCCGGGTGCCGGGCCTGCCACGCCGCGGTGAGGGTCTCGGAGACCCAGGTGCCGGCGGAGCCGTTGTCCACGCCCATCTGCACCGTCTCGCCGTCCAGCACCGCGGCGATCAGGAAGAGGCCCGTCTCGGGGTTCACGCGGCAGGGGACCGCGGTGCCGCGAGGTTTCAAGGTTCCTGGGCGCGCGACCGTCAGGCGCAGGGCCGGGTAGTCGAACACGACGTGGTCGCGCCGGAAAGCGCTGGCCGGCAGCATGGCCTCGGCGGGCACACCCGCCCGCAGACCCGTGCCGGGGAACACCCTCACCTTGATCCGCTCCATGTCGAGGGGCAGTCCGCCCAGGCGCACGGGCGGGGCCGGTGAGGAGGAGTCTGCGGAATCCTTCGGCCCGTCCTTCTTCAGGCCCGAAAGGTCCAGCCCGAGGTCGCGGGCCAGCGGCTCCGCCACCACCAGGTTCTGGCTTCCCGTGTCCACCCAGGCGCGCGCCTTCCGGATGGTCCCGTCTGGGCGGACGAACTGAGCTTCCACGATCATGCGGTTGTGGTCCAGCGTGAAGGGCACCGTGGCAGAGCGAGGCGCAGTCCCAATCTCAGACCGCGCCGGCACCGCGTCGGTCCCTTGCGCCACCGCCATTCGCCCTGCGCCCAGAACAATCATCGCCGCGGCGCACGAGCCGGCCACGATCCGTGGATGTCTCATGGGAGCACCTTTGCGTTAAAACCATCCAGCCAATGGACGGTCTCCACGTGGTTACCGTAAGCGACGGCTTGGCCGAACGATAAGGTCGCGCTCAGAACGAATGCGGCCAGACACAGGATAGGGCCTCTGCTCGAAGCAGCCGGCGCATCGGGTCCATTCATGAGGAATCTCATTCTCTTGGCACGAGCTTCCATCAGTGGCGGCGAACCCGATGCGCCGACGGCATCTCTATTTCCCCTTTTCCAGCTTCTCCAGCATCGCCCGGCCGTTCTTGTTCTTCGGGTTCAGCTCGAGCGACTTGCGGTAGCATTCGATGGCCCGGTCTTTCCGTCCCGCCTCGGCCGCGGCCTCGCCGAGGCTGTCCCAGGCGTTCCAGGAGTCGGGGTAGAGCCGGACGGTCTTCTCGAACACGAAGAGGGCGGACTCGAAGTTCTTCTCCTGCAAGAGCCGGTAGCCGAGCGCGTTGAAATCGGCCTCGTCGAACACCGGTCCGTTCGGCCGCCGTTTCTGCAGCTCTTTCAGCTTCTTTTCCGCGGATGGGATACCGCCTTCGGCCAGGGCCTTGCCGAAGATGTCCGCGGCGGAACCCAGCTGGGCCTTGCGGAGCGAGAGCTTGGCCCGCTCGATCTGCTGCGGTTCCAAGGAGAGCATGGGCTCCACCTTCTCGCCCTGTTTCATGGCCGCCTCGGCGGCCGCGACGTCGCCTGTACCGACGTAGGCAGAGGCCAGCATGGCGTACGTGGTGGCGATCTGGGGATAGGCCTCGCGGCACGCCTGGAGCAGGCCGATGGCCTCGGCGTACTGCTTGCGCCCCAGGTACTGGCCCGCCTGCTGTATGACCTCGTCAGGGCCGAAGAAGGATGCCCCGTCCTCTGCCGCGCGGGCTTTCCTGAGCCCGGCGACGGCGGCCTCGACCCCCTTCTCCTTCGCGCAGGCGGCGTACTCCTCCACCAGGGAGGTCTTCAGGTCCTTGAGGCTGTCCGCTTCGTCCTGGGGCGCGGGAAGGCCCTTCTCCAAGAACTGGACCGCGAACTCCAGCACGCGGTCTCGTCCGGCGGCGACGTCCGCCGCCGCGTTGCAGATGCGCAGATCCGGCGGCACGCCGACCCCGTCCCAGCAGACGCCGTCCTGGTCCCGGATCACCCTGAAGGCCACCCAGAGGGTCCAGCCGTTGGGGAGCTTCTCGGGAAACTGCGAGGAGAGCGCTCCCTCGGTCACGTCGCCCACGACGGTGACGTGCGGCAGCACGCGCATGGCGAGCACGAAGACGTCACCGCCGCTCGCGCTCGCGCGGTTCGCCAGCAGGACGGTGGGCCGGGTGAACTGCAGCGGCCCGCCCGGCTCCACGTTGCGGTACTCGGCAGGCCAAAGGTCATCGTGCTTCGAGCCGTATCGGGTCTGCGTCGTCATAAAGTGCCGGCGGCGATCCGCGAAGCGGCCCGCAACGACATCCATCGCCCGACCGTTCCCGCCGGGGTTGTTGCGCACGTCCACGACCATGACCCTCGCTTTGGAGAAACTGTTCATGAATTCGTCGATCGCCTTCGTGGTCGGACCAAGGCCGTCCTTGAAGTCTCCGCAATAGAGGTAGCCGACGCCGTCGGCCAGCCACCCGCTGACCCACTTTCCGCCCATGAGGTCCGTGGACTTTTCCTGCAGGTATTTGGACTTGACCAGGGCCAGAGAGAAGTCGTCCCTCTTTCGCCCCTCGCTAGAGCCTGCGCAGATGCGGCGGCTGCCGTCGGCCAGGCACACGTGCTCGTCGTTCAGGTGCCCCAGCATGCTCAGCAGGATGTCCCAGAGCTCCTGGTCCGTGGTCGCCTGAGTCACCTGGGGCCGATAGACCCGGTATAGGGCATCCCAGTCCACGTGCTTGACGGTGAACTGACCGTAGTTCCGGTCGATGGTCTTCCAGACATGCTCGAAATTCGCCTCCGGGTCCCGGGGGTTGACCGTTTCCGGCCGGGACTCTTTTCCCGCCTTGCCCGTCTGTGCCTGGACGCCCGTCCATCCCGGAACGGCCGCCCACAAAATCGAGAACGCCAGGGGAACTAACAGGAACTTTTTCAGAGTCATGGGGTTCTCCGAGGGCCTGGTGCATAAGTGGCCCGACAGTATTGCCAGCCTGCTTGTCATCATACGGTGCCGACGCATTCTTCACTCCTTGGTACTGCCGCCGGGGGGAGCCACCTGTCGGCAAAAAAGCGCACCCACAGGATCATGAGGAGCGCCGCCAGGCCGTAACCGAAAACCACGCCGTACATCGCGTTCACGGCGGCGGGGGCGCTGTGCCAGTAGGCCGTGAGCGGCGCCTGGAACACGTTGCTGAGCCAGTGGATGATCATGGGCGGGAGAAGGCTGCCGGACCGGTAGTACAGGTATCCGTAAAACAGGCCGAACAGGAACGCCCACACCACCTGCCCCAGCGTCAGCACGACGTCCTTGCCCGCGAAGACGGCGGGGAGGTGGGCAGCTCCGAAAGCCATGGCGGAATAGAGGATGGCCCGCCGCGGCGAATATTTGCCCAGCAGCATGGTCAGCAGGACCCCGCGGAAGGCCACCTCTTCGAACATGGAGAAGAACTGAGCAAACAGCAGGCTCGATTGTGGGGGGAGAGCCAGGGAGAGGTTGAACACCCCGGCGACAAATTCCGGCGTCACGGGGTTCCCCTCGGTGAGCCTGAAGACGATGGAGCCGGTGCCCTGGCACAGGATGAGGATGAGGTCGCAGGAGAGCGTCAGAAGAAGCAGCCGGAAGAAGGGCCGCGTCCTCGTCATTCCGATGTCGTCGAGGTACTCCACGAAGGTGCGCCTGCCCTTGGGTATGCGCAGGAAGAAGGGCGCGATGACATAGGCCAGGAACCCGCCCACCGTGAACAGGAGGATGGTCGAGGGCGCCCCCATGTCGTTCATCTCGTTCGGGACCTTGAAAAGGCCGAAGAGGACCGTGGCCCCAAGGGCGATGCACACGAACTGGATGGCCAGTATCACGAGGATCGACCGCCACGGATGCCCGGCGAAACGGGGGCCCATCTTTTCCGGTCCGCGTTGCTCCTCCACGCCGGCCCCTGGTCTTGTCCCGGGTGTATCCATGTCCCCCTCCTCGATGGAACCCGTCTTCCCGGCTGCCTCCTGCCCCTATCCGGCGGAGGGCCCGGTGACCGGCGACCTCATGGCGTTCCCTTCGCGGCCTTGACCGCGGCTGCCGCGCGGTCGCGGTTCTTCGTGAAGATCTCGAGCCGGTTGTCTTGTTGTTCTGCGCCTTCTCGACGGCTTTGCTGTAGTTGGAGAGCGCTTCCTCCATGCGCCCCGAGCGTTCCAAGGCCTCGCCCAGGCTGTCGTAGACATTGGGGGAATCGGGGTAGAGTTCGACGTTGTAGCGGAAGGCGGCGATGGCCTGCTCGTTGGGCCCCGGCGCGAGGAACTGGTACCCCAGCAGGTTCACCGTCTGCTCGGGCGGCTGGAGGGTCATTCCCATGCGCTTTCCGAGCCCGGCGAAGTGCTTCTTCACGTCCTCCAGAGTCCCCGCGAAAAGGTGGGTCTTCGGGTCCAGCGGGAGCCTCCATCCCTCGAAGATCTTGCGCAGCCCCCCGTAGTGGGCGCGCAGCACCATGGAGCCGTGGTCCTCGTCGGTCATGAGCATGGAGCTCCAGAGGAACCCCTCCGCCCTGGCGGCGCCCAGGGTGCCGCAAAGGCGGTCGAAGCGCGTGGGCTTCGGATTGCCCGCCTCCTCGTCCGCCATGGCCACGAAGAGCGTTTTGTGGAACACCTTGCGGTCTTTGAAGAACGCCTCCACCGTGCGCTGGGAGTAGTCGCCGTCCCAGGCCAGCGCGGGCGACGCGGCGATGGTGGCGTTGAACATGTCTGGCCTCGCCACCATGATGTGCAGCGCCAGGAGCCCTCCGAGGGAGTGCCCCGCGAAGATCCGGTAGGGTGCGGTGCGGTAGTGCGATTCGATGTAGGGGAACAGCTCCCCGGCGAAGAAGTCCAGGAACTTGTCAGCGCCGCCGCTGGTGTTCGGCCCCGGCGCCGGCTCGCCGGGCTCCGCGGGGCGGACCCAGTGGGTGGGGGAGAGGTCCCGGGTGCGGTCGGTGTTCGTGACGCCCACGATGATGAGGTTCGGCATGAGGCCGTTGCGGGAGAGGAAGTCCACCGTGCCCCGGGTGTGGGTGAGGTGGGCGTCTCCGTCCGTCATGTAGAGGACGGCGTAGCGCTCCGTGCCGCGGGCGTAATTGGCGGGCGTGGAAATGAGAACCGTGCGTTCCTCGCCCAAGATTTTCGACGGGAGCTTCACCGTCTCCCCGATGGTGATGGGTTCCCCCGCCGCCGAAGCCACGGCGATGGAAAGGGCCAGAACGACGGCCGCTAAGGTTCTCATGGCGTTCTCCTCCACATTTTCTAAGCCATACGATTTTGGAGGTCGGTTTGTTCTTCGCCGCCGGGAGGCGGCTGCCACTGTGCTGTCACTGCGAGGCCGAAGGCCGTGGCAGTCTCGTCGTGCGCACCGGCGGTAGGTCATGCTCGATGGAGGCCGGAAAGAGAATTCACAGGGAAGAAGGGAGAAGGAGAGCCATGGCCGATGAATCCGCAATTAACCCTCGTGGGAGCGACCTTTAGGTCGCGAATATTCTTGACACCGTGGCCAGCTGTCATCGTCAGGCCGGCAGTGGGCTCCTCAGGCGGAAGGGCTGGATGCGGGCGTAGCCCGCGCAGCGCCAGAGCCACTCCATGGGCCCGAACCGGAACCGCGTGAGCCACCACCGGCTCGCCGCGACCTGCAGGAGATAGAAGGACGCGGTGATCCCCAGCCCGACGGCGGGCCCCACCTTGCCGTACAGGCCGAGCCCCCAGCCGTAGAAGATGGCCGTCATGACGAGGCTCTGGGCCAGGTAGTTCGTGAGAGCCATGCGGCCCACGGAGGTGATGGGCTGCAAAGCGCTGCGCCCCTTCCCGCTCTGCCAGGCGAGCAGTAGCAGTGCGCCGAAGCCCAGGCCGAGGAGCGGCATGTGGTAGATCTTGCTGAGGGCGAGGGGCGCCACCAGGGGCTTGGCCCAGAGACCGTGACTCCGGATGAAAGCCATCATGGGCCGGCCGAAGAGGTCCACGACCCCCGTGGCCAGCCCGAGCCCGACCAGCCAGAACGCGGCGCGCCGGATCTTGGGGAGGTGGGCGGAGGGATCCTGCAGAATCCCCGTCCGCCAGACGGACAGGCCCACGAGGAAGTTCAGGAAGACCAAGGAGAAGGCGGCGAAGAACTCGGCCGCGTGCTCCGCGTAATCTTGGAGCCTGAAGACCAGGACGTCCCACCACCCCGTCTGGCCGTACCCTGCGATGCACGCCTGCGCCCACGCCGCCGCCTCGGCCATCCTCTGGATCCGGTGGGGATCCGAAGGGAGCTTGAACGCCTGGATGAACCCGATGACGAGCACCGCCACCGTCAACACCCCGAACATGGCCACGAGCCAGATGTGGAGGGTCTTGGTCTTGCGGCGGAGGAAGGGGAACAGAAGGATCCCGACCAAGGCGTAGGCGGCGAGGATGTCCCCGTTCCAGATGAGGACGACGTGGGCCACCCCGAAGGCGAAGAGGGTTCCCATCCTCCGCCACGCGAAGCCCCAGAAGGAGCCGCCGCGGGCCTCCTTGCGCTCGAGCTGGATGGCGAGCCCCACGGCGAAGAGCATGGAGAAGAGCGTCATGGCCTTGCCCTCGACGAGCAGGCTGAGCGCGTCGTCCACGCAGCCGTCGATGAAGCCGGGCCACGGGTGGCCGCCTCCCGTGTAGACCTCGTAGGGACCACGGAAGAAGTACTGCAGGTTCATGGCCAGGACGCCGAACAGCGCGCAACCCCGGATGAAGTCGACGTGCGCCAGGCGCTCCTCGGGAGGCGCTGGGCCGAAAGCGTCCCTGCGGCTGGCATCAACGGCCGCAGGCTCTTGAAAAACTGCCGTCTGAGAAATCGAGGCCTCTCTCATGACTCCCCCCTTGTCCTCCTTCACGGAGCGCTCTGTCTTCAGGGGAATACGGGGGGCCACTGCAAAAGTTCAACGATGAGACCGCATCTTGTGATCCATCATCTTCACAAAAAATAAGGGGACACGAGTCCTATTTCCTTTCAACGCAACGAGCCCCAGCAAGGAACCGCCGCCCGGAGGCGGCTCGCACGGCGGGGTTCGTAGGGGAGGGGCGTCTTTGGCGCGTTCCGCGGGCGGAGCCCGCCGGATCGCTTTGCCGCGCTTCGCGGGCGCCCTCCCGTCTTGTAGGAGGCCTCTCCCGAGGCCGATGGGTTGTGCTTCGCAACCTTCGCCGCCGGGAGGCGGCTCGCACGGCGGGGTTCGTAGGGGAGGGGGCGTCTTTGGCGCGTTCCGCGGGCGGAGCCCGCCGGATCGCTTTGCCGCGCTTCGCGGGCGCCCTCCCGTCGCCGTTCAGGGGCCACCCTTGTGCGGGCACCACGGCGGGCGGGGACGGGGCCCCGCCCCTACAGTGAGGGAGCGCCGCGACGACGTGGGGGAAGCAGTCTCGTGTTGAACATCGAGATTGCCGCGTCGGCCTGCGGCCTCCTCGCAATGACAGCGACTTTGTCACTGCGAGGAGCGGAGCGACGAAGCAGTCTCGTCGCGCGCCAGCAGTAAGTCATGCTCGATGAAGGCCGGAAAGAGAATTCACAGGGAGGACGGGAGGAGAAGAGCGACGACCGATGAATCCGCACTTGACCCTCGTGGGAGCGACCTTTAGGTCGCGAATATTCTTGTCCCCGTCGTCAGCCATGGGCCCATGACCTGGGCCTCCAGCCGGTAACTCCGGCCACACGTGGGGAGAGTACGGCGTTCACGGGGCGCAAACCTTTGCACACAGGGCGTTTGACGGCCATTTGCCTCGACGATGAGGGGCGGCGAGCCTTGAGTGCACAGAGGCACGCTTCGAGCTAAGTTTGTAAATCCTTGGTGTTCAGCGTGTTGCGGCACATCTCTCCATTGGCGGATTTCTTGCGTAAAACAATAGGTTTTGGGAAAGAAGGTTGAATCACAGCCCTCGCGTCATGGCCGAGAGCTTTTCGAGCGTTCGCTCGAAATAGCTCGCGGGAGTGCCTCTCGCCGGTGGGGATGAAAGTGCACGAGGCAACGGGATTGCCGCGGTTCCCCCACGCCTGCCCACGGGCAGGCTCGGGGCCCTCGCGGCGACAGAGTGGAGAGTGTCATCGCAAGGACCGCGAAGCGGGCCGTGGCGATCTCCTCCTAAGGACTACTCTCACGGCTATGGGATGAATAAACAGTGCTTCCTGCAGGTAATTTGATAGCCCATGAGTTTGCAAAAGGCGAAGGGGGCCGCCCGTGATAATAGGCGTGTTTTTCTTCGCGACCGAACCTCTGGCGCGGGGTGAATTCGGTTAAGCCGTGTTTGATTGTCTATCCCGTAGGACAGGGGTGGGTGGTCGTCTCCACGTTGCCTGAAGGCTGAAACCAGGGCATCAGGCGCGGTTGACAGAGCCGAGGCGGCGGGGTAGAAACTCAAGGAGCATCAGACAAGCGGGTCGGTAAGTAGAGAGAACCGCGGCTTGACTCGTGGCATATGAGTATCGGGGGGGGGCCATGTTTGAGGAAGAGAGCGGGACTACTCACTGGCGTGCGAAGCCGTGTCTCCGGCGAATCGCAATAGCGGCCCTGGCCGCGAGTTGCCTGTATGCATTCTACATGGCTTGGGTGCTTCGCTACCCTGCGGTACGAGGCGTGATCGTTGATCAGAGCACGGGACAAGCTATTGCTGGTGCGGAGGTCTACAAGGCAGCGGAAGGATATGTGTTTCCGCAAGAGAAGGACCACCTCGTCATGGGCGGGGAGGAAAATGTCGCCGTTCCAATCACGGGAACATTCTCGTTCAGAGGCGGCGTGGGCCTCAGGTGGGGCTTCTTGTGGCCCTTCCAGTATGTGGACAGGGTCGCCCTCTGGATTTACGCCAAGGACTACATTCCGATAGAGCTTTCCGAAGCGAATGAAGTCACCTCCGACTCCTTGAGGGGCGGTGTCTATGGAAAGTCGTTCAGGAAAGAGGGCGACTGGGAGGTATTCCCCACCCCTTACGGAACGTTTAGGAGGAAGCACCTCTTCCTCCGTGGCTGGATCTACAAAATCGAGATGGTCAAGGCGGTCAGCCAGGAGCAGTGGGAAGACGAAGTGCGACCGCACTCTGAGCTTTGCCAGCGAGAGCCCCTCGGGAACCACCGAACACGCTGCTGAAAATGCGTGGCTCTTCAACGATCTCACCGGGTACCTGGAACGAGTGGCCAGAAGGGGAGAAGGTTGGGGAATATGTCATTCAGCTTTCCGATTTGGCCATAGCGCGGAAGGCTGAAGTTTGCTCTGAAGGCAACTTGCGCGCCGTTCCCATAGCAACGCTTGAAAACGCAATCGCACAACTGCAGACGACGCTCAAGTTCATAGACGCCGTGCCACTTTCAGCCCTTTCGTCTAATCCGGTCAAGCAGGCGAACTGGCTCTCTGATAGAGCGTCCATCTTTGAGGGGCTATTCGATGATGACTCAGGAGATACGATCGGAGGAGGGGAGCATACCGTGCACGCTAACAAAGCGCTGTCCGCCCTTGCGTTGTTGGTGTCTGTGACGCTCTATGGCTATGAAGACAAGACGCATCAAGCGCTCACCAGGCAAGCCGTAGAGATCGCGAAGAGACAGGGGATAGGTCAGGCACTTGCGGATCAAGAGCCCGATCATCGCCGGTGCTGGAAAGCGCGAGAGAGGGAGAGGATTACACGAGGTATGACATCAGGGGGAGTTGCCCACGTTATGTTGAAAAGTTCCATGTTTGGAGTGAACTCTCAGCTCACTTCGCGACGGGTCTTTTGGGGGCCGAACCGGCCTGGGTTCGGTTCCTCGACCTTCTGGAACGACGCCATCGACTTGTGGAGAAAAGGCAAGAGGCAGGACGCCGCGTTCATCCTAGGCCGTGCGCTTCATCTGGTTGCGGACATGGCCGCACCGCAACATGCGATGGACGAGATGCATTACCCAGGCGGGCGGTGGTGGCTGAGTTGGCTCCGGCATCCAAGCTTTCTGGAGAACTTCACAGAGGCGCACTTGAAGGGGAGCGCTGGCGATGGCTTGTGTGCCGACTCAACGCGGACTACAACGCCCTGATCCTTGGCATCAATCCACGCCCGTGCCCGTCGTTGCACTGCAAGATCCCCAAGATGCAGTCATGATCATGGGCGGTATTGGCGCGGGAGTCGGTGAGTCGTAAAAGAACGGTCTTTACGGCAGAACAGCTCAATTCTAGTTTATGGCCAGGATTGCGACAGACCCCTTTATGCAATCCAGTTTCAGGTACATGCCAGTCTCTTGCACTGCCATTTCAGTATGGGGATCCTACATGCGGAGTTTATACATTTACTGGGCATTGGCGGCCCAGCGCGCCCACCGATAGTCTTGCTGACGACTATGGAGCCTGGGTTGATTCCTGGGCTCGCACTTTTACGGTTTGCCTAGTCGCGTGGACTTTGCGATGAAGCTCGCGCAAGGCCAGAGTGATCAGGTTCAGCCGGGCTCGTTTGGACTGGAACATGTTGAAATGCTCCTCAAGCCAGGCGTTGGTTACGGGGCCGCTGTGATCATCGCCTTCTGGAACACGGTACAGTATTCGTGCTCCACGTCCGCAGTGAGAGAGAGTGCCCTTCTCTGCCCCACTTGCAAGATGGACACACCGGCGGGAGAAAGCCCGGACGATTCGACACAGGTGAAAGCCTCATCGCGCACGGGAGGCGATGCTATTCCAGCCTCTGAAGACTGGCGCATCGTCTGCCGGGTGGGCATCGGCAAGGGACTTTCGTCCATGGCGGACTATGGCGTGAGTTCCTCCCTATTCGAACAGCTTGATACTCTGCCTGCTGACGCCGATCCATCGACCGTGCAGGCTTTGGAATCCAGGCTCGATTCCCTCGCAAGGAAGTACTCTGGGCCAGGAAACCCAATGCCCAATGAGATCAGGCAAGCTCCGAAGGTGGCTGTTTGGGAGGATGGTTTCGGGTACAGCGCGAGGTCCTTAATTGAGAATCTAAGAGAACCAGCGAGGCTGTTGAAGCAACCGAAAGAGCCCCTTGCACTGAGTGACAAGGCTGCTTCTGTCTTGCCCTCTCGCCGTGGTCTCTTGGACGCGGACGCGATGCAGCAAGGCATCTTGGTTCTCCCTACGGGCTCCCTGTACGGCCTTCGTGCGGATTCGATGGAGCACCAGGCGCTGCAGGGCTATCGTGGAAGCGGGCGGGGTGGTGGTCTGCTTCACGCAGCCCTACGGCGACGACTTCTCGGCGCTGCCGGTGCCGGCCGGGGAGACGCTGGAGGCGGCGGGGTTCAAGCAGGACCTGTCGTGTTTTGCGAACTCGGCCTATCCCACGATGGAGCACCCCATCCTCTCGGGGATCACGGGCCAGACCGTGACCGCGGGCTTCGACGGGTTCTTCAGGACGCTCCCCTCGAACGCGACGGTCCTCTTGCGGCGCTCCATCTCGGGCGAGCCGTGTTTGCTTGTTTATCCTGTGGGGCAGGGCTTCGTCGTCGCCTCCACCATGTATGAGGATTGGGGCTACGCCAACGGCCAGTCCACCACAGACGGGCGGGCGCTCGTCGCCAACATGCTCTCCTGGGCCATGGCTCCGAACGAGGCCATGCCGGTCACGAACCTCTCCGCGGGCGGAAGTGCCTCGAGCATTTCTCTTACGCTCCACGTTCGCAATTTGTCAGATACGCCCGCCGACCAGATGGAAATTCTCGTCATGACGCCGGACCGGCAGACGATCTCCGCGCAGGTGTCGCTGGCGATCTCGATGGCGCCACAATCCGAAGCGGATGTTCCGGTCACTCTGAACCTGTCGTCCTATTTCGGCCAAGCCGGTGCCCGGTATGGCGTTTTTCACGCCGACTACCGTCTGTTGGCGCTGAACACCGCCTCCGGGCAGGAGGAGGAAATCCAACCTCAGGGCGAGGCTGACAGCGGCAGGTTCGTGGTTGAAAAGACGGGGGCCGACCGGCAGGCGCTGAGCCAGACGGTGTTCTCGGTGTGGACGGACGATGACATCGCCGGTAACTCGGCGAAGACGGTCCACATCCACCTCGAAGATCATACGGGCTCGGCGCGGACCCTGCACCTCTGGACCTGCTACTCGCACTGGGAAGGGGTCCTCTTGGACAACATTACCCTGCCTGCCAACGGCGTACTGGACAAGGATATCCTCCAGGACCTCAGCCGGCCCGGACCCTATCACTACTACCTGACCGACCCGGTCTATGGATTCGTGCCCTCGGGTTGGTGGGCCTGGATGTTCGGCAACGATCCCTGGAAAATGGCCGCGCAGGGCTACGCCTACATGTTCGGAAACGCCGGACCCGAAGGGGGGTCTCGCTATGTGAGCCTCTCGCAATTAGAGGGGCTTGGAGGACCTTATGATCCGCTCGACACCCTATTCGGGACAGTCACGGTCGCCAGCTCGCGGCAGACTCCGCAGGACGTTCGATTGGTTTTTTCGCTCCTCGTGGCGGGCCAAACGATCAACCAAGAGGCCCTCGTACACTTGGAGGGAAATGCTGCGGTGCAGGCGCCGTTTGCTCTGACCCTTCCCGGGCCTGCAATCCCTTATCGAACCGCGACTGTCCAGTGCGCCGTGTACGCGGGATCGACCCTTCTGGCAAGAGCAACCAGTTCGACCCGTGTGAATCCCTGGTCCCCTAACCTCGCCATGAATGTCACCTGGCCAACGCCCGAAGCGGGAAGTGCCCCACCGGTCTTGCCCATTCACATCACCAATGTGGCGGGCTCTCGCGTGGCCGCCAGCCCAAGTTGTGCTCTCCGAGCAGTCGTTTGGGAGCTGCCCGATGACCCGCGCATGCCCAGAACCGAGATGGAGCGCCAGTTGTTGCCGGTTCCATCCATCGGATCGGGCGATTCTGCGAGCGTCTCCATCCAATGGGCGGAATGGGTTCCCGTGACGGGGAAGACCTACACCTTGGAATTGACTCTGTTTGATCCAAACGCCCCTCCGAGTTCATTCCTGGGGCTGTTCCAAAGCAAGAACTTCGCCTTCACGCCGCCCACCGCATCCGTCGTGGCCTGCCGGGTCAATGCAGGCGAGTCCGTCCTTCCGCTCCGGGCGACCTTGGTGAACCCGGGGGACGCTCAATGGCCCGTGGATTTGGCTTGGGATTTCCCCGCCCTATCAGCGTCGCAGGAGGAGACCGTCGTCGTGGCACCTCACAGCTCCCTGAGCGTGCCGTGGGATCTTGAGCGCCCCGATTCCCTCGGCCCGGGGACCTATGTCTACACCGTCGCGATGGCCCCGCTCGGCGGAGAATCCGGAGAATATTCTGAGAGCGTGCATTTGGCCGCCCCCGACCTGACCCTGGGTTGGCCGTCCGTGCGTCCTGTATTCCGGCACGATCAAGATTCGGCTTTTTCTCTCACCCTGGGCATTGGCAACGCCGTCGCACCTCTGCCCGCGACCCTTGACGCCGAGATCGAATGGCAGGGAGGCTCCGCCGAAGTGATTGCCGGGCTTGCCATCACTTTGGACCCAACTGACCCGGCTCCGGTGACCCTGACGCTGCCCATGGGCCAAATGCCTTCCCCTGGACCGTTCACCGTGCGCATCATCCTGAGCGTCCCGCAAGGTGAAGTCTCTCAGAGCTTCGAGGGGACCTATAGCCTCGCCGGCCCGGCCTATGTGGGAGGGTTCGACCAACTCCAGGCGGCGCCCGGGGGGACCCTTACGGGAGACCTTCAAAATGTCGGTGGTTTTGAAGGCAACCCACAAGTCACGTGGCAACTGAGGGACCTATTGGGAGTGATGGTGGCCTCAGCCACACAGAGCCTCTCCGTTCCGGTGGGCGGTTCCGCGCCGATTTCGGAAAATCTCCCCACCAATCTGCTTCCAGGTGTTTATCAAAGCGTGCTTCTTACCACAGACGTGTCTGGCCCGAGCGGGATTGTCAGGCAATCCGTCACTGTGGCCGGAACCTCGCCCACGCTGGCCCTTACCACCGACCGCAGCGTCTACGGCACGGCGGATCCTGTTGAGTTGACGCTCCACCTGGATGATTGCTCACATTCCTTTGAAGGCGCAGGAGCACACTTAAAGGTTCAGCGATACATCGCCCTCGGCAAGCCAGATGGCGGCCACGACACTTCCCCTGGGGCATCCTGGAACACGCCGAGCCTGGACGGGTCAGGGAACAAGCTCGTCAACCCCAGCGCATGGTTCGTGGATTCGACGACGGGGAGCACCGCCCATTTTCTGGATCTGGGGGCTGACCTACCTGATAGCACCATCCGTCCTATTGCAGCGGACATCAGCGGGGATGGCAGGGCGGAGTATATCGGAGCCACGGGCGCCGTCCTCCACCTCGCCTCGGAGGGCAGTCTTGACGGAGTGGCACCCGGCTTCGCGTCCCCTAAACGCCACGCCCAGGGACTTAACGGAAAGAGCGAGACAGCTCCTGACGATGGAAGCGTCTTTAAAAGCTGGCTCGATATTCCGGTCAGCAGGTGGAACCAGCCCGGAGATGCGTGGACTTCCGTTTTTCTTCTTGGAGTGCGAGAAGAAGGGCTGGGAAAGACGAACTCACTGTGCCTGGGGCTCGCGAGCACTATAAACAATGCCCGGTCAATTCTCCTGGTTCGAATCGATGGGACGGTCTTGTGGCGGCAGGATTCCTTTCCGCCCTTCGACACCAATCCTGTGGACGGGCCAGTGTTCGCAGATCTGAATGGGGATGGAATCCGCGACCTTATGTTCCAAGTCGGGACCACACTTTACGCCTTGAACGGGGCAACCGGCGAGGTCCTGTGGGCTCGTTCTTTTGTCTCCTCGACCCTCACCTTCCGAATTGGCCATGCGGACGGAGCGGTGCGCATTTGGGTGGCCTACCTTAACACCAATTGGCAGGGAGGTACTCTCCGCCTTCTCGATCCCGCCGGAGAGACAATTTACGAGGCCGTTCCCCATCTCGGCCTGGAGCCCAACTCGCTGGTCACAGCGGATGTGGACGGCGACGGAAGCGACGAGGCCATCGTCTCCGAGAGGTGGAACGGCAGCTGGCCCCCCCTGCAGATGTTTCATGTCGGCAGTTCCGAGGGGGTCACCACGACCATCGTCCCCAAGTCTGATTTTCTCCTTTCGGATGTCAACTCGGACGGCCGAGCCGAGGCCATCTACTCCGAAGCGGTCCAGAATCCGGATAATTCATGGACGAGCACTTTGATTGCGGCAGACTTGGTCTCTGAACAGCTCCTCTGGAGTACGGTTCTGCCCGCTCCACCGCCGGAATTTGAACCGAAGCGACGGAATCCCATTCGTGTACCAAACCCAGGATGGGCGGAAAAAGGTCCTCTTTCAACATCACTTCTGGCTGCCTTCACGTTCGGAAGATTACGGCCATTACTCTCGATGGATTCTTATGGATGGACCCGGGGGAGCGATAGAACAGGCCATCGGGATGGAGGGAGTTTCTTGGAGCCACCTGGCGGGGGATTTCGACGGAGACGGGGTCAGCGAGATGATTGCCAATGGCACCATGCTCGACGACGGCTGTTCCTGGCCGGACGGCCATATCGGCCCCTGCGCAGAATGGGAAACGGAATGGGAGACTTTCGACACCCTATCGGAGGGTGGGCAACCCACTCTGGACCTCTCCTATTTCCCGGGGGTGATGACGACGCCTGGAACCTACCGGGCAGTGGCGCACGTGACAACCCCATTGGGCCAAACCATGGACGCGGTCCCGGTCGGCTTTTCGGTGGTCGACACCGCCTTGGGACTCACTCTCACTCCCGTCGCCGACACGATGGTCCGAACCGATGAGGCGTTGATCGGCTCGGTTACGCTCACCAACCTGGGCATTGCGCTGGAGAGCTCCATCACGGTGACCCTCCTGGTGGATGGACAGGTCTCTTCCTCCTGGAGCGTGAGTTCGCTCGATCCTGGAGCGACGGAGAGCTTCGCGTTTACTTTACCGCCCGCGGTTGCCGGCAAGCACACGCTGGAGGTGCAAGCTGTCGAAAACGGAACGGTGGTCGCGGACCTGAAGTCGGCGTACGTCAGTGCTGCGCCGGCGGTGGACTTTGTGGTGAGCGCTCCCGTTTCCCATACGGAGGCCCCCTTCGACATCACCGTCCGCGCGGCCAACTCGGGCGATGTGCCGGCCCATGTGGTCTTGACCGCCTCGGACGATGCGAGCCATCCGGTGGTGCTGGATCTTCAGTGGGGCGAGACACGGTCTGTCACATTCCAGAGGCAGAGCACGAGCGCCTATGCGGCACAGGTGACGGTGTCGGGCGACATCGCGCGGGTCCTTCCCGTGACCGTCCCCTCCGCCTACCAGATTTCGATGACCGTCGCCGACCTGGGGCCTCAGCTCAGCGGGATCGTCACCGTGCCCGTGCACCTGGAGCAATCGGGAGCCCAATCCTATACTGGCTCTCTGGAGGCCACGGTGACTCTGGCCGACGGAACCACCAACGCCTCCACATGGCCTGTGTCCCTTGCCGCGGGGGGCTCCACGGACATGGACCTCTTTCTTCCCGCGGCCCTCCCCGGCCAGACGCACGTTCACATCCACGCGGCGTTCACGGAAACATCTGCAGATCGGGATCTCCTGGTCTACCGCGGGGGCGTCGGGACGGTGCAGATCACGCTCCCACAGACCCTCGGCGAGGGGATGGCCCAGATCCCCTTCGTCGTCCAAAATGGATTAGACGAACCAGGGAGCTTTGATGTCCAATTGAACTGGAGTGCCGAAGGGACCTCGCTCCCGGTGGCGGAGGCCAGTCTCTCGGTGGAAAGTCTGGAAAGTGCCGCCGGAACCCTCGCCCCGATCCTCTCTCGCGGGACCGGGACACTGCAGGTCCTATTGAACGGTACACCGGTTGCCTCGCAGGCGCTCACTGTCCTTCCCATGACCCAGGCGGACCTCACCCTGAACCCTCAGCAGCCAATCGATGCTCCACCCTCGGTTACCGCGGTCATCCAGAACACCGGATTCGGGCCGCTGGACGCGACGGTGGAAGTGCGCACGGATACGGCCACAGCCACCCCAATTCACGTGGATGCGGGCGGCCAGGTGACGCAGACCCTCGCCATCGACCCGGACGGCTTCGGAGGACAGGAGGCTTCCATCTCCGTCGTGCTCCAATTGCCCGACGGGACCGCCGTGGAGAGGACACTGACGCTTGCGCTACGGCCCCCGGATCTCTCGGTGACGTCGCCTTCGCTGCCCGTGATCCTCACCCCGGGTCAGGCTTCCGCGCTCTCTTTCAGCATAGCGAACGCGGGCGACCTCAAGGCCCCGGTCAGCCTCGCGTTAGATTTTGAGGACGGCGAATTGGGTTACTTTGAGCAGCCTGCGGATGTGCCGGGTCACGGCTCCGTTCCGGTGGCGGTGTCCGTGGCTCTGCCGCCGGACATCCCGAACGGCACTTCCAATGCCCACTTTGTCATCCGCCGGACCGACGGAGCAGGCTCCGTGTTCGCGGAGGGAGATCTCCCCGTAACGATCCAGGGGCCCACGGTGGTGGTGTCCGCCTTGCTTGATGGCGTGGCCTACCCGGTCGGGGCCACGGCCAACGCCACCGTCGCTTTCTCTCCGCAACCTCCCGAGGCGCCACCCAAGGAAGTCATGGTTCGCGTGATCGCCGGCGCTTTCGAAGCAGACCGGTCCGTTACCGTTTCCGGGAGCCAAAGCGAGAGTTTCGCC
This sequence comes from uncultured Acidobacteriota bacterium, assembly GCA_963772255.1. Lineage (GTDB taxonomy): Bacteria > Acidobacteriota > UBA4820 > UBA4820 > DSQY01 > JAKAJA01. Next base: position 73,079 of record CAVYWK010000006.1, read on the forward strand.
GTCCCCATCGCGGCAGATACCGACGGGGTCTCGGTGGAGGTCATCCAGCCCGGCGGCCGTTCCCTCTACATCAACCGTTTCCGAGTCTATCCGCTGGGTGAGGGGTTCACCATCCACCCGAACAAGAGCGTCTATCAGGCCGGGGAGGCGGTCCAAGTGTCGGCCAACCTGCCTGCCGCCGGTGATCTCCACATGACGTTCATGAACCAGGAAGTGACGGTGCAGGGCAGCGGCACGGTGAGCCAATCCTTTGCCATCCCAGCCGATGCGGTGGAAGACAGCACGACGTTGGCCTACGATTACACGCCCACGGACACGACCGTCTCCCCCGCATCGGGAGGAATGTCCGTGGACGTCCGCGGCATCGTGGTGACGGGCGGAGAATCCCGCCTGGACAAGACCGCCTACGCCGCGGGGGAGAACCTCACGGGTCATGTCGTTCTCTTCACCAACCGGGACGTCACGGGAACGCTCAAGTTCTGGATCGTGGCGCCCGATGGCAGCTCCGCCTATGCGGGAGACCAGGCCGCCACGCTCGCCACGGGAGGTTCGCCGGGACGGTTCGCCTTCACCCTTCCCTTCACATCGGCCCAGGCCGGCACGCACCGCGTGGCCTTTTCCCTGGTGGGGCCCTCGGGAATCTCCGTCGTGGGTGGCTCCCTCCCCTTCCAGGTCGGGAAGGGGCTTCTCCTGGGCGCAGCGACCACCCAAGCCAGCTATCCCCAGGGAACGGAGCCGGCGTCCATAGTCCTCAGGACCGCGGGCAGCGGAGCGGCGACAGCGGTGGTGACGTTGGACGGAAACGCCGCGGCGCAAAGCAGTTTCACGCTTGCCGGGGTCCAGGCCTTCACGCTGGGCCTCGGGTCCGTGTCGCCGGGGGAACATTCCGTCAAGGCCACCCTCGTTGACGCCGCGGGTCTCATCTCCACCGCCCGCTGCCGGTTTGCCTACGGCGCTCAACTGCCCGATCTCACGGGTTCTGTCAGTGCCCTCTGCCGAGTGGCGGACGAACTCCCCATCTTTGCGACGGTCAGAAATGCAGGGGCCGGTGCGGCGGACGTCAGCATGATCTCGCTGTACAACGGCAATCCCCAGTCGGGGGGCGCGCTCATCGCGGATGTTCCCGTCCCCGCATTAGCTCCGGGAGCGCAGTTCACCGTGGAGTACGATTGGAACTTGGCTGGCGCCGAAGGGCAATATGACCTTTACCTATTGGTGGACAGCCCGTCAGTCTTTTTCGAGTGGGACGAGACCAACAACATCTCTCACTGCTCCGTGACCGTGGGACCCACGGTGACCGTTGACGTGCTACCACCCGATCATACCTGCTCGGCCCAACCCATCTCGCCCTCGGTTCAGACCACGCCTGAGGGGATACCGACAGCCGCGAAGTTGGACGGGGATCCCTACCCATGGGGAACGCCCATCTCCACGGAGGGTGATCACCTTCTGGCCGTTGATGCACCCGACGGCTGCGGCGGCATCCGCACGGCCCTCACCCTTCACTACACCGTGGACCTCACCTTGCCCGTCGTCCAGATCGGCGGCGTGCAGGATGGCGGCAGCTACACGGAATCCCTCGAACCCACCTTCCAGTCCTCAGATCTGCACATGGCAGAGACCTCCGCACTGCTCAACGGCGCCCCCTTCGTCAGCGGCACGACCATTTCCGCTCCCGGCAACTACACGCTGGTGGTGATGGCGACGGACTGCGCGGGAAATACCGGGGAGGCCACAGCTCACTTCACTTTGGCCGCCAGCGGAGCGCCCGCGGCCCCCACGCTCTCCTCGCCCGCCGACGGCTCTGCCGTGGCCGACCTTAACCCCGATTTGACCATCCTCAACCCCTATGATCCTGACGGGGACAGCCTGTACTACTCCTTCGAGGTCTTTGCCGACGCTCTTCTGGCAAACCGGCTGTGCATGGGCGGTACCTATGGCCCCTGTTGCTCGGGGTTCTCGTACTACACTGTGAGCCCGGCGCTCGAGTCCTCCCGCTGGTATTGGTGGCAGTCCCAGGCAGAGGACGCATTGCACATGGGTCCGCACATGATCCCGGCCACCTTCTTCACGCCGCCCTTTCCCATGCCCGAACTGGGGGAGTATGGCTTTCTGCCTGCCGGGGATCGGGCACGGGGCGACAGGATCGCATACGAATTTCCAGGAACCGCCGGGAACGTCGTCGTCATCTACCAGGCCTACAACATCCCTTCGGGCCAGGAGGACCCGTTCCGGATTCTCCTCAACGGAGCCGATGTGGGCACTCAAGGTGAAGCCGTGCCAGGCGCCTGGTCGGTGACGCGGTCCATCTTGCTTCCCGATGCGCTCGTCAGAGACAGCGCCACGAACACCCTCATTTTCGCCAATCAGCTCAACTCCCCGGGCGGCGGAACGGCGGAGTGGGGCATACGGAAAGTCGGGATCGACGTGCCTTCCCCCAACTCCGTCACGGCCTGGCCATACGACACCGTCGTTGACATCACCTGGGCTCCCCGCCCCGGCGTGGCGGGCTACAATGTCTGGCGCTCGCCGTCCCCCGGCGGACCCTATTCGAAACTCAATGGGACTACCCTAACCGGCACGATCTACCGGGATATCAATCTCACCAATGGGATGCGGTACTACTATGTCGTTCGCTCGGTGAGCCAGGCCAGCCTGGAGGGTGGCGACTCGAGCGAGGTATCTGCCGTTCCCACTGCGTCGGCCGGCGTCACCCCCACCACGGACCTCACGGTTACGAAGGGTGGTGACGACCTCAAACTCGACTGGACACCCATCAGCACTGCGGGCGGGGTGAAGCACTACAAAATCTACCTGGTTTCTCCCGAGAGTTCGCCGCCCTATACGAGGACAGGCGCGCCCGTCCTCGGCGCGCCCGCCACGAATCCCTTCTACCATATGGGAGCGGCCAGTGATTCGAATCTCTACTGCTACGACGTCGCCACCGTCAACACCAACGACCAGGAGGCCGGGGACTAAGAGGCCTCTCCCAGGCCGATTGCATTCCTCGCGGACAGGAGTGTCCGCGCCACAGGGGAAAGGGATCGCCACCTGAAGGTGGCTCCCACAACAATGAATCGCTTCGGTAGGAGACATGTCCCGAGGCCGATGGGTTGTGCTTCGCAACCTTCGCCGCCGGGAGGCGGCTCGCACGACGAAGTGGTGCTGCGAACGCCGGCCTGGCAGTCCCGCCAAACCCCTGTCACCGCGACAAGCTTAACGACGAAGCAGTCTCGTGGTCCCCGCCGAGATTGCCGCGTCGGCCTGCGGCCTCCTCGCGAGGACCGAAGGTTCTGTCCCGCTTGCCATGCTTGCGGGCAACGCGTATAGTGTAATCAACAGTGACTTACAGGCTTGCGAGGAGGGGCACCGGATGCGGGGCACGGGCGCGGCACGAGGGATCGGGTTCTGGACCGTCTGCCTCATCGTAATCCGTGGACACATGATGAGTGAAGGTGTGACCCCGAAGTCTGAACGAAGCATGGATGAAGAGGCGGCGAAGGAAGTGAACAGCAAAAGGAGAGTGAGAGCATGAAGAGTGGAAAGTGTCCCCTGACGGTAGCCATCATTGCGGTGGTCTTGGTTTTTGGCACGCTCGGGTCCTGGGCCGATTCCCGAAATGCCACATCTCTGATCGACAAGGACATGCCGTTCAAAGCGGGGGGGACCCTGTGGGTGATTGCCGAGTTCCAGGAGGTCACCATAACTGCCAAGCCGATTGAGACTGTAAGGATTAAGATCGTGCAGGAGGCTACCGATTTTGCCGCAAAGTCCAAACTCGCCGATTACCTTCCCACATTTGTCCAAATGGGAGGCAACGATTTTATCTATCTAAACCATATCAAGGAAAGAGTGGAGCCCGAGCAGCTGGAAAAGAAAACATTGCCCACCTTTACGGCCAACCTGAACCTTCCAGGCATACTAGGCAGGGTTTCCATCGAAATGCCGCCAGGGATGAACGTCTCTGTCATCACCTACTCGGGCAAGTGCGTTCTCAGAGGTGACTTTGGGGAAGCAAAAGTCAGGTTTCAAACCAATACCGGCAGAATAGACATAAAGGGAGCCATGCAGGACCTCGAGACACAGACATCTTACGGGCCGGTGGGGGTGGAACTCACGCGCGAGATCCGGTCGGCCGAAGTCAATATTGACCGGGGCCGGGTGGAGTTCGACGGAACCGCCACCGCCATGACCGTCCATAGTCAGTCCGCGAACGTGACGGTCACCCTGGCGCAAAAATGGACCGGCGAAGCGACCATTGAGACGAGTTCTGGCTCCATACAGCTGCGAGACGTCACCGGGTCGCCGGAACCGGATGGCAACCATATCCGCATTCACGGCGACCCCAACGGCCCAAAATACGCAATCAAGACCTGGAGTGGGAACGTCTTTTTCAAGAAGAAGCTGTACTACTAGCGTCCCAAATCAAACATTCCCAGAGGAGCTCCCGTTAGTTCAACTGTCCTTCCGAGGGCCGCCCGTTGGGCGGCCGCTACTTCTCCCCGCGGACAGGGGTGGCCACGCCGCGGGGAAAGGGATCGCCACCTGAAGGTGGCTCCCACAACAATGAATCGCTTCGGTAGGAGACATGTCCCGGGGCCGATGGATTGTTCTTCGACTCCTCCGCCGCTGGGCGGTGGCTGCCACGACGATGGGTTGCAGCGGCCTGCCGAGCCTGTCCCGCTCGCTGGAACTTTTCCCTTCCATCATTCGTCTTTACAAAATGAGGGCACCCGTGTAACTCACGCGAGGGTGTCCTTACATGGGGGATCATCGCATTTCAGCACAACCGGTAAGGAGGAGGGCCAGGGACGGTACGTGTCCTTCCCCTGGCCGGTTGCCGGCACACGGACAGGGGGTGGCATGGTGAAGCGACGCGGCGCAGTGGTTCTGATCTCGGCATGGGCTGGATGTCTGATGGCGCTTTCGATGGCGGCAGCGGCCCCCACGGAGCAAGTGCCCCAGACCTTCGTCTACCGCGAGATCGATGGACAAAAGCTCAACGCCTATGTGTTTTCGCCAGTGGGACAGGGCGCCCGCAGGCCGGCCCCCGCCATCCTTCTCTTTCATGGAGGTGGCTGGGTCGCGGGCAGTGCCGAATGGACCTTTGCATCGGCGCGCCGCTTTGCCGGGTTGGGCATGGTGGCGATCTCGGTGGACTATCGCCTCTCGGAAGGCAAGGTGACTCCCGCGGATGCCCTCGACGACACCTGTGCCGCCTTTCGGTGGGTGCGGGAGCACGCGAAGGAGCTGAAGGTCGATCCGCATCGGGTGGCGGGGGACGGGGTCTCCGCAGGGGGCCAGCTGGTCGCCGCGGCCGCCACCGTGGGTTGCCCGGGCATCCAAGGCAAAGGCGCAAGCTGCAGGCCCGATCTGCTCCTGCTCTGGTCCCCCGCGCTGGATGTGGCGGCGGACGGATGGTTCCGCAAGCTGCTCCAGGGCCGGGCCAAGCCCTCGGACCTTTCACCCCTGGAGCATGTGGGTGCCTCCACACCTCCCACGTGCATCGTCCAGGGTGACAAGGACACGCTCACGCCGCTGTCTGGTGCGCAGCGGTTCTGCGATCAAATGGCCCAATCGAGTCGCGTCTGCAAGCTGATCGTCTATCCCGGGGTGGGGCACCTGCTGACGCGGAACCTGGCGAATCAGGAAAGCGACTTCGACCCGGACCCCCAAATGCGCGCGGACGGCAACGCCCAGCAGGAGCGCTTTCTGAGAGAGCAGGGTTACACTCGGAACAGGTGAGACGGCGGCCAGAGGCATGCAGGAGGACATTGAGATGGCCAATCCCCCCAAAGAAATCGCGCGCGATCACCTTTCTGGCCAGAAAGGCTCCACGTTCTATTTTCTTCTTCTCGGAAGCGGCATTCCCGTCGTATTTTTTCTTACGACCATGGTGTGCGGCTGGATTCTGGGAGACTACAATCACCTCACCCGAATGGTCAGTGAATTGGGCGCCTTGGGTACGCCGTCCCGATATGCTATTCTCGGCAGGGCTGATCGCGTGTTCGGCACTGAGCCTGCTGTTTGTCATTGGATTATTCAGGACTTGCAGGGCCATCGAGATAAGCACGCTTCCGGCGCTTCTCATCTTGTCCTACACCATTTCCATAGGCGGGGCTGGGATCTTCCCATTGCCCCTCAGATTGCATCTCATCCTGGGGATGCCCTCGATTCTGCTCGTCCTTTCCCCATTGTTGAGCTTGCTCTTGTGGACCAAGGCCCGGCGGTTGCCGCACCTCCTGCTCATGTCCCTGGTCAGTCTCTTCGTCATGTCCCTGGGATTCCTGGCTTTCATGCCGAACATTTTGAGCGACCATCTTGGATTGAAGCAGCGGCTGTTCCATGTCGGCTGGTCCATTTGGTTTGTCTACCTCAGCTATGGATTTACCCAAATCAACGCTCGAAACCGCCGACTCTGAGCGGTTGCCTCGTTCCTGCTCCGCGAGGGTTCTGGGTCGGCCACCGTTCCCACAATGGGGCGAAAAGCTATCGTCATGTGAAGGTGGCTCCCACAGCAATGAATCGTGGCGGCAGGAGGCCTCTCCCGAGGCCGATGGGCCATTCACCAACGAGATTGCCGCGTCGGCCTGCGGCCTCCTCGCAATGACAGAAAGTCGCGGACAGGAATGTCCGCGCCACGGGGGCAAGGGATCGCCACCTGAAGGTGGCTCCCACAACAGTGAATCGCTGCGGTAGGAGGCCTCTCCCGAGGCCGATGGGCCATTCACCAACGAGATTGCCGCGTCGGCCTGCGGCCTCCTCGCAATGACAGAAAGTCGCGGACAGGAGTGCCTGTGCCCCGAAGGGGTATCCGCGCCACGCAGGAGTGTCCGCGCCACATCCGACCCACGGTCTGGGCCTCCAGCCGGATAACTCCGGCCACACGTATGGAGAGTACGGCGTTCACGGTAACGCAAACCTTTACTATCAGGGTGTTTGACGGCCATTTGTCTCGGCCGTGAAGGGCTGTGAGCCTTGAGTGCACAGGCAGGCAAATCAAGCGGGACAGCTAAGTGCTTATGATTGAGTGAGTTGCCTCTCTGGCCTGGTTTGGCGGCCTTCTTGCACGAAAAACAGGTCATAGGGGTGGTTTCAGAGCCGAAGTGTCTTGGCAGGAGAGGGGATCTGTCCATGAGAAAGAGCGCTTTCTTGATCGCGATGGTCCTGGTGATGGTTGGACTCCAGAGCGTGGCGCAGGTGGCCACGAGTGACGCGCCGGGCGGCGCGCCGGCATCGGGAGCGAGGCCCGATTTTCTGATTCGGGTCGAACGGCAGGACGATGCGGACCGCGCGGTCCTGCTCGACGGGCGGGTCCCGGTGGTCATGGAGCTGGGCAACGGCCTCCTGGTCATGGGCGGGAAGCGGGACCTGGCCTGGCTCAGGACGCACGGTTACGAGACGACCCTCCTGGACACCTCGCCCTGGCAGTGGGACTACTACCATGTGGGCCTTCGTGCCGATTCCGACGTGAAGGCGCTGATGGACCTGGGGACCGTCCTCTACACCGACGAGAACTGGGTCTTGCTCAGGGTGGTGCCGGAGACGGACCTGTCGCGCCTGTACGACGCCAAGGTCTTTCTGGCGCGCGTCTCTCCGGAGGCCATGAAGAAGCCCCTGCACGAGGAGTCCGCGCTGCCCCGCCGCGAGGCGGCCCTGGCGGCCTCGCCGCTCGTCCAGCAGATCGTGGGTTCGGTGACCGACGCGGACATCATGGGCTACTGGACCGGCATCGTGCCCCCCAACCCGCCGGGGACGGGCACGCGGACCAGCACCTCGACGGGCTGCACCGACGCCACGAACTACTGTATACAACGCTTTTGCGGGGCTCGGGCTGACGGCGCAGAAGCACAGCTATCGGACGGGCTACGCCCCCAATGTCGTGGGCCAGATCACCGGGGCCGTCAACCCCAGCATCATCTACCTCGTCGAAGGCCACCTGGACGACATGCCCTCCACGGGGTACGCTCCGGGCGCCAACGACAACGGCTCGGGGAGCGTCACCGTGCTGGAGGCTGCCAAGGCGCTGAGCTGCTATGCCTTCAAGAACACGGTCCGCTTTCTCACGACCACGGGCGAGGAGCAGGGCCTCTACGGGAGCACGGACTACGCCGGGGATTCCTACACCGCCGGCGAGAACATCCAGGGCGTGCTCAACATGGACATGCCCGGCTGGGAGGGTGACAACAGCCCCGTCGGCGAAGACCTGGACCTGGATTACGACAGCAACTCGCAGTCGCTCGGCCTGTTCTACAAGCAGTGCGCCACGGATTACAACACGGGCCTGGCGGTGAACGCCTTCCTCTGCCCGAGCCTCGACGCCTCGGACCATTATCCCTTCTGGCAGAAGGGGTACAAGGCCGTGTGCGGCATCACCGACAACGAGGGCTACTGCAGCCAGAACGGCACCTACCCCTACTACCACACCGCCAACGACACGATCCTCAACAGCGGCAACGGCACCACGAGCCACACCTTCTTCTACAAGGTCGTGAGGACCACCGTGGCCGCCCTCGCCGCCCTGGGCGAGCCCTTCAAGGTCACCACGGACAAGGCCACCTACGGCACCACCGACACGCTCACGCTCATCGTCGGCGACAAGGACCTGAACACGAGCGCCACCACGGCGCAGACGGTGACCGTACAAGTCTGGAGCACCATGGAGAGCACGCCGGAGAATGTGGTCCTCACGGAGCAGGGCGTGAACTCCATGATCTTCAAGGGGACCATCGTCCTCACCACGGGCGCCGCGGCCAATGGCGACGGGAAGCTCAGCGTGGCGGCGGGGAACACGATCACGGCGAAGTACATCGACGCGCAGGACTGCAACGGCTCGACGAATGTGCCGTACACCGCCACCGCCGCCGTCTCGGGAACGACGACCTACAGCATCAGCGGGACGGTGAGCGGCGCCATCGCGGCCGGCGTGACCATGAACCTCACGGGCGCGGCCACGGCCACCACGACCACGGCCACGGGCGGCACCTACACCTTCGCGGGCCTGGCCAACGGGAGCTACACGGTGACCCCGAGCCTGAGCGGCTACACCTTCAGCCCCGCGAGCATCGCGGTGACCATCAGCGGCGCGAACCAGACGGGCAAGAACTTCACGAGCACGGCGGTGAGCGGCGACACGCCCCTGACCAGCGGCGTGGGCGTTGCCGGCTCGGTGGCGCTGCAGGCCTGGAAGTACTACACCATCGCGGTCCCCAGCGGCGCCACGAACCTCACGATCACGCTGACGGGCCTCTCCGCCGACATCGACCTCTACGTGAACAACAGCACGACGCACCCCACCACGAGCACCTACTACGGGCGCTCCTGGAACAGCGGGACCACGAGCGAGTCGCTCTCCTACACGACCCCCACGGTGGCCACGTGGTGCATCGGGGCTTACGGCTACGCGGCGGGCAACTTCACGGTGACGGCCACGGTGACCACGGGCACGGTCACCTACAGCATCTCCGGCACGGTGAGCGGCGCCGTCACCTCCGGCGTGACCATGAACCTCACGGGTGCGGCCACCGCCACCACCACCACGATCACCGGCGGCACCTACACCTTCAGCGGCCTGGCCAACGGCAGCTACACGGTGACGCCGAGCCTGAGCGGCTACACCTTCAGCCCCACGAGCATCGCGGTGACCCTCAGCGGCGCCAACCAGACGGGCAAGAACTTCACGGCCACGGCGGTGACGACGACCTACTCCATCTCGGGCACCATCACCCTGAACACCGGTGGCGCTCTCTCGGGAGTGACGGTGACGGCGGGCACGGCATCGACCACCACGCGACACGAGCGGCAACTACCTCCTTCAGCGAACCTCGCCCCGGGCACCTACACCGTGACACCCGTCAAGACGGGCTACACCTTCAGCCCCGCGAGCATCGCGGTGACCATCAGCGGCGCCAACCAGACGGGCAAGAACTTCACGGCCACCTCCACGGGCGGCCAGGTGACCCTCTTCACCAACGGCTTCGAAGCCACCACGGGCTGGGCCCAGGTGGACACCTCCGGGACGGCGGGCACCTGGTCGCTCGTCACCTCCGGGCACCTACCCCACCTGCTCGCCGCACGGCGGAGCCTACATGGCGAAGTTCAACTCCTACAACGCGGCCAGCGGCTCCGCGACGCGCTACTACCGCACCTCCGGGCTTCGCGGTGTCGAGCACCTACACCACCGTGACGTGGACCTTCTGGATGTACCACGACACGGGCTACACGACCTCCGCCGACAAGATCCAGCCCCAGGTTTCCACGAACGGCTCCACCTGGACGAGCGTGGGCACGGCCATCAACCGCTACGACGGCTCCACGGGCTGGAAGCAGCACACCGTCGAGCATCACCACCTACAAGGGGTCGACGGTCTACCTGGGCTTCCTCGCCACGAGCGCCTACGGCAACAACATCTACCTCGACGACGCGCTGGTCGTCGCCCAATAGAGGCCCACTCGAGGCGAACACGAACGAGGGTGAAAGGGAGGCGCCGACCGTGACCCGAGCGGTCTCTATTTGCTCAATACGCCCAGGGATAGTTGCATGCCGCAAGCCTCGACCCAGCGACGCATGAATCCGACGGTGGGGTTGCTCTGCCACCTCTCGGCCTGGGTGATGGAGGGCTGGCTCACGCCGAGCCTGGACGCAAGTTCGTTCTGGGTGAGGCCCGAGCCTTCACGGCAGAGCCGGAGAAGGTAGCCCGGAGTCTCGCGTTCCGGCTCAGGGAGGGTTCCCCAACGCCGGAGAGTGGACCATTCTGCGAAGGACCTGGGCGGTCCGGCAGTGGGACGGGCGAGAGGGGCCGGGCGGCGCCGGGCGGGCGCCGGTGCGTCGTACCGCCTCACGGCGCCACCTCGTATAGCCAGCGTCGAATCCGGGCAGGGGAAGGTCTGCGGCCCTTCGCGGGCACGAGGCGCAGGAGCGGAAGGAGTGCGGCGCTCACCTCCTCCTCCACGGCCCCGCTGACCAGACGATTGCGGTCGATCACGCGCCGCTGGGCCCAGATCACTCGAAACGCGTTCATGCCATCCTCCCGGTGTTTCCAGAAGACGAGACTTCTCAACCGATCCAGCACCAGGTCTTCGGGCCTGACGGTCAGCACATTCACGGGTCCCACGGTGATCGTCGCCGGCTCAGAGCCCGGAGCGAGCACGGAGGAGGGAAATTCGAGGAATATCTGGGCGCGCTCGTGGACCCAGTGACGCCCCTCTTTCCTGAATCCCTCCGAGCGGAGGCGGGACGCGACACGAGCCGGAACCTCCCCCACGAAGTCCAGATCGCCTGTCACGTAGGCCCCGCCCGAATAGAGTTCCACAGCGGCCCCGCCGACGAGCACCGGCGCCAGCGCCGGGTCGGTGTAAAGCTCCTGTACCCATGCGGCAAGCCGCGCCGTTCGTCTGGGCCCCTCCGACATGCCGCAAATGAATTCGAACTTCATTCGCCGCTCCACAACTTATAATGTATAGCTTATAATTTGAACATGCAAGGGGACGTCCTCCCATCGGGCGGGCGCGGCCGGTAAATTCACCGGGGCTGCTATTCGGGTTCGTCCGGCAAGCCCGCCGGTGTCGGGACGGTTCGGACCATGTGGGAGGAGGCCCATTCGCCGCGGGAGACGAAGGAGATCAGGGGCTTGCTGGGGAAGAGGCGCCTGTCGATGGCGCGGTCGTCCAGGCCCTGGCGCCGCAGGTCGGCCACGCGCACGCCCAGGTCCTCGATGAATGCCCTCTTCTGGGCGAGCTTGAGCGCGCCGTCGCGGAGGGGCCCCGCGTGGGTGTCGAAGAGGACGCGCACCTCGAGGGCTTCGAGGCGCTTGAGGGTGTCGAGGGTGGCGGCCAGGTTCTCCCCCCCGAAAACCAGCCTGGGCCGGGCCGTGAGGAAGAAGTCCCCGGAGAAGAGCCAGCCGCGCTCGGGTTCGTAGAAGAGCGCGTGGTGCGGCGTGTGGCCCGGGCCCTTCAGGACCTGAAAGGTGTGGCCGGGCGTGCGCAGGGTCTCGGGCAGGGGCGCCGCGGGGAAGGGCGGGCGGCGGCCCCAGAAGAGGCGGCGGTAGAGGGGCAGGCGGGGCTCGAGGGCGGCCTCCTCCACCGACTCCGCGGGGCAGAGGATGGGAATGCCCCGGGCCGCCAGCTCCGACGCGAGGCCGCAGTGGTCCTCGTGGATGTGCGTGAGCGCCACCTGCTCGATGGGAAGGCCGCCCAGGTAGGGCGCGATCTCCCGCCGCAGGGAGTGGGGCCCCGTGTCCACCAGGAGGCCGTCCACGAAATACAGGTAGTAGGGGATGGCCATGCCGAGGAACTTGGCCTGGGTCTTCCCGACGGTCACCCCCTCGAAGTGCGTCACCTTCACCATGGGGGGATTATACCGCGGGGCGAGGAGGGCTCCGCCGTGAGTAGGGGAGTAGGGGAGTAGGGGAGTAGGAAGGGAAGGAGCGGGGAACGGGTGATCAAGTGATCAAGTGATCAAGTGATCGGGTGATCGGGGGTGATCGGGTGATCGAGTGAGGAGAGAAGGAAGCTGATTCTGGACTCACTTCGTTCGCCAGAATGACTGTTCTGGAGATTCGCGTCTCGCTTCTCGCGTCTTGCGTCTCGCCTCTCTCGTCCAGCGCCTCGCGTCCCGCGTCTAGCGCCTCGCCTCCATCGCCCGGCGCAGGGCGGCCGCCTCGTCGCGGAGGCTCCGTGCGGCTTTGAGAAGGCCGCCGAGGTCTCCCGGGGAGGCGTGACCTGGTGTGGCGTGGTGCTCCCGGTCGGGGTCCCCGAGGCCCGCGTCCCGCCGGGTCTTCAGGTTGACCAGGATGGCGTCGCGGATGGGACCGGCGTCCTCGACCCCGCGGAAAAATCCCTCGTGCATGTTCTCCGAAGGAGGGGTGCTTGCCGTGCTCATCAGCCCGCCGACTCGCCGCCGCCGGCGGTGCGGACCTTGAGGTCCTCGATCCCGAAGAGACGCTGGAGGGGTCCCTGCCTGGATGGAGAGGTTCTGGATGTTGCTGGAAGGTCATGGTCTGCTCGCGGACGCGCAGGATCCCCTCGCGGATCCTCAGGCTGCGATCCGTCACGATGTACCACCGCATCTCGTAGTCCATCCGCACGAGCAGGGGGCCGAGGGGAAGTTGCAGGATGAAGCCCGCCGCCGTGAGTACTTCGATCCATCCCAGGATCGTGGGAAGCGGGATGCTGAGGATTTGTTTGTCGGGCACGAAGCGCAGAAAGGAGGCGCCGACCAGGAGACTCACGGCGGCGCCCGCCTGTGCGATCCCCCAATGGATAAGCCGGTAGTAATAGAATCCCGGCGCGGCGTGAAAGGTGCGGACGGACCCCGTCGCACCTGTCGGGGCCACCGGCTCCGGGGGGACCTTCAGGGCGCGGCAGAGCAATTCCCGGATCACTTCTCTATCCCTCTTCCCTGGCGCCGCCCGAAGCGGAGAGGCCCTCTCGGATGGCCTGCAGCTCTCGGGCGGCCTCGCGGACCGCGGCGGTGACGGCGGCCAGCTCGCCCCCGTCGCCCATGGCTGCGCCGGCTTCGCCGGAGGGGTCCGGCGGCGTCTCGCCCTTGGCCCCACGCATCCGCAGGTAGAGAAAGTCGCGGAGGAGTTCGAACTCGCGGATCCCCTCGATGGTCATCTCGGCCTTGGCGCTGCCGCTCGCCGTCTGGATCTGGATCCGGGCCAGGCCCAACCAGCGCTCCACCAGGTTGCTGACCAGATGGATGTCCTGGATGCGGGCGTAGGTCAGGTTGATCTCCCGCCGGAAGAAGATGCCCCACCGCATGAGGATGCCCTCCTCGTCGAAGCGGTACCGGAGCGTGTGGTACCTGAAGTAGAGGGGCACGAGGGGCAGAAAAAACAGGGGTCCCGTGGCTAGGCTCGAGAGGGCGTAGTAGGCGAGCAGGCTTTTGTGGGGCCGGGTGATGCCGGCAACGCACTCGAAAGTGGGTGAGGGTGTGGAATTCATGGGCCCTTCCTTGGGGACCCGGCGTCCCCGGCATCGGCCTCATCCGCACCGGCTCCGGGAACGCAAGCGCCGCGTGAAGATCAAGGGTGATGATACCATCCCGGCGCCGCGAAACCTCGGCAGCGCCTCCTCGCGTAATAGTCTTCCATGGGAGAGGTCCCTTGAGGAAAGTGGAGAAAACCGCACTCGTCGTCGCCATCGTCCTGGTGCTCTTCTGCGTGGCCTCCTTCGTCGTGCTCTACTTCACCGATTTCTGGGTCGCTCCCCTCAAGTCCACGGCGGAGGTGGCCGCCGCCGGCCGCGACTTGATCGCCCTCGACGGGCAATTCCCTTTCAAGCCGCCCCAAGGGGCCGGGATTCCGAAGGAACGCCTGGAACCCTACCTCTCCGCGTCTTGCCGCACCAAGGCCACCGCCGATGCCGTTCAGGCGTGGATCGAAAAGAACGGCCAGGTGCGGGTGGCGGGCCAGCCGGTCTACTCGAAGGAGGGCGGGGCACTCATGATCGCCTACCTGAAGGACCTCACGGCGGCGCTCCGGGAGGTCAAGATGGGGCCCGACGAGTTCGACTGGATCCACCAGCGCCTGCGTCTGGTCGCGAAGGGGCCGCCTTCCGAGCACAAGCGGCAGGAGATGCAGGAAACCCTGGAGGAGATCCGCAAGGCGTCCGAGAACCCGCAAATCGGTGCCCATGAACGAGATGAACTCAAGCGCCATATTGCCGATCTCGAGACCCTTCCCGAACGCATGGGGACCAGCCTCCCAGGCCGACTGGGCCCTCTACCAGGCCAACGCCGAACGCATCAAGTCCTGCGGCCACGGCCACCGCGCCGTCCGCGCGCTGAGCAAGCTCCTCGTCCACGCCTCGGGCGGGCAGCGGATCAGCGTCGAGTTCGACCCCGACGACGGCCCACCACCCCCCGACGCGCCGCCTCCTCCGCCACCGCCACCGCCGATGTCCCAGCCAAGCGGGAAGTGATCTTCGGGTGATCAAGTGACCAAGTGATCAGGTGATCGGGTGAGGAGTGAGTGAGAAGACCGCCCTGCGGTTACGGCTCTGGTCCTTCCGCTCACTGCTCCCTGCTCCCTGCTCCCGAAACCGACCCAAATCCCAAATCCGAATTCCGAAATCCGAACTCCGAATTCCGAACTCCGAAGTTTCCCCTACCTCGTATAGCTGGTGGAGGTCGTGCCGCCGTCGGGGTTATGGACGAAGAGCGTGACCGCTTGGCCCTTGGGAAACCTGGCTTTCAGTCCGTTGCCGCCCTTGAGGAGGATCTGGGAATCGCTCTTGCGCTGGGTGTTGGACCACGGCTGGGTGTCGGGCCAGATCGTGACCGTGGCGCCCGCCTGGAAGTTGCTGCCCGTGAGTCTGAGGCGGAAGGGGCTTGCGAGCTTCTGAACCCCGGTGACCACGGGGGGCTCGACGATGTGCATGGTGCCCGCGTGCTGACAAAGTGCTCCGTCCACGCTGGCGTTGAGCACCCAGTGGTAGGTCCCGTAATCCGCGTAGGTGTGCTCGGGCCAATCTTGGGTGGAGTGGGGCGAGCCGTCGCCGAAATCCCAGTCGTAGGTGGGTGTGCCTGCGCAGCCCGGATAGCTGAGGTAGGAGAAGAACGAAACGGATTCGCCGGGCTGGCCGCCGTCGGGGGGTTGGGTGTCCGCGTCGCACTGCGTGATGGTGCAGTTGGCGGACGAGCTGATGAGGATGGTGCCCGTTTTCGCGCAGGTCGCCGTGCCGGAGGAGGCGGTGAAGGTCCAGGTCCTGGTGCCCACCTGGGCGTAGGTGTGCGAGGGGCTCTGCTCCGCCGAGTGGGCGCTTCCGTCGCCGAAGTCCCAGTCGTAAACGAGGGCCTCCGTGCAGGCGCCCGATGCCGTGGCGCTGCCCGCGAAGGACACCTCGGCGGCCGGCGGGGCCCATCCCGGCACGGTGGCCGAGCAGGTCACGCTGCACGCCGGGGTCCGGGGGCACCCTCCCGTGCCCTTCCAGCAGTGGTAGGCGATGTTGAGGAGGGCCGGGAACTCACCCGTGGCCTTCTGCCCGCCCGCCGCCGAGGGGTGGCTGTCCCCGCTGGGGTAGGCCGAAGTGTCGTTGGCCAGCCCGTGAGCGTGCTCGATCTGGCCGTTCCGCCAACGGTGGTGGTTGCCCGTGGACGCGCCCAGGTCGTTGACGGTCGGAGCTCCCGCCGTTGGAAGTCAGGACCGTATAGAAGTCGAAGACGGCCACGTTGTTCCCGGCGTACCCGTCGAGCAGGTGGTCCACGAGCCAGTCGTTGAGGGCCCTCGCGTTGGCGGCCTGCTCGGTGCCCGTATCGGCCGGACGCAGGGGCGGTGCGCAGATGATGACGAAGAGCTTGTCCGGTCGAGTGGCGAAATAGGTGAGGAGGTCCAGGTAGATGCCCTTGGCGTTGGCGACGGTGTGGTGCTCGGACCCGCTGTCCTGCCCGCGCAGGGGGTTGTCGCCGATGGGGGGCACGGGGTCCGAGGGGCTGCCGCCGAGGTTCGAGTTGGGGAAGCACGACTTGAACATGACGATCTCGTTGGCGCCGCCGGGGTCGGCCTCCAAACGCGTGTAGGAGCAGTTCTGACCGCTCTCGGCGTACACCGCGGCCATGATCTCGGCGCTGTCATCGCCGCGGAACCACTCCCACCAGTTCCCGATGTCGGTGCGGTCGCCGATGCCGAAGGGCCCCCAGCCGTAGTTCGTGTCGCTCACGAAGTAGTTGTTCTGGGCCAGGGCCGCGCCGAGCCCGCCCGCCGTGTCGTCCCCCTGCTGGGCATCCCGCAACCAGTTCTCCCCCGTGGAGTGGTGGAGGAACACCAGCTTCACGGCGGACGCCGGCGGTGACGGATCCATCTGCTGCGCCCCTACCGCCGGACCCACCGACAAAGCCGCGGCCACAGCCGCGCACCACGCAAGCCTCAAGGAAGTCATGGCAGCCCCCTCCACCTTTTATCGAAACTTAAGTCCCCGGAGGGCGCCGCGCCATGACCGCCATCACCTTCAGCGGTGGGGCCGAGGGCTTCTCTATCCGGAAGGACCGGGAAGGGGCAAGAACGCATCACGCGAAGGGTGTTCGGCCCTGACGAGGGCGCTAGACGAATTCGAACTCACCGGTTTGGAACACGGCGAGGCAGGCGTCCACGACGGCGGGGTCGTAGAGGACGCCGGAGAGCGCGGACACCTCGGTCAGGGCGTACTCGAGCCCGAAGGCGGGCCGGTAGGGCCGGTGGCTGGAGACCGCTTCCACCACATCGGCGACCCCCAGAATGCGCGCCTCGATGAGGATGTCGGTCCCCTTGATGTGGTTGGGGTAGCCTGACCCGTCCATGCGTTCGTGGTGCTGGAGGACGATCTCCGCCGTGGGCCCGTCGAAGGAGATGCCCTTCAGGAGGCGGCACCCCACCTCGCTGTGCGTCTGGATGATGCTCCTCTCGGCCTCGCTCAGGGTCCCGGGTTTGGAGAGGATGTCGGCGGGCACCTGGATCTTGCCGATGTCGTGCAGGAGGCCCGCCACCCGGAGGGTCTCCACCTGATCGGGGGGCAGGCCCATCTGTTGGGCGATGGCGGAAGCGAGCTGCACGACCCGTCTCTGATGGCCGCTGGTGTAGGGGTCCTTGAGCTCGACCACCGCCGCCAGGGTCTGGACGGTCTCGCCGAGCAGGCGCTCCAACTGCCTCAGGCTCTCCTCCGATCGCTCCTCCGCGCGCTTCCTCTCGGTGATGTCCTCGCAGACCACGAGGACCACGGGTTGGCCGTCCGCGCCCCGGATGGCCCGGGCCGACTCCTTCACCGTCAGCACCCGGCCGTCCCGGCGAAGATGGCGGCGCTCCCAGTGGGCGACCTGGCCGACGCTGGCCAGCCTCTGGGCCAGCAGCCCCGCGACCCTCGGGCGGTCGTCCTCGTGGAGGATGATCTCCACGGGTTGTCCCACCAGGTCCTCCGGAGAATATCCCAGCTGCTCGGCGCCGAAGCGGTTCACCGAGAGGATCATCCCCCGGGCGTCCAGGGTGAAGTACATGGAGGGGTTGTCGTCGTAGAGCGCCCGGTACTTCTCCTCGCTGTCCCTCAGGGTCTCGATGGTCCGGAGCCGCGCGATGGCCGGAGCCACCTGCCCGGCCAGGACCATGAGGAGGTGTTCGTCGTCCTGCGTGAAGGCGTCCAGTTCCGTGCTCTCGCTGTTGATCGCCCCGATGATCTGGTCCCCGACCCTCAGGGGGACGGTGAGCTCGGAGCGCGTGTCCTGGTCGCCCATGCGGTAGGCCGGCTCTTGGCTCACATCCGGGACGCGTTTGGGTTTTCCCGTGAGCGCCACCGTCCCCACGATGCCCTCGCCCAGAGCCAGTTGCAGGGACAGGCCTCCCTCGCGCCGGCGGGCCGACGGATGGTCCCTGAGCTTTCCGGTCTGCTCGTCGTAGAGGACGACCCCGAAGTTGGCGATGGGGAGTGTGGAGCAGATGGTTTCGGTGACGCGCTCGATGAGGTCGTCCTCGTTGGCCGCTTCGGCGCATGCGCTGGCCACCTCGCGGAGCGCCGCCAGCTCGTGCGCGAGGCTGTTCCCCTTGGGCCCGCGCACGATTTGATCTGAGTCTGCCATGCCATTCCCCCCCATCCATCATACCAGAACACCGGTTGATGGGCGGGTCAGCAGGCGGGCCCGAGGTATGCCTGGAAGAGAAGGCGCCCGGGAGCCGGAAAAAGAGGATAAGGACCGTGAGGCGGTGTGGTCAGATCTAGGAGGAAGTTAATGGCCCTATTCGTCGAAGGGCAGCAGGCACTCCGGCCCGTCGTTCCCGGGGCGGTTCACACGGGTCGAAACGGGAACCGCCTGCATGAGTTCCGAGGGATAGGGCCTCAGGAGGCCCAAAAGGATCTCGCGGTCCGTGACGGCGGGGTCGAGCCACGCGTCTTCGCTTTCCTTGGGAAGGATGACGGGCATCCGGTGGTGGATGGCGCGCATGAACGCGTTGGCCTCGGTGGTGATGATGGTGCACGACTTCACGACCCCTCCCTCGGGGCTCTGCCAGCGCTCCCACAACCCCGCGAAGGCGAACCCCGGCCGGTCTTTAAGCGTGATGTGGACGGGTTTTTTCCGCGTGCCCTCGAGCTTCCATTCGTAGAACCCGTCGGCCAGGATGAGACAGCGCCGGTGCAGAAACGCCCGGCGGAACGAGGGTTTATCCGCCACCGTCTCGGCGCGGGCGTTGATGAGCTTGTTGCCGATGGCGGGATCTTTGGCCCAGGAGGGGATGAGGCCCCACTGGAAGGCATCCATGACCCGCTTCCCGTCCTGGAGGGTGACCACGGGGATCTTCTGGGCGGGGGCTACGTTGAAGCTGGGCGCGTAGGCGCCGTCCGTCCTCGTGACGCCGAACTCCCTCGCGGACTCCCTGGGGTCCATCCGGACCGTGAATCGGCCGCACATGAGCCGAACATAACACGGAACCCGGTGGAGAAGGCACGAGGCGCGTCGGTGCACCTTCCCAAGGGCGATCCTGCACCGGAGGAGCGCTTGACTTTCGCTTTGCCATAACCGAAATTTAGCCCAGAAAAAGGTTCTTCGAATCGCCGAGGGGAGGGTCCCATGAGATTTTCGCGCTCGAGCAGTCGGCTCCAGGTTCTTTTCATGATCGGCGTGTGCTTCTTTGGCGTGGGCATGGGATGGCCGGCCCTCGCACAGGAGTGGATGGCAACGGAGGCCGACGGGGACGAGGACAACTGCCCCCGTCCCGTCCTGCCTCTGGGCGCCAGCTCCAACATCGATTTCGTGAGCCGGCTTTTCATGGGGGATGCCACGAATCACGCCTTGGCCTATAACGCTTCGACCAAGCACCTCTACGTGGGTTTTGGCCCGACCTTCGCGATCCTCAACGTCTTTGACAAGGCGCACCCGGCGCTGTTGGGGTGGGCGGACATCGCTCCGGGGACGCAAATCAATGGCCTGGCCTACCCGGGGTCGGGGACGGTGGTGTACGCGGCGGCCGGTTCGACGGGCCTAATCAAGGTGAACGTCTCGGTCCCCGCATCTCCCTCCGTGTCGGCCACCTGCGACACGCCGGGGTTTGCCTGGGACCTGTTCCTCAGCGGGAGCCAGGCATTCGTGGCGGATGGTACTGGCGGGCTGCGGGTCATCAACACCACCTCCATGACGGAGACCACCAGCTACGACACGCCAGGGAATGCGACGGACGTCTCCGTACTGGGCGCCTACGCCTATGTGGCCGATTGGGGCACGCTGCAAATCCTGGACATCACGGTGGTACCGCCCGTTTTCGCGGGCAGTCTGCCCACCGTTAGCTCCCGCGGTGTCTCCGCCGTCTCCGTGGGGGGATTGCCGAGGGTCTTCGTGGCGGATTCGGGCACGCCGGATTTGCGAATCGTGGACGCCAGCATCCCGGCCACTCCGACCCAGATTGGAAGTCTGAATACCACGGGCAACGGCTACGATGTTTTCGTGGATTCCGGCGCCACCACTGCCTTCCTTGCGAACGGTATCGGGGGGCTCCGCACCATAAACGTGACCAATCCGGCCCTCCCGCTGGAGACCCAGGCCTTCGACACGGCGGGCGGCGCCAACGGATTGGTTGTAGTGGGAACGGATGCGTTCATCGGGGCAACCTCGTCGGTGGACATCGTCGACACCTCGTCTGCCATACCCTCCCTCTGGAGTGGCTATCCCTGCGGCAGCGCCACTTCCATGGCCGTGAGGGGGGATTATGCCTACGTCGGCGGGTCAAAGGGGGTGGTCGTGATGGACATCCGGGTTCCCGAGCGCCCGAGGGTTGTGTCCCGAACGCAGGGTTCCGGCGTGACGGATTTCTCCCTGGTGGGCGATTACATTTATCGCGTCACGGGGGCCCTGCTTTCCATCGACGACATCTCCGATCTCACGGACCCCGTCGAGGTGTTCTTCGGATTGGCTCCCCACCCCTGGGCGGGGCATCAAAGTATCGGGAGACTATGCCTTCATCGCCGACGATTCCTCCGGCCTGAGGGTCTACGATGTGTCCGTCCCCGCGTCGGCCCACGAAGTGGGGTACCTGGACACTCCGGGGACGGCGTACGGCCTCTGCCTCCTGGAGAATTATGCGTATGTGGCGGACTACGCGTCGGGTGTCCAGATCATCGATGTTTCGAACCCCTCGGCGCCCTCGCTCTGGTCCACCCTCCTCACGCCGGGAAACGCTCGCGCCGTGACCGTGTCCGGCCGGTACCTCTACGTTGCCGAGGAAAATGCCGGTATCGAAATCTATGATGTGACCGACCCGGCCGCCCCCCTCTGGATGGGCCGGTTCGATACGTCGGGAAGTGCGTACAGCCTTACGGTGGCCGGCGGGCTCGCCTATGTGGCCGACGCGTGGAGCGGATTGCGCGTCCTGGACGTGTCCACCCCGTGGGCGCCGACGGAGGTGGGCTACTATGACACCGACAGCATCGGCGGAGCGGTGGCCTTCCAGGATGGGTACGCCTTCCTCGCGGACCAGTCCGGCGGCGCCTACATCTTCCACTACTCCGGGGCCTGCTACGATCGCGTACGAGTCCAACGACTTCTTCGCCGAGGCCTACGCCGTGACCGCGGGGAACCTCTACGATTCCAAGATTTGCACTTCGGGGGATTACGACTATTACGCGCTGACCATCACGCAAGGGGGCACCATCGAGCGCCACCATGCATCCGCCCTCGGGTTCGACTACGACCTCTTCCTCTACTCGCCCTCCCAGACCCTCGTGGCGAGCTCCATGACCGCGGGGATACTCACGGAGAGTGTCTCCTGCACCACGGCCACGGCGGGAACCTACACCCTCCTCGTGCGCGGCCACGACGGCACCCAGTTCAGCGCCACACAGTTCTATTCGCTGGTCCCGACCTTCACGCCCTGCGCCGCCCCCACCCAGGCCCTGCTCATCTACATGGGCCGGAAGGACGCCAACGACGACGTGATCCTGGACATCCTGGATCCCAATCAACCCTCCGTCGTGACGGGCTACAACATTTACCGCGCCACCGTGCCCAACCCGGGCACCTGGCCCCTCCAAGCGGCCAACGTGCACGACGCCGACGACGGGACCGCCAATGTCCAGTACATCGACCTGGGCTCCAACGCGGGAGGGCCCTATTACTACCTCGCCAGGGCCGTGAACGCCGCCTGCGGAGGCGAAGGGCCGTAGCTGGCTGGTGAGAAACTCCCATAAGCCGCGTTGCCTGCGTCATGGCCCGAAAAGGGCTTCTCTTTGCCTTCCGCCCTTGACGCCTCCCAGGCGGAGGCGGCAGACTGGCCCAGACGACGGGGGGTACTCCAATCAAGGCGCCGTGCGATCCTCAGAAGCTTCGACGCGCTTGCCAGTTCTTTCGACAGAGCGAAATCCGGCGATCCGATTTTGAGTGGTCGAAGTGATCGGGTCTGCGACTGTCTGACTCGGGAACATCAGAGAGGTGAGCATGAGCCCAGAGATCCGAGACGCGACGCCGTGCATGGACCCCGCCACGGGTGAAATTTTCGGGAACTCACCCCTCAATACGGTGGAGGATCTTCGGGCCGCCGTGGCCCGCGCGAGGCGGGTCCAGCTCCGCCTGGGGCGCCCTTTCCCCGCGGGAGCGGGCGCGGCGGGTCCTGCCCCTGCGGGACTACCTGGTGGCCCACGCGGACGACCTCGCCGAGGTCATCGCCCGGGACAACGGCAAGACGCGCCTGGACGCCCTCGCCACGGAGGTCCTTCCCGCGGCCATCTCGGTGACCTACTACGCCCGCATGGCCCCACGGTTTCTCAAGCCCCGGAAACTGGGCCCCGCCACCATCGCCCTGGCCAACAAGCGCTCCACGCTGGCCCGCTTGCCCTGGGGCGTGGTGGGGATCATCTCGCCCTGGAACTACCCCTTCGGCATCCCCTTTCACGAGGTGGTGATGGCCCTGCTGGCGGGCAACGCCGTGATCCTGAAGACCGCCTCCGAAACCCAGATGGTGGGGCGCGCGCTGGAATCGGTGGTGGGCGCGGCTCGCCTCCCCGAGGGCCTCTTCGCGTTTATCAACCTGCCCGGCCGGGTGGCAGGCGACGCCTTCCTGGAAGCGGGCGTGGACAAGCTGTTTTTCACCGGCAGCGTCCCCGTGGGCAAGTTGCTCATGGCCAAGGCCGCGCAGACTCTGACGCCCGTCTCCCTCGAGCTCGGAGGGAACGACCCCATGCTGGTCTGCGAGGACGCCGATGTGGAGCGGGCCGCCGCCGGCGCGCTCTGGGCGGGCATGCAGAACGCGGGCCAGTCCTGCGGGGGCGTGGAGCGCATCTACGTCCACGAGAAGGTCTACCAGCCCTTCCTGGCGGCGCTCAAGACCCGGGTCGAAGGACTGCGGGTGGGGCCGGGCAGCTCCTTCGAGTCGGACATGGGGTGCATGACCACCGCGCGACAGATGGAGACCGTGAAAGTGCACATCGAGGACGCCCTGGCCAAGGGCGCCACCCTCTTCGCTCAGTCTCGGTGTCCCGAAGGTGGCAAGGGGTTCTTCCTGCCTGCCGTGGTCCTCACCGAGGTCACTCACGACATGGTCACCATGAAGGAGGAGACCTTCGGCCCCGTGGTGGGCGTCATGAAGGTTCGCGACATGGAAGAGGCCGTGGTCCTGGCCAACGACTCGAACCTGGGCCTCACCGCCTCCGTGTGGAGCCGCGACCGCAGGAAGGCCGCCGCGCTCGCCCGCCGCTTGCAGGCGGGCGCCGTCACCGTCAACGACCACCTCATGAGTCACGGGCTCGCCGAAACGCCTTGGGGCGGGTTCAAACAGTCGAGCCTGGGGCGCACCCACGGCGAGATCGGCTTCGACGAGATGACCCAGCCCCAGGTCCTGGTGGACGACCTGCTCTCCTTCGCCGCGCGGGATCTATGGTGGTATCCCCAGTCTCATGCCGTCTACGAGGGTCTCAAGGGGCTCCTGGTCGGCCTCTACGCCAAGTCTGCGGGCGCGCGACTGGGAGGATGGATGCGCACCCTCAAGGTCCTGGGCAGGATCTTCAAAACTCGGGATTGAAGGGTTGTTGCCCCCGGGGCGCTAAGGCACCTGGGCGCGAGGTCCCGCCTCACCCTCGGGAGGCGCTTTGGGAACGGGGGGCGCCAGGAGCTTCTCGAGGGCGGTTCGGTCTCGCGGAGAGATCTCCATGAACTCCACGCCGATCTCGAAGGTCTTGCCCCGGCTGGGCCGTTCGTAGACCACGCGGGCGCGGGCTTCGACGATGCCCTTCCTGGGGAGGATGGTGAGCCAGAGCAAGGAGTTCACGCCGAAGGTCTCCTTGCTGACGAACCTGCACCCGCCCAGGCCCACGTCGTCCACCGTGGAAACCATGGGAATGCTCTTGTGCTCCTCCGCCCTGCGGACGCTCAGGTCGCACTGGCTGGGTATTCTGGGGAACCTCCGCCGGCTGGGCCTGTTCTGTGT
>CAVYWK010000007.1:0-37372 GCA_963772255.1 uncultured Acidobacteriota bacterium
AGGAACATTCGCGGACAGGAGTGCCTGTGCCCCGAAGGGGTATCCGCGCCACGGGAAGAAAAGAATTCGCCGTCTGAAGACGGCTCCCACGACGATCAGGGTGCAGGTTTCGTAGGGGCGGCCCACCGTGGCCGCCTTTGGTGTCATGGGGCCCGTTCATTTGTGGGGCGGGCACTCTTGCCCGCCGTGAGGGACGCGGACAGGGGTGCCTGTGCCCCGAAGGGGTATCCGCGCCACGGGAAGAAAAGAATTCGCCGTCTGAAGACGGCTCCCACGACGATCAGGGTGCAGGTTTCGTAGGGGCGGCCCACCGTGGCCGCCTTTGGTGTCATAGGGCCCTTTCATTTGTGGGGCGGGCACTCTTGCCCGCCGTTTTGTGGGAAAGACCGCAGGCGTGGGCGCCTGCGCCACGGAGTGGGGCCGCCCTGCCAGGGCAGGGCGGCATTGTTCGCGGGCGGGGGCGCCTCCCACATGAGCTATCACTGCGAGGAGTGCAATGACGAAGCAGTCTCGGGGCAGCACGGGATTGCCCGCGTCGGCCTTCGGCCTCCTCGCAATGACAATCATCAGGGTGAAGGTTTCGTAGGGGCGGCCCACCGTGGCCGCCTTTGGTGTTATGGGGCCCATTCATTTGTGGGGCGGGCGCCTCGCCCGCCGGGGAACGACTCGCGGGCAGGGGCGCCTGCGCCACGGAGTGGGGCGCCCTATCGGGGCGGGCGGCATTGTTCGCGGGCGGGGGCGCCTGCGCCACGGGGTGGGGACGCCCTGTCGGGGGGCTCCCCTATGGCTACCGTTGCAGGTTGACAATGTACCCCATATGAGATACATATGGATCAGCGCGATGTAAGGAGGCGCTGTAGCCATGAAGAGCGCGATGATTAGAGCCCGAATGGATGAGCAGGTGAAAGCAAAGGCGGAGAAGGTCCTCGTTACGCTGGGGTTAAGCGCCACCGAGGCCATCACGCTTTTCTACAAGCAGATCGTCCTCCATCGCGGCATTCCCTTTCCGGTTCAGATTCCCAACGCCAGGACGCGGAGGACTTTCCGCAAGACGGAGAAGGGTGAAGATCTGGAGCGGTTTGAGAAGCCCGAGGAGCTGTTTGAGGCCCTCGATCTTTGATGCGCACGGCCGTTGTCACAGGCCAATTTCGCAAAGATGTGGCCCGCATGAAACGGCGCGGGAAAGAACTCGGGAAACTCCGAAGCGCCATGGAAGCCCTCCTTTCAGGTGGCGACCTTGCCCCTAGGTTCAGGGACCACTTCCTCAAGGGGGAATGGGGCGGTCGGCGAGAATGCCACATTGAGCCGGATTGGCTGTTGATCTATCTGGCGCGGCAAGCCGAGGTGATTTTCGAACGCACGGGTAGTCACTCAGATCTGTTTGAATAGCCTGAATAGATAATAGGGCGGCCCACCGTGGCCGCCTTTGGTGTTATGGAGCCCATTCATTTGTGGGGCGGGCGCCTCGCCCGCCAGGAACATTCGCGGACAGGAGCGTCCGCGCCACGGCGGGGCACCTGCGCCGCGGGGAAAAAGGATCGGCCGTCGGGAGACGGCTCCTACGACGATCAGGGTGCAGGTTTCGTAGGGGCGGCCCACCGTGGCCGCCTTTGGTGTTATGGAGCCCATTCATTTGTGGGGCGGGCGCCTCGCCCGCCAGGAACATTCGCGGACAGGAGTGCCTGTGCCCCGAAGGGGTATCCGGCCACGGCGGGGACACCTGCGCCAAGGGGAAAAGGATCGGCCTCGGGAGAGGCCTCCTGCAGAAATTGAATTGCGGATTGCGGATTGCGAATTGCGAAGAAAGAGCGAGACGCGAGACGCGAGACGCTAGACGATAAGGAAAAGGCGTGAATGAGGGCCTTTGGAGATTCGCCGTCTGAAGACGGCTCCCACGGCCATCATGGTGCAGGTTTCGTAGGGGCGGCCCAGCGTGGCCGCCTTTGGTGTTTATGGCA
Organism: uncultured Acidobacteriota bacterium; assembly: GCA_963772255.1. GTDB lineage: Bacteria > Acidobacteriota > UBA4820 > UBA4820 > DSQY01 > JAKAJA01. The sequence continues at coordinate 1,959 of CAVYWK010000007.1, forward strand.
CAATGGGTCGGAGGTGAGAACACTGCTGACTGCAACCGTTCCTGAAATCTGGGCCGAACTGGCGGACGCGGTGCGCCGGCCCGAATCGCTGGTGGAACTGGACGACGCGGCCTTCGCGGCGCGCGTTGCGGCTCTGAGGGACCATGGGGTTTTGCCCATGGTTCTGTACGGGCTTCGCCAAGGTGGCGTCTGGCCCAACCTGTCGGCGGTGCGGCAGGATCTTCTGGCCCAGGAAGAAGCGCGCTACAAGGCCTCGTTCGTAGCGCTCATGGGTGGGGTCGAGCGCGTGTTGGCCCTGTGGTCCCCGAAGGGCTTTGTTCCGGTGATCATCAAAGGGCTCCATCTGGCGACGCAGTATTACCCTGCGTCCTATCTGCGGCCCATGGCCGACATGGATGCGCTGTTTCCGAACCTGCGCGAGGGCGAACGGGCGTGGGCCCTGGCGAAAGAGGCGGGGCTGGAACAGCAGGGCCTTCCGCTCAGCAAGGACCCGTGGGTGGGCGCGCACGAACTTCCCATGCTCTTGGATCCGGCCACGGGGTTCACGCTGGAGGTTCAGGGGAGCCTCGTGTATGGAGTTCGCGACCGCCGTTGGGCGCGGGCCGCAACGCTCCTGGAGCATCCGGTTTCCTTCGAAGTGGCCGGCGTGCCGGTTTTCGGCCTGAGGCCGGAGGCGAATGTCGTCTATGTGCTGGCCCACAACTTCGTCCAGCACCGTGCCAGCGGCCCCAAGCTCTATCCGCTCTTGGATGTGGCCATGATCCTCCAGAGGGAGGGGGCCTCGTTGGATGGGGAGCTGCTGGTATCTCTTGCGGAGGCCAGCGGGTTCGCAGGCCCAGTGGCCCTGGGACTGGCGTGGTCCAAGGCGCTGTTCGACGCGGCGGTGCCCCCGCGGGTTCTGGAGGGGCTGGCCGCGCTCGGGGGGGACGGGTTCAGGCCTTTGGCCGCGGATGCCTCCGGCGAGGAGGAGCAGGATTCGGCCACCCTGGACGAGCTGCGAAACCAGGTCTCCCTCGGCGAGATGGCCCGCCTGCTGGGGTCGAGGGTGTTCCCGAGCGGGGCCTACATGCGAAACCGCTACCCGGATTGTGACCGCTGGCCGCTGCCGCTGCTCTATCCGCTCCGCTGGAGCGAACAGGCGGAACGGGGGCTGCGGGCCCTCATGTTCAGGCTGAGGGAGGCCCAGAAAGAGGAGCAGGCCAAGCGCGAAGAAAAGGCAAAGAAAGCCTAGGGGGGGATCGGCCTCGGGAGAGGCCTCCTATGGAGAATTGCGAATTGCGGATTGCGAATTGCGAAGAAAGAGCGAGACGCGAGACGCTAGACGATAAGGAAAAGGCGTGAATGAGGGCCTTTGGAGAATCGCCGTCTAAAGACGGCTCCCACGGCGATCATGGTGCAGTTTTCGTAGGGGCGGCCCACCGTGGCCGCCCGTGGTTTTGATGGCATCCGGCCATCATTCGCATTGTAGGAGCGCTCTCCTGAGAGCGATGCTTTCGTAGGGGCGGCCCCCCGTGGCCGCCTTATGGGGCCCATTCATTTGTGGGGCGGGCGCCTCGCCCGCCAGGAACATCCGCGGACAGGAGTGCCTGTGCCCGGAGGGGTATCCGCGCCACGGGGGAAAGGGATCGGCCTCGGGAGAGGCCTCTACGACCATCATTCGTCATTGTAGGAGCGCTCTCCTGAGCGCGATGCTTTCGTAGGGGCGGGGCCCTGTCCCCGCCCGCCCTGGTGCCTGCACAGGGGTGGCACCTGAACGGCGACGGGAGGGCGCGGCCGCTAAGCGCGGCAAAGCGATCCGGCGGGCTCCCCTGCGGACACCGGCGCGGGGGCCCTCCCCTACAAACACCGGCGCGGGGGCCCTCCCCTACGGACACCGGCGCGGGGATGCCGTTGGGGTTTTGGGCGGTCCGTCCTACTGGATCGAGATGGCGACGCTCTGGCTGCTGGTGCCGCCGTGGGCGTCGGTGGCGGTGATCTGTATCGTGGCCTCGCAGGCGGCGCGGGAGCCGGGGCAGGCCTGGAGCACGGTGTAGTGCAGGGTCACGCCGGTCCCGGAAGGCACGGGGCCGCCCGAGGTGACATCCAGGACGCCGATGGACACGGGGGTTTGGGTGAGGATGGCGGACCAGGAGATGGCATCGCCCGGGTCCACATCGTCGAGCGTGAAGGTGATGGTGGAGGGCACGCCCAGGGAGGCCACGGGCGGGTTGGCCTGAAGATCGACGATGCTGGGATCGTGGTTGATCCCCACCGTTACGGGCGTCTCGCACTGGGCGTTCTGGAGGCCGTCGGCGACGGTCACGGTGGCCGTGTAGGTGCCGGCGGAGGTGTAGGTATGTCCGGGATTTCTGGCGGTGGAGGTGGCGCCGTCGCCGAAGTCCCATGCGTAGGTGTAGGCCGCGCTGTTCCCGCCCGCGGGGGTAGCAGTGAACGAGACCGCGAGGGGGGCGATGCCCGAGGACGGGTCGGCCGAGCAGGCGAGCGTGAGGGGGGCCACGAAGAGCACCTGGAGGGTGTGGTCGGCCAGCACATTCACGAAGTTGTAACTGTCCGGATGGCCGATGCTCACCCCGTCCACGAGGACATCTCCCACCGAGTACCCGCTTCCGGGCGTAAACGTGAAATAGGAGTTGGCGCTGTAGGCCACCGTCACGGCACCGGACGGGTTGATGGTGCCCGTGCCCCCGGAAACGGAGGCCATGATGGTGAAGGTGATGGGCGAGGCCGTCGCGGCCAGGTGGTGGTCCGCGTTCATGGCCACCGTGCCGCTCGCCGGAGCGGCGGCTCCGTCGAGGGTGACGGCGAGGTTCTTATGGCCGGTGACGAGGCCGTAGGCGTAGTCCACGCTCTGGCCGCAGGCATAGGCGCCCGAGGCGGCGGGCGTGCCCGTGGTCCCCGTGCCCAGGTCCACCGTGAGGGCATAGGTGATCGGATCCGCCGAGACCACCAAGTGATGGTCGGCGTCCATGGTGATCGTGCCCGCCGCAGGCGCCGGCTGGCCGTCGAGGGTCACGGTGAGATGGTCGTAGCACGGCAGGACCCCGTAGCTGTAATCCACGGCGGTGCCCTGGGGGAAGGTGGCCGTGGCGGCGGGCGACCCCGTGACGCCGTTGCCCAGCGTCACGGCCAGCGTGTGGTTGGGCACGGCGGAAAAGGCGGCGGCGATGGTGTGATCGTCGCGGATGTCGGAGAAGGTGTAGGAGGGTACCGCGCCCGCGCTGGCCCCGTCCACCAGGACGTCGGCGATGAAAAAGAGCGGGAGCGGCGCGATCGTATAGGTCTGCGAGCCGCCGCACGAAATGGCGGCCACCCCCACGGGAGCGATGGAGCCGCCGGTCCCCGCAGAGGATTCGATGGTGTAGATCTTGAGGGAGGCTGCCACCGACAGGCTGTGGTCCTGGTCCATGGTGAGGGTGCCCGAGGCGGGCGCGGGAACGCCGTCCACCAGCACGGCAAGGCCCTCGTAGCAGGTGTCGGCCACGGCATAGGCGTAGCTCACCACGGTCCCCTGGGGGTAGGTGGCCGTTGCCCCCGGCGTGCCCGAGGTGCCCGAGGCCATGGTCACCGTGAGGGTGCGGCTGGGCACCTGGCTGAAGGTGGCGGCGATGGTGTGGTCGGCGGTGATGTTGGCGAAGGTGTAGGTGCTCACGGCGCCGACGCTGACCCCGTCCACCTGGACATCCTGGACGAAATACTCCGCCGAGGGCGCGATGGTGTAGGCCTGGGACGCGCCGCAGTCGCGCACGGTCACGCCGGCGGGGCTGATGGTTCCGCCCGGCCCCGCGGTGGCCGTGATGGCGTAGGTGTTCAGGGCGGCGGTGACGGAGAGGCTGTGGTCCGTGTCCATGGTCACCGATCCCGAAGCGGGGACCGGGGAACCGTCCAGGGTCACCGCCAAAGTTGCCGTAGCAGGCCGCGGCGGTGTAGGCGTAGGGGACCGCGTCGCCCTCGGTCCGGGTGGTGGTGCCCGACGGGGGCAGGCCGGCCGCGCCGGTGCCCACGGTCACCGTGAGCGCGTGCGTGGGTTTGGGTGCCACCGTCACCTGCCCGGTGGCGAAGACCGTGCCGTTCACGGCATCGGTCACCGTGAGGATCCAGCCGTAGGAACCCGCCTGCGCATAGGTGTGGTCCGGGTTCTGATCCGAGGAGACGGCGCCGTCGTCGAAGTCCCAGGCGAACGCGTAGGGCGGCGTGCCGCCGGTGGCGGAGCCCGAGAAGGAGACGGAGAGCGGCTCCACGCCGGAAACGGGCGAAGCGGAGGCATCGGCGGCCAGGTCGTAGTCCACGGGGACCGTCTCGCTGGCCCGCACCTCGCCCCCGATCAGGAGGACCGCCTTGGCCTGCACGGCGGCCTTGGACCGGACGGTGGCCGTCAATGGCGCGGGGATGGTGATCGCCACCTGGCTCGCGCCGGGGATCAGGGGCAGATCGACCATCGTCTTCCCCTTGTTCTTGCCCTTGGCGTTGAGGAATTTCACCTTGATGCGCGCGTTCTTGACCGCCGTCTTGGGGTTCGTCACCAGGAGCGCCAGCAGTGCGTTTCGCGTGGTGTAGACCTGGGCGGGCCGGCCCGAGAAGGTGATGGCCCATCCCGACGCCTCGGCGGCAGGGGACCGCGCCGAGACCGTCGCCTCCGCGGAGGCGCTCACCCCCTCCATCTCCAGGGTCACGACGGCAGTTTCGCCGATGGAGAAGGGCGCGAGTTCTCGGGGATCCAGCCAGAGCGTGCGCGCGTTGGGGCCGCTCTCGAGGGAGAGCGTCCCGGCCAGCACCCGGCGCACCGCGTCCTCCTCGTCCGACAGCGTGAGGGTGTAGGCGACTGTTCCGGCGTGATCCGCCGTTACCCGAACTTGAAGGGGCGTGGCTTCCAGGGTGCTCAGACAGTCCGGTTGGAGGATCTGCAGGGCCTCCGCCGCGGGCCAGGCGGAGACGGCGGGGAGCGCCAGGAGAGCCGCGACCGTCGCGACCACGCGCGCCCAACCGAACAAGGAAACCCGAGAGCCCCGTGCAAGAGTCATGCTGAATTCCTCCCAGAACATAACGCAGGATAGCCTCGGCGCCATTCCCGCGCAAGGAGGAGAGGGAATGGGGATTGGGAATTGCGAATTGCGAATTGGGAAATGGGAATTGGAATTTGGGCCTTCGGGGGTCGCGACCTGAAGGTCGCTCCCACGATGAGCGGCCAGTGCTGTTACCGGCAGGGCGGTTGTTGTGGGAGCCGTCGCAGACGGCGAAGAGGGGAAAGGAAATGTCGAATATGGAATGGGGAAGGTGGAATGTGGAATGGCGAATGTCGAATGGGGAATGGGGAAGGTGAAAGGATTTGAATGTGGGCCTTCGGGGGGTCGCGACCTGAAGGTCGCTCCCACGAAGGGCCTATGTAGCGGCCGCTCGCTGAGCGGCCGGGGGGGAAGGGCCTGCCCCAGGGCCACCTGCGGCGGCCCACGCCGGCGATCGAGGGCGGGCGCCGGACGGGTAGTTTCTACCCATGTCGTGGTCCGGCTCCCGGGTAGTAATTGCTCTGCGCGGCGGGAAAATTGAGAACTAGATTTGGGAGACGTTCGGGGAGGGACGCGATTTCGCGAGGCGCGTATGAGTCGGCCTGCCCGTTCTGAGTTGCGACAAGGAAAGTCTTGAGGAGATTCAGGTTTGGGACCCGCAGGTCGTCTGCGTGCTTCCTAGGCCTTGGTCTTGTCAAATAGGAGGAACTCATGTTCAAGAAGGTGGTTTCGATCTTCGTCGTGGCGCTACTCGCGCTCGTCGTCGGGGTCATGGTGTGCGCCAACGACAAGAAGGAAGAGAAGAAGGTCACCAGGGACCAGGTACCGGCGTCGGTGATCACGGCCTTCGAGAAGGCCTATCCCAACGTCACGGTCAATGAGTATACGCAGAAGACCTGGGATGAGAAGGTCTGGTACTCGATCGAATTCGTCGATGGCGGCATCACCAAAGAGGTCAAATACTCAGCCGATGGTGTGCTCCGGGCATCCATGTCGGACGTCGTCGCCAGGGATCTGCCCGAGGCGGTCAGAGATACCATCGCCGCCAAGTACCCCGGAGCGGAGATCGTCAAGGCCGAGACCGAGGTCCGGAACGGCATCGTGCTGTACGACGTGAAGCTCAAGGTGAACGGCGAGCATCAGAATGTGAAGCTCAACGACAAGGGAGAGATCGTCAAGAAGGACGACGACTGACGCTCCGCCCAGTTTAAAGCCAGCGTCTTACGCTGGTCCTGGGAACGCTCGCCAATTCGACGTTTGGGATGAGAGTCCCCGTGTGGTGGACCGAGGGCGCGGCCGTTATGGACCCAATCGGATAAAGACATTTAGCGAAGGCCGGGATGCGTCCCGGCCCTTTTTTTCGTTTTGCGGCAACGCGGGTGTTGAAGGGGGACCTTCGGGGGTCGCGAGCTAAAGGTCGCTCCCACGATGAGCGGCCAGTGCTGTTACCGGCAGGGCGGCTGTTGTGGGAGCCGCCTTCAGGCGGCGAAACTCCGGTGGCCTCCAAATACCGTTAGCGGCATGACGGCTGTCGTGGGAGCCGCCTTCAGGCGGCGAAGGGGTAAGGGGAATGTTGGATGGTGAACGGGGAATGTGGAGGGATTTGAATGTGGACCTTTGGGGTGTCGCGACCTGAAGGTCGCTCCCACGGCGTGCGGCAGGCGTTCTTAGTGGCATGGCGGCTGTCGTGGGAGCCGCCTTCAGGCGGCGATCTATTGCGCTTTCGCGGCGGAAGACTAAGATTAAAATCAAGTGCGCTCAAACGAGTCGGATGCTCGGGTGGGATCTTATCGCGCCTCAGGGGGGAAGATCATGGGCAAGAAGTGGATTTGCGCGGTGGTCGCGCTTTTCGTCTCCGCAGCGGTCCTCACGGTTTCTTCCTACGGGACCCCCGCCCCCGTAGGAGGCCAAGCGTTCTCGGTGGGCTCGGACCAGCAAGGGCAGCTGGGCCTCTCCGGCCTGGTCCAAAGCTCGACGCCCACCCAGGTCCCGGGCTTGGTCGGAGCCAGAGCCGTCTCCTCGGGCACCGACTTCGTCGTCGCCCTGAAGCAGGACGGGACCGTATGGGCCTGGGGCGACAACACCTATGGGCAGCTGGGTGACAACAGCAAGGTCACCCGGAGCGCGCCCGTCCAGGTATCGGGTCTCACCGGCGTGACGGCCGTCGCCTGCGGCAAGAGCCACGCCATGGCCCTCAAGAGCGACGGCACGGTGTGGTGCTGGGGGTTCAACGGCCATGGCCAACTGGGGGATGGAACCACCAGCAGCCGGATGGTGCCGGTCCAGGCGGTGGGTCTGTCGGGCGTGACGGCGATCGCCTCGGGGTACGACACGAGCTGTGCCGTGACGCAGGGCGGCAGCCTCTGGGGCTGGGGGGACAACGAGGTGGGGCAGCTCGGTGACGGGACCACGGCCGATCACAGCACGCCCATCGAGGTGGCCGGGCTGAGCGAGGTCACGGCGGTAGCCGCCGGTTATGTCCACATTGTTGTGGCACGCAGCGACGGCACGGTTTGGGCCTTGGGCCAGAACGTGTATGGCCAACTCGGGGATGGTACCGACACGAACCGGACCTCTCCCGTCCAAGCCGTCGGCCTTTCGGGCATCACGGCAGTCTACGCCGGCGACTACCACAGCATCGCGCTCAAGAACGACGGAACGGCCTGGTCATGGGGGAACAACGAAACGGGCCAGCTGGGGCTCGGGGACACTTCGGACCGCTGGTTGGCGCAGCCCATCCCCGGCTTGACCTCCGTCGATTCGCTGGCCGCCGGGCTCCACCACAGCGCCGCGATCCTGGACGACGGGTCCCTCTGGGTCTTCGGGTACAACCGCTGGGGCGAACTGGGGGACGGGAGCACTACCACAAGGTCGTCGCCCGTGAAGGTGTCCTCCCTGGGCACGGTCATCTCCTGGGCGGCGGGGCAGCGTCACTCCGTCGCCGTCAAGAGCGCAGGCACCGTCTGGTGCGCCGGCGCGGACTACTCGGGACAGCTCGGGAAGGGGCGGGTCTTGGAGTTCGCCCTCCCGCAGGCCGTGAGCCTGATATCCAATGCCGTCTCGGTATCCGCGGGATACCTGTTCAGCGCCTTCCTCAGGGCCGACGGGACGGCCTGGGCCGCCGGCCTGAACGAATTCCGCGAACTGGCCGACGGGACCACCCTTTCCCGGGGCACACCCTCGAATGTGGGGGGCCTGCCCCCCGTGACCCAAATCTCGTCGGGGGGATACCATACGCTGGCGCTGACCGGCTCGGGGCAGGTGTGGGCGTGGGGCATGAACACCGGGGGCCAGCTCGGGGATGGCAGCACGGTAGAACGAACCACACCCGTTCTGCCCCTGCTCACGGGAGTGATGTCGGGCGTGGGCGGCGGGCAGTACCACAGCCTGGCCGTCCGGAACGACGGCACCGTCTGGGCGTGGGGGCAGAACAGCAGCGGTCAGATCGGGGACGGGACCACGGATGGCCGGGTCTCACCCGTGCAAACGACGGGGATCAACAACGCGGTGGCCGTGGCCGGGGGAATGTACCACAGCCTGGCGCTCCTCGGCGATGGCACCGTGCGCGCCTGGGGATACAACGACTACGGCCAACTGGGCGATGGCACCACCATCGACCGGCACAGCCCCGTGGCGGTCTCCGGGTTGACGGGGGTCGTCGCCATCGCCGCCGGGTACTTCCACAGTCTCGCGCTCAAGGGCGACGGGACGGTCTGGGCGTGGGGCTCCAACTCGTCCGGGGAACTGGGGGACGGTTCGTTGCAGAATCGCTCGACGCCGGTCCAGACCCTTTCCCTAACCTCCGCGACGGCTGTCACGGCGGGATACGGCTTTCAGCGGCGCCCTGGATACCGGCGGCGCGGCCTGGGTCTGGGGCAACAACGACAATGGCCGGCTCGGGGACGGCACCACGACCAGGCGTCGCACACCGGTCCGGATGCAGGGGGTCTCCGGCTGTACGGCCCTCGACGCCGGAAGCAACCACACGCTCGTGGCGGCCTCGTGCACCCTGTCGGCGACCGCCTCGGTCCCCGCCAGCGCCACCACGGGGGAGAACCTCTCCTTCACCTCGACGGCCTCGCAGAGCGGGTGTTCCTCCTCCATCACCTACGACTGGGACTACGGTGACGGCTCGGCGCACGGCTCCACGCAGAACACGATTCACGCCTACGCCGCCGAGGGGACGAAGACCTGGGTGCTGACGGTGAGCGCGGGCGGCGCACTGGTGGTGAAGACGGGAACGGTGGAGGTCTGTGCTCCCCCCTCGATCACCGTGCCCCCGCAGAGTGTAACCATCCCGACGGGCACGACGACGACGCTCACGGTAACGGCCACCGGCAGCCCGACGCTGGCCTACCAGTGGTACCAGGGCGCGAGCGGGGACACGTCGACGCCGGTGGGGACGAACGCCGCGAACTTCACGACGCCGGCGCTGACAGTGACGACGAACTACTGGGTGCGGGTGAGCAACGGGTGCGCCGATCCGGCGGACAGTTCTACCGCAACGGTCACCTTGTGCGTCCCGCCGAGCATCACGGTGCCGCCCCAGGACACCGGCATCTTCCCGGGCCAGAGCGCAACGCTTTCGGTGGTCGCCACGGGGAGCGGCACCCTGACCTACCAGTGGTATCAGGGCGATAGCGGGAATACCTCCACGCCTGTGGGCACGGATGCTGCCAGCTTCACGACCCCGTCCCTCGACCCAGACCACGAGCTACTGGGTGCGCGTGAGCAACGGATGCGGGACTCCAGCCGACAGTGCGACGGCCACCGTGACCGTGTGCACGGCGTCGTGCACGGCCTCGGCGTCCCCGACCTCTGGGATGGCGCCGCTCGACGTTTCCTTCTCAGCCTCTTTTCAACTCCACGGCGGGTGCGAACTGGCATACACCGAGAGCTTCGACTTCGGTGACGGCACACCACCTGCCGCCTATGTTGGCGAGCATACCTACGTGAACCCCGGCACCTATACGTGGACCTACACCGTTGCCGTCCTGGGCGGTATCACCTGCACCCACACGGGCACCGTCGATGTGTGCATGCCCGCGTCCATCCCCTGGCCGCCCCAGAGCACGGCCATCTTCTCGGGCCAGCACGCCACGCTCACGGTTTCCGTGGCGGGGAGTGGCACGCCGGTCTACCAGTGGTATCAGGGCACCAGCGGCGATACTTCCACGCCCGTGGGGACCGATTCCTCCTCCTATACCACTCCCGCGCTGACCCAGACGACCAGCTACTGGGTGCGCGTGAACAACGGGTGCGGCCCCTCCGCGGATAGCCCCACGGCCACCGTCACCGTTTGCACCCTGTCTTGCAGTGCCACGGTTCCCGCCAAGGCTACCGTGGGGTTGGCGGCGGCCTTTGCCGGTTCGGCATCGGTGACGGGCGGTTGCGCGTCGGCCATCACCTACGACTGGAACTTCGGCGACGGCACGGCGCACTCTTCGGCGCAGAGCCCGAGTCACACCTACGCCTCCGCCGGCGCTTATACCTGGACCCTCACGGTGAGCGCCGGGGGCGTCACGTGCACGAAGACCGGGACCGTCACCGCGGTCAATCCCCCCGTGATCACGCTCATGAAAAAGGTGACGCCGCCCTTCAAGATCGTCGTCACGGGAACCAACCTCCAGAGCGGCATCCGCGTGTTCATCGACGGGGCCGAGTGGACCTCGGTGGTGTACAAGAAGTCGACCAAGATCCAGATCACCGGCGGGACGAGCCTGAAAATCGTCGTGCCCAAGGGCGTCCCCAAGACCTTCCGCTTCCTGAACCCCGACGGCGGAGAGGCCAGCCTGACCTGGAGCTGGTAGGAAAGAACGAGAAGGGGGGATCGGAAATGAACCCAAGAAGGACGTCCCGCGGATGGGCCACGATCGTACTGTCGACAGTGCTGGCGGCGCTTTCACTTGGCTCCCGTGGCCCAGGTCGCGCCTCCGGGCCGGGTCAGCTTCCAGGGGGTGGCGAAGGACACGGCGGGGAACCTCCTGAGCGGTCCGGTGACCATGAACTTCCGTTTCTACGACGCGGATTCGGCGGGAGTGCTCCTCTGGGAGGAGATCTACGATCCCTCCGTTTACCCGCCCCAGGTGACGGTGTCCGCCGGCCTCTTCGGCGTGGCGCTGGGAGACCCCGCGCACCGGCACGGCGGGAGCGAGACGGCCTTCCAGGGCGTCTTCGCCAACCACGGCGCCGTCTACCTGGGGGTGAGCGTGGCCACGGACCCGGAGATGACCCCGCGGATCCAGGTGGCGTCGTCACCCTTCGCCCTGAACTCCGATGCCCTGAGCGGGAAGCACTCCGCCGACTTCGCGAACGCTTCTCACACACACTCGGGTTCGGACGTGACGAGCGTCGTGGCGGATGCGACCCACGCCGCGAGCGCGGACACCGCGACAACGCGACCAACGCGACCCATGCCACGACCGCCGACAGCTCCACCACCGCCACCAACGCAACCAATGCTACAAACGCCACGAATGCGACCAACGCCGCGGATACTCTGGACAGCCAGCATGCGGCCTATTTCCTGAACACCTCCTCCTCCGCCCAGACCAAGACCGGCAAGCTCATTCTCGACAATGCCGGAGACTACGGGATCGACAGTTCCGGGACAACGGCCGGAGGCTACTTCAGGGACTCAGACGGCACCGGCTATGCCTATGTGGGGCTCAATGATGCCGGGATCAGCGCCGTTGGCTCTTCTTCCGGCGGCTTTTTCGCAAGTGATATTTTCAGTTGTTACACCTTTGTGGCTCACGGCAATTTGGGAATTGAGGCCCATGGCAATGCTGGCGGCGGCTATTTCAAGGATGATGACAACAGCGGCTACGCCTATGTGGGTTACGGTGATTACGGAATCGAGGGCCGCGGCAACACAGGCGGCGGAATATTTTACGACTTGAATGCGACCGGATATGCGATCATCGGCAGTGGTGATTCTGGGCTTTCAGCGTGGGGCAGTTATGCCGGTGGCACCTTCGATGATTCGAACAGCGGCAGCTATGCTTATGTCAGCAACGACACATACAAAATCTTCGGCTCGGGCGCCGTCTCCTTCGTCCAGAACCACCCCTCGGACAAGGACAAGGTGATCGTCTATGCCTGCCCCGAGGGGGACGAGGTGGCCACCTACACCCGCGGCACGGCGAAGCTCGTGAACGGAGAGGTCGCGCGTCAAGCTGGGCGAGACCTTCCAGTGGGTCACGAACCCCGACATCGGCTTGACGGCCCATCTGACGGCCCGACGGGAAGGCCGTGCCTCTTGCGGTCACCTCGCTTTCCACCACCGAACTCGTCGTGACGGGGACGGTGAAGACGTGGCCTTCGACTACCTCGTCTACGGCCTGCGCATCGGCTTCGAGGAGTCGAGCATCGTCCAGGAGAAACAGCGGGAATCCTACATCCCCTCCTTCAAAGACCACCGGGAGCGCTACGCGAAAGTACCCGCAACTGCGCGCCTTCGATGCCCTGGAGCGCTTCAAGACGATGGAATCTTCGGTCCGCGGCGTGCCCGAATCCTCTCTGGATTTGAGCCACGCCACAGCCCTCAAGGACGCTATCCACGAGTACGACCCCGCCACCGATCCGCCCGTGGAGAAGCTCCTCGGCCACGGCCCAGGCGGGGCCGAAGAACCCTCCCATGCTTCCGAACAACCCACGCCCCGCATGACCCCTCCGATTTCCGCGCCCCTGCCCCCCTCGGCGCGGGCCGCCTCCCCCGAAGCAGACCAGCCAGAGCCAGGCATGGCGGCCGTCCTGGAGCCTACACCCGCGCATCCGTGCCTGACCGTTTCCGAGGCGGTGGAATCGGGCGATGTGGTGGCGATGGATCCGGCCAATGATAAGCACGTCATCCGGTGCATCCTCCCAGCGGATCCGCTCGTCGTGGGCATCGCCGTCGGACGCGGCGAGGAGTGCAAGAAAACAGCATCAGGGGAGGCCTCCTCCCAGGTGCCCGTGGCCACCTCGGGCATCGTGCTGTGCAAGGTGGACGCGGGCTTCGGCCCCATCCGCCGCGGCGATCTCCTCGTGGCCTCATCCAATCCGGGCCACGCCATGCGCGCCACGGATTCCACGCCCGGTACCGTCCTCGGCAAGGCCCTCGAGCCCCTGGACAAGGGGACCGGCGCCATCCGCGTCCTCGTCATGCTGAGGTAGAAGGGGGAATCCGATGAGAACGACACAGTTCTTCCCGGTCCTCTTGGCCGCCATGGCGATGAGCCTCTGCACGGGTGCCCAGCAGAGCTCCAACTACCAGTTGAAGGAGCACGACCTGAACGCCGGGGGAGTTCCCAAAGACGGCCTCGCGCTCACGTCCACGAACTTCAAAATCGCCGTGGGATCCTTCGGCGACTGCCTCTGGGCGACGGGGATGGGTTCACCCAATATCCAGCTGGTCGCGGGATTCCCCGCCACTACCGTCCCCGCGTGCACCTTGACCTGCACGGCCACCGTGCCCGACACGGGCGTGCCTGGAACTCCGGTCTCCTTCGCCTCCACGGCCACGCCGAGCAACTGCACCGGCAGCCCCACCTACGACTGGGACTTCGGGGATGGGACGACGCACGGCACGGCCCAGAACCCAACGCACACCTATGCGGGCGCAAACAGCTACGACTGGACGCTCACCGTCGCGGTGGGCGGCGTCACGTGCACCAAGACGGGGACCATCCTGGTTAGCTCCTCCTGCGCGCTGACCTGCACGGCCACCGTGCCCGACACGGGCGTGCCTGGAACTCCGGTCTCCTTCGCCTCCACGGCCACGCCGAGCAACTGCACCGGCAGCCCCACCTACGACTGGGACTTCGGGGATGGGACGACGCACGGCACGGCCCAGAACCCAACGCACACCTATGCGGGCGCAAACAGCTACGACTGGACGCTCACCGTCGCGGTGGGCGGCGTCACGTGCACCAAGACGGGGACCATCCTGGTTAGCTCCTCCTGCGCGCTGACCTGCACGGCCACCGTGCCCGACACGGGCGTGCCTGGAACTCCGGTCTCCTTCGCCTCCACGGCCACGCCGAGCAACTGCACCGGCAGCCCCACCTACGACTGGGACTTCGGGGATGGGACGACGCACGGCACGGCCCAGAACCCAACGCACACCTATGCGGGCGCAAACAGCTACGACTGGACGCTCACCGTCGCGGTGGGCGGCGTCACGTGCACCAAGACGGGGACCATCCTGGTTAGCTCCTCCTGCGCGCTGACCTGCACGGCGACAGTGCCTGCCGGCGGGACAGTGGGACTGCCGGTGGCCTTCGCGTCCATCGCCACGCCGGTCAACTGCCCCGGAACACCAGCCTACGACTGGAACTTCGGCGACGGGTCGGCGCACTCTTCGGTGCAGAGCCCGAGTCACACCTACGCCTCCGCGGGCCCCTACACCTGGACCCTCACGGTGAGCGCCGGGGGCGTCACGTGCACGAAGACCGGGACCGTCACCGCGGTCAATCCCCCCGTGATCACGCTCATGAAAAAGGTGACGCCGCCCTTCAAGATCGTCGTCACGGGAACCAACCTCCAGAGCGGAATCCGCGTGTTCATCGACGGGGCCGAGTGGACCTCGGTGGTGTACAAGAAGTCGACCAAGATCCAGATCACCGGCGGGACGAGCCTGAAAATCGTCGTGCCCAAGGGTGTCCCCAAGACCTTCCGCTTCCTGAACCCCGACGGCGGAGAGGCAAGCATGACCTGGAGCTGGTAGGCCGAGGAGTCCAACCGCCGGGGGTCATGCCCCATCGAGTACCGCCAGAGAGGCCGGGAGCGATCCCGGCCTTTTCGGTTCGGCTGTCGGCTAAACATAGCTATATTATAATAAAAAAACAATAAAATATATTAAACATGTTGCATTTTAATTTAATTATATGTATATTTAGATTTAATGAGGAGGGCGTTGACATGGCGATCCCGTTGCGCGATTTCCTGGAAATCCCCTACGACAAGCTGGAGGAGATGAACCTGGCGGCGAAGGCCGACCGGCTGGGCGGAAAGAGCCCCGACACGATCCGTGAGGCCCGCATGAAGTACCTGAAGGACGAGCGGCGGATCAAGGCCGTCACCGTCTGCTTCACCGACCTCGAGGGCCGCTTCCACATGCTCGACTACGACAAGAAGTTCCTCCTCGGGGCCTCGGACAACCTCACCTTCGACGGCTCCTCCATCCGCGGCTTCTCCCGGCAGGCCGAGTCGGACCTGCGCCTGGGCATCGACTGGCCGGCCTTCTACTGGCTGCCGGCGGACGTCTTTGGCCCCGGAAAGGTGCTCGTCTTCGGCGAGGTGCAGGACCAGGATGGCTCGCCCTACGCCGGGGACATGCGCGCCCGTCTGAAGGCTTACTCCAAGGCCCAGGCCGCCAAGGGCCTCACGATGAACGTCTCCAACGAGATCGAAGGCTTCCTGCTCAAGGGCCGCGACGCGGAGACGCCACTACCCCGAAACGGGGCGCTTCGAGTTCATCTCCACCGGGGGGTACTACCACTCCCTTCCGGGCGATCCGCTGAGGACCTTCATCGACACGGCGGCCGAGGTCCAGCGGGCGCTCGGCTTCGGCAACGAGAAGGACCACCCCGAGGTGGCGCCCTTCCCAGTTCGAGATGAACTACTCGCACTCGGCGGCCATGGTGGGCGCCGACCAGGTCCAGCTCTACAAACTCATCGCGCGCCAGGTGGCGGCCCAGAGCGACCTCACGGCCTCCTTCCTGCCCAAGCCGGTGGCCGGCGTGAACGGAAACGGCATGCACACCAACATGTCCGTGTCGCGCAAGAGCAAGAACCTCTTCTGGGACGCGAAGGGCAAGGACCACCTCTCCGCCTCGGCCTGGGAGTTCATCCAGCGCACCCTCGCCAACGCCAACGACCTCTGCCTCATCCTCAACCCGAGCGTCAACGCTTACCGCCGGCTCGACCCGCACTTCGAGGCGCCGAACCAGATCAAGGTCTCCGCCTCGGACCGGGGCTCCATGGTGCGCATCCCCTTGGGCAACGAGCGCTCCGCGCGCATCGAGGTGCGCTCCATCGCCCCCGACGTGAACCCCTACATGGCGATCTACGCCCTCTTCCGCACGGGCCTCGAGGGGCCTCCCATGGAGGACGAGGGCGAGGGAAAGCGTGCCCGCACCCGCTTCCTGCCCGACAACATCCAGGACGCGCTCCGCATCTTCAAGGCCAGCAAATGGGCTCAAGAGCTGCTCGGCGATGACGTTCACGAGAAGTTCTGCGACGTGAAACAGGCCGCCGCGGAGCGTTCCCCCAAGGCCCTGGGCACGCGCATCAAGCGGAGCGAGATCATCTTCCACCACGAGGTGACCAACCAGTACCTCTGGTCGCAGTTCTAGATCCCGTCTTGGCAAGAATTACCGGAGAGGCCGGGAGCGATCCCGGCCTTTTTTGCGTTTCGCGGCAAATAGGGTTTGGGATTAGGAAGGCGTTGATTGCAGGCCTTCGAAGACTGGCGATCGGCGATCGCTCCACTACATTGGGATCCCTGCAACGGCCTATTCCATCGGCCGAGAACTCGGGTCCTAGGAATGCGAGAGTGAAGTCCGCAGATCAATGTCGCGCTGGGGGATGACTGCAAAGACGAATCCCTCGGCGGCTGATCTGGCTTAGGCTGCTCCGCTCAGCAGACCGCCCGTACCTCTCACCCCGAGCAGAAGTCCCGCCACGCTGATGTCTTCATCGGCTTCGGGCCAGTGTATCCCTTCGCCATCTCCGAGCAGTTCCCAGCGCGCGCATGCCGTCACGCTGGCGGAGGCGAGACGGGGAAACCAGACGAGGGGAACGCCTATCGTTCGGCCATCGGCCAGGGAGACTCGCAGTTCGGCCTCCGTGATCTCGACATTCCGCGCCAGCGGCCGGAGCTCACTGCTCAAAGAACTCATGCCATGCCTCCAGGAAGGGCTCCTTGTGCTGCCTCACCAGATCCTGAACCCTGCTAAGTTCATGGGGCGCGGAGTTTGTGGAATATGCGAGATCGCATGAATCCAGCCAAAACTTCGCGAGTTTTCGGCCTTCTTGAACGTGGATGTGTGGGGGCTCCTTTCCCTCATTGCTGAAGAAGAGGAACCTGTAGGTTCCAAGTCTCTTTACCTTCAGTGACCTCTTTCACGTCCCTGCCTACGGGGAAATATAGCACACAGGTTAGTCTGTTGCAGTGCCCGGATGAAACCACCCTCGCGGTGTGGCCCCCGACCAGATTCTCTGCCGCCCGAGACGCGGGGTCCGCGGGCGGCAGGGGTACGGGGTGGCTCGCGCAGCTCGGTCAGTTGAAGCGCCCCTCGCGGGCGAAGCTGAAGTATCCGTTGCCTCCCACGACCCGATGATCCACCACCCGCACGTCGAGATGGGCGAGAAGGGCCTTGAGGTCTTCGGTTTGGTATACTTTTGACATGGTCCGGTGCGGACATTGCGGCACTTCGCTCGAAAACGGTGCTCTCTCGTGCTTCCTCTGCGGCGGAACGGCCATCCCGTCCCATGGAGACCGAGGCCTCCAGCCGCTCTACGGCGTGGGCGAAATGCTCTCGGGGCGGTTTCGGGTCGAGCGAATCCTGGGCTCGGGAGCCTCCGGGGTCGTCTATGGAGTCCATGATTCGCACACCGAGCGGCGGGTGGCGCTCAAAGTTCTCTGGGAGCGCGCCTCGGTGGGCGACCCGGCCCTGGAGAGGCTCAAGCGGGAACTCCGAGCCGCCCAGCATGCGCCGAACCCCCACTGTGTGACGGTCTACGATCTCCTCTTCGTGCAAGACCACCCGGCCATCCTGATGGAATGGGTGGACGGAGAGACCCTTCGCGCGCGGATCCTCGGACGCGGGGCCTTGCCCTTCGAGGAGGCCACAGCCCTGGCGGAGCAGGTGTTGGAGGCGGCGGCGCACCTGCACGCGGTCGGGGTCGTCCACCGGGACATCAAGAGCGGCAACGTCATGCTCGCCTCGGACGGGACCGCCAAGCTCGGAGACTTCGGGCTGGCCAAGGGCGAGACCGTAGGCGCGACGCTGACGGAGACGGGCGTGGCCCTGGGGACGCCGGGGTACATGGCCCCGGAGGTCATCCGCGGCGGGTCCGCCACTCCTGCTTCGGACCTCTACAGCATGGGGGCCATGCTCTTCGAGATGCTCACCGGCCGCATGCCGTTTCAGGGAAGCTCGGCCCTGGAGGTGGCCAGCAGGCAGCTCGGTGAGTTGCCGCCCCTGGGTCTCCTCAGGCAACACCGGGTGCCGCGCTGGCTCATCCGCGTCACGGCTCGACTGCTCGAGCGCGATCCGGCCGACCGGTTCTCCTCTGCAAGGGAGGCGCTGAGGGCTATCGAGCACCATTCGGCCGGGTTCGCGCTTTCCAGGCGCTGGCGGTGGCGCATCGCGGCCGCCTCGCTACTCCTGGCCTTCGGTTTCGCGGCACTTCTCTGGGGACGATATGCAGCGCGCGATGCGCCCATCCATCTGAGCTTTCATGACAAGGTCCTCGAGGTCAGAAGTTCCGCGGGAAGACTGCTGTGGAGGCGAACCCTCTCCCAAGACATTCAATCGGCGGCGGAGGGCCACTTCGGGCCGGGCGGAACACGGGCCGTGGCATGTGCTATCCAATGGGACCCTTCCTCGACCTCGCCCTACAGCACCAACCAGATTGCGGTCTTCACAGCCGCCGGTGTGCCCTTGACGACCTTCGGCGCATCGGTGGAGAGATACTCCTTTTCCCAGCGGTACTATGTCGAATTGAGTACCCACCGGTTCT
Organism: uncultured Acidobacteriota bacterium; assembly: GCA_963772255.1. GTDB lineage: Bacteria > Acidobacteriota > UBA4820 > UBA4820 > DSQY01 > JAKAJA01. Next base: position 20,690 of record CAVYWK010000007.1, read on the forward strand.
CCCGTGGGGGCCGAGAAAAGCTGGTGGCCTACGTCCAGCACGCCACCTGGTACCCCGCGTCGCTCTCGGTTTACGGCGATGACGCCTTTGCAGCGTCGGACCACCTGGCGGGGCCGTACGAGCTTCATTTCACCAACTCGGGAAGCATGCAGCGATTCGCCTTCAGGGACTTGGACGGGGATGGAACGGATGAAGTGATCTGCACCGGTCTCAACAATCGCCTCTACAAGATGCTCTTCTGCTCCGTCCTCAGGCTTGGATCCCAACTCGGCCGGCTGGATCGCGAACCCATCTCGCCCGATGTGGCTTGGACGCCTTCCTCCAACGCCCTCTATTACCGTCTCTTTGTGCCCACAGAGCTTTCGATTGACTTCTTGCCCGGTGGGACATCCGGCCCGCTCGGGCTCAAGGTGCGGTCCCAGCCCGCGCAGTGGCAGGTGGCCCTGGACGGGATACGACGCGACGGTGTCCCCGTAACGCCCGACACGACCGCGGTCAACGAGATCAACACACTCCTGCCGAACCTGTGCTCCCTCCGGGACCAGGCAAAATTCAGGGAACTGGAGGAGGCGCTCCGAGAGTGGCCCGAGAAGCGGGCCCAGCCCTACGCGTGGTTGGGCATCCTCTTTCGGGCCCACGCGCTGGTCGGACAGGGGCGCTACAGGGAATGCGACCAGATCCTGAAGCCCGCGCTATCGCGATGGGATCGAGAATCCCGCGCCCCTGTATGCCTACCAATTCTGGGCCGACGCGGCGTTCCTCTCAGGACGGTATGCAGAGTGCCTCTCGCGGCTCGCTTCCATCCCCTCCTCGGAACGGCTCCTGCGGGTCGAGCTGGGTCACACGGCCGCCTGGGCCAGCATCTATGAAGGGGACCCGGACGTGGAAAGCCACATCCTTAAGAACCCCGCCTACGACTTCTTTGAGTGGTACCCCAAGATGTTCCATGCGATGAACGCGCTCCTGGAAGGCCGGCCCGCGGAGGCGGAAACCCTGCTCAAGACCCTGCGGGGGGACTTGCCTAACGGGGGGGATGTGGAACAGTGGCTGGCCCGCTCGCTCCTCGCCCAGGGCAAGGCCCAGGAAGCCGGGACCCTTCTCCAGCACGCGGCCACCGTATTCCCCGGAGAGGGCATTGAAAGGAGCCTCTTGGGCGTCGAGGCGCGCTGGATGAGCGGGGACCACGACCCCGCGCTGGTCAGGGAGGCGGATGCCCTGCTGGCGAACCTCCGCAAGGAGGCCGTGTACTCCGTTGAAACCCGCGCCGTGCTCCCTCTCGAAGTCGCCTCCGCGGCCAGGCTCCATCGGACCGCGGCGGATCTCGCTGGGGCGTCGAGGCTCAAGGCCGAAGCCCTCCGCCTCGCCCCGAAGAGCTGGAGGGCGGGGCTGGCGTTCTAGCCCGCCGCACCAGGGTGGCCAGATGCCCATCAAAGTAGACTGCGGGTCTACTGTTTATGCTCCGGGATAATGCCGAATGAGAGAAGCGGGGCCAAAGTCCTGCATTTCAACATCGGTCATCACGCAGGCTAGCCGGGGTGACATCCTCTCCTGATGCTCACCCTTATTACTCCAACGCTCTGCCTCCCCCAGTCATTCGACCTGTCGCTTGGGTCGTCATACTTGAAAAGGAAGTCACCCTCACAGCATGGAGAAGTCGTCCTGGCCAGGGGGAGGTGGTTGCGGCGCGTCCCGCTGTTCGATGACGAAATTGCCGGTTGATTCGGCGGCTTCGTAGAGGCTCATCTTGTCGAGGGCTCATCCTCAACGGATCTGAGAATGATACCCTCAATGGCCCTGGTGAGGCTTGGCCATCGCGGTAAGGGCCGCGCCGTTACCGCTGAGTAGGCCGTCGCGGGCGAAGCTGAACCCCCCCGGCCCCTACCACGACCAGGTGATCCAGGACCCGAAGAACTGACATCCTGGGGTGGAAGAGATGGGGGAAATCCGGCAGCGCACGAGCAAAGACGCTCTGCCTCTGGAAGCGTATGGACTGCTATGGGCGCGGGCCGTACCACTCCCGCTTTTTCGCTATCCGCATCCCCTGACAGTGAAACAACGAGCCCATTGCCGGCATGAGATTCTTGGATGCTAGATTCGTAAGGCGAGATGGCTCCCCCTTCTCTGCTCACCCGTCGCGCATGACTCGAACCGCCTGGCGACCTCTGTTGCCCCTATGGACGAGCCTCAGAGACTCAGCGGTTCCGGGAACCCATTGCGGGATCACCATCCGCCGGCCACACGCTGATTGCGCAAGCTCATCGAACCTAAATTTAAAATTACTCCAAGAAGAATTTCAGTCCGTCTAAGATCGGCGGGTTGCCGGCACTGTTTCTGCTGCCATCCACGCTGAAACGCATTCGTGGTCAGGCTCCAACTATGGTTGAGCATCGGCTAAAGCAAGACGCGGCCCGGGTGCTGGCCTTGGCGTCGGCAAAGTAGTGGTGATCGCCAGGCAAGGAAAGGCAATGACGATGAGATTGCCGATCTCGGCGCTGAGACGGTGGGGATCCACGTTTGAGGCGAGATGGTATGCGTCCGCCCGCGTTCACATGGAGAGCCTGAACTGAGAACCGAGTATCCAGTCAGATTATGAAGTCTGGTAACTTATTTGCAGGCAGTTGATAGCACTTGCAATCTCGTTCGCACCACCCTATGCTTAGAGAGTATCTAACGGTGTAGATTGCCACTGCTCCGTGAGGATGGGAGACAAAATGAGAACACAGTTTCCGAAGAGCCTGCTCTGGGTCGGACTCGTCCTGATTCTAACTGCTCAACAGGCCATTGCGCGCGGGCCTCTCACTTTCGAAGAGCGGGTGAGCGCGCAGGCGGCCATCGAGCGGGTCTACTACGCGCATCGCATCTGGCCCAAGGAGAACCCGCAGCCCAAGCCCCCCTTCGAACAGATGGTGCCGAGAGCGCAGATCGAAGCGAAGGTCACGGACTACCTCAAGCAGTCAGCGGCCCTCGGCCAGTTCTGGCAGAGGCCCATCACCTCAGAACAGCTCCAGGCCGAGATGGACCGGATGGCTGCCAACACGAAAGATTCTGATGGGTTAAAAAAAATCTTCGCGGCCCTCGGGACCGACCCGTTCCTCATCGCCGAATGCCTTGCGCGCCCCGCCTTGGCGGAACGAGAATTGGACGATTGGTACAGCTTCGACACCAAATTCCATGCCGAGGCGAAGGCTCAAGCGGAAAAAGCTCTGCGAGAGCTGACGCCCGCCACGTTGAGGAGCAGCGGGGGAGGCGAGTACCAGCGCGTGCGGTTTGTCCTCGAAAACCAAAGCCCCGACGCACCGCACGCCGAGCCCCAGAAAGATGTCGTCCTCATGCCTGTGGGTGCAGAAGAAATTGAGAAGCTTCGTGTCGAGTTCACGCGCACTCCCAAGCCTCTCTCGTTCGAGGAGACTCACGACGCGTTCGTCATTTCCGCTCTCATCGAAGACAACGGCGACAGCCTGGTCCTTGATCGACGCTTCTACAGCAAACTCTCCCAAGGCAACTGGTGGCAGAGTGCAAGCGCGGCGATCTCTCCTGTCATGGATCTCCAGAACTCCGAGTACCGTCTGCCTGCGACTGGAAACAAGGCGAACATGCCGGACGCAAGCTGTTCATCGGGTTGGACTGGGACGTTAGGTCTCGACTTTTTAAAGCCCCGGAGTGCTCATACAGCAGTGTGGACAGGCACCGAGATGATTATCTGGGGCGGCCTATGGGATGACCAAGCAGGGGGACGGTACAACCCTGTGACGGACACATGGCTACCGACCTCCACCGCCAATCCGTGTCCGTGCGGGCGCGCCTCTCACACTGCTATCTGGACCGGGACCGAAATGATTGTCTGGGGCGGGCAGGGGCACCTGGGATGCAACGGAGTTTATGCCTACGGGAAAAACGATGGGGGTGCGTACAGCCCGGCTACCAATTCATGGCGATACCTTTCCTGGAATGCGCCCAACGTACCTTCCACCAGGTTCGCCCACACCGCGGTTTGGACCGGGACAGAGATGATTGTATGGGGCGGCCTCCCCAATATAGCGCAGGATCAATCCATTAACACCGGCGGGCGCTACAATCCATCGACCGACACATGGCTCCCCACGTCGACTGGATCCAATTGCCCCGAGCCGCGCTCCTACCACACGGCGGTTTGGACGGGTTCGGAGATGATTATATGGGGGGGGCAAAAGGGCTTCCAAAACGCTCTTCTCAACACGGGGGGGCTTTACAACCCATCATTGGACGCTTGGCTCCCCACCGCCACCGGCGAGAACTGTCCTTCCCCACGGTATCAGCATTGGGCCGTCTGGACCGGGACAGAGATGCTCACCTGCGGAGGCTCTGAATCCGATGTTGGCGGACGTTACAATCCGGCCACGGGAACCTGGGCAAAAATGCCCAACGGACCGATGCACCCATACTATTTCATCTATTCCAAGGGTGTGTGGACAGGCACAGAACTATTAGTATATGGAGCTTACTGCACTCTGGGGTATGGTGGGTGCAGGTACAACCCGAGCCTGAATTCGTGGGCACCCATGTACACAGGCACTAATAGCCCCGGACTTAACATCTGGGCGACCGCGATATGGACCGGCACCGAGATGATCTTATGGGGCGGAGGGTGCAGTACACTCACGAACACCGGTGCAAGGTACAACCCCACCACAGACAGCTGGCTCCCAACGTCCTACCTTCCCGAGGGGCGACGATTCCACACGGCAGTTTGGGATGGTACGGAGATGCTTCTCTGGGGAGGCATGGGGAGCAGCGCTGGCTATCTGAACACGCTGGGCCGATATGATCCGATCCTAGACGTTATGCGCGCAGGCCCACTGGTGGACCTCTCAGTTCCGACAGCCCGTGCTCTGCATTCGGCAGTCTGGACAGGAACGGACTTGGTCATCTGGGGCGGGGAGAACGGCTCCTATCTGAACACGGGTGGTAAGTACAACCCTGTCTCCAACAGCTGGTCATCCATCTCTGCCGGTGCGGACTGCCCGACGGCGCGCTCCCTGCACACGGCGCTCTGGGACGGGGCAGAGATGCTCGTCTGGGGGGGCGTGACCACAGGCAAAGTCTGCCTCAACGACGGTGGGAAATACAATCCTGCCGCTGACAGCTGGGGGACGATCCCGGTCGTCGCGGGCAGCCCAGTCGCTCGGGCGCGCCACAGCGCCCTCTGGACCGGCACCGAGATGTTGGTTTGGGGAGGCCAGTACTTCGACGGTGCGACCTGGTTGGCGACGAATACGGGCGGGCGCTATGTGCCAGCCACGGGGGTATGGAAGCCCACCTCGCTTGAAACCGCTCCTACGGCGCGCCACAGTCACACGGCAGTTTGGACAGGCGACCAGATGGTGGTGTGGGGTGGCTACGACGGCGCTCACGCCAACACAGGTGGCCGATATATCCCCGCGACGGATACCTGGACGCCGACCTCCACCGGGTCGAATGTCCCGACTGCCCGGGTTTCCCACACTGCTGTCTGGACAGGGTCCGAAATGCTCGTTTGGGGCGGGTTCGGCGACGCCGGAAGTTCAGTTCTGGACTACTTGAACACGGGAGGCCGCTACAGCCTGAGCGGAGACACCTGGGCCCCCATCACCACGATTGGGGCTCCCACCAAACGCGGCGATCATACGGCCGTCTGGACGGGGAACCAGATGGTGGTCTGGGGCGGCTACGACGGTAGCACCTGGTTGAACACAGGCGGGCAATACAGCTTCGACGCCGCGCCTCCGACGGGGCTCTCGGCGCCGGTCTTGGAAGATCCCGTGGTCTGTTCCACGGGTGTGTCCGTCGGCTGGGGTTCCGATCCGACCCGCTGGAACGATTCGGGCGATACGGCGAGCCGAAATTACAGGGTTTTCCGGAACGGTGTGGCCCTGGCTTCCGGCGGCTGTTCGGGCCCCCTCTCCTACGGCACAACCTCCTGCCTCGACGATTCCACCACACCCATGCAGGCCTACACCTACACCGTGGCCTACAACAACGCCTGCGGGTTCAGCGCCCAGACGCCTTCGGCGGGGATCACCGATATCGGGTTCGTCACCCCGGTCATCTCGGGCCCCAATCCGGCGTGTCTCCCCGGCACCCTGACCACGGGCGCCTACCCGAGCTACCAGTGGAAGCTCGATGGGGCTCCGATCTCCGGCGGCACGGGAGCGAGCCTTCTCGCGACGATGCAGGGAACCTATACGGTGCAGGTCACCGACGCCAACGGGTGCAGCGGTAGCTCGGCGCCCTACCAGTTCTACGATCCGCCCGTCCCCACGATCGAAGGGCCCTCCGAGAGCTGCACCTCCGTCTCTCTCTCCACGCAACCTTTCGTGCACTATCAGTGGCGGAGGAACAGCAATGACATCACGGGGGCGAACGCTCAGAGCTACTCCGCCTTCGCCAGCGGCTCCTATGCGGTGCGGGTCACCGATCTGAACGGCTGCGAGGGGACCTCTGTGGCTAAGGCCGTGACCATCCACCCCGATCCCGAACCCTCCATCAGCCCCGCGGCTCAAACGATTTGTCAGACCCTCACGGCCGCGTTCTCGGTGACCCACAACGGCACGGGAGCGATCTACACCTGGCGCAAGGACGGCATCGACCTGGTGGATGGGTCTCACTACAGCGGTACCGCGACGGCGACACTGACCATCCTGGAGGCCACGGCCGCAGAGTCGGGAAGCTATAGCTGTTTCGTGGACCTGGGCCCCTGCGCCCAGGAGTCACCCGCGGGCACGCTCGTGGTCAAACCGTGCAGCTCTCCAACCCTTGCGGCCGAGCCCGCCTTCACCCAAGGTACCAGCAATGCCCTCTCGTGGGGTGCGATCTCTGAGGCGATGGGCTACGAAGTCCAGGCCTCGACCGACAGCTTCGCGACTACGTCCCAGACCAGCGGGACGATTCCGGGGCTGGCGCACACGTTCACAGGCCTCGTCACCGATATCACCTATCAGTACCGGGTCAAGGCGATCTTCACCTACGGCGAGAGTCTGTGGTCGGCCCTGCAATCCTCGAGGCAGGACGCGGTGGCTCCGGTCAGCACCATCTCGGCTCCCGTCTCGGGGAGCATCCTCTATGGACCAACGGCCACGATCTCCGGCACCGCCTCCGACGCGACCAGCGGCGTGGCTTCCATGCTCGTGAGCTGGGACGGAGGGACCACCTGGTCTCCAACCGCCGGGACGACGACCTGGAGTTACGAGTGGACGCTGCCGCTGGACGGCGTCTACGCTCTAAGGAGCCAAGCCACCGACGGCGTGGGGAACGCGGAAGTTCCCTCAGGGTTCTCCGTCACGGTCCGCAATCGACCCCTGGCCGCCACCGACGTGACGGTCACCGACGTCCCTTACGATGGAGGCGGCGTGTTCGACATCTCGTGGACCCAGTCCGCGGACGATGGTGCCGGCTTGAACTACGTTGCCGGCTACAGCATCTGGCGCGCGAGCGCCGCCGCGGGGCCCTTCAATCAGATCGGGTCCGTCCCCGCAGGCCAGACCTTCTACGAGGACACTTCGACCACCGGGACGGTTGTTACGCGGTACTACAAGGTTCGGGCCTACACGGGCTACGACGTCCTCTACAACTGGACGGATTCGGCGGTCGTCGGGCCGGTGACGGCCACGAACGAGCCACCCCTGCCCGTGAACAACCTACACGCGGACCTCACCTCGGGGTGTAACGTCCGCCTCACCTGGATCGAGTCGCCCTCGCCCGACATCCTCCTCTACAACATCTACTACGATGCCGGCACGGGGACCGTCAACTTCACGACCCCGGTTGCCACGGTCATGGCTCCCGCGGCGACCTGGGTATCCTCCGGGTTGGCGCTCGAAACGCGGTACATCTTCTCGGTGAGGGCCAAGGACCTCGCGGGCCAGGAGGATGGGCTCACCGCCAACCGCGTCTCCATCGTGACGCACTGCGCCCTCGAGGGCGTGCGTGCAGAGATCAAACACCCCCAGGCGGGCAGGACGCTTCAGGGTAACCAGATCACCGTCAACGCGGACCTCATCCAGGGAACCAGGGATCAGGTGTCCAGCGTCCGCCTGCAGTACAGGCCGTCGGGTACCGGGTCTTGGACCGATATCCTCGGGTTCCCCGGCGAGACGAACCCCGTCACCTCATGGCCCTACCTGATCCACTGGGATGTCACGGCTCTTGCGGAGGGGGACTACGACCTGCGGGCCGTGGCCTCCGACCTCACGCCGACCCCGGACCCCTATCCGCCCTTCGTGACGGTCACCGTCCTCACCGGTAATGGCTCCAGATCCTCCAGTTCCACCGCGGCCAAGATCATCGAGCAGTCGGTGGGGTCGGATCACCAAGCCAGCGTGGAGAGCTACCGCGGAAGCGGGAACCTCAACGCCACCGCGTTTATCCAGGACCAGAACCTTATGCAGGTGAGCATCCCTAAGGGCAACCTCCCGCAGACAATCGACCGGATCGTTCTGCAAGACTTGTCCCCCTCCAATTTCGTCAAGACGAGGCCGCACGGCGTTGTCCGCTCTCCCAAGGGGGTGCTGGACCTGGGAAGCTCCCTCGTCGCCGCGAACATTTACCGCTCCGTGAACCTGCAGGGCGGAAAGACCTCTTTCGGAGGCGGCGGGGCGGACCTGGTGTTCTTCGTCAAGGACGAGAACAACGACCACATTGTAGACGGGACCACCATACCTCTCAACGACCTCGACGTCTTCCTCGACGAGGGGAGCGGCAGCTGGAGCCTGCAGCGAACCAACCGCACCGTCGACCTCGTCAACAAGTTCATCCGGGTGACGGTGGCACAGGTGGGCACCTACGGGCTGTTCTCCTATCCCAAGCCGGCGACGGTGCAGGGCCTCATTCTGGAGCGCTCCGGAGACGACGTGGTGCTCACGTGGCAGCCGGTCAGCATGGATGAAAAGGGGACGCCTATCACCATCGACCACTACAACGTCTACTATGGCAGCACACCCAACTTCATCGCCGACATCGTGAACTGGACCAACGTCCTCCCCGAGGCCAACAAGGGGGACACGACCATGACCGATGTGAACCCGCCGTCTCCCAGGTACTACCTCGTGACGGCGATCGACACCACCGGCAAGGAATCGTACCCGAGCGAACATATTGGGTCGTGAGCTGAATTGAGGACGGGAAAGTCACTCCAGATACTTCCTGCCGCCCGAGGCCGTTGGGTTTCGAGCGGCAGGACGCTGGGGCGGAGAACTCTAGTTCGCTCAGCGGAGAAGTCCTTCCCCCTCTATGCTGAAGTAGCCATCTCCCCCCAAGATCGGATGATCCACGACGCGGATGTCCAAGTGGGCGAGGAGGGCCTTGAGGTCTTTGGTGAGGCGCAAATCGTCGGGGCTGGGACTCACGTGCCCGAGGGCTTGGGTGGCCAGTTCGAAGGCCTTGGTATTCAGGAATCCTTACAAGCTGCCGCAACTCCAAGGCAGTCGCGTCATCGTGGGGCGCGCTTGCTTTGCTTGGTGAGCCCCAGTGTCTGTCTCGCCAACTTTCGAATGCCGCTCGCGATGCGGAGGGCTTCCTTGGCTTCGTCCCGTTCCGCGGATTCGCCAGGGTAACGGAAGGCCACGGCCGACAAGGTGAGGAGCCGGAGGTCTTCGACGGGCCAATTCCAAAGAGGGCAAACCTTAACGAGGGTGCGTTGGAGCTCGGCCAAGTCGTGCACCTTCGGCGGAGGATGGCCCAGGTGGATCAGGAGGGCCTTTAGCAGGCTGTTGAAAAACTCCCGTAGGTCGCGTTGCCGGCGCCACGGCCCCGGATGCAAGGCGTCGCGACGCCGTCGATGCCTTTGCGCATCGTCTAGGAGCGACAACACCGCAGGCGGGGCCGTGCCGCCGGCAACCCCCATCTCCTAAAGAGGCAAAAGGGGCGCAAGGGATTGGGGGCCACCTGCTTTGTTCCGGCTCCTAGAAGGGGGGCCACCCTGTCGTCGTCGCCGCGCCTCGCATCCGGCGCCCAAGCCGCTTGCGCGCGGCCCATGCGAGTTTCTCAGCAGCCTGCTAGGTACTTCTCGGCTCCCTGTTGGGCGTGAAAGCATACGGCATCAAAGTGTGTGCTACGGGTGACGCGGTTCTCGCGGCGAGCCGTCGCAAAGTCGCCCTCGGCTTTGGCGACCCACTCCTCAACCACGGCGTTCATAGAGCACCTGACCTCTGTCGAGGGCATCTTGGACGAGGGGATCGCCCTGGCGATAACGGCGCTGGGTGTCGCGGGCCGTGCGGGCAAGAAGGTCCACGGGAAAAGGAGGGTCGGTCCTGTTGAGGATTTCGAGGGACTTCCGGAAGGGGCGTTCCGTGAAAGGCAGGATGACCAGGAGGTCCACATCCGAATCGGGCCTCGGGGTTCCCGAAGCGTAGGATCCGAAGAGGATGACCTTCTGCGGGTTGAACTCGGCCACGATTCGGCTGACCAAGTCGGTGATGGCCTTGCGCGCGATCATAAGCTGAACACCTCCTCTACCCTATTCTCCATAAGTATACCCCAGGCCGAATGAACCTCTCTCAGGTCTTGTCCCAAGTTGGAAGTTCGTTGCAGAAAACGCCTGGGCTACTTCGCAAGGGACCAGAAAAGGCGCCCGGCCTCCCCGAGGGGGGAGGCCGGGCGGATGCGGGAGAGCTCGCGGAGCTCGGTCAGTTGAGGAGCCCCTCGCGGGCGAAGCTGAAGTAGCCGTTGCCGCCCACGATGAGGTGGTCCACGACGCGGATGTCCAGGTGGGCAAGGAGGGCCTTGAGGTCCTCCGTGAGACGGAGATCATCGGGGCTGGGGCTCACGTGTCCGCTGGGGTGGTTGTGCGCCAGGATGACGGCGGCGGCGTTCTCCTTGAGGGAGGCCTTCACGACCTCGCGGGGATGCACCGAACTGGCGTGGATGGAGCCTCGAAAGAGCTCCCGGTAGGCCAGGACGCCGTGCTTCTGGTTGAGGAAGATGGTCGCAAAGACCTCATGGGGGAGGTCCCGCAACCGGGGTTTCAAGAACCGGTAGGCCTCCTCGGCCCCCGAGAGGGTCTCGGCGGTGAGCACCTCCTCCTCGGCGAATCGCCGGGAGAGTTCGAGGGCCGAAAGGACCCTCAGGCTGCCCCTGCGGCTCAGACCGAGGCCGGTGCGAAGCTCCGGGGGCTCCATGACGGACAAGGCGCGCAGCGAACCGGCGGCACCGAGAAGATGCGCGCCAAGCTCCAGAGGGTCATGGCGCCCCGAGCATCCCTCGAGCAGGAGGCTCAGCAGTTCGGCGGTGGAGAGGGCGCCGGACCCCCGGGTGAGGAAGCGTTCGGCGGGCCGTTCGGGCGCGGGGAGCTCGGCCACGCCCCACGGCGCGGAGGACTCGGAAAGGCGGATCGGAGAGATCGAGACGGGCCAGATGTTCATGGGAACTCCTTAGGGTGAGGGGGAACGGGCCGTATGGGCCTAGCCATGCTTCGGTCGCAGGAGAATCTTCAGAATGGCCTGGAGCACTTCGAGGAAAATCTTCACGGGGACCTCCACGGGGACGAATCTTCAATGCTGAAGGGTGGGTCATGGCGACCGTCAGGCATCGGCGCTGAAGAGTGAGTCGAGCAGCGCGCTGGCCTGGGCCCTGGAGAGATCGGCCGGACTTCGGACTCCGAATCGGCGCCCCAGCAGGTCCGCCAGACTCTCCTCGCCCATGCGGAGGCTCCTGGCGCGGGCTCTGACGGCCTTGACCTGGCGCTCCGTTGCATGGGCTGACGCCTTGAGCGGAACGGGCGCAGGTGGCGGGCGGGTTTCGGTCCCATGAGGTGGGGGGAGATGCGGCCAGGGGCGCCTCTGGAGACGCGGCCAGAGACGCTGACCGGAGACGCGACCGGGGACGGACCCGGGCAGGGGGAGGTCTCGGGATCCTCGCCGAAGGGCAGCTGCAAAAGGGAGCGCAGGGCGTACTTGAAGGCGCCCGTCCAGGCCTTGTAGACGGCCTTGTCTCCGGCGTCTTGACCCTCGCCCGGGGCGTCGATGCTGAGGGCCGACGTGCCGTCGGTGACGGTCACCGTGAGCAGGACCTGCTCGCGCCATCCCCGTCCGGGCACGGCCTGGGACACGCGATCCTTGAGCGTGCAGACCACGACCAGCCCGTGCCGGGCCAGGGGGCCTCGGACGGCGGCCACGATGTCCTCGGCTGCGGCGAAGGCGTAGCCGGACTCGGCGTTCAGGCCCCGCTTGGGGATGGGGGCGATCTCGGCGGTGGCCTCCAGGAGTTTCTGGATCAGGCCGGCCTCGCACGGGGCAGCGCGGGTCAGGGGAAGAGGGGATAGGACATCCATGGGACCTCCTTCAGGGTGGCTTTGGAAGGAAACGCGGGGTGGGGTAGAAAGGGAGAAGGGGAGAAGGGGAGAAGGGGAAACGGGAGCGAGGGGTCTAGGCGTTGACCGCGGCGTTTGTCGGGCGGGGGCTCGGCGGAAAAGACGCACAAAATCAGCGAATCGCCATAATTATGATGGTAAAATGTGCCCAGGGACCTCTGGGGCAACCGGGGCCCAGGCCAAAGGGCCTTTTGTCATATTATTTATACCTGTTTATTTGAAAAATGGCGATTATGGGCCTTCATCAACCTCTCAGGGGGATCGCGCCCGGTCCCGGAGCACGATGGGTCCCTGCAACCCGGTGAAAAATCACACGAATGGCGCGTTGGAGAAATTTTGCGAAACAATTTAACGACGACATGGCACGGCAGGGGATCAGCTGGGCCCACTCGAAGCTCCCGCCGGCCCGTGGCGGGCCCGGGCCTCGAATCCAGGTTTTGTTTCAGCCGGTGAAGCGGTCAGCCTGCTAGGGATCGACCTCGGGATCGATGGGTCCGTGAGGGGCGGCGGGTTCGATGGGTCCGGTGCCGTCTGGCGGACCGTCTCCGTCCGGGGCGGGCTGAGGAGAAGACTGCCCGAGAGGGGACGACACCATGGCCTCGACGAGTTCGGCCAACCCCATTCCGCCGGCAGGTTGTCGCGTCCGCTTCTCCTGGAGCCCCTGAAGCATGACCAGGGCCCTGTAGAAGCTCCTCTCGATGGTGGTCTCGTAACGGAGGAGCCTCTCGAAGCCGGCGTCGCCGACGAGGTGCTCGGGCGCCTCCTTCCTGGAGCGTAACCCGGCCATAAATTCCTCGTTGGCGGCGGCAGAAAGGGTCTTGTCGTTCATATAGAGCTTCTCGGCTCGAACGGCTCGCCTCAACCGCCAGGCCGCGGTGATGATGCGTTCCACGAGCATGTCTTCGAGGGCGCCCTCGGGTGCGAGTGAATTGCGGAGGGCTTCGGAAAGTGCCAGAAAGTCGGCCGGGACTTCGCCCACGATAAAGGCTTCCTTGCTCAGGAGCCCGTGCTTGAGGGCATTTAGACGGATGGCTTCCTTTCCCGCGACGGTCTTGGGCCCGCGCCGAATCCTAAAGGTCTCCGGATCGATCTGGACACCTTCGTAGGGGTCCGTCTCGAAATCGGTCGGGGGGCCATCCTCGACCACTTCTTCAAAAGGCTCTCCCCGTGCGAGCGCTTCGATCTGCTTGTAATCGAGCTTATTGCCAAACTCGTCGGTCTGGCGAACTTCTTTCAGCTTGGCGCGCGCGGCTTCCAGATCCTCCAAGACCCTCTCCAAGTAGGAGGGGTCTTCATCCTTGGTGCTTCCGATGGGATAGCGGGCAGGATCATAGATGTTCATCAGCTGGTGAGCCTTGGCGAGCCCCGAATAGATCAGATCGCACAATTGGGGCGACCTGAGTTCCAGGAGCTGTTTGGCATACGCGTCGGCCGCACCCCTTATGCGGCCGTCCTCGTCTAGAGAAGCCCCCTTGGAATGGTCGTAAATGATCTTAAAGCCTCTTTCTGTCCTGGGTCGTCGCCTTCCGATCTCCGCCGGCGGACGCGCGCCGAATGGCTCTTCGCTCTCCTCCTCGTCCGGTTCCGTGCTGTCAGGTGGCTCCGGAATCGCCGAGGGTATATCACTCGGCCCCGGGGCGGCGGGCAGGTGAGCGCTGAAGGGCTCGTTGGGCTTGTCCTTGGCTTTTTTGCCTGGCTTCCGCTCCTTCGGCATGGCGCACTCCTGAAGTTGGGGTCTGGCCCACGGGACACTGGATCCCCTGGCTCCGAGTATCGCATGGAGGACCACGCATCAGGACTTGGCCCTCATGAGACCGCGGGCCTAAAGGCAGGGTAGAATGGCCTTGGAGGGGACCATGGGAGAGCGCACGCCGACTTCGTCCTTCACGCCACGGGAGATCGCGGGGGCGCCGTCTTCGGAGCGCACCGCCTTCTTCAAGGCGCGGTACCTGCAAGCGCCGCTCATGGTGGACATCGAGTACATCCGGCTCCTCACCGAGTCGCACCGGCGGACGGACGGCATGGAGATCCTGGAGCGCCGGGCCGAGGACCACGCCCACGCCCTCGAGGCCCTCACGCCGGTCATCCACGCGAGGGACCGCATCGCGGGCAACAAGACGCGCTTCATCCGCGGGGCCATCCCCTACGCCAACTACGCCGCCGGGCCGTTTCTGCGGGAGATCGGCAAGGAGGAGCAGGACGCCCAGCAGTCCCTCGCCGAGCAGGGCACGGGGGGCGGCATCGCCCTGGCGCACGAGAGGGCCTCGCAGGAGGGGCTCAGCGTCCTCTCGGGAAAGTTCCTCATCTCCCCGGCGGACCTGACGGAGTTCACCGCCATCTGCGAGTACTGGGACGACAAGTGCATGATGGGCGTGGGGGACCGGCTCTGGAAGCGCGAGTTCCCGGAGGCCCCGTTCATCGAGGCGGGCTGGGAGGTGGGGCTCTACACGGCGCCGCACGACCCGTGCCCCGAGGGGCGGCTCATCCTGGATTTCGAGACGGCCGTGGGCAAGGGGTACGACGCGGTCCTCCAAGAGATCCGCGACCGGATCTCGGCCTTCGTGCCCGCGTCCATCCGGGATGCGCAGAAGCTCCACTTCTGGCGGGCGGCCCGGCGCGTCTTGGAGGGTTCGCTCCGGTTCGCGGAGAACTACGCCGAGGAGGCCGAGCGGCTGGCCCAGTCCGAAGCGGATCCCGTGAGAAAGGGCGAACTCCTGGAGATGGCCGACATCTGCCGGCGCGTCCCGGCGCACCCCCCGAGGAATTTCCGCGAGGCGGTCCAGTCCTTCTGGTTCACCTACCTCCTGGGCCACATGGAGGGCTCCCACCTGGGCTATTCCCCCGGGCGCCTCGACCAGGTGCTGTTCCCGTACTATCGCGGAGGACGCTCGGCTTCGACGAGGCCGTGGAGCTCTTCGA
Organism: uncultured Acidobacteriota bacterium; assembly: GCA_963772255.1. Lineage (GTDB taxonomy): Bacteria > Acidobacteriota > UBA4820 > UBA4820 > DSQY01 > JAKAJA01. Next base: position 35,928 of record CAVYWK010000007.1, read on the forward strand.
AGAGCTCTTCGTCGAAGATGACCCAGATCGAGTACATCGCCAGCCTGAGCTGGCAGGGCCTGGGCCACGGCAACCTCTACCAGAACTGCATCCTCGGGGGGCTGGACGAGCACGGGAACCCGGCGGACAACGAGATCTCCCTCGCCATCCTGCAGGCCCAGATCAACATGCAGATGACCCAGCCCACCCTCTCGGTCTGGTACGACGACGCGCCTCTCCGACGGGTTCCTGCTGAAGGCCGCGGAGTGCGTGAAGACGGGCGTGGGCTACCCGGCCTTCTTCAACCTGAAGACCTACGTGGCCCACGAGCTGAAGACGAGCGGCCTTCCCGTGGAGATCATCCGGAAGAACGCGGCCATGGGCGGCTGCACGGAGCCGACCCTCCAGGGCATGTCCTACGGCGTCGTCCAGGCGGGCTTCGTGAACCACGGCAAGCTCCTCGACCTGACCCTGAACGACGGCGTGGACCCGGTCACGGGGATCCGCCTCTTCGACCCCCGGCCGGTGGCCTCGTACGAGGACGTGGAGGCCTCCTACCTGGACAAGATGCACGCGGCGGTGCGGAACTGGCAGCAGTACTGGAACTACGTCATGGTCGCCCACCGCGACACGGTGCCCCTCGTGTTCTGCTCGGTCTTCGTGCGGGACTGCCTCGCGCGGGGCCTGTGCATGGACGACGGCGGGGCGCGTCCTGAACCGCACGCCCACCACGCTCTCCTCGGGCCTCGTGAACGTGGCCAACTCCCTCGCCGTCATCACGAGGCTGTGCTACGAGGACAAGGTCTGCACCTTCGACGAGCTGAGGCGCGCCGTGGCCGACAACTGGGAGGGCCACGAGATGCTGCGCAAGAAGGCCCTCGCCGCGCCCAAGTGGGGCAACGACGACGACCAGGTCGACGGCATCTTCCTCGCGCTCTTCGACGACTACTGCCGCTGGGTCGCGGGGCAGGACAACTACCTCGGCGAGCCCTACGACCCCTCCATGCTGGCCATCTCCACGCCGGTGCCCTTCGGCAAGGTCTGCGGGGCCTTCCCCGACGGCCGGCGCGCCGGGGAGCCGCTCGCCGACGGCGTCACCTCGCCCTTCCCGGGCACCGACACGCTGCGGCCCCACGGCCGTGGTCCGCTCCTCCGCTCAAGGTGGACCACACGCGCATCCGCGGCGGCCTGCTCAACCTCAAGTTCCACCCCACGGCCCTCACGCGGCGAGCGCGGCTCGCACAACCTCCTGGCCCTCATCAAGACCTACTTCGACAGGCCCGGGTTCCACGTGCAGTTCAACGTGGTGGACTCCCAGATGCTGCGCGACGCCCAGGAGCACCCCGAGCACTACCGCGACCTGGTGGTGCGCGTGGCGGGCTTCTCCGCCTACTGGGTGGAGATGAGCAAGGCCCTGCAGGACCAGGTCATCTGGCGCACCGAGCACGGGCTATAGCCAGAAGCGG
>CAVYWK010000008.1:0-12467 GCA_963772255.1 uncultured Acidobacteriota bacterium
GGGTTTCGTGGGGAACCCACGAATCTGGATGGGCGCGCTCCTCCTCGTCATGGTGGCCGGGGCCTTTCTTCCCCTGGTCAACGCCCAGTTCATCATCTACGACGATCAGGCGTTCGTCACCAACAACAAGGTCGTCCAGCAGGGAATGACATGGGCGGGCATCAAGGTCGCCTTCACCTCCCTACCTTTCCACCTCTATATGCCCGTCACCTTGCTCTCGCACATGCTGGACTGCCAGCTCTTCGGCCTCGATCCCATGGGGCACCACCTTACGAGTGTGGCCCTCCACGGCTGAACACGATTCTCCTTTTTTCCCTCCTGTCCGCATGACGAAGGCGCCCTGGACGAGCTGGGTGGTGGCGGCGCTCTTCGCGATCCATCCCATGCATGTGGAGGCGGTGGCCTGGATCGCCGAGCGCAAGGAACTGTTGAGCGGGCTCTTCGGCCTCCTGGCCATGGGGGCCTACACGCGTTACGCCCAGGCTCCCCGGCGCCGGACCATGGCGCTGGTCTTCCTCTGGATGCTCCTGGGCCTGCTGTGCAAGCCCATGCTGGTGACCCTGCCGTGTCTCCTGCTCCTGCTTGACATCTGGCCCCTGGGGCGCCTCCATCCCTTCGAAGATCCGGCCGCCCCCGCCGAAACCCCGGTGGAACAGGCTGGCCATGCCTCGCGCGGTTTAGGCCTCAGCGTCAAGTTCCGTCCAGGCTGGCTGACGGGAACTCAAGCCTCTGCTTGTGGAAAAACTTCCTCTTTTCGGACTCAGCGCGGCGCTCAGCCTGAGCAGCGTGATCACCAACAAGTTGGGCGGGGCCCTCGATAGCCTGGAGTTCCTACCCATGTCCGCAAGGATTGGGAACGCCCTGTATGCTTATGGGCAGTATCTCGCCAAGCTCTTCGTCCCTGTGGGGTTGACCGTGTTCTACCCCCACGAGCTGATGAACCTGCCGTGGTGGATGGCCATCCTCTCGGCCATTCTCCTGCTTCTCCTCACCCTCTTTTTTCTCCATATCGCCGGCCAGAAACCTTACTTTCTGGTGGGATGGCTCTGGTTCCTCGGCATGCTCGTTCCCGTCATCGGGATCATTCAAGTGGGGTCGCTGCAATCCTACGCGGACCGCTACACCTATTTCACCTATACCGGCCTGTTCATGGCGCTGGTCTGGGGCGTGGCGGAATGGGCTCGAGGATGGGGACGGCGCGCTGTCAAATGGGCTGCCGGGTTTCTTGCCCTCCTCCTGGTCCTGCTCGGATGCCAGACTTTCCTCCAATGTATGACCTGGAAAGACACGGAGACAGTCTTTACCCACAGTCTAAAGGTGGAACCCGAGGGCAACTATGTGGCGCTGTGCCTGTTGGGGATGGATCGTTACCACCAAAAAGGGGACTTGAACGGCGCCAAAGAACTCCTGAAGAAGTCCATCATGGCCCGCGGCGGCTATTATGTCTCCTGGTACACCCTGGGTGCCATCCTCATTCAGCAGGAGAAGTTCAAGGAGGCGGCGGCTTGCTTCCAGCAGGCGCGGATGACGGGAGGGGAGGAGGATCATGGTGTCCATTCCTCCTTGGCCCGGTGCTACATGGAGCTCGGGCAGGACCGGCGCGCCATCGTCTATGCCGACCGGGCCATCGCGCTGGATCCTGGGGAACCCATTCCGTACCTCGTCAAGGCGAACGCGCTCATGATGCTGGGACAATTCCGGGAGGCCGAGGCCGTCCTCAGGCTAGCCCTGGAGGCCAACCCCGACAACCAGTGGCTCCTGGCGGCCCTGTCCGGGGCCCTGGCGGGGCAGAGCCGCATGCTGGAGGCCGCGCACTTCGCCACGCTGGCCGTTGAAAGAGGTCACGGCGAACCCAGGGTTTACTACCAACTGGCACGGACGCTGATGGACGCCGCCCGCGTGGAACCCCAGGCCGGGGTTCAGGCCCTGAAGATGGCCGAGCAGTCGGTGGTGCGTTCTCAGGGCAAAGTGCCCCTCTACTTGATGACCTTGGGGGATGCCTGCGCAACCTCGGGTCGGATGGAGGAGGCGCGCACGCAGTGGGAGCGCGCCCTTGCGCTTTACCGATCGGCCGGCAACGAGGACCGCGTAAAGCGCTTGGAATCGGACCTGGAGAGGGCGCCAGAGCACGGCAGCCTGCAGGATCATGCCGCGACGCGGTGACGCATCGCCCCAAGATGGAATCCTGATCGCCGCCATAGTGGCGGGGCTGGCGCTGGTGCTCTTTTGGCCTTTGGCCCTGCACCGGAGCCACCTCGTCCCTTTTCACGCGCTGGCGGGGGACCCGGCCATCGTGGGCCTGGACGCAGCCTCGGATCGGCCCGACTGGCGCACCTACGACCTGGCGCCGGTGACGACCTTTTACGCGGAAAAGGCCTTAATCGCAAAGAGCCTGCGCGGCGGCGAACTCCCCCTATGGAATCCGTGGAACGGCCTGGGTTTTCCCCTGCTCGCCGACGGGCAGTCCCAACCGCTCTCGCCGTTTTTCCTTCCGTTTCTTGTCCACCCGACGCCCTGGGTCTATTCGGCCTGCCTCGCGATTCAGCTCCTCTTCGGTGCCTGGGGAATGTCTCTCTTTCTGAGCAAGCTGGGGAGCGGCCGGTGGCCGACGGTGCTGGGCGCCGCGGTCTTCGCCTTCAATCCCTACACGCTGAAATTTCTGGCCTACAGCAACGTATGGGCCTACGCCTGGCTGCCCTGGCTCTTCCTCGCGGCGGAACGCCTGGCGGCCGGTGCGCCTGGAGGCGGGGTCCTGCTCGCCATCTGCATGGCCTTGACCGGGTTCTGCGGCCACCCCGAGGAGGCGCTGCTCGCCTCCGGCGGGGCCTTCCTCTACCTCCTGCTGAGGGCTGCGGGCCGGGGCGCGCTGGGCGCCGCGAGCGCTCTCCGGTATGCGCTCGTACCGGTCGGGGCGGCCTTGCTCTCGGCCTGGTGGGTCCTGCCCTTCCTGGAGTGGGTGCGTCTGTCCTGGTCGCCGCGGATGGGCCATTTTCGGCCCACCTGCTACCCCGCGTCGGCCCTATTCCTCGAGGGTTCGGAGATCCTTTGGCTGCCCTTGATGCTGGCTCTGGCGGCCGCCGGACTGGGACGGAGCAAGCCCGCCTGGGCCATGGCGCCCTTGCTGTTGGGCGCGGGGCTCCTGCTCCTTCCCTCGCCGGCATTCATCCAGAGCTTGCTGAGCCTGGGGTTCATGAGCGGACGCTATGGCAGATCGCTCGCCTGGTTCGTGGTGGTGGCGTGGACCGCCTTCGGGTTTGGCCGATGGCTCAGCGGGGAGGTGCGCGGGATCTGGAAATGGGGGGGGCTCGTCTTTCAACTAGCCTGGATGGCCGCCGCCTTCTGGGCCGCGAGCGCGCCCCAGGTGGCGGAAGGGCGCGTGCCTCTCTCGGGCGAATCGGTGATTCGGTCTCCCATGGCCTGGGGGTTCATGCTGGCGGGCCTGCTCCTGTGGCTTCTTCCAATCGAGAGGCGTCCGGGCAAAAACGACTACAGGGGTCCCCTCCTGACAGCAGTCATCTTGGGCGGCCTCCTCCTCCTGCCAACCGGAGGTAGGATCCTTTGGAACACCTCCGAGCCTAAACTGGCGGAGGAGGTGGCGATGGAGGACCCCGCCGGTGGAGAGCGCCAGTGGTTTCCAACGCGGGACGGGCTTGCCGTCATGAGCCCCAACCTCTCGGCCCTCTTCGGCGTTCGGGATATCCGGTTTGCCGTTCCCCTCGCCCCCCAACGGGTCATGCCCCTCGCGGGTTCGCTGGCGTTTGGATTTCAGGGCTTCGGCCGCTGGGAGACGGCGCGTTTGGACATGGCGGGCGTGGGGTTGGCCTGGGATCTTGGCCTGGAAAACGGGGCAATGGCTCCGCGCCCGAACCCCGAGGCGCTCTCGCGGGGGTTCTGGGTTTCAAACGCGCGATCCGTTCACGACCCCGCCGAATCCACCGCGGCCGCGCTCGAAGGGGGCGCTTGGCGGCGTACGGCCTTCATTGAGGGGCTCGGAACGCCTTCGGGAGAAGAAGCCGAGGCCGAAGTCCAATCCGAAAATGGGACCCAAGCAGGGGTCTCCATCCCACCACAGGCCGAGCCTTTGACGGACACCTGCAACACGACTCGCTGGCGAATAGCCTGCCCGTCGGAGGGGTGGTTCGTCCTTCGAGACCTTTACTGGCCCGGTTGGCGCGCCACGGTGGACGGGCGCCCCGCCCGGATCTATCCCGCCGACGGCTCCTTTCGCGCGGTGCGCGTGGGCCGGGGAACGCACGATGTGGAGTTCACCTACCGGCCCCTCTCGTTCCTTTGGGGATCCGCTTTGACCGTTTTGACCTGCCTCGGCTTGGCACTCTGGTCCCTGCGCGGCAGGCTTCGGAGAACGGCGTGAGCCGCCCGTTCGGGATCCATGCGCGGGTCACCGCCTGGGGTTTCCTTTGGGCCACGGCGATCCTCCTATTCCTTGTCCTCCAGTTGAGTCCGCTCGTGAACCGCGTCACCGAGGACGAAAGCATGTTGGTCTATGATGCGCACCGCGTGGCCACGGGACAGGTTCCCTACCGGGACTTTTTTGCCCCCTGGGCGCCCGGCGGTTATGTCGTTTTTTCCGGCGGGCCGTGGGGGTGGTGGGGGCGGCCCGAGACGGGGTCCCGGTATCTCCAGGTGGGCGTGCTCCTGCTCTTCACCGTGCTTCTGGCCCGCGCCCTCCGTCCGTGGGGCCGTTGGGCCTGGCCCCTGGCGGCATTGTTCCCGGTGGCCCTCTTCCCCATGTCCGCCTTCATGGGGAACCACTGGTTCAGCGTGCTGGCCCTTTCGGGAGCCGCCATTGTTGCGTCGCGCCTTTGGGAGGAACCCGAGAACCCCTTCGGGTGGGTGGGGCTGGGTGCGCTGGCGGCGCTCGCCGGGTGGTTCCTCCAGACAGATGGGTTTCTGGCCACCGTGCTTGCCCTGGTGACGCTCCTGGTTCTTCGGGACCCTCCCGCAAGCCTCCCCAAAAGGATTGGACTCTCGGCCTCGGGGGCTGGAGCGATGGCGGCCGCCTGTCTCTTACCCCTCCTCGTGGCCGGCGCCGGCAGGGACCTTCTGCGGGACGCGGTTCTCTGGCCGCTGGTCAATTACCGGCGTCCTGGTAACGTGGCGGATCTGCCATTGCTCGCGGACCTGCCCTCTCGGCTTTCGGGACTGTGGGTCCATCCCGAAGCCGTGGGTGCTCCCGCATGGCTCCTCGGAGCCGTGAGCGGGAGCCTCCTGTACGCCGCATGCGTACTGGGCGCGGCGGGGTTGCTAGCCGCCTCTCTGTGGTATCTGGGGCGCAGGATTCTTGGCCTGGGCCCAGGGAGTCCCGGGGTCACCACGGCCTCCGTTCAAAGCGCGCTGGCACTCCTGCTCTTCTCGCGGGTCAATCCCACCTGGGTGCATTTCATCTACGCCATCGTGCCCATGGGCGTCTTGTGGGCGCTCGTGCCAGGAGAGGCCTGGCACAGGCGCTGGCGCTCGGTCTACGGACCGGCCATCGGAGTGATCCTGGGCGCGGCCGTGCTCTTCCACGGCAGAACCCTCCTGGAGCGTCCGCACGCTTGGTGGGAGTTTGGAGATGTGGACCGCGTGGACCGCGAGTCCCCGCTCAACCGGTCCCTTCGCGAACTGCCCTTCATGGGAGCAGGGGACACCATCGCCGACCTTCCTTTCGGCGGGAGCACCTACCTGTACACCTACCCGGCGGCCGTAGGTTACACCCAGCTGTTCGTGCTGGAACTGGACCACCATACCTTGGAGGACCACGGCAGGGCGGCTGGGGAAATCGCATCCCGCCGGCCCAAACTGGTGCTGCTCCACGCCGTGAATGAAGCGAGTTTCATGGCACCTGGGGATCCCATTTCGAGGGTCGTCCGGGAGGGCTACGAACGATGGACGCAGACGCCCTCCATGGCCATCTACCTCCGGAAGGATGTCTTCGCCTCGCTTCGCCCGAGCCCTCACCCTGGGGCGGATGGAGGCCCCCGGTGAGCGGTGTCGGGGTCAGGGTCGTGTCAGCAGCCTCTGGGGTGGCTACTTTGATCCGCGGGTGGGCGGCGAGTATTCGACTCGGCGTGCCATCGCTTGGAGGCGCCCGCTGGGGTCTCGGCCTGGCCGCGGCCGGGATCCTCCTGGCGGCCTTCCTCGTTCTGAAAATGAGCCCCGTGGCCACGCCCGTGAAGTGGGACGAGTGCCTCTATGTCTACGACGCCCAGCGGGTGCTGGACGGCCAGGTCCCCTACCGGGACTTCTTCAACTTCACGCCGCCGGCGATCTTCCTCGTCCAAGCCGCCTGGTACACCCTGTGGGGCGGCAAGGCCACCCTAACCCTGGGCCGGCTTCTCGCGGCCCTTATCACCCTTGCGGGTTCCTGGCTGGCCTACCGGGCCTTCCGTCGGTCGGGCTGGACACAACTCGCTTCGGTGGTTCTCGCGTCGCTATACCCTGTGGCTGCATACGCCTTCTGGGCCGTGCCCTCCCACCATTGGCTCGGGGTCCTGTGCTTCTTGGCCTCCTTCGAAGCCTACGATTTCCGTACGAATCGTGTTCGCGGAGGGTTCGGATGGATGGGAATCGGCGCCGCCGCGGGATGCGCGGTCCTGACCCTTCAGACGACGGCTCTTGAGTTGGCACTATTTTGGGGGACCTGCTGGCTCCTCGGTCCCGAAAGGCGGTGGCGTGATGCGGCGGCAGCGGTGGCTTCTGCCGCCGGCGTGGCGGCGCCCGTGATCCTGTGGTTCGCGGCGGAGGGCGCACTCGCGTCCATGGCGCGGGATGTGATCGTGTGGCCGCTGACCCATTACGGCCAGGCCGGCGGCCCCAACGCCGTCGGCTTACTGGCAGACTGGCCCTCCAGGGTCGCAAGCCTCTGGGTACCCGTGGCGCTGGCCTCGTGGCGCGGAATTCTCCTCGCCGTGTCGGGCACGGCGGCTTACGCGCTCCTGCTCTTGGCGGTGCTGGCGCTCGTGGTGGCCTTCGCCCGAACCCTCTGGCGCGCCCTGCGGGAGAAGGGCATGGGCGCGGGGCTGACGGGCCCCGCCATGGTCCTGACCGCCGTGGAGTTGGCTCTCTTCCTTCGCGGAAAGACCGACTGGCTGCACCTGGTCTATGCGCTGGTCCCGCTGGGCGCTGCGTGGCTGGTCGCACTGGGTCCCTGGGAGCGATGGGCTCGCGCCCCGAGGCGCTTCGCCCTGATCCTCGCGTGGGGAATGCTGGTGGCCTCCGCGGTCTTCCATTCCGGCAGGCTCCTGTGGGGGCCGCCGGAACTCTGGGAGTTCGCCGATGTGGACCGCCCCGTCCGGGAGGCGCAGGTCAACCGGTGGCTCCGCAGCCAGCCGTGGCTGGCGCCCTCGGACACGCTCGCCGTTTTCCCGGAGGGGGGGCAGGTCTACCTGTACACCCGGCCGTCGGCCGTGGGGTATACGCTGTTTCTCCCCCTGTCGGAGCATTACAACTCCGTGGAGGACCACCGAATCGTGACGCACGAGATCGAGACGAGGCGCCCCAAGGCCATCCTGATGACCGTGGACCTGGAGCGCGCGTACTTGGATGCGGCCTCTCCCCTGGGCGGGGAACTCGCCAAGGACTATCGACGGCTCCAGCAGGTCGGTGACGCGGTCGTGTATGTCCGGGGGGACGCCCCATGACCTCCCAGACCCTGCGCGCCGGTCTTCCCTGGCTGGTGTTGGTCATCCTCGCGGCCGCCATGGCCTTGCTCACCGTGAGCCCCGTCATCAATCCCCCCAAATGGGACGAGTTCATCGTGATCTACGATGCCCACCGGGTGGCCACGGGCCAGGTCCCCTACCGCGACTTCTTCAACTTCATTCCTCCGGGGATCTTCTTCACTTTGGCAGCTCTGTCGAAGGCCGCGGGCGGGACGACCCTCACGTTGGGCCGCTACGCAGCGCTGATGGTGGTCCTGGCGACCGCGGTGCTTTCAGCATGGACCCTCAAGCGGAGGGGCTGGGGGTCTTGGGCCGCCTGTGCCGTCGCGGGAATCTTCCCGATCTGCGTCTATCCCTTCTGGGCCGTCTGGTCCCATCAGTGGCTGGCCAACCTCTGCGTGATCGCCCTCCTTGCCTGTTTAACCGAACGGGCGGTGGGGATCCTCAAGTGGCCCGTGGTTGGCCTGCTTGCGGGGCTCGCTCTGCTCTGCCTCCAGGCTCAAGGCCTTGAGGCCCTCGTCCTGTGCGCGGTATTCATGCTCACGGAAACGAGGGGCGGCTTCTGGCGGCGGGCTGGCGGGGTCGCCCTCGGCGGGCTCCTGGTATGGGGGCCTTTTGCGGGATTCCTGGCCCTCGCGGGCGCCTGGAGACCCTTTTTCCAGGACACCTGGACCTGGGCTTCGGAAAACTACAGCCGCGCGGGCAATGAGAACAGCGGTCCGCTCCTGCAGGATCTGGGGTGGCGGTTGGAGGACATTCTCCAGAGGTTCTCGGCGGGGACGCTCCCCGGAGGCGCATTGACCGCTCTCGCGGGGATGGCGCTCTATCTTTCGCTCCTGGGCGCCATGGTCCTTCTGGTTGCGCTCGCCGGGATGGGGCTCGTTAAAATGCTGAAGGCGCGGCGGATCGAGGGAGCGTGGCTGGCCTCTGCCGTCCTCCTCACCTTTCTCGAAGCGGGGCTCGTGCTCAGGGGCAATCCGAACTGGCTGCACTGCCTGTTCGCCCTCTTCCCCCTCATGGTGCTGTGGGCTGGGGCGAAGCAGGAATTGAAGAGTGCGATCCCAGAATGCATCAAGAGTGCGGGGATTGGGATTCTGGCAGCGTGTCTTGTCGCCGGGATGGCCTATCACGCCAGAGGGCTCTGGCGGCACCTCCCCCAGCCCTGGGAGTTGACCGACGTGGACCGCCCCATCCGGGAGCAACCCATCAACCGTTTTCTGCGCTCTCCGGGGGTTCTCGCGCCAGGTGACACCCTTGCGGCGTTTCCGGAGGGCGGGGAGATCTACCTTTATTCGGCGCCGGCCGCCGTGGGCAACACCTACTTTCTGCCGCTGAACCAGAACTACAACAGCCTGAAAGACCACGAACGGGTTGCCGGGGAGATGGAGCGGGCCCGGCCCCGCTTCGTTCTCGTGACACCGGACCTGGAGAAAGACTACCTGGACGAGGCCTCTCCAGTAGGGCGCCTTCTCCGGGACAAGTATCGGCGGACCGGGACGCTGGGCCTGGCCGTGATCTACGAGCCCAGAGAGGCATCGCCCTGAGCGAGACCCAACAAAAAAGCCCCCAAGCGGGGGCTTATTTGTTGCAGAACCAAGGAAAGGCTCACTGGCAGGTGCGCTGTTTGCCTTCCGGCTTCTGCCAGAAGTTGTCGCCCACGAAAATGATGTCGCACTCGAAGCAGTTGGTGCTGGTCCCAACATTGCCTGTGCCCAGGTCCGGCGTGGTCTCGGTCGCGCCATCCTTGCCGCCGCTGCCCGCAGCAAAGCTGCTCGTGGCACCCTCGTAGTAGTAGGGCTGGTTCCAAGGATCGGGATTGGGGATGGTCTTGATGTAGTCGGGGGTCATGTCGGTGACGGCCGGGATGCCGCTGAGCGCGACATAGCCGTCCTGAATCGGATAAATGTTTGAGTCGGTGGCATAGGACTGGGCCGCGGTGGCGATGGAGCGGACCTCGCCCATGGCACGCTTCTGCCGGCCGCGCTGGATGGCGGAGAGCAGGTTGGGGATGGCGATGGCGGCGATTATGCCGATAATCGCGACCACGATGAGAAGTTCGATCAGTGTAAAGCCCTTCTGATTCTTCATAGTCACCTCCTTAGGCAGTATATCCATCAAGCAAGCATCATGCCAGGTGCAACTCCTTTGGCATCAGTCAGCGGCGGGGAGAGCCGTCACGGATTGTCACCCGACAGGTGCCGGGAAATGTCACCCCCAGAGGCGAAGCCTTTCCTGTAGGAGGCCTCTCCTGAGGCCGATTTTCCATCAGCCATATGCCCCGGATAAAGGTGAATGCACACCTCAAGCCATGGGCCTTTCCCGAGAGAGCCAGGCCGCCAGGAGGAGAGACAACACCAAGACCAAGCCGGCGTTCGCCAACCCCCGCCCCCAGCGCGCGCCCAAGACCACCTCCACCTTGTGGGATCCCGGAGGCACCTCCACGGTCACTCGACCCCACCGGTCGCTGCCGCAACGGACGTCGCGGCCTCCTGTGAAGGCCCTTGCATTTGGGTACCAAAGATAATTGACCACGATCAGGCCACCCTTCGGGAGGCTTCCCACGTTCACAGCCACCCCCGTTCCCCGCAAGGTGATCGGAAGGGCATGCCTTGGGTCTTCGGCGGGGAAAGCCATGGGGTAACGCGTTCGCAGCGCCCAGATCTCCACCTCGGGGCGATTAGGACGCGCTCCGCGCCCAAGGCCTCGAGCTGGCTCAGAAGAAACCGGGAGAGGGGAACGCCCTCCATTCCCCGCAAGAACCGATTCCTGGAAAAGACGGGCGAGCGAGCCGTTCGATGGACGATGATCCACCGGACGCCGTAGGCCTTCAGCGCCGCGGCGGGGTACTTGGCCACCAGCGCCCTCGCGAACCGGATGGGAGGCCTGGCCTCGGTAATGGGATCGTAGCCGTCGAAGGACGCCACCCCGTAAATCAAAGGCAGAGAGAGGTTCAACGAGAATGGAAAATCGGGGGCGATGGATCGGGCGGGAGCAATGGGGAGAATGCGGCCCGCCGGGATTTCTCCACTCTGCCCACCCGCTTCCAACAACTGGGCCATCTCAGGGGGAAGAGCCGGATAGGGTTTGAATCCATAGGAGTAAAAGGCCGGGCGGGCCATGGCGACATGATAGGCCAGCAAGCTCAGGGCGATAGCCGCCACGACCCCGGCGCAGAGGCGCCGCTGGCGCGTTTGGGCCAGAAGGCGCTCCAGCGTCTGGCCGCCCGCGAGCACAGCGAGAAGAACGAAGAACGGCAATACCCGGAATGGGTGGTTATTAATCTGTTTCAGCACCGGGATGAAGGAGAAGAGCTTTCCAAAGCCCCCCCTGATTGCCCAGGGCCATCCACAGGGCCGCGCCGCCCAGGATCACCCAATTTGCTCCCGCCCAGACGGATCTCTTGGGTCGCGTCGTGAGAAGGGCGAGCAGGGCCATCAGCCACAGGACCATGAACAGCGTCCCGAAGTAGTAGAAATGTCCCATGTAGGCCAAATCGGTACTGCCCCAGAGGTTGGGGTGCAGTGCCTGGAGGGGGTAGGGGACGAAGAAGGACGGGATTCCCCGGCCAGAACACCCCATTGCCGTAGCCGGAAGCGCGCGGGCCATGTCGCGCGTGGCCGCGAACTGGGTCCACAGGATCGGCAGGCTGAGAGCTAGGCCGAAGAGGAAAGCAGGCACCGTCCAGAGGGCCCGCCGGAAAGGGATCGCACCCCACGCGGCGGACCACAAGATGGCTAGGCCCCAGAACAGCATGGCAAAAGCCCGAAGCCTGGGAAAATCCCACCTGAAAATAAACGCCGATGACCGTTCCCGTCCCGAGCATCCACCGCCAGCCCGCCAGGCCCTCCTTCAGGTTCAAGGCGCTCAGGAGGAGCAAGGGCACCCACACGACGATGGGCAGTACCATGTGCCACGAGCGGCCCATGATGAGGATGGAACCGGAGAGGACGAAGGTGAGACTCGCCAGAGTGGCCACCTCGGTACCCATACCCAGACGCCGTCCCAGGTGCCGTGTGATCCAGTAGCCCACCATCAGGTGGAGGAGGGCGAATACTTCCATCGTGGCGAATTCGTTCTCCAAGCAGGTTGTGGGGCGCATGGCGTAAGCCAGGTAGGTGGGGGGGTAATCCCCCCAAAAGAGGCCAGTGGAGTTCCCATGAAGGGTGTGAAGGGTTTGAAGTCCGGAAAGTGCCCCGACCAAACTTGGCGACAGCCAAGGAGCATTCCCGGAAGTTCGGTCACCAGAACATCGTCTTGGGTGAAATAGTAGGGTTGAAGGCACTCAAGCACTGTGAACGAAGTGAGAAGAAAGAGAAACCCGCCCCAGGCCCAGGCCCTTTCTTCCAAGATCGTCGACGGGGCAGGGGAAAGAGTGGAGAGGAGGCGGTTGCAGGCTTGATCCAGGGATGGGCTCGCCCGCCGAGCCAGGAAAAAGAGGAGATAGGCAAGGGCCAGCGCAGGATCCAGGGAGTCATCCCGACATCTCCAAACCCACCAGGCAGTCCTTTCTTTCAGCTCGCCCCACGTCTGCTCCCTTGGAAAAACAATTATCCCATACATGTGGGGAATGAGGGTCTTTAGAGAATCGCGACTTGAAGGCGCCTCCTGCAGGGGGGCGCATTTGTGGGGCGGGCGCCCACGCCCGCCGGGAAAGAAAGGGGCCACGCGGCCGAGGGCGGCCGCGCCACGGAGAACCAGGGCCATCGAAGGATTGACTTCGAGAGAGGCCAGCCATCCCTCGTGTCGCCACCCCCTTCGTCGTTGCAGGAGCGGTTTCCTGACCCCTATGTCCACCGCGCCGCA
>CAVYWK010000009.1:0-11030 GCA_963772255.1 uncultured Acidobacteriota bacterium
GAGTTCCTCGTCCTTGCCGCGCTCCCTGAGGACCTGCTCCAGCTCGAAGGACACGTCGAAGTGGTTCTCGATGGCCTCCTTACCGCGGCCCGTGATGATGAGCACGGCCTCGATACCCGCCGCCACGGCCTCCTCCATGACGTACTGGATGACCGGCTTGTCCACCACGGGGAGCATCTCTTTGGGGGAGGCTTTGGTGGCGGGGAGAAATCTCGTTCCCAGGCCCGCCGCAGGGATGACCGCTTTCCGGATGCGCATGGACACCCTCCTCAAAGCCCCGCCGGCTGGGGCGGGAAGTAATTGTAACACAGGGGGATTCTGGGGGAGGGACGGTGCTCGAGGGTCCTCGAGCGGCCCACCAGCTGCGCAGTCGCGCGGGCAGCGTCCCGGACCTGTCTTGACGGCCGGGGCAAGAAAGAGTATGAATGGAGCATGCTGAACGGGGTTCCGCGACGATTTCTGACGCTCCTCATCGCGGCCGCCATGCTGGCGCTCGTCCTGCACACCCACGAACCCCCGAAGGTATTAGAAACCGTTCTTATTGCACACGCCGGGACCTGTCCCGCGTGTGCAATCCTCGGTTCCGGCCTGGACACCCCGGCCCCCCCGGCGGTCATGGCCGGCCCGGCCGCGCACTTCTCTTCACCGCTCAGCCCCGATGTGTCCTCTGCTCAGCTCTCCGGACAACCCCAGTTCCTCGCCCTCCGTGGCCCCCCTGAACGAGACGCGCTGATTTTCTAAGGGATCCAGTTCAGCCGTCAAAATTCAGGGAGGACGCATGCGAACGAAATCCGTCCGATGTTTCGCCGCGATGCTGTCGCTCGCGGCGGTGGGGCTTTCGGTGGCCGCCCAGACAGCGACCCCCACGCCGGAGGAGCTCCAGAAACAGATCCAGGCCCTGCAGGAGCAGATGCAGCAGATGATGCAGGGCTATCAGGACCAGATCAAGGCGCTCCAGGAGCAGATTGACACCCTCAAGGCATCCCAAGTTTCTCCGGAGGTTTCAGCGAGGACTGAGGAGGTCCAGGGCTCGGTGCCGGCCATTCCCGCGGCGCCGCCCTCGCCTTCCCTCCAAAACCCGGCCATCTCAGTGATTCCGGACTTCACATACTCGTCCGGAAACGACCCCTTCTGGGCGAGTCAGGACCCCTTCCAGGTCCGAGAGGTGGAGCTGGCCTTCAGCGCCGCCATCGACCCCTATGCCACGGCCAATGTCTTCCTCTCCCTGGAGAACGGGGAGTTCAACGCGGAGGAGGCGTACGGGGCCTTCACCGGCCTCCCCGGTGGATGGACCATGAAGCTGGGCAAGTTCAAGTTGGACTTTGGCAAGCAGAACCAGATGCATACCCATGCCTGGTTCCAGGCTGACCAGCCCCTGGCCCTGAGGACCATGCTGGGCGATGAGGGGCTGGACGATGTGGGCGTGAGCGTGAACCACCTCTTGCCGGCGCCGTGGATGAGCGACCTCACGTTCGAGGTGACGGGCGGGCGGAACCCCGACGTCTTCGGCGGCGCCCGGACGGATTTGGCCTACAACGTGGCATGGCGCAACTTCTGGGACCTCACGGACAACTCCAACCTCGAAGCCCAGCTTTCCCTCGCGGGCGGCAAGAACGCCACCGGCCACGGAACCGGGCTGGGCAACCTGTCGGTGACCTATCGGTACAAGCCGCTCTCCTCCGGTACGCGGGCCTCCCTCCTCTGGAGGACCGAGGTCATCCGGGAGAACTACCGCGGCACGGACGGTCTCCTGCGCTCCACCGGCGCCTTTTCTTATGTGGATTGGCAGTTCGCGCGGGGGTGGTTCGCCGGAGCGAGGGTCGACTACGCCGAGCATCCGGGCGATCCGAGACTGCACGACCAGGGCGGGGCACTGGTGCTGACCTACTATCCCAGCGAGTTCCAGAAGTTCAGGCTCCAGTTCGAGCGCATCAATTATGCAGGACTGGGACTGAGAAACGCGCTGGTATTGGAGTATGGCTTCGCCATCGGGCCCCACGGGGCGCATCCGTTCTAGAGAGAACGAGCCAGCGCGCCAACGAGTCAACGAATCAACGAGTTCGAGAGTGAGGTCGAAGTGATGAGAAAGATGCTGTTATCGCTCGCGGTGCTCTGCACACTTGCGGTGCCCACCCTGGCGGCGGGGAAGCTGAACGTGGTGTCGGTGTATCCGGACTACGGGTGGTTGGCCTCGCAGGTGGGCGGCGACCACATGGTGGTGTCCGTCCTGGCCAAGGGGACGCAGGACCCTCATTTCGTGGACGCCAAGCCGTCCTTTCTGGTGGCCCTGCACAAGGCAGACCTCCTTTTGGTGAACGGGCTGCAGCTCGAGGTGGGTTTCCTGCCTCCCCTTTTGCAACAGTGCGGCAACAGGAGGATCCAGCCTGGAGCACCCGGTTACGTCGACCTCTCCAGGTTCATCAAACCCATCGAGGTTCCCACCGGCGGAGTAGACCGTTCCATGGGGGATGTCCATCCCTACGGCAATCCTCACTACCACCTCGACCCGAGAAACATGGCCGCCATCGCCCGCGGGCTGGCGGACGTCTTCGCCGCGACTGACCCATCCAACGCGGCCGAGTACGCCAAGAATGGGGAGACCGTATCGGCCCGGCTCATCGCACTGGATGCAGAGATCGCGCAAGACCTGGCCCCACTGAAAGGAAACCCCGTCGTGGCCTACCATGCCACCTTGGACTATTTTTTCCTCCATTACGGGTTCCACGTGGTGGGGTTCGTGGAGCCCAAACCCGGCATCAAGCCCTCACCCGTGACCCTGATGGAATTGGAGAAGGCCATGGGGGACAAAGGCGTCAAGCTTCTCATCGTAGAAAACTACGAAGATATCAAGATCGCGAAGAAGGTGGCGCAGGATACGGGAGCCCGCGCGGCGGTGATTCCATCCTACACGGGAGGAGCTCCCGATGCGCAGACCTACCCCGAACTGATGCGGGCCATCGCCAAGGCCCTCTTGGAGGCCGCCCGTGGCTGAAGCGCTCTTCTCCGCCGAGGGTTTGTCCATCGGCTATACCAAGCCGCTCCTGTCGGACCTGGCCTTCTCTATCGGAAGAGGGGAGTTCTGGGGCGTGTTCGGTCCCAACGGGGCGGGCAAGACGACGCTCATCAAAACCCTCCTGGGCGTCCAGCGACCGCTGGCGGGCGCCCTGAACCGCGCCGAAGGGCTTCGCCTGGGATATGTCCCACAGCTGACGAGCGTCAGGGATACCCTGCCCCTTTGTGTAAGACAGGTGGTGGAACTCGGAGCACTGGACCTGAAGGACCTTCCGTCCGTGGGCGAAGCCCTGTCCCGCGTAGGCTTGAAGGATCTCCAAAAGGAGCCCTTCAGCGCACTCTCCGGCGGCCAGCGCCAGCGCGTCATGGTGGCCCGCGCCCTCCACAGGCGTCCCGACGTGCTCGTGCTGGACGAGCCCACCAACGGCGTGGACCTCCAGACCCGGCACGCACTGCGCAGCTTGATGAGGGAGCTCAACGAGGAAGGGGTGACGCTCCTGCTCATCACCCACCTCCTCAACGAGATCGGCCCGGAGGTCGGGCACTTCCTCTGGCTCGATGCTCGGGAAGGTCTCTTTCTCGCGGGGGATCGGGCTGAGGTACTGGCGGACTTCCGCCTCCGGAAGGCCTACGGCGCTGGACTGAAGGCCGTAGAGGTGGCCGGGGAAACGGTGCTGACGTGGACGAACGGGAGGGAGGCCAGCCATGCTACTTGACACGCTCGCACTGGTCAAATGGCCCCTTCTGGGCGCGATTCTGGCTTCTCTGCCGCTGGCCTACTTCGGAGTCTTCCTCCTCGAACGGCGCATGGTTTTCGTGAGCGTCACTCTGGCGCAGGCGGCCCTGTGCGGCTCCGCCACGGCCTTCTTTTTCGGTTTGGAGCCCAGGCTGGTGGGTCTCGCGGTGGTGGGCGCCGTGATCGCGGCCTTGGCCCTGCGGAGCAGGGACGGAAGGGACGCCCTCCCGGAGGACGCAGTACTGGGCATCCTCTACGTGTTGTTGGGCGGCCTCTCGGTGGTTTTCTTGAGCAAGAGCGCGCAGGGCGGGCTGGACGAGGCGACGCTGCTCTTCGGCTCCCTTCTCGGGGTTTCTCCCAAGGACGTGGCGGTCCTGGCCGTTGTGTGCGGCCTGCTGCTCATCGGGGGACTCCTGCTCCACAAGCGCTTTCTGGCCGTGGCCTTCGACCCGGAGACGAGCAGGGTGTTGGGCCTGCGTGTGGGCCTGCTGGAACTGGCCTTTTTCTCCGGGCTTGGAGCCCTCTTGGCCGTGGCCATCGGCCAGATCGGTGTCCTGCTCTCCTTCGCCTACCTCGTCCTTCCCGCAGCCTGCGCCAGGAGTGTCTCTAGGACCACGCGTGGCGTCTTCGCCGCGGCAGGCATCGTGGCGGTCTTCGGCAGCGTTGCGGGAACGCTCGGCTCCATCCGATGGGACGTGCCCACCGGCGCCGCCATCTGCCTCGCCCTTGCTTTACCACTCCCTCTGACCCTCGTATTCGCCCGCCGGAAGGTGTGAGCAAAGAACTTCCTGGCCCAGCCCATCAAAGGGCTCTACAACCTATTCTTGCCATGTTTTTCGTCGCCATTTGCAATCTCCTCAGGAGAGAAATTCACCCATGCGTCGGGCCATGCTACCCTTGACCCATAAAGAGGGGACAGGCCCATGATGTTAAAGACGAATAGTCGCGATCTCCTTTCGAAGATTCTCTG
This sequence comes from uncultured Acidobacteriota bacterium, assembly GCA_963772255.1. Lineage (GTDB taxonomy): Bacteria > Acidobacteriota > UBA4820 > UBA4820 > DSQY01 > JAKAJA01. The sequence continues at coordinate 4,719 of CAVYWK010000009.1, forward strand.
GGGACTCTTGCTATACGGTCTATTCGGAGCGTTCGGCGTGCCCGCAGGGGCAGTGAATCTCCCTGGATCGTCGGAGAAGGACCTCTGCCAGGCCACGCAGGGGACCTCCATCGTTCGTCCCGCTGAGGCGCAGGCGCCCTGGGCCGAGGTGTTCCCCCCGGGCACCGCGGCGGGGTTGGCGACGCAGACGCAGGACGGCGGCTTCGTCTTCGCGGGACAGACCACGGCGGCGGGCGCGGGCGGCCTCGACCTCTGGCTGCTCAAGCTGGATGCCTCGGGAACGGCGGTCTGGCAGGAAACTCTGGGGACGGCCGAGGACGATGCCGGAACCCTCATGGCTTCTCCCGGCGGGGGGTTCATCGCCCAAGGTTGGAGCGCTGTTTCGGAGGGCTTCTGGCTCGTGAGACTGGACGATTCCGGGGCACCCCAGTGGCAGGAACAAGTGGACCTGCCGCCAGGCCGCGGGGAGATCGATGCGGCCTTCCCGCAAGATGTGGGCATCCTCCTTACGGGTACCGCGGTGACCCCCCTCTTCCAGAAGACCACGCCTGCCTTGGTCAAGCTGGACGACCTGGGCGCGATTCTGTGGCAGTGGGTCTATAAATCCGCAGACAACCCTGGGCCATCGGGCGATACCTATACCTTCTCGGGCGTAACGGCCTCGGCCAAGGGGGCGTTTGCGGTGACAGGGACCCGCATCGCAGCGGCCACCGAAGACAGCGATCTCTTTCTGATGATGGTAGATTCGGAAGGAAGGGTGGTGTGGCAGTGGGCTTACGAAGGGGAGGGGAACGAGGTCCCCTTGTCCCTGCTGAAGACCGATGACGACGGCTTCCTCTATGTGGGGATGACCACTCCTAAGGTGCTCGGGGCGGGGCGCGGGCAGGAGGCGGGAGGACTCCTCCTCATTCGGCTGGACTCCATGGGTGTCGCGCTCTGGCAGAAGGAGATCACGGCGGCGTCCGGACTCACCGGGTCGGCCTGTGTGGACCCGGCGGGAGGATTCATCGCTTCCGGGACCACGACCTCCTTCGGGGCAGGCGGAACGGATGTCTGGGCGGCGGCGCTGGACGACACCGGAAGCCTGCTCTGGCAGAGGGCCTACGGAGGTCCCGGTCCCGATGGCGGCGCAGTGGTGCCCGATGCCCTCGGTGGATTTCTCCTGCAGGGGACGAGCGCTCCGGACGACCAGACGCCCCCGGATTTCTGGCTCGCCAAGCTGGACGTCGGCGGACAGATCGTGTGGCAGCGTCTCTATGGCAGTCCGGGCTCGGCAACGGGGGCGGCGGAGCGCCTCGGTGACGGAGAACTGCTCCTCGGAGGGAGCACCACGGACGCGCCGGGTTCCCCGGCACGGGCTTGGGTCGCCAGGGTTCTCGAATCGGGCGGGTTGGATGCCGCGTGTTCCTGGATCCAAAACGCGGGTCTTCTGGTCCAGGATGGTCAACTTCAGGTCACCGATGTCCAGATGGGTCTTGGCAAGACGGACCTGGCGGAAAACCTCGCCGCCTTCGCTCTCGCCCCTTACAGCGTCTCCGTGACGGGGGCCTCCCTGGTTTCCGAAAAACTCTGTCCCACGATTCCCGGGCTGATCGCGACGGCCGAGGCGGATGTGACTTCGGGGCTCGAACCTCTAACGGTGCATTTTACGGGTGCGGCCTCGGGTGGGACGGGCGGTTACATCTACTCGTGGAGCTTCGGCGACGGTGGCGTTTCTGCCGAGAAGGACCCCGTCCACGAATATGTGACGGCCGGAGAATTCGCCGTCACCCTGACGGTCACCGATTCGTCCTCCCAAACCGCGACGGACGATCACCTCCTCGTCCGTGTGACGGCTCTGTCGCCCCTGGAAGCTTCGGCATCGGCCGATGGCCATACGGGGACAACGCCATTTACGGTTCACTTTAGCGGCTCGGCCACGGGGGGGACGGCCCCCTACACTTACGCCTGGACCTTCGGGGACGGCGGCACCTCCACGGACCAGAATCCGAGCCACGAGTACGCGACGGCGGGGGTGTTTTCGGCGATCCTGACGGTGAGCGACTCGGCCGCCCACACGGCCTCGGCGCTACCGCTCACCGTCACCGTCTATGCTCCCTTGGCGGCCGCGGCTTCCGCCGACGCCACCTCGGGCACGATGCCTCTGACGGTGCATTTTTCCGGCTCGGCCACGGGTGGCGCCGCCCCCTACACCTACGCTTGGAATTTCGGGGACGGCGGCACCTCGACGGATCAGAACCCGAGCCACGAGTACGGGACGGCGGGAGCGTTTTCGGCGGTTCTGACGGTGACGGACTCAGCCTTCCACACCGCCTCGGCGCCACCACTCTCAATCACCATTTATGCTCCCCTGGTGGCCTCGGCTGCCGCCGACACTTCGTCGGGTACGGCGCCGCTCACGGTGCACTTTACGGGCTCGGCCACGGGCGGCGAGGGACCCTATGCCTACGCCTGGACCTTCGGTGACGGTGGTACCTCCTCGGCCCCAAGCCCCAGCCACGAGTACGCGGCGGCGGGGAGTTACCCCGTGGTCCTCACCGTGACGGACTCGGCGTCCCACAGCGCCACGGATGCGCACCTCACGGTCGCGGTGTCGGCCCCGGTACCGCCGCCCGTGATCTCCCTCATGAAGAAAGCCTCGCCCCCCTTCAAGATCGTGGTGACGGGGAGCAACCTTCAGGACGGGGTGAGGCTCTTCATCAACGGCATCGAGTGGACCAACATCCAGTGGAAGACCACCACCAAGGTCAAGATTCTTGGGGGAGCGTCGCTGAAAACCGCGGTTCCAAAAGGGGTGGCGACGACCTTCCGGTTCCTGAACCCCGGCGGCGGTGAGGCCACTGTCACCTGGAGCTGGTGAGGGGAAGGGAAGAGCGAGTGCCTCGATGGGACCGGGTATCACCCGAAGATGAGTGCGTACCTCTAGGCGTCCCCAACCCCAATCGCATCGTCATCCAGCCACCGGACGGCCTCCTCACCCCATATGCGGGTAATCGGGCTCCTCCCTCCTTTCCTCTCCCACGCCACGAACCCCGCCCCTGGGTCTTGGGGGGAGGTGCGGCGAGGAGCCCAAAGGCTAGAGTCATATCTTAAGCGGATGCCTTAAATCTCTGAATTTTGAAGAGTTGGGGGCTTGACTTTGGCCCCGCTTGGAGCCAGATTTCAGAGCATGTAGCAAACAGCGAACAATCCTCAGGTTGGGGTGTTGGATTGTCTCGTCCATAGTCGAGGAGACTGCCATGAGCAAGCGGGGATGGGTAAGCGTTGTGGGGATCGTTTTGTGCGCGGTCCTCCTGGTGGTGGCTCAATGCGCGGTCTTGGGGAGCACGCCTCCGACGCCGAACCAGGCCTTCGGGTGGGGCTCGGACCAGTACGGCCAGCTGGGAAGGGGGGCCGTTGTCCAACGCACGGCCGCCGCGCAGATCCCGGGTCTCTCGGGATTCACAGCCGCGGCGGCAAACGGCGACTTCTGCGTGGCGCTCAAGGCTGATGGGACAGTGTGGGCTTGGGGGTACAACACCTACGGGCAAATCGGTAGCGGGGGCTGGGCGGCCACCTACTCCTCACCGGTCCAGGTCTTGGGCCTGACAGGCATGACCGCTTTGGCTGCCGGTGTTTCGCACGGGCTGGCCCTGGCGGGAGATGGCACGGTATGGGCGTGGGGCAGCAATTACTCTGGAGAGTTGGGCGACGGAACCACCGATACCAGGGTCTACGCCAGTCAGGTCCCCGGGCTAACCCGCGTGGCGGCAGTTGCCGCAGGCAATGAGACCAGTTACGCCGTGACTCTAGACGGGGCCGTGTGGGCCTGGGGATACAACGGCTACGGCGAGTTGGGGGACGGGACCACGAATGACCGGCATTCTCCGGTTCAGGTGGTAGGGTTGACCGGGGTCACGGCTGTGGCGGCAGGTTCCTTTCACGCGCTGGCACGAAAGGTCGACGGCACTGTATGGGGCTGGGGATACAACCCATACGGTCAGGTGGGGGACGGAACGACGGACGATCGCCACGCACCGGTGCAGGCCGTGGGCTTGACGGGCGTCACCCAGATCGCGGCGGGTGGATACCATAGTCTGGCTCGAAAGAGCAACGGCACCGCTTGGTCCTGGGGCACGAACTGGTACGGAGAGCTTGGCCTCGGGACCTATGGTGATGCGCTCACGCCCACGCCGGTCCCTTCGCTCTCCTCGGTGACCTGGGTGGCCTCGGGCATTAACCACAGCCTGTTTCGGAAGGACGACGGGTCCCTTTGGGCTTGCGGGGACAACGGGGGAGGGGAACTCGGGGACGGATCGCTGAATGGGCAGAATTCCCCCGTTCTCGTATTGGGCCTCGCATCGGTGGCGTCCGCGGATGGGGGTTCCGAACACTCGTTGGCGGTGAAGGGGGACGGGACGGTCTGGGTCTGGGGAAGCGACGCCTATGGCCAGGCGGGAATGGGCCGGGTTCTCAGGCAGCTGGGGCCCGCTCCGGTGCTGGGAATCTCCGACGCCATCGCCATAGACGGGGGCGGGGCCTACAGCGCCTTTCTCAGAAGCGACGGCACGGTGTGGACCGTGGGTTGGAACAACAGCGGCCAACTGGGCGACGGGACCCGCAATCCCGGAGGGACGCCGGCACAGGTCCCCGGCCTCACCTCCGTCGTACAGGTGGCTTGCGGAGATTCTCACGCGCTGGTGCGCCGTGGGAACGGCAGCCTCTGGGCATGGGGATACAACGGTTACGGGCAGGTGGGCGACGGGACCAACGCAGACAGGCAATCTCCCGTGGCCGTGAGCGCCGCGGGGACCTTCGTCTCCATCGCCGCGGGCAACTATCACAGCCTGGCGGCCCGCAACGACGGGACTGTCTGGGCCTGGGGCCGCAACACCTACGGCCAGCTGGGCGACGGGACTATCACCCAGCGCGATACGCCGGTTCAGGTACCCGGGATCACCACCGCCATCGCGGTGGCGGCCCATTCGGATTTCAGTCTCGCCTTGCTTTCCGACGGGACGCTCCTGGCCTGGGGGTCGAACTGGTACGGTCAGTTGGGAGACGGAACGACGACGGATCGCCATTCGCCCGTGCCGGTGACGGGCTTGACGGGGGTGACCGCCATGGCCACGGGCTGGGCCCACTGCCTGGCCCTCAAGTCCGACGGGAGCGTCTGGTCTTGGGGATACAACGGCAACGGAGCTCTGGGAGACGGAACCTGGACGAACCGGTCCGTCCCCGGCGCCGTGTCCAGTCCCGCAGCCCTCTCCGCAAGCCTGACGGGAGCCATCGCTCTCGCTGCCACCAACCATGCCAGCTTCGCCCTTATGGCAGACGGCTCCATCAACGTTTGGGGGAGCGGCCAATACGGCCAGTTGGGCGACGGGGCGGAGTCCACCCAGCGGCTGCCTGTCACCGTCTCGGGAGTCGAGGGCGCCACGGCCATCGGGGCCGGGATGAATCACGCCTTCGCCGCGGCGCCTTGCGTCCTCACGCTGTCGGCGTCCGGACCGACCTCGATCTGGGCGGGGCAGACGGCGGCCTTCACTTCCTCCGCCACCCCCGTGGGTTGCTCGGGGACGCCCTCCTACGACTGGGATTTCGGAGACGGGACGGGCCACTCCTCCCAGCAGAATCCCGGCCATGTCTTCTCACTGCCCGGGTGGTACAACTGGACCCTCACGGCCACCGCGGGGATCGCCACCGCCCATCGCAGCCAGGAAATCTCCGTCTGCGGGCCCTCCTGCTATGCCTACGCCGACACCTACGGTGGGCGGGCGCCCCTCACGGTGAATTTCACCGATAGTGCCAGCAAAACTGGGGACTGCCCAGGCACGCTCTCCTGGAATTGGGACTTCGGCGACGGAACGACACACTCCGCAGTCCAGAGCCCCAGCCATACGTACACCACGGGGGGAACCTTCACCTGGGTCGAGACGGTGACCGAGGGACTCGCGAGTTGCACGCAGACGAGCACCGTGGCCGTGTGCGCCTTCTCCTGCACAGGGACGCCGTCGCTGACGCAGGGATTCGGTCCCATCACGGTGGCTTTCACGGGCGCGGCATCGGCCACGGGGACATGTAACGGGAGCCTCACATACGAATGGGACTTCGGGGACGGCTCTAGCCACACCAGTGAGCAGAACCCGACTCACACTTACAACGCGGCGGGCTCCTACGCGTGGACGCTGACGGTCTACGAGGATGCGACCTGGGAGCAGTGCACCCACTCGGGCACCATCACGGTTTGCCCCCTGACTTTCACCGCCGTCCCGTCAGTCCGGGCGGGGGCCGCGCCTCTCGCCGTGACTTTCTCCAGCAGCGTGGTGGGAT
>CAVYWK010000010.1:0-5660 GCA_963772255.1 uncultured Acidobacteriota bacterium
CGATGACAGCCTCGCCGCCCAGAGCCGGTCCTTGAAAAATCCCGCCATCACCCCCACCCTGCCCTCTTTCAAGCAGTACGATCTGGGCGGTTACTTGGGCGGCTACTTCGTCAAGGACAAACTCTGGTTCTTCGTTTCCTACGACTACAACAAGACGGAGTTCAGCACTCCCGGATACCAGTACACCAACCCCTACCTCAGCAACAACGGGCACCTCATGGGTTCGTGGGCCAACGGCACGTCGACCTACAACAACACCAGGGACCCTCAGTACGCCATAAAGATGACCTGGAACATCAGCCAGAACCACAAGCTGAGCTTCTCGTTCTTCGGCGACCAGCTGACGAACGACTACCTCGGCAACCTGGCCGGCCAGAGCAAGACGGCCTCCACGTTTGAAGACTACGGCAACAACTACGGCGTGAGCCTCCAGTGGAACGCCACCTGGACGCCGAAGTTCTTCACCGAGGCGGTGGTCGGAACGCGCCGCTCCTGGACCTCCAGCGGCCTGCCCACCAGCAAGACCGCCCAGGACAGCTACATGTATTACTACCGCTACGGCGCCTTCAGGACCCTGCCTTGGGATCTGAACACGAACACTCCGGCCGTGTGGAGCGGAACGACCTACAACATGAACCTCCAGGGCAAACTGACCGCCAACCTCGGCAGCGGCTTCTATCAGACGGAAAAGGACTACAACGACCAGCTCCGCCTGAAGGGCACCAACCTCTTCAACGCCCTGGGCCGCCACGAGCTCTCCTACGGTCTCCAGTACTACGACATCACCTACGACAGGCTCGTGACCTACTCGGGCACGCCCTACGTCGAGAGCGACGCCTACAGCCCCTTCTTCGGGCAGTCCTCGTCGCGCGGCGCCTATGTCCGCTGGCAGGTGACGACGAACGATTTCAATGGCAACGGCATCAAGGACGATTACATCTTCCAGACCTACCGTTCGCACATGAACGACAACAACAAGGAAACCTCCCAGCAGTACATCGCCTACTGGGCGCAGGACAACTGGAACCTCACCGACTACTTCATGCTGAAGATCGGCCTCCGCTGGGACACGCTGGAACTCAAGGGTGGCAAGAACCTGGCCCTCCAGTCGAACCCACAGGGCCCCGGCGTCAATGGTTACATGACCTACGGCGTCGGCCAGATCCAGACGACGGCCTCCAGGAAGCTCAACATCAACGACATGGTGGCCCCGCGCATCGGCTTCACCTGGGACATCGCCCACAACAACAAGAGCAAGCTGTACGGCTTCTGGGGCCAGTACTACCAGCGCATCCCCAACGACATGGCCATCCGCGCCATGACCACGGAGTGGGGCCACAACACCTACTTCACGAACCCCCAGCTCACCCAGTCCTACGACATGTGGAGAGCGGCACACGTTGCGTCCTTCGCCCCTGCCACCTACACCACGGGTTTCGACGAGACGGTCATCACGGGCACCCCCGGCGGCTCGAACCTCAAGGGCGCGTACGACGAAGAGACGATCCTCGGCTTCCAGTACGAGCTGGCCCCCGACTTCACCGTGGGCGTTCGCGGCATCTACCGCAACCTGGGCCGCACCATTGAAGACATCTCCGTGGACGGCGCCCAGCAGTACATCGTGACGAACCCCGACACGTGGACGAACGTCTGGGCCCCCGATCCGCGCTGGGTGCTCTACGGCGACCCCACCTACAAGAATTACCGCTGGCGCTTCCCCAAGCCGACGCGCTACTACAAGGCGCTGGAAATCACCGCCGAGAAGCGCTTCTCCAACCACTGGCAGATGGGCGGGTCCTACGTGCTGTCTCGCATGGAAGGCAACTACGAAGGGCTGTTCTCCCCCATGAACCAGCAGGTGGACGCGCTCATCACCTCCACCTACGATCTGCCCAACCTGCTGTACAACGGCAGCGGCATCCTCTCCAACGACCGGACCCACGTGCTGAAGCTGTACGGCAGCTACAATTTCGACTTCGGCCTTGAGCTGTCCGGCCTGTTCGCGTTCCAGAGCGGCGTCCCCAAGAACGCCATGGGCTCGGACGAGGTCTACGGACCGAACGAAGCCTTCCTGGTGCCGCGCGGTTCCGCCGGCCGGTTGCCCAGCACTTGGACGCTGGACATTGGCGCCCAGTACAACCTCAAGCTCTGGAAGCAGAACTTCGCCTTCCGCGTGGACGTTTTCAACGTGACCAACAACCAGGTCACCACCATGACGGACATGCTCCAGAACAACACCGACTCCAATCCCTACTACTCGGACAACCCGGGATTCGGCAAGGAGACCGCCCACCAGACAGAGCGGCGCATGCGCCTCGCTCTGAAGTGGAGCTTCTAGTCTCAGCGTAACAAGAGTCATCATGAAGGCCCCGGGGCAACCCGGGGCCTTTTTTTGGCTTAAAAGTAAGAAGTGAAAAGTGAAAAGTGGAGAGTGAGGAGTGAGATACGTAGGGGCGGGGACCCGTCCCCGCCCTTGGTCGTACTGGCGCGGACGACGGGAGGGCACGGTGGCCCTCCCCTAGTGTCCCGAGTTAGAAGTCCGATGCAAAAGACGCCCGGGCCACTTCGCGGGGAAGGCCATGCGCTTTGACAATGGCAGGTCTTTGCCCTGCCGCAAAGCGCCTGCCCTCCCCGCGGTCCCTACTGGGGAAGGCGCGGCGGCGCCTCCCCCGGACCCTCACCCGCAGTGTGGTGTGTCCTCGATTCATAAGCGAATCTCTGACACACCACACTAGGAGGTTTTCCAAAATCCCATGACCGAACCTCCCATTTCTCCCTCCCCCCTTTCCCGCATTACCGTCGCGGACTTGCACTCGGATCAAAATAGTGGTAGATTATTTGGGCTTGCCCGGGGTAGCCTTGCGCGACCTCGGGCCGGCGCCGGTGTAGCTCAACGGTAGAGCAGCTGATTTGTAATCAGTTGGTTGGAGGTTCAAGTCCTCTCATCGGCTCCAAGAGTCGGCACAAGGTAACAAGGCCATGCTGACAGGAAACCGGGCCTGAGCGTAAAGAGGAGGCCCAGAACACTCCAGGTGGAGGGGTTCCCGAGTGGCCAAAGGGAGCAGACTGTAAATCTGCCGGCCGAGCGCCTACGTAGGTTCGAATCCTACCCCCTCCACCACTTACAATTTGGTTGAGCGTTTTGAGTTTTGAGTTTAGGGACGAGGAAATAGCCTTTATCCCTCAACTTTCAACACTCAACTCCGAGCTCGAATCAAGGCGGGTGTAGCTCAGTTGGTAGAGCATCAGCCTTCCAAGCTGAGGGTCGCGGGTTCGAATCCCGTCGCCCGCTCCAAAAGGATCGAGCCGGAGAGCCGGGGAACCGGAGAGCCGGCGAGGAGACGAAGAAGCAAGGGATGAGAAATCGCGACGAGGGGGTTAGCGGGGGAGAAGCTCCCCCGCGACACGGACCCCTTCGAAGAGGGGAGGAGGCCCGCGGGGGAACCGCAGGTGCCCCCGCGAGACGAAGCGGAGCGGAGTCGGAGCGTGGTTCGAATCCCGTCGCCCGCTCCAAAAGGAAAGAGCCGGAGAGCCGAGGGAGCCGGCGAGTAGACGAAGAAGCAAGTGAGAAGAGGGAAAAAGCGAAGCGGGAAGTGACTGGATGAGGCGGCGACAGATGCTTCGCCCTTTCTTCTCACTTTTCACTTTTCACTTTTCACTCAACAAGGGCCCGCGTAGCTCAGTCGGTAGAGCGCATCCTTGGTAAGGATGAGGTCACCAGTTCGATTCTGGTCGCGGGCTCCACTTTGAGAGGTTGTCGGTCGTCGGTTGTCGGTTGTCGGTCGAGCGCGAGCCCATGCGATGGGCCCCTTGCCTGAAGCTGAGAAGCGGGCCGGTGAACAAGTAGCGAAACGAGGCGAGGCGCAACGATGTCGAGCGATACGACACTCCGGCCCAAGCAGCACGTGAACATAGGGACCCTGGGCCAGGTGGACCACGGCAAGACCACCCTGACGGCGGCGCTGACCAAAGTGCTGTCGGCCGCGGGCCTCGCCCAGTTCACGGCGTACGACCAGATCGACCAGGCGGCCGAGGAGCGCGCCGGCGGCATCGGCATCCACACCGCCCGCGTAGGCTACGAGTCGGAGACTCGGACCTACGCCCACGTTGATTGTCCCGGACATGCCGATTTCGTCAAGCGCATGATCGCCGGGGCCGCCCAGATGGACGGGGCGATTCTGGTGGTGTCCGCGGCGGACGGCGTCATGCCCCAGACCCGCGAACACCTGGAACTTGCGAGGCAGGTGGGCGTGCCCCGAATCGTCGTTTTCCTCAACAAGGCCGACATGGTGGAGGGCGAGGAGCTCGTCTCCCTCGTGGAGCGCGAGGTGCGAGATCTCCTTGCGTCGGAGGGATACGAGGGGACCCCCATCATCAGGGGCTCGGCTCTGCAGGCTCTGCGCTGCGGTTGCGGCCAACGGTCCTGCCCCAAGTGCGGCCCGATCTTCGAATTGGTGGCCGCGTGCGACGCCCACATCCCGGTGCCGGAGCGGGCCGTGGACAAGCCCTTCCTCATGCCTCTGGAGGAGGTCTACGAGGCGCAACCCGGGGCCGTATCGGCCACAGGTGTCATCGAGCGCGGGCGCATCCGCTGCGGGGACACCGTGGAGCTCGTGGGCCTCGGCGCGACGCAACGCGCCACGGTGACGGGCATCGAGATGTTTCGGAGGCCCCTGCTGGAGGCTCAGGCCGGAGACGGCGTGAACCTCATCCTGCAGGGAACGGCCGGCCTCGGCGGAGTGGTCCGGGGACAGGTGGCGGCCCAGCCCGGCTCGGCCAGCGCCCACAGGAAATTCAAGGCGGAGGCCTATGCGCTCGCCAAGGAAGAGGGCGGACGCCATTCGGCGTTCTTCAAGGGATACTGTCCCCAATTCCTCATCCGGACCACCGATGTGCAGGGGGCCGTGGAATTGCCCGCCGATCGAGAGATGGTCATGCCTGGTGACAACGTGGCCGTGCAGGTGGAACTGCAGGCCGCCGTCGCCCTGGAAAAGGGGCTCCGCTTCGCCATCCTCGAGGGTGGGAGAACGGTGGGAGCCGGTACCGTCACGGAAATCGTGGAGTAAGCCATGCGCGATATCATCCATCTCCAGTGTGGCGCCTGCAAGCGTCGCAACTACACGACGACGAAGAACAAGAAGAAGCAGCAGGGGAAGCTCGAAGTGAAAAAGTACTGCCCCTTCTGCCGCTCGCACCAGCCGCACAAAGAGGTGAAGTAGTCGGAAACACAGGCGAGTAGCTCCAATTGGTAGAGCGCCGGTCTCCAAAACCGGATGTTGGGGGTTCGAATCCCTCCTCGCCTGCCAAATTAAGTGGATGTGCCGCCGATTGGGCTGGCGGCTAAAGATATAGAGGAGGTCGCGGAGGGATTCGAAGGGCGGGATTCGGCGTAGCTTGGCCGCGAGGGCGTGACGAAGAGGCAGCGCCCGCAGCGGAGCGAAGCAAGCCGAGGGACCCGCCCCGGGAACTGTAGCCCGGCTTGAAACGCAGCGAGCGGACTCTGACGCGAGCGAGGCTTCTAGCCGGGGTAGGTTCGAATCCCTCCTCGCCTGCCAAACTCTCGGAGAATGTGATCAAGTGATCATGTGATCGAGTTATCAACGGCGTGAAGTGGCGATAGGCTCTGATCACTTGGTTACCCGATCACTCGATTATCTAGG
>CAVYWK010000011.1:0-29349 GCA_963772255.1 uncultured Acidobacteriota bacterium
AGGTGATCTGCCTATGCACTTGACTCAACCTGGTTGCCAGCACCTTGACCGAAAAGGCCCTCGGCGCTTCGCGCCTCGGCAGGAGGCTTGGGCCGCGTTCTCGAAAAGCCTCGCCTGCGATGTCATCCTGAAGTCTGCCTTCATAGGGCTGCCCCTGAAGGATCTCAACCTTTGGGACGGTACACGGCTTTTCTCTGCCGCGGCCTGACCCTCCTGGCCTCCCTTCGGTCGGCGGGCCTTTCCGCAGATGCGGACACTACAGACCCCTCCCCATTATTTCATGTGCGCCGCCGGGACGGGGCGGAGAGGATTCTGCGCGGCGCCTGCGCCTGGGGATGCTGCGCACGGCGCGGCGAGAAAGGTAGGGTGGCGCCCTTCCGACGAGCCGCAACAAAGCGCAGGGCCCCAGCCGCGGCGCCCCTCCGGGGTTGCCCTGGGCCGGACGGCTTCTTTGTTGTCCCTCCTCCCCGTGCTCTCGGTCGGCGTCGTCGCCGCCGAGTCGGCCACCGCGCGCCGCGCATAGGCGGTGTCAGCCTTCGCAGTCTGGGGCGCTCCAAGTACCCAAGTACGAGTCGGCCCCATCCTGCTTGGCTTTCTAGCCTCTGCGCCCGTCGCGGCGGGACGCCGTCTCCCTGCACTTCGCTCCGGGAGACGATTTCCCTCGGCCTCAACTGTGGGCATCACTAAAACGGCCGGTGCGGAGTGTGGTGGAGTCAGGTGCAGAGCTCAACCAGGTGATCAGTGGATCCTGTGATTGACTTGGGTGAACGCGCAAAAAGGGCGGGGATGGCTCCCCGCCCTTGTCGTCATTTCAGGACGATTGATAAAATCACTTGATGATCCGCACGTTCCATGCGAGAACCGAACCGTCGGGCTGAACCCAACCGTCCACGTCCACTTTCATCCCCACGGCGAGGGCGTCGGCGGGTACCTGCCGGCGTCCCTTCCAGATGAGCGAGTTGGCATCGAGATCCACAGGATAGAGCGTCTCGCCGCGTCCGAAAGTGAATCCTACAACCGAACCGCCGGCGTCCTGGGTGAGCGTTTCAAGGGTCCCTTTAAAAGCGAAGTCGAGGCCCGAGGCGTTGATGACCTTGGCCGCGAAAACCCCGGCTAGCACCTCCCCCTTCACGCCCACCGTGCTTCCCACTTGCAGGGGCACGGCGCCGACAATCCGGGCCTGGCTCGTATGGATGGTCACCGCGCCGTCCAGCGTGAGGGCACCCTCCCCGATTGCCGTCACGATTCCGTGCCAGAAGAAATCGTTGCCGACCTCGCCGCGCACCAGGGTGGGCACGGTGCCCACAAAGATGAACCGGGCGTGCATGGGGAGGTTGGGCTGGATGTCCGCGAATGTGGCCGGCGCCATCATCCCGTCTGGGAGGACGGTGAAGAACTTGGAATGCTCGTCCACGGCGAGAGTCATCCCCTGCAGGACCAGGGAGTCGGCGTGGACTTCGGTTACGGGGCCGGCGATAAAGGCCCCGCTGGGCGGAGTTTGCGCCAGAACCGTCAGTCCGAGGGCGAGGGCGGCGGCGATGGTGCAGGCGAGAACGCGCAATCTTGGGGTCATGGTCTCCTCCTCGGGGCCACTTCGGGGCCTCCTACGCGCTAGACCGCGGGGAGGGTGATCCGGTTTAACGCCGAGCAGTTGGACGGCCGAGTTGTGACCCGCGTCACATCCAAAGTGTCCAGGCTATCTAATCGGCCGGATCCGGATCTTGGGTGGATTTCCTCTCAAACGATTGCGCCGCCGCCGCTCCTCCGGTATCCTTGATCGAGTCGGGGCGTGGCGCAGTCTGGTAGCGCACTTGCTTTGGGAGCAAGGAGTCGGAGGTTCAAATCCTCTCGCCCCGACCACCAGCGGTTTTCCCTGCGAAGATTCTCCGAAGGACGACTTTGGGCGAGAGGATTTGAAGCCCAGGGGTGGGCGCAGTCCCGCCCGCGAGAGCGCGACCGAAGAGGGAGCGTTCGCAGCGCCAGCGGGACGCGCAGGGACCCTGGGCCGGGTTTCGTGCGGCGCTTGGGACACAGCGAGCGGACTCCGACGCGAGCGAGGCCCCTAGCGCCGCTAGAAACCAAATCCAGCCGTCTGGTCCGACCACCAGCGTAAATCCCACGAAGGCTCAGGGGCGAGAGGATTTGAAGGGCGGGATACGCCTAGGCCTTGCCGCGAGAGCGCGACCGAAGAGGGAGCGTTCGCAGCGCCAGCGGGACGCGCAGGGACCCTGGGCCGGGTTTCGTGCGGCGCTTGGGACACAGCGAGCGGACTCCGACGCGAGCGAGGCCCCTAGCGACGCTAGAAACCAAATCCAGCCGTCTGGTCCGACCACCAGCGGTTATTCCCACGAAGGCTTAGGGGCGAGAGGATTTGAAGGGCGGGATACGGCTAGGCCTTGCTGGGAGAACGCGACCGAAGAGGGAGTGTTCGCAGCGTGCAAGGCCAGGCGAGGGACCCGCCCCGGGTTTCGTGCGGCGCTTTGGACGCAGCGAGCGGACTCCGACGCGAGCGAGGCCCCTAGCGACGCTAGAAACCAAATCCAGCCGTCTGGTCCGACCACCAGCGTAAATCCCACGAAGGCTTAGGGGCGAGAGATTTGAAGGGCGGGATACGGCTAGTGTCCTGTAACAGCGGTTCGCGGAATAAGTCGATTGCTCTTTCGGGTCATCCTGAATTCTCCTTCGAAGCGTCTCCTCTGAAGAGCCTGCCCTGAAGCACTCCCCCATGGGCTGCGCATGAAGGGATCTCGGCCGGTGATCCTGCAGAATCAAAGGTAGAGATCCTTCCGGGGTTTCTCCTCGATGCATTCCTCAGGATGACCATTTATGCCGGCTATTCCTGAGACGGGACACCAGGTACTGGCAACCATGTCGAGTTAAGCGCAAAGGCAGATCGTTAAGGAGTCTCATTCTTGAGAATGCGCTTTTTCGATAGTGAGACGATCGGCCCAAACCTTAAGAATCTCTTCCCAGGACGGTGGGCAACACCGATTCCCATCCGGCCTCCCATCGGCGCCTCGCGTGAACAAATAATGTTAGTGATGTCAATAGTTAGGTGGCGGTACTGAGGGGGTGTGGAGAGCCACACGCACGCCGGTGTGGCTGGAGTTGTCCTGGCTCTCGTCCCCGAGCGCTTCGGCATGGAACGTGCGATGTGCCGTGTGGGCCGGGTCGCGGGCCTGACGGTTTGATTGGACTTCGCCCTGACCGGAGCCTATTATGAAAATGAGACAGGTCACGATTTCGTGCTTCCAAAGCGGAACGAACCTCCGGGGGGAGATTCGCCGAGGAGAGGTAGCGACAGTCGTCACCGGTCCTCAGGAGATCGGGGCGTCACGGAGTCGGGCCTGACCGTGGCGCTCACGGGGAAGGGAGACGGATGGCCATGGACCCCGGACCTCCCGTGAGGGGCAACGGATGAAGAAACTGACCGCTACCGCCACACTCGCCTCCATCCTGGTATTGGGGCTCGTGGTACTTTCGGCCATCGTCTACTGGCGCTTCGAGTACCGTGAGGCCATCGAGAACTGGAACATCCGCCTCACCTCCCTGGCGGACGATCGGGAGGCGGCCATCGAAAGCTGGTTGCGCGACAGGTGGGGGGATGGGCAGTGGGTGGCAGGCTTTCCCTCCGTGAGTTCCCTGCTCGACGACCGGGTCAGCTCTACGGTGGAAGAGGAAAAGCACCTCTCGGGAATCCTGGCAGCCATGGTGGCCAACTACGGCTACCAGGGAGCCTACATCCTGAACGGGAGAGGCGAACCGGTGGTGACTTCCCCGGGCGCTCCCCCCCTGTCGCCAGACTGTGCGAAGACGGCCCACCAAATGACATCGGACCAGTCCCTACGGGCATTTGCTTTCAGGGGAGTGCGTACGGGCGAAGTCCGTCTGGGCTTCCTCGTGAGGGTGGGCACGGCTGCCGCTCCTCCCGAAACGGCGCCGCAGGGGTGGGTCTTGCTCGTCATGGATCCGGCACGTTGGCTCTTTCCCCTCCTCTCCCGGGAACCCGTGCCCACAAAATCGGGAGAGGCGGTGCTGCTCTATCAAGAGGGCGGGGATCTGGTCCATATCACCCCCTTGAAGTTTCGTAAGGCCGCCCCTCTGAGCGTGAGGGTGCCTTTGGACAGGAAGGGGCTGGCAGGGCGCGAGGCGCTTCTCGGACACCGGCTCATGGGCGAGTTCGTGGACTACAGAGGCGTGGCCATTCTGGCCGCCACGAGGCCCGTGGCGAAGACGGGCTGGGGCATGGTGGTGAAGGTCGATCGGGCCGAGGCGCTGGCGCCGTTCTATCGTTCCATGGCCCTCCAGGCCGTGACCCTTAGCGGTATTCTGTGCACGCTTTTCGGCATCGCCTATGGCCTCTGGCGGGGCCAGCGGGCCCGTGCCCTCCAATCGGTCCTCGAGGAGAGGAAGCGCTCCGAGGGCCGGATCACCCAGCTCAACCGCCTCCTGCGCACCGTGACTGAAATCAACCAGCTGGTGGTAAGGGAGGGGGACCGGAAGAAGCTCCTCACCGAGGCCTGCAGGATCCTCGTAGACAGCGGCCCGTTCCTCATGGCCTGGGTGGGTTCCAAGGAGCCGGACGGCCGCGTATTGCCCATCGCCCAGTCGAAGTCATCGGACAAATATCTCGAGGGAGCAACAGTCCGGTGGGACGACATGTCAGAAGGGCACGGCGCCACGGGCACGGCCATCCGCGAGAAACGTGCCGTGATGAACCCGGACACCTCCCTCAACCCAGACGTGACTCCCTGGCGGGCAGCGGTGCTACGGGCCGGCTATCTCGCTTCGGCGGCAATCCCCTTGCGAGTTCGGGGTAAAGTTGTGGCTGCCCTGACCGTCTACTGCAGAGAGTCCGATGCCATCGGCGATGAAGAGCAAGCCCTCCTCGTAGAACTTGGGGACGACTTGGGGTATGCCCTGGAGGCCATCCAAGAGAGGGAGGAGCACCGGAGGGCGGAAGAGGCGCTGCGCCAGTCCGAAGAGCGCTACCGCCTCATCGTGAGCAATACCTCCGACGGGATCTTCACCATGGATCTCGAGGGACGAATCCGGTTCGTCAGCCCTCAATGGCTGAAGAAAGCTGGCTATACAGAGGCTGAAGTCATCGGGCGGCCTACGATCGACTTCGTTCCGAAGGAATACCGCGCCCTCGTCGGGGAGAACTTCACGCGAGCTCTGAACGGGGTGGAGATCCCCGATTACGAGATCGAATTCCTCATGTCCGACGGCACTTGCCGGCCCTTCGAGATCAGCATGTCCAACCTCCTCGACGCGACCGGAGAGGTCAGCGGCAGAATCGGGATCTTTCGAGATATCACCGAGCGCAAACGGGCCGAAGAGGCACTGGCCGAGTCCGAGCGGTTCACTCGGGCCACCCTCGACGCCCTCACTGCCCACATTTGCGTCCTCGACGCAGCGGGGAAGATCGTCGCCGTCAACGAAGCCTGGCGCAAGTTCGCCCAAGCCAACGGCCTGGGTCTTCTGGACGCGGCGGTGGGGGCGAACTATCTCGAGGTTTGCGACGCCGTC
The DNA here is from genome assembly GCA_963772255.1 of uncultured Acidobacteriota bacterium. Taxonomy (GTDB): domain Bacteria; phylum Acidobacteriota; class UBA4820; order UBA4820; family DSQY01; genus JAKAJA01. The sequence continues at coordinate 5,533 of CAVYWK010000011.1, forward strand.
ACCGGACCGGAGGCCGAGATGGCCGCCGACGCGGCCGCAGGAATCCGCGCCGTGATGAAATCGGAACGGGCTCGTTACCTCATGGAGTACCCCTGTCACTCCCCGGAGAAAGAGCGCTGGTTCACACTCAGGGTGACGCGCTCCTCCGGTGTCAGCCCGGCCCTTGTCGTCGTGGCGCACGAGAATATCACGCAGAGACAGCTCGCGCAGCAGGCACTGATCGATTCGGAAGCCAAGTACAGGGGGCTCTACCAGGAAATGCTCGACGGCTTCGTGCTCGTGGACCTGAATGGGCGCATCCTCGAATGCAACGACGCCTACTGCGCGATGACCGGCTATTCGCGCGAGGAGCTCGGGGACCGGACCTATATGGATCTGACCCCCGAAAGATGGCACGACATGGAGCGGCGCATCGTCGATGAGCAGATCATGGGGGACGGCTATTCGAGACTCTACGAGAAGGAGTACCGCCGCAAGGATGGCACCCTCGTCCCCATCGAACTCCGGTCCTACCTCGAAAGGGACAAAGATGGAAACCCCGCTGCCATTTGGGCCATCGTCCGGGACGTCACCGAGCGTAAGCGAGCCGAGGATGCGCTCCGGGCCAGCGAGAGGCGTTTCGCCCTCTTCATGCAAAACCTGCCCGGCGTCGCCGTCATCCGGGACCTGGAGGGCCGCTACGAGTATATGAACGAGGCCTGGGAACAGGCCATGGGTATGCGCAGGGAAGACTACATCGGCAAGAGCCCCTTTGAGACCTTTCCCCAGAAGGACGCGCAACGTCTGGTGGAGGATGACCGCCGCTTGATCGAGATAGGAGAGGACCAAGTCAATGAAATCGAGCTGCACCATTCTTCCGGCCCGCGCTGGTGGCTGGTCAACCGCTTCGCACTGGAAGACGATGAGGGCCGGCCCGCCCACGTGGCCGCCCTTTACGTGGACATCACCGACCGAAAGGGGGCGGAGAGAGCTCTTCGCGACAGCGAAGCTAGACTGCGCACGTTGGTGCAAACCATCCCCGATCTCATCTGGTTGAAGGATCCTGGCGGCGTGTATCTCTCATGCAACAGGATGTTCGAGCGCTTCTTCGGTGCCAGGGTAGAGGACATCGTGGGGAAGTCCGACTACGACTTCGTGAGCCGGGAACTGGCTGACTCCTTCCGAGAGAATGATCGCAAGGCCATGGCGGCGGGCAGGTCCACCAGCAACGAAGAATGGATCACCTTCGCGGACAGTGGCGAAGGTGCCTGGCTCGAAACCATCAAGACGCCGATGGTCGATAGCACCGGAACGCTCATCGGTGTCCTGGGCATCGGCCGCGACATCACCGAGCGCAAGCAGGGCGAAGTGGCACTGGCGGCGAGCGAACACCGGTTCCGTTCGGTCATGGAAACCGTTTCGCTCATCGGCGTGATGTTGGATCTGGAGGGGAAGATCATCCTCTGCAACGATTACCTGCTCGAACTCACCGGCTGGTCCCGCGAGGAGGTTCTCCACAAAAGCTGGTTCGAGTTCTTCCTCCCCGAGGACATCCGAAGGGAAATCCATGAGGAGGTCTTCCCCAAGATCGTCCGGTCGGGAGAAATCTCCCCGCATCACCAGAACCCCATCCTCACTAAGGCGGGGGAGCGGAGACTGGTGAACTGGAGCAACACCATCCTCCGGGACGAGGGCGGCGATGTCTATGGCGTAGCCAGCTTCGGGGAGGACATCACCGAGCGCAAACGAGCGGAGGAGGAGATCGAAAGGCTCAATGCCGAGCTGAAGGTGCACATCCAGCAGCGCACCAACGAATTGGTGGCCACGACCGCCGAACTGGACGGATTTTCCTATTCCGTCTCCCACGACCTGCGCGCGCCCCTCAGAAGCATCGACGGCTGGAGCCTCGCCCTGCTGGAGGACTACGGCGAAAAGTTGGACGACACGGCCAGGAGCTACATCGAGACGGTGCGGGCCGAGACCAAGCACATGGGCCAGCTCGTGGACGGGCTCCTTCAAATCTCGAGGGCCACGAGGCGGGAGATGACGAGGGAGACCCTCGACCTAGCTGAGATCGCCAGGACCGTCTCCATGGCGGTGGCACGGGAGGCCCCCGAACGGCAGGTGACGTTCGTCATCCCGGAGGAGGTCATGGTGGAGGGCGACACGACCCTCATGCGCCTCGCCCTTCAGAACCTTCTGAAGAACGCCTTCAAGTTCACGCGAACGCGGGAACACGCCGTCATCGAGTTCGGGGTGACGGATCAGGGCGGCGTGCCCACCTACTTCGTGCGCGACAACGGCGTGGGCTTCGATCCCCAGTTCAGCCACAAGCTGTTCCAGCCCTTCCAGCGCCTCCACCTCAAGGAGGAGTATCCCGGCTCCGCCATCGGGCTGGCCACGGTCCAGCGCATCATCCACCGCCACGGCGGCAGGGTCTGGGCCGAGGGCGAGGTCGAAAAGGGAGCAACATTCTTCTTCACGCTGGGGGGCGGGGAGAGTGAAAAGTGAAAAGTAAGAAGTGAAAAGTTAAAAGTAAAAATGAAAGAGTGAGGAGTGAAGAGTGAGGAGTGAAGGGGAAAAGCGAGAAATGAAACGGGACAAGGAAAAAGAAAACAGCCGAGGGCAGGCACTCCTCTGTTTTTCCCTTGTGGGGCGGGCACTCCTGCCCGCCATCATGGTTATCTCTCGCGGACAAGAGCGTCCGCGCCACGCAAGAGCGTCCGCGCCACGGGTAAGGATCACGTGGGGTGGGCACTCCTGCCCGCCTGGTTCTTGTCTCTCGCGGACAAGAGTGCCTGTGCCCCGAAGGGGTATCCGCGCCACGGAGTAATATTAGAGCAACAGCGAACGGGTAGAGGAGAGGGCACGGCAATGCGCGGATGGACCCACTTCATGGCCCTGTCGGCCATCTTGATGCTCTCCCTGGCTGCGTCGCGGGTAGGCGCCGAGACGGCGGGTGCCTCGGCGGACCGCAGGACCCCTCCCGTGCTCTCGGGATGCGAACCGGATTATCCACCCTTCTGCATGGTCACACCGGAAGGGCAGGCGGATGGCTTCTCCGTCGAGCTCCTCCGGGCGGCGCTCAAAGCGGTGGGCCGCGAGGCCACCTTCAAGACCGGAGTCTGGAGCGAGATCAAGGCGGACCTGGCCGAGGGGAGGCTCGAAGTGCTCCCGCTGGTCGGCAGGACGCCCGAAAGGGAGGCGACTTACGATTTCACCTTTCCCTATCTCACGATGCACGGCACCATCGTCGTGCGGGATACGAACACCGATATCCAAGGGCCCGCCGATCTGAGGGGAAAGCAGGTGGCGGTCCTTCGGGGAGATAACGCGGAGGAGTACCTCCACCGCGCCGACCTGGGCGCCGCAATCGTTCCCCTGCCGTCCTTCGAGACGGCCCTTCGCGGACTTTCCAGCGGGAAAGTACGACGCCGTGGTCATTCAGAAGCTCCTCGCCCTTCAGCTCATGCGGCAGGCCGGCATCACCAACCTCACGGGTGGTGGCTCCGCCCCTCAAGGACTTCACCCAGAACTTCTGCTTCGCCGTGCGAAATGGAAACGGTGCGCTCCTCGCCCAACTGAACGAGGGACTGGCCATCGCCATGGCGGACGGCACATTCCGCCAGCTCCACGCCAAGTGGTTCTCGGCGCTCGAGGCCATGGGGCTGACCAAGAGCCGAATCGTCGTGGGAGGAGACGACCACTATCCACCCTACGAGTTCCTGGATGAGAACGGCCAACCCGCGGGGTTGAACGTGGACCTCACCAAGGCCATCGCCAGGCAGATGGGGCTGGCGGTGGACATCCGGCTTGGACCCTGGGACAGAGATTCGCAAGGGACTGGAAACCGGCGGCGTCGACATGGTGCAGGGGATGTTCTATTCGGTGGAGAGGGACAGGCAGTTCACCTTCTCCGCGCCTTACACTCTTGTCCAACACGCCATCGCGGTTCGCAAAGGCTCGGCGGTACCTTCCAGCATGGGAGACCTCGCCGGGAAATCCATTCTCGTCATGGCGGGCGACATCATGAACGACCTGGCCGTTGAGAATGGCTACGAAAAGGCACTCATTCCCGTGGCCTCTCAAGAGGAGGCCCTCCGCCTCCTGGCCGCGGGCAAGGGTGACTGCGCGCTCGTTGCCAAGGTGCCCGCCCTCTACTGGATCGAGAAGAACGGATGGCGAAACCTGCGAACTATCCGCAAGCCCCGTGCTTTCCGCTGAGTACTGCTACGCCGTCCCCCACGGCAGCGAAGCCCTCCTCTCATGGTTTTCGGAGGGGCTGGCCGCCCTCAAGACCACGCGCGAATATCGGGACATTCAGTCCAAGTGGCTTTCCCCTTACGAGCCCTTTGAAAGGAGGCTGTTGACCTTCGCAAAGTATGGCCTTGCCATGATTGTTCTCCTGATCGTCCTCCTCGCCGGCTCGTTTCTATGGTCCAGAACGCTCCAGCGGCGAGTGGTTGTCCGCACGAGAGAGCTCACGGAGGAGATCACCGAACGCAAGCGGGCGGAGGAGGTGCGCCGCGAGGTGGAAGGCCGCTACCGATTATTGTTCGAGCAGTCACCCGATGGCATTGTGGTTATTGATCCGAAAACGGCACGGTTTTTGGAATTCAATGAAACAGCCCAGCCGGCAGCTGGGGTATTCGCGCGATGAATTCGCACGGTTGAGCATTTCGGACGTTGAGGTCGAGGAGACCTCTGAGGATACGCGCGCGCGCATCGCCAAAGTGTCCGAGCAAGGCAGAGACGATTTCGAGACCCGGCAACGGACTAGGCAGGGCGACATCAGGGATATTCATGTGACGGCGCAACTCTCGCAGATCATGGGTGACACCGTTTACCACTGCGTCTGGCGCGACATTACGGAACGCAAGCGCGCTGAGGCGGAGATCCTCAGGCTCAACGCAGAACTGGCCATGCTGCTGCGCGCGAAGACGGTCCAACTGGCCGCCACGGAGGACGAGCTGGAGGGGTTCGCCCACTCGGTGTCTCACGACCTGCGTACTCCGATCCGGCGCATCGACGAGTGGAGCAACGCCCTCCAAGAGGATTACGGCGAGACTCTGGACGGCACGGGACAGCAATACCTGAACACCGTTCGGGCCGAGATCCAAACCATGGGAGAACACGTGGATGCCATGCTCGACATCTCCCGAGTAGCGGGGAGAGAATTGCTCATCGATTCCGTAGACCTCGGGGCCATGGCCGAGTCTCAGCGGGCAGCCCTGCTGAAAAGACAAGAGTCCAGGGACGTGCAGTTTGTCATCCCCGAGAATCTCATCGTGCAGGGGGATGCGGGCCTCCTGCGAACGTTGCTCAAGAGCCTCCTCGAGAACGCGTGGAAGGCCACGCGCCGGATCGAGAAAGGTGCCCTTATTGAGCTGGGTACGACCGAGAAGGGCGGCGTCCCCGTGCACTTTGTCCGGGACAACGGCATGGGATTCGACATGGCGTATGCTCAAAAACTATTCCGCCCCTTCCAGAAGCTGCACGGCGTCGAGGAGTTTCCCGGCATGGGCGTGGGCCTGGCGGTGGTCCTGCGCATCGTGCGGCGCCACGGCGGAAAGGTCTGGGCCGAGGGCGAGGTGGGCAAGGGAGCGACGTTCTACTTCACGCTGGGGGCCGGGAACAGTGAGAAGTGAGAAGTAAGAAGTGAAGAGTGAGGAGTGAGGAGTAAAAGGTGGCGCGGACACTCCTGTCCGCGAAAGAGAAGAAAAAAGGCGGGCAAGAGTGCCCGCCCCACGGACAGAAGGGAATTTGTGGCGCGGACACTCCTGCTGTGGCGCGGACACTCCTGTCCGCGAAAGAGAAGAAAAAAGGCGGGCAAGAGTGCCCGCCCCACGGAAGGATTGCGGCAACAATGCCCCGCCTAGCGCGCGCTGGTCCGGTTGAACATTCTCTAGAGACTCAGAGGAGGGCCGCATGGAGTCGAAAATGATATTGCTCGTGGAGGACAACCCAAGCGACGTGGACCTGACGAAGAGGGCCCTTGCCAAGAACAACGTGGCGAACGAGCTCGTGGTGGTGCGAGACGGCCAGGAGGCCCTGGACTTTCTCTTCGGAGCGGGGGCCTTCGCGGGACGGGACACCTTGGATCAGCCCGTCATCGTTCTCCTGGACCTCCGGCTACCCAAGGTGGACGGCCTGACGGTCCTCAAGACCCTCAAGACGGACGAGCGGACGCGCCGGATTCCCGTGGTGGTGCTCACCACCTCCAAGGAAGACCAGGACATGATCGCGGCGTACGACCTGGGGGTCAACAGCTACATCCGGAAGCCCGTGGATTTTGCCGAATTCGTCCTGGCCGTGAACCATCTGGGTATCTACTGGCTCGTCATCAATGAGCCGCCGCCGCCCGTGCGGTGAGGATGGAGCGTCATGGCGCGGACACTTCTGTTGTGGCGCGGATACCCCTTCGGGGCACAGGCACTCCTGTCCGCGAGGGAGAAAGATGAAGGCGGGCAAGAGTGCCCGCCCCACGGAGAGATAGGGATTGTGGCGCGGATACCCCTTCGGGGCACAGGCACTCCTGTCCGCGAGGGAGAAAAGATAAAGGCGGGCAAGAGTGCCCGCCCCACAGAGAGGGAGAGCTGTGGCATGAACGTTCCTTCTGTGGCGCGGATACCCCTTCGGGGCACAGGCACTCCTGTCCGCGAAGGAAAAGAATGAAGGCGGGCAAGAGTGCCCGCCCCACGGAGACATAGCCCCATGAGCGAGACCCTCGTCCCCTCTGGCTCCAGCGAGAACGGCCCCCCGCCACAGGAGGCGTGGATCCGCCGCGTGGCCATGGCTTGCTTCGCTTTCGTGGGAGCCCTCGCCCTCCTGGTTCTCGTCTCCTGGCTGACGGGACAGTGGCATGCCAGCGCCCTTGGGCGGGAGTACGTTCCCGTGGCCCCCAGCACGGCTCTCCTGTTTCTAGGGCTGTCCATAGCGGCGTTCTCGCGCCAGCGCCGTCCCCGCTCCGCGCTCGCCAACCGGTTCTGTCAGGGGATAGTCCTGCTCACCTTCGCCGTGAGCTGCTTGGCCCTCGCCCAGTCCGCCTTCGGGTTCCGGTTCGCCATAGAGGAATGGTTCACCCGCACGGCGGAACCGGTGGGGAAGTTCGTCGTGGGGGTCATGTCTCCCTTGACCGCCGCGGTATTCCTACTGGCCGCCCTGGGCCTCCTGCTCCAGATCGAGCCGTGTTCGCGGACCCGCCGCTACCGGCAAGCGGCCGCGGTGCTCGCCCTCGCGGTCCTGGTCCTTGACCTGGGTGTCCTTCTGGGCTACGCGCTGCAGGTTCCCGTCCTCTACGGGGGGACCGCCGTCCCCATGGCCGCGGTAACGGCTCTAGCCTTCGTACTGCTGGGAGCGGGACTGATGCTGACGGCGGGCCTCGATCTCTGGCCGCTCATCTTGTTTGTCTCCAACAGCGCGAGGACTACCTCGCGCAGGGCTTCCCTCGGGGGCCTGCTGGCGGTGTTCCTGCTGTTTGCGATGGCCATCGGAGCCACGGGTTATTTCTACTTCGAGCGGCGCAGGGACGAGGCCCGCCGGGACGCCTACGCGGTCCTGACCGCCATCGCGGACCTGCAAAGTGCGGCAAATCAGGCCATGTGGCGGGGAGAACGCCTGAGCGACGCGGCGGCCATGGCAGGCAACCCCCTGGCGTGCGAGGCGGCGGCGCGGGTCATCGAGGGCACGGCGGACCCGGCCACGCGGGAGAGGGTGCGGCAGTGGCTCGCTTCCCTCCAGGTGTACGCGGGATACCGGAGCGTCGCTCTGGCAAATGGGGCGGGCGGCACCGTTCTCTTCGCGGGGGAAGCCGGTGGGTTGGGGGACATGGCTCGGCATGGTTTGGAGGAAGCGCTTGCCTCGGGGAAGCCCGTCTTCCTGGACCTGCACGCGGCCCATGAGGTGTCCTTCAATCACCTGGGGTTGATCGTCCCTTTGAAGGCCGTGGGGCAGGGAAGACCCGCAGGCGCGGTGATCATCCGGATCGATCCGGCGGCGAGCCTCTACCCCATCCTGGCCGCCTGGCCCGTACCCACGAAAACGGGCGAGACGCTCCTGGTGCGCCGGGAGGGAGACGGCATCCTCTTCCTCAGCCCGCTCAGGTTCGCCCGGGACGCGCCCCTCCACTTGCACCGTTCGCTGAGCACGTCCGGGCTCCCGGCCTCCATGGCCGTCTCGGGCAAAGCGGGCGGGGTGGAAGGGCGCGACTACGCGGGCCGCTCCGTGCTCGCTTCCGTGCGGGGCATCCCCGACTCGCCCTGGTTCATCGTCGCCAAGGCGGACCGGAGCGAACTGTTGGCCCGCGCGCGCCAGGACGCCCTGGGAATCTTCCTCACGGCCCTCTTCCTGGTCCTAGCCACGGGAGGGGTCATGACGGCCTTGTGGCGCCATCAAGCCGTCGCCACCCTGCGCCAGGAGATGGACGCGGAGCGCGAGCGGCACGCCCTGGTCAAGCACTTCGAGCACCTCGTCAAGTACGCCAACGACATCATCCTCCTGGCCGATGCCGGGGGGCGGTATGTCGAGGTGAACGACACGCGCCCTCCGAACCTACGGGTACACCCGCGAAGAAATGCTGGCCCTGAATTTCGCCGACACCCGGGCGCCCCAGGCCCGCGCGGACCTGGCCCAAACCCTACGGGATCTCGAGACGGCGGGGGAAGCCGGGGTTCTGTTCGAGACCCTGCACCAGCGCAAGGACGGGAGCGTGTTCCCCGTGGAGGTCAACGCGCGCGTAATCGAAATCGACGGCGCAGCTTACTACCAGGCCATCGCGCGGGACATCACGGAGCGGAAGAGGGTCTCGGAGGAGCACCGGACCGCCATCGAGTTCCTCCGCATCGTGAACGAGAACCTGGGGATGCGCGACCTCATCCAGGCGGTGACGGCTTTCATCCAGGAAAGGTCGGGCTGTGAGGCCGTGGGCGTCAGGCTCCATCAGGGAGACGACTATCCCTACTATGAGACCCGCGGCTTCCCCGCCGAATTCGTGGCGCTCGAAACCAGCCTCTGCGCGAGGGACGACGACGGCCGCATCTTCCGCGACAGCAAGGGAGATCCCCGGCTGGAATGCATGTGCGGCAACGTGATCTGCGGGCGCTTCGACCCGGCCAAGCCCTTCTTCACCCCCAGCGGGAGTTTCTGGAGCAACAGCACCTCGCGCCTGCTGGCCACCACGACGGACGCCGACCGCCAGGCGAGGACCCGGAATCGGTGCAACGGGGAAGGGTACGAGTCCGTGGCCCTCATCCCGCTACCGCTGGGCGACCGGAGGATCGGCCTCCTCCAGATGAACGACCACCGTCCGGACAGGTTTACGCGGGAGGGCATCGAGCTCTGGGAGCGCCTCGCCGGGTATCTGGCGGTGGCGCTCTCCAAGCGCCAGACCGAGGAGGCCCTGCGCGAGAGCGAAGATAAGTTCAAGTACGTGTTCGAGAATTCGCTCCTGGGCAAGTCCATCACCGATCTCGCCGGCGGGATGGAGGTGAACAGGGCCTTCTGCGACATGCTCGGTTACTCTCAGGAGGAACTCAAGCGACATGAAATGGCAGGAAATCACCCACCCCGAAGATGTGGAGGAGAGCCAGGCCATCATCGACTCGATCCTGGCCGGCGAGAGGGACTCGGCGCGCTTCACCAAGCGATACTTTCACAAGAATGGCTCCGTCGTGTGGGCCGACGTGAGCACCAGCGTCAGGCGGGACGGCGACGGCAAGGCGCTCTATTTCATGACGGCCGCCGCGGACGTGACCGAGCGAAAGAGGGCCGAGCTTGCGCTGCGGGCGAGCGAAGAAAAATATCATTATATGTTCGCCAACAATCCACAGGCGATGTGGATATACGATCTGGAAACCCTGGCATTTCTCGAAGTCAATGACGCCGCTATTCTGCGCTACGGCTATACCAAGGAAGAATTTCTCTCGATGACCTTGAAGGAGATTCGTCCCAAGGAAGATATCAGCGCCTTATTGAAGGATGTGGAACAGACACAGGGGACCTACAATCCCGGCGGTCAATGGCGACACTTGAAGAAGAACGGCGAACTCATGCATGTGGAGATCGTTTCTCACTCCATCACGTTCCAGGGCCGCGACGCAAGGCATGTGATGGTCCACGACATCACCGAGCGCAAGCGCGGAGAAAGTGCGCTGCGCGCCTCGGAAGTCCGTTATCGGAGGCTCTTCGAGGCGGCTCGCGACGGAATCCTGATCCTCGATGCCGAGACGGGAGCCGTCGTGGATGTGAATCCTTTCCTCATCGAGATGTTGGGCTACCCGCGGGAGGAGTTCCTCGGGAAGAAGCTTTGGGAATTGGGCTTTTTCAAGGACATCGCCGCCAACCAGGAGAATTTCGAGGAACTCCAGCGGAACGACTACATCCGCTACGAGGATTTGCCGCTCGAAACCGCAGATGGGCGGCGGATGCAAGTCGAGTTCGTCAGCAACGTCTATCTGGTGGACGACCGGAAGGTCATCCAGTGCAACATCCGCGATATCAGCGAGCGCAAGCGGGCGGAGGAAGAACTTCGAGAGACGGTCCGCATCCTGAACGATGCCCAGACGGTCGCCCAGCTCGGGTGGTACGTGTACGACGTCGCCACCGGGCTCTGGCAGAGCTCCGTCCTCCTCGACGGGATTTTCGGGATTGGCTCCACGGGCTACCCCAAAACCGCCGATGGATGGTCAGCCATCGTCCACCCAGACGATCGCCAGGCGATGCAGGAGTATCTGCTCCATGAGGTGCTGGAGGAGGGCGCGCAGTTCGACCGTGAATACCGGATCGTGCGTCAGACCGACAACGAGGAGCGCTGGGTCTATGGTCTGGGCAATCTGGTCAAAGACGGGCATGGAAAGATCGTCAAGATGATCGGGGTGATACAGGACATCACCGAACGCAAGCGGGCGGATGAGGCGTTGCGGGAGGGCGAGGAGAGGGAGCGGCTCCGATCGGAAGAGCTCTCGGCGCTGCTCGATGCAATGCCCGCCGCCGTCTGGATCACTCGCGACCCGGCAGGCCTCCATATGACCAGCAACCGGCTCGGCGCGGAGTGGACCCGGATCAGGGAGGGCGCCAACGTTTCCAAATCTGCCCCCGTGGGCGAGCGTCCCGAGGGATTTAAGGCGTGCAAGGATGGACAGGAGATCCCTCCCGAGGATCTACCGGTGCAGGTGGCTGCTCGGGGAAAAGAGGTTCGTACCTACGAGTTTGACCTGGCATACCCCGATGGCAGTTCGCGCCACCTGCTTGGAAACGCCACGCCCCTGAAAGACAGGACGGGTCAACCGCGCGGAGCAGTTTCGGCTTTCATCGACATCACCGAGCGCAAGAGGGCGGAGGAAGAGATCATCCGCCTCAACGAAAACCTTGAGAAGCGCGTGCAGGAACGCACGGCGGAACTGGACGCTGCGAACCGGGAACTGGAGAGCTTCGCCTATTCCGTATCCCACGACCTCCGCGCTCCCCTGCGCGGCATCGACGGGTGGAGCCATGCGCTGCTCGATGACTACGGCAAGGTGCTGGACAGAACCGCCACGGGTTACCTGGACACCATTCGAGCCGAAGCGCAGCGCATGTCCGAACTCATCGATGCCATGCTCGAGCTTTCCAAGGTGACCCGCGGCGATCTCCGGAAGGAGCCGGTAGATCTGCCCGCATTGGCAAAAACGGTAGAGACGGCCCTGCGAGAGGAGTCTCCGGGTCAGGCCGTGGAGTTCGTTCTGGCGCCCGACCTGGGAGCGGTGGAGGGTGATTCCCGCCTCGTGCGCGTCATCCTCCAGAACCTCCTGCGAAACGCCTGGAAATTCACCCGGAAGCGCGAGCACGCCCGGGTCGAGCTCGGCGTGACCCGGGCGGACGGCCATGCCGCCTATTTCGTCCGCGACAACGGTGCGGGGTTCGACATGGCGTTCTCGGCAAACCTCTTCAAGCCCTTCCAGCGCCTGCACCAAACGGACGAATTTCCGGGAGTTGGGGTGGGACTGGCCACGGTCCAAAGGATCGTCCGGCGGCACGGGGGTACCATCTGGGCCGAGGGCGAGGTGGGCAAGGGAGCCACCTTCTACTTCACGCTGGGGAAATAAAAGGTGAGGAGTGAGGAGTGAGGAGTGAGGAGACAATGAGAAGGCGGGAGTGAATGTCGAATAGGGAGGATTCCGGACAAGCCGGAATGACGCAGATGGAGGTTTCCGCGGAAACGCCGTAGCTGTCATTCTGGCGAGCGGAGCGAGTCCAGAATCTGAGAGGGGAATGTAAAGGCGAAGGGGAAGAACGATTCCGGACAAGCCGGAATGGCCCAAACGGAGAGGAGACTTCCGTGGTGCATGGGGCTGATGGAGTTTCAGCCATAGAACGACCGCCGGGAAAGAGCCCGCTGCCCTTCCAGAGAGAGGTTCTGGCGCCGGCCGTGATCTACCTCGTCACGGCGTGGCTGGGGCTTTGGATGCCCCACCCGGGCACCAATGCCACGGCGGTTTGGCTGACGGGCATCGAAATGGCCGCCCGTCACAAACCGGACCTCATCCTCCTGGACATCACTCCCGGGCATGGACGGCTACACCGTCGCCGAACCTGAGGGCCAACCCGGCCATGGCGAAGATCCCCATCGTGGCCGTGACCTCTACGCCATGGCCGGCGACCGGGAGAAGGCCTTCGAGTCGGGATGCACGGGCTACATCGAGAAACCGATCAACTCCGGATACCTTTTTGGCGCAGGTGGAGGAACACCTTCAGGGCTGCGCCTCCAACGGAGGTGCGCCATGACGAAGGTGCTGATCGTTGACGACCAGGCGCCAAACCTCTATATGCTCGACGTCCTCTTGAGAGGGCACGGGTACGAGGTGACCTCGGCAAGCAACGGGGCGGAGGCGCTCAAGTTGGCCGGTGAGGACCCGCCGGACCTGATCATCACGGACATCCTCATGCCCGTCATGGACGGGTTCGCCCTCTGCCGTCAATGGAGAGCCCATGAGAGGCTCAGGGACATCCCCTTCATTTTCTACACGGCCACCTACACGGAGCCCAAGGACGAGCAGTTCGCCCTCGCGCTCGGGGCCGATCGTTACATCATCAAGCCGGCGGATCTTAACGTCCTGGTCCGAGCGATCGGGGAGGTTCTCGAAGAATACCGGAAGAGAAACCTCATTCCTTCCCGGCCGCCCCTCGGGGCCGAGATGGAGTTTTTCAGACAGCACAATCAAGCGCTTTTCCACAAGCTGGAACACAAAATGGTCACGCTGGAGAGCGCCAACCTAGACCTGGCGCGCGAGATCGTCGAACGCAAGCGGGCCGAGGAGGAGATCATCCGCCTCAACGAGAGCCTGGAAAAGCGGGTGCAGGAGCGCACGGCGGATCTGGCCGCGGCGAACCTCGAGCTGGAAAGCTTTTCATATTCCGTCTCCCACGATCTTCGCGCTCCCCTCCGGAGGATCGACGGCTGGAGCCATGTCCTGGCGGAGGAGTGCGGGGACCGGCTCGACGAAACGGCCAGGGGCTACCTCAATACCATCCAGACGGAGGCCGAGCGCATGGCCGAACTCATCGAGGCCATACTCGGGCTCTCCAGGGTGACCCGAGGCGCACTGAGCAAGGAGCCCGTGGACCTGGGTATCATGGCGAAGGAGGTGGAGCGGACTTTGCGCGATTCGGAGCCGGCGCGCGCCGTCGAGTTCGTTCTGGCGCCCGACCTGGGCGAGGCAGAGGCCGACCCCCGGCTCCTCCGGGCCCTCCTGCAGAACCTCCTTGGCAATGCCTGGAAGTTCACCCGGAAGAAGGCAGGCGCCCGGGTGGAGCTTGGCGCCACGGAGCGCGACGGCCGCGGGTGCTTCTTCGTCCGGGACAACGGCGCGGGATTCGACATGGCCATGGCGGAGAAGCTCTTCCAACCGTTCCTTCGCCTCCACCCGGCGGAGGAGTACCCCGGGGTGGGCGTGGGGCTGGCCACGGTGCGCCGCATCGTCCATCGGCACGGGGGCACCATCTGGGCCGAGGGTGAGGTGGGTAAGGGGGCCACGTTCTACTTCACGCTGGGGGCGGGGACGAGTGAAAAGTGAGGAGTGAGGAGTGAAAGGGAACAGTGAGGGGTGAGGAGTGAGGCTAGACATGAATGTCCAATATCCAACAAGGAATGTCCAATGATGAAGTGGGAAGAAGGAACTTGGACATTGGAAATTGGACATTGGATGTTGGACATTCGATCCGGAAAAGGAAGCAACGTGGCGAACGAACTCGTAGTGGTTCGGGACGAGCCTTTCTCCCCATGGCTCTCCGTGGTGTGGGCACTCCTGCCCGCCGGTTGTTTACATCTCTCGCGGACAAGAGTGCCTGTGCCCCGAAGGGGTATCCGCGCCACGGTGGAGGTGTATGCACCAAGTCTATTTTCTTTTCCTCGTTCCTTTACACTTCTTACTTCTCACTTCTTACTTATCACTATCCAAGTCTGTCCGCGCCACAACCTCTTTTTCCCGTGGGGCGGGCACTCCTGCCCGCCGGTTGTTTACTATTCTCGCGGACAAGAGTGCCTGTGCCCCGAAGGGGTATCCGCGCCACGCAAGAGTGTCCGCGCCACAAAGGCGGAGGAGGAGCCATCCACAGCTGTCCACTTTCTTTCTCCTCACTCCTCACTCCTCACTGTTCAAAGCGGTCCGCGCCACTGGCTGATTGACTTTAGGAAGGCGTGATCAATGACGGAAGAGATCGGACCTCCGCCCCCAGGGCCTCAAGCGCCTGTGGAAACCTCCCCGGGAACCCCCCTCCGGGTATTGATCGTGGAGGATTCGGAGCTCGACGCGAAGCTGCTGGTCCGCACCCTGAGCCGGGCCGGGTTCGCCACGGTCCACCGGCGGGTGGAAACGGCCGAGGCCATGCGCGAGGCCCTGCGGGACGAGCCGTGGGACATCATCCTGAGCGACTACGTGATGCCCGCCTTCGACGCCCCTTCGGCGCTCCGGATCTACGAGGAGGCGGGGCTGGACATCCCCTTCATCGTGGTCTCCGGGAGCGTGGGCGAGGACCTGGCCGTCAACATGATGAAGGCGGGAGCCCACGATTATCTCCTCAAGGACAGCCTGTCGCGCCTGGCGCCCGCGGTGAAGCGGGAGCTGCACGAGGCGGGGGAGCGCGCCGAGCGGCACCTCGCGGAGGAGCGCTACCGGATGCTCTTCAACGGCGTCCAGCGATGGCGATCTGGATCATCGACCGGGAGGGGCGGATCCTCGAGGTGAACGATGTGGCCTGCGAGCGGCTCGGCTACACGCGCGAGGAACTCCTCGGCATGACGGTGATGGACATCGACGCTCCGGAGTTTGCCGCCCTCGTCAAGCACCGCATACGCGAGGTCCTTCTCACGGGCGCGGGAGTTTTCGAAACGGCCCACGTCGCGGCGCGACGGCACGTCCTGTTCCCGTCGAGGTGAACGTCCGCCCCATCCACTACGGCGGCAAGCCGGCCACCATCGGGACCTTGCGGGACATCACGGAGCGCAAGCTGGCGGAGGATGCCCTCCGGGCGTCCGAGGAGAAGTTCAGGGACCTCGTGGAGCGCCTCAACGACCTCATCTACGCCGTCGACGAACGCGGCGTGGCGACCTACGTCAGCCCCGTCGTTCGGAAACTGTCCGGATACGAACCCGAGGAGGTCATCGGCCAGCCCTTCTTCAAATTCATCCACCCCGACGACCACGCCGTCGTCCAGGAGCGACTGAAGCGCCTGTACGAGGGCGCTTCCGACACCGGGGAGTTCCGCATTCTCGCCAAGGACGGCACGATTCGCTGGGTCAGCACCTCCAGTCAACTGGTTGTGATCGACGGAGAACCTCGGGGATTCAGCGGAATCATGCGAAATGTGGACGAGCAACGCAAGGCGGAGCTCGCCCTCGCCGAGAGCGAGGCGCGCTTCAAGGGCCTCTTCGAGAATTCGGTCATCGGCCTGTACCAGACGACACCGGACGGCAGGGTCATCATGGCGAACCCGGCCCTGTGCAGGATGCTCGGTTACGACTCCTTCGAGATGATGAAGGATTTCAACCTCGAGGCGGAGGAGTTCGATCCGGCCTACCCCCGCGCCGAATTCAAGGAAGAACTGGAGTCCAGAGGAGTCATCACCGGATTCTCGGCGAGCTGGAAGCGGTCGGATGGGACCCGCATAGAGGTCTGGGAAACGGCCAGGGTGGTCCGGGACGCCTCCGGCGCCGTCCTCTATTACGAAGGCACGGTGGAGGACATTACCGAGCGAAAGAAAGCCGAGCGGGCCCGCGAGCTGTCCATGAAGATCCTCGAACGGCTGAACCAGCCGCTGGATGCCCGGGAATCGGTCCGGACGATCGTCGCTCTCATCCAGGAGTATTTGGGATTCGAAGCAGGTGCCGTCCGCCTTCGCGAGGGGGAGGATTTCCCCTATTTCGTATCCTCGGGGTTCTCACCGTCCTTCCTGGAGGGGGAGAATTCCCTCCTCTGCTGCGAAGGCGAGTGCGCGTTGCGGGACTCGGGGGGCAAGCCGATCCTGGCCTGCCTCTGCGGGAGCGTCATCGGTACATCGTTCCCCCCCTCCTCCTCCTGCACGGAGCGGGGAACGTTCTGGACCGCAAACGCGTCGGAGTTTGTCGAGTCCATGACAGAGGCCGAGCGGAAGATCATGACGAGGGGCCGCTGCATCGGCGAGGGCTACCAGTCCATCGCCCTCGTCCCCCTGAGGAGCGGCGACGAGATCATCGGCCTCCTCCAGTTCAACGACCGGCGTCCCGGCCTCGTCACCCTCGACGAAATCCACCTGTTGGAGGACGTGGGCGCGAGCATCGGCATCGCCCTGGACCGGGTCCGGACGGAGGAGGCGCTCAGGGCGAGCGAGGAGCGGTTCCGCCTCCTCCTCCAGCACCTGCAGGTGGGCGTGGTGATCCATGCCCCCGACACGGGCATCCTCTTCAGCAACGAGATGGCCAGTGAGATGCTGGGCCTCACGACGGACCAGCTCTCGGGAAAGACCGTCGGGGATCCGGCCTGGCATTTCCTTCGCGAGGACGAAACCCCCATGCCCGTGGAGGAGTACCCCGTCAGCAAGGTCCTGGCCACGGGCCGAGCCCCTCGAGGGGTACATCATGGGGATCAAGCGTCCGGGGGCCAAAGAGCCCCTCTGGATCCTGGTAAACGCCTTCCAGGAACTCGACGCCGGAGGACAGGTCCAGGAAGTGGTCACGGTGTTCGCCGATATCACGAAGCACCGCCAGGCCGAATCCATGCGCGTGGCCAAGGAGGCGGCGGACGCGGCGAACCGGGCCAAGAGCACTTTCCTCGCCAACATGTCCCACGAGATCCGCACGCCCATGAACGCCATCCTGGGGTTCTCCCAGCTCTGCTCCGCAGGAGCCAGGACCTGAGCCCCGTCCACCGCCAGCACCTGGAGACCATCAACCGGAGCGGCGAACACCTCCTGGCCATCATCAACGACATCCTGGAGATGTCCAAGATCGAGAGCGGGCGGGTGGCGCTCAACCCCGCCCCCTTCGACCTGCACAGCCTCCTCGACGGACATGGAGCAGATGTTCCTCGGTTCCGGCCGAGCGCCAAGGGCCTGCACTTCACACTCATCCGGGAGGAGGGGGTGCCCCCCTGCGTCAACGGCCGACCAGGCCCGCCTGAGCGAGGTCCTCATCAACCTCCTGGGCAACGCCGTCAAGTTCACCGACTGCGGCTCCGTGACCCTGCGCGTGGGGGCGAGACGGGACCCCGAAGGGCGTTGCCGGCTGACGGCGGAGGTCATCGACACGGGGTGCGGCGTCCCCGAGGACCAGCGGAACCGCCTCTTTCATTACTTCGAGCAGATCACCCGCACCAGACGAGGCGGGGACGGGCCTGGGCCTGGCCATCAGCAGGGAGTTCGCGCGCTTGATGGGCGGCGACATCTCCTTCGAGAGCCGGCCCGGAGGGGGAAGCGTGTTCCGTGTCGACATCCCCGTGGAGGAATGCGATCGTGCGGCGGTGGGCATCCGGGCCGCCTTCCCGCCCGTCCTGGGGCTCGCCCCGGGCCAGCCCCCCATCAGGGTCCTGGTGGCCGACGACAAGAGGGACAACCGCCTTCTCCTCTCCGGCCTTTTGGGCCAGCTGGGGTTCGAGACCCGGGAAGCGGCGGACGGCGCCGAGGCGGTGTCCATTTACGAGGAATGGCGTCCACACCTCGTCCTCATGGACCTTCGCATGCCCGTCATGGACGGGTACGAGGCCATGGCGGCCATTCGGGGGAAGCCGGGCGGGTCGGGGGTGAAGATCATCGCCGTCTCCGCCAGCGCCTTCGAGGAGAACCGTCAGGAGTCGCGCGAGGCCGGAGCCGACGATTTCCTCAGCAAGCCCTTCAGGGAGGGCGAGCTTTTCCGCAAGATCCGCCACCTCCTCCACGTGGAGTTCGAATACGCGGAGCCTCAAGCCGCCGCAGGCGACGGAGGGCCGTCCGCGCCGGGGCCGCGTCTGACGCGGGAGGATTTGGGCTGCCTGCCGGAGGACCTCCGGCGGGAGTTGCGCGAGGCCACCGTCCGGGCGGATTATGATGGCATCCAAGGGTTGCTGGACCGGGCAGCGAAGGTGGATCGCCGCGTGGCGGGAAGACTCGCAGACCTGGCCGCGAGGTTCGAGAACAGACAGATGTTGGAACTCCTCACTCCGGAAGGAGAGACGTGATGGACACGCCCCGCGAACGGCGAGCCCGCCGCCAACGTCCTGGTGGTCGACGACAACCCCACCAACCTCCAGGCCCTCGTCGTACCTCCTCAAGGACAGGGGCTACAGGGCTCGTCCCGTGCGCAGCGGGGAGCTGGCCCTGCAGGCCGCCAAGAGCGAGCCGCCGGACCTCATCCTCCTGGACATCAACATGCCCGAGATGGACGGCTACGCCGTGTGCGGGCGCCTGAAGAAGGACCCGGCGCTGAGGGACATCCCCGTGATCTTCCTGAGCGCCCGCAGCGGAGACCCTGGACAAGATCGAAGGCCTTCGCCGCGGGGGGCGTGGACTACGTGACCAAGCCCTTCCAGATCGACGAGGTGAGCGCCCGCATCGGGACCCACCTCAAGCTCAGGGGCCTGCAGAAGGAGCTGGAGCGCCACAACCGCAACCTGCGGGAGGTGGTGAGGGCCAAGGTCAAGGAGATCTCCGACTCCCAGATGGCCACCATCCTCGCCCTCGCCAGGCTCGCCGAGTTCCGGGACAAGGAGACGGGCAACCACCTCACGCGCGTCCAGCGGTACTGCCGGGCCCTGGCCGCCAAGCTGGGGGAGGAGCGGGGTATTCGGCGCCGCTCATCGACGATGCCTTCGTCGAGGACATCTTCCACGCCAGCCCCCTCCACGACATCGGCAAGATCGGCATCCCCGACCACGTCCTCCTCAAGACCATGGGTCTCACCCCGGAGGAGACGCACATCATGCAGACCCACACCCTCATCGGGGCCCACATCCTGGCCGACATCTTCTCCCGCTTCCCGAACAACGGCTTCGTGAAGATGGGCATGGAGATGGCGCGGTCGCCACCACGAGAAATGGGACGGCACGGGGTACCCCGAAGGCCTGGCGGGGGAGAAGATCCCCCTCTCGGCCCGCATCCTGATCCTCGCGGACCAGTACGACGCCCTGAGGAGCAAGCGCCCCTACAAGCCCGCCCTCGACGCCGGCCGGACCTTCGCCATCTTGACCGAGGGCGACGGCCAGACGCTTCCTTCCCACTTTGACCCACGGGTCCTCGAGACCTTCAAAAACGTCATCCCGGAGTTCGAGACCATCTACGAAGCCTACAGGGACGAGGGGGTGGGCGGCTGAAGGCCCGAGGCCAAGGGGTCGAAGGGGCGGAGGCAACGCAAGGGGATCGTATGCAGAAGCCGGATCCGGCTCAGGATTCTCATCGTGGACGACAACCCGACGAACCTGCAGCTCCTCTACGCCATGCTGAAGAGGGAGGGGTACAAGGTGCGTCCCGTGCTCAGCGGCGTCCCTCGCCCTCGAGGCCGCAAGGACCGATCCCCCCGACCTGATCCTGCTCGACATCAGCATGCCCGAGATGGACGGCTACGAGGTCTGCCGCCGGTTCAAGGCGGACGAGCGCCTGAGGGAGATCCCCGTGATCTTCATCAGCGCCCACGACGAGACCCCCGGCAAGGTGAAGGCCTTCTCCGTGGGCGGGGTGGACTACGTCACCAAGCCCTTCCAGGTCGAGGAGGTCGAGGCGAGGGTCGCCACGCACCTCGAAATTCAGCGTCAGAGGCGGGAGCTCCAGGACGAGCTACGACAAGCTGCAGAAGCTGGAGGCCCTGCGGGACGGCCTGGTCCACATGATCGTGCACGACATGCGGTCCCCCCTCATGGGGGTGGACGTCTGCCTGCAAACCCTGGAGGTCATCGAACGGGGCACCCTCTCCGAGCGGGCGGCCAGTCTCCTGAGGGAAGCCTCATCCACCACGGACCGCCTCATGGAGATGGTGGGGTCCCTCCTGGACGTCAGCAGGATGGAATCCAGCACCATGCGCCTCGATCTCGCGCCAACACCGCTTCACAGCCTGGTGGACGGGGCCATGGCCAAGGTGGGACGGCTGAGAGGGTCGGCGCAAGTTCGAAGCTGGACCTGCCCGGAGGAGCCTTGGCCGTGATCTGCGA
The DNA here is from genome assembly GCA_963772255.1 of uncultured Acidobacteriota bacterium. Classification (GTDB taxonomy): domain Bacteria; phylum Acidobacteriota; class UBA4820; order UBA4820; family DSQY01; genus JAKAJA01. Next base: position 26,133 of record CAVYWK010000011.1, read on the forward strand.
CGGGGATCTCATCCTGCGGGTCATCCAGAACCTCCTCGGCAACGCCTTCCAATTCACTCCCGAGGACGCCACCGTGAGCGTCAGCATCCGGGCCGATGGGGAGACTTCGTCCGGGTGGAGGTGAGCGACACCGGGCCCGGCATTCCAGCCGGGTGCCACTCCCTCATCTTCGAGAAGTTCGGCCAGGTCCAGCTCCGGGAAGGCAGGCGCAAGTTCACCACGGGCTTGGGACTCACTTTCTGCAGGCTCGCCGTGGAGGCTCACGGCGGGGCCATCGGAGTCGCGAGCGAGCCCGGCCAAGGCTGCACCTTCTGGTTCACCCTGCCCGCGAAGGGGCCCTCCGCCGAAGGCGGGCGATCTATCTCTTAGGGCCCGCGCCAGACAAAAGCTCATGTGGGGCGGGCACTCCTGCCCGCCAGATTTTCTTCTTTCGCGGACAAGAGTGTCCGCGCCACGCAAGAGTGTCCGCGCCACGCAAGAAAGTACGCGCCACGCAGGAACTCCTGTGGGGCGGGCACTCCTGCCCGCCAGATTTTCTTCTTTCGCGGACAAGAGTGTCCGCGCCACGCAAGAAAGTACGCGCCACGCAAGAAAGCCCGCCACGCAAGAGTGTCCGCGCCACGGCAAAGGCATTTGTGGGGCGGGCACTCCTGCCCGCCGGCCTCTCCGGTCTCATGGCGTCTCAAAATTGAGAAGCCGCGTCTCATAGGCGGACAGGGGCGGCAGGCGGCGTCGGACTCCCCATGGCCGAGCCCTCTTATGAAAGGGATCTCAGACTCTGGACTCTGGGATAGGGCGGGGAGGGGAACGAGCGAAGTGTCGATTTGTTGGCATCCCTCTTGCTCTTATCGGAGCGGGAGGCCAAGCCGCTCCCGCAGGAGGAGACCATGAGCCAGGAATTGAAAGTCGTGACAACCCAAGACGTCGAGCACCACTACTGGGTGTCTTGCTTGAATTGCGGCGAGCTCTTCGATGCGGCGGCCAGTCCCTGGTGCTTATGCGTCACCGACAGCCCCACCGTCATCTGTTCCAACTGCAAAACCTGTTCGTGCATGGCGGGTGGTCAGGCGAGGGTGAAGTTCTGGCAGTCAGCTCCCGCGGTCATGTGGCAGAGGCGCCTCAAACACTTCGAACGGGAGTACCCCGGTCCCCCCGCCGAGATCGGCAACGCAATTCGACGCCCCATGATCCTGGTCGTGGACGACGATCCTGACACGCGGCGCATCGCGTTCCACGTCCTCGAGGCACTCGGGTACGGTGTGCTGCTCGCCGACAACGGTGTAAAAGGCTTCGAAATGGCGAAGGAGTACCATCCCGATCTGATTCTGTCGGATCAGATCATGCCCAGGATGGATGGCAAGCACCTGTGCAGGGCCATCAAGGACGATCCCGACACGAAAAATATCAAGGTCATCGTCATGTCCGGGCTCTACAAGAAGGAGAGCCAGCGCATCGAGATCCTCAGGGAATACAACGCCGACGATTTTCTGACCAAGCCCATCTCCTACGACAAGCTGGGCGAGGTCATCGCGAGCTGGCTGACGGTCACCGTATGAGATCCGCCGGAGGCGCCTTCGCCGGCCGCAGGAAGGGGATAATTCGATGATAAGCCAGAGAGAGACATCCTCCGGACCCGCCACAGCGGAAAGGGACCCGGCCTGGACCGGGGCCCCCGACTTCTGGAACCCGAGAGTTACGGGACACCCTGGTTTTGTGATAAAATCAATTCGCTAATGAGCCGCGAACGAGCCAGAGGCATGAAGAGAGTTTTGATCGTCGATGACGAGCCGGCCATCCGGCTGGGCATTGCTGCGTTCCTGGAGCGGGCCGGCCTGGCCGTCTCCGAGGCGGCATCCCTCGGCGAGGCGAGGAGGGCGCTCGCGGAGAGCGGCTACGATGCCGTGCTCCTGGACGCCTATCTCCCCGACGGTCATGGAGTGGACCTCATCCTCGACATCCGCACTACGGATCCGACCCTCCCCATCATCATGATGACCGGCCAGGGCACCATCCCTCTCGCCGTGGAGGCCATGAGGCGCGGCGCTGACCACTTCCTCACCAAGCCGGTGAACCTGAAGGAGCTGGAGGTCTACCTTTCAAAGTCTCTCCAGCTTGGCTCATTGCGGCGCTCCAACCGGTCTCTGAGGGAACAGCCCGCCGTCATCGTCCCCTACTATGGCCAATCGGCATCTCTCGCCGCCATCCTCCCCCTCATCGACGCCGCGTGCCGCCACAAGAGCCCCGTGCTTCTTCGCGGCGAAACGGGGACGGGAAAGGGGCTCCTGGCGAGGACCATCCATTCCCGGAGCCCCAACGCCCGGGAACCCTTCGTGGAACTCAACTGTGCGGGTCTCAAGGGGGAATTTCTCGAGAGCGAGCTCTTCGGGCACACGAAAGGGGCCTTCACCGGGGCGGTGGATGCCAAGGAGGGGCTTTTGGAGCGGGCGCACCGTGGAACTCTCTTCCTGGATGAGATCGGGGACATGAACCTCGCCCTCCAGTCGAAGTTCCTCAAGGTTCTGGAAGAGAAGCGCTTCAGACCCCTCGGCCAGGTGGACGAACGCATCTCAGACTTCCGGCTCATCAGCGCCACCAACCAGAACCTCGAGCAGTTCATCGAGGAAGGCACGTTTCGGCGGGACGTCTATTTCCGCATCAATACGCTCGTCATCACCCTGCCGCCCCTTCGCGAGATGAGGGAGGACCTGCCGGGGTTGGCCCACCATATCCTGCGGCACATCGCCGGCGGGAAGCGGGAGCCCGTCCTGTCTCCAGAGATTCTGGAGGCCCTCAAAGCCTACTCCTGGCCGGGCAACACGCGGGAACTGCACAACGTGTTGGAGCGGGCTTGGATCCTCGCCGACGAGGGGGAGATTCGCCTCCAGCACCTGGCCCACCTGGCGCCCGGGGAGCCTTCAGGAGGGACCCTCGCCGCGGCCCCGAGGGAAGATCTGGACGCCGCCGAGCGCGCCCAGATCATCAAGGTCCTCCGAGACGTCAAAGGCAAGGTCCCCGAGGCCGCCCGGCGCCTGGGGGTATCCCGCCCCACCCTCTACCGGAAGATCTCCCAACACGGCATCGACCTCGACGAGACACGCTGATCTCCGACGAAATAGACCCGGGTCTCGAATCGAATCCGCCGGGAAGACCATCCAGCGGTCCCTGGCCGCGGGATCGCGCCACTTTCTGGATTCATGAGACAATCCCGGTGCGGAAG
>CAVYWK010000012.1:0-21213 GCA_963772255.1 uncultured Acidobacteriota bacterium
AAAACCTACCTCATGAGCCCTGCCCCGTCAAGGGGCGGCAGGCGGGGGACGACCAGTCGAGATGCAAGGCGGGCATTGGCATGACGCCCGCCTCTCGCAAAGGTATGGCCGGGTGGCAAATTGTGTGGGATCCTCTATGATGTTGGCGGGACGGGCGTCATGTGGGATCTTCCCGTCAACATTCGACCGTTCTCTTGCTCTTTTGCAGGTCATCTTTTTCGGATAAGCTGGCGCCCGCGACCGGCCAGCCTGGCCCAGAGCGCACAAGAGGGGCCGCAATGAAGTCTTGGTCGTGGCTGGTGGTCATCCTTTTGGCATCGGGACCGGCTTCCGCCATCTGGGGAGAAGATCCTGCGGAGACGGTGGTCACTGCGTCCGCGGACCTCAACTCGGCCTACATCTGGCGGGGACTGACCTTCAATGACGGGTGGATTCTCCAGCCCTCCATCGATATCGGCGGGCTCAAACTGGGGCGGGTCCCTATCGCGGTGAACATCTGGAGCAACTTCAATCTCGACGATTTTGACGGGTCCGTGAGAAAGAACCAATTCAGCGAGGTGGACATCACCCTATCAGCGGAACTGGGTGCTGGCTTCGAGGCGAGCTACATTGAGTATGTTTATACGGTCGGTGCATACGCCGATGCGCCCATCGGCGTGCCCGGAACGCGGGAGATCGCCCTCTCTTGGACCAAGGAAATGACTTTCACGCCTACCGTCACACTTTACTGCGACATCAAGGAGGTCGGTGGGGCCTTCCTCCAGCTTTCGCTCGCACGCGCCTTCGATCTCTCGGAAAAGACCTCGCTGAGTCTGCAGGCGGACGTGGGCGTAGCCAGCGATAGTTTCGCCCGTTACTATGGCGGCGTGAAGGGCGGCTTTTACCAGTATCAAGCCCTCGCCAGGCTCTCGTACCAGGCGACAGAACGGGTCAGAATCTACGCCAGCGCCGCTTACGCCAACGGGTTCAGTCACGACATCCTGCCCAAACAACCCTCCGATTTCTACGGTGGGATTGGTGCCGCCATCACGTTCTAGATGGCGGTAATCCAGGCGATGCTTCGACCGCGGCCCTGATCCCGCATTGGAGATTCCCCCGCACGTCCCCCATTGACAATTTCCTATTCGCGCCGTATATTTCCAACCAGTCGGTTGAACCACTTGGTTTAACCAGGAGGTTGATATGGCCAAGAAGACCGCGCCTACGCCCCTCGGAGATCCGCCCCGGGACATCCTTGCGGCGGCGGCGGCGGAATTCGCCGAGTGGGGCTTCGCAGGGGCCAGAGTGGACGAGATCGCCCGGCGCGCCGGCGTGAACAAGGCCATGCTCTATTACCATGTGGGCGACAAGGCCAAGCTCTACGAGAAGGTCATCCTGGACGCGGTCGGATGCGTGGCGGCGCACCTGCAAGAGGGGCTCTCCGGTGAAACGACCCCGGAGGGGAAGATCCTCGCCATCGCCCGGGCCTTCGAGACCGCGGCCTCCGAAAAGCCCTTCATGCCCCAGGTCATGATGCGCGAGATGGTCATGGGTGGTCGGGATCTCCCTGCCCCCGCCATCGAGGCCTTCGCGAGGATCATCCAGATCGAGGCGTCGATCCTCGATGAGGCCTTCCTGGAAGGTCGCTTTGTCGCCACCAACCCCCTGACCCTCCACATCCTGATTGTGGGCGGCACCATGCTACATCTGGTGGGCAAGGGTGTGAGGGAGCGCATCAGGGGCACGGCCCTTCCGGGCCTTCCAGAGCCCGCCGGGAGCGCCTCCGAAGTGGTGAGCGGTCTCCTCCTACGGGGACTCCTCGCGCGACACCCGACCGGCACTATCCGAGAGGGCCGGAAGAACCGAGTGAAGGCTCCCGCACTTCGGGGGAGTGCGAAGGGCGGAGGCAACGTCGTGAAAAAGGAGAAACGGGCATGACTCTCATGGGACGCGGGACGGTCGCCCTTGCGGTGGCGGCCATCGCCAGCCTCTCCGCCTGCGGCGGCGACGGGCAGGGCGCGCTGAAAGTTTCGGGCAACATCGAGGTGACCCAGGTGGACGCGAGCTTCAGGGTCCCGGGAAGGGTCGTCGAGCGTCCCGTGGACGAGGGTCAGAAGGTCACCGCCGGCCAGATTCTCGCCCGCCTCGACGACGTGGATTTCAAGCATCAGGTGGACCTGAGGCAGGCCGACGCCGACGCGGCCAGGGCCGCCCTGGACAGGCTTCTGGCGGGGTCACGCAGGGAGGAGATCGCCGCCGCCGCGGCGCAGGTGGAGCAGGCCAAGGCCCTCTTGTCCCGGGCCCAGGCGGATGACCTTCGAAACACGGAGCTTCTGAAAAAGGAGGTCATCTCCCCCCGAGAGTACGACGCCTCCCACAGCGCCTTCGGGGCCGAGCAGGCGCGGCTTCGCGAAGCCCAGGAGCACTACGACCTGGTCAAGAACGGACCGCGCCGCGAGGATATCGACCAGGCCCGCGCGCGTCTCGATGCTGCCGTGCAGGCCCTCGAGCTCGCCCGAACCCAACTCGGATATGCCACGCTCACTTCGGCCCAGCCGGGCGTAATCCTCTCCAAGAATGTGGAGCCTGGGGAATTCGTCGCGGCGGGTACCCCCGTGGTGACCACCGGGGATCTCGGCGAGGTCTTCCTCCGCGCCTACATCAACGAGACGGATCTGGGGCGTGTGAAAGTGGGCCAAAAGGCGGACATCACCACCGACTCGTACCCGGGCAAGCGCTATTCCGGGATCATCACATTCATCGGCCAGGAAGCCGAGTTCACCCCCAAGACCGTCCAGACAGCCGAGGAGCGGGTGAAACTCGTGTACCGCGTGAAGATCACCGTTCCGAATCCCACCATGGATCTCAAGCCCGGCATGCCCGCGGACGGGGTCATCAGGACTGAGGACTGAGTGCTGAGGACTGAGCGAAGTTAGTCGAGAGCTCGGGGAGGCTAGCGATGGCGAGGGTGGATCGGTTTGAGGATCTGATCGCATGGCAAAAAGCTCGCCGGCTCACTCAGGAAGTCTATCGACTGAGCGGAGAACCTGCCGTTGCGAGCGACAGGGCATTGAGGGATCAGATCCGACTCGCGCTGGCCGAAGAAGTGGGCCGGATCCTCGGTGGTCTACGTGCCTCCGTCGCTACTGACCACTCCGCCATAGCCGCGTCCCCCTTGGGAAGCCAAGACTGATGTTCGTTGCCCTTTCTCATTTCTCTGCACTCGGCACTCAGCACTCCGCATAAGGACCGCCGCAATGGCCTCTTCTGCTCAGCACCCAGCACTCAGCATTCAGCACTCTCAATCGGCCATCCACACGGAGGGCCTATCCAAGGCCTTCGGCGCCAACAAGGCCGTGGACGGCCTGACGGTGAGTGTGGCCGAGGGGGAGATCTTCGGCCTCGTGGGACCGGACGGTGCGGGGAAGACGACCACCATGCGCCTGCTCACCGGCATCCTCGACCGGACCTCGGGAGAGGCGTGGGTGGCGGGGCTCGATGTGGGTCGAGACCCCGAGGCGGTGAAAGATCACATCGGGTACATGAGCCAGAGGTTCGGCCTCTACGCCGACCTCACGGTGATGGAGAACATCGCCTTCTACGGCGACCTGTACGGCGTGACGCGGGCCGAGCGCGCACAGCGGGTGGAGCGCCTCCTCGAATTCAGCGGGCTGGCGCCTTTCAAGCGCAGGCGGGCCGGCGACCTCTCCGGCGGCATGAAGCAGAAGCTCGGCCTCTGCTGCGCCCTCGTTCACACACCGAAGGTCCTCTTCCTGGACGAACCCACCAACGGCGTCGATCCCGTTTCACGCCGCGATTTCTGGCGGATCCTGTACCAGCTCCTGAGGGAGCGGGTCACCATTTTCGTCTCCACCGCCTACCTGGATGAGGCTGAGCGCTGCAGCAGGGTGGGGCTCATGCATCAGGGGCGACTCCTTGCGTGCGACACGCCCGCCGGGGTCAAGCGGCTGATGAAAGGAACCCTGCTGGAGGTCCGGTGTGCCAGGGCGCGCGAGGCCGTTCCGGTGCTGCGCTCCGCGCAGCTGGGCTCCGTGGCCCTCTATGGCGACCGGTTGCACGTGGTAGTGGCCGACGCGGAGGCTGGCGCGTCTTCGGTCCGAGCCGTCCTGCACGCGGCGGGATTCTCGTGCGACCAGGTGGCCGCCGCCGAGCCTTCCCTCGAAGACGTCTTCACCTCGGCGTTGCCGAAAGATAAGAGTGCTGAGGACTGAGTGCAGCAGAGCCCGATAGTTGATAGCTGATGGCTCCGACTTAGGAGTTGCAAGGACATGGCGGACGAACCCTCGGTTGTGCTGCACGAACTCACCAAGCGCTTCGGCGACTTCGTGGCCGTGGATGCCATCAACCTCACGGTCTCCAAGGGTGAGATCTTCGGGTTTCTGGGGCCCAACGGCGCGGGAAAATCCACTACGATCCGCATGCTCTGCGGCCTCCTCTCCCCCACTTCGGGCACGGCCACCGTGGCCGGCATCGACGTTAAGGCTCAGCCCGAACAGGTGAAGCGCAACATCGGGTACATGAGCCAGAGGTTCTCCCTCTACGAGGACCTCACGGTGGAGGAGAACATCGATTTCTTTTCGGGCATCTATCAGATTCCCAAAAATAGGAAATTGCAGCGCAAGGAATGGGTGCTTTCCATGGCGGGCCTCCTTGAGCACAGACACACGCGGACGGGCTTGCTCCCGGCGGGGTGGAAGCAGCGCCTCTCCCTGGGATGTGCCCTCCTCCACGAGCCCCCCATCCTTTTCCTCGACGAGCCGACCTCCGGCGTGGACCCCATGAGCCGGCGCAGTTTCTGGGAGCTCATCTACCAGACGGCGGCCGGGGGCGTGACCATCTTTGTGACGACCCATTACATGGAGGAGGCCGAGTACTGCGACCGTCTCGCCCTCATTTATCGCGGTGAGATCATCGCCTCGGGAACCCCGGGCGAACTGAAGGGAAATCTCATGAGCGACCAAGTCTTGAGGGTGACCTGCTCCTCCCCCCAGGAAGCCCTGGAGCGGCTCGTAGAAATCCCGGGGGTGAACGACGCCGCCCTTTTCGGGATGGATCTCCACGTGGTGACGCCCGACGCGGCGGCCGCGGAACCCGCAATTCGCGAAGCGCTGGTCGGGTTCCAACTCCATGCCCTGGAGCGCATCGCGCCCTCCCTGGAAGACGTGTTCGTCTCGCTCATCGAGGCGCGCGACAGGGCGGAGGGCAAGCTGTCCGAGGTCCGAAGATGAGTGCCCTGGCGCTTCTTCTCCAACTCCCCAGCTCTCCAGCTCTCAGGCCCGTGAGGACCGCGGCATGGACCCGGTGTCTGAATAACCGTTCGGAGATTGAGCCGTGAACCTCCGCCGGACCTGGGCCGTCGCGAGAAAGGAGTCCCTGCACATCCTGCGCGACCCCCGCGCCCTCGGCGTGAGCATCGCACTGCCGCTGGTGCTCCTCATGCTGTTCGGCTACGCCCTCACGCTGGACGTGGACCACGTGCCCCTCCTCATCTGGGACCAGAGCGGCACGCCGGCGAGCCGCGACCTGGCGGCGCGCTTTACGGGATCCCCTTACTTCTCCCTGGTGGCCTCGGTGGACCGGTACCAAGCCATAGGTGAGGCGCTGGACAACGGCCAGGCGCTGGTGGCCCTGGTGATCCCAAGGGAGTTCGGCCAGCGGGTGGCGGGGGGGCGGCCCACCGAGGTCCAGATCATCGCCGACGGGAGCGATGCCAACACGGCCACCATCGCCATGAACTACGCCGAGGCCATCGTCAAGACCTTCTCCGGGGAGGTGCGACTCCAACTCGCCCGACGGATGGGGGTGCCTCCGCCCCAGGCTCCGCTGGACGTGAGGACGAGGGTCTGGTTCAACACCGATATGATCTCCATGAACTACATCGTGCCCGGCCTCATCGCCGTCATCATGATGCTTATCGCCGCGCTGCTCACCTCCCTCACCGTGGCCCGGGAGTGGGAGACGGGCACCATGGAGCAACTCATCTCCACGCCGGTGCGCGGCAGCGAGCTCGTCCTCGGAAAGCTTGCCCCCTACATCGCCGTGGGGGCGCTGGACATGGTCCTCTCGGTGGTGGCCGGGCGCTTCCTCTTCCACGTGCCCCTGAGGGGGAGCCTGCTGGTGCTGGCGGCCATGTCCATGGTCTATCTGGTGGGCGCGCTCTCCATGGGCATCTTCGTCAGCATCGTTGCCAAAAACCAGCTTCTGGCGAGCCAGGTGGCTTTCATGGCCACCTTCCTCCCCGCCTTCCTCCTGTCGGGGTTCATGTTCGACATCGGCAACATGCCCAAAGTCCTGCAGGCCGTCACCTACCTCGTGCCCGCCCGCTACTTCGTGGCCATGCTCCGGGGGCTCTACCTCAAGGGCGTGGGTCCCGCCGACCTTTACGGGGAAGGGCTGTTCCTGCTGGGCTTCAGCGCGCTCATGGTGGTCCTGTCCCTGGCCAAGTTCAAGAAGCGCCTCACCTGAGGGAGCGGGAATGTTCGAACGACTCCGCACGATGCTTCGAAAGGAGTTCATCCAGGTCCTGAGGGACCCGAGGATGCGGGCCGTGCTCATCGTGGTACCCATCTTCCAGGTGATCATCTTCGGTTACGCGGTGACGACCGATGTTCGAGGCATCCGGGTGGCGCTCTACGATCTGGACAACACGCCCGCCAGCCGTGAGCTAGTAGACGCGTTTGACGGGTCGGGCTACTTCCACATCGTCCGGCGCCTCGCCGCTGAGAACGAGGTGGTGGCGGTGCTGAATCGCGGTTCCGCGAAGGCGGTCCTACGCCTCAACAGGGGGTTCGGCGAGGACTTGGCCGCGGGGAGGCCCGGGCGTGTGCAGATCCTTCTGGACGGAACAGATTCCAACACCGCGAGCATCATCCTGGGCTACACGGCCCGCATCGCGGCCTCCTACGGCCAGGACCTGCTCGTCCGTCGCCTGCAGGGACCGGGCGCGCGAGCCCTGGCGGTGGAGCCCGTCTCCGTGGCGTCCCGGGCCTGGTTCAATCCCAACCTGGACAGCCGGAACTATTTCGTGCCCGGAGTCATCGCCCTCCTGCTGATGGTGATCTCCATCATCCTGTCGAGCATGGCCATAGTTCGCGAGCGTGAGATCGGGACCATGGAACAGATCATGGTGACCCCCATCGGCCGCCTGGAGTTCATCCTGGGCAAAACCATCCCCTTCGCCCTCATCGGGTTCCTCGACGTGGTCCTCATCAGCCTCATCGCGGTCTTCTGGTTCCGGGTGCCCTTCAGGGGCAACCCCGCGGTGCTCCTCGCGTCCACGGGCCTCTATCTCATGAGCACGCTGGGCGTGGGGCTTTTCATTTCCACCGTGAGCAAGACGCAGCAGCAGGCCATGATGACGGCGTTCTTCTTCATGCAGCCGGCGATCCTGCTTTCCGGCTTCATCTACCCCATCGCCAACATGCCCACAGTGATCCAGTGGCTGACCTTCGCCAACCCTTTGAGGTACTTTCTGGTGATCATCCGCGGGGTTTTCCTGAAGGGCGTGGGCTTCGGCGTTCTCTGGCCACAGATGGCGGGGCTCGCGATCCTGGGACTGGTCCTGCTCGGGATGGCCTCGGCGCGATTCCAGAAGACCACCGGGTGATGGCTGATGAAGGTTATGCGGGCGAGGAGCGAGGCATGAGGAGCGTGCGACCAGATGACGGCTGCCCGAAGGATGGGCTGATTTCCGCGAGTGTGAGAAGAACTCCGATACGCGATCTGACGGATAAGGAGCGCTCATGCGTGCCTGGATGATAGGCGTTTTCATGTCGGCGGGGCTGGCCCTGGCGGCCCAGGTCCTCCCACCACCGCCCCCCTCGGCGCAGACGGCGGCGCAAGAGGCGGCTCAACCGGCGCCACTCACGCTGGATGAATGCGTCAGCACAGCGCTGGGCGAGAGTCCCATGGAGGCCTCGGCGGAGTTCTCCGTGCAGAGCGCGGTGCATGCGGCCGGAGCCGCGAAGGCCCCCTACTACCCCAGCCTCGGGTTCAACCTCGTGGGAAGCCGGTGGCAGCGCCGCATCTTCCTGCCCGCAAGCCTCTCCTTCCCCGGCCAAGCCCCGCCCACCATCGTGGGACCCACGGACGACTACGCCCTTTCCCTGAACGCCAGCTACCTCCTCTTCGACGGCGGGGAGCGAAAAGCCCAACTCGCCACATCTCGTGCACGCCAGAAGGCCGCGGAGGCCGATCGGGGACGCGTCCGGCAGGACCTCGTCCTGGCCGTCCACCAAGCCTACTTTTCGCTCGCTGCGGCCCTAGCCCAGCGCGAAGTGGCGGGACAGGACCTGGGGCGGGCGGAAGACCATCTCCGCATCGCCAAGGACCGGAAGGAGGCGGGGACCGTTCCGCTGGTGGACGTGACCCGAGCCGCCTCAGGGGTGGCCCAGGCGAGGCTGGGCGTGATACGCGCCGACAACTCGGTGCGACAGAGCCGGGGCCGGTTGGCCACCGCCATGGGGCTCGGCGCAAGCACCTCCGTAGATATCGCACCGGGCCATGAGGTTCCGGCCCCGCCGGACGAGGCGGAGCTAGCCGCCCAGGAAACCCGTGCCCTCCAGTCCAGGCCGAACCTCCTGGCTGCTGCCCAGTCCGTGGAAGCCGCCAGGCAATCGGTGAACCAAGCGCGCGGCGCCTACTTCCCCAAAGTGGGCGCGGCAGCGTCATACGGCCGCGAGGACGCGGCTTGGTATCCCGAGGACAAGACCTGGTACGTGGGTTTGAGCGTGTCGGTCCCCATCTTCACAGGTTTCTCCCGGAGGGAAAACCTCGCCAAGGCCAGGACCGACCTCGGAAAGGCCGAGGCGGACGCCCATCAGGCGGCGCTCCTCGTCCGCGAACAGGTCTGGGACGCGTACTCCGCGCTGCGGGCCAGCTTCGAGGCTATCGCCGCCGCTCGGGCCCTCACGGAGGCAGCCCGGGAGAGTCAGCGCCTGGCGCGCGAGCGGTACCTCGTGGGAGCCGGTCCCCTCTCCGACCTCCTGGACGCCGAGACGGAACTCGCGGGGGCCGAGGCGTCCCAGGTGAGCGCCGAGTGGGAATACCGGTCGGCCCGTTCTCAGTTCCGATGGAGCGCCGGCGACCTGACGGGCCCATGACGGGAGGAGTGGGAGGCCGGAGGCTAGGCGCAGGCCTTTCCTGGGGTCTCCTTCTTTTTCCCGATCTCCTCATCTAGGCTCCCCATGGGAGGTGAGAGGGGGTTCTTTTCACTTTTCACTTCTCACTTTTCACTTTTCACTTCTCACTCCCCACTCTATTGGGTTCGAGGCCACCCCCTGGTACAATCGGCTGGTCAAGTGGGAAGCGAGCACTCTCAGGAGGAAGGACATGGCCATTTGCGGGCAATGCGGAAAGCCGATCAAAGATGATGCGAAGTTCTGTGGGGGATGTGGGGCCAAGAGAACGGTACCCACAGCGGCGGTGGAAGCCACCGCAGACCTCGCAGCAGCTCCCACGGCGGCCCTCCTTTGCCCCACTTGCGGCAAACCGCTGGCCAAGCCGGGTGCCACCTTTTGCGGATCATGCGGCGCTAAAGTCGAAGCGCCCGCGGCCGTCGCTCCTCCGTCCCTACCTCCATCTGCCCCCCCGCCTGTCAATCCCCCGCAGGCGGCCAAGCCCGCCGGGCCTGACCCCCAGTCGGTCCAGTCGGCAGCGTCGGCACCCCACAAGCCCGCTGCTGCCGTCCCTGGCGCCCCTCCCGCTCCGGGAGCCAAAAAGAAAGGCTCTCCCGTCCTCATGATCCTAATTATCGTGGTGCTGGTGGGGTGTGTCCTGCTAGCCGCAGCCGGCGTGGGGGGGTATTTCCTCTGGAAGAAAGCGAAGGCCAAGGCCGCCGCCAAGCTCGCCGAAGTGACCCAGCAGGTGGATCAGCAGCTTCAGGAGGCGCAAGCTCAGGGTACCGAGCCCCAGCCAGAGGTCTCGTCGGAGACGCCCTCGGAACCCGCCCCGAGCACCGCAGAGACGGCCGCCGCACCCCAAGAGGAAATGGCTCAGAACACCACGCCGCCCGAACCGATGTCGGCCAATCCGCCTCGCGCGTCCGCGGCGCCATCCCTCCCCAAGACCAAGCCCGCGCCCTCCTCTCAGACGGGAGCCATGCGCCCTTCGGATCCCACGCAGGATATCGCCCCGGACCAGGTCAAGGAGGAGAACCTGGACAAGCCCCTCCTCCCGCCGCCCGTAACCACGCCGAGCGCCGCGCCGGTCCAGACCGCAACACTGGGGCTCATCCTGGAGTCCCAGGCCCCCGGCACCAAGATGGTGGTCAAGGTTGACGGAACCAAGGTCTATGAGGAAGACATGCCCGCCACCAAAGCCCCCACGCGAATCGTCAAAGAACTCACGGTGGCGGCGGGACCACGCCACATCCGCGTGGCCGTCTGGCGGCCGCCTCAGCCTCCCGTAACCGGCGAGTGGGATTTCACTTTTGACCCCGGCAGCCACCCCGTCTTCCGGATCGACCTCCAATCGAACTGGAAGATGGAAGTAAAGCGGTTCCAATAGGCGTCGCCTCCCGCGGTTCGATGGCCTCGGATCGGGGAGGAGCTTACAGTTTCGATGGCCCCGGATCGGGGAGGCGCTGGAATTCAGGGACGACCTTGGGAGCGAGCCACGATGATGACCACTCTTCCGGAGGACCAACTTCAGTTGGCGCCTTCTAACATTCACGGAATGGGTTGCTACGCCAAGGTCCACATCCCCGAGGACACGCCCATCATGGAGTACGTGGGCGAGCTCATCGACCTGGCGACGGCCATCCGCCGAAACGACCCGTCCCAGCCCGATTTCAGCGAGTTCATCATGGAACTCTCGGAGGAGTGGTATCTGGATGGTCGGAACACGGAGCACCTTTCCAAGTATGTGAACCACTCCTGCGAGCCCAACTGCTACCTTCACACCGAAGGCATGAAGGCCTTCGTCATGGCCCGCCGCGACATCGCCCCAGGCGAAGAGCTGACTTACGATTACCTCTTCGACGAGGATGTCCGCGAACCATGCCGCTGCGGTGCGCCATCCTGCCGAGGGTACATCTGAGAGGCCAGACGCGATATGCCATCGGGCGAGACGCAGAGATGTGATGGGGTTGTCGGGCTGTCGGGTTATCGGGTGATCGGGTGATCAAGTGATCAGGTAATCAGGTGATCAGGTGATTAGGCCATCAAGAGAAGGGCGCCGAGCCCGCGAGCCACGAAGACGCGGCCTTACGATCTCGCCAGTTTGAGTGTGGCCAGGGTCTTAACGGCAACAAGGTCCCCAGGGGAGATCACTCTCAGTCGGATGCCTCGGCCCTCGGCGTATCTCTTCGCACCATTGATCTCATCTAGCACGGACCTGGGGAGGGAACTTGCGTTGGCGGCGGCCACCGCCTTGTCGCCCAGGACGACGCCTACGAGGAACCCGGCGGTCTGGGGGATGAGGTACAAAATCCTCCGTTTCTTATGCACGAGCCGCACGGACCATCCGTACTGGGCGCCGGAGAACGCCCATTCTTCCAGGATAGGAGGAGCCTGGGCGGACAGGTGCTCGATGAGGGCAAACCACAGGTCGCCCGAGGGTCCAAGGGCCAGTCTGACCTCGGCTTCGCTGGGCCTGGCCGCACGATCGTCAAAATAGCTGAGCGCCATGATCTCCTCACCGGGATCGCCGTGCCGGTCAGTCCAGCCTCAGGATCACCTCTTCTCCCACTTCGCTCGCCCTGCGGAAGCCGCACTTCTCCAGTACACGGATGGAGGCGAGGTTGTGTTTGACCACTCCGGCGTGAAGGGGGCGCGCCCTATCGAGGCGCAGGAACCGCCGCAGTGCCTCCGTGGCGATACCTAATCCACAGCGGTCCCGGCGGATCCAGTACCCGACCTCCCGCGTGTCCCCGTGCATGAAACTCACGATGTTGCCTGCCACACCGCCGTCA
Organism: uncultured Acidobacteriota bacterium; assembly: GCA_963772255.1. GTDB lineage: Bacteria > Acidobacteriota > UBA4820 > UBA4820 > DSQY01 > JAKAJA01. The sequence continues at coordinate 11,912 of CAVYWK010000012.1, forward strand.
TAGAGGATCGTCCTGAGCAGCACGGTTCCGTCGGCCATGAGCTTGTGCCAGTGGGCCATGAACGCCTCGTGGTCCCTTGCCGGGAAACCCGCCATCCGGCCCGCCACCGGGTCACGCTGGTCTTCGTAGAAGCCCTCGAGATCGCTCTCCCTCACGCGCCTCAGGCGGAGGGGCGATGGAGGCCGTTTCATGGTACGAAGGCGTAAAGCATCTGATCGATGACCTCGCCTTCCTTGACGGCGCTCCGCCTCATGCAGCACTCGAGCGCGTAGCCGGCCTTCTCCAGAACCCGGCACGAGGCGGCGTTCCGGGTGAAGGGGACGGCGAAAACCCGCGACAACCCGTGCTCGGCGATGGCGTAGTCGGTCACCGCCTTCACCGCCTGGGTCGTGATGCCCTGGCCCCAGTGCCGCGCCGAGAGCCAGTAGCCGAGCTCCGCGGACACGCGTTCGATGTCTTCGTGGAGTTGGAAGCCGATGCCGCCCACCGCTTCCTCGGAAACCGTGATGGCGAAGCGGCTTTCGGGACGCTGGGAAAGTGACAGCCGGATGAACTCCACGGCGTGTTCGAGTTTGTACGGATGCGGAAAGGCGTCTCGCATGTTGCGCCAGATCGCGTGGTCATCGGCGTGCCGGGCCACCGAATGCGCGTCTTCCGGCCGCCAGGAGCGGACCGCGCATCCATTCAAGGAGATGTACATGTCGATCCTTTCTCCCTATGTTCCAAGCGGAGGCGGCGGATCTCCCCGGCGAACGCCGTCAGTCGGGTCCCTCGCCGCCGGGCGCGCCGAACTGGATGAGCTCGATGGGGCACCCGTCGTCCACGATCATGGCCACCCGGACCCCGGGCGAGGGCGAGTTCGGAGGAGTCAGCACTTCCTTGCCTGCCAGCGCCGCCTCCAGGTCGTCCACCTCGAAAGCCACGTGGGGAACACTCTTGATGAGGTCGTGCACGGGGCTGCCCGGTTCGTAGCGCATCCACTGGATGCCGTACGGGCTCGATTCGAAGCCGGAAACATAGATCTTCCAGGCTTCGAGATACTGTTCCTCGGGCTGGGGCCGGTCCGTCGGCACGCCCAGGTGATGGAAACGCCACCCCCACCGGGCGATGGCGGCGGGCGGCTCGTGGTCTTTTCGAAACATGGGACCTCCCAGTGCAATTTGTCGGGTGCGGGAAGCAAGCCTGCATGCCCTATCCTGTGCCGCGTTCACCAACCCAGCAAGCCCCTGCCGCCGAGCCAGAGCTCGAAGAGGCCAAAGCACGCCAGAGCGAATGAGGACACGCCTAACAGGAGCCGCTTCACCTTCGCGCCGATCCCGCCAAGGGCGCTGGCCGCCACGATGACGATCGTCATGCCCGTGACCATGGTGCCATAAAACCCGGCCAGGAGGGCGAAGGCGCGCACGTGCGCCTCGTGCCATGCCTTGACCACTAGGGGTCCCATGACCAGGCTCCAGCCGATGTAGGGGTTCGGGTTGAGCAGGTTGATCAGCGTCGCCTTGAGCAGGCTCCTGGCGCCCGAGTGGCCCGGAGGTTTCTCGTCGGGGTCGAAGCGGCGCCACGCCAAGAAGGAGGCGGAGGCGAGGTACAGCAGGAAAACCCCACCGCCCAGTTGGAGCCACGAGACGAATACCTTCGGAACACGGACCAGGATGAGGAGCACGAGCCCCGCGATGGGGATGTCGCTGAGAATGGGTGCGAACGCCGCCGGCCACGTGCGACGCCACCCGCTCGCCAGCGCCTGAGACACCACGAAGGTCTGGTAGGAGCCCGGCTGGGCCACCGCCGTAAACGCGTAGACGATCCCGATCGTCAGGAAGGTCAGCATGCGGGGGTGCCTTCCACCGCCTCAGAGGACACCGTTGTCTCCGCACGGACCGGACTGTCCCTAAAACCAAGGCCTTCTGCCCGGCCCGCCTTCGCCATCATGGGTTGCCCTCCGCTTTTAGTATAGCTTAGGCCCCTCATAGGCGGTTCTTCTTTTCCCTCGGCACCCGCACGGTCTCTGTGGTGAGAAGGAATTTCCCTCCCACCTTTTCCTCCGTGTGCTCCGTGAATTCCGTGTCCTCCGTGGTGATATCTTCTTTCTCCTCTCCCCATTTCACAGTCCGCAATCCGCGTTCCGAATTCCAGACTCTCCCCCCTTGCCTACTGGGTCCCTCTGGCATAGCATCTGCTCATGAAGATCATGGCGACGGCGGTATCGGTGTTCCTCTGGCTCCTGGGAGGGGTCTTCGTCCTGGCGGCCATGCACCCGGATGCGGTGGCCCAGCACAAGGCGCTTCCGCGGGTCGCCGTGGGCGGCATGCTGGTGATCGCGGGGTTCGTGCTCGTGGTCCTGGCCTGGAGGTCGAAGGGAACGGCCGAAAAGGGAGGCGCGGGAGGCGGTGATGGCATCACCGGCGGACAGGAGCCTCCGGGACAACTCACCCTGAAACCCATCGTGTGCCCCCATTGCGGGGGTCAGGTGGACGCCTCAAGCGCGAAGCTCAACCCGGAGGGCACGCTCACCGTCACCTGCGGGTACTGCAAGGGCGTCTTCATGATCCAAGAAGAGCCGAAGTGGTAGAGGAGTGAAAAGTGAGAAGTGAAAAGTGAAAAGCGAAAGACAGCTCAAGAGCCGCCGCGCTTCAAATCCCCACTGTTCATTGTCCCTCTGCTCCCCTGCTCCCTGCTCCCCGCTCACGGCTTCTCCGTTGGGGGAAGGGTTCATGAAGAAGCTTTTGGTCGCCTATCTCATCCTGGCCGCCGCCGTATCGACCTTCGCGGACTACAAGTTCGAGGTGCCCGAGAACCGGAGCGTCGTGACGGTGAATACGGACGCCTCGGTGACGGTGGCGTACTCCATCACCTTCGCCAACCAGGGGCAACCGATCGACATCATCGACGTGGGGTTCCCCGACGGGGATTACGCCTCCGTCACGGCGGATCTCGACGGCACTGAAATGACCGACATCCGGCCTTCCACGGCCGTGGCCACGGGGGTGGAGGTACACCTGGGCAACCGCGCCATCGCCTCCGGTCAGGGGGGCACCCTGCACCTCACGGCGCTTCTCAAGAATCGCGTGTTCCAGGATGACAAAGACCCGGCCTACGCGAGCCTCGTTTTCAGTCCCACCTGGTACGGCAGCGAATACACGACCGGCACGACCCACCTGATCTGCGAGTTCGTTTTCCCTGGAGGGGTGGGCCCCGACGAACCGCGATACCACGGCCTCCAGTTCTCCTCCGCCCGGGTGGAGGACGGCCGCGTCCACTACCTCTGGGACATCCCGCAGGGCTCCCCCTCGAGCCAGTACACCTTCGGCGCCTCCTTCCCCAAGCGGGTCATGGAACATCTGGCGGAGAAACCTAAGGGGCCGGGCGCCTTCGCGCGCTTCGCCGGGGCCGTGGGCAGCCTTGTAGCGGGATCCTTCCAGTGCATCTGTCCCCTCACCTTCGTGGGTTTGTTCGTCTGGGGCATCGTCCAGAGCCGGAGACGGCGCATGCAATACCTGCCTCCCTCCGTGGGCATGGAGGGCAGCGAGGTCCGGCGGGGCCTTACCGTGCCCGAGGTGGCCGTGCTGATGCAGAAACCCCTGGACAAAGTCATGGCTCTCCTGCTCTTTGGTATGCTCCGCAAGGGGCTCGTCAAGGTGGTCTCCCGCCAACCCATGAAGCTGGAAGTCCTCCCCGGCGATGAGCCCGCGTTTTCATACGAGAAGGAGTTCGCCGCCGCGGTGAAGGACGACGGGAAAGTGGACCCCAAAGAGGCCGCCCGCATCGTGACCGACCTCATCAAGCGGGTGCAGGAAAAGATGAAGGGCTTCAACCGCAAGAAGAGCCTGGCATACTACCAGGACATCATGCGCAAAGCCTGGGACCAGGTGGGCCAGGAGGACTACTCCCAGGCCTTCGAGTGGCTCCTGCTGGACAAGGACTTCGGCCAGACGGCCCAGCAACGCTTCGGGACGAACCCCATGCCCCTGCCCATCTGGTGGGGCACCCTCTATTTGCCGCACTCCTCAGGCGGCGGGGTTCCTGTGGGAACGGGAGCTTCCATACCGAGCCCCGTGGCGGCCGCCAACACCATCGTCTCGAGCATGGAGGGGTTCGGGCACGATTTGGTCAACAGCGTCCCCGGGCTGGCCACCGCCGTGACCCAGAACACCAATCCCGTGCCCATCGCCTCCTCCGGGGGCGGGCACTCGGGCGGCGGATGCGCCTGTGCGTGCGCCTGCGCCGGGTGCGCCTGCGCCTGCGCGGGAGGGGGAAGATGATCGAGGCCACGGGACCACGAGGCCACGAGACCACGAGGGCAGAGGCCGTATAGGGGTGAGGATAGAGCATGAGGATCAAGGATTGGTTCAAGAAAGAGAAACCCATAAGCTCCGGGCTCTACTCGGGGACGGTGGAGGTGGAGGGGCAAACGCACCGTGTGCACCTGAGGGTGAATCCCTCGCACGACGCGGTGGTGACCCTGGACGCGAGCCGCATCCTGCACGTCAACGCCTCCGCCGCGGAGATGGTGAAACACCTCCTGGACGGCCGGAGCCAGGAGGAGGCCGTCACGGCCATGGCGAAGCGCTACCGCGGCGTGACCCGGGACCAGCTCCACCAGGACGTCCACCGCATCTTCGACGCAGTGAAGACCCTTTCCTCCACCGACCAGGTATGTCCCCTGAGCGACCTGGGCGTGGAGCTCGTGGAGCCTTACTCCCCCCAACTGACCGCACCGCTCCGGATGGACCTTGCGCTCACGTACCGTTGCCAGAACCGCTGCGCGCACTGCTACAACGAGCCGGGACGAGAAGTGCCGGAGCTGGACACGGCCGCCTGGCGGAAGATCCTCGACGCGTGCTGCGCGGCGGGCATCCCCCACGTGGTATTCACGGGCGGGGAGCCCACCCTGCGCGAGGATCTTTCCACGCTCGTGGCCTACGCGGAGGAGTTGGGCTTGGTGACGGGCCTGAACACCAACGGCCGGAGGCTGGCGGATGGCGCATTTACGCAGAGCCTGCACGACGCCGGTCTGGACCACGTGCAGATCACGCTGGAGTCGGCGGACCCGTCCCTCCACAACGTCATGACGCGCTCGGACAGTTTCGACGAAACGCTGGCAGGCCTCCGCGCCGCCAAGGCTGCCGGAATCTACACCCTCACCAACACGACCCTCACGAAGCTCAATGCGGACGGGATCGAGGCGCTGGTGGACCTGGTGGCGGCGGAGGGGCTACCCTCCTTCGCCGTGAACGGCATGATCTATTCGGGGAAGGGGAAAGCCAGCGCCTTGGAGCTGTCCGCGCCCGATGTGGTGCCGGTGCTGGAGCGCCTGGCATCCAGGGCCAGAGAAAAGGGCATTCGCCTCGTTTGGTACACGCCCACCCGCTACTGCGAGCTGAACCCCGTAGAGATGGCGCTGGGCGTGAAGCAGTGCACGGCGGCGCGAATCAGCATGGCCGTGGAACCCGACGGGACCGTGATCCCCTGCCAGTCCTACTACGAGGGCGTGGGAAACATCCTCACCGACCCTTGGGACCAAATCTGGAACAACCCCCTATGCCTCCGCTTGCGGAAGCCGCAGAAGCCCCTCGCCGAATGCGAGGCCTGCGAGCATCTGCAACTATGCGGCGGCGGCTGCCCCATCGAAGCCGAACACCAGAAACTCTTCTGCCGCGAGGTCGCCAGCGGAAGCTGAGCCCGAACCGAGCCGCCGCCGCCGAGGGGTGTGGGGAACGGGTAGGTTCCCCACGGCAGAGAATCTCCCGCGCGAGGGCAGGGGGTAACAGGGCGCGAAGCGCCCGCCCTAGGGGGGCGGCCGAGGCCCCCTTGGGGGAGCGCCCCGTGGCGCGACGCGGCGGCTGCCCCATCGAAGCCGAACACCAGAAACTCTTCTGCCGCGAGGTCGCCAGCGGAAGCTGAGCCCGAACCGAGTCGCCGCCGTCGAGGGGTGTGGGGAACGGGTAGGTTCCCCACAGCAGAGAATCTCCCGCGCGAGGGCAGGGGGTAACAGGGCGCAAAGCGCCCGCCCTAGGGGGCCGGCCGAGGCCCCCTCGGGGGAGCGCCCCGTGGCGCGACGCGGCGGCTGCCCCATCGAAGCCGAACATCAGAAGTTGTTCTACCGCGAGGTCGCCAGCGGCGGCTAGGCTCCAACCCAACCTCCGGGGGCGATGTTCCGAAAAGCAAAGGGCCGGGCGCCTTGCCCGGCCCTCCCGCGTCGATCGGCACGGATGCGCTACGGGCACGCTCCGGAGGAGTCTACGACCCGCTCCCGGGTGCTGGCGGCCCCGGCCGTTCCCTCGCCTGCCACGTTGACCCCCGTCACGAGGTACCAGTAGAAGCGGCCTGGGACGGGGTCGCCCCCAACGTCCGTGCCGGGGTCGTCGCTGATCGCAGCCGAGACGGCGGCGCCGGAATACTTGAGGCAGGAATCCACCGACCCATCGAGCAAACCCGGAAGGTCGGCCCTCAAGCCCCTGTAGAGCCGGTATTCCGTGGCCCGGCCATGGGGCGGCCACGTGTGGATCGTCTTGCCGCTCCAGCCCTGTGCCGACCCGGGCGAGTCCCCCGCGGCCACTTCGCCCGGAGGCCCCCCGGGACCGGTCGTGCACGATCCGGGAATCTGGACATTGGTCACGCTGATATCGTCGATCCACCAGCCCGTGTTCTCGATGGACGTGTCGGAAGACAGTCGCCAGCGCACGAGCACCGCACTCCCCGAAGGAAGCGTCGCCGTGTAGGATCGCCAGGTGCTGTCCGTGCCCGTGAAGTACAACTTCCCCGAGGGCAGGCCGCAGGCGTCGCCTGTACGCGTCGAGTTGGCCGGGTACGCGGTGATCTCCAGCCTCGTCCACGTCGAGCCCCCATTCGTGGAAAGCTCCACCTGGCCCTTGTCCCAGCCGCTCTCCAGGTCGTAGTGGGACCAGAACGTGAGCGTCCCTCCGCCGAGCCCCACAACCAGGCTGGGTGTGGTGACCGAGGCGCATAGGTTTGAAGTATAGGTCCCCGTGGCGTAGCACCTGAGGGCCGTGTGCCCCCCCGAGGCGGCGTTGGTCCAGGTGGGTTCCAACGAGAGCTTGGCCGTGCCCGTGTCTCCACCGTCGTCGGTCCAGGTGCCCGTGGTGTAAGGCCCCACCGGGATGCCTGCCCTGCGAACGGTGTTGGCCTCTTCCTGGCCGGTGGCGGGATCCGTCGCCCGGACCACGTAGTACGTGGGCGTCCCGCTGACAAGGCTGTCGGTGTCGCTGTAGGCGGTGCCGGCGACGCCCGCGGCGATCCGGTTGGAGGTCCCGGGCGTGAAGCCGGAGTCGACGCTCCGGTAAATGGAGTAGCTCGCGCCCCCACTGCAGGTGCCGGCCGCTGCCCACGCCAGATCGAGGGTGCAGGTGGCATCCCCGGGACAGGACACGGAAGCCAACCCGCCGAAGGCGGGGGCCGTGGAGAACGACGCCGTGGCCGTGTAAGGTACGTTGGCCGACCCGTTGCAGTCAAGAACGTCCATGTATCGTGCGGTGAGGGTATCGCCGCCGGCCACGCTCAGTGCCCCGTCTCCGTTCGCCGGTGCCGTCAGCGCGAGTGCGAGAGAGCCCTTGAACATCCGGGAGTTGGTCCCCTGCTCCGTGAGCACCACCGTCTCGGGGGTGGGTTCGGTGGTGCTCCAGACCTGGACCGCCACCGTCTGGGTGGTGGAGGGATTGATGTTCAGGTCCCTATCCCCTACGGTGATCTGGAGGGCGTCACCGCAGGCGTAGGCCTCCTTGTCCAGGAGGATTTTGAAGGGTTCGGCCAATTCCGCAAGCGCGGCCACCGTGGTCTTGTTGACGGCGTAGAAGAAGGCACGCTTGCCGCAATTGGCGAGCGTGTCGTTGGAGGTGTGGTAATAGGGATAGCTGCCGCCGTGCCCGCAGTAGCCCTCGTTGTCGGTGATGCCGCACACGGCCCGCCAACCCTTCTGCCAGAAGGGATAGTGGTCGGAGGCGTTGAGACTCGGGCAGAGGAAGGCGTCCACAGGCAGGCCCGTTCCGTAATCCGCGGCGCACTGGGCGAAGAACTGCCCCAGGGGCTGGGAGTTGGCGTCGTAGTCGAGATCCAGGTTCTCCCCCGAGGCGGGCAGGCCGTCCCCCTGCCAGCCGGGCATGTCCATGTTGAGGACACCCTGGATGGCCTCGCCCCGGGCCTGCGCGTCAGCGGCGTAGGCCATGCTCCCGTAGAGCCCCTGTTCCTCCCCCGTGACGGCGATGAACTTGACCGTGCTTTTGAAGGCGTAACAGCTCAGCGCCTTGGCCGCCTCCAGGACCACCACGCTGCCGGAGGCGTTGTCGTCCGCGCCCGGCGCATAGCCTGAGGAGGGCATGTCGTCCAGGTGTCCCACGACGACGTAGACCTTCTCGGGCGTGACGCCGCCGGTGAGCGTCCCGATGACGTTGGGAGCGTAACCGCTCTGGTAGGTCTGGAGCTGCGCTCCCAGGCCGAGCCCGCCGAAGGTGCTGTACACGGTGCTTGTATATTGCGTGCATCCGGCGCTCGTGCTGTATCGTGTGCCGGTGCCCGGCGGGTTGGGAGGCACGAGGGCGTTCCAGTAGGCGTCGATGTCCGCCTGGGTCACGGAATCCGTAATCTGCTGCACCAGCGGGACGGCGTGCATGGGGCCCGCAGGGCGGTTGGAAAGCGGCTCGGCCGGGGCGGGCAGGCTCAGCGCCTCGTGCCCCAGGGGAGCGGCGAACACCCGGGCATCATAGAGTCTCTCCCTCGGGCCGCCGGGCCACAAACGGAAGACCACCCAGTTGGCCCCAGCCTCGGTGTGAAGGATTTCACCCGCCTCCGCCAGGAGCTTCAGATCCGAATCGGGCCTCAGGCCCAAGACGAAGTAGTCGCGTTCTCCGCTGTCGCGGTCCAGGAGGAGGACCTCACGCCCATCGCCTCGCATGCGTTCCGCTTCGCCGGAACCGGCCTCCGCCAGCAGGCAGGTTCCCTGGTCCATGAGGACCCGGTACCCCTGGGTCAGCAGCTCGCGGGCCTCTGCTCCCGAGACCGTCTCAATCCGGTAGAGATTGACTTTCTCCGCGCCGGCGAACGAACACAGCGCGCAACAGAGCACGACGGCCACCCAACCGCGGCGCACCATGGAGCCCCCCCCAACTTTTGCGGCCTGACCCCTCGTCCTTTGTGGGCGAAGACGCCCGCCAGAGCTATTTTTGAACCTGGCTCTTGATCAGCGCAGGTGCCACGGGCCAGACCCCGGCGGAACCCGACGCGGGCCTGGGTCAGCCCCCCTGGCGCCAAGCGACGGATAACGCCCCGGTCCGAACTCTTCTAAGCTTTCT
>CAVYWK010000013.1:0-13178 GCA_963772255.1 uncultured Acidobacteriota bacterium
CTTCAAACACCGTCGTCGTGACGCCTTCGGCTCCCGTGGTCAATTCACCCATCGTGGCTGGCGCCACGACGGCGTCGGGCTCTTCGACGGCTCCCGTTGGATCCACAGTTACGGTTTACGTGAATAGCACTTCGTACACTACGACCGTCCAGACGGGCGGCGCGTGGAGCGTGACCGTTCCGGCGCTCGCAGGCGGCGACCAGGTCTACGCCACCGTAACGGCGGGCGGACAAACCTCCGCCAATTCGAACACAGTGACCGTCACTCTGGCGGCAGAGCCTGCCCCGGTGGTGGCCTGGCCCATCCACGCGGGCGCCCAGATTATCTTGGGCATCGCTTCCTCCCTGCCCGGCACGACCATCACGATTTACAAGAACGGCGTCCCCATCGGCACGACGACCGTCGATGGCGACGGGCTCTCCTGGTCTATCGTTATGCCCGGAGGATGGGGCCTGATTGGCGGCGAGAGCATCACAGCCAAGGCTGGCACTGGAGGCTCCCAGTCCGGGCCCTCCAACACCGTCGTCGTGACACCGGCCGCGCCGGTCGTCAATGCGCCCCTCTTCAATGGAGAGATCACCGTTACCGGGACGAGCACGGCCCCCGAGGGTTCCACGGTCACCGTGTACGTCGGCAGCACCCCCTACACGACGACGGTTCAGGCGGGAGGAACATGGGGGGTCATGGTCCCGGCTCTCGTGGCCGGCGAGCAGGTCTACGCCAACGTCACAGCCAACGGCGAGACATCCGCAAACTCGGCAACCGAGACGGTCCACTTCCATTCCCCCGTCGTGAACGCGCCGATATACGCCACGGCTTCGAGCATTTCCGGCACGGCCAATGTGCCCGCGGGAACCACGATCACGGTTTACGACAACGGCTCGCCCATCGGGACGACGACGGTCCTGGCCAACGAAACCTGGACGCTGGGCGGCGTCTCGGGCCTCACTGCCGGAGATGCGATCACGGCCACGGCCGGCACGGGCGCCCTCGAGTCCGCCGTTTCCAACACGGTCATCGTCCAGGCGCCTCAGACCCTGCCTCCGATCGTGTCGGCGTCCCTCGCCGCGGGACCCTCCCAGACGATCACCGGGAGCAGCGTCGAGGCGCCCGGCACGTCCATCAACATTTACTACAACGGCTCCTACGCCAGTTCGGTCACGGTCCAGGCGGACGGTACGTGGTCCCTGGCCGGCGTGCCGCTCTCGGTCGGAGACTATATCAACGCCACCGCTCAGGCTCCCGGAAAGTCCGTCAGTTCTTTCTCCAACACCGTGATCGTCAACTCGGGCTCCGTCACACCGGCCCCCGTCATCACGGCCCCGATTGCGGCGCTTTCGACCTCGGTATCGGGAACGTCCGTGGCCAGCGCCCTCGTGGATGTCTACGCGGACGGCCAGTACCTCGGCTCTGCGAACGCAAATGGCTCGGGCGGCTGGACCCTCGGACCCGGCATCGGACCTCTCGCCAGCGGCACCATCCTCTCGGCCACCGCCACCGAGACCGGCAAGGGCACCTCCGACTGGAGCGCCCCCGTCATCGTGGGCTCCATGCTCATGCTCCTGCGCTCCGACGCCATGACCAGCCTCACCCAGGATCGGGCGCCCATCTTCACCCATCCCCAGAAGACCCTCCACTACCCATCTCTGGAGACCATCGGCCCCAACCACGTCTTCAACCAGACCGAGGGGCCTTCGCCCCAGCCCGCCTCGCCCGGCACCCTCGACGACGACAAGGCCTATGTCCGCAACATCCATTCCCTCGACCTGGAACCCGAGCCCGCCGTACTCTCCGACAACGGCCGGCCCCTGGTCTTCTACGAACTGCTCGACAACGACACCAAGACCCTCTACCTCACCAAATCGGGCACCGACATCGTCTTCACCATCACGCCTTAGCCGAACACGCGAAGGCTTCCTCAACGGGTGGGGAGCATGCTCCCCACCTTTTTTCGTTGCCATTCGCCGGCATCCGACTTGATGCCTGGAGTCAGCAGAGGCATGCCTGAATTTCAAAGTAGTGTTACCAAACGGTGCATCTCACGTTCCCTCACGGTACCAAGTCGTCGCGAAGACAATTCATAACATACTGATAATACAGCATTTTATGTATGGCAAGATCATTGCTTTGCCAGTAAGAAGGGCCACCCTCGGCGTGATGGCTCCCGGCCAGGACGATCCAAGAGAGAGATCGCCATTCGGTTGGGACGCGGGTAGGCCCGGAGGGAATCATGATGGAACGCCTTCGCCCAGTCTCCGTTGTCCTCGTCGCATTTCTGATTTGTACCCTGAGCGCTTGGGGCACCCAGCCTTTGGCGACCCTGGAGGCCTCCGGGGACCAAGGTCTCCGCTGGAGTCTCTCGCAGACGGAGGCTGTCCCCGCGGAGGGCATCACCTTCACGCTCGATGGTGGGGTCCTGGCCCCCGATCTCGCCCTCCCACAACTGCGAGTGCGGGAGGCCGAGGGCCGGGACTTCGAGCTTGAGATGGCCGACGGCCCCGAAGGAACGTTTGAGCCCGTACTGCTCCATGAAGGCAGCGCATCTCTTCCGCTCGGCCTTCCGGACGTGTCCGCCCTGCAGCGGGCACGCTTCCGCCTCCAAGGTAACAACGCGGCGGATCTCATCTTCGAACCGGTAAATCCCCTTTTGCTCACACCCTCTCGTCGGGGCGGGCAGGTCGTCCTCTCTGTCGCCAACTGGGGCGCCCCGGCCGTGATCGAGGTCATGGCTCAGGATTCCCTGGGCCGAGACGTAGACCTCGAGCTCGAAGGCACGGGTACGCTGGGCGGAGGCGACTGGCGCTTCGTTGCCGTGTTGGACCCGGACACGCAGACCAATTTGCGCCTGGCCCCGGATCAGGGCCCGGTGGCCTTTCCTGTCACCCTCCAGGTCCGGAGCGATCAGGGCTCCTCTGCCCAGACGACCCTCTACGCCCCCGAGGCGGGCACCGGCCTGTGCGCCACGCCAGGCAAGGACGGCGCGGGCGGGACCCTCTCCGGGGTTGTCAACACCTACTACCCGATCACCGCCTCGGTCACCGCAGGTGCGACCAGCATCACGGTCGGCACCTCCGCCGGGTCCACCGCCCCCATCGCGAGCGGAGATCTCCTCCTGCTCGTCCAGATGCAGGACGCAGAAGCCAACTACACCAATAGCGATTCCTACGGGGACGGCGTCGCCGGTGGCAACGCCTCCGGGTACACCGCCGTCAACAACTCGGGCAAGTACGAGTTCGTCAAAGCGACCAGCCTGATGGGCACGAACCTGCAGGTCCAGGGAGCGGGCACCGGAGGCGGCACGCTGAACGCTTACGGCGTGGGCCCCTCCACCGCCACCCGCGGCCGGAGGAGCGCCCAGGTCGTCCGCGTACCCCAGTACACGACAGCGACCCTAAGCTCGACCCTGACCTGCCTCGCCTGGAACGGCAGCGTCGGTGGCATCCTCTCGCTGGATGTCAGCGGCGCCCTCACTCTCGGCGGCACGGTGAGCGTGAACGGTATGGGATTCCGGGCCGGCACCAACCGAAGCCTAGGTGGCGGTGCAGCCACCGCCACCGACTACCGCATCGCCGCCACCATCAACGCCTTCGGCCTCAAAGCCGAGGGGGTTGCCGGCACACCCGCGGTGATGCCCAACTCCAACCCCGGCACGGGGCTCCAGGGCTATCCCGACGGTGACGCAGGACGCGGCGCGCCTGGCAACGCGGGCGGCGGTGCGAACGACAGCACTCCGGCAGACAACGCCATGAACGCCGGCGGCGGCGGCGGCGCCAACGGTGGCGGCGGCGGAAAAGGAGGAAACACTTGGAGTGCGAACCAGGCCTACGGCGGGTTTGGGGGCGCTACCGTAACCAATGCCGCGGACAGGCTCGTCCTGGGCGGCGGCGGTGGTGCGGGAGACTCAAACAATACGGGGCCCGCTAACGGCGGAGCCGGCGGCGGCATCGTCCTCATCCGCACCAACACCGTGACGGGAACGGGAACCATCACCGCCAACGGCGCCGCGGCGCCAACCTCGATCAGCGACGGGGCCGGCGGCGGCGGCGCGGGCGGGACCATTCTCGTCTATGCCAAGACCGCAGGGGCCCTCACCGGACTCACGGTGAATGCCAACGGCGGGCGAGGCGGAGATGCCTGGCCCGCGCAGGACGGAACCACCTATCCCGGCAACCGCCACGGACCCGGCGGCGGCGGCGGCGGCGGCGCCATTCTCCTCTCGGGCGCGCCCACCGCGTCCACGGTAACCGCGGGAGCCAACGGGATCACGACTACGGCCAACGACGCCTATGGCTCAACCCCGGGCGGCGCTGGCAACGTGGCCACTACCGTCATCGGCACACAGATTCCCGGCACCGACTCGGGCGCCGAGTGTACGGGCAGTCCTACCTATATCGTCAAGACCTCCAGCGCGGGCACCGGATACGTCTCGCCCGGCCAGACCATCACCTACACCGTCACCGCGACGAACACCACGGACTCCACCTGGACCAACGTGGCTCTCACCGATCCTCTCCCCACGGGCACCACCTGGGTCAGCACCCAACTGACCTATCCGACCAGCACCGTTGGAACTTACCTGGACCAGTTCTCTCTGACACCGATCGCGAATCCGCAGAGCTGGCAGGGGAGCAACGACGGGACCATCACATGGCCCACCACGACCCCGTGGGTGGAAATAGGCGACGACGGCGACCCGACCGGCGGCGATGTCCGCGTAGTGGTCGACGGCACGACAAACGCGATGCGCCTCAACCGCAACGGCAACGGCGCCAGCCGCCCTGCGAGCCTTGCGGGAGGGGTGGCCGCTACACTCACCTTCAACTATCGGAGGAGCGGCACCGAGGCGACGGATTCCGTGACCGTGGCCGCCTACAGCGGGACCGCGTGGACCGACCTCATCACGATCCCAGGCGGCACCAACGAGGCCGCCTATCTGGCGTCGGGTAACATCCCCATCCCCGCTTCCTGTATCAACGCCAACTTCCAGCTCCGCTTCCTCACCGGCGGCACGAATAGCGACCATGACTACTTCTACTTCGACAATATCCAGATAAGCCTCACGACCCGGCCTTACGCCAGCGGCGAGGGCGGCGCGCCGCCGAACCTCGCTTCGGGCTATACGCTTCATCCTTACGAATCGCTCACGGCGGTCGTGACAGTCACCGTGGACGGCAACCTGAGCCCGGGCATCTCACAGATTCAGAACATCGCCACCGTGACTGCGGCCGGCGGTATCAGTCAGCAAGCGACCGCGACGAATCCCGTCTTCTCCGCGCCTGTGGTGAGTAGCCCGATCTTCGCCGGGGACACCTCTATTTCGGGCACTTCGTCCGCTCCGGTGGGGAGCACCATCACGGTTTACAAGAACGGGGTGTCCATGGGTACCACAACCGTCCAGTCGGGCGGTGTCTGGGTCCTGAGCGGCGTCTCGGGCCTCCTCGGCGGGGAATCCATCACGGCCGTGGGGAGCGCCAGCGGGGCGACTTCCGCCGTTTCCAATACCGTGGTCGTCACCCCCGCGGCCCCCGTGGTCACCGGCCCCATCATCGCCGGTGCCACCAGCGTCAGCGGTACGAGCACGGCCCCCGTGGGCTCGACGATCACCGTCACCGTGGGCGGCACGCCCTATACCACCACCGTGCAAGCGGGCGGCACGTATTCCGTCACGGTCCCCGCACTCGTCGCGGGCGAGGAAGTCAACGCCACCGTCACCGCGGGCGGACAGACCTCCGGCGTCTCCAACACGGTCACCGTCCAGAATCCCGCGCCGGTCGTGAACGGGCCCATCCTGGCCGACCCGGCCAGCATCTCCGGGACCAGCACCGCCCCTGTGGGGACAACGATCACCGTCTACAGCAACGGCGTGGCGCTGGGAGCCACCACCGTCCAGGCGGGCGGCACGTGGACCTACTCCGGCGCGGGCCTCAGCGGCCTCATCGGCGGCGAGGGGATCACGGCCACCGCTGGCACCGGTGCTTCCGAATCGGGCGTCTCCAACACCGTCATCGTCGCGCCTCTCCCGCCGTCGGTGAACGCGCCCATCATCGCGGGCGCCACCACTGTAAGCGGTACCAGTTCGGCCCCCGTGGGCTCCACCATCACCGTTTACAAGAACGGCGTCTCCATCGGCACGACCACCGTTCTCGCGGGCGGCACCTGGACCCTGAGCGGCATCGATCCCGCCCTCGAAGCCCTGGATAAGATTACTGCCACCGTCACCGTGGGCGGCGCCGTTTCGGGCCTCTCCAACGAGGTCATCGTGGACCCCGCCCCGATCCTGGACCCCAGCATCCCGCCCATCGTGACGGCATCGCTCGTCACCACGGGCGCCCCGCAGACCATCTACGGCAGCAGCGTGGAGCCTGCCGGCAGCGTCATCACCGTCTACATCAACGGCGTCGGCCAAACTGCCCATCCCGTGGTCCAGGCCGACGGTTCCTGGTCCCTCCCCGGCGTCACCCTCGCCGCCGGCGACCTCGTGAAGGCCACGGTCTTCGCCAACAGGCCTCTCGTGACCGACAGCGGGTTCAGCAACGTGGTCAGGGTTTCAGCCAACAGCGGCAGCGTGACGCCTCCGCCCGTGATCACGGGAACCTACCTCGACGGCGCCACGAGCGTGTCGGGAACTTCCGTGCCGGGCGCCACCGTGGATGTCTACGCGGACGGTCTCTATCTGGGAACCGTGACTGCTGATGGCTCGGGCGGCTGGATCCTCGGCCCCGGACCCGGCATCGGACTTCTCCCCAGCGGCACCATCCTCTCGGCCACGGCCACCGAGACCGGCAAGGGCACCTCCGGCTGGAGCGCCCCCGTCATCGTGGGCTCCATGCTCATGCTCCTGCGCTCCGACGCCATGACCAGCCTCACCCAGGATCGGGCCCCCATCTTCACCCATCCCCAGAAAACCCTCCACTACCCCTCTCTGGAGACCATCGGCCCCAACCACGTCTTCAACCAGACCGAGGGGCCTTCGCCCCAGCCCGCCTCGCCCGGCACCCTCGACGACGACAAGGCCTATGTCCGCAACATCCATTCCCTCGACCTGGAACCCGAGCCCGCCGTACTCTCCGACAACGGCCGGCCCCTGGTCTTCTACGAACTGCTCGACAACGACACCAAGACCCTCTACCTCACCAAATCGGGCACCGACATCGTCTTCACCATCACGCCTTAGCCAACGCGCGAAGGCTTCCTCAACGGGTGGGGAGCATGCTCCCCACCCTCTTTTTTTGGCCTGGCTCGTCCATGGTGACGTGGGGAACGACGCTGATCGGCTCCGCGCTTTGCCCTGCCGGAGGCTCTGCGTCATACGGCTCAACTGACTGGCCTCACACTGATTGTCCTTGACATTGTTTGTGAAAAACCGCTAACAATGTTCATGTTTATTCTTGACCCGACAACTCCGCCTGTGTTACCACATGAACACACTAATTGCCACCTGGAGGTGCTGTTCTTCAGGCTGCATATGATTTAACTACTGATCCTATGTCGGTTAGCGTGTGGCACTTGACTTGCTTCTTGTCAGTCTTGAGATGCCACCGGGCGTGATGGTCTCCGGGACCGAACGATGCAATGACGAGATCGCCAGACGGTTCGGAGCGGGGTGAGCTTGGAGGGGCCTATGATAAATCGCCTACGTCTGATCGGAATCTTCGCACTCGTGGTTCTCGGCTGTAGCCTGGGCACTCTGGGCGCACAGGCGGAGGCCACACCCGTGCAGTTTCCACTCCAGCAGGACCGGGCCTTGGGCCTCGGCGAACTGACCCCCGATGTGGGCGCCTTTTCAGGGTCCCTCGCCCTGCCCCCCCTTCGCCTTCGCGCTGAAGGGCTGCCCGACGGAGCCACGGTAGAAGTGGCCCGGGATGCCGATTCGCCCTTCATTCCGGTGTTCCTCCGTGACGGCGTGGGGCGGCTTCCCCTGGCAATCCCCGACGTGGACGCCTTGCGGCGGCTGCGGGTGAAGATCCAAGGTGCCGGCGCGGGCCAGGTCCTCATTCAGCCCGAGGCGGATTTCGCTTTGACGCCTTCCAAGGACATGGGGTTGATCCGCATTACCGCGACCTACTGGAGGGACTCGGGGGACCTTCTCGTCTCCGCCACGGACGCCAACGGGGAGTTCCTGGAGTTCGTGAGCGAAGAGGGCCGCGCCATGGCACCCGTTCCCGGGGACTGGCTGGATTTCGGTCCCATGAGTACGGGCGAACGGGCCACCCTCATCGTCGTCTCCCAGCCCTCCTCGGCGTGGCCTATCACCGTCCGGTTCCTGTCGAAAAGGGGCCAGGTCCAGGAGCTCTCGTTCAATCGTTCCGCAGACCAGCCCGAGGCCACCGGCGTCTGCGCCACCCCCGGCAAGGATGGCGAGGGCGGTACCCTAACAGGGATCATCAACACCTACTACCCCGTCACGACTACGGTGAGCGCGGGGGCGACCTCGGTCTCCGTGGGGACGGCCACAGGCGCGGCCACGGCTATCTCATCGGGCGACCTGATGATCCTCATCCAGATGCAGGACGCCCAGATCAACGGTACCCAGACTAGCGCTTATGGGGACGGCACGAACAAGGGGTACGGCTACACGGCCCTCAACGGCTCCGGCAAGTACGAGTACGTCGTGGCCACCGGCGCCGTCTCGGGCGGCGCCGTGCCGATCCGCGGGGCAGGCTCAGGCAGCGGCACGCTCAACGCCTACACCGTGGCCGCGTCCAGCGCCACCAAGGGGAGGAGCAGCGCCCAGCTCGTGCGGGTGCCCCAGTACATGACGGCCACCTTGAGCGATACCCTTACCTGCAAGGCCTGGGACGGGAGCACAGGCGGCATCCTCGCCATGGACGTCTGCGCCCGCCTCACCCTCAACGGCACCACCAGCGTTGACGGCAAGGGCTTCCGGGGCGGAATCCAGCAGCAGCTCACAGGCCAGACGACTCCGGCCGTCGCCGCGACGGACTACAGGATCCTCGGCCCCGCCACAGGCGCCACGGCCGTCGGAACCGGGGGCATGAAGGGCGAGGGGATCGCGGGCACGCCGCGGCTCATGCCCAACGCCAATAACGGCACTGGACTGGACGGCTACTTCAACGGCGACTGGTACCGCGGAGGGCCCGGCAACGCCGGCGGCGGAGGCAATGACAGCACCCCCACCACGAACAACGAAAACGCCGGCGGCGGGGGCGGCGGCAACGGCGGCCTCGGCGGAGACGGCGGCGCCTCCTGGAACGGCAACCAACTCATCGGTGGATACCCGGGTGGCACGGTGACGGCCACCGGCGGCGTGGCCGTCCTCGGCGGAGGTGGCGGGGCGGGCAGCCGGAACAACGTAAGCATAGGCGGCAACGGAGGCGGAGCGGCCGGGGGGGGCATCGTCCTCATTCGGACCCTGACGGTATCGGGCACGGGTGCCATCACGGCCAACGGTGCAAGCGCCGTCGCCGCCCAGCAGGACGCTTCGGGAGGAGGCGGCGCGGGCGGCACGGTCATCATCTTCGCCAAGACGGGCGGCCTCTCGGGCCTCTCCGTCACCGCCCAGGGCGGCCGCGGCGGCGACGCCTGGCCGGCCGAAGCTCCAGGAACGTGGCCGGGCGCACACCACGGTCCGGGGGCGGTGGAGGCGGGGGGTCCATCCTCCTCTCCTCGGCGCCTGGGATCGCGTCCGTAAACGGCGGGATGAACGGGACCTCTTGCACGGACCTGGATGCCTACGGATCCACACCGGGCAGCCTGGGGACGGTCTCCACCACGCTGGCCGAGGGTTCCCTCCCGGGCGCGGACCCCGGCTACCTCTGCGCCACACCCTCGACCTACATCACGAAATCGTCGAGCGCGGGCACTGGATATGTCGGTCCCGGCCAGACCATCACCTACACGATCAACGTGACGAACACGACGTCCACGGCGTGGACCGGTGTGGCCGTACACGACCCCCTCCCGGCCAACACCTCCTTCGTGACCGCCTCCACCCAGGTCACGAAGGTGACGTACCCGACCGGCAACTACGCCGACTCCTTCGCGAACCCAAAACTACACCAACAGCACCGGCAGCCTCACCTGGTCCCCGAGCTGGACGGAGCAGGGCGAAGCGGACGGCCCCCTGGCCGGCAATCTCCGGGTGGTGGCGGACCCCTTCGGGGCTGCGGGCTACAGCCTTCGGATGAACAACTCCACCACCCGTTGGATCTACAGGGCTCTGGATCTTTCCGCCTACTCCAACGCCGCCCTCAGCTTCAGGTACGCGCGGGCTGGCGATGACCCAGAACGACTCCATGACCGTGCAGGTGTCCATCAACGGCGGGACCAGCTGGACGACGCTCAAGACCATCCGGGGCTACTATTACAACGGCGTCACCCCCTACATCACCGACCCCGCCTTCCTCACCGAGTACTACGACCTCACGCCGTACCTCTCGGCGAATTTCAGGCTTCGGTTCTACCCGGGGGCAACCTTCGCGAACACCATTTACTTCGACGACATCAACATCTCCGTGGCCACGACCACCGTCATCAGCCCCATCGGCGGCTCCCCGCCCACCCTGGTCTCCGGGCAGACCCTGTTGCCAGGGGAGTCCATGGCGGTGACCTTCCAGGTCACCGTGAACGACCCCCTTGACCCCGCCGCCACCAGCATCGACAACACCGCCACGGTCACCACGGACGGCGGCATCAGCCAGCCCGCCAGCGTCTCGAACCCGGTGATCCCGCCGCCCGTGGTGAGCGGCCCCATCTACACGCTGGACACCAGCATTTCGGGTACCTCCACGGTCATCGGGGGCACCATCACCGTCTACAAGAACGGCGTGTCCATCGGCACCGCCGACGGTCCAGGCGGACGGGACCTGGACCCTGACGGGCGTCTCGGGGCTCGCGGCTGGAGACAACATCACCGCGAAGGTAGCCTCCGGCGGGGCCACCTCCGCCGTGTCCAACACGGTCACCGTGATCGCCACCCCGCAGATCCTCAAGGAGTCCAGACGCCGGCGGCAATCCCGTCTCTCCCGGGCAGACCGCTCACCTACACCATCCAGATCTACAACAACACGGCGTCAACCTGGACCAATGTGACGACTCACCGACGCCCTGCCCACCGCATACGACCTACGTGGGCAGGAAGCAGCCGATCACGGTGCCGAGCGGACCAGGACTACTACGACCGGTTCACCGGCATCGCCTACACCGGGTCGAACGGGACCATCAACTGGGACCGCCACCCCGTGGACCGAAATGGACGACGATGACGTCGTCAACACCGGCGATGTCCTCGTGGTCGCAGATGGGACCTTCGGGAACGCCCTGCGCCTGGACGACGACGGGGGGACCGGCAACGGCACCGGCGCGCAGCGCCCGGCCAACCTTACGGGTTGGCGCCTCGGCCAGCATCACCTTCACCTACCGCAGGACCGCCGGCATGGACACGAACAAGAACGTGACGCTCCAGATCTCCAACGACGGGGGGGCCACCTTCCCCACGACGCTGGCGACCATCGCCGGGACCGGGGCCAACGACCCCGCCTACCTCGCCTCGGGTCCTTGGACCGTTCCCGCGCACTATCGCGACGCCAATTTCCGGCTCCGGTTTTTCACCTCCTCGAACATGGACGAGGGGGATAACATCTTCATCGACGACGTCCGGATTTATGGGCGCTACCCGGCCACTACCGCCGGCGGTGCCCCGCCCAACCTCGCCTCTGGATATACGCTCCTCCCCGGCGAGACGATGACGGCCACCTTCCAGGTGACGGTGGACGATCCCCTGCCACCGGGCACGGCGACCATCGTGAATCAGGCGGTCTGGGCGCACGACGGGGTGACCCAGCCGTCGGTCCCCACCGACACCGTGACGGACAGCGTGAACCTCACACCGGCACCGGTGACCTCGGGGCCCATCCTGAGCGGTGCCACCGCGGCATCGGGGACTTCCACCTCGCCCGAAGGGACCATCATCGACGTCTACGTCAACGGGGCGAACGTCGGGACCACGACGGTCCAGGCGGGCGGCACCTGGACGCTCACGGGGATCGGCCCGCTGGCGGCGGGCGATCTGGTCAAAGCGACGGCCACCGATGTGGTGAACGGGAAGGCCACCTCGACCTACTCCAACACGGTCATCGTTCAGCCTCGGCCCCCGGTCGTGAACTCTCCCATCAATGCGGGCGCCACATCGATTTCAGGAACTTCCGTGGAGCCCGTCGGTTCGACGATCACGGTCTACAAAAACGGCGTTTCCATCGGCACAACGACGGTGCAGAGCGGCGGCGTCTGGACCCTCTCGGGCGTTTCGGGGCTCATCGGTGGCGAGGCCACCACCGCCACGGTCACCGCCGGTGGACAGACCTCAGCGGTTTCCAACACGGTCATCGTCACGCCCGCGCCGCCGGTGGTGAACAGTCCCATCGTGGCCGGCGCCACCAGCGTCACCGGCACGAGCACCGCCCCCGAGGGCTCCACGATCATCGTCTATGTCAACGGCACGCCATATACCACTACCGTGCAAGCGGGCGGCGTGTATTCCGTCATCGGTCCCGCCACTCGTCGCGGGCGAGGAAGTCAACGCCACCGTCACCGCGGGCGGCCAGACCTCCGCCGTCTCCAACACGGTCACCGTCCAGAATCCCGCGCCGGTCGTGAACGGGCCCATCCTGGCCGACCCGGCCAGCATCTCCGGGACCAGCGCCGCGCCCGTGGGGACAACGATCACGGTCTACAGCAACGGCTCGCCCCTCGGCACCACCACCGTCCTTGGGGGCGGCACCGTGGACCTACTCCGGAGCGGGCCTCAGCGGCCTCATCGGTGGCGAGGCCGTCACGGCCACCGCCGGCACCGGTGCTTCCCAATCTGTCGTTTCCAACACCGTCGTCGTCGCTCCGGTCCCGCCGTCGGTGACCGCGCCCATCATCGCGGGCGCCACCACTGTCAGCGGTACCAGTTCGGCCCCCGGGGCTCCACCATCACCGTTTAATGGACGGCGTCTCCATCGGCACGACCACCGTTCTCGCGGGCGGCACCTGGACCCTGAGCGGCATCGATCCCCCCCTCGAGGCCCTCGATAGATTACCGCTACCGTCACCGTGGGCGGCGCCGTTTCGGGCCTCTCGAACGAGGTCATCGTGGACCCCGCCCCGATCCTGGACCCCAGCATCCCGCCCATCGTCACCGCATCGCTCGTCACCACCGGCTCCCCGCAGACCAT
>CAVYWK010000014.1:0-10809 GCA_963772255.1 uncultured Acidobacteriota bacterium
CCGGGCCCAACTCCCCACGAATCATGGGCGCGAGGTACCTCTGTTTCTGGCCGGGGGTCCCGAAGTGAACGATGGCCTCTCCCACGATGGACACGAGAGAGTAGAGGCAAGCCAGGGATGTGCCCAGCACGCCCACCTCTTCCAGCGCGGCCATCTCGCAGGTCCAAGGCAGACCCCGGCCGCCAAATTCGGTGGGGAATCGCAACCCCAGAAAATGACGCCGGCCCGCTTCCCGCAAGTAAGCCGCGGGATACCTGATCTTGTCCGAGTCCATGTCCAAAAGGAGCTGTCGCGGAACCCACCGGACAAAGTCACGGGCCTCTTCTCGGATGGTTCGTTCGTCGGGTGAGAGCAGGGCATCGGGATGGGTCGTCATGGGAACCTCCCAGGGGTTATCCTCTTATACCATACCGGGCGGGGGGCGGTCCCCGAAGTGCCGGAGTGGCATTTACGGTGCTCGAAAACCTATATTTTCATCAGAGGTATGATGCCCGCCCCCCGAGTGCCAGCGCCCTCCGGTCTCCCGTGGGCGGGCTGGAAAGGAGCGACCATGGACCTCACTCTGGAACACGACGAGGCGGAACTCCTGCAGGGTCTGCTGAGAAACGCCCTGGCAGACCTCCGGGAGGAGATCTATCACACCCAGCTCTCCGCCTACAAAGCCGACCTCAAACTCGACGAGGCGCTGTTGAAGGGGATCTTGGCCAAACTCTCGGTGGCGGTCCCCGCGCACCAGGGGTAGCGGGCGGTTGAGTCCGGGCAGGGTCGGATCGGGCGAGCCCCCGGTTTTGTGATCGAGCCCTCAAGGTTGTCAGGGAGAACCGCAAGGCTGGAAACGAGGCAAGGAAACTCCATCGCGGTATCCCGGCGGGGGGTTCTTTTCATCCAGGGAGTTCAAGCGTAAACTAACGCATTGCGGGCTTGGTGTGCCCCGCCCTTTGTGGAGGAAACACATGCAGCGAATCGTCCTCGCCGGCCTGACCGGCATCCTCGTCACCGCGGCCGTTCTAGCTCAAGCCCCCAAACCGCAGCCGGCGACCGCGCCTGCTGCCCAAGCCGGCCGCCAAGCAGGCCGCCAAGCCTGCGACCAAACCGGCGACCGCGCCCAAGGGTTCCCCGGCCAAGGGCCCCGGGGAGCTTGAGGCCGTCCTTCAGACCAAACTGGGGAACATCGTCATCAAGTTCTTCCCCGAAAAGGCCCCCAACCACGTGAAGAATTTCCAGGACTTGGTCAAGAGCGGGTTCTACAATGGCACCAAGTTTCACCGCGTGGTGCCGGGCTTCATGATCCAGGGCGGCGACCCCAACACCAAGAAGGGCGACAAATCCACCTGGGGCCAGGGCGGGCACGAAGTCAACGGGAAAGAGGTCACCGTCAAGGCCGAGTTCAACGACATCCACCACGCCCGGGGCATCGTCTCCATGGCCCGCGCGCAGGACCCCAACTCGGCCTCGTCGCAGTTCTTCATCTGTGTGGCCGACGCCGGATTTCTGGACGGCAAGTACACGGTGTTCGGAGAAGTGGTCGAAGGCATGGACGTGGTGGACAAGATCGTTGGAGCTCCCAAGGATCCCCAGGGGCCTGACAACCCCGAAGGCAGCCGCCCGGCCAGCCCCGTGACCATCGAAAAGGCCATGCTCGAACCTTTGCCCGCAAAGGTCGCCGCTCCGGCTGCGCCGTCAGCAACGGCGGAACAGCCGGCCGCGGCAGTCCAGCCGGCCCCGGTGGCGCAACCCGCCCCCGCGGCGCCCGGAAAATAACCGACCCGCATCATCGGAGCGCTGTGAGGGGAGAAGACGGGATGAGAGCCATCGGACAGTGGATCAAGGCCGCCGCCGCGGTTGCGGCCGCACTATGGGTGATGACAGGCATGGCCTGCGGCAAGAAGCAGGTCACCCTCCTCGTGGCAGCGCCCATGTCGGGCGAGCAGGCCCAGGCGGGGAAGGACCTCCTCGAGGCAGTGCAGTTCGCCGCGGAGGAGTGGAATCTCAAGGGAGGCGTGCTGGGCAAGAAGATCGTGGTCCAGGCCGCCGACGACAAGGGTGATCCCGAGCAGGCCGCCAAAATCGCCGCCGAATGGAACGGCAAGGCGGACGCGGTCATCGGGCACTACAATTCGTCCTGCACGCTCGCCGCCATGGAGGTCTACTACAAGAATCGAATGCTCATGGTGACTCCCTCCTCCACGAATCCCGAGATCACGGAGAAGGGGTATCCCCTGGTGTTCCGTGTTTGCGGGCGCGACGACCAACAGGGCAAGAGCGCCGCGTCCTATGTGGCCGGACACTTCCCCGGCGCCAGGGTGGCCGTCCTCCACGACAACTCCAGCTACGGCAAGGAGCTCGCCAACGAATTTATGGCCAACTACGAATTCCTCACCAAGAGCAAGCTCGTGTACTACGGCCCCATTGACAGATCCCATGTGGATTTTACGAGCGAGGTGGCCGCGGTCAAAGCAAAGGATCCGACGCTCGTGTACTTCGGCGGGCTCTGGCCCCAGGGCGCCGAGCTCTTGAAGCAGATGAGGAAATCGGGCATGGCCGTCACCTTCGTGAGCGGAGACGGCTGTTTCGACCCGCAGTTCATCAAAGCGGCGGGTCCCGATGCGGATGGGGCGCTCGTGACGTTCATTCCGGACCAGGAGAAGCTCGCCTCGGCCAGGGCGGTCGTCGCGGCCCTCAAGGGCCGCTCGGGCGGACGTCTGGGACCCTATGCCCTGTACGCCTACAGCGCGGCCAACGTGGTCCTCCAGGGCATGGTCAAGGCCCAATCCACCAATCCCATCGAGGTCGCCAAAGCCCTTCACAAAATGGAGGTGAGCACCCCCTTTGGCATGATGAAGTTCGACGACAAGAACGACCCCCAGCAATCTCCCTACGTCATGTGGAAGGTGGAGGGCGGGGCCTTCGTCGAAGCGCCCAAAGAGATCCCGCCGGTAGCGCCATCGCCGGCAGCCGCTCCCGAAACGAAGTAGGGAACAGATCCGCCACGCGTTTCGAGGGCCGGGGCAATCCCCCGGCCCTCGCCGCTGGTGGCTTCCCTCGCCTTGCGAAAATCCTCCCGGTTGGTCTATTCTGGTCACTCTGAAGGGAGGTCCCCCGCATGCCGTTGCACCATCTCCTGGGCCGTGTCTCCAACCTGGCCTTGCTGGGCACCTTCCTGCTCACCGGCTGTTCGGGAGGCGATGCGAGGGTGGTCCGAGTGGCCTGCGTGGGCCCCATGACCGGCGAACAGGCCAAGCAGGGCAAGGATATGGAAGAGGGGGCCCGCCTGGCCGTCGAGGAGTGGAACGCCAAGGGAGGCGTTCTTGGCAAAAAGATCGAGCTGCTCGTGGGAGATGACGCGCAGGACCCCAAGCAGGCCAACGCCGTGGCCAATAAAATGTTTACCCAAGGCGTGGTGATTGTTGACGGGCACTACAACTCGTCGTGCACCATCCCCGCCTCCGAAGTCTACAACCAGCGGCACATGGTGTGCCTGACTCCCGCCTCAACCAACCCGCAGGTCACGGACCGCCGTTACCCGACCATCTTCCGCGTGTGCGGTCGGGACGACCAGCAGGGCCGCGCGGCGGCCGAATTCGTGGCCAAGCACCTGCCCCAAGCTCGGGTGGCCATTCTCGACGACAAGACCACTTACGGTCAGGGCCTGGCGGGGGAATTCCAGAAGAACTACGAGGCGCTGACGGGAAAGAAAGCGGTCTTCACGGGGGTCGTCGTCAAAGAGGACCAGGATCACACTCCCGTCCTCACCAACATGAAGGGCGAGAACCCGGATGTCGTCTACTTCGGGGGGCTCTATCCCCAGGGCGGGCTCCTCGTGAAGCAGATGCGGCAGCTCGCCATCAAGGCCGCCTTCATGAGCGGTGACGGCACTTTCGATCCCGAGTTCGTCCGGATCGCGGGCCCGGAAAACGCCGAAGGCTCCTACCTGACCTTCATCCTCGACCAAGAAAAGCTCCCCACGGCCAAGCGGGTCGTGGACGCTTACAAGAAGCGCTTCGGGGAGGTGGGACCTTACTCCCTCTATTCTTACGAAGCCGTCAACATCGCGCTCCAGGGCATGGTCAAAGCCGGAACCGAAGACGGACTGAAGGTGGCGGAGGCCATCCACGGCATGTCTTTCGACACGGTCTTCGGCCCCATGCAGTTCGATGCCAAGGGCGACGTGCTCACGTCCCCATACGTCATGTGGCAGGTGCAGGGCGGCAAGCTCGTCCAACTCCCGCCCGATTCATGACCTCGGGCGGCGCATTCCTCCAGCAGATCGTGAACGGCCTCACGGTGGGGGCGGTCTATGCCCTCATCGCCTTGGGTTACACCATGGTGTATGGCATCGTCGAGCTCATCAATTTCGCCCACGGCGAAATCTACATGATCGGCGCCTATATCGGGACCATCTGCGCCGCGCTCCTCCTGGCATGGGGAATGCCGGCCACCGCCGCATTGCCCTTGGCCCTTGTGGCGGCGGCTGCCATCACCGGGCTTTACGGTCTCTCGGCGGAGCGCATCGCCTACCGGCCCTTGAGAGGAGCGGGCAGGCTGGCGCCCCTCATCTCGGCCCTCGGCCTCTCCATCTTCTTCCAGCAGCTCGTCCTCCTGACTCAAGGCGCCAAGGACAAGGTGTTCCCCGCCACTCTCACCTCTTCGGGTTTTTCCATCGGTTCGGTCCGCATCGCCTTCGTGCAGGTGATCATTCTGGCGGTGGCGGCGGCCCTCATGGTGGCCCTCCACTTCTTCGTCCGCAGCACCCGGATGGGACGCGCCATGCGCTGCACCGCCCAGGACCCGACGATGGCGGCGCTTGTGGGGGTTCCGGTGAACCGCGTCATCACCCTCACTTTCGTGCTGGGCTCGGCCCTGGCTGCGGTAGCGGGGGTCCTCGTCGTCATGTATTACGGCAAGGTGAATTACCTGTCCGGGTACACCGCGGGCCTCAAGGCCTTCACCGCGGCGGTCCTGGGGGGCATCGGCAGCATCCCCGGCGCCATGGTGGGAGGGCTCTCCCTGGGCGTCGTGGAGGGGCTCGCGGCAGGATACATCGGCGGGGAATACAAGGATGTGGTGGCTTTCGTCATCCTGATTCTGGTGCTCATCGCGAGGCCTCAGGGACTTTTGGGAGTCAGGATCCCGGACAAAATCTAAGCACTTGGGATTTGGGGTTGGGGATTTGGGAATGACGGGGGAACGGCGATCCATGGGAACCCGGACCATGCGAGCAATCTTGAGAGGTCCGGCGGCCCGAATGGCCGGGTGGACCGCCGCCTTTGGCCTGATGGCTTTGCCCCTGGGGGGGCTCGCCGGAGCTCTCTGGACGGCGCTCGCCGTCCTCTTGATCCAGTTGGCCATCTTGGCCGTCCGAGTTCTTTCTCCTGGGGGGGCCGACCAGATCCGGAGACTCCTGGCCGGCGGCGGAGGTCTTTCGTCGCGAATGGACCGGCTGCCCGCCTGGCTGAGCCGCTCCCTGCCACTGGCACTCGTGGGGGCGCTGAGTCTGGCGGGACTCGCCATGGGGCCGTATGCGCTGGATGTGGCCACGAACGCGGGCATCTATGTCCTGCTCGCCCTGGGGTTGAACGTGGTGGTGGGCATGGCGGGGCTGCTCGTCCTGGGGTACATCGCCTTCAGCGCCGTGGGCGCCTATACCTACGCCATCCTCAACACCCAGTTTCACGTGAGCTTCTGGGTGGCCCTGCCCCTGGGAGGAGCGCTGGCGGCCTTGGTGGGACTCCTCCTGGGCCTTCCCACGCTGAGGCTCAGGGGGGATTATCTGGCCATCGTGACGCTGGGGTTCGGCGAGATCACTCGCATCACGCTCAACAACTGGAATTCCCTCACCCATGGGCCAAACGGCATCCTGGGCATCGCCCCGCCCGCCCTTTTCGGTTTCACGTTCAGCCAGCCCAGGCACTACTTCTACCTGGTGCTCGCCTTGGTGGCCCTGGCCGCGCTCTGCTCCACGCGGCTCGAGCGGAGCCGCCTGGGTAGAGCCTGGGTCGCCATGAGGGAGGACGAGACGGCGGCAGAGTCCATGGGCGTGCCCACGCTAAAGCTCAAGCTGCTGGCCTTCACGCTGGCCGCGTTCTGGGGTGGAGTGGCCGGTGTCGTCTTCGCCAGCAAACAGCTCTTCATCAGCCCGGAGTCCTTCAACTTCCTGGAATCGGTGATGGTCCTGTGTATGGTCGTTCTGGGCGGGATGGGATCCGTGCCCGGCGTCATTCTGGGCGCCGTCCTTCTGGCGTTCCTGCCCGAGATGCTCAGGGGAGTTGCGGAGTATCGCCTCATCGTCTTCGGGGCCGCCATGGTCCTCCTGATGCAGTACAGGCCGCAGGGGCTCTGGCCGAGCTCGCGGCGATTCGAGGAGTTCCGAAAGGACCCCGGGGCCGAGGCCAAGATATCATCGCGAGATTTCGGAAAGGAGCGCTGAGGTGCTCCCGGCGCTGTCCATCCAGAATCTGACCATGCGCTTCCTCGGCCTGACGGCCGTGGACCGCATGGACCTGTCCCTGAACGAGGGACAGATCGTCTCGCTGATCGGTCCCAACGGCGCGGGAAAGACCACCCTGTTCAACTGCGTGACGGGGCACTATGCCCCCACCGAAGGTCGGGTGCGCCTGGGAGCCGAAGTGATCTCGGGGCGCCCCCCCCACACCATCGCACGGCTCGGCATCGTGAGGACCTTCCAAAACATCCGCCTCTTCGGCGCCATGAGCGCCATCGAGAATGTCATGGTGGGGCGCCACTGCCGCACCCGCGCCGGGGTTCTGGCGACCCTCTTCTGCACCCCTTCCGTGAAGCGGGAGGAGCGTGCCATCCGCGAGCGCGCCCTGGACATCCTTGACCTCGCCGGGCTTGCCCCCTACCGGGACCTGCAGGCCCGCAATCTGCCCTATGGCGCGCAGCGCCGGCTCGAGATCGCAAGGGCCCTCGCCGCCGAACCCCAAGTCCTCTGCCTGGACGAGCCGGCCGCGGGGATGAACCCTCGGGAAACGGCGGACCTCATGACGCTCATCACGCAGATCCGCGGGCGCGGCGTCACCATCTTCCTCATCGAACACCACATGAACCTCGTCATGGCCATTTCCGACAAGGTGGCCGTCATGGATCACGGCGTCAAGATCGCCGAGGGGACTCCAGACCAAGTGCAGAAGGATCCCAAGGTCATCGCCGCCTATCTGGGAGACGAGGCATGAGGGCCTTGCCATTGTCGAATTGCCAATTGCGAACGGCGGATTGCGAATTGAGGATGACGCGAGCGAGGATCGGGAAAAGTCACTCTGGGTTATCGGCAATCGGTTATCGGTCGTCAGTTCTTGACCAAGAACCGATGGCCGACAACGCTCTCCCCTCCCATCACCTGCTCTCGGCCTCGCGTCCAATGTTCCGGCTCCTCACTCCTCACTCCTCACTCCTCACACCTTACTTCTCACTTTTCACTTTTCACTCTAGAGAGAGGACGGTCCTTGCTCGAGCTTAGCGGTGTGAGAGCCTCCTACGGAGCCATCGAAGCCCTGAAGGGCGTGGATCTGGAGGTCCGCCAGGGCACCATCGTCACCCTTATCGGATCCAACGGCGCGGGCAAAACCACTACCCTCATGACCATCTGCGGGTTGAGGCCCCTGACCGCGGGACGGATTTTTTTCGAAGGCGAGGATCTCGCCGGACTTGCCCCCGACGAGGTGGTGGCCCGCGGCATCGTCCAGGTGCCCGAAGGGCGCCGGATCTTCATCCGCATGAGCGTCCTGGAAAACCTGCTCATGGGAGCCTTCCTTCGCAAGGATTCCCGCATCGCCTCGGACCTGGACCGCGTGCTCGACCTGTTCCCCCTCCTGCGCGAACGCCTACGGCAGAACGCGGGAACCCTCTCGGGAGGCGAGCAGCAGATGCTCGCCATCGCGCGGGCCCTCATGGCGAAGCCGCGTCTGCTCCTCCTGGACGAGCCCTCGCTGGGCCTCGCGCCGTCCCTGGTGAGGGCCATCTTCGACATCATCGCCGCCATCCACCGCGAGGGCGTCACCCTCCTGCTGGTGGAGCAAAACGTCCACCGCGCGCTCCAAATCGCCCATGACGGCTACGTTTTGGCCACAGGATCCATCGCTCTCCACGACACGCCCGAGCGACTCCTGCAGGATGAGCAGGTCAAACGGGCCTACCTGGGGGATGAGTAGGAAGGCTAGACGAGACGCGAGACGCCAACGCAGGGGATTGCGAATGGCGTGGGGCAAGTGATCGGGTGATCAGGTGATCAGGTATCAGGTGAGCCATGAAGCCTGGTCGAAGCCATGTTTCAAGCGGCTTCTGACTCGCGCCCTTCCTTCTCGCCTCTCGCATCTCGCGTCTCGCTCTTCGTTGAAAGGGTTCCCATGAAACGTCCCAAGGGCTTTACGCTGCTGATGCTGTTCTTTCCCCTCCTCTGGGCGGGGTCCTTCGTGGCGGGCAAGTGGGCGTTGAAGGACTTCTCTCCGGAGATCACCTCCCTGCTTCGGTTCGCCATGGCCTCGCTGGTTCTCTTCCCCTTCGCCTTCAAGAAGGCCCCCGCCCGCTGCGCCTGGGCGCCCAAGAACCTGGCCGTGGTCTTTCTCCTCGGGCCTCACGGGCATGTTCGCCTATCACGTGCTCTTCTATTACAGCCTGAAGTTCACCACGGCCGGCAATTCCTCGCTCATTATTTCGACGGACAGCCTCATCACGGTGCTTCTCGCGGTGGTCTTTCTCAAGGAGAAGCTGACCTGGAGGAAAGGCATCGGGATTGCCGTGGGGTTCGCCGGAGTCGTTTGGGTCGTCTCCGATGGCGCCCTGGGCCAGCTGCTCTCCAAGGGCCCCAATGCGGGTGACCTGATGGCTCTGGGAGCGGCCCTGTCCTGGGGCATTTACAGCGTCCTGTCCAAACCCGTGGCGCACCTCTTCCCCGCCTTCGACCTGTCCTGGATGACCTACGTGGTGGGCGCCCTCCTGCTCCTGCCGTGGCTGTTTGCCCCGGGGGCCGCGGCCAGCCTCGGCCATGGAACGCTCCTGGGTTGGGCGAGCGTGACCTACATGGCGCTGTTCGCCACGGGTATCGGCTACTTCGCATACATGAAAGGCATCCACGTCATCGGGGCGGTGGCCACGGCCAAGTTCATCTTCCTCGTTCCGGTTTACGTCCTCGGCCTGGCGTGGGTCTTTCTGGGCGAGCCGGTGCCCCTGCACAAAGTGATGGCGGCGGGGGTCATCATCGCCGGCCTCTGGATTGCCGAGGAGCCCGAGGCAGCCTGATGGGACTGGGATCCCCGCGTGTGGCGGGCGAGCCCGTTCTGCGGTATGCTGTGGGCTTTCGTGGAGGCCTAGCGTGGGCGCACCCAAGCGTCTCAAGGCGCTGCAGAACAACGCGGACCTGGGAATTCTCAGCCGGCGCATCCAGTCCCTGGTGGGTGAAAAACTGGGCCGGGTCGAGAAGACCATCTCTGAAAATCTCCAGGCTCCCTATTCCCCCGTGGCCGAGATGGGGATTTATCTGGCCGCGAGCCGCGGCAAGCGCCTGCGCCCTACGCTCCTCCTGCTCATCTCCAAGATGCTCGGCTACGAAGGAGAGCAGGATGTGCGCTACGCCGCCATCTACGAGTTCGTCCACACGGCCACGCTCATCCACGACGACATCGTGGATCAGGCCTTGCTGCGCCGGGGGCGGGCCTCGCTGAGCAGCCGCTGGGGCGCCGAGTTGGCCGTGCTCATGGGCGACCGGGTCTTCATCATGGCCATGAACATGGCCGTCCAGGAGGGCTGGAGCCCCGTCCTCCCACTGATCTCCCAAACCACGCTCAAGCTCATCGAAGGAGAGCTCATCCAATCCCATCGCAAGTGGGATCTGACCCTTCGCCAAGAGGACAACCTCGAAATCATCAAAGACAAGACGGCTTACCTCTTCGCGGCCTGCGCCATGACCCCCGCCCACCTCGCGGGATCGCCTCCGCCCATCCTGGAGGCTCTCGAGTCTTTCGGTGTAAATCTGGGCATCGCCTTCCAGGTGGTTGACGATTGCCTGGATTTCGTATCCGACGAGGCGACCTTGGGCAAGCCCGCGGGAAACGACCTGAAGGAAGGCAAGATCACCCTGCCTCTACTTCTCCTGCTCGAACGGGGCACGCCGGAGGACCGGGCCTTCATCGAGGCGGTCATCGCCGCTAGGCGGTTCGACCCCGACACGCTCAACGAAGTGGCGGGTAGGGTCACCGAGTCCGGCATGCTGGCCGCCGCCGAGGACGTGGCGGCCCAATATGCGCTCCGAGCCCAGGATGCCCTCGCGAGTCTTCCGGCGGATCCGGCGAGAGATCTCCTGCAGTTCCTCCCTGAGTACATCCTCCGCCGCCGCTTCTGATGGGTCGCTACCGCTGGGTGTTCTTCGACCTTTTCGACACCCTTTGCACCGTGGACGAGGCGGTGTACTACGCGGGCAAGCGGACGGCCGCGGAAGCCGCCGGGCTGGAGTACGACCGCTTCATGGCCGCCTGGAACTCCACC
Organism: uncultured Acidobacteriota bacterium; assembly: GCA_963772255.1. Lineage (GTDB taxonomy): Bacteria > Acidobacteriota > UBA4820 > UBA4820 > DSQY01 > JAKAJA01. The sequence continues at coordinate 10,498 of CAVYWK010000014.1, forward strand.
TCCCAAGAAGCCAGCGTGGGCAAACTGAAGACTCCCTACGCCAGGGCCGAGCAAGCCCTGGCTGAGCTCGGCGTGAGCGACCGTCGCGCGGTGGCGGAGGTGGCACGGCTCGATGTGGAGACGATTCAGGCCTGCGTTCTCTACTACGAGGGGGCCCAAAATGCCCTGAGACTCCTTCGCGAGCGGGGGTTCCTCTTGGGCCTGATCAGCAACGCCACGGCCACGACCGCCTTCGCCATCGGCCCGCTAGGCCTTCGAACCATGTTGGACACGCTGGTGTTCTCGTACGAGGTGGGCTTCGCCAAGCCCGAT
>CAVYWK010000015.1:0-22924 GCA_963772255.1 uncultured Acidobacteriota bacterium
CCCGCGATTAGGCGATTAAGCAAAAAGCGACCCAGCGAAGCGCGTGCTATTTTCTTTCTTCCTGCCTCTAGCTCAATCGCGTCTCGCGTCTCGCGTCTCGCGTCTCGCCTAATCGCGTCTCGCGCCCTGCTTCTGGCCTCGACACTCCCCGAGAAACGCACACCACGCCTCCATCCCCTCCCCCGTCTTGGCGGAGACTTCGAAGATGCGCGCCGCCGGGCTCACCTGGCGGATATTGGCCAGAGCCGCCTCCCGGTCAAACTCGCAGGCCTGCGCCAAGTCTGTCTTGGTCACCAGGACGGCGTGTGCGGCATGGAAGAGCGGAGGGTACTTGAGGGGCTTGTCCTCGCCCTCGCTCACGGAGAGGAGCGCCACGCGCAGGTCCTCGCCCAGGTCGAAGGAGGAGGGACACACCAGGTTGCCCACGTTCTCGATGACGAGCACGTCCATGCCCGTGTTCGGAAGGCTTCCGACGGCCCGGGCCACCATTTCCGCGTCGAGGTGGCACAGGGTCCCCGTGGTGATCTGGACCACCGGGGCGCCCGTGGTTCGAAGGCGCCGGGCATCGTTGTCCGTCTCCAGATCCCCCACGATGACGCCCACCCGGACGCTCTCCTTCATGCGCTCGATGGTCTTCTGGACGAGGGTGGTCTTGCCCGACCCGGGCGAGGAGACCACATTGAGCACGAGCCAGTTCTTGGCCCCGAAAAATCCCCGGTTGCGCTCCGCAAGACGGTCGTTGGCTTCGAAGATGGACCGGTGGACCTCCACTTCCCGCCCGGTGTGGCTATGGCCGGGGCCCTCTCCGTGGTCGTGATCGTGGGGCTGGTCCGCGTCGTGGAGGTGTGGGTGGTCGTGGCTGTGGGGGTGGCTGTGGAATAGGCCGCCCCCGTGCCCGTGCTCGTGTGCGTGTTCCCCTGCAGGGGAGAAGGTGAGCGGTGAGCGGACCTGGTCCGCGGGCTTGCCGTCTATTTTCGTGGGGCCGGGACGCCCGCAGCCGCATTCCACGCACATGGTCAGAGCACCTCCAGGGAGACCAGTTCCATTTCCATACCCCGCCTGAGGTCGAGGCTGAATTCTCCGCAACGCGGGCAAACGCACGCGAAGCCTTCGGCTTCGAACTCCGCCACGCAACGCCCGCACCAGTAACCACCCGGAACGAACTCCACGACGAGCCGTCCGCCCTCGGCCAGAGTGCCCTCCTTGAGGATCGAGAAGGCGAACTCCAGGGACTCGGGGACCACGCCCGTGAGACGCCCCACGCGCAAACGGACCTCGCTGATTCCTGCCGAACCCGCCGTGCGGGCCTCGCGCTCCGCCAGATCCAGCACCGATTGCATGATCCCGACTTCGTGCATGGGCCCCCACGGCCAAAGGTTAGCACAATCGTGGAAGGGCGAAAGGACGCAAGCCACAAGGCAAACTGGGGAGAGATGGAGTTCCACCTTCGGATTGCGCGCCCCCTGGGCGGGATCTAAATGCAAGTTATCCATGGAGGGGAAAAGGGTTGGCGTCCCCAAGGGATTCAACCCTACGCGCCGTAGCGTGCTCGCTCGGGTCGGAGTCCCCTCGCTTGCGCTCGCAACGGCGCCTACGGGTTCCGGGGCGGGTCCCTCGCCTGCCCTGCAACTCTGCGAACGCTCGCTCCGCGCTCGCGTTCTCGCGGCAGCGCCACGGCGTATCCCGCCCTTCTCATCCCCTCGGGCGGGATTCCTTTGTGGGCTGTCCTTTGGGGGAAGGTGTTTGGCGTCCCTGACTTAGAAGTCATTGGCAAAGAACTACTTAACCCGTCCGACCCCTTCGTCCGGGCCTTTCATGGAGACCACTGACCCGTCGATTTTGGTGCCTCACCTCTGGAATAGGATTTATGGCCGGAATTCCTCCAGAGGATAAACAAGCTGGCTCACTCTGGGCGGGGTCCGCCGCGAGGAATTCTGAGCCGCTGGGAACTCGACTGCTCTGTCGTTGATCCTGTTTGGCGAGTGGCCTGCTGCAGACGTCAGGCCGGATATGCATGTATCATGACTTATCTCGATTCATTGGGAAGGGGGCTCTGAGACTTCACCGCCATCTGATTGAGGAGTCAGGCTCCAGGGCGTGGGCCTGCTCTGGCCACGGATGGCTTGAATGGAACAGAACCAGGGCATTGCCAGATTTCTTTGAGGGGGGAAAATGCGAGGCAACGTGACGCGCGGAGGTTCGGTATGCAAGGGCTTGGTGGCCGTTGTGATCACTCTGGCCACCTCATTCTTTTGGGCACACACCCAATCTGTGCCCGGTCAGCCGATCGCGTCGCAATCCCCTTCTTCTGGCCAGGGAGCCGCCCCGAAATCTAGCTGGGAAACGCTCGATGCGCTACTGGGCGATAACAAGTTGGCAGAAGCTGCGGCGGTTGCCGAGACCATCTGCCTCGACGCCCAAAGCCGAGGGGAAAATGCCCAATGGACCCGGGCGCTCATCAAGGAATTCCTCATCCTGGGGGGGTGGAGAGGCAGCGCGGAAGCCGTCCGCTTGATCCAGAGACGCCCTTGGCCCGGAGGATCTGTCAACCAAGCCCTCCTCAACCTATTCTATGCCAAGGCCCTGACCTCCTACCTCGACGTCGAGCGCTACCGGTCGAACACGCGCGCGACAAGCAAGGGGGGAAATCGGAGACCCTTCCCAGACTGGTCGACCGATGAGTTTCGAGACGAGATCTTACAGAGTTATCTCAGCGTGTGGCTGGGAAGGGAGGCCCTCGGCGCGGTCAAGATCGACAGCCTCCAGGAGTACATCCAGCCCAACACTTATCCACCGGGCGTGCGCGACACCCTCCGCGATGCCTTCTCCTACTGGTTCGCGCAGTTCCTCGTAGACCGGGATTTCTGGACCGATGACCAGTCGCGCATATTCTGGAAGATGGCCGCCGAGCCTCTCCTCATCACCCCGGATCAGGCACACGAGGCCGGAATGCACGAGGTCGCTTTCCTGAAAGACCCAGCGAACCATCCCCTCTCCAAAATGGCGTCCGTGATGACCGACCTGGAAGGATGGCACAGGAGCGCTGGGCAAATTGAAGGCCAGCTGGAGGCGCACCTCGCGCGGCTCCAGTTTATCGACGACGACAGGGGGGCCTGGCTGCGCCAACCCCTCGTCGCCGATCTGACGCGGTGCCTTCCCGCCTTCCGGTCACTTCCCTGGTGGGCTCAGGGACAAGCCGTCCTAGCCCAATGGATTCAGGAAGAGAAGGCTCCGGACAACCTCGTGCGCGCGCGGGAAGCAGCCCTTCAAGGCAAGAAGGCTTATCCACGTTCGGTGGGTGGCATGCACTGCGCGGAAATAGTATCGGATATCGAGCGCCCCAGTCTTCACCTCTACGGCATGACCGATGACGGTCCGGCCCACCGGTCTGTGAAGATCGACTATACCAACATGAGCCGGGTTTATTTCCGGGCCTACGCCTGGGACGCCGATGCCAAGATCTCAAGAGATCACACTCTGGATTACAGCCCATCGGAAAAGGAGGTTTGGGGTCTCCTCAAAGGTGCCCGCCCGGTCAAGCAGTGGCGTGTCGACCTGCCCCCGGCAGAGGACTACAAGTCCCATTGGGCCTACGATGTTCCTCCTCTACCCGGCCTGGGAACCTACGTCGTCGTGGGTTCGACGGGGCGGGGGTTTCGGGACGACCACGATCGAATCGTCTCGCTCGCATTGAACCTGACGGACCTGGTTGCTGTCGGCCGCACCGGCACCCATCGCGAGGCAGAGGTCATCGTCCTCGATGGCGCCACGGGCACGCCGGTAGGAGGCGCTGAAGTCAGTCTGTACGAGAAGGGGGGCTGGAACTCGCCCGACGAAAAGGTCAGCAGCGTCGCAACTGGCCCGGACGGGGTCGCTCGATTTGGCCCGGTACCCGATGATGACGAGAGGTACTCTGCGCTGGTCCGCAGGGGACAGAGCTTTGCCGTGGTGGAGATCAGCTCCGGAAGGACCTACTCAGACAGAAAAGGACCTATTGAGACCCTTCTCTATACCGACCGAAACGCCTACCGGCCAGGCCAGAAGATCTGTTACAAGGCGATTGCCGTCAAGGGCGACTGGCGGGAGGGCGATCTCCAGGCCCTGTCGAGGCAGCCCGTGAAGATCGAACTCCGCGACGCAAACCGCTCGATCGTGGGGACAAGCAACGCAACCACCAACGAGTTCGGTTCCGTCGCCGGCGAGATGGAAATCCCGACGGGGAAGATGCTGGGCTCCTGGACGTTAAGCAGCAATCTGGATGGAGATTCATGGATTCGGGTCGAGGAGTATAAGCGCCCGACCTTTGAGGTGACCCTCAAGGACCCGAAGGAGCCGCCCAGGCTCGGGCATCCGGTCACCATCGTCGGAGAGACCAGATATTACTTCGGCTCACCCGTGCGCAAGGGTTCCGTGAAATGGTCGGTCCACCGGGAAAATGTCTACCCCCGGTGGGACTGGGAATTTGCGGGGGAATACGCCGGGGGCGATTTGATCGCAGAGGGAAAATCGCCGTTAAAGCCAGATGGGGCTTTCGAAATTAGATTCACCGCTGAGTCTGACGTCCGCTACGCCAACTCCAGCAAGGTCACCTATTCCTTTTCCGTGAGGGCCGAGGTGACCGATGAAGGCGGCGAAACCCGCGAAGGGCGCCGCGATTTCGGAATCGGTGCGAGCGCCATATCGGCGAACCTGCAATTCAAAGGGGCCTTTTTCCAAGCCGCACGCCCCATCGAATTCACCGTGACGAGGAGAGATCTGGACGAGATCCCGAGGGCTGGTGAAGGTACCTGGACGATGGTGCGCCTGCTCCCCCCGGATGCGGTCGTGCTGCCTGCAGACCAACCTCTACCTCATCCGTGGTGGTACAAGGAAACGGGGGACGAAGGCCCGCGCGTCACGGCAACCCCAGGGGACAGCATCGCCCCGAGGTGGAGGGGGGACACGGAGGCTCCCTCCGGCGCCCTGGCCCATTGGACCGAAGGAGTCCAGGTGACAAGCGGGACTCTCGAACATGGAGCCGACGGCAAGGCCTCCGCGACCATTCAGGCCCTGCCCCCGGGCGTTTACAGATTCCACTATCAGACCGCCGACCCGTTCGGCGAGGTGTTTACAACCTCAAGAGAAATGGTGGTCGCCGGACCGGACCTCCGCCTTCCTGTTCCTATCTTCCTTATGGTGGATAGAAGCATCGCGTTTCCGGGGGAGACCTGTCAGCTCCTCGTCCATTCTGGGTTCGCGGGCCAGCAGGTCCACCTGGACATCTTTCGGAAAGATGTGCTGGCGGAGCACCGGGTGATCACCTCTCACGAATCCCCCCAGATCATCGAATTGCCGATCGGGGATGAGGATCGTGGAGGGGTTACCGTCCGACTTTGGATGTTCCGAGACTGGCAACCCCTGGAAGAACAGATCTTCGTTCAGGTGCCCTGGCGAGACAAGGAACTCAAGGTGGATTTCGATTCTATACGAGAGGTTATCAGGCCGGGAGAATCGGAGCATTGGAAGATCTCTGTTGAAGATTCAGCGGGAAAGGGTCTGGAAGCGGACCAGTCAGAGATCCTTGCCTACATGTACGACCGGAGCCTGGACCTCATTAAAGAAGAAACTCCGCCCTCGATCTTGTCACTTTATCCTAAATTTGCGCACCCGAACCGGTCCTCACAGAGTGTCCAGGTAGACTATGGTAACGAACTCGAAGATGGATCGGGCAAGACCTTTCACGGGACGGCTCTTTCGGGAGACCGGCTCCAGATGTACTTGACCTTCAGCCAAGCGAGAAACTGTGGGGCTGCCGAAGTGCAGGGCAGAGTGATGGATGAAAGTGGCCAGCCGGTCATTGGCGCGATGGTCCAGCTGGTTGGGCCGGCTTTGACCCATGGGTTCGTAGGTGCGGCAACGGATACGGAGGGCGTGTATTGCATTAACGGGGCGCCCCCAGGAAAGAATTACCAGGTCCGAGTCGAGGCTCCTGGGTACAATACGGTCGTCAGAAAGGGGATTGAAGTCATCAAGGGAACCGTACTGCACCTGCCGTTCACACTCAGCCAGGGAAAGACCGAGATCGTCGTGACGGCGGCGGCGCCGACCATACAAGACATGTGGAACTCGTCTTCCGAAAGCTCCTATACCGTCAACGGCGTCGAACTCGAGAGCCCAAAGGACTATTCCTTCTCCGGCCGCCCAGACCGTTCAACGGGTCTACAGAAGCTTGCAGCCAGGCAAGCGGGCCCACGCAAGGATTTCCGGGAGACCGCGTTCTTCCTCCCGAACCTCGTGAACGGACCGGGTGGCAAAGCCGCCCTCGAGTTCTCGGTACCCGACTCCGTCACTTCCTGGAACGTCTGGGTGCACGCTTCGACGCGTGACATGCACGGAGGCTCTGATCACCGCATCGTCCGCTCCCGCAAGGACCTGATGGTACGGCCCTACCTGCCGCGATTCTTCCGAGAGGGCGACCGGACCCGCATCCTGGTCGCCGTCCAGAACGCCTCTGAGGACGACGCGGAGGGAAACCTGGAGTTCACCATCAAAGATCCGGCGACCGGACGCGATCTCGGCGCCCTCTTTGGATTACCCCAGGGAGTCGGGGCTTCGAAGCACTTCAGCGCCAAGGCCGGGGAGACGAGCATCGTTCCCTTCGACCTGCGGGTTCCGCCGAATCTGTCGGAGGTCCTCGTCCGAGCCAGCGCCACGGCAGGGAGATTGGCCGACGGGGAAGAGCACAGAATCCCCGTCCTGCCGAGCAGAATGTTCCTGGCCCTCTCGCGCAGCGTGACCCTGAAAGAGAACGAAACGAAGGTCCTGGCCTTCCCTGAAGAGGCCTCGAATAACGATTCCACTCTAGCCGTCGACAGGCTCGTCGTTTCCGCCGACGCCCAGCTCTTCGAAGCGGCCATCGCGGCGTTGCCATACTTGGTCCGTTACCCCTTCGAATGCACCGAACAGACCTTGAACCGCTTCCTCTCTACCGGGATCCTCGAGAGCCTCTTCGCCAAGTATCCGTCCATAGAAGCCCGAATGGCGGAAGCCTCCAAGCGCAGCACTCCATTACAGGCATGGGATACTTCCGATCCCAACCTCATCCTCAAGATGGAAGAGACCCCCTGGCTCCTCGAATCTTCCGGCAAGACCGGGTGGGATGGCCTCTATGTGAACGTCCTGAAACCAGGCGTGGCCAAGCAACAGCGCGAGCAAAGCCTCGCAAAGCTCTTGGCCAACCAGGATGCATCGGGTGGGTTCCCCTGGTGGGCCGGCGGTCCCCCATCGCCTTACATGACCATCTACGTGCTTCACGGCATCGCCTCCGGGATGGCGTTCGGCCTCGAGGGCGTTCCGTCGGATCGCGTCCAGAAAGCATGGCGCTACCTCTCCACCGAACAGCTCCCCAAGTGGCTGGACAAGACGGCGTCCGATCCCGAGGCTTGGAGGCTGGCCACGTGCCTGAACTTCGTGTACTCGCAGTACAAGGGCCCAACATACACCGGCAATTTCATTACATCAGACCAGCGGCGCGCTCTGCTGGACCTGAGCATGAAACACCAGCAGGAGATGCCCGTCCTTCTCCAGTCTCTGCTGGCCATGACACTGATGGACATGGAAAGGGAGGGGGACGCCCGAGTCGTCCTTGAAGGGATCATGAGTTCTGCGGTCCGGGGTCGGGACGGCAGCCTGTCGTGGCAGGATACGCCCCAACCCTGGCGGTGGAGCGAGGACACGGTAGAGACCCACGCCTACGCGCTGGAGGCGCTCCTCGATATCTCTCCGGGTGATCCCCGCGCGGAGGGCCTGGTGCAGTGGCTCTTCCTGAACCGAAAGCTCGACCACTGGTCCTCAACGAAGTCCACCGCCGAAGTCCTCCACGCCCTGGCCACCTATTTCAACCTCTCGCCCCAGGATGCACATCGGGAGGAGGTCAAGGTGGTCGTCGGCCCGAGGACCGAGACGTTTTCCTACGGCGATTCGATGACCGATACGGGCAAGCGACGCCTGGCCATCGACGGAAGCGGGTCCACGATGGCGCAGCTCTCCCCGGTGTCCGTGAGCAAGAGCGGACGAGGGTTGGCGTTCGCATCGGCCACGTGGCACTTCTCCACCGAGAATCCGCCGGGGGAAGAACAGGGCGACCTCTTTGCCATCGAGCGGAGCTACTTCAAGCGAGATGGCTTGGGAGAAAGCGCGAAGCTGGTTCCACTGTCGGATGATTCGCCCATAAACATAGGTGACGAGATCGAGGTGCATCTCATCGTGAAGAGTGCGCATCCCGCCGAATTCGTGTACATCCGCGACCCGAGGGCTTCAGGGTTCGAGCCCTGCGACGTGCGATCGGGCTACCATTGGAATTCTGAGACCTTCTACTACCAAGAGACCCGCGACAGCGGGACCAATTTCTTTGTTGAATGGCTGCCTCAGGGGAAGATCGCGCTCACCTACAGCCTGAGGGCTACGATCGCTGGTACCTTCAGGACGGGACCTGCCACGGTGCAGTCCATGTACGCCCCCGAGTTCAACGCGTATTCGAAAGCCGCGGCGTTCAAAATCGAGCCGCTCATCGATAGAGGCGACAAGCCATGAGCGGTCCGCTCGGGAGTTCCCGGCTGACACCGCGCAACCATGGAGTGGGCGGTCCTTGATTTCACTTGCTTATGTGAATTCGGCTACCCGGTCCGGTGCGATCGGCGCAGGACGTCTTGGAAGGCAACGATGATCCAGCGAGTCGCCGTATTTGCGGGCCTGCTCACTGCTATCTGCGCTCTGGCGGGCTATGTCTTGACCAGACCTAAAACGACTGAGCCCCAATCCCATATCCGGCAGAAGACACAACTATCCACTCCAATCGACTTTGAGGCTGGTTATCACACACCTCTTCCCCATCTGGTTCGGCCTCACATGGTGGTTCTAAAAGCGGCCCACAAACTCGAACTCTATAGCGACGGCAAACTTCTGCGCGCCTACCCAGTTGGCCTGGGGATGAACAGCAACGGACCCAAGAAACGGCAGTGGGACCTCTGCACCCCGGAGGGGAAGTACACCATCTGCGCCAAGAACCCAAACAGCAAGTACTACTTGGCCCTAGGGATAAGCTATCCCAATGAAGATGACGCGCAGCGGGGACTTGCTGACGGTCTCATTACCAGGGCTCAGTTCGACGAAATTGCGTCGGCCATCCAGAAGGACGCATGCCCTCCACGAGATACGGCACTAGGCGGGGACATTGTGATCCATGGCCGGGGCTCCGGAGCGGACTGGACCGCCGGATGTGTTGCCCTGGATGATGACAACATGCAGGATCTTTTCGAGGCCATCCCGGTGGGCACGCCGGTCGAAATCAAGCCATGACCCATTGCGAGGGAAGCGGTGCAGTTAGTCCGGTGCTGACGGTAATCCATCCGACGTTCGGAGCGCATGTAATGAAACGATCCCTTCTGATAGCTTTCGGCCTGCTCTGGTGTGCCTTCCCGGCTCTCGCCGACGAGTTCAAGTGGAACCACTCGCTCCAGACCGGCTGTGACCCCGGATTGGCAAGCCTTTTCCGGAAGGTGACGGGGCAGACCGAGGTGGGTTCCGCAGAGACGGACGGGTTCAATCTCGTACGTCCAGCTCTGATCATGACTTTCGGGAAGGGTCGCCTGCTCGTCGAGGGAGTTCGGCCAGACGAGCCTCAAGGGCTATATTTCGATGGACCCGCGACCCTGACATTCCATGTGGAGGACCCGAACGAGCGCGCACATCTGGCGCAGTTTCGGAGTACGGCATCCCTCGAGAGCCAGCCCGTTTTGGACGTGTACATCCTCCCACTCGGCCCATGCAAAGACCTGCCGTCGCCGCCCTCGGTGCCCGTGACCGAGATCGATGGGGGATACCTCGCGCAGAAGAACGTCCTGCATCTGGGCGGCCTGTCGGTTTTGGAGTCTATCCTTCAGTCCCCAGAAGGCTCCCCCAAGGACATCCTGGTCCTCTTCAGAATGGGGAAGGAGGTGTGGGCCTATCGCTACGATTCCAGGCAACCCGAGGAGATCGCTCTCATGCGGCTCGGAAGGAACCCTGGACATGCCTACTTCAGCTGGGACCTGGTGGTGAGCCAGCACGAAGGGGCCTTGGGAAATCTGACCTCGTGGGTTACCGATGACGAGGTTCGGGCCAAATTCGGAATCGATGTCCTGCGAACCGAGGTCGACCTAGATCTGGACAAAAGCGGGACGCTCCAGTCGGGCCGGACGACTACCCACCTGACGTTCCTCAAGCCGACAAGAGCGCTCTGTTTCTCGCTGACACCGCGCTTGAGCGTAGCCAGGGTGACGCTCAACGGCAAGACGGCACTCCCGTTCCTCAAGGAAGGATACTCCGAGCGCTGGGATTGGACTGAGCGAGAGTTCCTCGTCAGCTTACCGGAAGCGATGATCGGGGAGGCAAACGTCACAATCGAATACACGGGCGAACTTTTTGAAACCGCCGGTCTGGGCTATCCCTTTCTCAAGGACGAGGATAATTGGTATCCCAACCTGCAGGATTGGGATGGGGCGGAGTTTGCGCTGAAAGCCTCGGTCCCGGAGGGTTACGAGACTATCACGATAGGTGAACTCGTGGATCACGCCCCGTCACAACCGGGTCGAGAGACCTACCGGCACGAGATGAAGACAAAGGTACGTCTCGCCACCCTGCTCTTCGGCAAGTTCACCCACCAGAAGATTGAGGTAGAGGGTCTCTCCCTGGACGTGGCCCTTCCTTCCAGCACTTGGACCAACACGCTTCGCCAGGCCCAGGAGACCTCGCTCAACGAGCTCAAGAACGCGCTCTCGGTATACTCCCGCCTCTTCGGACCACTCCCCTACAAGTCCCTCAAGGTTGGCATCACTCCCTATGACCACGGACGAGGCTTCCCCACCCTTCTTCTCCTCAGTTCCCAGGCTTTTTACCGGACCGGGGCCACCTGGCAGGATCAGTTCATGGCCCACGAGGTGGCTCACCAGTGGTGGGGAAACAGGGTCGCCCCGCTGACCTATCGGGACGCCTGGATCTCGGAAGGGATCAGCGAATTTGCCTCCTTACAGTACATGCGCCTACGTTACGATCGGGACACCGCGGTGCGGTACGTCACCGAACATCTCCCCGCGCGGGGGAGTGCTTGGGGAGTCGCGGGGGAGAACCGCCAACTGGACGGCGCAATCTGCCTCGGGTACCGGCTCGACGCCAATGTGATGACGAAGTCCAGCTACACCTCGGCGGTGTATTACAAGGGTGCGTTCATGATGGAGATGCTGGCCCAACTTTCCAAATTCACCAAGGAAGGTACCGCAGGTTTTTACAGAGGCCTTCGGGCCTTCGGGGAGAAGTACCAAGGCGGCCGTGCGAGTACGGCCGACTTGCGGCGCTCGCTCGAAGGGGAAATGAAGGTTCCGCTCGACTGGTTTTTCAAACAATGGTATGAGGGCACCGTGATACCGGTGGCGGACGTTGATACCCAGATCCAAAACGAGAACGGGCAGGCGAAGCTCACCGTGACTGCCCGTCAGGACTCGGACTATGTGCTGGGCATTCCGATCGAGATCACCACGGGTGGAAGTGCAAGAGAGGTGTTCTTCGTGCTCAACGGTCGCACCGGTCGAAAGGAATTCCCGCTCTCTGCGCTCCCCAAAAAGGTGACTGTCGATCCGGCCCACACCGTCTACTGCATTTACGGGCGCCTTAAAAGATAGCGTCATCGTGAGGTACTATTGTGCCTTGCCAAGAATTGGATTGGGATACTCATGGAGCGCTACCGCTCTGAAGACCCCAACCATTGGCACGATCAACTTGGCTTAATCGAACTCACGCAAAGGGCCGCCACACTGTATTCCAGCGCTTCTGACTCTGAAAAACGCGAAATGGTCCAAATGATGTGTTCGAACATCAAATTCGACGGCGACAAGCTGGAGCCGCTATTCAGGAAACCCTTTGATTCTCTTATGGTTATGACTGATTTTGAGGGAAATAAAAAAGCCGCCTTCCTTGCGAAAAGCGGCGTACCTTCTACTTGGCGTCGCCAAGGGATTCAACCCTACGCGGCCTAAAAGCCTCGCCGCCGTCGGAGTCCGGCGGCTTGCGGTTCAAGGCCGCCTACGGGTTCCGGGGCGGGTCCCTCCCTTGGCGGCGTAACTGCGAACGCTCGCTCTTCGCTCGCGTTCTCGTAACCGCCGCCAGCGGGTGTCCCGCCCTTCTCATCCCCTTGGGCGGGATTCCTTTGTGGGCTGTCCTTTGGGGGAAGGTGTTTGGCGTCCCCAAGGGGATTCAACCCTACGCGGCTTAGAAGCCTCGCCGCCGTCGGAGTCCGCCGGCTTGCGGTTCAAGGCCGCCTACGGGTTCCGGGGCGGGTCCCTCCCTTGGCGGCGTAACTGCGAACGCTCGCTCTTCGCTCGCGTTCTCGTAACCGCCGCCATCGGGTGTCCCGCCCTTCTCATCCCCTTGGGCGGGATTCCTTTGTGGGTTGTCCTTTGGAGGAAAGGTGTTTGGCGTCCCCAAGGGGATTCGAACCCCTGTCGCCGCCGTGAAAGGGCGGTGTCCTAGGCCGGGCTAGACGATGGGGACGCCTGTGGTGGGCCGTACTGGACTCGAACCAGTGACTCTCTCCTTAAAAGGGAGATACTCTACCGACTGAGTTAACGGCCCATCGGCCCGAACGAATATTATAGCCAGAAGCAACTCCAAGTCAACAGGGATCGCACCCCGACACGACAGCGCCCGCGGCCCCCGCCCTCCTTTCAAGCCTCTCCTGGCGGATGCCTCCGCTCACGATCTTTTTCTCGGGCTTCTCGCCCTCCGTGCCAACTCGGCGTAGAATAATCTCAGACGGGACCGCGAGGTGCGAGGGCAGCCCGTGGAGAACTGACATGGCGGCGAGAGAGCAGCGGCGACTGGCAACTGAGATCTTGGCCGCATGGACGCTGTCCGCGGTGCTCCTCGTGGTCGGGTGTGCCCCGAAACCCCAGGGGCAAAAACTCGTGACCCTGGACCAGCTCATCCAAGGCGCCAGGGAACAGGGGTTGGTCCTAGAAAACCCCATCGCCGTGGATCCCGCCATCGCGGCCGAGGTCGAGGAAGCGGTGGGCCGCGGGGGCACCCCTGCCTACCGGATGGGGCGCCTCACCCGCTACCTCAACAAGCGCGGATTCGACTACGAAGCCAACAAGTCCTTCTCGGCCAACGAAGCATTCAGGGCTCGCCGGGGGGATTGCATGGCCTACACGAACCTCTACCTGGGCTTGGCCAGGTGTCTGGGCGTGCACGCATTCTTCATCCACATTGACGAGGCGAGGAACTACTACGAGAGAGACGGCATGTACTTCGTGTCGTCGCACATGGCCGTGGGTTGCACCGCGCAATACTACACCGTGATCGTGGACTTCACGGAGTTGAAATCCCAGTACGCGCTGGCTCTTTATAATCAGGTGGACGACACCACGGCGGCGGGCCTCTTCTATAACAACCTCGCCGTTGATCACATGCTCGCAGGCGACCTGGGCTACGCCGAGAGCCTGCTGAGGTACCTCGTGACCGCTCTTCCGAACCTCAAAGAAGCCCAGAATAACCTGGGAGTCATCCTCATGCGCCAGGAACGCTACGAGGAGGCGCTCAAGCTCTATCAGGACGCCATCATGAAATACCCGGACTACCAGTCCCTCTACACCAACGCCGTGCAGGCGGCCAAGGGGGCGGGAGAAAGGGAACTCGCAAAGGAACTGGGGGCCCAGGGCGAACGGTTCTTGAAACAGGATCCTTTTTTCATTTTCAACCAGGCGCTCGCGCTCTACGAGAAGAAGGATTACGACGGGGCGATGGCGAAATTCAACAAAATCCTCTCCCGCCAGCCCAAGAGCCCTATGCTCTTCGCATGGATCGCCAGAGTCGAGCTGTCGCAAGGTCGCATCAAGGAAGGGGTTCAAGCCTTCGAGCGAGCCCAGTCGCTTGCCCCTTTCCTCCCCATGCTCGGTGCTCTGAGAAGAGATTTCCCGGCTCTGCAGGCCGTCCCCATGCCCCCCGACTCCGATTCCTCTCCCCCGGCCCCCCTCGCGCCTGTCGAGCTACAACCGGGGCCTTCGACACCCCCGCCGGCGGCCGTGCCTCCTTCTTAAACCCCTTGCGAGTTCTGGGAAGGGTCCAGGAGTCGGGGTTCGGCCTCCTCGCGGGGCATCCCCCGCCCACCGGGGCCTCCGCCATTCATCCTTGACCCCCGGGCGCTTCGCGGCTATGATACCAAGGGGTTTCAAACCCCGCTGATGAAAGGACGATCCCGATGCCGATGAACCATCGCCACGCCGCCTGCCTGTGGCTCCTGATAGGTACCCTCGGGATTCCCGCGGGCCGGACCATGGCCCAATCGTTTCCCATGACCATGGAAGGCTATTCGGTAGTCTCCCAGCTGACCCCCGCTCCCGTGAGAAGCACGGCGTCCATCGGGGCACCCTACCGCGCCGTGGCCGTGGGTACGACGCTCCAGATCGTGGACGAATTGGACCCCGCCCATGTCCGGGTCGTCTCCCAATTGACCCTGCCCGGCCCCGCCCAAGACCTGTTGTTCAGTGAGGGCACGCTCTACATCGCCGCGGGGAAGTTCGGGCTCATCCTGATCGGTGTCAGCAATCCATTGACCCCTACTTATATCACCGGCTTCTATTCCGCCGACGCCCTGAAGCTGGCGATCAACGAGAGCGGCAGAAACCTCTACGTCTGCAACGGAACAGCGCAGATCCAGGCCATCAACATTCAGGACCCGCTGCACCTCAAGACCGCCTCTTCCGTCGGTGTGACCAACGCCAACATTTTCGACATCGCGGTGATCAATAAGACCCTCATAGCAGCCTGCGGACCCAAGGGTCTGGTCGTCTACAACTTGGAGAATCCGGGGCACCCCCTGCGCGTCAGACACTTCAAGGAACTCAAGGCCGCCAACCGCCTTTGCGTGGACCCTCTCGGAGGCACTCTCGTGGCCGTGGCCGACGGGGACTTGGGTCTGGCTCTGGTGAACTTTCCGAACTGGAAGACGCCCGTCCTCAAAGGCAGCTTGGCCTTCGCCACCCAGGCGTTGGATGTCGGGTTCCTGGCCGGACGGGATCAGGTTGTCGTGGCCCTGGGAGCCGGAGGGTACGCCGTGGTCGACGTGTCCGACAGCTCGAACCCCGTGTTGATGTCTCAACCGTCAACCCCCGCACCCACCGTGCAAGTGGATACCGAGAGACTCCGCCCCTACCTGCTCTGCTCGGGATCGGGACTCTTTTCTTTGGACGCCTCCACTCCCACCCAGCCGGTGACCACCCTCGTCGTTCCCGGCGAGGAGGCCTTTGGAGCGCTGGCCGTCAAAGACGGCATGGCGTTCATTTCGAAGGACAAGACCATCGAAATCTGGAATTTCTCCGACCCGAGCCACCCTGCTCTCGTGGGCTCCGTGGATACGCCCGTCCAGGCCCTGGACCTGCTGGTGTCCGGAGATCTCCTGCTGGCCGCGTGCCAGCAAGGGGGGGTTTTGCTCTTCGACATCTCCAACCCGGCGACCCCGAACATTCTGTCCACTTTCCCGGTGGCGGGTTCGGCGGGGCAGATGGCCATCTCGGGAAATCTTTTGGCTATCGCGGACGGGTCCGACGGGGCGGTTCTCGCGGATATCACGAATCCGACGGCGCCGGTGGCGGCCGGGATTTGGAACGCGAAGAACGGGTATGTGGGAGGGGTGGCCTTCTCGAGTCCTACCACCCTGTGGGCCCATCAGAGCGAGAATGGATTGACTTCCCTCGACCTGACCGACCTCTCGGCCATCAAGGAATTGGGGAAGCTGGGGATGAGCTCCTATGCGGGACGCCTCTACCTCTACGAGAACGACATCATCGCCGTGAGCGGCTCCGTGAGCTGGCAGGTGATAGACGTGACGGATCCGGCCAAACCCACCAGCCTCGCCGCCATCGGCGACGGGTCCATCCACGTCGCGCTCTCGGGGACGCGGATGCTCTCCTGCGACGGCAAGACGGGCTTGCGCGAGTACGATCTCACGACCCCGTCCAATCCGCTCCTGGTATCTTTCTTCGGCTCCCCGACCTTCGCTTACCAGGCGGCCTTCTTGCCCGACGGCACCCGGCTCCTTTCATGCCGGGAAGGGGGCCTGTGGAGCCTTGTGCCCACCTCCTGTGCGGGAAATCAACTCCTTTTGCCCTGCAACGGTTCCGTGCTTTCCAGGTTCTACATCCCGATCTTCACCTGGGAGGAGGGCGCGGTGGGCACCACGTATTTGGTCCAGGTGTCCACCGACGCGACCTTCCCCAATAACAAGCACAAGACGAAAACCAGCGAGGGTACGGCCTCCAAACTCAAAGTGCCCTACTGGGAGCCCACCTCATTCGCCTGGCATGACATCGTCGGCCTGGCCAAGGAGGGGACCACGCTTTACTGGCGCGTCGCCTACACCCTGGACAAGGACAAGAGCTACAGCGAGGTCCGGACGCTCACCATTCCTTGATGTGATGGGGTTTTAGCAAACGTTGCCAGGGCGGCCGGAAGGCCGCCCTTTTGCATGGGTCTCAGCCGTTGCCCAGCCTGCGTCTCACGTATTCGACCAGGCCCCCCGCCTCGATGATCTGGGCAACCTGCCGCGGATAGGGCGCAAAGGCCATGGTGAGACCCGTCGTGAGGTTTTCGAGGACCCCCTCCTCCACGCGCGCGCGCAGGAGATGGCCCGGCTCGCAGAGCGCCAGGGCCTCGGGTGTCTCGAAGATGGGAAGCCCCACGTTGATCGCGTTGCGGTGGAAGATCCTCCCGAAGGAGGCGGCCACCACGGCGCCTACTCCGGCCCCCAGCAGGGCGATGGGGGCGTTTTCGCGACTCGAGCCGCAACCGAAGTTGCGGCCCGCCACGATGAAGTCTCCCGGCGCGATCCTGGACGAAAAACCGGGATCCACGCCGGCCATGGCGTAGCGACCCAATTCCTCCCGGTCCGAGGTGGTGCAGTAGCGAACGGGAATGATGATGTCGGTGTCCACGTGGTCCCCGAAGCACCACGCCCTGCCTTCCAGGCATCCTTGATCTGTCGA
Organism: uncultured Acidobacteriota bacterium; assembly: GCA_963772255.1. GTDB lineage: Bacteria > Acidobacteriota > UBA4820 > UBA4820 > DSQY01 > JAKAJA01. The sequence goes on from CAVYWK010000015.1 coordinate 17,049, forward strand.
GGGACGTCTCTTCATGGGAAGTCCTCTCCCGGGAGGTCCGTCGGAAGGGCGATGTGGCCCAACACGGCTGTGGCGGCCGCTACGGCGGGGTTGGCCAGGTAGACCCGCGACGTCGTGTCGCCCATGCGTCCACGGAAGTTGCGATTCGTGGTGGCCAGGGCCACCTCCTCCCGTCCCAGAACCCCGCTGTGCCCTCCCAGGCAGGCTCCGCAGGTTGGCGTGGTGACCGCAGCCCCCGATTCCACGAGGTCGGCCATGACCCCCGACCGGACCGCCCTCAAAAAGATATCCTGCGTGGCCGGAGTGACGACGAGGCGGACGCCCTCGGCCACGCGCCGGCCTCTCAGCAGAGCCGCGGCCTGGGCCAGGTCCTCGTAGTGGCCGTTGGTGCAGGACCCGATGAAGACCTGGTCCACCTTCACGCCCCGGAGTTCCCTGGCGGGCCTCACGTTGCTCGGCAGGAAGGGTTCCGCCACCAACGGCTCCAGTTCGTCCAACCGGACCCTCAGGACCTGCTCGTAGCGGGCGTCCGCATCGGGGGTCGGGGCATCCACCACCACCCGTCCGCGCGCCGACAGATACTCCACCGTCAGGGCGTCGCAGGGCACCATGCCCGTCTTGGCCCCCATCTCGATGCACATGTTGCACAGGGTCAGCCGGGCGTGCATGGGCATGGCGGCCATGGCGGTCCCCGCGAATTCCATGGCGCGGTAACGGGCCCCTTCCACACCGACCCGGCCGATGAGGTCCAAGATCAGGTCCTTGCTCGTCACATGGGGCCGGAACGTCCCTTCGACCTCCACGCGGATCGTTTCGGGCACCTTGAACCACAGTTCGCCCAGGGCCCAGGCCGCGGCCAGATCCGTGCTTCCCACTCCCACGGCGAAGGTCCCCAGCGCGCCCGCCGTGCAGGTGTGAGAGTCCGCCCCCACGAGGATTTCGCCGGGACCCACCAGGCCCTTCTCGGGGATCAGGGTGTGGCAGATCCCCGAGCGGCCCACTTCGAAGTAGGCCGCGATGCCCTGCTCCGCCGCGAACTCCCGCATGGTTTTTGCAAGATCTGCCGACCGGATGTCCTTGGCGGGGACGAAGTGGTCGTTGATGAGGATGCAGGCGGCGGGATCGTGGACCCTCCGGGCGCCCATCTTCCGAAAGACCTCCACGGACAGGGGTGCCGTGATGTCCGTGGCCATGACACGGTCCACCCGGCAGTGCAGGAGATCGCCCGCTGCGGCCGCCTTCTTATCGGCGTGAGACGCCAGGATCTTCTCGCTCAGGGTCATGCCCACTCGGCGCCATCCCTTCCGGGGTCCTGGAGGTCACGGCAAACGGCGTCGCCGGCTTCTCCCGTGCCCAGGTTTCCGCCCAGGTCCCGGGTCACCTGACCGCGTGCCACGCAGGTCTCCACGGCCCGCTCGACCCGGCGGGCTTCGGGAGAAAATCCCAGAAAGTCGAGCATCATCGCCGCCGAGAGGCAGGCCGCCAAGGGGTTGGCAAGGTCCCTTCCCGCCATGTGTGGGGCCGAACCGTGGACCGGTTCGAAGAGCCCTCTGCTCGCCTCGGGGTTCACGTTGGCCGAGGGGGCCACGCCGAGGCCGCCGACCAAGGCGGCGCCCAGGTCGGAGACCATGTCTCCGAAAAGGTTGCTCGTGACGATGACCTCGAACTTCGCCGGGTCCCGCACGAGATCGTGACAGAGGGTATCGACAAAGATATGGCTGGTTTGGACCTCGGGGAAGTCCTCCGACACTTCAGAAAAGGCCCGATACCAAAGGTTTCCGATGAACTCTAACGCATTGTGCTTGTCCGCCATGTGGAGCCGCTTGCGCGGCAGGCCGCTGGCCCGCTCGAAAGCCCTTCGCAGAATGCGCTCGACGCCCTTTCGCGTAGCAAGAGCGCCCTGCAGGGCCACCTCGTCCGGTGTCCCCGCCTTCAGAACCCCCCCCGCGCCCACATAGGCACCCTCCGTGTTTTCGCGGAAGATGACGAAGTCCAAATCGGTGCGTTTCATGCCTTTGAGCGGGGTCAGCCGCTCGTGGAGGAGGCGCACGGGACGCTCGTTGACATAGAGGTCGAAGCCGCGACGCGCGCCGAGCAGGATTTCCTTGGCATGAGCCATGTCGGGGACCCGGGGATCCCCGAACGCCCCGACGAAGATGGCGTCGAAGTCACCCAGGCCCTCCAGACCACCCTCGGGGAGCGCCCGTCCCTCGGTCAGGTAGTAAGTCGCGGAGTACGGGAATTCCTCCCAGGCCAACGGAAGGCCCTCCTTCCGGAGGACCTCCAGAACCTTCACTGCCTGGGTGGTCACTTCCGGACCGATGCCGTCTCCCGGGATGAGAGCGATTCGCTTCACTCGGCCTCCCTCTCAAAGGGTCATTTTATCCCCTTTGGCCCCCAACGGCGAAGGGGCCCGTTCGGGCCCCTTGATAGTGAAGAGTGAAGAGCGACGAGTAAGAGAACTCCCTCTCACCAAGTGAAGGTCTGGGTGACGCTTCCGCCGTCGGGGTTGAGCAGCCTGATGGGAGTGCTCGCCCCCTTGGGCACGGCGGTTTTCAGCGCCTTCCCACCACCCAGCTTGATTTTGCCCAGGTTTTTCCAGGCCACCGAGGTCCACTCCGTCTCGTTGATGAAGACCCGGATCCCATTTTGGAGGTTGCTCCCGGTGATGACGATGGCAAAGGGCGGGGCCACTTTCTTGATCGCGGTGATGACGGGAGGGTTGGATGAGGGCTCTGCGACGGTGATGCCTACGGGTGCGGCCTGCGCCGTGCCCGACGCTGCATCGGTGACGGTAAGAACTGCCGAGTAGCTGCCCACTTGCGTGTAGGTGTGAGGCGGATCCTTCTCGCTCGAATCCACCGTCCCGTCGCCAAATGACCACGCGTAGGTATAGGGAGGTGTCCCCCCCAGAGCCGTCCCGGTGAATACCACGGCCAGGGGTACCGGGCCGGCGACGGGATTCGCCGAAGCTGTGGCGGACAGGGGCGTCGGCCCCACGCTCGCCACTACGACTCGACCGGTCATGGCCGACAGGTGGATTGAGCAGAAGTAGGGGAAGGTATCCGCCGTGTTGAAGGTGCGACTGAAGTTCCCCGCGCTCTTGGCTCCCGAATCCCACAGCCCGTCCGGCGCGCAATTCCCTCCCGGACAGGCCCCCGAAGTGGTGGAATGGGTTCCACCCACCCAGACCCAGCGGACCTGGTCGCCCTGATTGATGTTCACCACAGAAGGGCTGAAGAAGAAGTTGCCCACGTTTACCGAGACGATGGCCTCGGCGGAGGTCTCGTCTCGCACCTCGTAGAGCCCCCGGTCTCCGGCGGCGGCGAAAAGGGTTCGCCCTTCAGCGGCCAGGCCCTTGGCACCCCAAACTTCGAAGGAGCCCTGTCCCTGGACCGCTCGAACCGTTTCCGGGCCCGCGGCGGAGAACCCCACCGCAAGTCCTCGGGAGAAGGAAGCCAGCGCCCCCACGGACCCGACCCCCTGAGATGGTTCCAGCGCCACGGGCGGACCGGGAGCCGAGAGGTCTACCGCTTCTAGAGAGCTTGCGTCCATTGCCAGGATCGCCTTTCCTCCCCAGCCGGTCATCGCCACGACGGTGCCGTTCACAGGTACCGTGGCAACTTCGGCCACGTCGAATGGGTCTGCAGGACCCATGCACACGCCCAGCGGATTATCGGGGCAGATGGAGTGGTTCAGATCCATGATGCTCAAATGCCCCGCGGTAGCCACGAGGAGCCGCCCTCCGATGAGGGCCACGCGCAGGCGGTCGCCGCTCACCGGAATGAGGCCCAGGTCGGCCCATTGGGAGGGGATGGTCAGGTCGATCACCCTCAACCCCAGGCCCTCTTGGGCGAGGTAGGCAAAGGACCCTGCGAGGGCGGCACTGGTGACGGGCGCGTCCAGGGAAAAGGAGGCCAGAACCTTGGCGGGAGCTTCCGGCGTGGAGAGATTGACGACGACACCCCTGCCGAAGGCCAGGAGGCCTCCACCCTCCGCGACCCAGTCGGCAGGAGGGGTATTCAGCCCGCCCACCGATCCGGCGAAGGGAGCTGCCGGAGACTCCGCGAGAAGGACCATCGGACTCAAAAGGGTCAAGGCAAGGACCACCGCGAGGGCCAGGTGGCGAGACGGGCGGGGGAAGGGATCTTGCGGGTACGACATGGGTCACCTCCAGAAACGGACTGCGGGTCGAAGAACCCCGGTGTCACCGGTGCGGACATCGGACACGTGGCGGACCGGGTTGGGCGTCCCTTTTTCTTTGTTTAGCCCTCCCTGCCAGGCCATGTGCATCTCCTTGATAGGATTGGCTCAACAGCCGAGCCGCCCGGCAATTCCCCCCTGCCGGTGATGGAGGTCACAAGTGCCTCATTGGCCATGCTGCCCAAATCCACGATCCCATATCCCAAAAGCCCTTCCGCCTGCTTGCCCTTGCCAAAAGGGTTTATTTGAGCTATCATGTTGCTTTTGAAGGAGGTTTCGTTCCATGCGCGAGAAAATTCATCCCGCTTACCACGAGGTCAAGGTGAGCTGTGCCTGCGGCAATGTCTTCATGACCCGCTCCACCAAGAAAGAGCTGAAGGTCGAGATCTGCTCGAACTGCCACCCCTTCTTCACGGGCAAGCAGAAATTCCTCGACACCGCAGGACGCATCGAGAAGTTCCACAACAAGTACGACAAGAAACCCAAGGCCTAGCGGTCAACACCCACATGCTGAAACTACCTTCCGGTAACCTGCGCCGATGGTGCAGGTATACGTTGCCATTGCTCGCCGAAGGGAGCGTGCTCGTGGGCGGACAGGCGGTCATCGAAGGCGTCCTCATGCGCCTTCCCCAGACCTACGCCGTCGCCGTGCGCGACCCCAAAGGCGAAGTGAAAGTGAAGAAGGAGAGGCTGCCTGAGACCGCCCGGGGCAAGTTCGGGAATCTGCCCCTGGTGCGAGGCTCCGTGATCCTCTTCAAGGCCATGATGCTGGGCATCTCCGCGCTGAATTACTCGGCCGAAGTGGCCATGGTGGAGGAACCGAAGGAAGGCGAACCCACCGAGGCCGAAAAGTCAGGAGTGGCATTCTCCTGGGCCATGGCGCTCACCGTGGCCGTGTCCCTGGCCCTGGGCGTGGCTCTTTTCTTCTATGTGCCCCTCCTGCTGACCCAGTGGCTCAGCGGCCACGTGGACTGGGCGAAGAACTCGCTTGGGTTCAACTTGGTGGACGGTGCCATACGGATCGTCTTTTTCATCATCTACATCCTGGCCATTTCGCTGATGAAGGACATCCGCCGGGTTTTCGCCTACCACGGCGCAGAGCACAAGGTGGTCTACACCTGGGAGGCAAAGGAGGACTTGACCGTAGAGAACGCCCGGTCAAAGTCCACCCTCCACCCGCGCTGTGGCACCTCCTTCCTCCTGTTCGTGATGGTGGTGTCCATCCTGGTTTTCTCCCTGGTCCCTCATAGCTATCCCTTCTGGGCGAAGGCCCTCGCGCGGTTGGTGTTCCTGCCCCTCATCGCGGGCATCAGCTATGAGATCATCCGGTTCACGGCCAAGTTCCCCTGTTCGCCCTTCGTCCGCCCCCTCATGTGGCCCGGCCTGGCGTTCCAGCTCCTCACCACGCGCCAGCCCGATGACGCCATGCTCGAAGTGGCCCTCCAGGCCCTGAGTGAAGCCCGCGACCTGGCCGCCGAACCCGTAATGGTCTGAGAAAGCTAGAACCACAGAGGCAGTGAGGCACAGAGGAAGAATCTTTGGGATCTGGCGGTAATGGCCTTCGAAGCCAGGAATTGACAGTATAAAAGGTTTGACCGTATTCCTCCATTGACCGTTGATAAGAAGCATTTTTTCTCTGTGTCTCTGTGTCTCTGTGGTTCAAAGGATAGTGT
>CAVYWK010000016.1:0-26781 GCA_963772255.1 uncultured Acidobacteriota bacterium
GCTTGAATGGCCGCAGATCGTTGATGAGTTCGCCCTGGCCAGGGTGTTCCGACTGTCGGCCGCGACGGCGGCGCAGGCGGGGAAAGGTTGCCGTACTTGTTGACCGCCCGCACCGTGAAGTAGTAGCGGGCTTGGGGGCGATTCCAGGGTTCCCAGCGGAAGGCGAAGCGGGTCGCGCCGGGCGACGATTCGCCCGTCCTGCCTGACCGGCACCCAGCCGTTGAGGTGGCCGCCCCCTGGCGCGACCTGATCGGCGCGGATCACTTGAGTCGCCCGCGCTCGATCCGATAGATGCTCACTTCGGCTCCGTCGTAGAAGCCATCGGCATAGGAATCGTAGTGGCTGAGGGCTTCCGGAGAGGCAGCGATCCGGTCGGCAGAGTTTTCCGTTATGACGAACCTGTCGCGAATCACGACCGGCTCGAGCCGCCGCCGTCCCAAATCAGCGAGCCGCCGATGCCGCCGATGGTTGCGGAGAATGGCAACAGCGGACCGGTTACCGTTTCGCTCGTGATCCTGAAGTGAGCTTCTCGGGCGTTGGGACTGTCCGGTGCAGCTTCGCCGGCAGCCATCGGCAGCAGCCAGCAGCAGAGCAGCCCGGCCAGGGATCCGGCAATCCTGTCTCCGAGCCTCATTCCATCTCTTCGGCCTTGGTGAGACCAAGAGCACGATGGCTTGCGCGAGTGCCGCCCGACTTGAGCGCGAGGGCTGGTGATTCGATCAGGTGCCAGGACAACTGCGCAAGAGCGAGGGTGAAGAAAAGGGAAGAGATGAACATCCATCCGATGGAAATTCCTGGAGCTAGCGCCGCGACGCACTGCTGGACCAAACAGCCGTAGATGTATACGCCGTATGAATAGTCACCGAGTCGGTTGTACCTTCGGACAAGGCCGCCCGGAAGGTAGCTTAAGCAATAGATAAGGTACGGCACGGCGATGTAATAGAAGAAGTGAAATGGGAATTTGTTCTGAGATACCAATCCGAGGAGCACGACGATGGCGACAGCGACCGTGGGCGACAGTTTTACATGGCCGCGCATGAAGTAATAGGCGGCGCCAGACCAGAACATCGCCGATAGCCGAAGCAGGGCACTGGGTCGCCAATACACGTAAGCCAGAAAATTGAGCAGCAAACCAACGATCGCCAGGGCAAATGTGTCATGATCATCCCTTTCATCGCCTCGGTGGCTCGGGACGTGTTCAGCCTCGTCCCGTCCATGTCCAAGGAGTCGGCCTATGGCCTCGGCGCGACCACGTGGGAGGTGATCCGTGGAGTGGTCATTCCCCATACGCGCTGGGGCTCGTTGGAGCCATCTTCCTGGGCCTGGGACGCGCGCTGGGTGAGACCATGGCCGTGACCTTCGTCATCGGGAACGCTCACGGACTTCTCCGCAGCCTGCTCAGCGCCTCAAACACCTCGCATCCACGTTGGCCAACGATCAGCGAAGCCACAACACCCATATACACCTCAAGCCTCATCGAGTTGGGCCTGATCCTCTTCCTGATCACCACCACGATCCTGGCACTGGCCGAGTTCATGCTATGGCGCATCGCGGCGCAGGTGAAGGGGGCGGACCGATGAGCCAGTCGCGGGGCTCCGCGGGGAGGCAGACCAGCCGGTTTCTCCGCCGCAAGCTGGTGAACGTCGCGATGCTGGTTCTGTCGGGCGCGTCGGCGATCTTCGGCCTCTTCTGGCTCTTTTGGATTCTTCGGCATCGGTCTGGCGAGGCGTCCCGGCGTCGAACTGGGCCTTCTTCACCCAGCTTCCGACCCCGCCAGGAATGGTCGGCGGCGGGCTCGCCAACGCCATCGCGGGAACCATGCTCATAACCCTCGTGGCCACGGTCATCGGGGTTCCCGTGGGTCTCATGGCCGGTACCTACCTCGCGGAGTTCGGCCGCCAAACCGCCCTGGGGCGTACGGTAAGATTCGTCGCGGACGTCATGACGAGCGCGCCCTCCATCGTGGTGGGCGTCTTCGTCTACGCCATTCGTCCAGCCCTTTCACGGGTTCTCGGGGCTGGCCGGTGCGGTGGCGCTGGCGATCATCATGATCCCGGTGGTGGTCCGGACTACGGAGGAGATGCTCAAGTTGGTTCCGAACTCTTTGCGGGAGGCGGCCCTCGCCCTGGGCGCACCTTATTGGAAAGTGGTGATGCGCGTCTGTTACCGCCGCGTGTTTGGGGGCCTCACCACGGGGATTCTCCTGGCCATCGCGCGGGTCAGCGGCGAGACCGCACCCCTCCTCTTCACATCTCTCAACAGCCCTTACTGGAGTGCGGACTTGACCAAACCCATGGGGACCCTTAACGTCACCCTCTTCAATTACGCCATGTCACCCTACGACGACTGGCGCGCGAAGGCCTGGGCCGCAGCCCTGCTCATCACCATGGGCGTGCTCTGCACCACCGTGGTGGCCCGGATCGTCGTTTCCAAAACCCAGATCGGAAGGAGCTGAACATGAGCTTCACCATGACCTCGCACCCTCCCGGCGCAGTCCCTCAGACCTTGGGGCCACGCAGCGCCTCCAACGAAGGATCAACGGCCAGTGGCAGCTCGGCGGGAGCCCAGGACTACAATGTCTCCGGTCGGGAACTCCGCATTTCGGTGAACTCCCTGAACTTCTACTACGGAACCCGCAGGCCCTGAAGGACATCTCCATCCCCATCGTTTCCAACGAGGTGACGGCGTTCATCGGGCCGTCCGGCTGCGGCAAGTCCACGCTTCTGCGCTGCTTCAACCGGATGTACGACCTTTATAGGGACAGCGCGCTCGAGGGGGAGATCCTCTGGACGGACAGAACATCCTCGACCCCGACGTGGACGTGACGGAGCTGCGCGCCCGGGTGGGCATGGTCTTTCAGAAACCCACGCCCTTTCCCATGTCCATCTACGACAACGTCACCTTCGGTATCAACCTCTACGAGAAGCTGCCCAAGTCCGATGCTGCGGGAGCGGGTGGAACAGGCCCTGCGCAGCGCGGCGCTCTGGGACGAGGTGAAGGACAAGCTTGAACCAATCGGCATGAGCCTCTCCGGCGGCCAGCAGCAGCGGCTCTGCATCGCCCGGGCCATCGCCGTGGAGCCGGAGGTGATCCTCATGGACGAGCCCGCCTCGGCGCTGGACCCCATCGCCACCGCCCGGATCGAAGAGCTGATGGAGGAGCTGCAAGGAGCGCTACACCATCGTCATCGTGACCCACAACATGCAGCAGGCCGCCCGGGTCTCGGCGTACACCGCTCTTTCATGTATCTCGGGGAGACCGGTGGAGTACGGCCCGACGGAGCAGATTTTCACCAAGCCCAAGGAGCCGAGACTCGCGGACTACCTCACCGGCCGGTTCGGGTGAGACGGGATCGGCAGGAGGGAAGGTCATTTCGGATTTAGGAATTGGGATTTGCGGAATGAAGGGAATCTAGACAAGTCGGCGCGTCGTCGCTGTTTGCTAGTCCCGCAAGTCAGGAATGGCGCAATGCGGAAGTTAGCTGGATGACGAGATCACTTGGTATCACCCGATCACTTGATCCCCTCTTCACCATAGACCGGAGCGGAGTGAGGCATGAACAGAGAACGAGGAGAGAATCCAGGGCCATGATCGCAAGCATCGTCGCCATGGCCGACGAGGTGGGCGGTTTCCTTAGGACGGCGTCCGCAGCCTTCATCGCGCGGGACCCGGCGATACTGAGCGCCCTCCACGACAAGGACACAGAGATAGACCGCATGGAGAACGCCAACGACGCCAAGTGCCTTCGTGTCCTGGCGCTCTACCAGCCCGCGGCGGACGACCTGCGGACGGTGTTCATGGCTCTCAAGATCAACAACGACCTGGAGCGCATCGGCGACCACGCCCTGAACATCGCGGAGCGGTCCGTCGAGATGCAGGCCTCATCGGTTCCGGTCCTGAAGGACGAATTCGACCGCATGACCGAACTCACGCTGGGCATGCTCGGGGACGCCATCAACGCGTTCGTGGCCCACGATACGACCTTGGCCAGGAGCGTCGTCGAGCGGGACGACTTGGCGGATGGCCTCTTCAAGGACATTGTCAATGCCGTGCTGTCGGAGACGTGGCGCGACCGGCCCGAGCGGGAATGCGCCGTGGCCATGGTATTTGCGGCCAAGGAGTTCGAGCGCATCGCCGACCTGTGCACGAACCTCGCCGAGGATGTGGTCTTCGTGGCCGAGGGGAACCTGAAGCATGAGGGGCCGATGTGAGGCGTGAGGCGTGAGGCGTGAGGCGTGAGGCGTGAGACGCTAGACGCTAGACGCTGAGAGCGCGGAAAGAAATGCAAAGTTCCCGTTTCATTCCGAATTCCGAAATTCCAACTCCGAATCCCAAACTCTCCGCCTTTTCTCACCCCACGGTGAGGACGACCTTCCCGATGGTCTGCCGCTCCTGCATGCGGCGGTGGGCCTCGGCGGCCTTTTCCAGCGGCAGGGAGAAGCCCCACGCGCGGCTTCACCACCCCTTGGCCCGGAGGTCGAGCAACGCCGCCGTGGCCTCCCCCATGAGATCGGGGCGCGAAGCCAGGTGGTAGAGGTTGAAGGCGCTGAGCGTGCGGTTCTTGTCGATCATGGCGAGGGGAAAGACGAGGAGCATCTTGCGCAGACGCCAGAGGGCGCCCAGTTGGGCGATGGCGCCCGGCTTCACCGCCGCGGCCGCGCCGAACAGGATGTGGCGACCGATGGGGCGAGCAGATCCCAGGACTTCTTGAACGTCTCGCCACCGACGGAGTCCATGACCACGCTCAGCCCGGTTCCGCCCGTCTCCTCGCGGATCACCTTCGCAAAGTCCTGCGCCGAGTAGATCGATGACGCGCGCCCTCGGGCACTCCTCCAAGACCACCTTGGCCTTGGCCTCGCTGCTCGACGGTGGCGAAGACCCGCGCGCCCGTGGGATTCAGGAGCTGCAGGCTCGCGATGCCCACGCCTCCCGCCGCGGCGTGGACGAGCACCGTATCCTCCTTGCGCACATGGGCAAGCTGGAAGAGCCCGTGGTAGGCGGTGAGGTACTGCACGGGGAAGGCCGCCGCCTCGTTGAAGGTCATGTCCTGAGGGACCTTCATGGCGAAGGACGCCGGGACGGACACCTTCTCGGCGTACCCGCCGAAGGTGCAGAAAGCCATCACGCGGTCACCCGGCACGAACCCCGTGACGCCCTCGCCTACGGTTTCCACGGTGCCCGCCACCTCGATGCCCGGCACGAAGGGCGGCTTGGGCGCGGCCTTGTAGATGCCCAGGCGGGAGAGGATGTTGGCGAAGTTGACTCCCGCCGTTTTCACCGCGACGAGGAGCTCTCCGGCCCGGGCCACCGGGTCGGGGATGTCCCCCATCACCATCTGGTCCACATCTCCGTGCTTCTTAACCAAGATCGCTTTCATGGGATCTCCGTGTGTTCTCAGTGAGGATTGAGGAGTGAGGGGTGAGGAGGAAGGAACATACCAGCTTCATTCTTTCCCAATCCCAAATCCCAAATCCCAAATTCTGCCCTTGTCCCTTATTTCAACCACGCCATCACGGCGATGGTGGCAAAGACGGCGACGAGAAGGACGCGCCGCATCCAGTAGAGCCGCGACGACCACGGCCCCTCGCGAGGGATGCCCCGGTCCATGCCGAAGAGCAGCGCCACCGCCAAAACGAACCAGAGGACGATGCTCGCCCAGGCTCCCGCCTCAGGGGGACGCCAGAGGCCCTGTAGGTGGCGACGCGCCCTCCGATGACCGGCGCGCAGAAGATCAGGGCCGCGCCCGTGCGCGATGCAGAGCCATTTTGCCGTCTGTTCGGTCCACTCTCGCGCCATGGGGCTCCTGGGAAAAAGCTGATCAGGTGATCGGGTGATCAGGTAATAAGCGATCCCCAGCCAACTTCCTTCTTAAGATCTTCCGTAACCGGGCAATTAGGGAACCAGGGGACTGGGACAGTCAAAACCAAACCCCGCGGTCCATTCATTCCGAAATCCCAAATCCGAGATCCCGCCTTCAGAACCTCCACCCCCGCTTCAAGGCCTCGCCGGCGGCTGATAGTCTTTCATCTGCGCGGGCCTCGGGCGCATCCTCATCTTCCACCAGAACAGCGGCTTCGCCGCGGTTTTGTACGCCTTCAGCTTGGCCTCGTAGAACGCCTTGCGCGGGCCCGGGGGCTCCAGAAACCGAGCGTCCTCGGGGTTCACGATGAGGCTCACCTGGATGTTGGGCGCCATGCCGATGGGCAGACCCGGCCTTCATGCACGCCCGGTACATGTGGCGCATGACGGCCACCATGTCCTCGTAGGCCGGAGAGGGGAACTGCTCCATCTCGGCCCCGATGACCGGCCGGAAGATGCACACCGTGGGAAGCACCCGATGGAGACGATGTAGTCGATGGCCCTGAGCGTGTCTTCCAGCGGGTTCGACGCCGGCGATGATCTCGCCCGAGTTTCGGCCCGGGGCCATGCGTTTGGCACAGTGCTCCATGGCCTCGAAGAAGGCCCGCTGGCCGATGGTGGCCTGCTTCCCCGGCAGGTACTTGGCGAAGTAGTCCGGGTTGTGGAACTCGTAGCAGAAGGAGAAGTGGTCCGCGCCCAGGTCCATGAGCCAGTCGTACTTCCACAGGTCCTTGCTCGGCGTGACCTGGACGCCCACCAATGCCCCCACGCGCTCCTTCACGGCCTTCACATACGGCGCGGCCTCGTCCAGACCCTTCCCCTCGTGCTGGTAGCCGGAGTTGAAGTGGACGAAGGTGACGCCGCTCTCCTCCTTGGCCGCGAGGGCCGTCTCCACCACGTCGTCCACGTTTTTGACGGCCATCTCGTTCACGCCCACGTTGAGGCCCGTGGTGCAGAACTTGCAGGCCTGGCTGGGCGTCGTGTACCAGTAGAGGCACGAGTTGCTGATGTAGATGCCCAGGTAGGTGCCCTGAAGGACGCCCACCTTGCTCATGGGCGTGCCCTTGCTCGTGGCCCGGTCGTACCACTCGGGCTGGGGGGGGATGGTGACCCGGTACGAGAGGGTGTCGTCCCGGTCGTCCCGCGCGAAATACTGGTCGCCCCACTTCACCAACCGATAGGGCGAGGCGGAGGCGAAGTCCTCCTCCACGGGGACGTTGAGCCAGATGTCCTTGCCCGGCGCGGGGATCACGAGTTCCAGGCCGGAACCCAGGCCGGCGCGCGTGCGGGAGAAGAAGCGGCCGTCCTCCGCGAGGGCGCAGGAGGGATCGATGCGGATGCCTCTGCAGAAGAGGTCGATCTCCAGTTCGCAGGGGTTGAGTGGCATCATGGCGGCCGTCGCCCTCCCCTCGCAGGGTAGGTCATGCGGAGGCTCGTGGCAAGATGGACCTCGCAATGAACTGAGCTATACTAGGCAAGAGGGGCGCCATGATGAACATCTTTGCTCGAAGGCGTGAGCCGCCTCTTCGACGGGCTCGATCGCCGCTGGGACAGCAGGACGACCCAGCACCGCATCGGAACGATCCTCGTGGCGGCCTTTCTGGTGGCCCTCCTCGCCATCGAGTTCAACCGGCAGGGCTGGCTTCCCGAAGGCCTCCGCCTCCTGGTGCCCCTCAACCACTTCCACGCCGTGAACCTGGCCTTCACGCTCCTGCTGCTCTTCGAAGTGATCGCCCTCGTGTTCAACCTGGCCGAATCGGTCTCCTACCGTTTTTCGAGATTTTCTTTACGGTCCTCATCTTCAGCGACATCCTCATGGTGCTCATCTCCCTGCGCTACAGCTCCACCTACAGCTTCGTATTCAGGAATTCCGGATACGCCGTGGCGACCGTGTTCATACGCCTCGCACTCACCTCTCCCAGCCACGTGAGCGTCCTGCTCGGAGTGGGCGCCGCGGTGTTCGCCCTGGGCGTCACGCTGGCCTACAACGCCTTCGCGCCCATCCTCCAGCAGGCCGACCAGGATGTGCGGGACCACAAACACCCCATGGAAGATTAGGGGTGTGACCGAAAAGCCCCGAGGTACTAACCCCCTATGGACCTGGAAAGCGCCATCGAGCGCCTGGCACCCGAACTGCTCCGATTCTGTACCGGCCTCACGCGCAACCCCGTGGAGGGGGAGGAACTCGCGCAGGAGGCCCTCGCCTCCCTGGTTCGCTACTGGAGGACCCAGGGGCCGCCTCAGTCCCCCGCGGCCTTTGCCTACACGGTGGCAAGGCGCCAGGCGCACCGCTGGCGGCGCAGGCTCCGCCGCTTTCTTCCGTGGACCTCCTCGAATCGCGACCTCACCCGGCACCGGGGCCCGAGGCCAGGAGTATGGACCGTGAGCGTCTGCAAGGAGCCTTGCGGGCATTGGGCAAGTTGACCGGGCGTGACCGGGAGGCCATTCTCTTGGCCGCCGATCCCGAGATGGCCGTGGAGGAAGCCGCCCGGCGTGCTGGGCATCAGCGCCTCCGCGTTCAAAATGCGGGTCCACAGGGCCCGCCAGAGGCTTTCGTCCTCGATGGAGTTGGGCCATGGATTCCGAGAACCGGAACGCGAGGATGTCCGTGCGGGCTCCTGATCCACGTGGACGGCCTGGCTCCGGGAGGGGCTGGCAGCCGGAGGAGGATCAGGTGCGGCGCGTGGTGCGCCACGCGCTGGTCGCACGGATCCCGGGCTGGCAACGGAGCGGGGCTGGACTGGCGCCTGCCTGCGGCGACGGCGGCCCTGGCGTTGCTGGCGTGGGGCTTTCTCTCGCTCGACCGCCACGCAGAAGCCGCAGGTCAGCCAGCAGGCGCGCGTCGTCCAAAGCCCGGTGGCACTCATCACCAATGCCTCCGGCGCCGTAGAGCTCGTCCTCCCCGCTGCCGCGTCTCAGGACGCGTCGCAGCGACCCGGGGTCACGCCCCCGGCGTCGTCGAGATCTTCAACCGGGGACGGCTGCATGGCCGCCGTGTTACCGGAAGGCAGGGTGCGGTACTGGATCATCGGAGGTGACACATGAACCGGAAGAACTGGAGCGGACATCGTCGCTTTCGGCGGCCTGCGTGGCACTCGCATGCCACGTCGGCCGGGGCGGACGCCGCGAGCGTCGGAACAAAAGATGGACTCCGAGCGGGTCAGCCTCGACCTGAAGGACTCCTCGGCGAAGAACCTCCTGGGCCTCTACAAGGACCTCCTGGGCGTGGAGGTGGACTACCAGTGCGCCGCAGGATAAGCAGGTGAGCATCTCCTTCGAGGAACTCAAGGTCCGCACGAGCCTGAGCGCCATCTGCGAGAGCGCGGGACTTGGATTGGAGCCTCACCGACCGGGCCGCCCACCGTGCTGAGGGTCACCTGTGCGCCCCGCCGCGCCCCAGGGCGAGACCAAGCGCCGCGTGATCAAGGTGGAGGAGCGGGGCGGTCCGCCAAAGGCCGGAGAGCCCCAGGCCAGGGCCGAAGTGAAGGTCCGGAAGACGGTGTCCGACCAGGGCCAGAAAGACGTCTGGTCAGCATCGATCTCAAGGACGCGGAGCTCGCCGATTCCATAAAGATGGCCGCACGCCTCCTGGATGCCAAGCTCGTCATGGATTCATCGCTCGGGAGCAAGACCGTGACCATCAAGATGGACGAGGTCCCCATCACCGTCTTCCTAGACGCGGTCTGCAAGCAGTCCGGCACCACTTGGAAGCTGAAGCCCGGCGAACCCCCGACCCTGGAAGTGGGAAAGTGACCCTGAGCACGAAACTCTCGATGCCCATTCTTTGGTAGACGATAAGGGCGGAGCCGGCACCATGGCCGGCTCCGCCCGTGTTTCTTATCCCCTCATCACCTAATCACTTACTTACCTACTCACGAGATCCCGACGACCTCCCCTCAGGTAATCGGGCTCCCGGGGGGCACGTCTTCGAGGAACTGAAGCAGGACGGGCTCGCCGTTGAGATTCCCGGCCATGATCATGCCGTTGCTTTCCACGCCCATGAGCTTGGCGGGCTGGAGGTTGAAGACGAAGGGGCAGGTCTTGCCGACGAGGAACTCGGGCTCGTACTTCTTGCCGATGCCGCCCACGATCTGGCGGGTCTCGCCGCCGAAGTCCACCACCATCCGGATGAGCTTGTTGCTCTTGGGGACGCGCTCCGCCTCGACGATCTTGCCGGCTCGCATCTGAACCTGGCGGAAGTGGTCGATGGAGACCCTTTCCAGTGCAGGTTCCGCGGGAGCCGCCTGCTCCGGAGCAGGGGTTGCCTGATTCGCCACTGCAGGACCTTCGGGCTGCTTTTTCTCTTCTTCCATTTTCTTTCCCTTTTCCTTTTCCTCCCGGCTCTCCGGCTCTCCGGCTCTCCGGCTCCATCTTTTCCACCGGCTCTCCGGCTCTCCGGCTCTCCGGTCCACTTTTCCACCGGCTCTCCGGCTCTCCGGCTCTCCGGCTCTACCCGCCGGGAGGTGGCAAAGTACTCCGCCTTGTCCACTCGGGGAAACAGCCCGGTGAGCTTGCGGGCCGGGTGGTGCTGCCTGTCTTCCCAGCGGAAGTTGATGAAGTCGGTGGGATCGAAGCCCAGGGCCCTGGCGATGGCCGGGCCGGCGAGGGGCGTGGCGGGCTCCACGCAGAGGGCGCAGAGGCGCAAGGGCGCGGGCGGCCTCGGAGAGGGCGTCGAGGGCGTCCTGCGTGCCGGTCCTTTTCCAGGGCTCGCGCTCCACGAGGAACTTGTTCAAGTCGGAGAGGAGGGCCCACACGGCCTCCAGCGCCTCTCGGGGGCGAAGGCCTCCATGGCGGCGTGGTAGGCGTCCAGCATGGCGCCGGCGCGGGCCTTGAGGGTCCCGTCCCCTGCGCCCACCTTGCCGTCCGCCTGCTTCTCCAGGAGGTTGGTCAGGCGGGAGGCGAGGTTGCCCAGGTCGTTGGCCAGGTCGGCGTTGAGGCGGTCCAGGAAGGCCTCGTCGGAGAAGCTGCCGTCCGTGCCCGATGGGCTTCTCGCGCAGGAGGAAGTAGCGCACGGCGTCGGGGCCGAACTCGTCGAGGTAGGGCCGCGGGTCCACGACGTTGCCCAGGGACTTGCTCATCTTGTTCGCGTCCTTCATCCACCAGCCGTGGCCGAAGACGTGCTCGGGCAGGGGCAGGCCCGCGCTCATGAGGAAGGCCGGCCAGTAGACGGCGTGGAAGCGCAGGATGTCCTTGCCGATGAGGTGCACCTGGGCGGGCCAGAAGGTCTCGTACTTCACCGTCTCGTCCGAGCCGAACCCCAGGGCCGAGATGTAGTTGGAGAGGGCGTCGAGCCAGACGTAGAGGACGTGCTTCTCGTCGCCCGGGAAGGGGATGCCCCAGGTGATGGAGGTGCGGGAGATGGACAGGTCCTTGAGGCCGCCCTGCCACGAAAGCCCTGCACCTCGTTCATGCGGCTCTCGGGAAGGACGAAGTCGGGCCGCTCGGCGTAGAGCTTGAGGAGGGGCTCCTGGTACTTGCTCAGGCGGAAGAAGTAGGACTCCTCCTCCAGGATCGTCATGGGGTGGCCGAAGTCGGGGCACTTGCCGTCCACCACCTGGTTCTCGGGGAAGAAGGCCTCGCACGACACGCAGTAGGGACCCGAGTAGGAGGCCTTGTAGATGTCGCCCGCGGCTTGCAGGCGCTCCAGGACGGCGAGGACGCCCCGCTTGTGGCGCTCGTCGGTGGTGCGGATGAAGTCGTCGTTGCGTGATGACGAGGCTCTTCCAGAGGGGGTAGTAGCGCGGCACCACCCGGTCCGCCAGATTCCTTGGGCGTGATGCCCTCGGCGGCGGCCGTCTTCTCGACCTTCTGGCCGTGCTCGTCGGTGCCCGTCAGAAAGTAGGTGGCGTCGCCCATCAGGCGGTGGTAGCGGGCGAGCACGTCGGCGCAGATCGTGCAGTAGGCGTGCCCGATGTGCGGGTAGTCGTTGACGTAGTAGATGGGGGTCGTGATGTAGAAGCGTCCCATGGGGAAGTCCTCTGCTGGGAAAGGGTGATCAGGTAATCAGGTGATCAGGTGATCAGGTAATTGTGGCAAGCCTCCGGTCCGCGGAGTCACAAGATCGCTCGATCACTTGATCACTCGATCACTTGATCACTTCTGTCAGTGACGCGTCCCATGCGGCTGCTCGCCCGCGGGCGCCAACGGCTTCGCTTCGGCCTCGCGGTCCAGGTGCTCGCGCTGTTCGAGGTTGTCTGCCCCGTACTCCTTGCCGGCCCGGTAGACGGACAGGCCGTAGACGAGGGCCATCAAGGCGAGCCACGGCGCGCCGTGGGGCATGTTCCCCCAGGTCATCAGCGCCACCCGAGGGCCGCCACGGCGAGGAGGAACCCCAGCACCTGCCCGACGATAGGAGGCCTTTTTGGCGCCCTTCAGAGTGACCGTCTGGGTGCACTCGTCGAACAGGTGGCAGGTCGCGCATTCGCGGAATTTCTTGGCGTCCACGAAATCTTGGGAAAAACAGTCCTTCTTCATGGAAACCCCTATTGCGAAAGCGGAAGTATATCACGCGGGAAGATGGTGATCAGGTGATCGGGTGATCGGGTGATGGGTGACCAGCGGTCTTGAGACCAAGAGGTCACTGGATCACTTGATCACTTGATTACTTGATCACCTGATCACTTGATCACTCCCCTTCACCATGGCTCCTTCAAAGGGCACCCCTACTGCCCCTTATCGAGCAGTTCCCTGTAAAACTGTTGGAACAGCGCGTGAAATTCGCCGGATTCCTCGGGAATATTGCGCCGGATTCGCCGGACCTTCTCCTTGGCCTTTTCCTCGCGCGCCGCGTCGTGGGCCATCTCGTGCTCCAGCGCCCTCAGGATGGCATTTCGCAGGTCCTGGTCCTTCACGAAATACTCGACGTCGGGGTCCCTCAGAAACATGTCAAAGAGCTTGGTGGTCAGATCCTGCATCTTCTCCCGCGACAGCCTGCCGGGACCCGAAGAGAGAACGTAGCCCCGGCGCGCCGCCAGCTGGCCCTTGGCTCGCCCCATGAGGGAGTGGTACTCCACGTCCTGACCCTTGAGCTCACCCTGGTGGTCCAGGAGGATCTGGCGCGCCTCCTCGGTGATCTCGTCCTCCACCATCAGGTCCGCGGTGACGAGATGGGCCGCCTTCTCAATCGTCCGCTCGGGACGATCGCTGGCAAGAACGCCCCGCTCGATGAGACCCATGACGAGATTCCGGGAGAGGAGTTCGATGAGAGGGGGGGGGAGTCTCATGGACATCTGCCTCCTGAATGGTCGAAATACGGAAAAAGGGCCGTCACCGCGGCCCTCTTCCCCTGCTTGCTGTGAGATGGATCAGGCCCGCATCAGGCGTTTTTGGCGGCGTCATCCAGGTAGAGGATGCGCTGGCACCCCTCGCACGACACCACTTCCTCGCCGTAGTGCAGGTCCTGGACCAGCTTGGGGCGCACGCCGATGAAGCATCCCTGGCATGTGCCTCCCCTGACCGCCGCGACGGCCAAACCGTTGCGCTGGGCAGCGATGTGCGTGTACTTGCGGAACCAGCCCGCGTTCATCTTGGTCTGGACCTCCTGACGCTCCTTCTTCTTGGCCAGGAGGTCGGCGGAAAGTTTGTCCTGCTCGGCCTTGAGGGCCGAACGCTCCGTGGCCACGGCCGCCTCGCCCTGCTGGTAGGCTTCTTCCAGGGGAGGAATCTCGGCCAGGATCGCTTCCTGGCGTTCCATGGCCTTGAGGGTGAGCGCCTCGGTCTTGTCGCGCTCCCGCTTGGTGGCGTCCATCTCTCGGAGGAGGGCCCCGTATTCGTCGTTGGAGCGGATCTCGGGCATCTTGAGCTTGAGCTGGCGCTCTTTGTCTTCCAGGGACTTGAGCGCCGCTTCCCGCTCGGAATGTCCCTTCTCGAGGTTCGCCTTTTCCAACAGGATCCGCTCGAGGGGCTCTTTGACGGAGTGCACCTTCTCATCGATGAGCTTGCTCTTCTTGGGAATCTGCTGAAGGTCGTGGCCCAGCGCCCGGATGTCCGAGTCCAGCCGCTGGAGCCGGAGAAGCTGTTCAAGGATCGGGTTCAAGAGATCCGCCTCCACACAACAAAAAAGGGGTGCACCTTAGCACCCCTCCCTGACTGCCCTCTGGAAAGTCTTCACAAGCCTGAGCGGCACGCCTAACTCCTTCTCATGGTGGGCCCTCCAGGATTCGAACCTGGGACCAACCGGTTATGAGCCGGTGGCTCTCACCGCTGAGCTAAGGGCCCCGACCAAACCAATGCACTTTAGCATGGATTGTGCCAAAGTGTAAAGGGGAAGTCAAGTTCCAAAACCCGAGCGAGGGGTAGGTTGCTTTGTGCGGGGGAGGGGATGCGGCCGCTTGGCCTCTGAAACGGGGAGGGGCCCTGCTCTTGACTTCCCGAAGCGAGTGCCAAGCCCTCCAACTCGGGAAACTGCCCCTCGGAACCCCCGCCCCGCGGACAAGGCCCGCCGGGGACTTTCTCCCTCTTCTTCCGCGGGCAAAACCCTTCGGATGAAGGGGTTGCCCTTCAGGGCCCACCCTTGGGGCTTCTTTGCCCGGCGTCCCCAAAGCTCAGGGGCACGAGTGTCTGTGGCTCTCCTTGCGGTTGCGCCTTGCCGCCCGTGCCCTGCTTATTTCTTGTGCTGTTGCTGGATCGCCTGTTCGAGCCCTTGGATGGCGGCCTTCCAGGTGTCGGCGTCCTCGGCGTTGGGCTTCATCTTGAGGTAGATCTGGAGTTCGTCGACCGTTTCCTGGAACTTACCCATCTGGGCATAGCAACGGGCAAGCTCTCTGTGCGCGTCAGGGTCGGTGGGGTTTTCCTTGATGGCTTCCTTAAAGGAGCTGGCGGCCTTTTGGGCGTTTCCGGCATTGAGGGCGTTGACGCCGTCGTTGTAGATCTGGCCGGAAATCTTTCCGCCCTTGGCCACGAACTCCTTCCGGTACTCCTCGGTCTTGGCCGTGTCACCCTTTTTCTCGTACAGCTTGTAGAGCTCTCCCAGGATGTTCACGTCCCCGGGGTTGTCCTTGTTGTATCCCTCGAAGGCCGCGATGGCGTCGTCGGTCCTTTCGAGCCGGGCCAGGCACGTAGCCTTGATGAGCCTGGCGGCGTTCGCGTTGTCGTTGGCGGCGATGGCCTCGTCCGCCTTACTGAGCGCGCCCTCGTAGTCGCCGAGTTCGAACATGGCCTTGGCATCCGCAGCCTTGGTCGAAACGGCGGCACTCGCCTGAGGAGCTGCCTGCGCTTGACCCAGGGTGAAGGAGCCGTCCAGCATGGCGATCTGCTGGACGCCCACGGACCGGGTCATGGGCTGTTCGCCGGGGACCTCGCACGTGAGCCTGTACCCTTTCTCGGTGTACGGTAGGTCGGTCTGGCGGTAATAGCCCTTGCTGTCGGTCTTTTCGGTGGAGACCTTGGATTCATCCGCCAGGTTGACGATGGTGATTTTGGCCCCCGCCACGGGCTGGCCCGCCCTGTCTCTCACGGTTCCGTTGAACCCGACGCCGGTTCGAGGATCGAAATTCACCTCGATCAGGTCCATGAGCTTGGGCTTCTCGACTTTGATCATGGGAGGAAGGTTGGGGACGGAAGCGGTGATCCTGTAACCCGCAACCGTGTAAAACAGGCCGGTCTGGACGAATTCCCCGTCGGGTTCGGTCTTGACCTCGTAGTGGTTGGTGGCATTCGCCAGGTCTTCAAAGACCACCGGCACGCCGGGCACGGGCTTGCCGTCGTTGTCAACGACTCGACCCCGAAACCCCTTGGTCACCTGGGCCAAGGAGCCCACGGTCATCATTATGGCCAGCGCAGAAAACGCAAGAAAACGAACCGCGACTCTCATCGGTGCCTCCCCTGTGCTACCCCCCGGCCGCGCCGGAGCGCCGAATCCCAATTGCCTGAGACCATGGAAACCTTCCCCGCCCCGCCGGGCGGTCCGCCCGGCCCGCATTCAGATCACCGAGAACCCCCTTGGGACGCGAATTTCTCAGCCGCCTCCCAGCCGTCAGGGTACTCCCCCAGGGCCAGGCATTCAACCCTTATGGCTCGGCAGGTCAGATGGCGACGCCCGTCACGAACGGGTTCCCTCGAGGAAGGCCCTGAGGTGCCGGCTCCTGGAGGGGAGCTTTCGAAGGGCCTTGGCCTCGATTTGGCGGATGCGCTCTCGCGTCACCGCGAAGGCGCGGCCCACCTCCTCCAGCGTGTGCTCCGTGTCGTAGCCCAGGCCGAAGCGCATGCGGATGACGCGCGCCTCTCTCTCAGGCAGCTCGTCCAGGAGTTCGGCCACGTGGTCCCGCCGGTCCTCGGAAATGACGTGGTCGATGGGCGACGGGATGTCCTGGTCCTCGATGAAGTCCCCCAGGTGGCTGTCCTCCTCCTCGCCGATGGGCGTCTCCAGAGAGATGGGCTCCTGGGCGATCTTGAGGATCTTGCGCACCTTGGGCACGGTGATGCCCATGCGCTCGGCAACCTCCTCGGGCGTCGGCTCCCTGCCTATCTCCTGCACGAGGGTCCGCATGGTCTTGAAGAGCTTGTTGATGGTCTCGATCATGTGGACAGGGATCCGGATGGTGCGGGCCTGGTCCGCAATGGCTCGGGTGATGGCCTGGCGGATCCACCAGGTGGCATAAGTGGAGAATTTGTATCCCCGTCGGTACTCGAACTTCTCCACCGCCTTCATGAGCCCGATGTTGCCCTCCTGGATGAGATCCAGGAACTGCAAGCCCCGGTTCGTGTACTTCTTGGCGATGGAGACGACCAACCTGAGATTGGCCCTCACGAGGTCGCTCTTGGCGTTCTCCATGTCCGACTCGCCCTTGGAGATGAGGGTGGCGATGTGCTTCACCTCCACGAGCTGGGAGCCCATCTGGGACTCGATCTCCTGCAGGCGACCCATGACCTCCCCCATGCGGAGGGTAAGCTGCTTGCGCTGGGTCTTGTTGGTCAGCTTCTGGTGCCGCGCCTTGAGGCGCTTGTGGGTGGCCTCCAGCGCCCGGATCTCCTGGTTGGATCGCTTGAAGGAGCTCATCATCTCATTGATGAAGCGGGTGTTGAGCTCCAACCCTCGGATCTTCTGGGTGAGCTCCACGTAGATGCGGCTCAGCGCCCAGCGAAGTTCCCTGGCGCGTTTGGTTTTCGGGTTGGGCAGGCGCGCGATGCGCTTGGAGAGTGACTGGACCTCCTTCTGGATGGCATCGATTCGGTCGATGATCCCGATCTGCTCCTCGAGTTTGCCCGCCAGGGCCTCCTCGTCGTCCAGGTCGTCGAAGAAGGAGAAGTACTGGGTGGCCGCCACGGGGTCGGCCTTGATCTCCCGGCCTATATCGAGGATCATCTGGGCCGCGTAGCGGGATCGGCTCAGGGCCTTGATCATCACCTTCCGGCCACGCTCGATGGCCTTGGCGATGCGGACCTCACCCTCCCGATTGAGCAGGGGGGTTTGGCCCATTTCCCTCAGGTACATCTTGACCGGATCGTTGGTTCGTTCCAGGTCGGGGTCGTACTCCAGGAGAGACTCCGTGGGGTGAGGCTTGACCAGGACGGGGATCTCCTCCACGACTCGCTTCTCGGAGATGTCGATGCCCTCGTCGTCCAGGAGTTGGAAGAGAAAGTCCATGTCCTCCGTGGAGCTGAACTCCGGGGGAAGCATGTCGTTGATCTCATCGTAGTTCACGTAGCCCTTGCTGCGCGCGTAGGCCACAATCTCTCTGAAATCTTCTAGTCGCTCATCCATGTTTTTAAGCTCTCCTGGTTGCCCTGCGTGAGATCTCAAGGTCCGGCCAGCGCCTGGATCTGATCCAGCACGGCCATCTTCTCTCGGTTTAGAATCTGGACCAGCCCGAAATCCCCCTTCCGGCTCGCATCCCGGATCTGCTGTTGGAGGCTCCGCTCCAGTCCCCTCAGGTGGTCCTCCACGATTTGCGCCGAGGCCCATTCCAGGTTCAGCTCGGACAGCGCCTCGTGGCAAGTGTTCTGAATGTAGGCCAGCAGTGCCGTCTGCTCGGGTCCCTGGGCCTGGCCTGCCTCGGACAACGACTTCCAGAGCGGCGCGGATGCCCTTTCGGACAAGGCCTCCTCCGGAATACCCCTGAGGAGGGACAGGGCCTTGGACCTGAAGGTCGGATCCATGAGGCCCTTGACCAGCATCTGGTCCGCCACGGGAATGTTGAACCGGCAAACCGCCTGCGTCTCCTGTGAGCCTCGGTCCCCGGAAGCTGCCCGGGCCAGCTTCCCCAGCACCAGTGCCAGGTCCAGGCCCGCACGTCCCGCGACCTCTTTGGCGTACTCCTGCCGCTCGATGGGGTCGGCCACGGCCGCGAGGTAGGGTACCACATCCTCCACGAAGGCGACCTTGCCCTCCACATCTTTTCGGGAGAGAACCCCCCGGGACTGCTCCACCAGGAAGGCGAAGAAGGGCTGGGCCCCTTCCACGAGCCCGGAGTATGCCTTGGGACCGCCAAGGCGGATGAACTCGTCGGGATCCTTCCCGTCCGGCACGGAGATGACCCTGATGCGAAGTCCCTCGCCGAGCAGCACCTGGATGGCCCTCCTGGCCGCGGACACGCCCGCGGCATCACGGTCGAAGTTGAGGACCGCTTCCCTGGCGTAGCGCCGGATGAGCCGCACCTGGCCTTCCGCTAGGGCGGTCCCCAACGTGGCGGCCACATTCGGCACGCCCGCCTGGTACACCGACAGGAAGTCCATATAACCTTCCACCAGCACCACTTGTTCCTTCTCCCGCACCGCGTTCTTGGTCCAATTCAGGCCGTAGAGCACGTCACGCTTCTGAAAGACCGGGCTCTCGGGGGAATTGAGGTACTTGGGTTCGTCATCCCCCAGCGCACGCCCGCCGAACCCCACCACGCGACCGAGCAGGTCCACGATGGGGAAGAGGAGGCGGTTTCTGAACCGCTCCCCCCACTCTCCCCGGCCCCGGTCGAGCACGAGGCCCGCCTCCTGAGCCTCCTCGGCCGTGAAGGCAGCCTTGCGGAGGTAGGCCATGAGTCCGCCTCCTGCCGGGGCAAACCCCAGTTGGAGCGATTCTTCCGTGGCCGGCAGAATGCCGCGACGCTCCACGTAGGACCTGACGGGCGAACCCTTGGGCGCGCCCACCAACGCCCCGCGGTAATAGTCCCTGGCCGCGAGAAGGCACTTGCGCAACCGCTCCCTGCGGTCCTGGCCCTGGTCCTTCTGGCCGCCGCCCGGCGAGCGCCACTCCAGGTCCACGCCGGCTTTTCGGGCGAGCAGCTCCAGCGCCTCCTTGAAGCCTACGCCCTCCATTTCCTGAACGAACTGGATCATGTCGCCGCCCTTGTGGCAACCGAAACAGTAGAACAGGCCGTTGTCCTCGTCCACCGAGAACGAGGGGGTCTTCTCCTTGTGAAAGGGACACAGACCGACGCGCCGCCGACCGCGAGCCGTGAGCCGCACATAGTCCTGATAGACCGCAAGAGGACCGATGAGGTGTTTCAGCTCGTCCACGTTGTGCGCAACGCCCATGCAACCTCGCAGTCAAACGTTAATCTAGTGCCCCGAACCCGCTTGCGCAACCCGATGGTGAAGAGGGATGAGGGATCAGGCTTGAGGGGAAAGCGTCTCGCCACTTGTTTCGAACCGCTGGCACGGTGTTACGCGCCTTCCATCTAGACCCCATAGCCAATAGCCACCGGCTTCCGCGTCCCCTCTCTCACTCCTCACTCCTCACTCTTTAAGCGAGGCGAGAGTTACACCTGCCCCGCCTCCAGCCTGGGGGGCGTCTTCGAAAGTCACCACGTGGGGGGAGTGCTTGAGCAGGGCGCGTACCGCCGTCTTGAGCCGGCCCGTTCCGATACCGTGGATGATCCGAACCTCCCCCAGGCCGGCTAAGACCGCCCGGTCCAGGAAAGGTTCCAGCACGGCCTCGGCTTCCGCCACGGTCTGCCCGATGAGGTTGATCTCCCATGAGGCGTCTGGAGCCGGGGCGCCCACCACGGACCGCTTGGACCGGGGGGTGGCTCCCGGGGGGAGGAGGTCCACATCGGCCAATCCGACGGCCAGTGTCTTCCCGTCGCAGTCGATGACGATGCGGCCGGAACCCCCGTCCACTTCGGCCACGGTTCCCTCCACGCCAAACCCACGAACCCTGACGCGGTCGCCCCTCTCCGGGAGCGTCATGGCGGCCCGCGTCACGGGCGGGATCACTCCCAGTTCCGCGGCCACCTGCTCCGCGACCTTCTCGACGGCCTTCCGGGACACCTTCTTGACGGATTGGCGGTTCACGTCCGCCTTGAGGTGCTCCAGAAAGGCGGCCTCCCACGCGGCGGCGCGCTCGGGAAGTGTGGCCAAGAGATGGGCCCGGTCCGATTCGGCCGACCTGCGGGCCGCCTCCAGCTCCCTTCGGGCGGTTTCGAGCTCCGCCGCCTTGAGTTCGAGCCGGCCGCTCTCTCGCTCGTGAGCCGCGATCTCCCCCTCCAGCGCCTTGAGGACTTCCCTCAGGTGTTTCTCGCCATCGGGAAGCAGCGCCCGAGCCTCCTCCAGGATCGAGGCGGGCAACCCCGAGCGCTCGGCGATCTCCAGGGCCCGGCTCGCCCCCACCTGCCCCATGGTGAGGCGGTAGGTGGGCCGGCCGGTGGCCTCCTCGAACTCCATGCCGGCGTTGCCCATCCCCTCCGTCACCAAGGCTCGGGCCTTCACGCCTTCGTAGTGCGTGCTGCAGAGGGTGAACCCCTGGAGCGCGTGCATGTGGAGGAGGATCGCCTCACCCAGGGCCGCGCCTTCGGCGGGGTCCGTCCCCGAGCCCACCTCGTCCAGAAGAACCAGGAAGGGCTCTTCGAGGTCTCTCAGGGCGTCGCGGATGGCGGCCATCCGGGCCGAGAAGGTGGACAGGCTGTCCAGAATGGACTGGGAGTCGCCGACGGTGGCATGGAAGAAGTGGAACACCGGGAGCCTGGTGCCCTCCGCGGCCGGGATGGGTATCCCCGCCTGGTGCATGGCGCAGAGCAGGCCGATGGTTTTCAGCGCCACGGACTTGCCGCCCGCGTTGGGGCCGCTGATGACCAGGGTCCGGGTGCCATCCAGGGCCAGAGCCATGTCGAGCGGCACGGCGCTCCGGGCTCCCGCCTCGCCCCAGGCTTCGCGCCGCAGCCCGGAGAGGCCGGCGTCGAGCAAGGGGTGCCGGCCCGCGCGAAGGTCCATCTTCCCGGAGTCGTCCAGCAGGGGCAAAATCCCCCGGCACGCCTTCCCGATGCGCGCGCAGGCCAGGTCCAGATCCAGGAGTTCGATGGCTTCGAACGCCCCCTCAAGTTCAGGGGAGCACGCCGAGACGGAACCCGTGGCCTCCAAAAGCAGGCGCTGGATCTCCTCCCGTTCCTCCGCGTCCAGCGCCGTGAGGCGGTTGTTCAGGTCCACGACCTCCAGGGGCTCGATGAAGGCCGTGGCTCCGGTGGACGAGGTGTCGTGGAGGATGCCTTTGACGTCCGACCTCCGGCTCGATTGGACCGGAAGGACGAGGCGGCCGTTGCGGACGGTGTAGGAGGCTTCCCGCAGGATGCCCGTACCGAGGGTGCTGGAAAGCGCCTCCATGCGGGCCAGCACTTGACCACGGGCCCGCTCCCTCTCCCGGCGAATGCCCCGGAGGCGGTCGCTGGCCGTGTCGGCGACTTCGCCCCGCTCGTCCAGGAGACGCTCCAAAGAGCCGGTGAGCCGATCGAGGACATGCGAACCCGAGAAGTCCTGGCTCAGGACGGGTTTGGGCGCAGACGGGTCTCGGAGCCACGCCAGGGCGCTCGATCGAACACGGAGGTTCTGCCTGAGCTGGCGGAAGGTTTCGATGGGGAACGCGAGGCCGGCGGGGAGACTCGTGGGAGTCCGAGCATAACCTTCGAGCGAGAGACGCCCCGACAGGGATTCACCCGCCAGGCACTCGCTCACGCGGGCGTGCCGCCGTCGAACCGTCTGTAGGTCGATCCCCGGAAGGAGGGTACCGGCGCGCGCTTTCCCCTCGGCCGTGGTGGCGCACAGAGAAAGAAGCGCCAGGACCCGGTCCCATTCGAGGGCCCGAAGAGTCCTGACGTCCATGTGAATGCCTATGAAGGCCTTAGGCGTTAAATTTGCGTTCCTGGGCCAGGCGCTTGAGGAGTTTCTTACGAGCCGCCAAAGCCTTTTTCTTGCGCTTCACGCTGGGCTTCTCGTAGTGCTGTCGCTTCTTCAGCTCCGAGAGCACTCCCGCCTTCTCGCACTTACGCTTGAACCGGCGGATCGCGCCGTCGATGTTTTCGCCGTCTTTGAGTACGATCGTGGGCAAACTTATCGCCTCCCCTCTTTTCAGATTGTGCGCACTCCAAGTGTCAATCCGCGCACGGTTTGTTATTTATATCAGTTTTTTCAAGAGGATGCAAGCCCCGGGGGGAAGGAAGGCGCCGGAGAGCCGGGGGAATCAGCTGCCGCTGTACGTGTCCCCGATTTGAGTTCGGAATTCGGAATTCGGAATTCGGAAAAATGTCCCAATCTGCGCGGTCCTTTTCCGCTTTCCGACTTCCGCATTCCGACTTTCGCAATTTCAGTAATACATCCTACGCTGCAGGGGCGCCCTGGCGAAGTAGTCCTTCGCCGCCTGCACGTCCAGGGCGATCTGCGCCTGTCAGGTCGCTCGACGGAGGCGAACCTCGTCTCGGGCCGCAGGAACTTGAAGAAGAGGCACCGCACCTCTTTGGCCGTAGAAGATCCCTTCCGCCCGACGAGGCAGTGGACCTCCACGGCAACCCGGCTTCCCTCGAAGGTGGGCCGAGTGCCCAGGTTGGCCACTCCGGGCAGCAGGAGGGGCTCCCCCACATCCACCGCGACGGTATAGACCCCGTGCGCGGGGACGAGTTCGTTCTCGATGGCGAGGTTCGCCGTGGGGAATCCCAGGGTCTTGCCGCGCCCGTCCCCGTGTTCCACCAGACCTTCGATGACATAGGGCCGTCCCAGGAGGTGGACCGCTTCCTCCATGTCCCCCGCCAGGAGAAGCCTCCGGATGCGGGAAGAGGAAACCTCCTCGCCGCCCACCTTCAGCTTGCGAAATGCCGTGGCTTCAAAGCCCAGCTCGCCCTGCAGGCGCTGCAGAAGCTCGATGCCTCCCTCCCGGCCTCTCCCGAACCGGAAATCCTCGCCGATATAGATCTCCAGGGGTCGGAGACTCGCGGCCAGGAGGCGGGCGAAGGTTTCCGCGTCCACCTCCGCGAATGACCGGTCGAAAGGCACTTCCACCAGCACCTCCAGCCCGAGGTGGGCGAGGATGCTGCGCTTCTGCGCCCTGGTCTGGATGAGGTGAGGCGCGCGTTCGGGGTGGAGAACCTTGAGGGGGTGGGGTTCGAAGGTGACCACGCAGCTCGTGCCCCCCTCCTCCCTGGCTCGCGTGATGACTTTCCTCAGGACGCGCTTGTGCCCCCGGTGGAGGCCGTCGAAGTTGCCGATGGTGAGGATCACCGGCGGGCTGAGATCGGGAACGCGGGCCAGATCGGTCAGGATGATCACGAGAGCCTCATGACGAGGATGGAAAGCAGACCCGCCAGGAGGCCCGCGAACAGGTCGTCGGCCATGACTCCCCAGGCACCGGGGAGGCGCTCCAGCCGGTTGATGGGCCAGGGCTTGAAGATGTCCAGCACCCGGAAGAGCACGAAGGCCAGCAGGATGCGCACGAAGTCGGGGGCCGTCATGCACAGGGCGCAGAGCATGCCCGCCACCTCGTCGATGACGATCCAGGAGGGTCTTTCAGGCCGGTGGCCCGCAGGACCCGCGGGACGGCCAGGGCCGACACCAGGAGGACGACGGCCAGCTCGGCCAGGGGGAGGATGAAGACCCACTCCGCCGGCATGAGGAAGGCCGGCAGGTAGAGGAAGACGCCCACGAGGGCCCCCACGGTCCCCGGCATGCGCGGCGTGAAGCCCAGCCCCAGCACCGTGCGGCACGGCCACGGCCCAAGCGGGTCCCCTCTCACCCTCAGGCAAGGATCTCTCCCACGAGGTCGTAGGGATGGGCCTCGGTGATCCGGACCCTGGCGAAGGTGCCCGGGCGCGGCGAACCCGTCGTTGATGAGGACCCGCCCGTCGATGTCGGGCGCCTGGGTCGCCAGGCGGCCCTGGAGGAGGTGCTCCGTCTCCTCGCAGACCCCCTCCACGAGCACCTCCAACCTCTGCCCCACCCTGGCCCGGTTCTTCTCCCAGGAGATGGCCTGCTGGACCTCGAGGAGCTTCTCCTGCCGCCTCGTCTTGGTGCGCCGGTCCACGGGGTCGCCCAGGGCGTGGGCGCCCGTCCCCTCCTCGCGGGAGTAGGTGAAGGCCCCCACGTGGTCGAGCCGGGCCTCCTTCAGAGAAGTCGCAGCAGGACTGAAAAGTGCTCGCGCTTCTCTCCCGGGATAGCCCACGATGAAGGTGGAGCGGACGGCCAGCCCCGGCACGGCGGCGCGGGCCTTCTCGAATCAGCCGGAGGAACGCCGTCCCGCTCCCGCCCCGCTTCATGGATCGCAGGAGGTCGGCGTGGGCGTGCTGGAGGGGCAGGTCCAGGTAGGGCACCACCCTGGAGCAGCGCGCCATGGCCTCCAGGACGGCGTCGCGTCAGGTGGTTCGGGTAGGCGTAGAGGAGGCGGATCCAGGGGACCTCGGTCTCGGCCTGGAGGCGGCGCAGGAGCAGGGCCAGGCCGTCCTTCATCCCGAGGTCGGTCCCGTAGTCGGTGGTGTCCTGCGCGACGAGGAGGACCTCCTGGACGCCCGTGGCCGCGAGCTTCTGGACCTCCCGCACGATGTCGTCCGCCGGGCGGGAGTGCAGGCGGCCCCTGAAGGTCGGGATGGGGCAGAAGGAGCAGGGGTTGTCGCACCCCTCGGCGATCTTCACGTAGGCCATGAAGGGCGGCGTGGAGAGGATCCGCGGCGACAGGCCGTCGTAGAGGGCCACGTCGCCGGTCACGGGCACGGCCAGGTCGGGACGCGCCAGGAGTTGGGCCACGGCGCCGGCGGAGCTGAGGGGGATGAACCCGTCGATCTCGGGGATGGCCTTGCGCAGGTCCTCCTTGTAGCGCTGGACCAGGCAGCCCGCCACGATGAGGCGCTTCACTTTACCGAGCCGCTTTGCGCTCCGCCACCTCGAGGATGGCGTTCACCGACTCCTCCTTGGCCGCGTCGATGAACCCGCAGGTGTTCACGATGACCACCTCGGCGTCGGGGTCGGAGGTGACCTCGTGGCCCGCCGCCCGCGCCTGGCCGAGCATCCATTCGCCGTCCACCCAGTTTTTCGGGCAACCCAGCTGCACCATCGCCACGCGCATCAGTCACTCCAGAGCCCTTGAAGCTAACACTCCCAGGGTTCCAAGCGCAACCGGAGGCCGCGCCGCTCCATATTCTGGAGCGCACGCCCCCGCAACTCCTGTTCGAGCTTGGCGTCCAGACCTTCCTGGTGTAAATTGGCAGTCCCCGTGGAGGTATCCCCACTCAGAGGAGGATTCATGACCGCCCATTTTCTCGCCAAGTCAGCCCTCGCGTTAGCCATCCTGGCTGCAGTGCCATCCATGGCCCACAGCCGAGGGACGGATTCCGGAGCCCCTTCCAGGCCGGTCCCGCGGGTGTCTTCCGCGGTCCAATTCGACGTTTCTCCGCCCTTGCGTGAGATGCGGCGCATCCCGCCTCCGTGGACGCATCAGAGGAGAGAAGCGAGGCGGAGGTTCCCAACCGGACGCTGCCCAAAGCGCAGGCCGCCCGGACCGAGAAGCGTGTAGGAGGCGACCCGGCCCTCCAGTCATGGCCCGGCACGGGGCCGTCCATGCCGGCGCCCGCCCAGAACTGGGAGGGTCTCGGCAACCTGGCGGGCGTGCTGCCCCCGGACACGCAGGGCGATGTGGGGCTAAATCACTATGTGCAGTGGGTCAACTTGTCGCTTGCCATCTGGGACAAAACCGGAGCGCTCGTATACGGCCCCGTGGATGGGAACACGCTCTGGCAAGGTTTCGGCGGCCCGGCCGACACCAGCAACGACGGAGACCCCGTGGTGGTGTACGATCGTCTGGCCAATCGTTGGCTCATCAGCCAGTTCGCCCTGCCCAACTATCCCGGAGGACCCTACTACCAGTACATCGCCGTCTCCCAGAGTCCGGACCCGACCGGCGCCTGGTACCGCTATGCCTTCAGGGTCAGCGATACGAAGATGAACGACTACCCCAAGATCGGAGTCTGGCCGGACGGCTACTACATGAGCGTCAACCAGTTCAAAAACGGAAGCATCTGGGGTGGAGCGGGCGTCTTCGTCTTCGACCGGGCCAAGATGCTCGCAGGTGACCCTTCGGCGAGCTTCATCGCCTTCGATCTGTACTCTGTCGATGCCGGTTACGGCGGTATGCTCCCCGCCCATTTGGCTGGCCCCGCTGCCCCTCCTGCAGGCGCTCCCTGCCTCTTCACCGAAGTAGACGACGACTGGGGCTTGGCCAACGACCAGCTCAGCCTGTGGGAGTTTCACGCGGACTGGGCCATCCCCTCCAACTCCACATTCGGCCTGTCTGGGAGTCCCAACGCCGTGCTCGTAACGGCCCCGTTCGACGCCGACCTCTGCGGAGGCCACTCCTGCATCGCCCAGCAAGGGGTCACCAGCAAACTCGCCACCCTCAGCGACCGCCTGATGTTCCGCCTCAATTACATGAACTTCGGGGACCACCAGACCCTGGCCACGTGCCACACCGTGGACGCGGACGGGACCGACCACGCGGGCGTTCGCTGGTACGAACTGCGGGACTCGGGGGCGGGATGGTCCATCTACCAGCAGGGCACCTACGCCCCCGATTCCGAGCACCGCTGGATGGGCAGCCTGGGGATGGACAGGGCGGGGGACATGGCTTTGGGCTACAGCGTGTCCGGCACCGACCTCTATCCCTCGATCCGCTATGCCGGGCGTCTGTCGGGGACCCTCTCGGCGAGCTGTCTAGGCCGAGCGATCCCCATCGAAGGCAGCGGCGCC
>CAVYWK010000017.1:0-48414 GCA_963772255.1 uncultured Acidobacteriota bacterium
TTTCTTCGGAGGCATTCCCCCATGAAGGGCATCATCCTGGCGGGCGGCTCGGGGACGCGGCTCTACCCCTTGACGACGGCGGTGAGCAAGCAGCTCATGCCCGTCTACAACAAGCCCATGATCTACTACCCGCTCTCCACGCTCATGCTGGCGGGCCTGCGGGACATCCTGCTCATCTCCACGCCCCACGACCTGCCCCTCTTCCGGCAACAGCTGGGCGACGGGAGCCAGTGGGGCATCCGGCTCGAGTACGCCGAGCAACCCACGCCCGCGGGGCTTGCCCAGGCCTTCATCATCGGCGCCGACTTCGTGGCGGGACACCACGCGTGCCTCATCCTCGGCGACAACATCTTCTACGGCACGGGCCTCACCAAGACCATGGAGAGCGCCGCGCGCAAGCGGGAGGGCGCCACCATCTTCGCCTACTACGTGAAAGACCCGGAACGCTACGGCGTGGTGGAGTTCGACGCCGCGGGCAAGGCCATCTCCATCGAGGAGAAGCCGAAGCGGCCCAAGTCCAGCTACGCCGTCCCGGGCCTCTACTTCTACGACCAGAAGGTGGTGGAGATCGCCCGCGCCCTGAAGCCTTCGCCGAGGGGCGAACTGGAGATCACGGACCTCAACCGCGTCTACCTGGAGCGGGGCGCCCTGCGCGTCCAGACCCTCAGCCGGGGCACGGCGTGGCTCGACACGGGCACCCACGAGGCGCTCCACCAGGCCGCCAACTACGTGCAGGCGGTGGAGGAGCGGCAGGGCCTCATGATCGGCTGCCTCGAGGAGGTGGCCCTGTCCAAGGGATGGATCGACGCCGATCAGGTGCGGCGCATCGCGGTTCCCATGTCGAAGAACAGCTACGGGCGCTACCTGCTGAGCCTGCTGGACCACCCCACACCGACCTCCTGAGGTAAGACGATGATCCACGACGTGAAGACGAAGAAGCTGAAGGTCATCCCCGACGACCGGGGGCGTCTCATGGAGATGCTCCGCGCCGACGACGAGTGCTTCGAGGTGTTCGGG
Organism: uncultured Acidobacteriota bacterium; assembly: GCA_963772255.1. GTDB lineage: Bacteria > Acidobacteriota > UBA4820 > UBA4820 > DSQY01 > JAKAJA01. Next base: position 1,018 of record CAVYWK010000017.1, read on the forward strand.
CAGGTCTACCTGTCCACGACCTACCCCGGCGTGGTGAAGGCGTGGCACTACCACAAGCTCCAGAAGGACAACTTCGTGTGCGTCAAGGGGATGGTGAAGCTCGTCCTGGCGGACACGCGCGAGGGATCTCCCACCAAGGGCGAGATCAACGAGTTCGTCATCGGCGAGCACAACCCGCTGCTCGTCCAGGTGCCCATCGGCGTCTACCACGGATGGAAGTGCATCGGCACGGAGGAGGCCTTCGTCATCAACACGACCACCAAGACCTACGACTACAGGGACCCCGACGAGTACCGCCTGGACCCCCACGAGAACGGCATCATCGATTACGACTGGGCCACTAGGGATAGATAGAACGGAGTCACGGATCACGAGTGACCAAGGAATGAACGAGCCACGAGGCAAGAGGCATGGAGCGAATCCCGGGCTCGTGGTTGCATGCTTCGTCTCGTGGGCTCGTTGACGTCGTTGGCTCGTGGACTTGGTCTCTGCCCTCCGGAGGCCGTCTAGCCATGCCTCGCTTAGTCCTCCTCGGTGCCAACGGCATGTTCGGCAGGGACGCGGTGCCCGTGTTCGAGCGCGCGGGCTACGAGGTCGTGGGGGCGGACCTGCCCGAGGTGGACATCACTTCCCCGAGCTCCCTGGCGGCCTTTCTCGACGCCCACCCCGCGTCCGTCGTGGTGAATGCCGCGGCCTACACGAATGTGGACGGGGCCGAGGACCATCGCGAGGAGGCCTTTCGGATCAACGCGCTCGGGGCCGAAATCGTGGCGGAGGCGTGCCGTGACCGGGGGCCCTCTCGTCCACATCAGCACCGACTACGTCTTCCCCGGCGAGAAGCCCGAGGGCTACCTGCCGGACGATCCGCCCGGCCCTGCGATCAACGCCTACGGCGAGAGCAAGCTCGCCGGCGAAGAGGCGATCCGCGCGATCTTGCCCGCGGAGCAGGTTCTCCTCTGCAGAACGCAGTGGCTCTACGGGCACCACGGCAAGAACTTCGTGGACACGATCCGAACCCTGGCCGCAAGCCGATCCAGGCTCGAGGTCGTGGACGACCAGTGGGGCGTGCCCACCCACGCGGCCGAACTGGCCCGGCAGATGAGCGACCTGCTGGCGGTCGGGGCGAGGGGCGTGGCCCACACGGTGGGCGGAGGCGGTCCCATCACCTGGTACGCCTTCGCCCGGGAAATCGTGGCGCTTTCGGGCTTGCCGTGCGAGGTGGTGCCCTGCACGAGCGAGGCGTTTCCCCGGCCCGCACCGAGGCCCCGCCACGCCTGGCTGCGAAGCGGCGCACCGGCGTCCGCGGCAAGGCACTGGGAAGAGACGCTGGCCCAGTATCTTGGGGGAGGTGGCGCCATGAATTCAGGAGCCGCCTTCGTTCTCGTCGCCGCTCAGTTTGGCCTGGCTGGCCACTTCCCGTGGCGGCCTTCGTCCTCGCCCTGGTGGCCATGAGCAAGGCGGGGCGCGCCGAAAAGGGTCCTGAAGGAGCGGGAGAAGGAAAGCGAGTCGCTGCGCACGCGGCTTCTCAAGATGGAGCAGCGCCTCGCGAGCCTGGAATCGGGCGGCGCGCATCGGCAGTGGGGGCACATCCGCGACGCCCCGCCCGTCCAACCGCCGCCCCGGTCGCCCCGTGCGCCCAGGTTCCGCCGGAGCCGCCTGCCGTGCCTGCGCATCGCCCCAGCTGGCGCGCCGTCCTCCGTCCGCCGGCGAGCCTGATCCGCGGGCCGGAGACCACGGCTCCGGGCCAACCCCCCAGTACGCCCGCCGTCGGTCCCGGTACGCCCGGCTCCGCCCGCCCCCGTCCGCGGCTCCCGGCCCCAACCCCGACCCCGACGAGGCGAGGCCCCGGGCTGGAGGAGCGCCTTGGGGCGAGGCTCCCCGTGTGGATCGGCTCCGTGGCCCTCACCCTCGCCGGGGCCTACCTGGTCAAGTACTCCTTCGACAAGGGGTTGCTCAGCCCGAGGTTCCGCGTCCTGTCTGGGGGTCCTGTTCGGTGCCGTCCTGCTGGGTGCGGGGGAATTTCTGCGCCGCCGGTCGTCCTATGTCGCCGCGGGGCTGTCCGCCTCGGGCATCGCGGATCTCTACGCCTGCTTCCTGGCGGCGGCCAACCTCTACCACCTCATCCCGCCCCTCGCGGGGTTCGGCCTCATGGCTGCCACCACGGCCCTGGCGGTGCTGCTGTCCTTGCGCCAGGGGGCCCTCATCGCCGTGCTGGGCCTAGTGGGAGGCTTTTTCACGCCCGTTCTCATCCAGACCGGAGAAGCGCGACCGGGCCCCCTCTTCGCCTACCTTTTCCTCCTGGAAGTGGGTCTGCTTGCCGTCACGCGGCAGAAGCGCTGGTGGCCCCTGGCGGGGCTCACCCTCCTGTCGGCCTCGGCGTGGGCGGCCGCGTGGATAGGCCTGGCCTTCAAGCCCTGGCACGCGCCCTACCTGGGGACCTTCGTCCTCGCGTCGTCCACGGCCCTCGGCCTTTTCGGCCTCTGGGGGCGCCAGGAAGACGAGCGTCCCGGGGCAGCGCCCTCCCTCCTCATCTGGGCCTCCCTCGGCTCGGGGTTCCTCATCATGGCGGCCCTGGCGGGAGTGGACCGCTACTCCTCCCTGGAGTGGCTCTTCCTGGGCCTGCTGGGCGCGGGATGCCTCGTCCTGGGCCGCTTGGAGGCCGCCTTCGAGGGGCTGGCCTGGCTGGCGGCACTGGGGTGCGCGGGGCTCATGGTGGTTTGGGGCGCGGCGCTGAACCCCGAAATACTAGTTCGCTTTCTCTGGACCGCCGCGGGATTCGGCCTCCTGTTTGCGGCGGGAGCGTACGCGTGCTTGTGGGGTGCCGAAAAGCCGCATCGCTGGGCGGCCCTCAGCGCGGCGGCCGGACTGGCGTACCTGCTGGTGGCCTTCCAGGGCGAGCGCCTTTTCCGGAACGAGACCCACTGGGGCCTGCCGGCGCTGATGCTGGCCGGGGCGTTCGCCGCCCTCGCCCTTCCCGTGGGGTCGCGGCGCCAATCCATGCCCTCGGGCGACTTGGCGCTCTCGGCCCTCGCCGTGGCCGTGACGGCGTTTCTCGCCCTGGCGGTCCCCTTCGAACTCGAGCACGAGTGGATGGCCGTGGCATGGAGCGTGGAGGTGGCCCTGCTCCTCTGGGTCTCCGAACGGTGGGATCTGCCGGCGCTGCGCACCATGGCCTGGCCCCTGGGCGCGCTGGTGGGGTTCAGGCTCCTGCTCAACCCGGCGGTGCTGACCTACCCCACCGGCGACCTCCCCCTCTTCAATTGGATCCTTTACGGCTACGGCGTCCCGGCCGCGGCGTTTGCGGTGGGGGCATGGCTGGCCCGCAGGCAGGGGGACGACGCGCTCAGTGCGGTCCTCCAGTGGGGGACCTGGGCGCTGGCCCTGGCCCTGGTCGTGCTTCAAGTGCGGCAGGCCTTCCACCCGGGACACTTGGAAGCAACCGCGATGGATCTCCTGGAGGCCGGTGCCCTCACGGGGGCCATCATGCTCTACGGGCTCGTCCTCTTGGGGGCGTCGGACCGGTGGCCGCTGTCGAGCCTGGAGTGGGGCGGCAAGGCCGCCGTGGGACTCGGACTCCTGTGGTGCGGGTTCGCGGAGGTGCTGGTGTTCAACCCCCTGTGGGTCCGGACGGGGGTCGGATCGCTGCCCGTCCTGAACCACCTGCTCTGGCTCTACGGCGGCCCCGCGGCGCTGGCGCTGATCGCCGCCTGGCTCCTGACGCGACGGGGAGAGGTGGCCCTGCCCCGGCTCCTGGGCCTCGCCGGCATGGGGCTGTCCCTGATCCTTCTGACGCTGGAGGTGAGGCAAGCCTTCCACGGGGAGTTCCTCAAGGGGGGCACCTACGCCAGCTCGGAGAAGTACGCCTACTCCATCGCGTGGGTCCTGTTCGGAACGCTCCTGCTCGTCCTGGGAATCGTCACCAAGGGTCCGGTTCTCCGGTTCTCCTCGCTGGCCGTCATGCTTTTGGCCGTCGGCAAGGTCTTCCTCTACGACACGGCGCAGCTCCGCGATCTCTACCGCGTCTTTTCCTTCTTGGGCCTCGGGCTGAGCCTCCTGCTCCTGGCCTTCCTTTACCAGCGATTCGTGTTTGGAGCAGCCCGCCGCGGACCGGGAACGACCGGCGCCCCGTAGGTGTTAGTACTCTAGCCAGGCCTTGGGTTTTGCAAGGAGGAACTCCCATGCACATCCAGTTCATCTTCAGGCCCTTGGAAGACCTTGAGGGGTCCTTGATGGCCCTCTACGAGTGGTACGCGGACGTGTTCACCCTGGACGCGGAGGCCCGGGCCCTGTTCACCAAGCTGTCGGGCGAGGAGAAGACCCACGTGGCGCTGGTTCACTATGAGAAGAAACTCGTGACCAAAAACCTCGCCCTGTTCGGCGATGTGGACGTGGACCTGCAGGACGTGAGACAGATGACCGCCGCCGCGCAGCGCCTGACGAAGGCCACCCCCCGACCGTCTCTGGACGAGGCCGTGAGCCTCGCGCTGGAGTTCGAGCGAAGCGCCGCCGAGAGCCACCTCCGGACGGCCATGAAGCAGGCCAACCCGGATCTGGACAAGCTCCTGACCGCCCTGTGCCAGGGGGACAAGGAGCACGTGGCAGGACTGGAGGCCTTCGCCAAAAAACGTGGGATTTCCACGGCGGCTCGGCCCGCGTGAGCCCCTCCGGCCACCCATTGCGCAGGCGTCACACGAAAGGACTGGCATGACAACCGTACTCGTCACGGGCGGCGCGGGGTTCATCGGCAGCAACTTCACCCGCCTGGCGCTGGAGGTCCGGCCCGACTGGCGCGTCGTGGTCCTGGACGCCCTGACCTACGCCGGAAACCTGGAGAACCTCGAGGGGCTGGATTCGCAGTTCTCGGGGCGCTACCGCTTCGTGCGCGGCGATGTGACGGACGCCGGCGCCGTGGGCGCGCTCTTCGAGCAGGAGCACTTCGACCGGGTCGTGCACTTCGCCGCCGAGAGCCACGTGGACCGCTCCATCCTGGGGCCCACGGCCTTCGTCCATACCAATGTCATGGGGACGGCCACCCTCCTGGAGGCCGCCCGGACGGCGTGGGCGACCCGCCCCGGCCGGTTTCTGCAGGTCTCCACCGACGAGGTGTACGGGAGCCTTCAGGACACGGGGTTCTTCACCGAGGCGACGCCCCTGGACCCGTCTTCGCCTTACTCGGCCAGCAAGGCCGCCGCGGACCAGATCGCCCTGAGCTACCACCGGACCTTCGGGCTGGACGTGGTGCTGACACGCTGTTGCAACAACTACGGCCCCTACCAGTTCCCTGAGAAGCTCATCCCGCTCATGATCACGAGGGCCCTGGCGGGAGAGTCCTTGCCGGTCTACGGCACGGGCCAGAACGTCCGGGATTGGATCCACGTGGACGACCACAACCGCGGCGTCCTTCTCGTGCTGGAGAAGGGGCGTGCCGGCGAAGTCTATAACCTCGGCGCGCGCTGCGAGAAGCGAAACCTGGACCTGGTGAAGGCGCTGCTGAGGGCCGCCGCCGCGATCAAAGGCTGGGACCCGGAGGAGGTGGAGGGACGGATCCGGTTCGTGACGGACCGCCCGGGCCACGACTGGCGCTACGCCATCGACCCCTCCAAATCGGAGCACGAGCTGGGATTCGCCCCAAGGGTCACTTTCGAGGAGGGGCTGGCCTCCACCGTCCGCTGGTACCTCGAGCACGAGGGCTGGTGGCGCCGGGTGCAGTCCGGCGAATACCAGGAATTCGTGAAAACGCTCTACGGCGAGCGCCGCTGATGGAGCTGAACACCGTTCTGGTCACGGGGGGCGGGGGGTTCGTGGGCGGCAACTTCGTCCGCCTCGCCCTTCGGATGCGCCCCCGGTGGCGGATGACGATCTTTGACAGCCTGGGTGGCCGGCCCCGTCCCGTGCTCGAAGGGTTGGACGAGGCCTTCCCCGGCAGGCTCCGGCTCATTCAGGGGCGGGTGACCGACCCGGCGGCGCTCGACGGCCTCTTCGCCTCCGGCCCCTACGATGCGGTGGTGCACTTTGCGGCGCGGAACCCCTCGGGACAAGACGCCAGCGACCCCGTGGCCTTCGCCGAAGTCAACGTGATGGGCACGGCCATGCTCCTGGATTGGTCGCGGCGCTTTTGGGAGGACCGCGAAGGCCGATTCCTCCATCTCTCCTCCTACGAGGTTTACGGCTCCAGCGCCGGAGGCATCTTCACCGAAACGAGCCCCCTGAATCCCTCCACGCCCTATGCGGCGAGCAAGGCGGCGGCCGACCAGCTGACGCTGGCCTACCACCGCACGTTCGGCACGGGGTGCCTGGTGACACGGACGACCAACATCTACGGACCCTACCAGTCGGAGGACAAGCTCGTCCCCGCCATCGTGCAAAAGGCCCGGGACCGACAACCTCTTCCGGTTTACGGCGACGGGTCCAACACGCGGGATTGGATTCACGTGGACGACCACAACCGCGGGGTCATCCAGGCCTTGGAGCGCGGGCGGCCCGGCGAGGTCTACCACCTGGGTTCCCGGTGCGAGCGGAGCAACCTGGCCCTGGTGAAGGCCGCGGCGCGAGCGACGGCGAGGGCGCTGGGAAGGGACGCGACGGAGGCGGAGGGTCTCGTCACCTTCGTGGGGGACCGTGCGGGGCATGACGCCAGGCGGGCCTTGGATCCGAGCAAGGCGGAGCGGGAGCTCGAATTCCGCCCCGAGGTGGGGTTCGAGCAGGGCCTGGAAGAGACGGTTCGCCACTTCCTGGCGATCCGATGAGAACGACCCGGAGAGAAAAGCCATGGGGAACATGATGGAGCGGGCGGAGGGCCAGGGCCGTGAAGCGGGTTCCCCGGACCAGAGGGTCCGGCAGGCGGTGGACGGCCTCATCGCGGCCTTCCGGACCGCCGACCCCGACGCCGGTCAGGCGCACGTGCACCTGCCCACGACCGAGATTATCGAATGGAAGGGGCTGGCCAACATCTGGCACGCCAGCGTGGACGAGTTCCGGGAGACGGTGGAGGCGCACCGCGAGGAACCCATCACGCAGGAGGCCGTGGAGGAATCCATCGAGTGGCTCTCCCCGCTCACGGCGGTGGTCCGGCGCGGCATGCGCACGAGGCTTCCCGACGGGCGCTCCTTCGTCTCTCCGGCGCTCTTCATCGTCACGCCGGATCGGGAGGGGACCTTCAAAGTGGCCCTCTCCTGGTGGGGGGCCTTTCCCGACTGGTTCCAGGGATGACAGGGAGCGGGAGGCCGGCCGGGAAGATCGCCCAGCTTCTTCACCGGGGCCCTAGCCCAGGGGCCGTGCCGGCTCCCCGATCGCGCAGGAAGCCCGTCCCGACAGGGCTCCCCGGGGGGAATTGACGGATGGCTTGCTCCGTTGTACAGTACGCGAATCGGTCCGGCTTGGACCGGGACGCAAGGTGACGAATTTTCAGAGGAGTTTGGTCATGAAAGCAGTATCCACCATCACTCGCGTCATCCTGATGGCTGGCATTCTCGCGCTGGCCGCCGTACCGGTCGTGGCCCAAAACGACCTGGCCGTCGGAAGAGCGAAAGAATTTATCCAGCTCCTCCAAAAGGGAGACTTCAACGGGGCCTACGGCAAGTGCGACTCCAACCTGGGGTTCAAGGCCACGCCGGACACCTTCAGGGCCTACTGGCAAAACCTCCTGAGCCGGGCGGGCAACTTCGTCGAGTTCAAGGACGCGACGGTTGAATCCAAAGATGGCGCCATGGTGGTCACGCAGGTGGCAAAATTCGAGAAGGGCCATGTGGACCTGAAGGTGGCCCTGGATAGCCAGCTCAAGGTCGCGGGCTTCCAGTACGTGAACCACAAGGCCGCTGCGCCCTCCCAGGCTCAGGCGCCCGCGGCCCCAGCCGTGACGCCCCAGGCCCAGACCCAGCCCCAGGCCAGCGCCACGCCCGCCACCTGATCGCGTCTCCCTAGCACCCTTCGCATCGCTCCTTCCCCCCGCTCCGGATCTTTTCCGGAGCGGGGTGGATGTCTGCCGCTCGAGACATTTCCATTTCCTCCCCTGCCCATCTTCGTGACGAAGCTGTGCCATGCTCCAAGGTGATCTCCGCACCGAAGACGACCGTCCCCCAGCCGGCTTTGCCCGTGGGGCGGGGCCCCGAAGGGCAAAAGCCCGAACCGGCGGGCTTTGCTCGCGGCTCGGGAAGGCGAGGCCATGGGCCCTCCCCGCAACGGATGACGAAGCTCCGCGCCCCAAGGCGACAATCGCCCGGAAGACGACAAGCACTCGCGGTGTATCCAGCTGGATCAGTTGTCCCGCTGGCTGAGTGCACAGTCGCGTGTAATCGATGCAAAGACTGAGCCAGAAAAGTCCCAAGGGAGGGGTGGGGTCCCCAACGGGCTTTGCCCGTGGGGCGGGCCCCGAAGGGCAAACTCCCGAACCGCCGGGCTTGCTCGCGGTTGGGAAGGCGACGCCATGGGCCCTCCCCGCCACGGCAAGACAAGCTCCGCGCCCCAAGGCAATCATCGCACGGAAGACGACAAGCACCTCGCGGTCTTGCAAGAATAAGGAGACGCGCATGTCGAACGATGTCGTCCGGCTCCAACCCGAGGATCGTCCCGACCTGGTGGTGAAGCCCGAGCAACTCCAGGGACTCGACCTCAGCCCCGGGACCATGAGCGACATCCCCGGCTCTAGAATGTTCGAGATCCGCGACGCGCTCTCCGTCTATCAGCGTGACTTCCCGGGGGGTGAGGAGTTCGACGCCAGCCAAGGCGACGGCGGGGCCAGCCTGCCCGGCGTGCCCGTCGAGATCCTGGACCGCGCCCACGAGTTGCAGAAACAACACGGCACGGCCTACGACCAGCCCTTCGGGACGCCCGCGTACCGCAAGTCGGTGGTGGAGCAGTACTGGAAGCTGGACGCCACCACGGGCTGGGGCCCCAACAACGTCCTGGCTTGCCAGGGCGGCCGGGACGCCCTGAACAAGGCGTACGACGCCATGAACTTCCTGGGGCACGGCCGCAGGGGCGACTTCGTGGTCACCTCCCGCGTGCCCTGGATCTCCTACAACTGGGGACCCTACAGCGTGGGGGCCAACGTGATGCTCGCCCCGGGCCGCGAGGCGGACGCCTGGCAGCTCACGCCCGAGGGCATCGGGGCCTGCGGAGACTTCGCGGCCAAGACTGGCGGCCGGAAGATCGCCGGCCTCGTGGTCACCTCTCCCGACAACCCCACGGGGCGGACCATCCCCGAAGAGCGGCAGCTCGAACTCGCTCGGGCCGCCTTCGCCGCGGGAATCCCCTTCGTCCTCTTCGACTGGATCTACCACCGCGTCACGGACGGCGAGCCCCACGACCTGAACCGCTTCCTCATGGCGCTGGAGCCCCCCGAGAGGGAGCGGTGCATGTTCTTGGACGGCCTCACCAAATCCCTGGGCGCCAGCAACATCCGCTCCTGCCACCTGCTGGCCTCCGCCAAGGCGGTCAAGTTCATGCAGAACCGGGCCTCCCACGGGGTCATCCCGTCCTTCCACTCCCTCGCCGTGGCCATGGCGGCCTACGAGATGGGCTTCGAAAAGGCCAGCGCCTCCATCGTGGGGCCCACCAACGAGAGCCGGAAGGTCCTGGGTGCGTTCCTGAAAGAGAAGGGCCTTCGCGCCATCCTGGGCAAGGGTTATTACGCCTTCATCGACGTGGGTCCCTTCATGGACAAGGCGGGCATGAAGGACAGCGCCGCCATGGGCTCCTACCTGGCCGAACGCTTCGGCGTGGCCGTGGTGCCCGGCGTCTACTTCAGCGACTACGGCGCCCGGTGGATCCGCTTTTCCTACGCCCTGCCTCCCGACAAGACCGCCCGCGCCGCCGCGCGCATGTGGGATGGGCTGGCAAATCTGTGAGAACGGGAGCAGGGAGCAGGAAGCAGGGAGCGGGACCCCCGCCACCCAGACGGGCCTGCAATCCCCTCGGCTCCCCGCTCCCCGCTCCCCACTCCCGACTTCAAAGGACTCCTTAGCATGAAGACGAGCGACTGGTCCCAGTTCGCCGAGAAATTCCACCTCGCCGTGGACTCCTCCCTCGAGACGCACTTCCAGCGGGGGCTGAGCGGGCTGGAATTGGAGTTCAACCTCCTGGATCACGCCCTGCGCCCGGTGACCACGGTGGGCTACGGGCCGGGGCGGCAGTCCTTCGCGGACTACCTTCTGGGCGAGCACGTGCCCGAGTGGGTCAAGCCCCAGTGCCAGCTCGAAGTGTTCCACTGGATGGCGGAGCTCGTGACCCAGCCCTTCTACGATCCCCTGGGCACGGCCATCGAGGGGCGCATGCTCGAAGCGGTCCTCCTCGACGCTCTGGAGGGGGCATCCCTGGCCTTCGGGGAGAATTTCCACGCCCTCCACGGGAACCTCCCCTTTCCCGTGGAGCCTGCCGCGGACAGCATCCCGGACGGCTGGGACCTGGCCAAGAAGAAGTACCTCTCGCACTGCGTCACCCTTTTCGGATCCAAGCTGGCCACGGCGGGCATCCACACCAACCACTCCTACCCCGAGGCCCTGCTGAGCTGGGACTTCTTCCACCTGCCCCAGCACCGGCGCGAGGGCCAGACCCTCATCGACTTCCGCAACGCCGCCGTCATCCGGGCCACCAAGCTCCTCAGGCCCTTCACGCCGCTCTTCATCGGGGTCACCGCCTCCACGCCCCTGGGGTGGGAGGTGGTGGACGGCGAACCCGTGGTGGTGCTCACGGAAAACGACAGCAACCGGCTGCTGACCTTCCCCAACCCGCCCGAGCTGGATGTGCCCTACCTCTATGCGAGCCACCAGGACTACCTCCGGATCTCCTACGACCTCGTGCGTCGCGGGGTGCGCTTCGGCGCCAACAACTGGACGCCCGTGCGCGCCCGATCCGACGTGGATCCGGTGAACCGGAACATCTGGGCCACGGGCGAGCAACTGGCCAAGCTTTACCACAAGGGACTCTACCGCGCGGGAGAGCACGCCAACCTGGAATCCGCCGAGCGAGCCTTGCTCGTGGAGAACCTCTGCGCCCGCGTGGACCTGCCCATGAGCCGGGTGGAAGTGCGCACGGACGAGGGCGGCGACACGCTCGCCCTCTCCGCGGCCAAGATCGCCTTCAAGGAGCTGCTCATGCTCCGCATTTACGCGGACTCCGCCTTCGGAGCGGGGTACGCCTACGACGGGGAGGACATCGCCCGCGCCCGCCGCAACGAGGACGCGGCCGCCCGGCGGGGTCTGGAGGCCGCCATCGAGGAGCCCTTCACGGGCGCGTCGCTGACGGTCCGCGAATTCCTCAAGGCCACGATGCACGACCTGGCCCCCATGGCGGAGTCGCTGGGTTACACGGCCCTTCTGGAACCCCTGGCGATGATGGCCGAGGGGGCCCCCAACCCGGCGAGCGAAACCCGCGCGTGGTTCCGCGCGCGCCTGGAGGGAGAGCGACGGTCGCCCTCCGGCCAGACCGTGGTCCCCCCGCAGTTGCTGGCGGAGTGGCTCGACGGGCGAAAGAAGCTCCTGAGCGACGAGCTCGGCCCGGCCTTGGCGGACCTCTCGGTCCTGGGGGACGAGGCGGCCAAACTCTCCGAACGGGTCGCGAAGTTCCGGGAGCGCAGGAGGGGTGAAGCTTCCGTGGGCGCTCCTGCGGCTCGCGCAGGGGCCGCCTCCATCGAGGGGTCCGAGGACCCCGTGGAGGAGACGCTCGCGCTCAGCCAGGCCCTCTGCCGGATCCCGTCCGTGACCAACTGCGCGAGGGAGCGCCTGGACGAGGTCTGGCGATGTGCCCGGACCATCGCCGAGACGCTGAGAGAATCGGGCGCGCTCGTGCGCCTCTTCGAGGGAGGGAAGTACCCCGCCGTGCTCGCGGGGTTCCCCGGGGCGCTTCTGGCCCCCGTCACCCTGGGTGGCCACTTCGACGTGGTGGAGCCGGACCCCAACGACAGCCAGTTCGAGCCCCGCATCGAGGGCGACTATCTCTGGGCCCGGGGCGCGGCGGACATGAAGACCGTGGTGGCCACGGACATGGTTTGGATGCGGCGCGCAATCAAGGCCGGGCCGCCCTACCCTCCCGTGAACCTTCTCTTCGTGGGCAACGAGGAGAACGGCGAGGGCGAGGCCTACGGCACGCCGCAGGTCCTGCAGGATCTCCGTCAGGCGCATGGCTGGGCTCCGGAATTCATGACCCTGGGCGAGCGGACGGGAGAGCGGGGCGACGAGACCTACGGGGAGATCTGCGTGGCCAACCGCGGCGTCGTGCGCGCCCGAATCGTGGCCCGAGGGGAGCGCGAGCACACGGGCATGGGCGGGGCCTCCCGGGACATGAGCGAGCGCCTCATCGAGGCCCGCCAGGCGCTCTCGGATCTCCTTCACGGCATGCTGACCCTTCGATCCGAGGACGGCTGGGTGACGGCCCTGCGGTTCCCGTTCCTGACGTGCGGCGAATCGGGTGTCTACAACATCACCCCGGCGGAGGGCGTCCTGGGGTTGGAGGTCCGTCCCATCCCCGAGGACGACGCCGGAGAACTGATCGCCACGCTCCGCGGGTACTGCGACCAGCACGGGTTGGACCTCGTGCCGGATGTGAACGAGGGCGGCGTGGCCTGTCCGGCGGGAAACCCTTACCTGAAGCACCTCGTGAATGCGGCCCGGGTCGTCTCGGGCGCCGAGCCCAGGATCGGCAGGAAGCTCGCGGGCACGTCGGCGCGTTTCGCCCCGGGAGGGAACGCCGTGGTTTGGGGCCAGAGCGGCGTCGGCCCCCACTCGCGCCACGAGCGCCACTTCATTCCCAGCATCGGGCCGTATTTCGCTATCCTGGATACCTTCGCAAGCATGGCGGGAGCTGGGAGCGGGGAGCCGGGAGCAGAGGAACACACGCCATGACCGATGTATGTTCGTCCTAACCACTTTATCGTATTTTAACCTACTCACCTATTCACAGGGTTCGGAAATGAGGAATGCGGGAAGAACTTCCTCCTCCCCGCTCCCTGCTCCCTGCTCCCTGCTTCCGAAAGGAGTCCCTCATGACCAGCCGCATGGAGAAACTCGCCGAGATCTTCCAAGAGGCCGCGGAAGCCGAACGCCAGGCGCGCCTTCGCTACGAGGAGGCGGCCGGCCTCTGCGACGACCCGGTGCTGAAGGCCCTCCTGACCTCCATGGCCGAGGACGAAGCCCGGCACGAACAGGAGGTCGTGGCCCGCTTCAGGCAACTTTCCGCCAAGCTGGGCGGCTTGAACTAGCGAACTGTCTCGCAATCGTCCAAACCCGTCACCCTGAAGACTGCTTCGATGGTCTCCTTGTGAAGGGTCTCCATGGCGGGAGCCACGTCCGAGCTTCTTCCAGGGGTTCCCTTCGTGGACAATCCTCATGCTCGACGCGAGGACCATTGATGGAGGGTAGCCGACCGCCCACGTCCGATCTCCCCCTTGACATAAAATTTTTTTGCCCCGACAATACCTCTGTATGGAGTGCTAATGGAGCCTCGTGTAACTCTTAAGATTCCGCGTCCACTCTTTCGGCGGCTCTCCCAGCTCATCGAAGGTACGGGTTTCGCGTCGGTCACGGAGTTCGTCGTCTACATCTTGCGCGACATCGTGGCCCACCAGAAGGGCGACATGGAGGGGGCGCTCTCGGCCCAGGAGGTCGAGGCCATCCGCAAGCGGCTCAAGAGCATGGGGTATCTGTAGAAGACAACGGGAGCAGGAAGCAGGGAGCAGGGAGCCGAAAGAAATGGGCGAACGGGGCTTCTGCTCCCCGCTCACAGCTCCCCGCTCCCGTCACCCCACGAAAGGAACCCTTTCATGAAGTCTGACAAAGTCTTCATCTTCGGCATGGACTGCATGGCGCCCCAGCTCGTGTTCGAGCAGTGGCGCCACGAGCTGCCCAACCTCGCCAAGCTGGCCGACAGCGGGGCCTGGGGCGTGCTGCGCTCCACCGATCCGCCCATCACCGTCCCCGCCTGGACGGCCATGATGACCAGCAAGGACCCCGGCACCCTGGGCTTCTACGGGTTCCGAAACCGGAAGTCCTATGACTACGACGAGCTCTATTTCGCCAACGCCTCCTACGTCAAAGAGAAGACGCTCTGGCAGATCCTGAGCCGAAACCGCAAGTCCTCCGTGGTCCTGGGTGTCCCGCAGACCTACCCGCCCAAACCGCTCAACGGGACGCTCGTGGGCTGCTTCCTCACGCCCGACAAGGGTTGCCAGTACACCTACCCCGACGAGGCCAAGCACGAGCTGGACCGCCTGGCGGAGGGCGACTACATCATCGATGTGAAGGAGTTCCGGACGGACGACAAGGACGCGCTGCTCGAGCACATCTACACCATGACGCGGCGCCGTTTCAAAGTCGTGCGGGACTGGGTCAAGACCAAGGAGTGGGACTTCTTCATCTTCGTGGAGATGGGCGTGGACCGTATCCACCACGCCTACTGGCGATACCACGACGTCAACCACCGCCTCTACGAGAAGGGCCACAAGTTCGAGTTCGCCATCCGGGACTACTACAAATACGTGGACGAGCAGATCGGCACCGTGCTCGCGCTCCTGCCCAAGGGAACGCAGACCTGGGTCGTGTCGGACCACGGCGCGCGGACCATGGCGGGCGCGGTATGCGTCAACGAGTTTTTCATGCGCGAAGGCCTCCTCACGCTCAAGGAGAAGCCCACCAAACCCTCCAAGCTCAAGACCTCCAACATCGACTGGTCCAAGACCGTGTGCTGGGGCGAGGGCGGGTACTACTCCCGCATTTTCATGAACGTGAAGGGTCGCGAACCCCAGGGCATCATCGAGCCCGGGGATTACGACAAGACGCGCGATATGATCAAGGCCAAGCTCGAGGCCCTGGGCGACGAAAAGGGCGATCCCATCGGCACCCAGGCTCACAAGCCCGAGGACCTCTACTCCAAGGTGAACAACGTGGCGCCCGACCTCATCGTCTACTTCGGAGACCTGGCCTGGCGCAGCGCGGGGAGCGTGGGCATGGACGCCCTGCACGTGTTCGAGAACGACACGGGCCCCGACGACGCCAACCACGCCAAGGAGGGCATGTTCATCCTGAGCGGCCCCGGCGTGGCTCCGGGCAAGCGCGAGGGGGCGAGAATCTACGACGTGGCGCCCACCGTCCTCACGACCCTGGGCATCCCCGTTCCCGAGGACATGATCGGGAAGGTCATCGAATGACGGGAGCAGGGAGTGGGGAGCAGGGAGCGGGAAAGGCCAGGGCCCCCCACCCGCACGAGCGACTTGATGTATGGAGAGAATCCATTGCGCTGGTGAAGGCTATCTATGTCGCATCCAATGGGATGCCCTCGAACGAGAAGTTCGGTTTAATCTCACAATTGACGAGAGCTGCTGTCAGCGTGCCCGCGAATATCGCCGAAGGTGCAGGAAGGGGAACCGCCCGTGAAATGGCGCGGTTCTACTCAATCGCTCGAGGGTCACTCAGCGAGCTCGACACCCTGCTGGTGATTGCGGGGGAAGTCGGACACATTTCTTCTTCTGTGGTCGCGGATCTCAGAGGTCGCGTCGATCCAATCAATCTCATGCTCAACGGACTTATCCGCCATCAGCAGGAGCGCTGCAAAGAGGAAGCCGCCGAATGGACATGAACAGTCCGCTCCCCGCTCCCTGCTCCCAGCTCCCACCAACAAAGGCATCCTTCGAAGGAGATTCACCATGAGCAAAGGCTTCATCCTCTGGTTCACGGGCCTCTCGGGTTCGGGCAAGAGCACGCTGTCGAAGATGGTTGAGGAGCGCCTCCTGGAGCGCGGCATCAACGTCGAGGTGCTCGACGGGGACGAGGTGCGCACCAACCTCTCCAAGGGCCTCGGCTTTTCCAAAGAGGACCGCGACATCAACATCCGCCGCATCGGCTACGTGGCCAAGTTGCTGGCACGCAATGGGACCTGCGCCATCACGGCGGCCATCTCCCCCTACAAGGAGATCCGCGACGAGGTCCGCGCCAGCGTGGACGGCCAGGCGGGCTTCGTGGAAGCCTTTTGCGAATGCCCCATCGAAACCCTCGCCAACCGCGACGTGAAGGGGCTCTACCGCAAAGCCCTGGCGGGCGAGATCAAGAATTTCACGGGGGTCTCCGATCCCTACGAAGCCCCCTTGGATCCCGAGGTGCTCGTGCACACCGGAGACGAGCCCCCCGAGCAGTCCTGCGCCCGAATCCTCAAAACCCTCGAGATGCTGGGCTACGCACCTCCCGTCCCAGGCGACGACTACGGCGCCGACGAGGAACAGGCCGTCGCCGCCCGACTCCGGGACCTGGGGTATTTGGGATAGGCGATTAAGCAAGACGCAATTAAGCGAGACGCGAGATTAAGCAAGACGCGATTGAGCGAAGCACTGGTTTTTCTCTTTGCATCTCGCGTCTCGCGTCTCGCGTCTAGCGTCTCGCCACCCCACGAAGGGCTCCTTCGATGATCGATTTGCACACCCACTCGACGTGTTCGGACGGGACGCTGAGCCCGACCGAACTCGTGCGCGCCGCCCGCGAGGCGGGCGTCACGAACATGGCCCTCACGGACCACGACACGGTGGCAGGGCTGGCCGAGGCCCGGGAGGAAGCCGGGCGCCAGGGGCTGGGGTTTCTGGGCGGGCTGGAGATCTCCGCCGAATACCCGGCGGGAACCATGCACATCCTGGGCTACGGGTTTGACGAGCGCTCCCCGTCTCTTCTCCAGAAGCTCGAGTACGTCCAGCAGGCGCGGCGCGACCGAAACCCCAAGATCGTGTCCATCCTCAACCGTCTCGGACTGGACGTGACCATGGACGAGGTGGCGGACGAGGCCGGCGGGGAAGTGGTGGGCCGCCCCCATTTCGCGGCGGTCCTCCTCCGCAAGGGCTACGTGAAGAGCACCCAGGAGGCCTTTGACCGATTCCTGGCCAAGGGCCAGCCCGCGTACATGGACAAGGTCCGCCTCAGCCCGGAGGACAGCATCGCCGCCATCCGCGCCGCCGGGGGCGTGGCGGTCCTGGCCCACCCGCTGCAGCTCAAGGCTCCCGACGACGAGGCCCTGGAGGCGGTCGTCTCGGGCCTCGCGAAGCTGGGCCTGCAGGGCCTGGAGTGCTACTACCGCAACCACACCCAGGAGGACACGGCCCGGTTTCTGTCCCTCGCCCAGCGCCACCATCTGGTCCCCACGGGCGGTTCCGACTTCCACGGCTCCAACCGGCCCCGCATCCGGCTCGGCACCGGCGAAGGGAATTTGCACGTGCCCAGGGAGTGTTGGGATGATCTGGTGAGTAGGATAGTAGGAAGTAGGGGAGTAGGGAAACACCTAAAATGCCCGCACGACATCGCTAGTTCGTTCCGTATCCTACTCACGGACCAACCTACTCACCTACTCACCCTTCGCCCGGAGGCACGAATGGCGCTACTCAGCAAGTTGTTCTCGAAGCCCAAGAAGCGCGCCGTTCTCATCGGCCTGGACGGCGTGCCGTACACGCTGCTGCAAAAACTCATCGAAAAGGGCGTGACGCCCAACCTCGGCAGGGTTGCCAGGGCCGGCGCCACGCATTTCAAGCAGATGGATGCCACCCTGCCGGAGATCTCCTCCGTCAGCTGGTCCTCCTTCATGACCGGCGTGAACCCCGCGAAGCACGGCATCTACGGGTTCATGGACCTCAAGCCCGGCACCTACCAGATGATCTTCCCCAGCTACCCCCACCTGAAGACCGAAACGATCTGGGACACGCTGGGCAAGCGCGGCAAGCGCTCCGTGGTCATCAACCTGCCGGGGACCTATCCCGCCCGGCCCCACGAGGGCGTCCTCATCTCGGGCTTCGTGGCCATCGACCTGAAGAAGGCCGTCCACCCGGCCTCCATCCTGTCTCTCCTGGAGGCGACGGGCTATCGCATCGATGTGGACACCAGCAAAGGCGCGGATGCCGATTTCCTGTACAAGGACCTGACCGAGACCCTGGTGGCGCGAGAAAAGGCCTTCGACCATTTCTGGAGGGCGGAGAACTGGGACCTCTTCGTGGCCGTCATCACGGGCACGGATCGGCTCCAGCACTTCCAGTGGCACGCGGTGGAGGACGAGAACGACCCCAACCACGGCCGGGCCATGGACTTCTACGCCCAGGCCGATGCGGTGGTGGGCCGCATGCTCGAGAAGCTGACGGACCTGGACCTGTGCCTCCTCATGAGCGACCACGGCTTCTGCGGCATCAAGAGCGAGGTCTATGTGAACCGATACCTTGCGAACGCGGGCTTCCTGAAATGGGAGAAGGATCCGCCCGACTCCTTCGCGGACATCTCGGCCCACAGCCGGGCCTTCGCGCTGGACCCGTCCCGCATCTATGTGCACCGCAAGGGGCGCTATCCCAAGGGCTCCGTGGAGGCGAAGGACGTGCCCGCCATTCGCGAGGAACTCAAGGCCCTTTTCCTCTCCATGGAGAAGGACGGGGAGCGCATCATCAAGGAGGTTTTCTTCCCCGAACAGATCTACGACGGGCCCGAGTTCGACAAAGCCCCGGACCTGGTTCTGCTCACCCGCGACGGCTACGACCTCAAAGGCAACATCAAGAAGGCCGACGTCTTCGGGCGCACGCACTTCACGGGCATGCACAACCGGCACGATGCGTTTCTCCTCTCCAACCGTCCTCTGCCGCAGAAGCGTCCCCACATCGAGGACGTGCCGGGGTTGTTGATGGAGCAATTGCGCAGACGCGGGAGCAGATGCGAGCAGCGAAGCGATAAACGCCGGGGAGATCCTTCCTTACTTGGAGGACCTACGCAACCTTTACTGACACCGGTGGAGCCTCGTACTGCGTCTCGCGTTTCACCCCTTCGGAGGTCTCCCCCCCCGTGACTGAAACTCTGCCCCTCCTTCGCGTCCGCTGGCAGCTGCAGTTCACCAAGTGCAGCCTCAAGTGTCCCTACTGCATCGCCGAGTGGACCAGGCGGCCCGTCGACTTTAATCCGGAACTCTTCAACGCCATCATCGACCGCCTCCTGCAGCAGCCCTACCGTCTGGTGCTTCGGCTCGGCGTGGAAGGCGAGATCTTTCTGAGCCCGGAGCTTCTGGAGGGAGTCGTCCGCCTCTCCCACCACCCCAAGGTGGAGGGCGTCTCGTTTTCAACCAACCTCACGGCGGGCGACGACGAGGTCACGGCCTTCCTGGACCGGGCCGACTGCACCAAGCTCGGCGTAGGCGCCACGATCCACGACACTCAGATCGACGAGAGGGGCGTGGAAGGGTTTTTCCGCCGGATCGAAATGGTGCAGAAGCGCGGTGTGCTGTGCTTCGTCGGCTACGTGGCCAAGCCCGGCCGCTTTGGCCACATGCGAAACTGCAAGGTTCGTTCCGACGCCCTGGGCGTCCCCTTTATCCCCAACGAGTACAACGGGGCGGTGGAGTACCAACCCTATCCGGAAGGCTACACGGCAAGGGAACGGGAAGAACTCCGCGATATGTTCTGGGCCGACCACTACTACGACATGCTGGTGGGACGTGATAGTCCCAAGGGCAGGCTCTGCCTGGCGGGGCACCGTTACATCTACCTCAGGTCCGACGGCAAGATCCTGCGCTGCGGGGTGGAGCGCAACCTGCCCTGGACCCTCTGGCAGAAGTTGGCGTGGCGGATCCACAAGGATTGGCCCGTGAAGATGCAGCAAAAGAGAATCCTGCGCAGATCGCTCGGCAACATCCTGACGGACGACCTCGAGCTGGATGCAACACCCGGCCCCTGCCCGCACACCTCGTGCACGTGCGGGAACGAGGTCCAGGCCCTTCACGCCGTGGGCAGGGAATACCATCGCACGCGGGCCCTGCGCGTCATCTACCCCAAGGCCCGCGCCGCGGAGTACGAGGCCAGATATCCCAACCTGAAGCCCGTGCCGGACGACGACGCATCCCTCGAATAATTGGGGATTGCGAATTGCGATTTGCGAATTGAAGAGACAACGAAAAGCAGCATCTAAAACCCGCAAGTTTTTAGGGACTGCGGCGGCCGTTCAGAATTCTGATTCTCCAATTCCCAATTCACAATTCACGAAATTTCTAGGGGCTCCCCATGCTCGCCATCCTGATCACACTGGACTGTGCCCGGGAAGACCACGTGACCGGCCCGCGGGCGCTGACGCCCTGCCTGGACGCGTTCCGGGCGGAGGCCGTCACCTTCTCCGACGCGCACGCCCACACAAACACCACGCTCCCCTCGCACGTCACCATGATGACCGGCATGCTCATGCCCGAGCACGGAGTCCTGGACAACCACTGCGTTCCCTCAGACAGCCACCTCCTGCTCACGGAGATCCTATCCGGCATGGGCATCCCCTGTGCGGGCTTCGTGGGGATCCAGTTCTTGGAGAAGCTCTACGCATCCAAGATCGGTGGCCCGGACCCCTTCTATGATCTGCCGTCCAACCGGCTGGGGAGCAAGCTGGTCAGGCGGTTGGGCGTGAGGGGGACCCGGCGCGGCGCCGGACCGACGGCCGAGAAGGCCCTGCGCTGGATCCGCGCCATCCAAGATGGCGAAGGGTTCTGTTGGCTCCACCTCTTCGACACGCACATGGACTACCTCGCGGCGGAGAAATGGCGGAGGCACTACGGTGTTCCGGAGAAGGCGAGCGAGCGCCCGCTGGACCAGACCCTCCAAGATCAGGGTCTGGTGAGCTACCACCCGGTGCGGGGTGAGCACCGCCCGCTGGAGTTCTACCCGCGCCTCTACCGGGCGGCCATCTCCTACACCGACGAGGTGCTGGGCCGCTTCTTCGGCGCCCTCAAGGCCATGGGAAGATACGACGAGGCGCTCATCGTGGTGACGGCGGATCATGGAGAGAACCTTCTCGAGCACGGGGCTTACTGCAGCCACCCGCTGCTCTTCGAGGAGACCATCCGGGTGCCCCTCGTGGTCAAATTCCCCGGCCACCTCCGCCGCGGAGAGGAGGTCTCAGAGCCCGTGGGCCATCAGGACCTGATGCCCACGATCCTGCGGTACTTCGGGGCGGAACACCCCCTTCCCCGATGCCGCGACCTGGGCGATCCAAGAGGAGCCTCGTCGGGTGATGAGGACCGGGCCCTCCTGGCCTTCCACAACCGGATGGCACAGGCCCGGGTCCGGCGGGGGCCGTGGCTCTACATCGAAAATCTGGATCTGGAGGGTGTCGCGCCCCAGAACCGGGTTCTCTTTGCCAATACGGGCCTCTTCGACCTCGCCGGGGCGAGGGTGGAGAATCCGGAGGTGGAAACGGAGATGCGCCGGCTGATCCATGCCTACCTCGACGAGGCGTTCATGGAACACCCCCCGTCGCGCCTCGAGGAGGCCGACATCAAGGAACAGCTGCAGCGCCTCGGATACCTCTAGCCTGTTGGACCGGTTGCGGCAGCGGGTAATTGCGGGAGCGACCTCCCGGTCGGGATTCTCCGAAAGTCCTCACTCGCGGCTTTTTCGGCAAGGCTTCTTTAAGGGAGCGTTGTTTCTGTGGTAAAAATAAACCCATGAGTTCGAGTCCCGTATTGCTTCCGGACCTTGCCGAGTATCGCGAGCCTTCAGCATGGGCGATTCGGGAGGCCATGCGTCTCGTGCGGGGCCACCTGAAGGGGACGGGTGTGAAGGCCCGCCTTTTTGGCTCCCGTGCCCGCGGGGACGCCAAGGGCTTCTCGGACATCGACATCGCCTTGAGCGCCGGCGGCAGCCCCGTTCCGAGAAAGCTGGTGGCTTTGCTTTCAGAGGCCTTCGAAGTCAGCCGGATTCCCTTCAATGTGGATCTCGTCGATCTTTACGACGCCGGGCAAGAACTCAAGCAGGCCGTGGAGCGGGAGGGTACCGAATGGATCGACTGATGCAACGCCTCCAGGACGCGCTCCGGGCTCTCGCCGCCCTCCAGTCAGCCCTGGGTGTGTCTTCGCCGAGCGATTTGGAGCGCGATGGAGCCATCCAGCGTTTTGAGTTTACTTACGAAGCCATATGGAAAATGGCGCAGGCTTACCTGGAAACCCGCGAGGGAATCCAGGCCCCCTCACCTCGCGCCGTCTTTCGTGGCCTTGGGAAGATGGGGGTCTTGCTCGAGGGCGAAACCCTCTTGGCGCTTGAAATGACCGACGATCGTAACCGCACGGTTCATACCTACATCGAGGTAGTGGCCCGGCAGATCTTTGAGAAGCTCCCCGTTTACACCCCGCTCCTTCAAGCCATCCTCGCTCGGATTCAAGACCGACTGAAGAGCGATTCGTAGCGGCCGACACCGTCGGCCGAACCACATTGGTCCTCAATCCCTTTTCCCAATTCCCAATTCCCAATTTCTAAGGGGCTTGCCCATGCTGGCCATCCTGATCACGCTCGATTGCGTCCGCGCGGATGTTCTGGAGGAGGATTCCGGCCTGACCCCGCGCCTGGACGCCCTTGCGCCCGAATGGACCACCTTCACGCAGGCCTTCGCGCAGAGCCAGAACACGCTCAGTTCCCACCTGAGCATGCTCAGTTCCAACTACCTCTTCCAGCACGGCGTCTACTCCAATTTCTCGCGCAAGGATCTGCCGCCCCACGCCCTCACGCGGCGGCTCGCGGAGCGCGGCTGGGACTGCCGCGCCTTCACGAGCGTGGATTTTCTGGCGCTGCTGCTGGGGAACCAGGTGGGGCGGCAGGACCCGCGCTTTCCGCCCTCCGAGAACCGGTCCATCGCCGCGCGGCTGGCGCGCCGGTACTGGGGTCACCGCAGCCCCGCGAGCGTGACGCTGGACCGCGGCCTCAAGTGGCTGAAGTCGGCCAAGAGAAAGAAGGACGCCTTCCTCTGGATGCACCTCTTCGACGCCCACATGGCCTACGAGGCGCCCGCCGTCTTCCTGAGGCAGCACGTGCGCGCGGGACGCCTGGTGGAGAGCACCCTGCGCGAGCAGATGGCCGAAAAGGGTTGGTTCTCGCCCGATTTCCCGGAGTACGACTGGACGGTTCCCCTGGAGCTCTTCCCCGAGCGCTACCGCGCGGCGGTGGCCTATCAGGACGACCGCCTGGGATCCTTCTTCGACGGACTCAAGGCCGCCGGCCACTGGGAGGAGGCGCTCATCCTCGTCACCGCGGACCACGGCGAGTGCCTCCTGGGCGACCACGCCGTCTACTGTGCCCACAAGAAGCTGTTCGACACCACCGTCCGCGTTCCCCTCCGGGTCAAGTTCCCCAGGGGACTCCACGCGGGAGAGCGCGTGGATGCGCTGGTCCAGCACGTGGATCTCGCGCCCACGGTGGCCTCCCTCGCGGGGTTCGAGGAGCCGCTCTACGCGGGCCGCGACCTCGAGGCGGTGGCCTCGGGAGCGGATCCGGGCCATGAGACCGTCTTCGCCGAACACGTGGACAACTTCATGCGCGCCGTCCGGGACCGCGACTGGATCTTCGTCGAGCGCGTGCCGGGGTCGGAGAACAAGTGGGGTCTGGCCATGGAGGAGGGGAGCCTCTTCCGGCGGGACGGGACCCCCGCGCCCGAAGCCGAGCCGGCCCACGGGCCCCGCCTCAAGTCGGCCATGGAAGCGGTCCTTTCCTCGGGGGCCGAAGCCCGGTCCGCCTGGGGCGGGGAGCAGGCCGCCGACGAGGAAACCTCCAAGCGCCTCCAGGAACTGGGGTATATGTGAACGGGAATTCGGAATTCGGAATGCGGATTTCGGAAAGCAAATCGCGAGACGCGAGACGCGAGACGCAATTGGACGGCGGGAAGCGTGATCGGGTGATCAGGTGACCAAGGATCAGGAAGCCGACGCGGCTCTCATGGTGCGGTTCCCTCACTACCCCCAGTTTCAGGCCCCTCCGCCGTTTGCCATTCCTTACTTCCTAACCTCCTCATCTTCCTGACTTCCTCACCTATAAAATGAGAAAGCCCATTGAGTGAACACGAAGAACCGACCGTGACCACCAGGCCCGACCCACCCCAGCCGGACACCGGCGCGGACCACCGCTCGGTGGCGAAGGAGGGCGGATGGGCGGGGGTCCTCAGCCTCGTGGGCGCCGCCATCCGCTACGGAAACAACATCATCCTGACGCGCCTGCTCGGCGCCAAGCTCTACGGCCTTTACGCGCTGGCGAACACGGTGGTCACGGTGGTCACGGTACCCTCGGCCCTCGGCCTGCCCATGTCCCTGGTGCACTTCCTCGCCTCCTCCACGGAGCGGGGCGAATGGGGGCGCCTGCGGTGGATGGTGAAGGCCTCGTTCCGGGCCGTGCTCTTCTCCAGCCTTCTGGGGGCGGTGCTCGTCCTGGCGCTCGCGCCCTGGGCCTCCCGTGTGATCTTCCAGAAGGACGGCCTGCTTCTGCCCTTGAGCGGGCTGGCCCTCGCGCTCCCCCTGCTCGCCCTCTACCTGGTCTGCGCGGGAGGACTTCAGGGACTCCGGTTCATCCGGGGCAAGGTCTTCATCGAGCGCATCGCGCACCCCCTCGTGTTCACCGTGCTGCTCCTGGTGGGCGGCTACTTCTTCAGGAGCATCGAGTACGTCCTGGCCTGCTTCTTCATCGCGGCCGCGGCTGTGCTCGCTCTGGGGTTCTTCTGGCTCCGCCGGCGCATGTCGGGACTCCCGCAGTCTCCCTTCCCCGGGACCGCCTGGCGTGAACTGCTGGGGTTCTCCACGCCCCTCATGTTCATGAATTTCCTCAACTTCTTCATCCTGTGGTCCGACATCCTCGTCATGGGGATGTTCCGCCCCGCGGCGGAGGTGGGCATTTACGCCATCGCCTCGCGCCTGGCCACGGGGGTCAACATGCCCACGGACTCTCTGGGGGCCTCGCTGGCGCCGTCCTTCTCCAGCCTCACCGGCCGGCAGGACGTGGAAGGGCTGAGGCGCCTGTTCCACACCTCCACGCGCTGGATCTTCTTGCTCTCGTCCTTTGCGGGCCTGGGGCTGGCACTGGGGGGGCACGCCATCCTCGGGATCTTCGGGCCCGAGTTTCAAAAAGGGTACGCCGCGCTCTGCCTGCTCGCTGGGGGGCAGGTCGTCACGGCGCTTTTCGGCGCCAACGGCACGCTCATCACCATGACGGGCCACCCCCGCGTCAACCTGGTCAATTCCGTGATCCTCGGGCTGGGCAACCTGGGCCTGAACCTCCTGCTCGTCCCCCGCTACGGCCCATTGGGTGCGGCTTCGGCCGCGGCGCTCTCCTGGGCCGTGGTGAACACGACGCGCGCGGTGGAGATCTGGTTCATCCTCAAGATCGGCCCCTGGGACCGCACCATGGTCAAGCCGCTTCTGTCCCTCCTCGCGGGGGGCGTCGCCGGAGGGGCCGCGCTGTGGGCGGCGGGCTCCATCGCCGCCGCGCTGGCCGGTCTGTGCGCTTTCGCCCTCTGCTGGTGGGCGCTGAGGCCCGAACCGGAGGACGCCGACATGCTCCGCCGCGGCTGGAGCAGGCTGCGAAGGCACCCGGCGTGAGGATCTGCCCCTGACTCCCTTCGTCGTCCTGTGCCTGGCCGCGTGCGCGGTTCTCGTCGCCTTCGAAAGGGCGGCGTTTCGTCCGGGCATCTGGCTGAGCAAGATGGTGGCCTCCTCGGCATTCCTCGGCGCGGCCTGGGCGGCGGGCGCGCTCACCTCCGGCTACGGGCGCCTGATCCTCCTGGCCTGGGCTTCTCCTGGCTGGGGGATCTGTTGCTCCTTCCCCAGGGACGCAAGCCACTTTTCCTTCTGGGGATGTTCGGGTTCATCCTGGCTCACGCGGCCTTCGGCGCGGCGTTCCTAACCCTCGCGTTCTCCCCGGTGGCTTGTCTTGCGGGCGCCGTCGTCTCAGGGGCGGCGGGGGTTTGGACCTACCGTTGGCTGGCCCCGCACTTGACCGGCGTGTTCCGCGTGGCCGTGCCGGCCTATATCGCCATCATCGCGGCCATGCTCGCTCTGGCCGTCTCCGCCACCGCCGCCACGGACCAGATGGCGATGACGGCCGGGGCCGCGGCCTTCGCGCTGTCCGACCTCTCGGTGGCCCACGGGCATTTTGTCCGGCCGAGCTGGGCCGCCAAGGCGTGGGGGCTGCCGCTGTACTACGCGGCCCAACTCGTGCTCGCCGGCAGCATCCGCCTCGTGGCGCCTTGAGGCGCGCCCCGTTGCCCGTCGCGGAGTGCCGCCGCCGAAGTTCCCTAGGCGGTGCATTCCCAGTCTCCGGGCTTCTTCAGCCCAAGCCCCCGAATCCCCACACCAGGAGGATCTCCCATGTCCCTGTTCACCCGTACGCTCACCCGCTGCTCGGCCTTGGTCGTCCTGGGCCTTGCGTGCGCCCACCCCTCGGCTCAGACATCGGCCCAGGCCGCGGCCGCACCGGCAGTCACGCCCTCGGCTCCCCACGGGATCGATATCGCCGGCATGGATCGCTCCGTGGCGCCGGGCAGCGACTTCTTCTCCTACGCCAACGGCGCGTGGCTCAAGGCCGCCGTCATCCCGCCGGATCAGAGCTCGGAGGGCGCCGGTGACGTCCTGGAGGAACTCACGAATCAACGGACCGCCGACCTGATCCGCGCCGCAGCGCGGGAGAAGGCTCCCGCGGGCTCCGAGTCGCAGAAGATCGGCGATTTCTTCACGAGCTTCATGGACGAGGCGGGCATCGAGGCCCAGGGGCTCAAGCCGCTGAAGCCCGCGCTGGACCGCATCGCGGCCCTCGCCGACCGCGCCGGGCTGGCCGCCGTCCTGGGCGGGACCTTGCGCGCCGACGTGGACGCGCTCAACGCCACCCGCCTGCATACGGACAACCTTTTCGGCCTGTGGGTGGCCCAGGATCTGGACGCCCCCACCCGCTACTTGCCGTTCCTCCTCCAGGGTGGCCTGGGCATGCCCGACCGCGACTATTACCTCGACCCGTCACCGGGCACGGCCGAAATGCGGACCGCCTACCAATCCCACATCGCGAAAGTTCTGCGGTTGGCGTCGGTGCCTGATCCGGAGGCCAGGGCCGCGCGCATCATGGCCCTCGAGACCGCCATCGCCCAAGTGCACGCGAGCCGCCTGGACACGGGCGACGTCCGCAAGGGGGACAACCACTGGACCCGGAAGGAGTTCGACACCCGGGCCCCGGGGTTGAACTGGACCGCCTTCTTCGCCGCGGCGGGCCTCGACCACCAGACCGACTTCGTGGTCTGGCAGCCCGGCGCCCTCGTGGGCATCTCGGCCTTGGCGGGCTCCGAGCCGCTGGACACCTGGAAGGACTACCTCACCTTCCACGCCGTCGAGCGCGCTTCCGGGGTCTTGCCCAAGGCCTTCGTGGAGGAGAGTTTCGCCTTCTACGGCAAGGTGCTCTCCGGCACCCCGGAGCTCAAGGTGCGCTGGAAACGCGCCGTGGACGCCACCAACGAGGCCCTCGGAGACGCCGTGGGCAAGCTCTACGTCAAGCGCTATTTCCCTCCGGAAGAAAAGGCGCGCGCCCAGGCCATGGTGCGGAACCTCCTGGCCGCTTTCGGCAAGAGGATCGACGCCCTGCCGTGGATGGCCCCGGCCACCAAGGTGCAGGCCAAGGCCAAGCTGGCGGTCCTGAAGGTCGGCGTGGGGTACCCCGACCGCTGGGTCGACTACTCGGACCTTAAGGTGGTGTCCGGTGATGCCTTCGGGAACGCCGAGCGCGCCGAGATCTTCGAGCTGAGGCGCAACCTGCGCAAGCTCGGGCAGCCCGTGGACCGCGGCGAGTGGGTCATGACCCCCCAGACGGTGAACGCGGTGAACCTGCCCGCCATGAACGCGCTGAACTTCCCCGCGGCCATCCTCCAGCCCCCGTTCTTCGATCCGCATCGCCCGGCGGTCATGGACTATGGCGCCACGGGCGCCACCATCGGCCACGAGATCAGCCACAGCTTCGACGACCAGGGATCCCAGTTCGACGCCGAGGGGCGGCTTCGCGACTGGTGGACCAAAGAGGACCTGGATCATTTCCGCGCCTCCGCACAGCAGCTCGTGAAGCAGTTCGACGCCTATCGCCCCTTCCCCGACCTGGCCATCAAGGGCCGGCAGACCCTGGGCGAGAACATCGCCGACGTGGCGGGCCTGGCGGCCGCCTACGACGCCTACCGCCTGTCGGAGGGCGGCGAGGAGGCGCCCTCCTTGCAGGGCTTCACCGGGGACCAGCAGTTCTTCCTGAGCTTCGCCCAGAGCTGGCGTGAGAAATCGCGCGAGCCGGCCCTGCGCCAGCAGATCCTCACCAACGGCCACGCGCCGGCCCAGTACCGGGCAGACACCGTTCGCAACCTCGACCCATGGTATGCCGCATTCGACGTGAAACCCGGCCAGGCGCTGTATCTGCCCCCCGCCGACCGCGTCCGCATCTGGTAGCTTTTTGCCTCCTGCCTTTTGCCTATTGCCTACTGCCTATTGCCTAAAAGGATCCCATGCGTAAACTCCTGATCGTCGGCTTAGACGGCGCCACCTGGGACATCGTGAAACCCTGGGCGGAGTCGGGCGACCTGCCGCTTTTCAAACGCCTCATGGACGAGGGCGCCTGGGGCCCCTTGCGCTCGGTGACGCCCAACCTCACCCCGCCGGGCTGGACCACGGCCTTCACGGGGGTGAACCCCGGCAAGCACGGCATCTTCGACTTCTTCGCCCTGGACCCCGGCGCCGAGGCCCCGCGCGTCGTCTCGTCGGTGGACCGAAAGGCCCCGGCCCTGTGGGAGATCCTGGGTTCCGCAGGCCGCAAGGTGGGCGTCTTCAACGTGCCCAGCACCTACCCCGCGGACGCCGTGCCCGGCTTCTTCGTCACGGGCATGGGCACGCCCGGCCTCACGGGGCCGTGGGTCTACCCCGAGGGCGAGGCGGAGGCCCTCCGGCGGCGGTATCCCCGATTCAAAATCGGCGCCGACCACCACCTCATCGAAAAGGGCGACTACGACGGTTTCCTCGACGAGCTCTACGCCCTGACGGACGCCCAGGAGGCGCTGGTCCTGGACATGGTGGCGCGCCACGACCCGTCGGCCCTCGTGTTCGTCTACGACGACCTGGACCGGGTCATGCACTTCTACTGGCGATTCATGGACCGGACGCACCCGCGGTTCGAGCAGGCCCCTCCCAGGATCGCGAATGCCATCCGCGACTACTACCGCCGCATCGAGGCAGGGATCGAGCGCCTCCTGGCGGCCATGGGCGAAGGCACCGACCTGTGCATCCTGAGCGACCACGGGTTCGGGCCGCTCCACACCGACGTCTACCTCAACCGGGTGCTCGCGTCGTGGGGCGTCCTGAACGCCGCCCCGGCGGCCCGCGAACTGGTGGCCAAGCCCCTCTGGAAGCGCGCGCTCAAGGCCATCGTGCCGCAGGGCGCCAGGACCTGGCTGCGCCGGAATGTGAAGGCCTCGCCCCTGGGCAGCCCGCTGGGCTTCATCGACTGGGGCAGGACCCGCGCCTTCTACGCGTCCGTCTCGGGGCGCTCCGTTTACGTCAACCTCAAAGGGCGCCAGCCCCACGGCATCGTGGAACCGGGCCGCGAGTACGAGGACCTGCGGGCCGAACTGAGAGCGCGCATCCTCGGACTGACAGGACCCGGCCACCGGCCACCGGGTGGCCCAGGCCGTGCACACCCGCGAGGAGGTGTATTCGGGCCCCTTCGTGGACCAGGCCCCCGACCTGGTCATCCAGGAGGACGGCCGCTACGCCTACCGAGTGGACTGGAGCGAGAGGGACTTCTCCCCCGCGTCCCAGTACGGCGTGGACAAGTCGGGCTCGCACAGGACCCACGGCATCCTGCTCCTGCACGGACCCTCGTTCAAGGCCGTCCCCCTCGAAAATGCTGAATTACAAGACCTGACCCCAACGATGCTCGCCGTCCTGGGTCTGCCCGTGGGCGACGACATGGACGGCCGCGTGCTCGCCGAGGCGTTCGCCGCGCCCCCCGCCGTCGCCCACACCTCCTACGCCGGCCTCCGCGGCCATGCCGGCACCGCCCTCGGCGGCGACGAAGAGGCCCAGCTCGCCGAGCGACTCAAGGGACTTGGGTATATGTAGAGATTTGGCGAGACGCGATTAAGCGAGACGCGAGACGCGATCAAAAACGGAATCTGGCGAGACGCGATTAAGCGAGACGTAAATGCAAACCGAAAACCGCGAGACGTTAGGCGCGAGAGGCAAGGAGAAAACGCTTGAAAAGGCCGCATGAGAAACTCAAGGTTTGGCAATTGAGTGTGGCGCTCGTTTCGCGGCTTTACACCCTGACAGGGAAGTTTCCTGACGCCGAACGCTATGGGCTAACCTCGCAGATCAGAAGATCGGGAGTCAGTATTGCGGCGAACATTGCCGAAGGTGCGGCAAGGGGTTCGGATGCCGATTATCTTCGCTTTCTGAGAATCGCTAGAGGATCGCTCAGCGAACTCGAGACGCTGTTGCTCATCGCCGAAAATCTTCACTTCATCAACTATTCAGAATACACGTCCTCCCTTCAGGAATGCGAGACCATCGGCAGTCTGCTAGAGGGCCTGTCGCGTCGTCTCAAGGCAAGCTTCGTCTCAGAAGAGGACCCCGCATATGGCACATGAAGCATCTTGTGGCGATTTTCTTAGCTCTTGCCGGTCCGGTTTTTCTTCCTGCATCTCGCGTCTCGCGTCTTGCGTCTCGCTTAATCGCGTCTCGCGTCTCGCGCCTTCCGGAGGCCTTCTCCCATGAGCAGAGTCATCGTCTTCGGCTGGGACGGCGCGACATGGACGCTGCTGGACCGGCTCATGTCGGACGGCCAGCTTCCCAACCTGGCGGCGCTCTGCGCCCGGTCGGTGCATTCCACCATGCTGTCGGCGCACCCTCCGGTGACCGCGCCCGCCTGGGTGTCCATGGCCACGGGCGTGAACCCCGGCCGCCACGGCTGCTTCGACTTCAACACCTCCGACGGCGAGCTGGGCAAGCTCCGGCCCCTCCAGGCCTGGGACATCGCCGAGAAGACCTTCTACGAAGTCCTGGAGGAGCGGGGCCGGAAGGTGATCCTCATCAACCTGCCGGTGACCTACCCGCCCCTCACGAAGCACATCACGCTCACCTCCCTCCTGACGCAGGGGGACAACGCCGTCTTCCCCGAGTCCCTCAAGCAGAAGCATCCCGCCCTCCAGGCCTACCGGTGCTTCCCCGATACGGCACTTCGTGCGAGGGGGCAGGTGGAGGCGTACCTGAAGGACATCCGAGCCCTGGAGGCGGCCCGGTTCGAGTGCCTCAAGGCCCTCTGGGACGAAGCGTGGGACTGCTTCTTCTGCGTGGTCTCGGGGACCGACTGGGTGAGCCACGAGGCCTTCCCGGCCCTGGAGCGCGGAGACTACGGCGCGGCGCCCGAGGCCCTGGGCATGTTCCAGGACGCGGACCGCTCCCTGGGCTGGATCCTGGAGCACCTCCGGCCCGACGACCACCTCCTCATGGTGAGCGACCACGGGTTCTGCACGGCCAAGGGCATCTTCTATATCAACGAGTGGCTCGAAGAGCACGCCTTCCTCCAGCCGGACTACAGCCGCCCGGCCTTCCCGCCCAGCCACCGCATGGAGGAGGCCGCGCTGAGGGCCGCCGAGGGGCGCAAGGCGCCCATCCCCGCGGGCATCCTCAAGGCCGTCCACGAGAAGGGCTCGGCCCGGTTTCTGGCCAAGGTGGCACGCAAACTCGGCGTCACATGGCCCCTGAGCCTGGCCGTGGATCATGGCCGAAGCCTTGCGTCCACGCTCACGGCCGAGTGTCACGGCGTGACCCTCCACGACGACACGGCGTTTCCCGACGGCTCCGTGGCCCCCTGCGCCATGCCGGGTCTCACACTCAAGCTCGAGACGATCCTCCAGAACCTGCGCGACCCGGACGGCGAGCCCGTGTTCGCCTCGGTGGAGCGGCGCGAGACGGTCTACCACGGCGACAAAACTCCGAAGGCCGCGCACCTGCTCCTGGGGCCCGACCGGTGGGGCGTGGCCGCCGCCATCAAGGCGCTCAAGAACATCCCCTTCGTCCGGCACACCGTGGGCATCCACGCGTCAGAGGGCATGTTCCTCGGCGCCGGCCCCGCCTTCGCCTCGGGCCGACTGCCGCCGCGCTCCATGACGATCACCGATGTGGCCCCGCTCCTCTTCCACCTCCTGGGCGAACCCATCCCCGAGGGCCTCGACGGCCGCCTCGTCCCCGAGTGCCTCGCTCCCGGGTTTCTCGGAGGCCCATCCGCCCACCTTCGCCCCCGTCTCCCTCCCCGACCGCACCCGCGGCGACCTCGACGCCGAGGCCATCCAGGAGAGGCTCCGAGGGCTGGGGTATATGGGATGAATAAGGCCGTGAGTAGGGGAGTAGGTGATGAGGTGAGTAGGATTTCGATGCAAGCTCCGCGGTCCTATCGCTCTTATTCGTTCCCTACTCTCCTACTCTCCTACTTTCCTACTTACGACAGGCCGCTTCTGTGGTCGGGCACGAATGTCCGCTAGACTCGCGGTTGTGATCCTCACCTGGAACGGCCGCGCGGACACGCTGGCGTGCCTGGCGAGCCTCGAGGCGGCGGGGCATCCGGCGAGCGACGAGGCCGTTGTGGTGGTGGACAACGGCTCCACCGACGGCACGCTGGGCGCGGTGGCGGATCGGTTCCCCTGGGCGGACCTCATCCCGAACGGCGCCAACCTGGGCTTCGCGGGCGGCAACAACGCGGGCCTGCGGTGGGCGCTCGAGCGCGGCTACCGCTACGCCATGCTGCTCAACAACGACACCGAGGTCCCGCCAGGTGCGCTCGAGGCGCTGGTCGCGCACATGGACGGCCACGCCGAGTGCGGCGCGGTCCAGCCGCTGCTCGTGTGCCACGGGGACAGGTCGTGCATCGATTCCTCCGGGGTCGAGCTGTTCTCCCTGCCCGGAGCCCGGGACCGCCAGATCGGCCGCCCCGTGAGCGAGGCGCCCCAGACCGCGGAGCGCGTGTTCGGTGTCTGCGCGGCGGCAGCTCTTTACCGCGCCGAAGCCCTGGAGAAGGCGGGCCTGCTGGACGAGGACTTCTTCGTGCTCCTGGAGGATGTGGACCTCTGCTTCAAGATCCGCCTCGCGGGCTACGACATGGCCCTCGTGCCCGGGGCCACGGTCTTCCACAAGCGCGGCATCAGCGCCCAGGGCACCCTGTCGGGCGAGAAGAAGTACCTCCTCCACCGCAACATCCGCGCCCTCGCCCTGCGCTACTGGCCCCGGAAGTACCTGCTCCAGTACGCGCCCTTCCTCAGCAAGGGCTGGCTCTGGGGAGCCGCCTACGCCGTCCGCACCGGGCGCTGGTCCCAGTGGTCCGCCCTCATGAGCCGCGCGCGCCGCGAGCGCCGCGAATACTCGGAAAACCCCCTGTGGCGCGCCATCCAGCAGGAATGGATGCGGCCCCTCGGGTGGGGATACTATGTCCGGAAGCTTCGAGAGAGGCTCACGGGCGAGGCGGCCATTTCTTAGAACCCTCGCCACCTGAAGATGGCTCCCACGACGGTCATCTGCCCATCCGCGGGACAGTGTAGCGGTCGGCTGCGTCGGGTAGTTCAGCATCAATGATTGTTCTGGGCAGGCAGGTTGATGTGGGAGCGACCTTTAGGTCGCGATTTTCTTGCGATGGAATGCATGCCAAAGCCGCACTCGCATAGCCTTCGAAAGGGGCGGTCATCGGAGAATGGGCGAGTGTACGCCATCACCAAATGCGCCTTGGATAGAAGGCAGCTCTTTTGTCCCAACCCGAGAGCCGGGCAAGCCGTCCAAGGGATCTTCGAGACTCTTGCTTTGCTCCAGTCCAAAGGCATTTGGGAAAATCTAGGTTGCATGGTGATGCCTGATCATGTGCACCTTATGTTCAGGCTTCAGTCTGGGATTCTTTCGGAGGGCATGAGGCGCTTTTCGCTCTTGACCACCGAGAGAATCCACAGCGCCTTGGAAATGGATGGACCAATTTGGCAAGACGGGTTCTATGATCACGCAATGAGAGGCGAGCGCTCGATGACTGCCTATCTAATATATATGGCACAAAATCCTGTTCGGGCGGGATTGGTTGGCAGGGCCGAGGACTGGCCGTTTCAGATCGGCCTCCTCAAGTCTTGGCCACTAACAGTCGCCACCTGAAGGTGGCTCCCACGGCGGGGTATTGGTTCTCCAATGGGGCGGGGCGCTGATCGGACCTATATTGATACTCCAGCACCAGGGGTGATTTGGGCACAGCAGGTCGTTGTGGGAGCGACCTTCAGGTCGCGATAGGTCTTGAGCAGAGGGTCGCCACCTAAAGGTGGCTCCCACGGCGGGGTATTGGTTCTCCAGTGGGGTGGGGCGCTGATCGGACCTATATATGATACTCCAGCACCATGATTGATTTTGGCACAGCAGGTCGTTGTGGGAGCGACCTTCAGGTCGCGAAACTTAACGAAGCAGAGCAATCGTCAAGAGAGGGCTTATGGTCATTTCCCCTCCAAAAATCGGCGTAATCATCCTGAACTACAACTCGCAAGATGACACGCTGGCGTGTCTCGAGGCCCTGCGTGCGGTGCAGGGCGGGGAGCGGCGCGTGTGGGTCGTGGACAACGCCTCCACGGACGGGTCGGAGGAGGTGATCCCCTTCGCGCTCCGGCAGAACGAGGTGTGGCTGGAGACGGGGGCGAACCTGGGCTACGCGGGGGGCAACAACGCGGGCATCCGCGAGGCCATGGCGTGGGGCGCCGAGTACCTCCTCATCCTGAACCCCGACTGCCGGGTTCGGCCCGACTTTCTCCTTCCCCTGGTGCGAGGGCTCGAGGCCCTTCCCAAGGCGGGCATGGCGTGCCCGCTGGTGATCGACTCCGAGAGCGGTCGCATCCAATCGCTTGGGGGCGAGGTGAGCCTCTGGACGGGCCACTGCGCGCGTCGTCTTTACGGCCTGCCGGCCGAGCAGGCGGGCCAAATGCGCTGGTCCGTGGTGGACTTCCCCCACGGGGCGTGCGTGCTCATCAAGCGCGAGATGCTCGAGGACATCGGTCTGCTCAACGAGGCCTACTTCCTCTACTACGAGGATGTGGAGCTGGGCCTGCGCGCGGCGCGCGAGTCGTGGCAGACCCTCGCCATCCCGCAGAGCCAGGTCTTGCACGGGGACACCACGGAGCGGGGAACGAAGGATCCGGTGGTCTCTTTCTACGGCACGCGCAACCAGGCGTGGGTGGTGTCCGAGTACGGGCGGCCCCTCCAGCGGCTGTGCTTTCTGATCTTCTCGTGCTACGGCCGCTGGCCCCTCAAGGCGCTCTGGCGGGGCCTGCAAGGCGAGTTCAAAGCCGGCCTCGCCGCCGCCCGCGGCGCCTGGATCGGCCACCACACCAACGGCTGGCAGGCCACCGGCCACCTCGCCGTGCCCTGGCAAGGCCACCCCAAACGCCCTCCCGAGGATATCTAGCGGCAGGTCGTTCCAAGGCCGCTTTCCAGCGCGTCGTCATTCCGGCTTGTCCGGAATCCGATCCTGGACGCGCTTCGCTTGCCAGGATGACGGAACGGTCATTTCGGTCATGACCATTGCCCCTCAGCCGGTCAGCGACCGGTCGCTACAACATCCCGTTGTGGGAGCGATCGCCGATCGCGAATGATTGGGGGATCAAAGAGCAACTCTTCGCCGTCGGCGACGGCTCCCACAATAACCGCCATGCCCCTGACGGCATCGGAGCTCCCTTGTGGGAGCGACCTTCAGGTCGCGATTCTCCGAAGGCCGTCATTCGCTCCTTTCCAAATCCCAAATCCGAAATCCGAAATCCCAAATCTCAAATCCCAAATCTCAACTCCCAAATCCCAAATCCCGCCAGGATGACGCATGTCCAGCCCATTGAACCGGCGCTACAATACCCGGCCGTAGGAGCGACCTTCAGGTCGCGATCCTTCGTAGGGCATCATTCGCTCCTTTACATTCCACATCCGACATTTCCTCTCCTCCTTCGCCGCCTGAAGGCGGCTCCCACAACAACCGCCATGCCCCTGATGGCACCGGATCTCCCTCGTGGGAGCGACCTTCAGGTCGCGATTCTTCGAAGGCCATTCATTCACGCTTTTCCTTTTGCGTCTCGCGTCTCGCCTCGCCTTTTTCTTTGCGTCTCGCGTCTCGCAATTCGAATTCGCAATCTCCATGCCCTTCATAGCCCCATTTCGCTCGTCTCGCCTCTCGCGTTTTTACTTTTCTTTCAATTCCGAACTCCGATTCCGAACTCGCTTCTCTGAGGAGCCCCCTTGCCCCACCGTTCCTCCTCCCAAACCGGGCTCATCGCCTCCGGGCTGATCCTCTTCATGGCCTTCTCCGTGTTCGCCTTCGCGGCCACGGAGGACTGGTCGGCGGCGGCCTGCGAGGTCCTTCTCTTCCTCCTGGCCGGCTGGGCGGGGTATAAGGACCCCGGGCTCTTCAGCTTCCCCAGGCGGCTCTGGGCGCCATTTCTGGTCGTGCTGATCCTCCTGGCCGTGGGCTTCCTCCAGCTCGTTCCCATGCCCAAGTCCTTCTGGCGCTGGACGGGGGACGAACGCGGCGTCATCCAGGAACGCGCCGTGGAGGGCGAGGCGCTCCTCCGTTCCGATCTCTACCGGACGGACCCCCTCTCGGGGCGCGTCTCGCCGAAGGATACGGACCCGCTCCAGACCCCCTCGCCCGGAAGCTCCCTGCCGGCCACCTTCACGCCGGCCCTGACCCTCCGCGCGTGGGTGGCGCTATGGGCCGCCGCCCTGCTCATTCTCCTTCTCGAGGCGCTCTCCAAGAGCCATCGCAACACCCTGCGCATCCAAGCGTGGGTTCTGGGGGCCGCGGGGCTGGCGGTGGGATTCTGGGGGCTGGTCCACTTCCGGGAGGCGCCCACCAAGGTGCTGGGCGTCCGGGAGAGCACGCACGCCGGGGGGTCCTTCGGCCCCTTCATCAACGAGAACAACGGCATGGGATTCGTGAACCTCGCCTTCTTCATGCTCTATTACCTCCTGTGGCGCCGCGCCTCGCGGGAGAGACACACGTCCAACAAGATGGGCCTGGCCATCGCCGCCCTCGGGATCCTGGCCTTCCACGCCATCCTCCTCGCCATCCGGACCTCCGTGGCCGGATTCTGGCCGCTCCTGCTGTTGCCCCTGGTCGTCGGCCTTCACGCCCTGCGGGGGCGGCCGCGCCTGGCCCTGGCCCTGGGGCTCGCGGCCCTCGTGTCCCTCGTCTCGATTTCGCTCTTGGCGCTCCACTTCCGGTTCACCGACCTCCACGGCCGGCTGGATCTCTGGCGCAACGCGCTGGACCAGTCGCACTGGCTCATCGGCAACGGGCTCGGGTCCTTCGGCGAGCGCTTCCAGGCCGTCTTCAAAGATGTTCCCGTGCAATCCCCCGTGCACTGGGTCTACCCCGAGAACGAATACATCCAGCTCTTCTTCGAGGCGGGGTTGCCCGGCTTGCTGGCGGCGCTGCTGGCGGTGGGCTATGTGCTCCATCTGGGATGGCGGGCACTCATGGCCGGCGGATGCACCTTCGTCCTCGTGCCGGCGCTGTGGGGTGAAGCCCTGCATGCCGCCACCGATTTCAGCTTCCACCTCTGGCCCGTGGTCTTCGCGGCCCTCCTCCTGATGATCCTCACGGACCTTGCCCTGGACAGGGAAAACCATCACGGGCGGGAACACCAACATGGAGGGGCTCGCCGTGCCTAGAATCCTCCCCCTTCTGCTCGCGCTCGTTCTGGCCGCGGCCGCGGTCTGGCTGCACCTGCCCGGCACGACACCCCCGGTGACGGCCTTCACGCGCGGGAGTTTCGCCGCGCTTCCGCAGGCCGAACAAGCCTTGAAAGCCGGCAACACCGGCGAGGCCCTGAGCCACCTGCGCACCGCTTACGGAAGGGCGATCTTCGAGGGGCGCCCAGGCATCGCCGAACGCGTCCGCACCCGAACGGGCCTCGCGGGGATGGACCTGCTGGATAAGGCCACCCCGCCCGACCCGGCGACCGCCTGGCCCTTCCTGGAGGCCTTCGCGCTCTGGTCCGAGGATTTCAACCGTGACGCCGGGGACGTGGAGAACGCCATCCTGTCCCGCCCGGCTCTCCGCAAGACGCGCTTCGAGTACCATCTCACGCGGCCCGACGGCTCGACCTTCTGGGCCGGCCAGCCCCTCCTGGAATGGACGGGCCTGTGGCCCTTCTGGCTGACCTGGATGGAGACCACCACCAAGCCCCTCGCCTCCGGCCTCTACCTGGAGAAGGGCGTGTCCTGGCCCGTGGCGTCCTACGCCCTGGTGGTCCCGCTCGACCTTCGCAACAAGACGCCCCTGGGCATCCAGGGCGAGATCGCCGCCTCGGGTGTCGCCGGCGGCGCCCAATGCCTCTTCACCCCGCCCTCGCCCTTCGGCAAAGCCGAGCCAGGCGCCCCCGGCCACTGGCAGATCAAGAGCCTCCTCGCCCAGCGCGGCGCAACACTCACCCGGGTCCTCCTCTTCACCGACACCCTTCCCGGGCCCCGGTGCCTCTCCATCACCCTCGTGCGGGATTACCAGCCGCTGCGATGAAGGACGCGAGACGCGAGACGCAAGACGCCGACCTGGTCATTGCGAGGAGGCCGGAGGCCGACGCGGCCGTGGGGCGGGCACTCCTGCCCGCCGGGAAGGTCGCGGACAAGAGTGTCCGCGCCACAGATTGCCGTCACTCTGAGGGCTGCTTCGAGGATTCTCCCCGGAAGAGTCTCGGGCGACGATCCTGCAACGCCGCCGGTTGAGAGCCATCCGTTGCAGCCCCTTGCCTTCCCATCCGTCACTCCGAAGGCCAGCCCAAAATATCCAAGTCCCTCAGGGCCTTCGTCACGAATACTGCCCCCTTGCTCTTCAATTCGTTTTGGTGGATACTGAGGGCGTCAACAACAAAGGACGAGCTTCCCAGCGGTTAACTGGCTTTCTATGCAGTCAACTGGTCCAAAAGGCAGTACACTGATCGGTCAAGTGCTCAATTACGGGCGGAGCTACAGCCCCTGCAAATCGCAAATAAGTGATTTAATGGTAAAAACGGTGACAGTGGTAACGACCCTCACCCCTTCGCCGGCCAGCCGCCGGCCGCTACAAACGGCCCCATCCCCTGTCGTAGGGGCGACCCCCCGCGGTCGCCCGCGGTGTTGCAGGCACCACAAGGGCGGGAGGGCACTGGCACTCCCGCCCGCGGCTTCGAAGGCGCCCCGACCCGCCCCGTCATTCTAGGTCCTGGTCGCGCCATGCTTGCCAGGAGTTCCGCTTGTCCGGAATCAGATCCTGGACGCGCTTCGCTTGCCAGGATGACGCAATTCCACTCTGTTGAACCGGCCGCTACAAAAGGTCACCTGTAGGAGGCCTCTCCTGAGGCCGATTCTTCGAGGGCAGTCTCTCACCGTGGCGCGGGCACTCCTGCCCGCGGCTTCGAAAGCCCACTTTCCACGCAGTCATTCTAGGTCCTGGTCGCGCCATGCTTGCCAGGAGTTCCGCTTGTCCGGAATCAGATCCTGGACGCGCTTCGCTCGCCAGGATGACGCAATTCCACTCCGTGGAACCGGCCGCTACAACCGGCCGCGTCAAACGGTCCCCTGTAGGAGGCCTCCCTTGAGCCCCCATGTTCCTTTTGATAGCATGTTCTTAGGGAGGCCTTCCCATGACTCAAAATGAAATGCGCGAAATCCTTGGTCACTTCGACGAGAAAGCCGCCGAAAGCCAGCGGCATTTCGACGAGAAAGCCGCCGAAAGCCAGCGCCATTTCGACGTGGTTGCGGAGAGTTTGAAGTCGGACATTCGCCTCATCGCGGAGGGCCATGGCCTTCTCTTCGAAAAAATGGACCACCTGGAGACCAAGCTGGACGGCTTCATCGTAGAGACCCGCACCAACTTCGAAGAAGTGCGCGCGGCCATCAAGTTCTCCTACGCCGAACTCGACCGCCGCCTTACCTTCCTAGAATCCGGCTTCAAAGACCTTTCCTCCCGCATGGCCAGCATCGAAAGTCGCCAGTCCCACTCGCCAACCAGCCGCCGCCCCAGCCCCATCGCCCCTCGGCCGTTGGAACCGGCCGCTACAAACGGTCCCGTCCCCTGTCGTAGGGGCGACCCCCCGCGGTCGCCCGCGGTGTTGCAGGCACCACAAGGCGGGAGGGCACTGGCACCCCTGCCCGCATCTTCGAAGGCCCTCATCCACTGTAGCGGCCAGTCGCTGCCTGGCGAAAGGCCTTGCCCGTGTTCGCCTAAGGACTTATCATTTCTCCATAAGGGGAGAGACTCCCATGAAGCTCGACCGAATTTCCATTGATCCCGCCGTTTGCCTCGGTCAGCCTGTCATACGCGGCATGCGCATCACTGTTTCCATTGTCCTTCGTCTCCTCGGGGCTGGGAAATCTCCTCAAGAAATTCTTGAAGACTATCCCGAGCTGGAAATGGAAGATGTACGCCAGTCCATGCAATATGCGGCTTGGGTGGTGTTGGGATTAGTCCCGCCGCTTCGTCCGGCCAACAAAGCAGGGCTGAGGTCATGCCGCCAAGAGTAAGGGACTTGATAGCCGAATTGGAGAAGGCGGGGTTCGTGGATCGTGGCGGAAAGGGAAGTCATCGAAACTTTGTTCACCCGAATGTTCGGAAGCCGGTGACTATATCCGGTCAACTTGGAGATGACGCAAAGCAATATCAGGTCCGAGCGGTGCAGCTGGCCCTGGAAGAGGTTGAAAAAATGAAAGACAGCGCCAAGTACGCGAAAATCGTCGAATGGTCTGAAGAAGATCAGTGCTATATCGGGAGCGCGCCTGGGCTGGTTCTCGGCGGTTGCCACGGGGAGGACGAAAAGAAGGTTTTCGATGAGCTTTGTCAGATCGTTGAAGAAGCCATAATGCTGTACCGGAAGGACAAGAAACCGTTGCCACCCCCGACCTCTGGCCGTGACTTCGCAAATCGCATGCAAGATGTTGCCTAGCTGACCGCAAATCTCTAGCGGCCACCACTCCCGTGGCGCGGGCACTCCTGCCCGCGACTTCGAAGGCCTCCTTCCCACGCCGTCATTCTAGGTCCTGGTCGCGCCATGCTTGCCAGGAGTTCCGCTTGTCCGGAATCAGATCCTGGACGCGCTTCGCTTGCCAGGATGACGCAATTCCACTCCGTCGAACCGGCCGCTACAAACGGCCCCCTGTAGGAGGCCTCTCCTGAGGCCGATTCTTCAAAGGCCTGCTATCACTGGAGCCGATGAATGAGCGACGAGCGCGCGCTCGTGCCATACGAGGTTATCGAACGCCGGATTCTCTTCATCCGCGGCCAGAAGGTGATGCTGGACGAGCACCTGGCTGACCTTTATGGCGTCACGACCGGCAACCTCAATAAGGCGGTTAGGCGGAATAGTGACCGCTTCCCGTCTGACTTCATGTTCCCGCTAACGGATGAAGAGGCCAAGGCGTTGAGATTCCATTTTGGAATTTCAAAGCTTGGCAGGGGCGGCCGTCGCTATCTGCCATGCGTGTTCACCGAGCAAGGCGTGGCCATGCTGTCAAGCGTCCTGCGAAGTCCTAGGGCCGTTACGGC
Source organism: uncultured Acidobacteriota bacterium (assembly GCA_963772255.1). Taxonomy (GTDB): domain Bacteria; phylum Acidobacteriota; class UBA4820; order UBA4820; family DSQY01; genus JAKAJA01. Next base: position 42,320 of record CAVYWK010000017.1, read on the forward strand.
AAACATCGAAATCATGCGCGCTTTTGTCCGAATGAGAGAACTCGTCGCGACCCACGAAGGCTTGGCCCGGAAGCTCTCTTCTCTCGAGAAGAATTACGACTTGCAGTTTCGTGCGGTCTTCGACGCCATCCGAGCGCTTATGAAAGAAAGCGAGAAGCCCAAGAAACCTATTGGCTTCGGCACCAAAGAGACCAAAGGCAAGTATCAGGAGAGCCATTAGTCCCGCCCCAGCACCATCGCCCCTCGGCCATTGGAACCGGTCGCTACAAACGGTCCCCTGTAGGAGGCCTCTCCTGAGGCCGAACGCCCAACGGCCCTCATCCACTCTTTTCAATTCGCAATTCGCATTTCTCAATTCGCCATTCCATCGGGGATCAGGTATGGCCAACATAGAAATCTATTACGATTCAGAGGGAAAGACCCTGTCGGTCTGGTTTGACTCGCCCGAGAAAGAGCACATGGCCGAGGAGACCGGCGAGGAGGTCTTGCTCATCAAAGATGCCGAAGGCCATGTCATCGGGTTTGAGCGCCTCAATTTTGAACTGGCCGAAGACCAAACCATTGAACTTCATACCGTAGCCGTTTAGCGCGCCTCTCTCTTTGTGGGAGCGACCTTCAGGTCGCGATTCTTCGAAGGCCACCGTTCACTCTTTCTCAAATCCCAAAACCCAAATCCGAAATCCCCAATTTCCCCACCCCTTCACTTGCATTCCTGGCACCCAGCCACTAGACTTTAAAAGAGGTAAGCCCATGGACACAGAAGAACTCCTAAACGCCATCAAGCAAGACAACGAACAGACGCGGCGGCATTTTGATGTCGTCGCAGAGAGCCTGAAGTCGGAGATTCGCGTCATCGCGGAGGGGCATGGCGTTCTCGTCGAAAAGATAGACCGCCTGGAAACCAAGGTGGACAGCCTCGACCACAAGCTGGAGAACTTCATCGTGGAGACCCGCGCCAACTTCGAAGAAGTGCGCGCGGCCATCAAGTTCTCTTACGCCGAACTCGACCGGCGCGTGACCCATTTGGAGTCTTTCGTCCAAGACCTTTCCAACCGAGTGCAGCGCATCGAGGCCCGACAGACCGCGTAGCGGCCGCTCGCGGAGCGGCCGAACAACCGCGGTTCCAGCACCATCGTCCCTCGGCTTGCCAGCAATAGGCCGCTACAAAAGGCCCCCTGTAGGAGGCCTCTCCTGAGGCCGATCCCCCAAAGGCCCTCATTCACGTCTTCGCATCTCGCGTCTAGCGTCTCGCCCTTTTTCACATTCGCCATTCGCCATTCCCACCGCCCTTGTGGGAGCGACCTTCAGGTCGCGATTCTTCGAAGCTCCTCATTCATTGTCTTTCAATTCGCAATTCGCATTTCTCAATTCGCCATTCCCTTCCCTCTCCCTTCTCGCCAATAAAAAAGAGCCGGCCCGAAGGCCGGCCCCAACTCATCCTGATTTTCCTTTGGACCTTACGCCACGGCCTGCGCGTTGTCCTCCTTCCTGGCCACGACTTTCAGCCGTTCCCGGTTCACTCGGCGGGTCGCCGCGGCCTTGATGGGCCCTTTGCGCTGGGCCTCGGTCTTGGCGTTGCGCGCCAACACCCCGAGTTTTTCCATCAGTTGCTTTTGGCCGCGAAAAGCCACCCTGGCCACCCGGATGAAAGCGCCCATCCAACGGTCCAACTGACCTAGGGCGGAGCGCTGATCCATGGTTGCCTGTTGCGCAGAGCCCTTGGCAACCTCGCGCACCCGTAGGGCCTCATCCATGGCCGCGATCTTGGCCTGCTCCGCGGCGAGTTTCTTGTCGGTGTATCCAAACCGTGCCACCTCGGCTGCGAGAACCGGGTCCGAGGCGACGTTCACGAAGAGCGCGGTGGCCGCCGCCAGAAAGTGCCCCTGCCTGGCTGGGCATGGGGCCGTTGAGGCCCAGCTTGGCCAGCACGGGGTTGCTTCGGCCGAAGGCCGCGCGAACCACCTGCGCCAGAGCCTGGTAGGCCGCGTGGGCCTCCCGGTTGGCCGTGTCCAGTGCGGCGGTCGCCGTCTGCCAGCCCCCCGCGGTGCTCACCTGAGCCTGAACCGCGGCAGCGGCCGTGTCCAGGACGGCTTGCCCCTCAAGGAGCCTGGCCGCGTCATACCCGTACTCCCCCAGGGGAGGGCCGAGTTCGGGGTCCGAAAGAGCGTTTTGGATCGCCACGTGAGCGGCCGTGAGCCGCCGTCCGATTGCAGATTTCGGATCTTTTCATTTAAAATTACCTTTTACAAAAGGGGCCAGAGTCCTTAGCTCTGCCCCGGGTTTACGGTTCAAGGGTGACACCTGCTACACGGCATCCTCGGGCGATGCGGGCGCCTGGCAGGGCCCCGCATTCCCGGGGGAGCCAAGGGGGTCCCCGAGCACTACCCCTCAAACCTCGTTGGACACGACGCCGTCCGCAACCCCTGCGGTCATCGCGAGGAGCGCAAAACGCAACACGACTGTCATCGCGAGGAGCGCAACGCGCGACGCGGCGATCTCGCCCTTCCTTCCGTGGCGCGGGCATTCTCACAGCTGTCATCGCGAGGCCCGAAGGGCCGTGGCGATCTCGCCCTTCCCCCCCGTGGCGCGGGCACTCCTGCCCGCGACTCCGAAGGCCCTCATTGCCACGCTCGTCATTCCGGCTTGTCCGGAATCCGAACCACCGCCCCATCACCACGGTCCCTCGGCCTGCCAGCGGCAGGCCCCGCTACTCGAAGGCCATCACCCCCCGTAGTGGCCAATGCGAACATCGGCCACACCTTCTCGCGGGAAGCACACCCGCAACGCCTCGGAGCACTCGCGGAATGGCGAGAAGCACGGGCATTCACCCCAGTCGCAGAGCCATGCAGGCCAGCCTCAACCCCATTCGGCCCAGAAGCAGAGCCGCACAGGCCAGAAGCAGAGGCCCTCGATCCAGAAGCAAAGGCGTTCTGATGAGAAGCAGAGGCGTTCACGGCAGGAGCAGCGGCACGAAGACCTTCGACAACCGCATTCACCCATCGGTTAGAGGCAGAGCGAGCAAGACGGTAGGCATCCACAAGGCCGATGATTTTCGCAACACCCTGATGGCACCGTTTCAGGGTCCAGCAATTCGGCTTTGTTCTCCTTCCTGGTGGTCGAATCAGTTCCATGCTCCTCATACATGAGTACCAGCAGCGAATGTTTACTGCTTGCGCCACATTATACCATAAAGGGCACTGTCCGCCGAATATGACCCTCTATATAGTGCCAAGCCCCTCCCAAAGAGCCCCAATGAGAGCCCGAATCTTATGAGAATCTCCCTCTATTTCTGTTGGTTACGACCAAGACTGTGGCAAAGAGAGACATTCAATTCGAGTGCAGAGTGTTTGACCTAGTCAAGATTCCTGAAGACAAAGAACTTCCACACCAAAACCAGGTTTTCCACACCAAACGAAGTTTTCCACAGGGTTGGAAGGTTGTCGCGAATGACTTTTAAAAGTACACCTTGGCGCGCCATGAGTCAAGGAGACTCACATGTTTCCTGCTCCCCCAAGAACTTGTTTCTCAATTCTTGTTTCATCGCCTTAACTTTGGAGATCTAACGGGCATGTTTCATGGCCATTTCCAGTCTGTCTTCCAGAAAGTCGATTCTTGCCCCAGAGATGGCTCCGCCCCATCCACCATCAAGCCTTCGGCCGCGGTCGAACCGACCACAACACGAGCCCCCTGTAGGACGCCTCTCCTGAGACCGACCCCCCAAAGGCCCTAATTCATAATCTTTCTATTCCGAACTCCGAACTCCGATTTCCCCCCGATCCTCCTTCACCATCTTTCCAATTCGCAATCCGAATTTCGCAAGCTCCTAGCGCTCAGCCCCCAGCTCCAAGCTCAAAACCCAAAACTCACAACTCATAGCTTTCCTCCGGAGCCCCTCCGAAGAAATGTGCGGCATCCTGGGTTTCATCGGTCCCCGCTCTTTCGACGCCGACGCCTTCGGTAAGGCGCTCGATGTGATGCAGAACCGCGGCCCGGACGACCGCGGCATCTACGAGGAACCGGAGTGCCTCCTCGGCCACCGCCGCCTCGCCATCCTGGACCTGAGTCCGGCCGGCCATCAGCCCATGCTTTCCCCCGACGGGCGCTACGCCATCGTGTTCAACGGCGAGGTGTACAACTACCGCGAACTGCGAAAGCCGCTGGAAGACGAAGGCTTCGAATTTCGCTCCCACTCCGATACCGAGGTCATCCTGGCCCTGTACGCCAGGGAGGGGCCGGACTGCCTTCAGCGCTTTCGGGGGATGTTCGCCATCGCCATTTGGGACAAGCTGGAAAAGAGCCTCTTCCTCGCCCGCGACCGCATGGGCATCAAGCCGCTGTATTTCTGGCCTCGTCCGCAGGGCATAGCGTTCGCCTCCGAAGTGAAGGCCCTGCGCGCTCTGCCTGGCGGGCCTTCGGAGATCAATCCACAAGCCGTGGCGGCCTATCTGGCCTGGGGCAGCGTTCCCGAGCCCAAGACCATCGTCAAGGGCGTCGAGGCCTTGCCGCCCGGAATGTGGGGAATTTGGAAAGGCGGAACATTCAGGACCGAAACATTCTGGCAGATCCCCGATGCCAGCACCCACCATCCATCGCCGCGAAGAGGCCATCGAGATGCTCGGTCCCATCCTGCGGGAAGCGGTGGCCCTGACGGTGCATCTCGGACGCGCCCCTGGGTGCCTTCCTCAGCGGGGGCATCGACTCCTCCTCCGTCGTGTCCCTCATGCGCGCCGCGGGGCAAGAGGACATCCGCACCTTTTCCATCTCCTTCCCCCAGACGGCCTTGGACGAAGGTCCCTACGCGCTGCAAGGTGGCCGAGCAATTCGACACGCGACATACCGATATCTCCGTGACGGCCCACATGGCCGAACACGAATTAGACGGATTCTTCGCCGCCATGGATCAGCCCACTTGCGACGGATTCAACACCTACATGGTGTCGAAGTTCGCCCGGCAGGGCGGCCTCACCGTCTCGCTCTCCGGCCTCGGCGGCGACGAACTCTTCGCTGGCTACGGGACCTTCCAGCGCATCCGCAAGGCCGCGCCATGGCTCACCTATATGCCCGGGCCGGCCACCTGGGCCGGAGGGAGAGCCGCCTCCTGGCTCGGCGGCCGCTTCGCCAAACTCGAAGCCCTTTCTCTTCCTTCCACTCAAAACTCAAAACTCAAAACTCAAGACGTTTCTTGTCGCCTCTACTACGCATCGCGCGGGCTCTTCATGCCCAGCCAGATCCGCCAGCTCCTCCAGCCCGATGTCGCAGCGGCGATCGGCAAGGATTGGTCTCCCCTCGCCCCATACGGCGACACCCCTAATTCCGCGCTTGTCTTTTCTTCCAACTCAAAACCCAAAACTCAAAACTCAACCCTTCCTCCCCCGCACCGTCCACAGAACCGTCACCCACGAACTACGCGAGTACATGCTCAACCAGCTCCTGCGCGACAGCGATGTGTTCGGCATGGCCAATTCCCTCGAGATTCGCGTTCCCCTCATCGACCACAAGCTCGTCGAAGCCATCTTCCAGATAGACGAAAATATCATCCTCCAAGGCTCTCCCAAGGCCCTGCTTCTCGACGCCCTGCCGACACCCCTGCCGCGCCTATGCACCCATCGCCCCAAAATGGGCTTTACCTTTCCCTTCGACGCATGGATGAAGGGGCCCTGGCAACAAAAGATTGCAGCGCACTTTCTCAGCGACACCCCGTCTTCCCTCAAGACCCTGATTCGCCCCCAAGCACTTTCGCCTCTCTGGCGTCGCTACCAGCAGGGCCACCTCCATTGGGCCCGCCCTTGGACCCTCCATGCTCTCAGCAATTTGTAGCGCCACATCCTGGCGGTCTACCGGTGGCAGGCTGCCACGAGCCACGAAACTCCAGGTGCCCATTTACCCGCGCGGCTGATGTCTGCCGTGCCCGTCCAAGACATGGACCACGCGTCATTACGTGAGGCATTATGAGTACCCCTGGCAAATCGCTGAGTTACTCGCGTCTTTTTCTGGCGGCCATGATGGAACCAGTCATTAGAATTATGGCGCTTTTCGCACCGCTTCTTCGCCGCGATCAAGAGGGTGTTGAGATGGCGCTTCGAGGATGGATATTA
>CAVYWK010000018.1:0-60202 GCA_963772255.1 uncultured Acidobacteriota bacterium
AGCTCAAAGAGGCAGCTAACAGCCCCGATGGTGCATCCCACGAGGCTGAAGAACGCGGCAAGTAAAGAGAGGCTCCTGTTCACCGGCTTAAACAAGTCATAGAAGAGACCCGTGACAGCGATATAGCACGCGAACCCAATGAGGTTGGCTGCGATACCCAACTGAAATAAAGACTCGTGCGCCAGGATGTTGGTCGCCGTGGCCGCGGCGTCGCCGGAGACAAAAAGCCTGCTGCCAACGAAGAGGGCGAATCCGGCCGTCAGCATTTCCAGCAAATAAAAGACACCGGAAATCCTGGCCTTCAGACGCGGTGACTCTTCTCGAATCAGTTCCATGATTACAACTCCTTTACCCGAAGATTGCTCTGGCTGCGTAGCGATAGCGCTAGGCCAACGATCATCAATCCAAGGAGTACGAGGTTTACGTAGAATCCGGGCGGTGTTCCGGTCCTAACAACGGGAAGGAATTGAAGAATCAGTCTTCCGCCTAGGTGCTGCAGCAAGACCAGCACAAACATGACGGTAACCAGGCTGCGATATCGAATCAAAACCAATGTACAGAGCAAGCAGATCATCAACTGAGAGATTCCCAGCAGCGCAAAAAGGGAGACGACCGTCTGTGCGGCTGCGAAACGGAATGTGCTAATGGGGATCCGTCGGCGGAACTCGCTACCATATAACCGTTAAAGATGGAATTCAGGCTCTGGATAGCCTTGATAAATACGACCAGGCCAAAGAGCCAGAGCGCGTGCTTGTGACCACGATACGTATTGTCGACGCGATCGGGGAGAAACTGGTCGAACACGGTGGTCCCTCCGTTGCTGCCGGAGCGGCTTTACATGGGGCCAAACACGTATATGAGTCTTGGCGCTCGTCGCTTGGCTTTGCGGAATTTCAGGCTTAGCATATCCCTCGAAGGAACCGATGTACATGACTCCACGCATCAAAAACATGACCTCAGATTGCAAGGGGCAACGAAGCGATGGCTGAGCCAACAGTTGCGGCGGGATTTGTGCGCGCATTGATGGAACTGGCTGTATCGAAGGGGGCCAGCCAGAAGGCGCTGGTCGAGCGGTCCCAGATCGATCCAGGGGAATTGCAGGACCGGGACAATCGCATCCCCTTCGCCAAGTATGTAGCGCTCATGAGAGCGGGCAAAGAGTTGTGCAAGGACCCCGCGCTCGCACTTCACTTCGGCGAGGCGATTGATCTGTCGGAGATGACGATGGTCGGCCAGGTCGCCAGCGGCTCCGGGACGATGGCTGGCGACATCGCGCAGTTGAATCGCTATGCACCGCTGGCTCTGGACGTCGATGACGCCGGCGATCGCTTCCAGCTCACGCGAATCAACGGTCAGCTCTGGATGATCGATGCGCGCCCGAATCCGAACCACTTTCCTGAGCTCACCGAATCGTTGTTCGCCCGTGCGGTTTGCGGCATGCGCCGCAGGCTCGGCGAAAAGCAGGTCGTGAAAGCGATCCACGTCACCCATGCGGAGCCCGCATATCGTGCGGAGTATGATCGGATCTTTCGGGTGCCGGTGGTGTTCGAGAGCGAGAAGAACGCGCTGCTGCTGGCCGATGATGCCTGGTCGACCCTCAGAAGTGCGGTTTCGTCACGTTATGTGTCCGAGATTTTGAGCGCCCACGCGGAGGCTCTCCTCGAGAGGCTGGAGAGATCGAAATCAACCAGGGGCCGCGTCGAGAGTTTCTTGATGGCCATCCTGCACACCGGCGATGCCAGCATGGACACCATCGCTGGCAAGCTGGGGGTCAGCCGCCAGACGCTCTTTCGCAAGCTGAAAGCGGAGGGCGTCACCTTCGAGAAGGTCTTGGATGAGTTGCGCCATAAGCTGGCGCTCCACTACTTGAGCGGGAAAAGGGTCTCGGTGAACGAGACCGCATATTTGTTGGGGTTCTCCGAACCGGCCGCGTTCTCGCGTGCCTTCAAGCGTTGGACCGGATCGAGCCCGCGCATGGCTCGCTCCAAACACTACTGACCAGAACAGCGTGACACCGACGGGCGACTGTGGTTCGCCAAAACTCGGGTCAATTACAATATCAATAACATAGATGCCGGTGTCCCTTGCGATAATTAACAACGCATCCCAACTGCGCGCGTAGGTGACGCGTAATCTGGATGAGATTCAAGCTCCGGCAGAGTTTTGGCAAACGACAGGACTACAACGCCAGCTCTCTACCCAAACGCCAACTTTTTCGGCCGCGACCTTCACTAGGCTCTTGTTTTGCTCACCTTTGCGCACCGCCGGCCCGGCCCAAGGCTCTTATGTTGTTGAAATGATGGAATTCGTGCATGGAGCCTAGCTCGGACCCACAGTCTTATGGACCGTTGCTCTTTTGCCGATTTTCAACTTGCAAGTCACTGAAAAATGGGCCTAGCAGCCCGTGGTGAAAGTCGGGGGGGTTCCAGCACTGACGCATTAATCTTGAGGAAAGTATTGCATTATGCTGGAATCGTTCTAGAATGCTGACATGGCTATGGGAACTCACGAAGAACAGAAGCAGCAAGAGGAGTTGTGGATACCCTGCACCGCGCTGCCCCAGGGGGCGAGCCACCCGTTTTATCAGCGGTTGAATCAACTCCTGGAGGCGAACGGCTTTGACGCCTGGGTGGAAGGGCGCTGCCGGCGCTTTTATGCGCCCAAGCTGGGGCGGCCGAGCTTGGCGCCGGGGATGTATTTCCGGCTGCTGTTGATCGGCTACTTCGAGGGCATCGACTCGGAGCGGGGGATGGCGTGGCGGGCGAATGACTCGCTGGCCCTGCGGCGGTTTCTGCGAGTAGGGCTGGAGGAGTCGGCGCCGGACCACTCGACGATCTCGCGCACGCGGCGGCTCATCGACCTGGAGACGCACCGCGAAGTGTTCGCTTGGGTGCTGCGGGTGCTGGCGGAGAACGGGCTGCTGAAGGGGGAAACGTTGGGGATCGACGCCACCTGGGCTGCGAACATCACGAGCACATGTTCTCCGAGTCGGAACTGCTGAACGAAATCCCCCGCGCTCCTCGCGGGGCTCGATGAGCCCTTCGCCGACCCGTCGGTGTTTCCCACGGCGCTCCTGAGCCGCTTCGCCCGCGAGAAGGTGACGGTGGCTCTCGGAGGAGATGGAGGCGATGAGATCTTCGCCGGCTACCCCACCTACCGGGCGCACGCCTCCTACGGCTTCTATGCTCGGATGCCGGGATGGATAAGGCGGGGCGCCCTCGCCGCGGCGGACGCGGTGCTCCCCGTGTCCCACGCCAACCTGCCCTTCGGCTACAAGCTGCGCAAGTTCCGAGACGGCGCCGAATACCCCATGCCCATGCGCCACCACCTCTGGCTCGGCGCCTGGAGCCCCGAGCGCCTCGCGGCCCTCATGCCCGGTGCCACCGGACCCGTGGCCGTGCCGTGGGACTGGATCCCCCCCGCGCCCTCGTCGGACCCGGTCACGCAGGCTCAGTGGCTGGATCTGCACACCTATCTGGTGGAGGACATCCTGGCCAAGGTGGACCGCGCGAGCATGATGGCCTCCCTGGAGGTCCGCGTCCCCCTGTTGGATACGGGCGTCGCATCGCTGGCCTTCTCCCTGCCCGTCGCGTGGCGCCTTTCGGGCGGTCGCGGCAAGGTCCTGTTGAAGGAGGCCTTCGCGCAAGACCTGCCCCCGCGGTTCTTCGATCGCCCCAAGAAGGGGTTCGGCATTCCTCTGGCGGCCTGGCTGTGCGGTCCACTGAAGCCCTTCGCCGAGGAGCTGCTCTCGGACGCCGTGCTCGGGACCGTCCCATTTTTCGATCCCAAGATGCCTCGCCGGCTCTGGCACGAGCACCTGGCCCGCAAGGCGGACCACCGGAAGCCCCTGTGGACCCTCCTGTGTTTCCTGAACTGGTGGCGGCGGGGGACGGCATGTGGTTGAGGAAATCCCGCCCTTTTCCGAGGATGGGTACCAGTGCTGTGATGGAGGTTATTACGGCGGACACCTGCGGTGACTTTTCCTGGAACCGGCCGATTGAGGGGTCCCCATGAGGCCGCTGTCGCTGGAACACCTGCGCTGTCCCGATTGCCGCGGCGCGCTGGAACCGATTCCAGGGGACGGCGAGACCCCCGCCCGGTGCGCCTCCTGCGGACGGACCTTCCGTTACACCCGGCGAGTCCTCTGCCTGACGCCCAAGTCGGCAGACTTAGCCTCCCAAAATACGGTGGAGCAGTTCGGCGATTCCTGGAGCGCCCACGAATACCTCGCTCCCTACCAGGAGAAGCAGTTTCTGGATTGGATCCTCCCCCTCACCGAAGAGGACTTCAAGGGCAAGGCGATCCTGGAAGCGGGTGCGGCAAGGGCCGGCACAGTTTTCTCATGGCGGGCTACGAGCCGGAGAGCCTCACCTGCGTGGATCTCTCCGATGCGATCTTCACCGCGGCCGATTACACCAAGGCCTTCCCCAGGGTCCGCTGCGTCCGCGCGGACCTCTCCTCACTTCCGGTTGAGCCCGAAAGTCAGGATGTGGTCATCTGCCTCGGCGTCCTGCACCACCTGCCCGACCCGCAGGCGGGCCTGGCGGAGCTTTGGAAGGCCCTCAAGCCGGGAGGAACGCTCTGCCTCTGGGTCTACGGCCGGGAGGGTAACGGCTGGGTCGTCGCCCTTGTGGATCCCGTCCGCCGAGGGATCACCTCCCGGATTCCCACCAAGGTGCTCAGGCCCTTCCTGCTCCCGCTCACCCTCGTGTTGTACATCCTCTTGAAGCTTCTCTATGGACCGGTCACCCACCAGGGGTCCCAAAGCGTTTCCTGGCTCCCCTATTCGGCCTACCTGGGTTACATCTCCAAGTTTCCCTTGAGGGAGATCGAGCACATCGTTCTGGACCACCTCTGTCCGCCCATCGCCCACTACCTGGCCAAGCCCACGCTCAAACAATGGTTCGACCTCCTCGGACCCGCCGAGCTGAACTTCCGGTGGCACAACCGCAACTCGTGGAACGTCGTTGCCAGGAAAGGGAGAGGCGCATGACTTCTCCGAAGAGTCGCACATGAGCGAACTCGGAAAGGGCGTTGGGCGTGGCGAGCGCTCGGCCGGCTCAGACACGGTGCTGGTGACGGGCGGTGCGGGCTACATTGGCTCGCACGTCTGCAAGGCCCTCCGTGTCGCCGGGTTTGCTCCCGTTTCCTTCGACGACCTGAGCCGGGGCCACGACTGGGCGGTGAAGTGGGGCCCCCTCGTCCGCGGCAACCTCCTGGACCGCCAGGCCCTCCTCACGACGATGACCAGCATCGTCCCGTGGCGATCGTTCACCTGGCCGGGTTCACCTACGTGGGGGAGTCGGTCCGAGACCCCCTGCTGTACTACCAAAACAACATCTCCGGTAGCCTGTGCCTTCTGGAATGCGCCGTGGACCAGGGCATCGGCGCGCTGGTGTTTTCCAGCTCCGCGGCGGTGTACGGCGATCCCCTCTCGATCCCCATCGGCGAGGACCACCCCCTTGCGCCCATCAACCCCTACGGATTCACCAAGGTTGCTGTGGAGCGTTTCCTTCGCGACGCGGAAACGGCGGGAGATCTTCGCTCCATCTCGCTGCGCTACTTCAACGCCGCGGGGGCAGATCCGGACGGCGAGGCCGGAGAAGCCCACGACCCCGAGACTCACCTGATCCCGCTCGTCCTGACGGCGGCCCGCACGGGCACCCCGCTTACGATCTTCGGCACAGACTACGACACGCCCGACGGCACCTGCATCCGGGACTACATCCACGTCTCGGATCTGGCCGACGCGCACGTGCGGTCCCTCCAGGCGCTGCTCGCCGGCGGCCCCAGCATGGCCCTCAATCTGGGGACGGGCGCGGGCCTGTCGGTGCGCCAGATCCTGACGACGGGCGAAGCCGTCACGGGTCGGAAAAATCCCCGTCCAATATGGGCCCCGGCGCCCGGGCGACCCACCGCGACTCGTGGGCGACCCGGGCAAGGCCCGGCGCGAACTCGGGTGGACACCCCGCCATTCGGACATCGAAACAATTATCCGTACAGCGTGGAACTGGATGAACCGGGAATGAATTCGCCGCTCGGGATTCGGAGCCGGACCTCATGAGCTTTTGGCGCAGGGAATCCTAAGGCTTCGAACCCTCCGTCCCCGACTCGCCGCAAGGCCTGCGCCTTCCGCCCCTCGAGGGATCGGTCTGGCTCGAATGGATTCTCTTCGGCCTGATCCTTGGGGCCACCTTTCTGTGGTGCTACAAACCGCTGCTCGACCCGGACACCTTCTGGCACCTGGCGGTGGGGCGGGAGATCTGGCAGACGGGCGGCCTCGTGCGTACGGAGACATTCTCCTATACGGCGCCGGGCGCGCCGTGGGTGGACGAGGAATGGCTCTTCCACGCCCTGGCCTATCCCCTCTGGCGGGTTGGTGGCGACACCCTCCTTCAGCTCATCACCGCGCTCTGCGGAACCCTAGCGGCGGGCCTGGTGTACCGCTCGGTGCGCCTGCTCGGCGGAAACGCAGCCGCCTTCGCCCTCTGGTTTCTGCCGCTCATCGGGGTCTACTCCGAGCGGTTCCGCTTCCGGCCCGAAATCGCTTCCATGGTCTTTATGGCGATTCTGCTTGAGATCTTACTCCGGTGGCGGATAGCGCCTGAGGGTTGGAGGTCCCGTCTTCCCTGGCTCCTGCCCCTCTTTTGGCTGTGGATCCAGCTTCACGGGGCCTGGGCTTACGGAATGGCCGTCCTGGTCGCCTTCCTTGCCGGAGGCCTCATGCAGGCAGGGCGTGAAGGGAGGCTTTCGCGCCGGCTCTGGACCGATGCCCTCGCGGCGCCCGCACTCTGCGGAGCCGTCCTGTTTCTCAATCCCCTGGGCTGGCGGCTGCCCCTCTTCCCGGTCCAGCACGCGCTGAGCCTCCTGGGCCACCGCCAGGATTACGTCCCCATCGCGGAATGGGTACGCACGCCCTTTTCCGGCGTCTACGCGATCTTTTCCGTCCTTGTGATCCTGGTCGTCCTGGCCGTGCTCGTGGTCCAGCGACATTTCCGCTGGCCCGAGTTCATGGTGGTGGCAAGCCAAGGGGCGCTGGGGCTCTACTGGGTGCGATACGCCGCCTACGCGATCCTGGCCCTGGCCCCGTCGGCATCCTGTCGGCTGGTCCAGATCTCCAAGCCCGCCTGGGCCAGGCGAGCCATCCTGGCCATTGCCTTGGCCGCCGGCGTCCTGGCCGTCGCGCTCCCCATCGTCCGCCCTGTCCACTACCCGTCCCTCGCCCAGCGGTATCCCGCTTCGGAAGCAAAATTTCTGAGGGTCAACGGACTGTGCGGCAACCTCTTCCACGAATTCCGCGTGGGGGGCTACCTGGAGTGGGTTCTGCCCCCGTCCTGCAAGGTATTCCTGGACGGCCGCTACGGTCCCTTCAACTCCGTCGGGATGGACTACTACAGGGCGCACCTAGACGGTGGAGAAGTTCCAGGACCTCTTGAAGAAGTACCCCGCGGAGGTGGCGCTCTATGCCTACCCAACCTTCCGAATGCCTCCCGACCCCAATGGTCCCCCTCGCGGCCCCTCGCCAGTGCTCTTTCCCTCAGAGGGAGTGGGCCCTGGTCTATATGGGGGACTACGGGATGGTTTTCCTGCGGAGGCTGCCCCGCTTCGAGACGTCCATAGGGTTGATGGAGTACAAGGCCCTGCGTCCCGACGATTTGCCCTACCTAGTGTGGGCCGCACAACACGGAAGGATCGAGATCGAGGCGCTCAGTGAGGAACTAGCGCGCGCCGCCGTACAGACACCTTCCGAGGCGCTCCGCCTGCGCTTTGCGAACGCTCAAGTCCTCCTCCGCGGGGAAGAAAAGAGGTCCTACTAGCTAATCCTGCGCGTCTCTCCTGATGTGCATACTGTGACCAACGCAGTATCCTAGGACGAAATGGCCGCCGTTGACGAGCCCAGTCGAGAGAGGCGGGTTATTTCCCGTGCCTCGCGAAAAGCCCAATAGGCCATCAGTGAAGGCAGGAGGATACCCGCCGCGGTGGAATGTCGCCCCACATTCACCACGGTCAACGCCACGAGAAAGACGCTGGACAACGCAAGGAGGAGGGACATGGCTGCGATGGCCTGCAATGTGGGCGATGGGCCCGGTGGAAGGCTATCGGGGTTCGGATTTGCAGCGACTCCCCGCGGCTGGGGGAAGGCCACCAGGCGAAGCCAGAAAAGGGACACAGCCAGCAGGCCCCAGATCTGCAACGCCAATGCGAACCGGAATAGGCCTCCGAACCCGTCCATGAGGTTCGCGAGGAGAAATCGGCGGTAGAGAGGCTTGGCGGTGCCCAACAGAGCCCGGGATAGCCGTCCCATTTTGTCGTTGATTATGATGCCGTTGTCTCCATACAGGCTCTTCGCGGCGGGCAGGGCGGCCTTCCAGATGTTGAAGTTGTAGTTTTCCCGCCACACTTTGCAGTCGACCGTCTCGTCCGTCACGGCGTCCTTGATGCCGGCCCCTGCACGGGCTTGCATGATTGCACGGGCGAGGGGCACGAGGTCCTGCGGTACGGCCGCTCTGCCGCGTTCCGTTGACAGTAGCTCGGCAGCGGTACCCATGGCATTGAACCCGCCGAAAGAAACCAGCCCAAACTCTCCCACCGCCAACAGCCGCAAGAAGCAGAACGCAAGAAGAGGCAGAATGGAGACCAGGGCGACACGCAGGGCGAGCGTCACCCTGCGAGCGGCCCTTTCCGCGAGACCGGTGGCTGCCAATGGGCTGAGCGCAAGGATGAGAACGGGGCTGAGGCCCACAAGAATCATGTTGGAGGGCCTAACTTGGTAGGCCACGACCAGGAGCAGCGCGAAGGAACCCCACGGCAGGGGCCGCCGCGGTTCAGCCGCGATCCACAGGAGTGACGCCATGACACCTACGGCCAACGACCGTCCGATGGAATCGCTCATGAGGCACTGTACCGTCGGATCGGTGGCTACCGTCGTCATGTATCCGGTGGCTATGGCCAACGCTTCCCAGGGTCGCGCGCCAAACTTTACGAGGGTGAAGTGAAGGAAGAAGGCCACTAGAAAATGGAGGGCGAACTGGAGGAATGGGACGACGCGGAGATCGGGAGTCAGCATGGAAGCCGCCCTGAGGAAGAGCGGATACCCCAGGGTCCGGAAACCCAGGAGCTGTTCCGTCAGGCCCTTGCGGCTGGCCTCCATGTAATCGGGAGTATCGGCGGTGGTGCCAAGGCTAAACATCCCCAGGAGCCAGGCGACGAGTATGATGGCACCCATCTCCAGGAGGAGCCAGAAAGCAGGTGATCTCACCGCGCGATGAATCTTGGACCGGAACGAACTGGACATGACCACTCAGTCCTCCCCTTCACACCAAATCTCTCCTGGAATCTAGACCTGAGAGGACTGCCTCACTTCTCCTCCTGGTAATCCTGCTCGGTGTTGACGGCCCAGAGGGCGTCCTTGGCGACCGAGCCCGACGCCACGAGATCCACGGCGGTCATGGCGCAGAGCATGGAGTGGTCCTGGTTGTTGTACTTGTGCATGCCGTTGCGGCCGATGGGGTAGAGGTTCTCGATCCCGTCGAGGAAGGCCCTTAAGACATCGAACCTGTCGTAGGTCCCGAAGTAGGCGGGGTAGGTCTTGGGCGCGCGAATGACCACCGAGTCCAGCGCGTCCGCGGCATCGATCACCTCGATGGCCGCCAGCTCCTGCACGGCGAGCTTCGCGATGTCCGAATCGGCCATGGACCAGAAGGCGTCCCCCTCGTTGCAGAAGTACTCCACCCCGATCCAGACCTTGTCCGGGTCTTGGACCAGGTAGGGGCTCCAGTTGTTGAAGATCTGCAGGCGCCCGATCTTGACCTCCGGTTCCTGGATGTAGATCCAGTTGTCCGGCACGATGTCGTTCACGGTCCGGATGCCGCTCTCGTTGCGGATCTTGAGCTTGCTCAGCAGGACGCCCACCGTGACGAAATCGCGGTAGATGAGGCCCCTCGCCACGCCGGCGGCGTCTTCGGGGACTCCTTCTCCGTAGGCCTCGGCGAGGTCCTTCAGGGGCATGGAGGACAGGACCACATCGCCCTTCCACCAGCGCCGCTCTCCGGTCCGTTCGTCCACGGTCTCCACGGCGGTGATGCGCGAGCCCTCGTGCCGGAATCCCGCCACCCGCTGGTGGAGGTGCACCTCGCCTCCGTGCAGGACGACCTCCTCCGCCACGGTCTCCCACATCTGACCGGGGCCCAGTTTGGGATAGAGGAACCGCTCGATGAGGCTGGTCTCCGTCTCCTTCTGCGAGATGGAGCTCTCGCTTTGGAAGGGCTTCTTCAGCGCGTGAAAGATCGCGCTCCAGATGGAGAGCCCCTTCACCCGCTGGGCGCCCCACTCGGGCTTGATGACGTCGCACGGCACGCCCCATACCTTTTCCGTGTAATCCCGGAAGAAGGTGTTGTAGAGCTCCCGGCCGAAGCGGTTGACGAAGAAATCCTCCAGGGAGCGTTCGCTCCGGATCGGGAAGAAGGAGGACCGGAGGTAGCTCCATCCGATCTTCCAGATCCTCCAGAGGCCGAGGTTTCGAAGGGTGCCCAGGCTCAAGGTGATGGGGTAGCTGAAGAACTTCCTCAGGAAGAGGATTCGCGAGAGGCGCCCCCGCACCAGCATCACGAGGTCCTCCCGGTCCGGATCCGGGGCCGCGGCCTCGATGGCCGCCGAGGCGCCCAGGGGCCTTCGCGCGGCTTTCTCTGACACGGGCACGCTCCGCCCCAGGAGGCGGTCGTCCCGGGCGGGCGCGCCCTGAAGGGGGAGGATGTTCTGCCACCAGTCCATGACTCGGTCCGACTTGGAGAAAAACCGGTGGCCGCCGATGTCGATGCGGTTCCCCTTGTAGACCGCCGTCCGGGCCAGGCCGCCGATGTCGCCGGTCATCTCCAGCACCACGGGCTTCACATCGGTGCGGTCCAGAAACTCGTACGCCGCCGTCAGCCCCGCTGGCCCCGCACCGATGATGATCGCCACCTTTTCGGCCATGTCTGTCTGTATCCGTCCTTTCGTGGGCCGTACTACCACTTTGTGTTCGAATCTCGCCTGAACTGCCGCACGTTTCGCTCATGGCGGCTCATCCCTGACAAGTTCGAGTGGCACCTTTGGGAAGGGTATAAGGAAGAGCATTGGAAAATAATTCGAGACCAATAGCAGCGCCAAGGGCTGCTTTCCCCCGTAAAGGACCTCAAGTCGCTGGCCTGCTTTCAGTGACAACCATCCATCGGGCCCTGGCCGGATCGGACACGCCGTCCAGTAACCAGGTTAGCTGCGCGTACTCTCCTGGGGAGCTCAGAGTTCGCGCATCCAGCTCGTACTTGCGGATGTCGGGGATGTTATAGCTGAGATTGATGTTCTCGATGTAGCTGAAGGCAAAAGGCCTTTCAAACCAGCAGCCAGGATCTTGGGATCTCCAACGCAGGCTTTGTAGAGACCCGACTTCAGCACAGGCCAGGAGGTCTCGGGTCGCTCTTCGGACAAGAGCACATTGGGGGCAGGCACCCACACGCATGTCTCCAGGGGAAGGTAATTGCGGCAAACGAACTCCTGGAGAGACGGCGCGGATGCCACCAGGTAACCCGTGAGATGGCTGTCCATGACGAGGACTCGCGGTCTTTTCTCTAGAAAGGTCGCAATGTCAAGTTTAGGGTAGTAACCCTTGTCCATAAGACATTTGGCGATGCGCGTCAGGAACCAGAACCGACAGGCCGGAGGGTGTCCAAAGGCATAGCCGGAGCCGTCTAGAACCACGTCCTGAGGCCCGGTGATGGCGTGAACTAATCGGATCACGTGGTCTTGGTGGCTCTGTATGGCACGTCCCATCCGCCATGTGAGCCCGGCACTTGTGGCGGTAACGACACCCAGTCGCAAGAACCGTCGCCGCGATGGCCGTGCCGTTCGAGAGTCGGATCTCTCCGAGCGTCCAAAGGCGGTTCAGAAAAAGTCCGGCCAAGATCACCAGGAGCCAAATCATCGTCTGCTGCTGATAAACATTTACGGTGGTAAGGTTGGCGAGGAGAAGGAACTGCCCTCCGACGAGCAGCCGCCAGACGAAAGGGTGCCTCCGAAGACTTCGGCCGAAGGAGCATAAACACCAGGCCGGCCAAGCCCAAGAACGATGGTGTACAGGTAACACCAGTCGCCAATTTTCCAGGGAAGCGCAAGAAACTGAAACCAGAAGGAGGAGTGGGTTCCAGCGCCGCAGGACGTCTCATACGTGGCATTATCCCTTACGCACTGTTGAAAAAACGCCCCCAGCGCCCCGCGGCTCCAAAGGAAAATAGCCACCAGGAAGGCAACCACGGCCCCCCCCGCCACCGTCCAGAGGATTTGCCAGCGAGGGCAGCATTTTCGTCCTTGCCCATCGTGCTTGAATCCCACGAAGTAGACGACGGGGACCAAGAGGGCCATGGGAAGCATTCGCTGAGAGCATAAACAGGCCAGGGCAATGCAGGCTCCCGACACAAAATGCCTCCAAGGCTTCACTCCGCCTATCTGCGTCCCATTCGAGGAGAGTGAGCCCCGTCAAGAAGAGCAGATTCATCAGGGTGTCGATGCGATATCCGACCATGGGGCTTCCGATGAGGCGCGAGCTCAAGATGGGACCGAGGGCGAGAGGCACCACCGGCCACCTCACTCCCCTTCTCCGCATGAGGGAGACGAGCACGAGTACTGTCAGCACTTCCAGGGGAATCTGTACCCACCGGAGTGCCAAAATGTTCGTGGCAGACGCATCTTTAAACAATCGGGTCACGGGTGCGAAGAGAAACCATTGCAGCGGCGTATGGTGCTCCCAGAAATCCCTGTAGGGCATTTGTCCCTGCCCTACCCAGCGGGTCGCCCTGTGAAACTCCAACTCGTCCACATTAAGAGGAAGGCAGATGATGAGGGCCGCCAAAATGCAGGCCGACGCCACCAGCACGGTCCATGGTAGGACCTCGGGCCACCGATTCCAGACCGACTCCTTGCCCTGCATTGATCCTCTATCCTCAGCGAAAAAGGCTCACCTTGCGCGCCGCGAAGTTCCAGAGGAAGACCAGGATCGTGGATCCCATCTTGGAGATGAGGTAGTAGAGCCCTGCGACTTCCGTGAGGAGCCACATGAATAGGGCGTTGAGCCCCAAGCCCACGACCCCCACTATGGCGAACACCGCGAACTCCGCCCAACGGCTGTGCAGGGTTCTTCGGTTGAAAACCCACAGCACACTGAGGACATAGTTTACCGAGAGGCCGAGGAGGAAGGAGAGGGCAGCGGAGAGCTGGTAATGGAGCCCGGCGTATTCGGTGAGTAGGTACAGCCCGCCAAAGTCAAAAACGAAGGCGGCCCCTCCGACGAAAGTGTACCGGAACAATTGCACCCAGGGTGCAGTCCGTGGAGCCCACCAGAAGCGTCTTAAAAACATTCTTCACTCGGTCCTCCGGCGGTCACTAAGAGTCAGATTATCACGATGCCGGTGGTTCAACCGGATCTTTCTCAACCTGGCCAAACACAAACCGCCGCATCAGAAGAAAGGACAATGCCGCCATGGGCAGGAGGGTCATCGCTGCGGTGACGAGTACATGGACCCCGAGCGCCTTGAACGCCTTTAGCAACAGGACCCCGATGACGTAGGTCACCCCGTAGACGGCGAAGAACTTGGCGATGAGCGTATTGTCATGGCTGCGGAAAACCAGCGTCCCCGTGGTCTTGAAATTGAAGAGGATTCCCAGTACGGTGCCCAGAAAGGCCGCGATAGCGTAGTGGATCCCCAGCAGGATGAACAGCGCGAAGACGCCATACCCGAACGACGCGTTGAGCCCGCCCACCAGCAGGAAGCGCAAAAAAGGCATGGCCCAGAGTCTTTGCAGCGGTCGGGAGATCAATCAGGCCTCTCTCCTCTTCACAGCTTTCCTGCGCCCCTTTCGTCTCCGAGAGGTCGTTCGCTCTCTTCGAAGTTGATCCTCTCCTTCTCGATGACGAGTGGGCGCTTGAGTACCTGCGTGTAGATGAAGCCGATGTATTCGCCTAGAATACCAGTGAAGAAAAGCTGGACCGAACCGAAGAAGAACACCGCAATCAGGATCGGAGCAATGCCCACGGTGAAGTGGTCCCAGAAGATGAGCTTGGCTAAAAGGTAACCGATGCCCATTAAAAAGCTGAGAACGGACATACCGAATCCGAGCATGGTGGCGAGCCTCAGAGGCACTTTGCTATGGCTCGTGATGCCCAACATGGCAATGTCGTACAGTCTGTAAAAGCTGTAGGAGCTTAGCCCCCGCTTCCTGGCGGGCTGGCGGAAAAGAACTTCCGCCCGGTCGAACCCCACTTCGGCGATTAGGCCCCGGAAGTACGGGTACGGGTCTTCCATGTCCCTGAGCGCATCGATGATTCCTCTGTCGTAGAGCCCGAAGCCGTAAAAGTTGTCAATGAGCTGGATTTCTGAAAGACGGTTCACGAGGTGGTAGTACAGCCTGCGGATCCCGTACATGATTTTGGATTCGCCGCTGGACTGCTTGACGGCCAGGACGACCTTGAATCCCTCCTCCCACTTTTTGAGGAGTTCGGGGATCAGATCGGGAGGGTCCTGCAAGTCCGCGGCCATTGGAATCACCGCGTCACCCTCGCACTGTATGATTCCGTAGTAACTGGAGCGCGTCACTCCAAAATTGCGGCTGTTCAGAATCACCTTCACACGGTGATCGGACGCCGCCATTTCGCGAAGCTTCGCCTGCGTCCCATCCGTGGAAGCGTTGTCGATGAAGACGTGCTCGTAGTCGTACGCCCTCAGGCCCTCGAATACTTCCCGCACCTGTCGGGACACCTCCTCGATGTTGGTCACTTCGTTGTAGCATGGGGTCAGCACGCTAATCCTTCGCAAGACCATCCTCCCTTGAGGGCTGCGCCCGGTCCATCGCCTGGACGCCATGCGTGCATCCCTGTCTCACAACCCTCGGTCATAGATCTGCTTCTTAAGTCGCTCGTTGTACGCATAGGGCGTATCGACCATGTCGATCATGACAGGCGCATCCTTGGTGCACGTCTGAATCATTTTGTGCCCAAAGCGCCCGAGCATCAGCTCTCGGCATGATATTTGCCCCTTCTGAAGGGGGATCGCGAGATAGATGTCCTCTTCCGAAAGGAGTTCTCCGCATTGAAGATCCCTCCGCGCATAAACGCCCCGGACGTAGGAATCCAGATAGTCGCGCTCACGGGCCAAGGGCATCCTCCGATCCTCTCCGCCCGTGCCGCACATTTCCTTGGCCCGGTAGTAGGCCTTGAACCAAGTATCGATCTGCTCCGGAAGAGACGAGTAGGGGGCTACCGGGGCGCCGTCCATCTCGATGTCCACGTGCCGCTCGAAGAGGCGAACTCCCTTGGCGTAGGCCATCATGAGGGAGGCGGTCCAATCGTTGTGCTCGTGGGTCGAGAGTCCTATGGGATACCGGGGATAGCGCCGCTGGAGAAAATCGATCTGGTTGAGTTCCAGTTCGTGGTCCTCGGTGGGGTAGGCGGCAACGCAGTGGTTGAGAGCCAGCGGAATGCCGCGGTTCTCGAAAAATGTGACCATGTCGTCCGTGTCTTTCAGGGACATGCCGCCCAGCGAGACGATCACGGGCTTCTTGGTCTTCGCAATCTTTTCCAGGAGCAGCCAGTCGTTGTTGTCGGCGCTGGCCACCTTGATGATGGGCATGTCGAACTCCACACACCAGTCGACGGACTTCTCGTCGAAAGGGGTGGCCATGGGGATGCAATTGCTCTTGCGGATGGCCTCCACCATGACGGCATAGTCGTCTTTGCTCAGTCGCGTCTCCGTGACCCGCCTGACATACCGGATGTCCATCCGGTCCTTGAAGTCCTTGTGGACGAACCCGTCAAGGTCCCGAAACTGGAGTTTGATGGCGGCCCGGACATTGTTGAAGCGCACAACCCTGGAGTGCTCGCGGATGATCTGCAGTCCTCGATCGAGGCTGCCCAGATGGTTGTTGGTCATCTCAAGGACAAACAAGTCTTCAAAGATGTCGCGACTGATCATTGCGGACCTCCCTCATCGTGCGCAGCTGAACGCCATGTAGCCGCAGATGTCATCCTCCAACCGCCGATCTAAATCCGTGGGAACGATGCGCAGGTCCCCGGGCTTGCCCATAAGGATGAGCTGAACCTTCCCTTCGCGCACCTTTTTGTCCCGCCTGAGCCTGGCGAAGATGTCCGCCGGATCGGGAGCGACTTCAACGCTTGGAAGGAAATTCTCCTCCAGAAATCGGTGAATCTTGTCGAACCATTCCTTCTCCAAACTGCCCCGGCTGAACGATACGAAGTTGGCGAGGTCCACTCCCCAGGCCACCGCGATTCCGTGAGGCACGGCGTAGTCGGTGGCCCCTTCCAGCGCATGGCCGAAAGTGTGGCCAAAATTGAGGATCTTTCGTAGGCCCAGCTCGTATTCATCCTGCTCGATGATCCCCTTTTTGACCTGGAGGCTCCGAAAGACAAACTCTCCCGTGTGTCCCCCCTAAAGCCGATGCTCGATACACTTCGCACGAGGTGCTCGAAGGCCTCTTCGCCTTCCGTGAGCATGAGCTTGAGAATTTCCCCGTAGCCAGACAGAACATCCTGATCCGACAGCGTGGAGAGAAACTCGGTCCGAAGCGCCACACGGGATGGCGAATGGAACGCTCCAATCTGGTTCTTAAAACCGCGAAAATTGAGGGCGCACTTGGCGCCGATGCAACTGTCCGCCATCGCGAGAAGCGTGGATGGCAGGAAGACCCACGGCAATCCACGATAGTAAATGTGGGCCGCGAAGGAAGCGATATCCTGGATGATTCCCCCACCGATGGCAATCAGGGTCGTCCGCTTGGTGCTGTTCGTGTCCTGAAGGAAGGCGAGGACCCGTTGAACCCCTTCGAAGCTCTTTTCGCTCTCCAGCGCTGGCATGGAAAGGTGAGGGTGAGCGGCCAGGAGCGGGGCCAGGGCGCCCGAGTGAAGTTCGGCCACGCGCCCATCGATCACGACCACTGCCGGCACTTCCAGCAAAGATCCCACGGCGTCCTCTATGGGATCTCCCATGTCCACGGCGTAGGCGCCCTGACCCGATTGAATGTTCAGACGCATGGCGTCTCCTACTGGATGAGGAATCCTCCATCCACCGTAAAGGTCTGGCCCGTCGCGTAGGTATTCACTTCCGAGCCAAGGAAGAAGACCACCTCGGCGATTTCCTCTGGGCGGGCCATGCGTCCCAGCGGCACTTGGCCGCAGATCGCTTCAATTTGGCCGGGACTGTTGTTCTGCCGCGTGAGCTCCGTGTCGGCAAACCCGGGGCACACGGCGTTCACGAGTACGTTTCCGTGGGCGAGTTCCAATGCCGCCGTCATCGTCAGGCCGTTAAGGCCCGACTTTGAGGCGGTGTACCCCGCCCGGCCCGCCCGGCTGACCAGGCTGTAGCAAGAGCTGATGTTGACGATGCGACCCCATTTTCGCTCCGCCATGCGAGTCCCCAGGTGTTTGATGAGCAGGAATGCAGCAGTGAGATTGATGGCCTGCATCCGCTGCCACTCCTCCAGGCTCAGCTCCGAAAGAGTCCGGATGCGGTTTTCCGCTGCATCGTTCACGAGCACGTCGATCGGCATGTCGCCAAGGCGGTCAAGGTAGTCGCGAATGGAGGAGGGTGAGGCGAGGTCCATCTCGGCCCGAGTTGGCGCGAGCACTGCGTAGCCGGCGCTTTCGTACCGCGACGCGATGGCCCGACCAATCCCCCTGGATGCACCCGTCACGAGCGCTCGCCTGGGCATGGCGCCTACTCCTCCATCAAAGGTATGAACATGTTCTCACGAAGTTCCTCTCGGCTCAGAAAGGGCGAGAGGTCCTCCAGCGGCGAGGACACCAGCCGCCCATTCTCGAGCCGCCTGGAAGCCAGCTTGGGCTCAAACTCCTGGTCAGGATCCAGCAGGACGACGCTGACGAAGGGGCCTTCTGAGCACAGGGCCTGTTCGATGCCCGCCTCAAAATCCGTGCCACCAAGTGAATTCGTCGGCAGACCGTAGGCCTCTGCCACCCGGCCGAAGTCCGGGAACCCCACACCGCTCGACGGACTCTCCCCGATCAGCGCCCCGAAGAACCCCCGCTGCGTGATGCGCATGGAGAGATAGCCACCGTTGTTCAAGATAAAGAGCTTGACTGGAAGTCCCAGGTGGGCCAGCGTCTGAAACTCCTGGATGTTCATTTGGAGGCTCCCGTCTCCGGCTATGCAGACCACTCTCTCACCACCACGCGCCACGGCGGCACCCACGGCAGCGGGCAGATCGTACCCCATGGAGGCGCTGCCGGAGTTGCAGAAGATCCTCTGCCCGCGCTGCACGCGGGCTGCCTGGAAGGTGATCACGCAAGCTGACCCGTTCCCGCAGACCACTACATCCTCGTGGCCCAGGTGACCGAAGAGCGTCTCGATGAAATGGTAGGGGTTGATTCGGTCTCCGCGGAGCGTCCGGTGGCGAGGCAAGACGATGGGATAGCACTTCGTCCGCTCCCTGCACCATAGGAGCCAGCGCGAGTGCTGCTTCGACGAATCCCACCCTTCCGAGATCTGCCGGTCCATTTCTCCCAAGAACGCGCGCACATCGGCGTTCACGGGCAAGTCGGGTCGAACCGTCGGCTTGCGCAACTCGGCCGCGTCGGCGTCCACTTGGATCTTGAACGCGGCCCGTGCGAAGGACGGCCAGTTGTAACTGACTTGGCGAATGTTGAGGCGGCTGCCGAGAACCAGGATCACATCTGCGTTCTGGACCGCGAAATTGCCGGCCCGGTCCCCGACCGTCCCCGGCCGACCGCAGAACAGGGGGTCGTCCGACCCTATGACATCGATGGCAGTCCACGTCGTCGCCACCGGAATCTGAAGACGCCGCACGACACGCTCGAACATTTCGAGGGCACCCGCGAGGCGGACCCCTGTGCCGACCATGATGACCGGACGCTGCGCTGCCTTGATGCGCGTGAGCACCAGCCGACAGAGGGCTGGAAGGGCTTCCGTTTCACCGTTCAACTCGTCGGGATCCGATTTAAAGCCGCGAAGTGTCTCCACATCAACCTGCGCCGCCTGGATATCCATGGGAATGTCGATCCAGCAGGGCCCGGGGCGGCCCGACTGCGCCAGGTGCCACGCCCGCTCCAAGTGATAGCGGATCTCCTCAGGCTCGCGCACCAGCGCCGCATATTTGGTGATCCCCTTCACCATGGCGATGATGTCCGCCTCCTGGTCCCCGAGCTGGCGCAACCCAGGCACTTCGTTGAACGCCATGCAGGTTTCGCGCTTCACCTGTCCCGAGATCACGAGCATGGGGATGGAGTCGGTCCAGGCCCCAAAGACACCGTTGAGCGCGTTGATGCCGCCCGGCCCCGTGGTGACGCTCACGACCCCCGGCATCCCGCTGACCCGCGCGTACCCCTCCGCCGCCATGGCGCAGGCCTGCTCGTGGTGCTGGCAGATGGGTGTGATACGCGTTTCCTTGCGCAGGGAGTCGTTCAGGTGCATGGCTCCGCCGCCCGTCACGAGGAACACGTGGCGCACGCCATGGTCCGCCAGGAATCCGAAGACGTAGTCAGAGAGCTTCATGGGAGCCTCTTGGCAAGACGCAAGACGCTAGACGCGAGATGCGAGACGCCAGACGCGTGCCGGGAAAGAAGCTGCTTGGAGTGATGGCATCTCGGCTCATTTGTCCACCAAGAGGAGATCTCGGCGGATCAGGCCGCGGTGTTCCTCGTACCAGACGTAAAGGGAGCGGATGGCGTCTTCGAGCGGCGTGAAAGCCAAGCCCTGGATTTCCGCCTTGAGGCGGGAGTTGTCGCCGCTGTACTCGATGCCGAAGCCCGGCTGGGCGATGCGAATCGGCAGATCCTTCCCAGCCACCGACAGGACCAAGCTGGCGATCTCCGCCAATTCCACGGAGGTGTCGGGGGTCAGGTTGAAGGCTCCCCGGCAAGGTTCGTGGAAGATGAATTGGCGAACGACCGCCACGAGGTCATCCACGAACACGTAGTCGAACCGCCGGTTCTGCCTGATGGTGATGGGAAGATCGAAAAGCGCCTTGCAGATGGCGTTGGAGATGAAGCGGATCTCCCAGTCCTCATATTTCCCGAAGACGCCGAAGGGCCGCAGCTCTACGATGTCATGCAACCGCTCGGCGTACTTGGCGCAGAGGTACTTCGAATAACCCGCCTCGTCTACCGGCACATGAGCGTCGAACCGAGATTCCGGCATTTTGGGCGTGTAAAACCGTTGGTCGTAAACGGCACCCGAGGTCAGCAGTATCATGCGGCCGTAAAGACCGGCGTTGCGTGCGATGTTATGGAACATCCGGGTGTTGGCGGCGAGAAGGCCGGTGGGGTCCGGAGCGTTTCGGTGCCCGGGCTTGGTGGCGCAATGCACCACGGCATCCACCTTCTCCCGGCGGAGGAACTGGGAAACAGCATCCTCGTCGAGGAGATCCAGATCCGCGTGCCCCGGCGCCAGGACCTCCAGATCGGAGGCCAACTGCTCCACCAGGTTGCGACCGATGAACCCACTTCCGCCCGTCACCCAGATCTTCACGGGATCACCCTGGAGTACCGAGGGCCGGGTCGTGCAGCGCCTCGATCATATGGTCGAGCATGCCTTCGGTGAGTCCCGGGTAGACGCCGAGCCAGAAGACCTGGTTCATGACGAAGTCGGAGTTGGTCAACTCGCCGACGACGCGCTTGGGAACATGGAGGTAGGCCGGTTGGCGGATGAGGTTGCCGCCGAAGAGGAGGCGCGTGGCGATCTTGCGCGCTTCCAGGTGCTGCAAGACCTGGCCCCGGCTGAAGGGCGCCTCCGCGCGCACCGCGAGGGGGAAGCCGAACCAGCTCGGGTCGCTCTTCTCCGTGGCTTCGGGCAGGATGAAGAGGTGCTCCAGGTCTTTGAGTCCGTCGGTAGAGCGCATGGAAATTCCGCTTGCGGGCCTCGATGAAGCCCGGGAGCTTGGGCAACTGCGCCACGCCCACGGCGGCCTGCATGTCCGTGGCCTTGAGGTTGTAGCCGATGTGCGAGTAGGTGTACTTGTGGTCGTACCCCTCGGGCAGCTCGCCCAGCTTGCAGCCGAAGCGCTTGCCGCAGGTGTTGTCCTTGCCGGGCGCGCACCAGCAGTCCCGGCCCCAGTCGCGGAAGGACTCCACGGCGAGCTTGAGCCGGGGGTCGCTGGTGAGCACGCAGCCGCCCTCGCCCATGGTCATGTGGTGGGCGGGGTAGAAGCTGACCGTGGCCAGGTCTCCGAAGGTCCCGACCTTGCGCCCGCCGTAGGTCGAGCCCAGGGCGTCGCAGCAGTCCTCGATGAGCCAGAGACCGTGGGCCTTGGCGAAGGCCGTCACCGCGTCCAGGTCGAAGGGGTTGCCCAGGGTGTGGGCCAGGATGACGGCCCGGGTCCGGTCCGATAGGGCCGCCTCGAGCTGGGTGACATCCACGTTGTACGTGGGAATGGTCACGTCCACGAAGACGGGCACGAGACCGTTCTGGAGGATCGGGTTCACGGTGGTCGGGAACCCGGCGGCCACGGTGATCACCTCGTCGCCCGGCACGAGACGCCGCTCGCCGAGCTTGGGCGAAGTCAGGGCGGAGACGGCCAGAAGGTTGGCCGAGGACCCGGAGTTGGTGAGGAGCGCGTGGCGTACGCCGGCGAATTCCGCGAACTCCTTCTCGAACCGCTCCGCGAAGCGCCCGGTGGTGAGCCAGAAGTCCAGGGAGGCATCCACGAGCGACACCAGTTCCTCGGCGTCGAACACCCGTCCCGCATAGGGGACTGGCGTCTTCCCGGGCACGAAGGGCCGCTCGGGAAAGGCCTCCGCGTGATATCGGCGAACCTGCTCCAGGATCTGCGCCCTGAGGGCGTCAGCCTTCGGATTCATCCTCGAAGAACCTCCGGTACCATTGGATGGTGGCCTCCAGGCCCTCGTCGAGGGAAAACAGCGGGGCCCAACCCAGGATCCGCCGTGCCTTCTCCGCACTCAGGCACTGGGCGGGGATCTCGTGGGCGACCCGGTTCAGCACCTCGGGCTCCAGGCCTGAGTCCATGAGCCCCAGAATCTTGCCCACCAGGTCCAGGACAGTGAGACGGACCTCGTTGGAGAAGTTGAAGGCTTGCCCCGCCAGCTCGGGACGCGACCAAAGCGCCTCGGCGAGCGTCATGTAGGCCGCAGCGCCGTCTTCGATGTAGAAGTAGTCCCTCACGAAACTGCCGTCCGACCGAATCACCGGCCGCTCTCCCCGAAGCACCGAACGGATGGTCCCCGGCACGATGCGGTTCCAGTTCAGATCGCCCCCGCCGAAGAAGTTGCCGCAGCGGGTGATGGCCACCGGCACGCCATAGGTGGCGGCGTACATCTGCGCGATGAGGTCTGCGCAGGACTTGCTCGCGTCGTAAGGGTGCCGGCCCTGGAGGGGCGCCTCTTCGTCGTAGGGCCGCCCACCGTGATCGCCGTAGGCCTTGTCCGAGGAGGCCGTGACAACGGCCTTCACCTTCGGGCTCCGCCGGCAGGCCTCCAGGAGCGCCCATGTGCCCTGGATGTTGGACTCCAGTGTGCTCACGGGATTGCGGTTCGCGATGCTGACGATGGTCTGGGCCGCCAGGTGGAACACCGTGTCCACCTCGTACTCGCCCAGGGTCCGCTCCAACAGAGCCTGGTCGCGCACGTCGCCCCTCACCACACTGGCCTCCGCCAGCAGTCCGGCGCGCACCGCCTCGCACTGGGGCACCCAGTCCCGCACCAGGCACACGACCTCCGCACCCTCCGCGAGCAGGCGCCTGACGAGCGCCGCGCCCAGCAGCCCCGTGGCCCCGCTCACGAAAACCGGACGGTCCTGCCAGAATCCGCTCATGTCCGTGCTCCCACCCAGGGCGCCTTGCCGCTCGCCCACAGGTCTTCCAGGTGGCGCACGTCCCGCAGGGTGTCCATGCACTGCCAGAAGCCTTCGTGGCGGTAGGCCGCGAGTTGGCCCTCCTTGGCGAGCAACTCCAGGGGCTCATTCTCCCACAAGGTGGCGTCACCGCCGATGTAGTCGAGGACTTGCGGTTCGAGGACGAAGAACCCACCGTTGATCCAGCCCTCGCCCGTCTGGGGCTTCTCCGCGAAGTGCGTCACGAGATCGCCGTCGAATCCCAAGGCCCCAAAACGGCCCGGCGGCCTGACGGCGGTGATGGTGGCCAGCTTGCCGTGACTCTTGTGGAACGTCACCAGCTTGCCCATGTCCACATCGGCTACGCCATCGCCGTAGGTGAGCATGAAGGCTCCGTCCGCGACCCACGGCGCCAGACGTTTCAGGCGGCCGCCTGTCTGGGTGTCGGCGCCCGTGTCGACGAGGTGCACCCGCCAGTCCTCCCGCTCCCCGTCGTGGACCTCCACCTCGCCCTTGCCCAAGTCCACCGTGAGGCTGCTGCGGAGGTTGTAGTAGTTCAGAAAGTAGTGCTTGATCACCTCGCCCTTGTAGCCGAGGGCCACCACGAACTCCCGGAAGCCGTGGCGCGCATAACAGCCCATGATGTGCCACAGCATGGGCCGGCCGCCGATCTCCACCATGGGCTTGGGCTTCAGGGTCGTCTCCTCCTGCAGCCTCGTCCCCAGACCTCCCGCGAGAATGATCGTTTTCATGGGATCGACTCCTCACCCAGACGCCCTTTCACTCTGGCACCGGGCATTCGCAGAGTCAAGCTGCGGCGCGGTGGACATAGGGGTCAGGAAACCGCTCCTGCAACGACGCAGGGGGTGGCGACACGAGGGATGGCTGGCCTCTCTCGAAGTCAATCGTTCGATGGCCCTGGTTCTCCGTAGGGGCCGCCCTCGGCCGCGTGCCCCTCTCCCGGCGAGCGTGGCGCCGCCCACAAATGCGCCCCCCTGCAGGAGGCGCCTTCAAGTCGCGATTCTCTAACGACGCTGATTCCACATGTATGGGATCATCGTTTTCCAGGGCAGACGTCGGGCGAGTGAAAGAAGGACTGCCTGGTGATCTGGGACTCGGATCTGCCCTCGATCTTGCGCTGGCCCTTGCCTATCTCCTCTTGGTCCTGGCCCGGCGGGCGAGCCCAGCCCTGGATCGAGGCCTGCAACCGCCTCCTCTCCACTCTTCCGCCGTCCACGGCCACGACCTTCGAACGAGCGGGCCTGGGCCTGGGGCGGGTTCCTCTTTCTTCTCGCTTCGTTCACAGTGCTTGAGTGCCTTCAACCCTACTATTTCACCCAGGACGATGTGCTCGTCACGGAACTTCCGGGAATGCTATTCGGATGTCGCCAGGTCTGGGCGGGTCACTTTCCGGACTTCAATCCCTTACACCCTCATGGGAACCCCGCTGGCCTCCTACGGGGGTGCCTCGCTGACTTACCCCCCCACCTACCTCGCCTACGCCGTGGCCAGACACCTCCTGCACAACGAGTACGCCCTGATGGAGGTGTTCGCCCTCCTCCACCTGTCGGCGGGCTACTGGATCGCCCGGCATCTGGGACGGCGTCTGGGCATGGGACCCGAGGTGGCCACCCTGGCGAGTCTCACCTTCGTCCTCTCCGGTTCCATCCTCATCATGGGTCGCTCCTGGCACATGACCCTTCCCATCGTCGTGTGGGTGCCCCTGCTCCTCCTGAGCGCACTGAATCTGAAGGAGGGACCGGCGGGCTGGCGGTGGATGCTCGGGACCGGGGCGGTGATCGGCGTCTATTATCAGGTTGGGTTCTCCCAGGTGTGGGCCTTTGCCATGCTGTTCTGGGGCCTCACCATCCTGCTGGTTCGCCGCTTGGAAGGCGATCCCTTTCCGGCGGCTCCTCTGGACTGTGCCCGCCTTCCTCTTCGGGTTCGCCTTGGCCCTTCCCCTGCTCTGGACCCAGTTCGCGGCCACGCGCGACATGGCCCGCGCGTCCGGCTACGGCAACGGCGTCATGTGGGGGATCCCGTCGTTCTTCGTCCCCTACCCCCTCAAGGCCCTGCACCCCAACCTCTGGGGCAGTACCGATCTGGCCTACATGGGACATTTCTACTACTTCGGGACGCTGTTCATGGTCCTGTTGGCTGATGGCCCTGCTCGCCCTTCTCACGGCGCGACCCAAGAGGATTCGCTGGGCGGGGGCGATCTGGGTGATCCTGGGCGGCGCGGCCCTCTGGATGACCCTGGGCAATCAGGGGGGTCTTTGGAAGCTCTTCTCCTTCATCCCGGTGCTGAAACAGATTAACAACCACCCCTTCCGGCTGCTTGCCGTTCTTCGTTCTTTTCGCCGTGCTCGCGGGCGGCCAGACGCTGGAGCGCCTTCTGGCCCAAACGCACCGGACGGCGCCTCTGCGCCGGGGTCGTGGCGGCTCTCGCCCTGAGCTCTGCTGGCCTATCATGTCGCCATGGCCCGCCCGGCCTTTTACTCCTATGGATTCAAACCCTATCCGGCCCTTCCCCCTGAGATGGCCCGGTCTGTTGAGGCGGGGGGAGAGATTCCTGCGGGAGGCATCCTGCCCATCGCGCCGCCCCGATCCATCGCCCCCGATTTCCCGCTCTCGCTCGAACCTCTCTTTGCCGATGGTGTACGACATCGCCTCCGTGGCCGGCTACGACCCCCTCACCGAGGCCAGGCCTCCCATCCGGTTCGCGAGGGCGCTGCTGGCCAAGTACCCCGCCGCGGCGCTGAAGGCCTACGGCGTCCGGTGGGTCATCGTCCATCGAACGGCTCGCGCGCCGGTCTTCTCCGGCAATCGGTTCTTGAGGGGGATGGAGGGCGTTCCCCTCTCCGGGTTTCTCCTGAACCAGCTCGAAGCCTTGGGCGCGGAGCGCGTTCTGAATCGCCCCGAGGTGGAGATCTGGGCGCTCAAGAACAGCGACCCCATGGCCTTCCCCGCCGAAGACCCGAGGCATGCCCTTCCGATCACCTTGCGGGGAACGGGGGTGGATGTGAACGTGGGAAGCCTCCCGGAGGGCGGCATGATCGTGGTCAATTATCTTTGGTATCCGAACGTCAAGGGCCTTCGCAGGAGGCCGCGACGTCCGTTGCGGCAGCGACCGGTGGGGCCGAGTGACCGTGGAGGTGCCTCCGGGATCCCACAAGGTTGGAGGTCCGTCTTGGGCGCGCGCTGGGGCCGGGGGTTGGTGAACGCCGGCTTGGTCCTGGTCGTCGTCTCTCCTCCTGGCGGCCTGGCTCTCTCGGGAAAGGCCCATGGCTTGAGGTGTGCATTCACCTTCTCCGGGGCGCATGGCTGATAGAAAATCGGCCTCAGGAGAGGCCTCCTCCAGGAAAGGCTTCGCCCCTCGGGTGACATTCCCCGGCACCTGTCGGGTGACAATCCGTGACGACTTTTCCGCCGCTGACTGATGCCAAAGGAGTTGCTCCTGGCATGATGCTTGCTTGATGGATACACTACCTAAGGAGGTGACCATGAAGAACCAGAAGGGCTTTACACTGATCGAGCTTCTCATCGTCGTCGCGATTATCGGCATCATCGCCGCCATCGCCATCCCCAACCTGCTCTCCGCCATCCAGCGCGGCCGGCAGAAGCGTGCCATGGGCGAGGTCCGCTCCATCGCCACGGCGGCCCAGTCCTATGCCACCGACACGAACATCTATCCGATTGCGGGCACCTATGGCGCGCTCACCGGCGTCCAGGCCGTCACCGACATGACCCCCGACTACATCAAGACCATCCCCAATCCCGATCCGTGGAACACATCCTACTAGTACCAGGGCGTCACGAGCAGCTTCGCTGCGTCCAGCTGCGGCAAGGATGGCGTCGACCGACATCACGCCCGATCTGGGCACCGGCAATATCGGGACTAGCACCAACTGCTTCGAGTGCGACATCGTCTTCGTCGGCGACAACTTCTCGCAGAAGCCGGAAGGCAAGCAGCGCACCTGCAAGTGAGCCCTGCTTGGCGCGCAACAAAAAGGCCCCCGCTCGGGGGCTTTTTTGTTGGGTCTCGCTCAGGGCGATGCCTCTCTAGGCTCGTAGATCACGGCCAAGCCCAGCGTCCCGATCCGCCGATACTTCTCCCGGAGCAGGCGCCCTACTGGAGAGGCCTCGTCCAGGTAGTCTTTCTCCAGGTCCGGTGTGACGAGAACGTAGCGGGGCCGGGCCCGCTCCATCTCCCGCGGCCACCCGTTCGTGGTCCTTCAGGCTGTTGTAGTTCTGGTTCAGCGGCAGAAAGTAGGTGTAGCCCACGGCGGCCGGCGCCGAGTAGAGGTAGACCTCCCCGCCCTCCGGAAACGCCGCGACGGTGTCACCTGGCGCGAGAACCCCCGGAGAGCGCAGGAAACGGTTGATGGCCTGCTCCCGGATGGGGCGGTCCACATCGGCCCACTCCCAGGGCTGGGGAAGGTGCCGCCAGAGCCCTCGGGCGTGATAGGCCATCCCGGCGACGAGGCACGCTGCCAGAATCCCAATCCCCGCACTCTTGATGCGTTCCGGTGATCGACTCATTCAATTCCTGCTTCGCCCCAGCCCACAGCACCATGAGGGGAAGAGGGCGAACAGGCAGTGCAGCCAGTTCGGATTGCCCCTGAGCACGAGCCCCGCTTCGAGAAAGGTGAGGAGGACCGCGGAGGCCAGCCACGCTCCCTCGATCCGCCGCGCCTTCAGCATTTGAACGAGTCCCATCCCGGCGAGCGCTACCAGAAGGACCATGGCGCCCAGGAGCGAAAGATAGAGCGCCATCCCCGCGAGAGCGGTCGATGCGCCTCCGGGGATCGTCCCCGCCGAAAACCTCTGGAGGATGTCCCCCAACCGCCACCCCAGATCTTGCAGGAGCGGGCCGCTGTTTTCGTTGCCCGGACGGCTGTAGTTTTCCGAAGCCCAGGTCCAGGTGTCCTGGAAAAAGGGCCTCCAGGCGCCCGCGAGGGCCAGGAATCCCGCAAAAGGCCCCCATACAGGAGCCCGCCGAGGGCGACCCCGCCAGCCCGCCGCCAGACGCCGCCCCCCGTCTCCGTGAGCATGAATACCGCGCACAGGACGAGGGCCTCAAGACCTTGAGCCTGGAGGCAGAGCAGAGCGAGCCCCGCGAGCATGCCAACCACGGGCCACTTGAGCATCCCCACCGCCCGTTCGGTTAAACAGGCAAGGAGGGCGATCACGCAGAGGTTGGCCAGCCACTGATGGGACCAGACGGCCCAGAAGGGATAGACGCAGATCGGGAAAATTCCCGCGACGGCACAGGCGGCCCAAGACCCCCAACCCCTCCGCTTGAGGGTCCACGCCGAAAGCGACCGCGGTCGCCAGAACCACCATCAGGGCTGCGTAGCGGCCCAAGGTAAGGGTCGTCCCGCCCGCGGCTTTGGACATAACGGCCAAAGCGAAGAAGACCCCCGGCGGAATGAAATTGAAGAAGTCACGGTAGGGGACCTGGCCCGTGGCCACCCGGTGGGCGTCGTAGATCACGATGAACTCGTCCCATTTGGGGGGATTGATGACGGGGCTCACGGTGAGCAAGGCCAATGCGCCCCCGAGAATGACCAACATCAGCCAGGGAAGACCGGTGCGCAGGGTCTGGGAGGTCATGGGGCGTCCCCCCCGGACATACACGACCGCGTCACCGACCTGCTGGAACCGTCGATAGTCCTTGGCGAGTTCCCCCCAAGGGAGAGGCCGCATCCAAGTAAGCGCGCTCCAGGTCCACGGTCATCAGGATGGCCTTGGGGCGCCTCGTTTCGATCTCGTGCGTCACGATTCGGTGGTCCTCCAAGGAGTTGTAATGCTCCGACAGGGGGAGAAATAGCGTATACCCCACGGCCGACGGCCGGGTGTACAGGTAGCCCTGCCCCCCTTCCGGGAAAACGGCGAGCGTGTCCGAGGGCGCCAGCCACGGCTGGCTGCGAAGCCACCGGTTGACCGGCGCCTCCCGGACGGGGCGGTCCACATCGGAGAACTCCCAGAGTTCCGGCGGCCCCCACAGGAGCCTGCCGGAATGGAAGACCGTGGAGGCCACCAGGATTCCCCACGCGAGGATCAGGGCGAAGCGCCTCGGGGCGCGAGCCCATCGCTCCCAGGGACCCAGTGCGACCAGCCACGCAGCGCCCAGCGGGACCAGCGCATAGACCAGGTGCAGCCAGTCGGTCTTGCCGCGAAGGAAGAGAGCCGACTCCACGGCGGTCAGGACCATGGCGGGGCCCGTCAGCCCCGCGCCTATGCCCTTCTCCCTCATGGCGCGCCAGAGGATCCGGGCGAAGGCCACCACCAGCGCCAGCACCGCCAAGAGCAGGAGCGCGTAAGCCGCCGTGCCCGACACGGCGAGGAGAATTCCGCGCCACGAGCCCAGCGCCACGGGTACCCAGAGGCTTGCGACCCTGGAGGGCCAGTCTTCCAGTAAGCCGACGGCGTTGGGGCCGCCGGCCTGGCCGTAATGGGTCAGCGGCCACACGATCACATCCCGCGCCATGGACGCGAGTGCGTCCTCCGCCGCGAACCACAGGATCACGGGCGCCGCCACGCCGACGGCAGAAGCCACCGCTGCCGCCGCATCGCGCCACCGCCTCCCGGGACCGAGGAGCCAGCAGGTCCCCCAAAACAGCGCCAACTCAAGAGCCGTCGTCTGAAGGGTCAGGACCGCGCATCCCGCGGCGGCGCCTATCCCCATCCATCCGAACCCTCCGCGAACCCGATTCGTATGGAAATCGTAGGCTTCGAAGGAGACCAGGAAGCACAGGACCCCGAGCCAATGGTGAGAGGGCACGGCCCAGAAGGCGTATATAGCCACAGGGTATAGCGACGCGAGAACCACCGAAGCAAGTTGTGTCCAGCCCGACCGCCGGAAGGCCCGGTAGGCCAGCCAGGTACCCGCAAGGGTGATAAGGGCCGCGAGAAGCCGGCCCAGGGTTAGGGTGGCCTTGCCGCCCCACAGTGTGTACCAGGCGGCCTGGACGAGGAAGATCGCCGGCGGCGTGAAATTGAAGAAGTCCCGGTACGGGACCTGGCTGTCCAGCATCCGCTGGGCATCGTAGACCAGGAGGCACTCGTCCCACTTCACGGGCGTGGCCACGGGGCTCATTTTCAGAACCAGGAAGGCCGCCAGAAGGATCCCTAGCGCGGCCAGGCCGAGGCCCCCACCGGCGCTTCCGATGGACAGCACCCGGCGGAAGTTCCCGTTTTGTTCTGATTCCTCGTGGAAAAACACCCTACCCTCCAACTGCCCCTGCTGGGGCGCCTCCGGGCGGAGAGGGCCAGCACGATGGCCGAAACCCAGCCAATCCCCGCCAGAACGAGGCCTCGGACCAGACCGGGAGCCCTGTAGGTAAAGGTGACCTCGTGGGTCCCCGGCGGGATGGCGACGGCGCGAAAGGCGAGGTTGGCCGGGTAGAGCGGGACGGGGCGGCCATCCACGCGCGACTCCCATCCCTCTGCAACGGCGTCCAGCAGGACGAGGATCCCGCCCTTCCGGGCCACCGTCTTCAGACGGACTCGCGCCAGACCGTCCTCCAACCAGGCGACGGCGTCCGAGTCGCTCGGCCCTCCGACCACGGTGCCCCCGTCCAACCTTCCACGATGGCCCCTCCTTGAACCAGGTCCGGTCGGCCAGCCCCTCGCGCCAGAGGCGCACGGACTCCTCTTCGGAAGCCGTGGCTCGCATCTCGTGGACAAGGTAGGCCCTGGTGCGGGCCGGCGACCTTCTCCCAGACGAAGCGGCCCGAGTCCGTCTCACGGGACGCCCCAGGTGCGAAACGCCTAGAAGGGCCAGGTCTTGCACGGCGGTGTCGGAGAAGTAGAGGGAGGCAAAGTAGGGATGCTGCCCCGTCCCCTGCACGGTCTGGTGAAGTAGGGCCATCCGGCGCCCGAGGAGGACATCCTGAATTCGGAGGTCCCGCACTTTCCAGACCGTGGCGAGATTCGGCGCCAGGAACGTCCGCCGCCGCGCCCCGCCCGTCCCGCCCACATTCGACCATGATCCCTGTCCAGCAGATCCTTCGCTTCGCCCCAGGAAGAGGGGTCGGGGATGGATGGATCAAGTCGCGTAAAACGGATGCAGCACGCCCGATTTTCCCCTTTGAAGGAATAGGGGGTTTTTTCGCTCAGGCATCCGGTGAAGAGGACAAAAGGGTCTAAACACACGAGACTCAGCGCCAAACGGCGGCCACCCACCCCTTCGCGGACGAGGGGACCGATCCCGCCCGCGACCACGAGAATTGCAGGACGCCACCCTGCCATAGGACCCACCCATCCCGGTCGCTCGGCGACAACGGCGAAGTATGCGAGTAGAGGAGAACGGGGGAGAGAAACGCGACCTCCCAGGCCTTTGCCCCTCCGCCGCCCCCGAGCGAAGCCGCTCCCGCGCAGGAAAGGGGACCAAACCAAACCACAGAATGCTGCGGTAGTAGAACCCGGGGACGAGCCCGCCCATCGTGAGCAGGCTATTGATCGGACCGAGGACGGTCGGTTGCAGGAGCCCGCCAGGGAGACCACCGGCAGGAGCAGGGCGAGCCGCCGTTCTAGAACGGCCGATCCAATCCAATCCGAGAAGGGCCAGCCCGAAAATCGGGCGGGGCGAGGTACGTCGCGGCCAAGGGGAAAGGAAGTCCCCCATGGAACCGGCCGAGCGCAGGAACGCCTGGGAGGCGAGACGAACTTGTAGGGGAGCGATTCCGTCGCCCTCAAGGCCACGGGGAACCAGTGCACGGCCGTCAGGGCCACGGCGAGGGCGGTAGCACCCACGCCCCCGGCCGCTAGGGTGCGGAAAGGGAACTCGCACCCGTGCCCGAACGTGCCCCAGCGACGAGGGCGTACACGCCCGAGGCCCCCGCCAAGATCAGCGCGACTTCAGGGTGACCGCAGTAGACCATCCCCGCGATCACCGGCGCCGGGAGCCACCTGCCCGCTCCTCCTGGATGAACCGGTCCCACGCCCACAGCAGCCACCCAAACCACGCACCGGCCCACACATCGGAGTAGGTAAAAAAGTGGGTGACCCAGGGGCTCAACACCCAGATTGCGGCGCCGAGACCGCGGGCCGATTCTGGAAGGCCGAACCGCTCTAGCCAGCGATAGATGCCGAAACCTCCCCACAGGCAGAACCAGGAGCAGGCCCGCGGTGTAAACCCAAGGGTTCGGAAAGAGGTAGAAGGGCCAGAAAAAGGGGGAAAAGGGGTAGACCGGACCCGCCGCCCAATCCAGAAGTGCCCGCCCCGGCGTAGGGGTTCCACGCTGGCAAGTCCCTGCTCCGGAGGGCTTCGGCGCAAGGACTTCGTTGGGATAGTGGATGCACAGGGGGAGGCATCGTACCGGCGGGGGGCGGACCCGCGGAAGCGGGATCACCTCTCCCGGGCAAGCCGGTCCAACTGCCCCGCTCGTAGTGAAATGCGACCGCGTGTTCGCCGAGGAAAAGGAAGGGGGAGAAGAGGACGACGGCGGCGGCGATGGCGATGAGCAGGCCGAGCTTGCTCCAAGTCCTCGTCACCCATCCGCGGATCAGGGTTCTCCGCGCGGAGGATCTTCCGACTCTTCGGCCCCGACTTCGCTCACCGTAGACCTCCGTCCACTGGGAGTGCTCGGGAGGAGCGATGCAAAGACATCCTTTCGGAGGTAGACCACCAGGGAGGGCGTTTGAGTCCACCGGGTGTACCCATCCCGGACCACCTTCGAGATGGGATCCCCGGGCGCCATGAAACTCGCTTCGCTGACGGTGTGAAGAAGGACCAGTTTGGGCCGGCGCCGGGCGATTTCCTGGGCCGTCCTGTCGTGATCCTCCAGGGTGTGATGATCCAGTTCCAGGACGAAGAGTTGGGTATAACCCACGGCCGGAGGATAGGTGTACGGTAGGTGTTCCCCCCGAAAGGCAGGACGGCGATGGTATCCCCTTCCCGCATGAAGGGCAGCGCGCGCAGGGACCGGTTCAGCGGGCACTCGCGGTCCACGCGGTCCACATCGCCAAACTCCCACAAGGCGTGCTGCGCCTCCAGGTAAGACTCGCCGTGATAGAGGACCGCGCAGCCAGAAGCAACAGAGTCGCGGGCCCGTAAACCTTCCGCCAGCGCTCGTGCCAACTCTCCGTGGGGACGAGACACCAAAGCGCCCACACCGGCGCCAGGGCATAGACGAGGTGCACCCAGGCGGGGTTCACCCGCCAGAAGAGGAGGAGGGCCAGGAGGGTGAGACCGATGCGACGGTCTTCTCGGACGCGCTCTGGCCCGGCCAAGAACCCCGCCGAGGTGCCTGAGGGATCGGCGCAGAGACCCCGCCCGCGCAGGAGCAGCGCCGTACAAGATCCCCCGCTCACCGCACCGAGAATCCAGAGGGAAAACCCGACCCCGTCCGGCCGGATGCAGAGGGCGGCGATACGATCCGCGAGACCAGTCCAGGAGGGCGACATCGGCCACATTGCCCGGTTTCCGGTAATTGGCCAAGGGCCAGAGCAGGGCGTCCCGCAACAGGTCCCTTCCTGCCCCGACCAAGAGGAGCGGGAGAAGCGAACGTGGCAGCGACAACTCCGGCCCCCGAGGCCGCCAGTCCGAGTCTTTGGAGCAGTGTACCAGGCGGTCCCGCGGAGCAAGGAGGGTCAGCAGCACGAGGACGGCGGCCAAGAAACCCTGCGTCTGGAGGAACCATCCGGCCAGCGCGGCCAGGGCCCCCAGGCGACCATGCCCAGGTGGAGAGCCCGGGAGATTCCCACAGCCGCGCCGCCAGAGGAGCGCCCCGATGTAGACCATCACCGCGAACCAGTGGTTCCCCATGAACGCGCACATGGGAAAAAGCGCGACGGGGAGGAGCGCGGCCAGGGGCCAGGCCCAGGAGCCCCACCGACGGAGGGACCTGGCCAGCAAGGAGGGTGAAGAGCAGGATCACGACGACCTGGAGATACCGGCACCCCGTTTCGGGGCGCCCCCACCACCCCCACGGCCCGCCGGAAAAGGCATAGTAACCCCCGGGGGCCCAGAGACCGAAGAAGTCCCGGTAGGGGACCTGGCCCGCGGCAACGCGGTGCGCGTCGTAGACCAGCATGCTCTCGTCCTCGGTGACCCGGTTGACGAGCGGGCTCACCTGAAGGACGAGGAAGAGGAGGATCGCCATGGCCCAAAGGAAACCCCAGGTGGTGGCCCGCGCGTGGAGCCCGAACGTGCGACTCACGCCCGTCTCCGAAGCCTGCCGCGCAAGGACCAGAGCGCCAAGCCGAGGCAGGTCAGGACGGTCAAAGCGGATCCCCAAAGGAACGAGAGGGGCCTGTAGGCGAACTCCACCTCGTGTGTTCCCCGGCCCACGCGCACCGCGCGAAAGGCGCCGTCGGCGGGAGAAATCCGGACGGGACGACCGTCCACCGTGGCGCGCCAGCCGGGCCAATAAAGGTCTCGAAGGACGAACCATCCCTCCGACGGGCAGGCTACTCGCCAGCGGGTCGTATTGCAGGTGTCCGTCAAAGGCTCGGCCTGTAATGGGATGGAGACTCCGGCTTCGGTCCCCTCCTCGGACTGGACTTCGGCCTCGGTTTCTTCTCCCAAAGGCGTTCCGAGCCCCTCAATGAAGGCCGTATGCCGCCAGGCGCCCCCTTCGAGCGCGGCGGCGGTGGATTCGGCAGGATCGTGAACGGATCGCGCGTTGGGGACCCAGAACCCCCGCGAAAGCGCCTCGGGGTTCCTGTTGGGAACCAACGGCCCGCTTTCAGGACGAAGCCCCCAGGCGAACCCCACGCCCGCCATATCCAGACGCGCCGCCTCCCAGCGGCCGAAGCCCTGGAACCCGAACGCCAGCGAACCCGCGAGGGGCATGAGCCGCTGGGGGGCGAGGGGAACGGCAAACCGGGCGTCCCGCACCCCAAAGAGGGCCGAGAGGTTGGGACTCATGACCGCCAGCCCATCTCGTGTCGGGAACCATTGCCGCTCGCCCCCGGTGGGAACTTCCTTCGCCACGGCCCCCGCCAGCCGAGGCTGGGAAGTATTCCACATGACCCGGCCCCCCGAGGGCAGCAGAAGGAGGCCGACCACGATCACCGCCGTCAGGAGGGGACCCCGGTATCCATATTCGCCCGGACGCTTCCCGGAGGGGAGCAGCCAAAGAAGCAGGCCCACCAGCATGAACCCCCAGACCATGGGGGACCGAATCACCGGCTCTCCGGAAAGAGGCACGCGCCCCTTCGCCGCCTGGAGGGGGCTCGTGACGAAGAACGCGGCAGCCATCCAGGCCAGTTGGAGGGCGAGCCCCGCCCATTTCCAAATCCCGCGCACCTCCCCGCTCAGCCAGCGTCCGAACCCGAAAGCGGCCCACGCCACCAACACGAACCAGGCCAGCGACCTGGTGTAGCGCCCGCTCATGAACCCCAGGCTCAGCAAGCCCTGGACGAATGCCGGCGAGGGAAGGAGCAGCAGCACCGCGCCCAACAGCATGGGTACCATGGCCCAGGCAGGCTTGCCCCGGCCCAACCCGGTGGCTGCAAGGACCAGCATGAGCGGCAACCACAAGAGCTCAGACCCCTCCATGAACAGGGCCGATGCGGCATAGCAGGAGGGCTGAAAGTGGCCCATCCGCGGCGACCAGGACAGACGCACCCACTCCAGGAAAGGCAAGATCCACCAAGCCGAGAGCAGGGCCGCGCCCACTGGAACGAGCGCGTACCGGAAAGCGCTACCGGCGCCCAGCGCACCCCGGCCCGCAGACCTCAGCAGGAGATACAGGAAGGCCGCACCCGAGGCGAGCAGCGCCTCCTCGGGGTGGCCGCAGAACCCGGTCAGGGCCATGCAGATGGCGAGGACGACCCCAGACCCGGGCGCCTTCGCCGCCAAGCGCTCCGCCGCAAGGAAGAGCCAGGGCAGCCAGGCGTACGCCCAAACATTGCTGTAGGCAAGAAACTTAAGCGTGTAGGGATTGAAGGCGAAGACCGCGGCGCCCAGCACTCTGGGCCACTGGCCGCTCCCCAATTTGCCCAGAAAGAGAGACATCCCCCAGGCGCCAAAGAGGAGCTGAATCACCAGGCAGGCCGAGTAGACCCAGGGCGTCGGGCGGATAAGAAACGGAAGGAAAAATGGCGAGAGCGGCTGGGACTGCCCGTCGGCGAGCAGGGGAAAGCCCAGGCCGTTCCAGGGGTTCCACAGGGGAAGTTCGCCGCCGTGCAGACTTCTTGCGACCAGGGCCTTTTCTGCATAAAAAGTGGTGACCGGCGCCAGGTCGTAGGTGCGCCAATCGGGCCGGTCCGATGCCGCGTCCAGACCCACGATGGCCGGGTCCCCCGCCAGCGTATGAAACGGGACGAGGTGGCTCCGGTGAAGGACGAGGGGCCAAAAGAGCGCCAGCGCCAACCCCGCCACCACGATGGCGGCCAGGACTCCACCGTGGGGCGATCCGTCATCGCGTCGCGGCATGATCCTGCAGGGCGCCGTGCTCCGGAGCCTTCTCCAAGTCCGATTCCAACCGATTCACTCGATCCTCATTGCCGGCCGTGCGGTAGAGCGCGAGGGCGCGTTCCCACTGGGTGCGCGCCTCTTCAATCCGACCCGAGCCGGCGCAGGCATCCCCCAAGGTCATCAGGTAGAGGGGGATCTTGCCCTGGGAACGCACCACCGCCTGCTCGGCCATCTTGAGGGCCTGAACTCCAGCCTGGGGCTCCGCGCGGGCGGCGTCCATCAGCGTCCGTGCCAATTGGTAATAGACCCTGGGGTCGCCGTTGCCACTCTCGACGGCTCGCGTGGCGAAGTCCGCCGCCTCCGTCACCCGGCCCTGCCCCGCCAGGGCGCCCGATAGGGTTGCGAGAAACCATTTGTTCCCGGGGTTGGCCTCCAGGACGGGCCTGAGGACGGCTTCCGCCTCCCTGAATTTTCCCAGCCCCATGAGCGCGCTCGCCTTTACGATGTACGGAACGGTATCCTGGGGGTCCAGCGCTATGGCCCGGTTGGCGTAGACGATGGCTCTCTGGTTCTGGCCCAGCTCCATGTAGCAACGGGCCAGGGAGGAATGAACGCCGCGGTCCTCTTCACCCCCCCGTTGACGGGCCTGCTGGAAACACGCCGCCGCCTCCTGGAACTTCTCCTGTTGGACGAGGATGACGCCCAGGGTGTACCAGGAGACATAGTACCCGCCGCGGGCCATGATGGATTTTTTGAGGAGCTCCTTGGCACCGTTCATGTCCCCTTTTCGTGATACCGCTCCATTCCCAGCAGGCACAGCGCCACGTAGTTGCCCTCGGGTTCCACCATGAGGCTATGGGCAAAGACCGTTTCCGTGTCCTTCCAGGTCATGGACTGCAGGAAGGTCTGGCATCCGAGCAGGACGAGGAGGAGGGCCAAAAAAATGTCGCCTATCCTGGCCGCGCTCCGCCCCCAGCTTCGAGCCCATTCCGCCGCGCCCCAGACCAGGGCCATGAAAAGGCCCGTATAGGTGAAATAGGTGTAGCGGTCCGCATAGGATTGCAGCGACCCCACCTGGATGATCCCGATGACTGGAACGAGCATGCCCAGGAACCAGAGCCATCCCACCAGAAAGTAAGGTTTCTGGCCGGCGATGTGCAGAAAAAAGAAGGTGAGGAGAAGCAGGAGAATGGCCGAGAGGATGGCCATCCACCACGGCAGGTGCATCAGCTCGTGGGGGTAGAACACGGTCATGCCTACGGGGACGAAGAGCTTGGCGAGGTACTGCCCATAGGCGTACAGGGCGTTCCCGATCCTGGCGGACATGGGCAGGAACTCCAGGCTGTCGAGGGCCCCTCCGAGCTTGTTGGTGATCAGGCTGCTCAGGCTGAGTGCCGCGCCAAGGCCGAAAAGGGGAATCTTCTCCACGAGCAGGGGCTTGAGTTCCCTCAGCCAGCCGGAACGGAACCTGACGCCGAGGCCCAGGCCGCGCGAGGCATGACCAGCCCGTTTCCCCGGGGATTCGGCGGGGGCGGCCGCAGCTTTGAAGGGATGGAGGCGCCCTAGGGGCCAGATGTCGAGCAGGAGAAGGAGGCAGGGCAGGGTCACCAGCATGGGCTTGCACAGCAGGCCCAAGAGCATCCAAAGAAAGACCAGGGCCATGGTCCGGCGTCGGGGAGCCTGAGCGTAACGCGTGTAGGCCCCCATGGCCAGGAGCCCGAAGAGCCCGCTCAGCAGCTCCTTGCGCTCGGCGATCCAGGCCACCGCCTCCACATGCATGGGATGGATCGCGAAGAGCGCCGCCACGACCCAGCTCCTCCAGGGCGCCTTCGTCATGCGGATCAGGAGGAGAAACAGAAGGACCGTATTCAGCCCGTGGAGGGCCACACTGGTCAGGTGATGCCCCAGGGGATCGACCCCGAAGATCTGGCAATCCAGCATGTGCGAGATCAGGGTGACGGGCATGTAGAGGTGGAAGGGCAGGGAGGTGAAGGCGACCTTGATGCCCTCCCATGTCATCCCCTGCTGGACGACCTTGTTGTCGGTGACAAACGCTTGATCGTCGTAAATGATGAACTGGGCGTTGACCAGGGGAAGGAAAGCCGCGGCGATCATGAGGAGGAGGAGCGCGCTCATCCAGATCCGTGAGTCCTTTACGGCGGCCTTGAGCTTGCTCGTACAGGACCCGTTCTCCATGGTCGCCTCCTCCCCTCGCCGTCCTTTGCAGAAGGGCGTCGTTATCTTAGAGCACATTCCCGCCCGATGCGCGGCGAAACCTCCCCAGGCCTAGTCAAGCCCAGGGGGGCGGCCCGATGGTGCGCTGGCATTCCTTGCCCCAGGTCCGGACGGAGTATCCAACTCCTTGAGGCCAAGGCGCCGCATGCGCACCTTGAGATCTTCGGCATGGGCAATGAGACCCGCGGCCTCGTAAGCTGTCAGGAGCGCCTGCAGGGGCAGGGGGTTCTCGT
This sequence comes from uncultured Acidobacteriota bacterium, assembly GCA_963772255.1. Classification (GTDB taxonomy): domain Bacteria; phylum Acidobacteriota; class UBA4820; order UBA4820; family DSQY01; genus JAKAJA01. The sequence continues at coordinate 38,697 of CAVYWK010000018.1, forward strand.
AGCGCGTCGCCTCGCAGGCCTTCTTCGCCAGCGCCACTGCCCTGGCCAGGTCTTGGGGCTGGGCACCGGGCACTGCAAGCGCTCTCGCCAGGCCCGTGAGGGCCGCCACGCTGTTCGGATCTAGCTTCAGCGCTTCACCAAAAGAGGCCTCCGCGTCCTTCCGAAGGTCGAGTTCGAGCTGGACCTGACCCCGGGCGCTGAGTGCGGGGACATTCCGAGGATCGCGCTCGAGGATTTCCTCGAACTGCGCCAACGCCTCCCGCCTCTTGCCCCCGGACGCCAGGACCCTACCGAGCATGAACCGGCTTTCCAGCCGGTCGGGCTGGAGGGCGACCACCGCCTTCACAGCCGCCTCTATTTCCTGAGGGTGGCCCCGCTGCAGGCAGCATTCAGCCATGGTCTCGACGACCTCGGGGTCACCGGCTTTCAGCCTGTCGGCACGCGAGAGGCACGCCTCGGCCCGGGTCACATCACCCGTCTGAAAGTAGGCGGTCCCAAGATTGGCCCAGCCGATGAAGAAGCCTGGCCAAATTTTGACTGCGGCCCGGAAGTGCGGGAGCGCCTCCGCGGCGCGGTTCGAGCGCAGGAGGGCCACCCCGTAGCAATTTTCGGCCTGGGCGTTGTTGCTCGTGACGGCGAGCGCCCGGCCGAAGAGGGTCATGGAGTCCCGCCAGAAGCCGGCCTGCCACCAGGTCATACCCGCCCAGAGGATTGAGAGGACCACCGCCCCGGTGAGAAGGGCCCGCTTACCCCATGGGTGCCGCCTCAGCACCTCCTGGGCTCCCCAGGTCATGGCGATGAAAATGCCGATGAGGGACAGGTAGGTATAGTGATCCGCTGAGGCTTGGGCACCCACTTGAAGGATCCCGATGACGGGCAGGAGCACGATCAAGTACCAGAGCCAGCCCACGACCAGATAGGGGACCCGATTGGGGAGCCGGACGGCGGCCACGCTCACGAGGGCAAGGCCCGCCCCCGCCGCCAGCACTTCTTCCCAGGAATCTCGGGGAGCGCAAGCGGATAGTGGACTGCCAACTGGATCGGGAATACGGTCGTCACGAGATAGGCCGGGTATGAAACCAGCGCATTTTGCAAGCGCAAGAGGACAGGCAGCGCCAGTGTGCTGACCACTGCACCAAGTTGGCTTGCGTGACCACGGTCGCCAGGCCTGCCAGCGTGGACATGACCAATAAGGGAACTTTTTCAAGGATGAGGAAGGTGAATGACCTAGGCCGAAGGCCTTCCCAGACCCCATCTGTCTTTGCGCCAGGGGCGGCCCGCACGCCAGCGACCCAACGGCCAGTAATCCAACAAGAGCATCAGCAGCGGCGCGGTGACGATCATGGGCTTGGCCATAAGCCCCAGAGCAAGAAGAGCTGCCACCGTTAGGTACCTGCCCGTCCCCGGTCGCTCGCAGTACCACGCGTACGCCATGCAGCGACGAGCATGAAGAAGAGTGAGCTGAGCACGTCCTTCCGCTCTGCAATCCACGCCACCGACTCCACATGAAGAGGGTGCAACGCGAAGAATCGCCACCGAAGAAGCTCCGCCATGTGGCCCCCGTGGCTTTGAGCAGGAAAATGAAGAGCAGGAGTGCGTTCGCGACGTGGATGAGCACGCTGGTGAGATGGTGCCCTGGCGCCCAGAGGCCGTAAAACTGGCAGTCGAGCATGTGAGAGAGCCAGGTGATGGGGTAGTAGAAGCCACATCCATGTTGGTAAAGGCCCACGCACGTTGGACCAAACGAGCCCGTCTGGACATGGGCGTTCTCTGTCACATACCTGTTGTCGTCCAGATCGATGAAGTCGGCCCGTAGCAACGGAGAGAAGGCCGCGACCGTCATGGCCGCAAGGACCAGGGAAGCCAGCAGGAGGACCCGCCCCCTCCCGCGAAAGTCTCCGGAGCTGAAGGCGCGATCATTTCTCAAGGGGTTGGCCCGGCGGCGGACTGCATCCCGCAAACGGAATTTGGCTTTCGGGCCGCGATCCGGATGATGCCCCCACGACCCGTCAGGCACGCCCCCGCCTCCAGCATCGTTCCTGCCACAACAGCGGGTGCCAGGAAGAGGACCGTCGCGACCGCATCCCACATGGTTGCCAGGAGCCCAGGGAGAGTGCGCCAGCCTGCTCCATGGCCCGCGCGAAATCGTCGAAGCATCAGATAGAGGACGTTCATCCGCACCGTGGCGAGATTCAGCAGGGTCTGCCACATTCCATAGAATCCCAGCTCGATCGAAACGGTTGTTTCGCGGACCCGCTCCAATCCCATCTGTTCAAGCAGCGTCCTGATGTGGCTTCTGCCGAAATGGACCTGATGACGGGGTGCATCAATATGGAACCACCGCCCGCGACCGATGAACGCTTGTAGGCTCTCGATGTTGGGCACTTCCACCACGAGCACCCCGCCGGGTTTGAGAACGCGCGCCGACTCGCGCAGGACATCCAGGGGGCGAACCATATGTTCGAGGGAATGCCAAAGTGTGACCGTATCGAAGGTCTCGGAGTCGAACCCGCATGCTTCCAGGTCCTTGGACCATACCTCCACCCCCTGTTTATCCCTGACCCAGGCCACCATGTCCTCGGAAAACTCCGTCCCGACGCAGTCCCAACCAAGAGCCTTGAGTTGGCTCAGCATAATGGCGCGGCCGCAGCCCACATCCAGCACCCGACCCGGTTCGGGATGGCGCCTTCGAACGAACCTGGCCCTCCCCCCACGAAAGGCACGGATCGCTCGTTCTACTGGAGGAAGAAACCGCCGCCCTCCCTCCCCGTAGTAGGCAAGGCCATAGTACCGAGCCAACTCGCTCTCTGGGTACGGAAAGACGGTCCGCACGAGGCCGCACTCCGCGCACTGGTGGAGGTCGAAGCTCTCCTGGGACATGAAGTCCCGGTTGACGGTCCAAGGCCGAAGGTCAGTGCTCCCGCATAGCATGCAAGAAACAGCCTCCTCCGTCCCGGTCCGGGTTGGGGCCTCCGTCCTATTTTTCATCCACTGCCGCTCCCCGAGTAGGGATCGCCATGAAAATGAACTGGTAGGCGAACAGCGTGGGCCAGGCCTTGGCCAAGAAATAGTACGCGTACTCCACGGTCTTCCAGAACGCGCGGGTGAGGCGCCCACGCCCTGCGAGCAGCTCGAAGGGGATGGGGGCCACTTTGCACCGGAGGATCCGGTATCCCTGCCCCTCGATGAGCCGGCGGAATGTCTTGCGCGTGTAAAGCCGCACGTGCGTCTGGTCCAGAATGCCCCGGTCGTGGTAGTTGAACCGCCCCATGAGAAGGCCCAGGCGAACATACCAGTGGGCCACATTCCCCGTGGAGGCGATGATCGTCCCGTGCTCCGTCAGGAGGTCTTTGACGGCGGAGAGGACCACCGGCGCGCTGCGGAGGTGCTCCAGGACATCGGCCAACACGACGCAGTCGAAGCGGCCCACTTCCGAGGAGCCCGGAAGCCCTTCGTGGTCGAGTTCGCGCACCAGAAAGCGGTCGTACTCGGCGGCAGTCTCGGGGTCCGGCGCCCTGTCGTTGATGCCCACCACCTCGCAGCCCTTCTCCTTGAGCGACTTGGCGTAGTTCCCCTCGGCCCCCACATCCAGCACTCGCGCGCCCGCCGGCACCATTCGCGCCACGCGCATATGGCTGGATAGCGGACTCAGCTTGGGAGGATAGCGCCGCGCGGCTTTGCCCTTCTCGCCGATCCAGTCGCACCGGACGAGCCCGGCCGAGTGAAGCCGGTAGCCCAGGACGGAGAGCATGACGTCCTTGGCGTATTTCATGCCGTTGACGTAGCAGATCTCCTTCCCGTAGTAGGTGGGGATGGGGATCTCCACGATTTCGAGCCCGTGATGGATCAGTTCCACGATGACCTGCGTGTCGAAGTGGAATCCGTCCGTGTAGGCCGAATAGTGCAGTTTTCGGAGCGCCTCGACGGAATACATGCGGTAGCCGGAGTGGAACTCCGAGAGCCTGCTGCCCAGAAGGAGGTTCTCGGCCGTCGTGAGGATCCTGTTCCCCACGAATTTGTAGAGCGGCATCCCTCCTTTTCGGGCGGCCCCGGGGCTCATCATCCGCGAACCGAAGACGGCCGCGGGCCGGCGCTCCGTCGCAACCTTCAGGAACTGGGGGATGAGTTCGGGGGCATACTGCCCGTCCCCGTGCAGCAGGATGACGTAGTCGAAGCCTTGTTCCGCGGCGTAGTCGTAGCCCTTCTTCTGATTACCGCCGTATCCGAGGTTGAGTTCGTTCCGGTAGATCTTGAGCTTGTCCGCGCCCCGTAAGGCCTTGTAACCTTGGCCCAACAGCTCCGTATCGTCTTGGCTGGCATCGTCGAAGACGAAGACCTCCGCCACCGCGTCCCAGGCCTCCTTGGGGATGCGGTCCAGCACCTTGCGCAGGGTCGTGACGGCGTTGTAGGCCACGATGAAGATGCCGAAGCGGAGTGGGACCTCACCATTCCTGGGCTCCACAGGCCCTCCGCCGGGGTCCCGAACCTTCTCTGCCATGTCCCCTTTCCGCCGCTTGCCCGTTCGTGTTCAAGTGAAGCGCCGGCAGGCCTTCGGAGCAGCGGCGCCGCGCGGGTCCATTATCGGCCACAACCCGTAGAGGTTCAAACGTGGGAGGCCCCCCAAATGCGAAAAGGGCCGCGGTGAAACCGCGGCCCTTGGGAAAACCGAGAATGAGCTCGTTACGGGGTGGCGGGCGAGGCGGGGGCCACGGCTCCCGCGGCGGTGGTGCCCATGCCCGTGTAGATGTGGGTCGTGGTGTCGTTGCTGGCGGTGCGGTTGATGGCGTAGGTCCTGAAGAAGTCCTGGAATTGCGCGAGTACCGCGTAGGCTCGTCCCCAGGTCACGATGCTGTCGGGCTCGGCGGAGTAGTAGGCCTGACCCATCTGCCTCAGAATGTGAACGAGGTTCCCGTCGTTGAGCTTCTCGGCTGCGGCCCAGGTCCCGTTCATGGGGCTCAGCCCAATGCTCGAAAGGAACGCCGGGGCGTTGCTCGCGGTCCAGCCGCCTGCGGGGACGGGGGCCTTGAGATTGGAGGCGAGCAGGGCCGCGAAATCGCCCTGGGTGATGGGATCGTTGGTTTCACCGGCCCAGAGCAAACCGCAGGCCAGAATGGATATCGTCACGAGGGAGATGACTAGCAGCTTCTTGCCCATCTTCCAATCCTCCTTAAAGCAACCTTAAAGGTAAAGCCAAGCATCCGCCGTGTCAAGGGGACGGGACGGACTCGAGGTGCGAGACGCCAGCACGCTAGACCGCGTAGGCGCGAACCCCAGGGGCGCACCTTGCCCCCGCCCGCCTTAATTCTTTCCCAGTTTCCAATCCCCAATTCCCAATTCGCAATTCCCAATTCGCCATGTCTTAGTCCGGGTACTCCCTTCGCTTCTTCTTGCCCTTGAAGACGTCCTTCCAACCGCCCGCCTTGCCCAGGATCCAGGGCAGCCGCTTGGGTTCGGTTCCCGTCGAATAGTAGTAGTGGTTGTAGTAGTAGTAGTCGTAGTAGTAGGACGAGCGCGTCTCCACCTCGTTGAGCACCACGCCCGCCACCTGGACATTGGAACGGTGGAGGGTGACCAGGATGCGCTCCAGGAGGGGTTTCCTCGTCTTCTTGTAGCGCGCCACGAGGATCGCCATGTTGGCCATGCCGCCGAGGATGAAGGCGTCCGAGATGCTCAGGCACGGCGGCGAGTCGATGATGACCCAGCTGTACTCGCTCTTGAACCGGTCCAGCAGGTCCTTGAAGCGCTTCATGGAGAAGAGCTCGGGCGGGTTGGGCGGCGTGGGGCCCGAGTACAGCACGAAGAGGTTGGGCAGGGGACCGGGGACGATGAAATCCTCGATCTGCGCCGTGCGCTCCGCCAGGTAGTTGGTGAGGCCCCGCACGCCGGCCGAAGCCTTGAGAATACGGTGGATGCTGGGCTTCCGCAGGTCGCAGTCCATGAGGAGGACCCGGTCCCCGCCGGCCGCCAGGGTCTTGGCGAGGTTGGCCGAGACGCTCGTCTTGCCCTCCTTGGGGCTGGCGGAGGTGACCAGGATGACGTTGTTCTGGTGGTTCTCGGTGGCGAAGACCATGGCCGTCCGCAGGGTCTGGAAGGCCTCCGCGCTCACCTTCTCGGTCTCCGGCTCGAACTTCGGCACCATGGTGAGCAGGGGCACGCCCATGCGGGTTTCCAGGTCCTCCACGGATTTGACGGAGGTGTCCAGGTACTGCCAGGCCACCACGCTGCCCACCGAGAGCATGAGGCCGAAGAGCAGGCCCATGAGGAGGTTCATGCGCTTGTTGGGCTTCACCGGGCCGCCGGGGGTCTGGGCCGGCTCCACGAGGCGGACGTTGCTGGAGAGGAGGGACGAACTGACGTTGAGCTCGCTCATCTTGTCGTAGAGCAGGTCCATGTACTTCTTGATGGCGGCGCTGCTCGTGTTGAGACCCTCGCCGCGAGACAAGCCCTCCACGAACTGGAGGCCCTCGCGCCGGGCGCCGTCCACCTCCTGGGTGAGGTTGGCCCGCTCGCCGCGCAGGGCCGAGAGCTGGTTCCGGTAGCTTCCCAGGACGATTTCGGCCTGCTGGTTGATGCGCTCCTTCAGCGTGCGGATCTCTTCCTGCTTCTTGAGCACCTCGGGATGCTTGGGCGTGAACTTGGCCAGGAGCTTGCCCAGGTCACGGTTGAGTTCGTTGTACTGCTTGGCCAGATCTTGCACCGAAGGATCCTGGGCCACCGAGGGGATGCTCAGGGGATCGCCGCCGTTCTTGCGCCACGATTCGAGCTGGCTGACGATGGCCGCCACCTCGCTCTCCTTGACGCCCACCTGGGTGAGGCGCTCGCTGATGGAGGCGATCTTGGTGTCCAGGATCTCCTTCTGGTTCTGCGGGAAATAGGAGCCCGACGCGGCCAGGCGAGGTGGTCATGGTGGTCTGCTGGCGGGCGTACTGGTCCTGCATCTTCTTGCGCCTCGGCGAGCATGACCTGGTTGGCCTTGGCGATGAAGTCCAGGGCGTCCTTGAGCATCCGGTCCTGGTAGGCCTCGGCGATGGCGTTGGCCCAGATCGCCACGTCGTCTTTGTAGGGCGCCATGACGGTGATGCGGAACAGGGCGCTGTCTCGCAGGTTGTCCACCTTGGTCATGCCCCTCAGGATGGCCGCGGGATCCTTGCTCCCCTGGAAGGCCTCGTGGGACTGGAGCTTGAGCTTGTCCACCACATCCTGCATGACGATGCTGCTGGTCATGATCTGCTGCTGGGAGTTGTAGAACTTCTGCTCTTCCATCCAGGAGCTCGCCCCGGTGGGGTTGAACCCGCTCATGGGCTGGCGGCTGTAGGTCTGCACGTAGACCGTGGCCGTGGCCGAGTAGATGGGCGTGGCGAGGAAGGTGTAGAGGGCCACGACGGTGAGGACGGCGACGGTGACGCCGGCGATCCACCACCGGTTGTCCCAGAGGATCTGGACCCAGTGCAGGAGGTCCAGGTCCTGCGCCGCGGCGAATTCGGTCTGGACCGCGGCGGGGTTCTCGGAGTGGGCCATCAGAAGAACTTCCTTTCACGGACCACGACCTGGTCGTTGGGCTTGAGCGGGATATCGGGGATCTTGCCCCGCTCGATGTCCCCGGCGTCCACATGGATCACCCGGTTGACGCCCTTTTCCTCGCGAAGGATGTCCACCCGGCCCTTGTTGGCCCACTGGGTGAACCCGCCCGCGCTCGTGATGGCCCTCAGGAGGGTCATCTCCTTGTTGTAGGGGAAGGGCCCGGGACTCTTGACTTCGCCGTTCACGTAGACCGATTTCACCACCTGGACGTTGATGACGTCCTGGTCCTGGACGTAGATGTTCCCCTGCTCGCTCGTTGCCCGTGAGCAGCTCCTCCTTGGAGAAGACCTTGCTCTGGAGCTGGCCCGAGGCGTCGCGCCGCTGGAGCTCCACATCCCCCGAGTTGTCCTGGAAGCCCCCCGCCTGGCTGATGGCGTCCAGGATCTTGAAGGTGCCCTTCAGCGGGATGCGTCCCGGGGGTGCGCACCTGGCCCAGCACGTTGACGAAGCGGCTGCCGTACTCGATGAGCTGGATGTTCACCTGGGGGTCCTTCACGTACTGGGCGAGCAGGTCCTCCAGCTTCTTCTGGAGCTCGTTCACCGAGAGCCCCTGGACGGAGACCTTGTCCAGGACCGGGAAGGTGATGATGCCGCCCGGATCCACGGTGACCGTCTGGTTCATGTCCTCGACGTTGTAGACGGTGACCTGGATCTTGTCGCCGGGTCCCAGAGGATAGGTGGGTGCGGCGGCGAGATCGAAGACGTCGCCCGACGCGGGAGGCGCGGGTCCGGATGCGTCCGTGGCCCACCGGATGGTCATGTGTCCGCCCTGCCAGGTGACGGCGGGATGCCCCGACAGCGGGACTTCGATGAGGAGCCCACCCTGCGCGGGCCGGATGACACCTTCGAGACCCTTGGGCACCCGCACGCCGCCGCCGGGGGCGGCCACGAACCAGCGCACCGAACCGGCCGACAGCTCGTTGCGGACGGCCAGATCGGCGGTGGATGTGAGCGTCACATCGCCCGGCTTGCCCTCGATGGTGAGGGGATTGTCCGCCTGGGCCCAAACGCTCAGCGCCATCACGAGGGCAGCGCCGGTCAGGGAGGCTTTCTTCCAGGGCCGAGTTCGAAGTTGGCGACCGCTCATCCGTACCCCCCAGCCCTTCTCATCATACGCCCGGAAGCGCCCAGGCATTCCCCGCCGGCGTCGCACGTCCGCGGGATCCGCCGCCCCAAAGAAAACGGGCGCCCGAAAAAGAAGGCGCCCGGTTCCTGGAATCGTTACCTCTCTTACCAGCCGAACTGGGCCGACAGGCTAAAGCGGTTTTCGGTGTAGCTGTAGGGCCTCCGCAGGAGCCAGAAGGGGTCCACATACTTGATGGTGCTGTTGCGGTCCTCGTACTGGTAGTTGGCCTTGATGCTGAACTGCTTGTTGAAGTGGTACCCCAATTCGGCGAAGGCGCGGCTGATCTTGTCCGTGCGCTTCTCGCCCGCGCTGGCCAGAGAACTCATCCGTCGTGGGCTCCGTGGGACCGAGCGGGTAGGCCACCGTCGTGTCGGGGTAGGCGTTCTCCTGGTACCGGTAACCCGCGGACCAGAAGAAGTAGCGGGAAATCTGGTGGTGGAGGGCCAGTTCGGCGCCCGTGCTGGTGTAGTAGTTGTTGATGTTGTAGGCCGACTGGTAGGGCGTTCGGTTGGCCTTGAAATCCAACGAGAAGAACTCCGTGGCCCGCAGGGTCAGGCCCACGTCGGCCACGAACCCGTTGAAGTCGGACGCCGTGTTGTTGAAGCTCAGGTTGGACCAGCCCACCTTGGCGTAACCCTTCAGCATGGTGCCGAGGTCGCCGTCGATCCCCGTGAGGACCTGCCAGGAGTCGTACTTCTTGGAGTTGACGTCGGTGTAGAGGGTGGGCGACCAGACCTTGGAATCGGGGCGGTTCTCCAGATACCGGACGTCCAGGAGGAGGTTGGCGGCCGGGCGGTAGTTGTACTTCCAAAGGAGGCCGCCGCCCTCCTGGTGGTAATCGAAGAAGGGGGTCTTGTCGGCCGCGTTCACGTCGGTGAAGTGGACCGTGTTGTAGAGCCCGTAGATCGCCCAGGGTGTTGAGCTTGTTGATGGCGAAGTCCAGGCCGAGGCGAAGGTCGTTGTTGTTGAAGGGCGTGTTGGAGTAGTACTGCTCGTAGCCCGGGTCGAACTTGCTGACCTCCTGCAGGCCGCGGATGAAATTGTCCTGGAAGGTGAAGCTGTGCCCGTTCCCGAACTTGAAGATGCCCTTCAGGTCCGCCGTGTAGGTATCGTGCGTGGAAAGGTTGTAGGTCTGGTAGTCCTGGTACTGGTAACCCAGGTCCAGCCTGACATAGCTCTCCTTGAAGGGGAACTCGAACCCCAGCATGGGCCGAATCACCCAGAAGTTGTCGCTCACGTTGCCGTTGGGCATCGTCGAGTCTTGCAGGTAAATGTTGTCGGTATGGGTGTACACGGCCTCGATGGAGGGATAGAAGACCGCGTTGCCCATGGGGATGCCGTCCCCCGCCCAGGCCGCACAAGACAGCGCGATTACGAGGGCAAATAGTACCTTGCTCTTCACAGTCATCTTCAAGCCTCCCCACATTCCAGGGCCAGAAAAACTACCCCATATTCTCACATTTATAGACCTTATATCCCGACATGTCAAGGCAAATCCACGCTCTCCCAGGGTCTCCGCGCAGGCGCTACTCTCTCTCAATGTTGGACGAGAATACCTCAATTCCGTATGTCAAGCAACCACGGAATCCCTGTCTGGCATCAAGATATGGTGGCATCTTCTCTCTTACCCCAACCTGTTGGTAGAAACCGCAAATACCCATCCCAAGAAAAACCATGATCATCGTGGGGAGAACACCCGAGGAGTTCATTCCATTCCCGGGAGGGGGAAGGTGGAATGGGGGATGGGGAATTGCGAATTGGGAATTGCGAAGTGCGAATTGGGCAAGAGCTGAATGCTGTCCGATGGAACTTCGCGACCTAAAGATCGCTCCCACGGGGGGCGGCAGGCGTTATTGGCGGCATGGCGGGGGTCGTGGGATGAGGGAGATGAGAGGCGGGCGGGTGAAGGCGTCATCGCGAGACATCATTGACCAGGGGCGACTCTCGGAGGATCTCCACTAGGGTCCCGGCAGGATCGCCGGCTGAGATTATTCCGGGGGGGTCTCCGTTGGCAACCCTCAGATCAGGGCAACTCAGCGTTCATCCTCCCGGCATGGCGGCGAGTGTCCACTGCTTAATGAGGGCATTCCGGTAGGCTTCAAAATCCCAGGCGTCCATGGGGAGGCGCCAGTATTCCCCTTTGAGGACGGGCCGGAGATCGGGGAACCTCGCGTCGTCGAGGTCACGGACCTTCTCCCCCAGCGCCTCGCGCAGCCGGCTGTCCAGGATACCCTCGCGCAGGGCCTCCCAGTGAACCGTCGGGATGCGCGCGCCGCCGGGTCCGTTTTCGACGCACGCGTCGTGCCGTATGAAGGCGTGCGTCCAGTCGGTCTCGGCCTCATCGCCCGAGGCGTAGCAGAACACCCACAGACCCGACAGCCCCCCGGCGTGGCTGAAGACGCCCGCCATGAGGCGGTTGTAGGCCGGGGCTTCGCGCAGGCCCTGGATGTAGGTCCAACGGTCCTTGCTCAGCCCCTGCTCCGCCGCCACGGAAACGAGCCCCGGGGAGAGCGCATAGCCGTCCAGGTCCCGCGCCAGCACCAACGAGTTGGGCCAGCAGAGCGCGGTCCATGCCTTGAATCCCCTGGATCGAAGCGCAGCAGCCCTCTCCCGCGTCACCTTGAAGGCCGCCTCCGTGGCCGGCTCATCCACCGTGTAGGCCCACGAACCGGAGCGCGCTTCGAGGTCGGAGGTATCCATGGCAAATGCGCCGTTGATGCCCGAGGCCTTCGCCGCGGCGCCAAACGCCTGCCAGGCGGCCTCGCCCTTGGCATAACAGGTGGCCGCGTTGAACCCGTGGGCCGCCATGTCGGCCAGGTCGGCGGCCCAGCGGGAGGAGTCTTTTTCCAGATAGTACATGCCCGCCACGCGGCGGGTGGGTGGCAGCGCCGGGGCTACCGTCACGGCCCATTTCACGGCACGGGGCGGGGCCACGGCTCCCGCGCGCCGTTCTCCCGGCGCCACGAGAATCTGCGAATTCAGGGTCCCCGGCGCCGCCTCCCTGGGGACGCGGCAGCGCAGATAGACGCGTGTGGGCAAGGGGCTGGCGGGGATTCCCGCTTGGGCCTGCGGGAAGAGGCGTTCGGCTACGAGCAGGTCCCCCATGCCCGCCGCCACGCGAGCCGGGATGAGCGCGTCCTGCTCCTCCCTCGTCCCCGCCTGCCACCAGAAATCCACGAGGAAGACTTCCGCGGCGGCGAGCGGCCCCTTCACCTCGACGCGCGACGGACTGGGGGACGGAGGGAGTTCGATCCACGCCGTGGCCACCTCCCCCGCGGGGACCGCGTCCTCGCATGCGGCCCGCTCCGAACCTGGCGGCACGCACGCACGCACCTCGAAGGGCGCCAGCGGCCGGGGCGCCGCGAGCTTGGTGCCGCATAGCGAAGGCACCGCGAAGGAGAGGCCCGACCCGCCCCAGCGCGACGCCGAAGGCCCCGGGGAAGTACCGCTCACCAGCTCCAGCGCCGAGCCCTGGGCCACGAGCTTGCGCCCGCGCAGGACTTCCAACTGGAACCGCTCTCCCGGTTTCATGCTCAGAGATGCCCACGGCAGGAACCACTCCCCCGCCCAGGTGTGCCCGAAGACGGACCCCCGGGCCATCCAGGCCAGGTCGCTCAAGCCCGGCGTGGCCCCGTCCGATTCGGTGGAGGCGAAGCGGTTGTCGGGCGTCAGGAAGAACAGCAGGTCGCGCTTGCCCCGCAGGCGCACGGCCATCCAATCCGAGAGCGCCAGCTCGGCCGCGGAAGCCGCGGGAACGGACAGGAGCTGTGCGCCCTTGCCCGGCTCCGTGGAAAGCTGTGCCACATAGAGGCCCTCGGGCGTCGCCAGCACGTAGGTGCGGACGCTCCCGTCGCTCGCCCCCGTCACCTCGTCGAACATAGGGAGCGCCGCGGCGCCCAGAAGGAGCGCTTCCCGCGGGTCCCCGTCGATCTTCACCGGGTACGGCGTCACGGGCAGGTCCGAGCACACCGCCAAAGTGCCCCACGCCATCGTCACGAGCGCAAGCACCACCCAACCCCGACGCACGGTCATTTCCATTACGGATTCTCCGATCGTGAAAGTTTAATTTTAGTGCAGTGTTTCTCCAAAGGGTATCCCTCGGCCCGGGTCGAACCTGCGACCAACCCACATCCCCCCGGAAGAGAAGACGAGCGGGGGGCAAGCCCTAGCATGGCGATGTAAATGGCTGTATACTCTAGCAGTTAAGGGCGATGGCCCCGAGGGAGAACAGAATGCTCAAGCGTTCGGTGGTGCAGCGGTGGGTCGTGCTTTTCCTGATGATCTGGGCGGGCGCCGTCGCGGCGCAGGCTCAAAATCAACCCGTGGCGGCGGACAAGACGACGCCGGCCTTCGAGAAAACGGGGGAACTGGGACAACTTTCGGAGACCTCCGACGCCTTCGATCCCGATCTACCCCCCATCGCGCGGGGGAAGATCAGCAAGAGGGAATACCTCAAAAAGAGAGGCGATCAGATCGGCATGCTCCGAGGCCTCCCCAACGTGAAGGCTGCCGAGATGCGCAACAAGGCAATCCGCGAGGCGGAGCGCCAAATGCTTTCAAGACCCATCGAGTTGGCCACTTCGGCCTGGACCTGGATCGGCCCCGCGCCCCTGCCCAACGGCCAGACCACCGCGATCGCGACACCAGTCAGCGGGCGCGTCACTTGTATCGCCATCAAGCCCTCAGACCCCAATGTAGTTTATGTGGGGACGGCCCAGGGGGACTCTACCGAACCCTCGACGGGGGCACGACCTGGGTGCAACTCATGGACTCGGCCCAATCCCTTGCCATCGGGGCCGTCGCCATTGCACCCTCCCAGCCCAACACCGTCTATGTGGGCACGGGGGAACCCAACTCGTCCTGTGACAGCTTCTTCGGCGTGGGCCTCTACCGCATCGATAACGCCGAGAGCACGGCGGACCTGACGGGTCCCATCAACCCCCTGGTCACGACAGGCATCTCAGGCACAACCGCCTTCACGGGTCGGTCCGTCAGCAAGATCCTCGTGCACCCCACAGATCCGGCCACCATCTTCGTATCCACGGCGGGCGGCATCGGGGGCAGTGGATGTTCGGGATTTACCAACACGGTTCCGCCACTCGCCTTGGCAGGACTATATCGGTCGGCCAACGCCACGGCTACGCTGGCCTCCATCGCCTTCACCAAAATAACCGTCACAAGCGCAGGAAGCCTGGCGGCGATACCTCGGGCAACCGAAGCATCAACGACATGGTGTTCGAGCCTGGCAATTCCGACGAAGATGCTCGCCTCGGGTCGTCGGCAACGGTCACCGCGGAGACGGCGGCATCTACAGATCGACCAACGCGTTGGCCGCCGTTCCGTACCTTTGCCCAGGCTTTTGACCACATCGGATACCTGGCGCGCACGGGCCAATTCGCCATCAACAAGGTGAGTTCCACTGTGACCGTCTTCGCGGGTACCGGAGAGGGGACGTCAGGTTCTGGCATGCTTCGGCGATCCGCGATCGGCGGGGCCACTTGGCGCTGGAGTTACGACCTCGTTGGGCACGCCAGGCGGGATCGGGTTGTGCTACGCCCAGTGCTGGTACGACATCGCCCTGGACATGGATCCCGGAAACGCCAGCGTGGTCTACCTGGGCGGGGGAGCCAACAGCGATTACAGCCAGCGTCCTCGCCAAGTCCACCAATGGCGGCACCACCGTTCAACCGCATTGACACGGGGCTCCACGCAGACAACCACGCCATCAACGTCGCCCCCTCCGACGCCGACATCGGTCTACACGGGCAACGACCGGGGCATCTGGAAGTCCACCGACGCGGGCGGCAGCTGGACGAGCCTCAACGGCACGCTCTTCGAGCGCCACCCAGTTCCAGAGCCTCGCCCTCCAGCCCACGGACCGATGGTTCATGATCGGCGGGACCCAGGACAACGGTACCGAGTGGAAGAAGCCGGATAACTCCTGGACCCGGGCCGACTGGGAGATGGAGGGTTCTCCTGCATCGATCAGAACGCCGCGGACACGACCAACGTCACCATGTACCACACGTATTTCAACTCTACGGCGTCGGCCCTCTATGGGATACGCGCGCGTCACCAGCGACGGCCAGTCGGCCAGCGATGGCGGCTGGAGCATTCCTCGGCTGCAACGGCACTTCGGGCAACGGAATCAACTGCAGCGATACGGCGGTGCTTTTCGCTACGCACCCATCGGCCCCGGGCCCGGGAAGTCCCAACACGGTCTATTTCGGGACCGATCGCCTCTACCGCTCTACAAATTCGGGTACGAATCATTCGGTGGTAAGCCAGGCACCCATCGCCTCAGGCATCCCCATCACCGCCATCGGCATCTCGCCTCAGAACGATAGCGTGCGCATCGTGGGACTCAGGAACGGCCAGGTATGGGCTACGACCACGGGCTCCAGCACGCTAACTAACGTCACCAGCGCCTCCTTCCCCACTAACCCGGCTAGTTCGACTAACAAATACGTGGGCCGGGCCGTCATCGATCCGAACAACGTCAACACGGCCTATGTCACCTTCTCCTTCTATGCCACCGCCGGGCAGGGCGTCTGGAAGACCACCAACCTCAACAGCGCCACCCCCACCTGGACCGCAGCGGGGAACGGGATCCCCAGCATCCCCATCAATGCCTTTGCTATTGATCCAGCCAATTCCAGCCGCCTCTTTGCGGGCACCGACATCGGCGTCTACGCCTCCACGAACGGCGGCACCAACTGGTCCCCCTTCGGCACGGGGTTCCCGGTCGTGTCCGTCTTCGACATGGCCATCAACGCACCGAACCGAATCTTACGCGTGGCGACCCACGGCCGGGGCATATACGAAATCTCGATCTGCACAGGCGTGGTGGTAACTCCGAGGACCCTTCCCGCCGGTTGCGTGGGAGGTGCTTACAGTCAGTCGTTTGCGTCCTCCGGCGGGACGTCTCCTTACATTTACAGCGTCAGCGCAGGGTCCCTGCCGCCGGGCCTTACCCTTTCCGCGGCCGGCACGCTGAGCGGCACGCCGACTTTGGCCGGAGCTTATGCCTTCACCGTCTCCAGCTCGGACTCGGGCACCTGCTCGGGCGGGCAGTCCTACAACCTTTCCATCACCCAGCCCCAGGAGACGGCTCCCGGTTCGTCGCCCTCCACCATCCAGTCATGGAGCAACAAGACCACCCAGGCTTGGCCCTCCAACCCGGACGCCACGGCCTACAGGCTCTACCGCGGAACCCTGGCGGACCTGCCGAACCTGCTCACGGCTGCAACGAACGCCTGCCTTAAATATAGCGGTTCAGCCCTCAATACCAATACGATCACGGAGGATCCCGCGGCAGTCGCGGGACGCTTCTATTGGTATCTCGTCGTGGGGACCAACGGGAGCTGTTTCGGTTCTGCTGGTAACGCCACCGCAGGAACTCGCCGGATCAACAGTTCAGCGGGCTGCCCTTAGCAGTCTGCAGCTTGCAGCGCCGGGCCTCGGCCTCCAGGTGGTCCGCTTGCACATCCCTCCCTAGCGCTCAGAAGAGGCCTCCGAGGGACCATTGTCGTCCTTAATTTAGGGGGCCTCTTCTGAATCCGATCATGTCCTCCGCCTGAAGGCGGCTCCCACGACAGCCACCCCGTCGTAGCCAGGCGGGCGGCTACTTTGTGCGAGCGACCTCCAGGTCGCGAATCTTCGAAAGCCCCCGTTCGAGGCTTTGCTTTCCCAAATCCCACATCCCCGTTTTCCCCCTCGCCCCATTCGACATTCGGCCTTTCCCCTTCCCTCCCGAATTCCAACACCGAGAACGCCGTATACATTGACCTTGGAGGCGGAGGGGCATAATGTAAGTGAAGATTCACCATAATTGGGGGGAGTTCATGCGCGCCGTCGGTGAGCCGTGGTAGGCAGTCAGAGGACCCCCGGAGGCCAAGAAGGGCTCTGGCACCGGCATTACTACTTTATCGCGCTCTTCGGGGCCGCCGAGGCCGCGCTGGCGGTGAGGATCGGCTTCGAAGGGAACACCCTCTGGCTCGCGCCCATCGTGGTGGCCCTCTTCTTCGTCGCCCACAGGTACGACATCCGCGTGCCCGGATCCACCTCGCGCATGAGTTTCGACTACGCCATCGCCCTGCCCGCCGTGGTCCTGTTCCAAAACCCCTTGCTCGTGGGCCTCATGGCGGCGGCCGGGTACCTGCTGAGCCGGATCTACGTCCGGGGCATCAAGGGCGTGCGCGCCACGCTCGTGTTCGACGCGCTCAACATGGCCCTCTCCTTCACGCTGGCGGGGATGCTGCTGCGACACCTCACGGAGGGCCTGACCAACGACGCGCCCTTGTGGATTCTCCTTCTGGCGCTGACGACCGTGGCCTGGGGGCTCATCAACCTGGCCGGGTATCTCATGGACCGGCTCGCCGTGGGGACCCCCATCACGCTCGAGTGGGTCGGCAAATACCTCCTGCTCCTGGGCATCTGGTACCCCATCTCGGTGCCCTTCATGATCCTGGTCGTAACGGAGATCCACCATCACAGGCCCTTCCAGCTGGCCATCGCCACCCTCCCCCTGCTGATCGTGGTCTGGGTCTTGCGGCTCTACTCCAACATGGAGCAGAAGAACGCCAGGCAGGAGTTCCTGCGACAGCTCACCATGGCCGGCGCGGTGCCCCTGGATAAGGAAGCTTTTCTGACGGACCTGCTCGGCCGCCTGCGCGAGTTCGTCCCCTGGGACCGGGAACTCCTGGTGGTCCTGCCCGATACACCCGCCGAGGAGCCCACGCTGATCGCACTCGGCGAGCTGCCCGCCGACCTTCCAGGTGTGAAGGAGCGGCTCATCGCCATGCTCGACGATCCGGGCGGGTTGATCCACACGCGCCCGGGCCGCAAGGTGGCCTTCACTCCGCTCCTGGCACCGGAGGCCCGGGGCCAGCTCGTGATCCCCCTCGCCACCTCCCAGGTGGCCTTCGGCATCCTGGCCGTGGAGCGCACCATGCCCGAGGCGTTCCGAAAAGACGAGAGGCAGTTCCTCGAGCTGGCCTTCGCGCAGATCGCGAGGGACGTGGAGGAGGAGATCCTCAAGAAGCAGCTCCTCCGCACCAACCGCAGGCTCGTTCACCAGGCCGAGCACCTCTCCCAGATCCTCGAGATCTCCAACCTCCTGAAGGTGCACCTGGACGTGCAGGGCATCCTGGAGAGGGTGGCCCACGGCATCCGGGACAGCATGGGCTTCAGCACCGTCCTCGTGAGCCTCTACCACGAGGAAGAGGGCTTCTTCGAGCGCATCGCCCAAGCCGGCGTGGACGACCGGTGGGAGGAGATCCGCGCCGTCCGCCCCCCTCGCAGGAGATCCTCTGCCTCCTGCAGGAGAAGTACCGGGTGGGCACCTGCTACCTGATCCGCCACACGGAAGACACGCTCAGCCCCTACGACGTCGTTCCGCTCAACCCCAGGCTTCCCGTGGAACCCGACGACTGGGACCCCATGGCGGACATGCTGATCGTTCCCCTGATGGACAAGGACCAGCGTCTGCTCGGCATCCTCTCGGTGGACGAGCCCGCGGACGGCAAGCTGCCGTCCACGGAGGTCATGCGCGCCCTGGAGATCCTCGCCAACCAGACGGTGCATGCGCTGGAGAGCGCCCAGGTGCACGCCCACATCAAGCGCCAGGCCGTCGTGGACGGCCTCACGGGCCTTTACAACCACGGCTACTTCCAGGAGGCGCTGGCCCAGAAGGCCAGAGATTCGGCCATGGCGGGCAGGCCGTACACCGTCCTCATGATGGACCTGGACAACCTCAAGGAGGTCAACGATACCTACGGCCACCTGATGGGGGACGAGGTGCTCAGGGCCGTGGCTGACACCCTGTCCGCCTCCATCCGCAAGGAAGACGTGGCCGCGCGCTACGGCGGTGACGAGTTCGCCGTCTTCCTGCCCGACCGCACGGTGGCGCAGGCCGAGCAGGTGGCCGAGCGCATCCGGACGGAGGTCGAGGCCATACGGATCCAACCCGGCATCTCCGCCTCGGCGCGACCCATCCGCGTCACGCTGTCCGTGGGCATCGCCTCGCACCCCCAGAACGGGAGCGACCACCACGAGGTCATGAAGGCCGCCGACGAGGCCCTGTACGAGGCCAAACGCACGGGCAAGAACAGGATCTGCATGACGCGCTGAAATCGGTGCGCACGCGCGGCCGGTCTCACCCGGGGTGCCCGCCGGAATATTTCACCCCGCGGGTTCCCATCCATCCAGCCCGTCTCTGGGCCTTCGGACCGGCCTTCCGGCGCAACACGGCACAAACCTCGCACGCGGCCTCAGCAGCCTGTTAAGCGGTGTCCTGGAATTGGGTGGATAATCTCATCGTACGCAAGGTAGCCCATCATGGGGGGCGGATTGAAACTCTGGCAGGCCATGTCCACGCAGGGGAGGGTTACTGCAGGGTGATGGCCCGGCCGGCTTTTGACCAAAGGAGCCCGTATGAACGAGACACCGCAGTCCCACCTGATCGTGGCCATCGCGCGCGCCAAGGGGTGCGGCGGTGGCTCCATCGGAATGGAGGTCGCCAGGCGCCTGGGGTGCCGATACCTGGACCGGGAGATCCTCGTGGAAGCGGCCCGCCGGATGAGCAGGGACCCCGAGGCGCTGGAGGCCTTCGATGAGCGGTGCATGAGCTTCTGGGAACGCACCATGGTCCTCGCCCTGGGATCACCCGGAGCGCCCATCACCCCCCCTCCAGTGACCCTGGACGACAGGGACCTCTTCCACATCGAGAAGGCCATCATGAGGGAAGCGGCCCAGCGCGGGCCCGTGGTCATCGTGGGGCGGATGGGGTTCGCGGTGCTTCGCGGCGAGCCCGGCCTCCTCTCCGTCTTCCTGCACGCCCCTCTCAAGGAGCGCGTGCAGAGCCTGATGCGGGTGTTGGGCATCGCATCCGAGGAGGAGGCCAAGGACCTGGCGCTCCGGACCGAGCGGGACCGGGACGAGTTCGTGAAGACCTACGCCGGCAAGGTGCGGCTGGATGCCAAGAACTACCACCTGTCCATCGACACGGCTCGCTTCGAGACTGACGCGGTCGTGGGGCTGATCTGCCAGGCCGCGCGGGACGTCGTCCGAAGTCTGTCACTCAACACCGGCGCCTGACTTCCTCGGCGTTCTCCTGGATACCATGCCCGCCGGAGGTGACCTCATGAACACCCGGCATCTCGGAGCGTCGGGCCCGGCGGTCTCGGCCATGGGCCTGGGCTGCATGAGCAGGTCGCAGGCCTACGGCACGCGCGACGATGCGCAATGCCCTCAAAACCCTGAAGAGAGCCCTCGATGGCGCGAAGCGCGCCGCGCCAACGGCGCCTGACTTCCTCGGCGCTCTCCTTTACCATGCCCCCTGGAGGTGACCCCATGAACACCCGGCATCTCGGAACGTCGGGCCCGGCGGTTTCGGCCATGGGCCTGGGCTGCATGAGCATGTCGCAGGCCTACGGCACGCGCGACGATGCGCAATCGCTCAAAACCCTGAAGAGAGCCCTGGACATCGGCGTCACCTTTTTGGACACGGCGGACGTCTACGGGGAGGGCCACAACGAGACCCTCGTGGGCGAGGGCATCCGGGGCAGGCGGGGCGAGGTTTTCCTGGCCACCAAGTGCGGGATCCTGCACGGCGGCCTCAAGGGCATCGACGGGAGCCCGGCCTACATCCGCAAGGCCTGCGATGCGAGCCTGAAGCGCCTGGGCACGGAGGTCATCGACCTCTACTACCTGCACCGCAGGGATCCCAAGACGCCCATCGAGGACTCGGTGGGCGCCATGGCCGGGCTCGTGAAGGAGGGGAAGGTCCGCCACCTGGGCCTGTCGGAGGTGGCGCCGTCCACGCTGCGCCGCGCCTGCTCCGTGCATCCCATCGCCGCCGTCCAGTCCGAGTACTCCCTCTGGTTCCGCGAGCCCGAAACGGGGATCCTTCCCGCGTGCCGGGAACTGGGGGTGGCCTTCGTGCCCTTCAGCCCCCTGGGGCGCGGTTTCCTGACGGAGACCCCCGTGGACCGGGGCGCCCTCACGGAGGGCGACATGCGCCTGGGTCTTCCACGATTCGAGGACGAGAACCTGGAGAAAAACGAGCGGCTCAGGACCGCGCTCTCGACGATGGCCTCCGCGAAAGGGCTGACCCTCGCCCAGCTGGCCCTCGCGTGGGTCATGGCGCAGGGCCAGGACGTGGTGCCCATCCCGGGCACCAAGCGCGTGAAGTACCTGGAGGAGAACGCGGCCGCCGCCGCGGCCGTCCTCACGCCTGCGGACCTGGACGGGAATCGACGCCGCCCTGGCCGCCAACCCGCCGAGCGGCGACCGCTACCCGCCCGAGATGATGGCCTGGGTGGACCGGGGGTGATGGAGGAGGGTCAAGGCTTGGCGGCTTCCCGGCCGAGGCGGACGGTGGCCACCAGCGAATAGGATGGGCGGACCGTGATGCCGGGCACGGTGGCTCTCGTGAAGCCGTCGGCCTCCACCGCCAGCATCAGTTCTTCGTTGAACGGGACCGAGCGGAAGGTGAAGTCCCCCTTCGGATCCGTTTCAGCGAGACCCACGGGCGCCAGAGTCTTCTCGACGAGAAGGGAGACCCTCGCCGCCGGGATGGGCCGGTCATCCTGGTCCCTGACGTGTCCCCGGACGCAGTTGTGGCCGTCCTGGGTGTAGGCCGTTTCGACGGCCGGCTTCTCCCTCGAGAGCGGCGTGACCGACAGGAGAACCAGCGCCAGGACGATGAGACCCATGATCCGAACGGTTTTCAGCTTCAAGGCGTTGCTCCCTTCCCCTCTATCGTAGCCCTTTTCCCGAAGTCGTGAAGGATGAGGAT
>CAVYWK010000019.1:0-7698 GCA_963772255.1 uncultured Acidobacteriota bacterium
CGCCCCCTCGGGTGGGGCTACTACCTCCGGAAACTGAGAGAGAGATTGAACGGGCGGCCTGCGATTCCCTAGGGCGATTTCCACCGTAGGGGGATCTCCACGGGGAGCGGGCGGCTCTCTGAGGGCAGGGCCGACCCCTAAGTGTGCTAGGATGTTCCGCGTAAGCATGACGCGCGAGGATGGACGATTCCCACGGTGGCTTCGAGGGGAGCCCCGAAAACTACGAAGGATAGAACAGCCCGAGCGGGCGATAGACGGCACGGAGGAGGGCAGGCAGTGCGCAAAAGGATGCTCGTCGCGATGATGGCCGCCGCGGTGGTCATTTTGGCAGATACGGCGCAGGGTGCGGAGTCGTGTGGCCTGCTTTGGCAAATCGCGACGTCGATGCCCACGGGCGGTCTGGTCAACAAGGCAGCCTACGGCAATTCAATCTATGTGGCGGTAGGCCCAAACGGCGAACTCGAGACCAGTGCGGACGGGCTCACGTGGGAGAGGCAGTGTTCGCCCAGCACCGGCAAATTCGTGGATATACTGTTTGGGAATTCCCGGTTTGTTGCCACTTCGGGCGGATTAGGATACTTCAAGATCCACGAGAGCCGCGATGGCATTTCTTGGCAGACCATTAGCCTGGACGACCCCAGTTTCAGGGCAGAATTCAGTCGCTTCCTCTTCGCGGGCGACTACTTCTTCGGCCTCGACACCCATTGCTTCTTTGTCAGCAGAGACGGGCTGTCTTGGACCAGAATAGGCACGGGCCAGCGCCCTCTTGAGGACGTGTGCTATGGGCAGGGCGTCTACCTGGCCGTGGACGGTAGCGGCAACTATTTCACGAGCAGAGATCTGTCGACCTGGTCCAGTCATACCTTTCCTTACCCAGGAGGTTACGGGCGCCTCGTCTACGGCGGAGGAACCTTCGTCACCGTGGCAGGTACCACAACGTCCCCGCTGATCCTCAGCAGCACGGACGCCGCGACATGGACGATTGCGCGCTACACCCCCAGCGTTTCTTGGAATTGCACGGCGCTTTACGGCGCCGGACGGTTCTTCCTGCTGCAGGACGGGCGCGGCATGTGGAGCCAGGACGGAACGTCCTGGACCAACTTCGCCTACGACACGAGCTTCCCCACGAGCCTTTTTTGGACGGGAAGTCAGTTCATGGGGTTCGACTATGACGGCAGCCTCGTGACGAGCGAGGACGGCTTCGTTTGGGAGAACCACAGTACGGGAGGCATCAGCGGTGGGCCGTTTAAGATGATCGCCTCCGACTCGCCCCACGCGTTTGTGGTCGTTGGGAGCGAGGGGCTGGCGGGTAACAGTCCCGATGGCCGATCGTGGACCTTCGCAGGCCTCAGGGCGGACGCGGTTCTCGTCGACGTGGCCTCGGGCGGTGGACGCCTGGTGGCCGTGGGATCCACCATTTTCATTTCGGATGACGGGGCGACCTGGCGGGAGGTCTCGCTCCCTATCCCGGAGAGCTTGCACGCCGTGTCCTACGGTGCAGGGACCTTCGTTGCCGAGGGAAGAACAGGGATCGTGTTCACGAGCCCGGACGGGGAGTCCTGGACTCAGCGCGATACGGGATTCCGCCAGACTATCAACGGCATCGCTTACGGGAACGGGCGCTTCGTGGCCGTCGGCGACGGAGGCTCAATCCTCCGCAGCTTTGACGGACTGACCTGGTCGGGAGAGGAATGGCCGAACTCCGGCATCGTCTATCCCGCGGTCTCCTACGGTAACGGCGTGTTCGTGGTGGGCACCAACCAGTCCCACATTCTAGTGGGGTCGGACGGCGCCCAATGGCAGCAGGTCCCAATCATGGGCAATGCCCAGTCTGTCGACTTCGCTGGCGGCTATTTCTTCATACGTGGCTCCGTCATGCCCGCCGTGTCCGAAGACGGCGTGCACTGGGTCGACTTGTATGGGGGACTGGGAAGAATCGACCGGGGCCCAGCGAGCGACGGCACCGCCTTCGTGGCCGTTGAGGCCAACGCCCTCGTCTGGGCGGGCGCCTGTTTCCCTTCGGTGGCTTCCGTCGACCACGATACCCTCCCGCTGGGAGGTGGCATGACCGTGATCCTCACGGGGAGTCACCTGACGGGCGCCACGAAGGTCAGAGTCGGGGACATGCTCTGTCCGAGCTTCACCGTGGTCTCGGACTCGCAGATTCAGGCCGTGTCGCCGCCCCATCCGCAAGGAATGGTCAGCGTCACGGTCACCACTCCGGGTGGCACCAGCCCCACCACGAGCGCGACCACCGTCGTCGTGGGGACGCGACCGTCCATCGCGTCTATCAAGAAGCTCTCGAACCCCTACCGCCTCAAGATTCTTGGGAGCGGGTTCGAGGGGGACAGCATCATCTTGGTGAATGGGGCCGCGGTTCCCAAAACAACCTACAAGACCGGGGAGATGCTCCTGGCCCAAGGCGGTACGCTGCTGAAAATCAGGTTCATCAAGGGAACCCCCGCCCAAATCGTGGTCGTGAACACGAATACGGGGTTCCCTTCCCAGCCGTACACATTCGTTCCGTGAGCCCCCTTGGATCGAGGAGTCTCCCTATGAGATCTGCCCGAATCGCCCCGTTCGGATTCGCCTTGCACCCGTTTCGATGGCTGCTCGCAGTTGCGCTCTTCCTCGCCGCCCAGGGGCTGCAGGTTGGCGCGCAGCCGTGCGGGCTCCAGTGGACGTGGCGCCATCCCCTCCCGAGCGGGGGATGGATCACCACAGACGGCGCCAACTACCTGGTCACGGGACAGGGCGGAACGGTCGTCCTGAGCACCGATGGATTGACATGGACCCCCGTGCGCCCGTTCACCGATGGGAGCTTCTACGCCATCGGCTGGGGGCACGGACGATACCTCGGCGTGACGGGCTCGTACCCCGATCAAAACATCCTGTGGTCCAGCTCCGACGGGATCTTCTGGAGCCCCGTCTCCTCACCCCATCCCACGCTCGGGTACATGAAATACGCGGGCGGCTTCTTCTTCAACATGGCCAATGGACAGATTCAATCGAGCACCGACGGGTCCCTGTGGACACCGCTCAATCTGGGTGGTTCAGTGATCTCCGTAACCAACATCACCTATGGTGCGGGGCTCTATGTGGTCCTGGCCGATCAAGGTGCCATCTTCACGAGCACCGATACCCAGACCTGGACCGCGAGGCGCCCCTCGGGCTCTTCATCGCTCTGGTATTTGGAATTCGGGAACGGCGTCTTCGTGGCAGTCGGGAACCAAGGCCAGGTGATCACCAGCGTGGACGGCGCGACGTGGTCGGAGGCTGCTCCGCCCACGACAGGAAGCATGAACGGCCTTTTCTTCGCCGCTGGCCGGTTCTTCTCGGCGACCGACGATTCGACCATTCTCACGAGTCGGGATGGCGTCCATTGGGACATCCAGGCCACCCCCTTCACCTACATTG
Source organism: uncultured Acidobacteriota bacterium (assembly GCA_963772255.1). Lineage (GTDB taxonomy): Bacteria > Acidobacteriota > UBA4820 > UBA4820 > DSQY01 > JAKAJA01. The sequence continues at coordinate 3,418 of CAVYWK010000019.1, forward strand.
GGAGCATGGCGAGCCGGCCGGCGGACACCGTGGCCATCGGCTCGATCGACGATCCCGTCCTGGGCAGGATCTGGGGCATGGCGCAAACCTACGACGGGATCACATGGCGCCGGATCGACTCTTCCGCGACTCGGAGCGACCTGAACGCCGCCGCCTCAGGCGGCAGCCCCTCCCGATTGGTGGCGGTGGGGAACGGAGGCGCCATCACCTGGTCGGCCGATGGCGGTCCGTTCGAACCCGGTCAGTCCGCCACGAGCGTCGACCTCCGCGGGGTGGCCTGGGGGGCCGGGCGCTTCGTCGCGGTCGGAGCGAGCGGTCAGATCCTCACGAGCGAGGACGGGGCATCCTGGACACCCCGGATCTCGACCGTCGCATCGGTCCTGAACTGCGTCCGGTGGCTCCACGGACTCTTCGTTTGCGTCGGAGAGGGGGGAACCCTGCTCACCAGCCCCGACGGCATCTCCTGGTCGAAGCAGGAATCAGGGACCACGGTCAATCTCATGAGCTCGGCATGGGGGGCCGGATCCTTCGTCGTGACGGGGGCGGACGACACTATCCTCAGCAGCCCCGACGCCGCCCACTGGGCGCTAACGTATCAGAATGCCCCGGCAGGGAACTATATCTGGGGGGTCTCCTACGGCAACGGCACTTTTTGCGCCGTCGGGTGCTGTGGGAACGCAAGCTTCGTGAGCGTGGACGGTGTCTCCTGGACACGGGTCGACGGATACTTGGGTGCAACGGATGTGATCTTCTGGCAGGGCCAGTTCGTCGCAGTGACAGGCCACTCGACGGAGTACTACATCAGTTCGAACGGTCGCGAGTGGGTCTGGCTGGTCAGCGGCGGACCGGCCGACCTGAAGGCCCTTGCCATCGACCGGGGCCGGATCGTGGGCGTGGGCGCCAAGGGCGCCATCCTGGAAGCGGACTGCGGTCCCGCCGTGACGGGCCTCTCGCCCGTCCATGGCTCCACGTTGGGCGGCGATGCGGTGACCCTGACGGGCATGGCTCTGGGGGGAGTGCAAGCCGTCTACTTCGGGGGAACGCCGGCCGCGTCCTACACGGTAGTTTCAGATGGGCAGATTGATGCCGTGACGCCCCCTGGAAATCCCGATCTAGTCCAAGTCAGCGTGCTCGCTCCGGAAGGGTACTCACCTTGGTCATGGGACTGCCGGTTCCAGTTCTTCCTCCCCCCTATATCCAGTCCGTCAACCCGGCCAAGATCAGCGTCCTCGGTGGTGAGGTGAACCTCACCGGCATCAACTTGCATTGGAGCACCGAGGCCTTCGTCGACGGATACCCTGCCGCCTGCGAGATCCAACAGGACGGTTCGTTCAAGCTGACCGTCCTGCCCCATCCCGCGGGCACCGTGGACGTGAGCGTACGAAACAACGACGGCCAGACCGCAACCCTCAAGAACTGTCTCACGTTCGTCGAGCCTCCCATCATTCAAAAGGGCACCGTCATCCGCAGGCCTGCGTTCAAATTGAAGCTCACGGGCACGGGCTTCCACCCGAGGTGCGTGGTCATGGTCGATGAGCAACCGGCTCCAACGGTGAAGTACAAGAGTAGTTCGGAACTGGTGGTCAAGGGTGCGTCCGTGGCGCGGCTCTTCAACCCGGGGCACCACTGGGTACCCGTGCGCATCGTCAACACGGACGACGGCATCAGCGGCCCCACCTATCGGGTCCCTTCCGACTGATGTGGTTCGCGAAGGGGCGAACCGCGCCCTCGCCGTGCGGCGGGGGGATGCCATGGAATCCCATCGGCGGCAAAGGGAGGGGGGCATGAGAGTCGCGGACCATGGGTCGTGGACGGCGGGCAGGAACTCGTGGAGGACCCGTTCGCCTTGGGTCCGGGCCAGCCTCTTGGTCTGGGCGGCGTCCCTGTTCGCAGTGCTATCCGTCCAGGGATTTGCGGCGCAGGGATGCGCCATCAACTGGCGGCAGGTCACTCCGTACCCGGTCTATTCGCCGCTGATCCTCAACGACATGGCCTACGACGGTCACACGTTCGTGGGTGTAGGCAACGGCGGCTGTGTAGTCACCAGCCCGGACGGCTTGGCCTGGACTCAGCGGCCCTGCCACTTGGACGCCGACCTTTCAACCATAGTGGCAGGCAACGGAAGGTTCGTGGTCTCAGGCATGGCCTACCCCGGAGGGCCCCCCGTTACCATGACGAGCCCCGACGGGATCGAATGGTCCGTTGTGTGGTACCCCAGCGGCCAAGCGGTCCAGTTCTCAGGCGGGCTCTTCTTTTCGGGCCACATGACGAGTCCCGACGGCCGCCAGTGGACGCCGTACTATCTGCCGATGTGGGAGGACTTCTCCTCCCCGGTGGCCTACGGCAATGGGACCTGGCTTGGGATTGAGTTGGGGTCCAGTTTCGCCAGCACCGTCTACGCAAGCGCCGACGGCCGGGTTTGGCGGATCATGCCCCTGCCTCCCTTTGGGTCGGTCGCGTCGCTGGTTTTCGGGGGCGGCCGCTTCGTGGTTCAGGCTGGCGCCATTTACTCCAGCATGGACGGCAGTGCTTGGACGAAGTCCACGAGCGGGCCTCAGTTCAACGGTCCCATGGTCTATGCGGGCACGCAGTTCGTCATCGTCAAGCAAGGGGAGACCTGGTTCAGCAAGGATGGGAAAAACTGGAAGAGGAAGACGTCCGACATGTCCGCCGACGCGAGGGTGTTCCGCCTTTTCTGGACGGGCAACGGCCTTGTTGCCTTCGGCGACCGCCTGGCCACCCAGTGCACCTTTGAGAGTTCCGACGGGCTTCACTGGACGTCCCATCCCCTGTGCAGCGATTCGTCGGGAAGCAGCGGGATGGTGCGCTACTTCGAGGAGCCGGGCCTCTTCGTGTCGGCGGGGAACCTCCAAACGAGTACCGATGGCGATCAATGGACCGAACCCACGACCCCAGATAGTGCCAGCGCCGTTGCCCACGGCGACGGCACTTTCGTGGCCGTGGGCACCCGGGGGAGAGCCCTCTGGAGCTACGATGGCCGCACCTGGACCCCTGTTGCCACCGGATTCCCGGAGGACCTGTACGATGTGGCGTATGGCGCCGGCCTTTTTGTGGCAGTGGGGGGGCGGGGCAGGGTGATCACCAGCCCCGACGGGAAGACCTGGACCATCCGCTACAGCTTCTTTTACGGCGACCTGAAGAGCATTGTCTTCGCCGAGGGGACCTTCATTGCGGTAGGCTACCAACTCTCGACGGGGCTCGTAAGCTCCGACGGCATCACCTGGCAGAACGTCGACCTCTTTCTGAACTTCTCCACCTATCCCGGACCCACCGCGAGCTACGCCTTGGGACACTTCCTCGTAGCGTCACCGGAGGGCCTCGTCGGCAGCGAAGACGGGAGAACCTGGACCTACTTAGGCTCGTCCTTCATCAGCGGAAACGTAGTGGAGTGGAACGGGCGCGCCTACGCGCCAGGTTGGTCTTCTTCCGGCGTGATGACCTCCGACGACCTCCAGACATGGACTCCCGTTCCCACGAGCGGCCTCGACCGCGTTTTCCAGGGACACTCCCTGGCCACGGACGGATCGTTCCTGGTACTCAGCGGTGACCGGCCGGGGCTTCTGAAGGGAACCAAGGCCCCGCTTGTAGCAACGGTAACGCCCGAGAGAATCCCTGTGGGCGAATCGTCAACGGTCTGGCTCGGGGGGACAGGGTTAACCTCGGTCACGCAGGTGCGCTTCGGCGAGGTTCCTGCCACGTCATTCACGGTCCTGTCCGACGACGCGATCGAAGCCGTGGCGCCGCCGCTCCCGGCGGACACCCTCGCCATCACCGCGGACGCCGAGGATGAGCCCTGTGTTGTGTCACGGCAAGCTGTCCTGCATGTAGGTGGAACACCGGTGATCTACGGCGCCTGCCCGACCGTCATGGGCGTGGCCCCAAGCTACTATTACAGGGTGTATATCTGGGGAAAGGGTCTTTCGGAGGTGACGGGCTTCACCGTCGCCGGGGCGCTCATAGGAGGCCTCTGGGGGGGGGGCGAGGACTACTGCGATTATTGGATCTGGCCCACCGTCGAAGGGCCCGCCGCCGCGGAAGTGACACTGAGTGACGGCTCCACGCAACCGGTGCCGGGCGGTCTCATCTTCGTGGCTCCGCCGGTCATTACCGCCGTGAAGGTCATCCGCAACCCGTTCCAGATCAAGGTGACGGGGACGGGGTTCACGGAAGACTATGCGGCGAGCATCAACGGCGCCCTGCTGGCCCTGAATTTCAAGAGCCCGACGAGTCTTACTATCTCGGGAAGCGCGCTTGCAAAGT
>CAVYWK010000020.1:0-372060 GCA_963772255.1 uncultured Acidobacteriota bacterium
GGACGCCCGATATTTTCCGCTCGTGCTGGATGTGGTGGACCAGGGTGTGTTCACGGTGGACGAGGAGGGACACATCACCTCCTTCAACCGGGCCGCGGAGACCATCACCGGGTACCTTGCCGCGGAGGTCTCAGGGCGGGAGTGCTCCCAGGTTTTTCAGACCGACATCTGCAAGAAGGACTGCCTGCTCCGCAGGAGCATCGCCTCCCGCCAACGCCTGCGCCAGCGCGAGGTCAATATCCACACCAAGGACGGGCGAGTCATCCCCATTTCCATCAGCACGGCGCCGCTGGAAACGCCTTCGGGAGGGATCCTGGGGGGCGTGGAGGCCTTCAAGGACCTCTCGCCCATGCGTGCCTTGCGGCGCAAACTGGACGAGCAGCACCAGTTCGAAGACATCGTGAGCCGGAACCCCGCCATGCACCGGATTTTTCACATCCTACCGGCAGTGTCCGAGAGCACGAGCACCATCCTCATCTGCGGCGCCAGCGGCACGGGCAAGGAACTGGTGGCCAAAGCCATCCACAACCATGGGCTCAGACACCGCAAATCCTTCGTGGCGGTGAATTGCGCCGCCCTCCCCGGGACGCTGCTGGAATCCGAGCTCTTCGGCTATCGCAAAGGAGCGTTCACGGACGCCAAGCGGGACAGGGCCGGGCGAATCGCCCAGGCCGAGGGCGGCACCCTGTTTCTGGACGAGGTGGGCGACCTTCCCAAACCCCTCCAGGTCAAATTGCTCCGGTTTCTTCAGGAGAAGACCTACGAGCCTCTGGGTCCAATCTTACGCTGAAGGCCGATGTCCGGGTCATCACGGCGACTCACCGGGATCTGGAGAGCATGGTGGCCGAAGGCGCCTTTCGAAAGGATCTCTACTTCCGGCTGAACGTTCTTCCAGATTTCGTTGCCGCGCCTCAGCGAAAGGCCCAAGACATCCCCCTCCTGACTCCGCCACTTCGTCCAGCGTTTCCGGGAAACCACGGGCAAGCCCATCATGGGGGTCTCCCCCGAGGCCATGCTCCGCCCTGATCCGCTATGGCTTTCCGGGTAACATCCGCGAGCTGGAAAACCTCATCGAGCGGGCCTTCATCCTGTGCAGCGAACCGGAGATCCAGATCGAATGCCTGCCCGCCCAGGTGGCCGACTGCGCGGCTCGCACCGTGAAACCCTCGGGCGACTCCGCGCTGGAGCTGGGCCACCTGGAGGCCGACGCCATCCAGGCCGCTCTGGTCCGGCACGGGGGAAATCGGACGCGCGCCGCCCGGGAGCTGGGCATCCACCGGACCACCCTCCTGCGCAAGATGAGCCGGTCCGGCATGGGGTCGGCAGAGTCGAAATAGTCAAAGGGCTGAAATCAGGGACTACGCGGGCGGAATTGCCCCGCTCACGGGAAGGTTCTTGGGCAGGCGCACGGTGAAGCGGGAGCCGGCCCCGGGCCGGGAGTCCACGTGCAGTGTGCCCCCGTGCTTCTGGATCACCTTGTGGGCGATGAAGAGGCCGAGGCCGGTGCCCTCGAGCCCTTTGGACGAAAAGAAAAGCGTGAAGAGTTTGTCGCGGGTCTCCCAGTCCATGCCGATGCCGTTGTCCTCCACCACGGCCACGGCGCATCCGTCCTCTTCCCGGAGGGTGAAACCCACGCGGTGGCCATCCTTGTGCTTGTCGATCCGGCAGGCATCCAGGGCGTTCTCCAGTAAGTTGACGAAGCTGGCCTGGAGGGACTTGGGTTCGGCTTCACAGCGGCCCGCTTGCTCCAGGGACAAGTCCAGCCCGCACGGCCCCAGAGGCTCTCCGCCTTGGGCCGAACGATCTCTGCTGCGGCGCTCGCCGTTTCCTGCAGCGACACGGCTCCCGATGCGGGCTCGCGCTCCTTGGCGATGTAGAGCAGGTCCAGCACCACGCTGCGGATCTGCTCCACGTTTCGTCTCACCATCTTCCAGCCTTCCTCCACGCGCTCGGTGTGGCCCTTCTCGATCCCCGTGTTGAGCAGGTACATGCGACCGTCCAACCCTGTCAGCAGCCCTTTGATGCCGTGGGACACGGAGCCCACCAGGAGGCCGAGGTTCGTGAGCTGGCCCTGGAGCTGCCGGATCTCGGTGTGTTGGTGGACATTTCCATGACCATCTCGATCTCCCCGGAGGTGTTTCGGATGGGGGCCGTGGACACGAGGGTGTTGATGGTCCGTCCGTCCCGCGCCACGACCATCTCCTCGCTCTCGTGCGCCTTGCCATCCTGAAAAGTCCGGCCACCGGGCAGTTGAGGCAGGGCTCTCCGCGGTCCTGTACACCTCGTAGCAGTATGCCCCGAGTGTAGTTCCCGAAATCCTCCTGGAAGTTGCGGTTGCACTGGACGATGCGCAGGTCCCGGTCCTGGACGGACACGTAGCAGGGCACCTCCTCGAAGAGCATGCGGTAGCGCTCGCGGTTCTGGCGGAGCTTCTCCTCCAGGACTTTGACCGGCGTGATATCCGCGAGACCTCCACTACGGACTGGACGCTCCCGTCGGGGGCGAAGACGGGCGAGGTGTAGACGGAGAATCGGCAGGGATTGGCCGTCGGGCAGGGTGACCACCTGGCTGCTGGAGTGGGGCTTGCCGTCGGCGAATGTGGCCTGCACCGGGCAATCCGGGCAGTTGTTGTCCTTTTTCTTGTAGACCTCATAACACTTCCGGCCCAGCGGGTCGCCGAAAACCGAGATGAAGTTCTCGTTGGCGGCGAGGATTTGGCCCTCGCGATCCTGAACCGTCATGAAGCAGGGGGCGTGATTGAAGAAGTCCTGGAGGGAAGGCAGGAGCTTGGCGTTGGGATGCTCACCGGACATGCAATCTCCTATTCCGTCTCCCCTGGGTCGGGTTTTGGCGGCGGGGTCACCCCGAGCCGTTTCCATCCAATGCTCTGAGGATAGCCCTCTTCAAGAGGGCCAGGTCGATGGGCTTCTCGATGCGGGCCGCCGGCTCCGGAAGCGGCGAGCACGCGCGGCCGAAGAGGTGGAAGTCCGTGGCTCCGGTGATGAAGATCACGGGCAGGCCGCAAAGAGGCTGGGTCTCCCTCAGCCGCCGGTAGACCTCGATCCCGGACTGGCTCGGCATGTTGACGTCCAGCAGCAGCAGGGCGGGCCTCTGTTCGAGCGCGGCCTCCACGACCCTCTCCGGGTCGCTCTCGGCGCAGGTCTCGTATCCCATGTCCTCCAGCCAGGTGCGGAGGAAGGTGACCGTGTCCGGCTCGTCGTCCACGACCATGACCTTGCTAGGCTGCTCCATGATCGCCCTCGTCAAGCCGGCCTGGCCGATGGCCGGGAATCGTGTCGGGGAAGCGGGCGACGAACCTCTCTCCGGAGGGGACGCCGGGCTCCGCGCTGAGGGAGCCCCCGTGCGCCGTGGCGATCCGCCACGCCGCGTGGATCCATAGTCCCGCCCGGTCCGACCCCGAGGGCGTGTAGACGGACCCCAGGGCCCCGTGCCAGCGTGGCCCGCTCCATGGGTCGCCCGTCGTGCGAAGCTTCGAGAACCGCCCAAGGCGGGTCGGGGCGCCCCGACAACACCACGCGGCCGCCGCCCACGCCGGTCTCCGAGCCGCAGGCGACGATGGCGTTTTCCGCCAGGTTGGCGAGGAGGGCCTGCACGCCGAAGCGGTCGCCGCAGATCCTCCCATCCACCGCGTGGATTTCCAAGGAGACGCCCTGCTGTTCGGCCAGGCGCCGGCACGACGCGGCGCAGTTTGAAACGACCTCCTGGAGGCCCATCTCTTCCCACTGGACCTCCCGATCTCTGGCGTAATAGAGGGTGTTGCCCACGAGTGTTCGGGCCCGTCCCAGATTGCGCTGGAGCATGGCGGTTCCCGATTCCACGCGCTGGGAGTCTTCTTTGCGCAGGCCCGATTCGATGAGGTAGACGCCGCCCTCCAGACTGCTGAGCAACCCCTTCAGCGCGTGGGTGAGGGATCCCACGAAGGCGGACTGGGACCCCAATCGCGCCGAGAGATCCTCCGCCGAATCGGCGGGGCGGGCGTTGAAGTCCTCCATGCCCTCCTCCCCATTCCCGGGTCAGCTGCGCGGCCATCGGCGCGCGCGACCCCGATTCCCCAGGGTTTCCTACACCGCGTGGATCTTCCCCTTCAGCTCGAAAATCTTGCGCAGGTTCAGCAGCAGGTTCTCCTCGTCCACCGGCTTGTTCATGAAGCCCTCGGGCGGAGGGACGGGCCGCTCGTAGATGAGCCTGCGCAACTCCGGCTTGCCGGTGATGACGCAGACCGCCAGATGCTGGAGATCGGGATCCTCGCGCAGGGCGATGAATGCATCCCGCCGCTTTTCCCCGGCATGGAGAGGTCGAGCGTCATCAGGTCCGGTTTCTCCCGGTGTCAAGGTCAGGGCCTGGTCGCCGTCGGCCGCCTGGAAGACGGTTGCGCCATTATCTTCGAGGACGGCGGTGAGGAAGGTCAGGATGTCCGGTTCGTCGTCCACGACGAGGATCGTCCCGCCAGCGAGGGCGTGGGCGGGGGCTTGGCCTTCAGACCACGGCACCTTGCCTTCTCCGGGATCACGAGGGCGTTGGCCACCAGGTTGACCAGTTGCGTCACCTTCATGCCCAGTTTGTAATGCCGGATCACGTCGGTCAGGCCGTCCACGCAATTGTGGCAGGAGGTGACCACGATCTTCGCGCCCGTGGCCTTGAGCTGGTCCGCCTTGATCTTGGCCGATTTCAGGCGCTGCGGCGTATATTCCGACATGGACATCGCCCCGCCGCCGCCGGTGCAGCAGAAATTCTCCGCCCGGTTCGGATACATCTCCCGGAAATCGGTCACCGACCAGGTTCAACAGTTCCCGCGGTTCCTCGAAGAATCCGCAGCTTCGGGCATTGTTGCAGGAATCGTGGAAGGTCACGGAGCTCGTTGTTCTTGCGTCTTGTCCACCTTGATCCGGCCTTCCCTGATGTAGCGGAGCATGGTCAGAACCGAGCTTTCGATGACAAAGGGCACTCCATTGCCCGACCAGTTCGGCCCTTCACACCGGGTCGATCGGTATCCGTGGCCGCATTCGGAGATCACCAGCTTCTTCCCCGCAGTTCAATGACCTTCTCGTAGACCCGCCGGGCCACCGCCCCGCCCAGTTCATCGTCCCCGGAGAAGAGGCCGAAATTGGTCATGTCCCATCCCTCGCTGGGCATGGTCCAGTTCTCCCCGGCAAGATAGAAGATCGGGCCGCATCGGAGATCGTCCGGGGATCGTACTTCACCTCCCGGGGATTGATGGCATAGACGATATCGGCATCCATCTTGTCGATGGGAATCCGGGCCGCGGGATCCTTGAACTCTCTTCCAAGTTCGTCGGACATCCATTCGAGGGTTTCCAGGTAGTCCTGCTGCAGAACCCCCATCTGGTTGCCGATCTCCCACTGGTCTTTGCTGACGACGGCCACGCCCTCCGGCATGACCCCCACGGAAACGAGCAGGCCCCGGGCCATCCGGTTGAGCGTGGCAAAATCGACGCCCATGGGGCAATTGATGGAGCATCTCCGGCAGTTGGTGCATTTTCCGAAGACGATGTCCTTGAGTTTTTCCAGATCCTCATCGGTGCGAGATGCTCTTGGCGTGGACCCACCAGGGGAAGACCTGCCCGGTCCAGTCAAAGTTGCGTTTGAAGATCTTGCGGATCTGATCGGCCTTGTAGGCCGGGGCATAGGTGGGATCGTCCGGGTTGGCCAGGACGTAATGGCAGGATTCCGTGCACATGCCGCAGTGAACGCAGCCAGACAGGGAACCGACCATCTGGCGGTCAGCTTCTTGCGCCATTCTCTCGATGAACTTTCTGAGCCTTGTGCGATCGTCTCGACGCTCATGCGATCTCCTCACCAGAATCGCCTTACAGTTCTCGGCCGGGTTACGGACTTCGGGGCCACGCTCCATCGGGATACACGCCTCGGTGCCCCATGGTCTTGCCGAAATAGAAACGGGTGAAGGGATAGTAGAGATAGTGGGAGATCTTGCTGAAGGGCACATAGACCAGAAAGAACGCGGTCAGGATGAAATAGGCCAGCAGGGGCCCCTCGCCCGCCTCCGGCGTGTTGGGGGCCGCGAGCACGCGCGAAGAAGAACCACACGGTGAGCAGGAGCAGGGAGAAGTGGTCGTCGGGCGTGCTGATGGCCCGCATGAGGGCCGTGTCGACGCGCCGCACGATCCGCAGGCAGCCCACCAAGAAGGCGGCGCCGATGAACAGCTGGAATCCCCGTGCCACCACCGTAGAAGCGAGCAGGCCGGGCGCATAGGGAATGATGAACGAGAGCGTGATGGCGGCCGTCACGCCGATGTGGAAGACCACGAACTGGACCTAGAAGAAGACGTTCTTGCGGGTGCTCTCCATGGCCCACGGCATGGCCGCGTTGAACATGGAGTAGGCGATGGCCTTTCTCCGGTTGTCCTCGCTCCCTTTGCCCGTGAAGGCCTGGCGCTCCTTGCCGAACTTGAAGGAGAACATCCAGCGCAGACGAAGGGTATAGACGATGGCCATGAATACGAGGGCCACCTCCTGGAGGCGGTGCTCGGAGAAATGGAGCAGGGCGCTTTCAGTCATGGCTTCTCCCTCCTAGGCCAGAGTCTGGAACCGCGCGGTAAAGGGCCCGAGCTCTCTGTTGTCCAGCACGCAGATGACCACCTCTTGCAGAGACGCCCCATCCCTCAGATGGCGGGTGATTTCATCGAGCATGACCTTGCTGCACAGGTCCAGGGAGACCCCGTAGAAGCCCACGCCCATGGCGGGGAAGGCGATCTGGCGCAGTCCGGCGCCCTCGGCGGCGGCCAGGGCTCCCCTCACGGATTCCCTCAGCTTTCTCTCCTCCTCGGGCTCGTGGTGGCGGGGGCCCACCGCGTGGATGATGTGCTTGGCCTTCAGGTTGCCCGCCCCGGTCAGGACCACATGACCGCTGGGCGCCGCGCCCGTCCGGTTGAGCTCCTCCTGGATGGCGGGACCGCCCCGCTGGGCGATGGCGCCGCCGAAACCCGTGCCCAGTTTGAGGTCCGGCTTGGCGTAGAAGACGAAGGCTTCCACATCCAGTTCGGTGATGTCCCCCTTCACCAATTTGAGGACCTTTCCGTTGATCGCTTTCTCGGCCATCAGTGCCTCTCCTCCCGTGGAAAGCCGTCCAACTGCCGCTGGACCTCCACCCTCAGCCGGGGGTTCTGGAGATCCGCCAGCGAGAACTCGTCCAGTACCTGGGTGATCTTGTAGTTGATCAGGGCGTAGACCATGCGGCATTCACAGACGTCGGTCCGCATGCAGGTGGAGGGTTCTTCCAGACATTCCAGGATGCTGACTTTGCCGATGGCCGCTTCGATGATTTCTCGGAGGGAGATGGCCTCGGGCAGACGCGTCAGCCGGTATCCCCCCTTATTGCCCGCCACCCCGCGAATGAGCTGATGGCTCCGAAGATTCGCGGCGAGCTGTTCCAGGTAGCCTTTGGAGAGGTCGGTCCGCTCCGCCACATCCGCCAGGCTCACCGGGTTGCCTGCGGCGCCGTTCTTGGCGATGTCCAGCATCATCCTGAGCGCGTATCGGGCCCGCGTGGATAACCTCATGCAAACAGGGTAAGACCCTAATTCATACTATTCCAGTAGGAATAGTGTGAAATCAAAAGACTGGGGCAAATGCCCCTTTTTGAGTACTATTGTGAGCGCTGAAAATAAGGGATTAATGCCTATAACACCATTTAAAAATAATGTTATTTCGCTGTCAAGGCGCAGTCCGCCCCGCGATCATGGCGTCCCTGGGTTTCCGATGCACTGCGGATTTTTCTGTGCGTATTGGCGTTCGTGGGGCGCCGCGCTTCGGATGCGCCTCAGAAGGTTAGCACCTTGTCGGCGGATGCGACCTGGGCGGCGAGCTCGGGCATGGTGCTCATCTCCACGCCCTCGATGAGATCCATCTCCATGAGGCCCCGGGCCTGTACGCACGAGCTGCAGGCGCTCACCGTGGCACCCTTGCTGATCAGCGATTTGATCATCCTCTCGATGTTGTAGTAGCCCTGCGGCGTCATCTGGTTGGGCATGGCGGAAAAGACCGCATCGTCCATCAGGGTCAGGGCGAGTTCGGGCTTGGGTTCGGTGGCCTGCAGGGCCATGGCCATGCGGAGCGCGTTGAAGGTCATCTCGCTGCCGTAAGGCGCGTGGTTCAGGATGATGACGATGCTCATGAAGATTCCCTCCCTTTCAGATGGGGTACCGGTGTCTCCGCGGTCCGACCGTGGCCCTCCGCGGCGAACGCTTGCCGCCCTCCCCAGTGTACGCACTCGAATCGCAAATTGCCTAGACTTAGGCACCATGCCAGTGGCGGTTCAGATCCTGCCCCTCAGGGCCAGGTTCCGCAGGCTCTCGTAGAGGGGCTGGAGGCGGCCGTACATGCGCCGGTAGACGGATTTGTAAAGGTCGTCGTAGAGGGCGCTGCGCGCGGGATCGGGTTCGAAGGTCTCGCCGGTCCGGGTCATCTCCTTCACGGCGGCTTCGAAGGAGGGGTGGAGGCCCAGACCCACGGCGGCGTCGATGGCGGCTCCCAGGGAGGAGGTCTCGTAGAGGTGGGGGCGCGAGGCGGGGAGGCCGAAGACGTCGGCGGTGATCTGCATGGCGGCGTCGCTGCGGGAGCCTCCGCCGCATACGCGGAGGGCCCGGATGGGGATGCCCGTGCGGCGTTCGATGCGCTCCCGTCCCGCGCGAAGTCCGTAGGCGAGGCCCTCCAGGATGGCGCGGTAGAGGTGGGCGCGGGTGTGGACATCGGTGAAGCCGATGACGGCGCCGCGGGCCTCGGGTCCCGGCACCTTGAGCCCGGGGGACCAGTAGGGTTGGAGCACGAGGCCCTGGGAGCCCGGCGGGCACGGCCGCCGCCAGGCGGTCGAAGAGGGCTTCGGGCTCGAGGCCACGTGCCCCGGCGTCCTGCTCCTCCCGTAGGGCGAACTCCCGCTTGAACCAGGAGACCATCCAGTAGCCGCGGTAGATCTCCACCTCCATGTTGTGGGCGCCGGGCAGGGCCGCGGGATAGGCGGGAAGGAGGCGGATGGCTTCCGCGTAGGTGGGGCTCATGACGTTGATCGTGGCGGTGGTGCCGTGGCCGAGGCAGCCCAGGTCGGGCGTGAGGCAGCCCGAGCCCAGCACCTCGCAGGCTTTGTCTGAGGCGGCGGCGATGACGGGGAGGCCCACCGGAATGCCCGTGGCCTTGGAGGCCTCTGGGCCGATGACGCCCATGGGGGATCCGGGCTGCACCAGGTCCGAGAGGACGGAGGGGTCCATGGGCACGGCCTTCCACTTCCAGTCCCAGGAGGCCGCCCACTTCAGGCGCTTGTAGTCGAAGGGCAGGTACCCCACCTGGCAACCCACCGAATCCGCGTATCGGCCCGTGAGGCGGTGCGTGAGAAATCCCGTGAGCAGGAGGTATTTGTGCGTGCGCTTCCAGACCTCGCGGCTGGTGCGTGCGGATCCAGTTCACCTCGGCCTCGGCCAGGAGGTAGTCCACGGTGCCCTTCACGCCCGCGAGCCTGAAAAGCAGCCCCCACAGGCCTCCCACGGGGGGAAGCCCCTCGGTGCGCCGGTGGTCGAGCCAGAGGATGGCGGGGCGGAGGGGCTTGCCGTCTGCGCCCACGTTGACCACGGTGGCGCGCTGGCCCGTGAGGGTCACGCCGGCCACGGAGTCCTTCCGGACGCCCTCGGTCTGCCAGAGCTTCCCGCAGGCCTCACACAGGCAATCCCAATAGTACTCGGGGTCCTCCTCCGCCCAGCCGGGCCGTTCCGAGATCGGAGGACGGAGGGCCACCTGGGCCTTGGCGAGGAGTGCGCCGCGGGGGCTGATGAGCGAGGCGCGGACGCTCTGGGTTCCGCTGTCGATGGCCAGGATCGTGGGTTCGGACGCCATGGGGCTCCTCTCGCCTCAGCCGCGCTTGTCCGCGGCCAGAGGATTAGCCGCGCTTGTCCGCGGCGGGGGGCTCAGCCTGTGCGGGGACGCCGCCCTCCGGCGGGGGTCCGTAGTGGTTCTGCCAGAGGTGCAGGTAGCGGTTCGCCTCGTCCTTCCACCGGTGCTCGTCCCAGCCCAACTCTTCGGCGCAGATGGCGCGCACGCTTTCCAGGTGGTCCTCACCGCCGTCGGGGAGGAGGAGCCCCACGCGGACGCGCCGCAGCAGGAGGTCCTCCAGGTGGACCACCCCCTCGGCGCGTGCGGCCCAGCGCAGCTCGGCCCAGAGGGTCGAAGTGCCCGGGACGGGTTCCAGTTCTCCCGGTCGGGCCGCCTCCACGAGCGCGGGAGCCGAGGCGCCGTAGCGGCCCGTGAGGCGGCGCACGGCGGCGGGGTCGAGGGCGTGGGCCGATGGTGGAAGCTCGACGGCACGGCCGGGAAAGGTGGGCAGGAGGCGGTCCACGAGGGGTCGGCGAGGCAGGTGGCGGCGCGCCGTCTTCAGCACGTCGAGGGCCTGGAGGCGGAAGGTGGTGAGCTTCCCGCCCGTGGCGGTGAGCAGGCCCTCCTCGGACCAGACGGCGTACTCGCGGGACTCCTCCGACGGGTCGGCCTTCCCCGAGCCGATGACGGGACGGACGCCCGAGAGGGTGGAGAGGATGTCGCCGGGGCCCAGGTCGAGCGAGGGGAACATGGCCCGTACGGCCTCCAGGAGGTAGGCCACTTCGGCGGAGCTGATGGTGGGCTCGTTCTCCAGCGGCTCGCGGTGGTCCACGTCGGTGGTCCCCACCAGCGTCACGCCCTCCCAGGGGAAGGCGAAGACGGGGCGCCCGTCGCGCGGGTGGAGGAAGCTCACGGACTGGGCCACCGTGAGGCGCCACGCGGGGAACATGAGGTGACTGCCTCGCAGGGGGCGCAGGCGTGGGGCGCCGCCCACCTTGGCCCTCATCCGGTCGGCCCAGGCGCCCGTGGCGTTGATGACCACCGGCGCGCGGACCTCCGCGGAGCGTCCCAGTCAGGGAATCCACGAGGCGGATGCCGCACACGCGGCCGCCGTCCATGAGCAGGTCCTCGCAGCGGGCGTAGCTCAGGGCCGAAGCGCCCTCGGCCACGGCGTCCAGGATGAGCCTCAGGACGAGGCGGGCGTCGTCGGTCTCGGCGTCCCGGAACCAGAAGCCGCCCCTCAGGCCCACCTGGCGGATGTGGGGGGCCAGCATGTTGAAGAGGTGGTCGGGGTAATAGCGGTGGCTCCAGGCGCCCGCCATGAGGTCGTAGAGGGTGAGGCCGAAGGCCATGATGATCCGCTTGGGTTTGGCGGCGCGGTAGTCGGGCATGAGGAAGTTGAGGGGCTCCACGAGGCCGGGGGCCTCGGCCAGGAGTCGCTCGCGCTCGCGGACGGCGGAGTAGGTGAGGTGGAGCTTCCCCTCCTTGATGTAGCGAAGGCCGCCGTGGACGAGCTTGGAGGAACGGCTTGAGGTGCCCGAGGCGAAGTCGCCCTGCTCCACCAGCAGCGCCCGGTAGCCCATGCGCGACGCCTCGCGGAGGATGGCGGCCCCGGTGATGCCGCCCCCGATGACGATGAGGTCCCACGGGGCGGAGAGTCCCTCCCAAACCTCGTCGCGCCAGTTCGCTCCGCCACATGTCGCGCTCCTAGAGGCACGAGCTTCCCGGGGTTCATGAGGCCCTCGGGGTCAAAGGCTCTCATCACGGCGCCCAGGGCCGCCATGCCCAGGGGCCCCTTCTCGGCGGCCAGGTACGGCGCGTGGTCGGTGCCGACGCCGTGCTGGTGGCTGATGGTGCCGCCCGATGCCACCACGGCCCGGCTCGCGGCGCCCTTGAGCGCGCGCCACCGCTCCAGCGTCGTTTCGGGGTCCGCCAGCCGGAAGAGATAGGTGGTGTAGAGGCTGGCGCCGTCGGCGTAGACGTGGGACAGGTGGCTCATGACGTGGACCGCCTCGCCGTGCGGTTCGAGGCCCGGCCGCAGGGCGGCCTCCACCGCCTCCAGGGCCGCCGGGATGCGCGACCAGGGCAGGGCCGTCTCCAGGGTGTCCACGGCGAAGCCCGCCTCCCAGAGGCTGTTGCGGAGGTAGGGCGCGCGGAAGCGGTTCTTCCTCCACGCCCGTCCCGCCGTCTCGCCCACATCCAGGCCTCCCTGCTCGCGGGCCGCAGCCGAGGGCCTCGGCGCGGGCGGTCTTGCAGTGGACCGGATGGCCCGTGACTCCCAGGATGGCCAGGCAGCCTTCTTCCCCGATGTGGCGGAAGCTCAGGTAGCGGCGCAGGAGGGCCGTGAGGCGGGGCTTGCCGGCGAGGAGGAGGGAGGTGCGCGTCTCCTCCGCGGTGTTGAGGCGGGCCATGGAGAGGGGCAGCCCCGCCTGGACCATGGCGCGCACGGCCTGCGTGCCCGAGGTCCAGTCGGGAAAGAAGACGCCGAAGAAGGCCTCGTGTTCGGGCATCCGGCGGACGCGCACGGTGGCCTCGGTGATGATGCCCAGCCGCCCTTCGGAGCCCAGGACCATCTCGCGAAGGTCCGGACCCGCCGCGGAGGCGGGGAAGACGGGGAGATCCAGCGGACCGGAGGGGGACTCCATGCGGCCGCCGGCGAAGAGGCGCTCGATGCGTCCGTAGTAGGCCGACTGCTGGCCGCTGGATCGCGTCGCCACCCACCCGCCCAGGGTGGAGTAGTCGAAGGACTGGGGATAGTGGCCGAGGGTGTATCCGTGGGCGCGGAGCTGGGCTTCAAGGTAAGGCCCCGCCACGCCGGCGCCGAAGGTGGCCAGCCCGCTGGTCTCGTCGAGACGGGCCATGCGGCTCATGCGGCCCATGTCCACGGTGAGGACGGGGGCCTCGCCCGGGGGCGGCGTGAGGTGGCCCACGACGCTCGTGCCGCCGCCGTAAGGGATGACCCGAGCACCCGCCCATTCGGCGAAGCGCAGGAGGTCGCGAACGTCGGCGTCCGATTCGGGGAAGGCCACGGCGTCCGGGAAGGCGGGGATGCGACCGGCGCGCAGGGCCACCCAGTCGGGCAGGCTCTGGCCCAGGGCGTGGCGCAGGCGCACCTCGGGGTCGGTCTGGAGCAGGACCCCGCGGGTGAGCCGGGTGGGGGGAACCCGGGAGACGATGTCTCCGAGTTCGGCGTCGCGCGGCGGGGTGCCCGGCCCGAGGGCGGCCCCGAGGAAGCGCCAGGGCGGGTTGCGGGACGGGGAAGCGCAGGGTCTCGTCGCCCCATCCGTTCCAGCGTCTCATGGCCGGCCTCCTCTGCCCTCTCTGGGTTTCACCGCGCGCCGCGGCGAGTTGCGCTGCCCAGCCTGGGATTTGACCTTGGCCTGGGTCTCGAGCTCGGCTTCGGCTTGTCCTTCCACAAAGCCCCGCCACATCTCGATGCTGCGCGCCATGACGGTGCGCGTGATGGCCTCGGCGGCGGCTCCGTCTCCACGCTGGGCGCTCTCCAGCAGGCCGGCGTAGAAATGCCGCGAGGCGCTCCGGGCCTCGGGGCTCCGGAAGTAGCGTCGCGCCATGCGCTCGTAGAAACCCGCGAAGCCGTTGAGGATCAGCGTGAAGAGGGGGTTGCCCGAGGCCACCGTGAGGCGGTGGTGGAGCCGCCAGTCGAAGGCCGCGAAGGCCGCGGCCGTTTCGGGCAGGTCGCCGTGGCCCGCGAGGAGTTCGCGCACGTCGGCGGCCGAGCGCTCCACGGCGGCCCGCGCGTAGGCGGGGGAGATGAGGAGGCGCAGTTCCAGGAGGCTGGGCACGAAGCCGGGCGGGAGGACCTTGGCGTGGCGCACGATGCCGCTCACCACGTTGAGGCCGCCGCTCCGCCACACGTCGTTCACCGCCGTGGGCTTGCCGTGGCGCACGGTGAGCCATCCGTCGCGCTCCAGCCGGCCGATCACCTCGCGGAGCGTGGGCCGCGTGACGCCCAGCGTCACGGCCAGGTCGCGCTCCGCGGGGAGGACGGATCCGGGCGGGAACTCCCCCTCCAGAATGGCCGTCACGAGGGCCTTCTCGGCCTGCGCGGCGGGCTTGCGCGGGGCGGTGTGTCTCACGGCGTCCTCCGGTGTGCTAGAAGGTCAGAGGTCTGACCAGTTGACATCCCCAATGTAAGGCACGAAAGTGGGGTCGTCAAGGGGTGCGAACCCGCATTCGCCGATGGGAGCATGCAAGCTTGTTCCGACAGGTGTGGCACCCTATACTTCTCGCCAGGAGGTTCCCGATGGCTGAAAGGACGGTCCACCCCGGCCTTCCCGACCCGCAGGGCATTCAGAGCAAGGGCTTCACGTTGCGTGGCGCCATGGGCTTCGTCGAGGCGAAGTATGGTCCGGGGTCCATGGACAAGGTCATGGCCCTGGCGGATCCCGAACTCCACGAGGCCCTCTCGGGGCTCATCCATCCTTCGGCGTGGTATCCCTTCCGGTTTCAGGTGGGTCTCTACGAGGCCATCGACCGCGCCTTCGGCCGGGGCGATTACTGCCCTCTGCCGGGAGATCGGGCGCTACACCGCCGAGGCTGAGGCCAACTCCTTCCACAAGGTCCTCATCAAACTGGCCAGCCTGAAGTCCTGGCTCAAGGTCGCGGGATCCATGTGGGGCATGTATTACAGCCTGGGGAAGCTGGGCGTGGTGGAGATGGGCGACGCGGGCGGCACCATGAGCGTGACCTCCTTCCACCCCATATCCAAGGCCTTCTGCGAAGACCTCTCGGGCTGGCTCCAGAAGACCGCCGAGATGTCCGGGAAGAAGGGCGTGGTCATCGCCCACACCCAATGCCTCCTCGACGGCGCCCCCGCCTGCCTCTACCGCGCCACCTGGAAGGAATAACCTGATGGGGTCAGGTCTTGTAATTTGACATTGTGGACCATGCGAGTTTCCCAGCAGCCTGCTGGTGCCCTGAATGAAAAAATCGCAGAAAAACTCCCGCAAGTTCAACTGTCATTCCGAGGGTCGCCCACGAAGGACTGCCGCCGAGGAATCTCAGGGGCAGCCCCAGTAATCTCGTCGCCCGAGACCCTTCCGGGGTGTGCCTGCGTAGCAGTCCTCAGGGTGACTGCTCAGGCTACGAACTTCTAACACACCACACTAGCCCCAGGTGATCTTGTACTCGCTGTGAGGGTGCCCCTGGCTCATCATGTGGCCCATCGAGACGATGGGGTTCTTGCACCCGCAGATGATCAGGCTTTCTTCGACGAAGCCCCCGAACCGGGCCTCGAGGGCGCGGTGCGGCTCCGGAAATGTGGTGATATTTAGGACGCCCCGGTTCCCCTCACCAGGCACATAGGCGATCGCCGACGGCCGGTAGAGCTGCGCCATGGCGGTGGCGCCCTTCTTGAGAATGGTATGGGGCGAACCGACGACCACGAACATCCGGTAGATTCCCGAGAGCGCCTCTCGGGCGCTGAATCGCCCGGCCTCCCATGCACCCTTCATGTCGCCTGAGAAGAAGCAGTCGCAGAGCGCCACCGTCGGTTCCGCAAGGGAGGGGAGGATGGGATACCACACGCTCGCCAGAATGGGGCCCGAAAAGAGCTCGCGCGCCTCAGGCGAAAGCTTTGCGGTCCACAATTCGCGGCCCTCCGCACCGAAGCGCTTCTGGACGAACATGGGAAGCGACTTGAGCACAGCACCCTTCACTTCCATGGGCAACTCCTTTCAGAGAGACGCGCCCCGCCGCCGTCGTCCATTTCCATTGACCCTTCCCCGACATCACCCCAGCAAACTGCACTTCCCCACTATGGTAAACAATTCTGTCGCGCGCTGCTTCCCCGCTAAGCTCGCTTTCTTCGCCGTCCTTGACGGACCCGGCGATTGAAGGGCGCGTCATCAGGTATAGGCCATCGCCATCTTTCCGCGCAGGATCTTGTAGGCTTCCCAGTCGAAGGTCTTGAGGAAGTCGGCGCCGGCGAGGACGCCGCGGCGGAAGAGGTCCACCTTGTCCTTGGTGGGCATGAAGAAGTTTAGCCAGTTGTGGTCGCCCGTGTCGATCCACGCCACGAGCTGGTTGTAGTCGGGGTGGCGCGTGATGAAGTCGTAGTCGAGGCAGTGGCTGGCGGAGGCGAAGACGGCGCCGCCGAGCTCCACGGGGGTGTGGATCTCGTGGTGGGCGCGGTGGTCCAGCCCGAGCTTGGCGCCGAAGGTTGGGGCCGCGGGTACGCGGCCGTGGGCGTGGAAGAGGTCGATGGGGAAGTTGGACATGATGCCGCCGTCGATGAAGGTGGCCAGGTCGGGGATGGGCTCGGTGAACGCCGCCAGGGCCTTCCAGGCCTCCTGGGCCTTGGGTCCCTTGGGCAATCCTCCCAGGCGCATGGGGTAGAAGAAGAAGGGGATGGACATGCTGGCCCTCACGAACTGGGCCGGGTCCACGGCGTCGGGATCGTTCCAGTACATGGGGGCCATCTTGGGAAATTCGACCTTGGTCTCGGTGGAGACATCGGCGGTCACGAGGGCCAGGCGGGCGCCGGTCCCCTGGAAGGGGAGCGGCTCGCCGGAGCGGAGACGGAAGCCCGCGGGTACCGCGGCCATCCTCGCCGCGAGCCTGGCGTTGGTGGGCACGCCGGCGGTGAGCAAGGCGCGGGAGATCCATCCGTAGAACGAACCGCCCGGATTCAGGCCCAGGTTTTCGTTGAGCGTGTCCAGGACCTGCACACCCTTCCACAGGAGCTTGATCTTGCCCGACCCTTCGAGATAGCTCTCCACGAGGTCCTTCACATCGCCGTCCCCGTCCACGAACCCGGCCATGTCCAGGTCGCCCAGCAGCTCGATGCTCTTGAGGCTCTTGGCCTCCTCCACGGGGCCCAGGCCCGCCACGAGTGTGGCGTTGATGGCGCCTGCGGAGGCGCCGCCCACGCTACGGAAGCGCAGGCCCAGGGACTCCAGGGCGTAGGTGTAGCCCACGAGCGCGATGCCCAGGACGCCGCCGCCCTCCATGACCAGGTCCACATACTGGTGGCCCGCATCGTCCACGAGGTCGCTGAAGATCGTCTTGCCACAAGCGGCTCTCAGATCTTTCAAGCATCGCTTCACTTCGGGCTGGTCCGTGAAGTCCTTGGCTGGCATGGGACACCTCTCCTCAAGATTTGTATCACGGGCGAGCGCTGAACCTGAAACTTCCGCGAAGGGTTACTTTCCCAATACCGGAGGATGATTCCCTTTGGAAGCATCGTGCCATGGGGATCGTGCTCAGGAGAGCGCTCCTGCAATAGCGAATGGATTCCGTAGGAGGCCTCTCCCGAGGCCGATTTTCTCTCGCGGACAGGAGTTTCCGCGCCGCGGGAGGAGAAATCGCCACCTGAAGGCGGCTCCCGCGCATTTCCCCTGAAGAGTCTTTCCCGAAACGATCCTCCAAGGGCTGCCTGCGAAGGGATCTCGGTCGATGGCCTTGCAGAATCGGAAGTTGAGATCCTTCCGTGTGACGTATCCTCGAAGGAGACCTCGGGACGACCATCCTCACCTCACGAAGGATATTCCCCACATCTGGGGATTCACGGGGATGTGGCTGGGGCACCCAGTTCTTGCCGCCGTCGGCGGTGTAGAGGATCTGGCCGTGTCCCGAGTAATCGCCGGTGGTCACCCAGGCGTGCTTCTTGTCGAGGGCGTATCACGCGAAAGACGTATCCCACGGCTTGGGGGCTGCGCTTGTTCCAGGCTTTCCCGCCGTTGACCGATCGCCAGATCACCGAGCCGTCCGCCACGGCCCACGCGGTCTTCTGATTCACCGCGAAGACCCCGTTGATGTCGTAGTCGCCTATGTCCGGCGTCTGGTCGGTGACACGGATGCCGCTCGATGCGACGGAGACATGGATGATCTGGCTCCTGCCCACAGCCCATACCTCATTGGCGTTGGCCCCGTGTACGGAGATCAGGTAACAACCGGCGGGCGGAGGGGTGCGGGTGATGGTGTAGGGCACCTTGGACCACGTCTCCCCTCCGTCGGTCGTACGGAGGATCGTGCCGTACTTCTTGCCTGCCTCATTTTCTCCGACGGCCCACGCGTGGGACGCATCGGCGGCGTAGATCCCGTCCAGAGGCACCGGGGGGACCTGGCCGGCGCCCTGTCGCACCCAGCGCGCCCCGCCGTCGGTGGTGTGAAGGATGAGACCGTTGGCGCCCACCGCCCACGCCGTGTAGATGTCCACCGCGGAGACCGAGACGAGACCGTTGCCGCTGAGGTCCGCGGGGTCACCTTCGGGGTACCAGTGTTGCCCCCCGTCCCGCGTGTGGAGGAGCACTCCGGACCCCTCCACGTCGTTTCCCGCCACCCAGGCCTCCCGGTCGGACACCGCCGCGGCTCCGGTCAGCGATCCGTTGGGAACTTCCTCGGGCGTCCCCTGCCGCTCCCAGGTCTGGCCGCCGTCGGTGGTGTGAAGGATCGTGCCGTATCCATCCGAGCTCAACCCCACCGCCCAACCGACGGACTTCTTGGCTCCCTCCGGAGCCACCGGCGCGTCTGCTCCCAGGCGCTCCAGAACCCCGGGCGTCCCGTCGGCCTGAGCCCATGGGCCGGGCCCGGGGTTGCCGACGACTCCCTGGCCCCACGCCGACAGGCCCAAGAGCAGGAACATGCCACCGGCCGCTCCCGCGCCGCGAATCCATCGAATCGTGTCCATGGCGCTAAGATCGCTGTTGGAGACGCGTCCGATTGCCATACGGGCGTTCCCGCGCGTCAAAATTCCATCCGCTGATATCACCCGCGGTCCCATGTCCGGTTTCATGCCCGCCTCTCCTCAAACATTTATTTGGGGGCATCACTGTTAAGGACGGTGTCCGGAGCATCGGGAGCGTTCGCCCCTTCAGGACTTCTCCCTGGCCTCCTCAGAGGAAAGGTGACGACATCGAAGATGACCGGCGGGTCATAGACTGTAGCTGTCTCAGAAGTATTCTCTTCTACCCAGGCGACGAAAATCTCTTGCGCCGTCGCCCTGTTCTTGGCCGGATGTACCGTGACCTTTAGATATCCCAACTGCCTCGTTTCTCCGAACCGATACCACACCGAAAAGGGGTCACCCGGAGTGAAGTCCGCAAATTTGCCCCCGGCATTGCCGAGGACGAAATAGGGAATCCCCTGTACCGAGTACCTTTCGTAATTATGGATATGGCCCGCGAAATTGGCGCTTATGGCGTACCGATGATAGAGCGTTTCCCACGGTTCAAGGGCAGAATCGCTTGTGGCCCTGCCGTAATGCCAGATGGGATGGTGATGGATGGTAAATACCCCCTGCATTTTCTCTTTCAGAAGCGCCTCCAGCCAGGGCGCCTGACTCTGGGAAAGGGCCAGCGAGGGGTCCTCGTCGTTGGGGCTGTTGGGATCGGGGGAGTCGAGAATGATAAACCGGATTCCGCAACAGTCGAAAAAGGTGTTTAGGGACCCATCCGTGGGTATATCAAACGACGAATGGTATTGGACCGCGGCGGTTGGCACGGTGGTTCCAGGGGTATGATCATGATATTCATGGTTTCCGATGGCGGTAAAGAGGGGGAATTTTGCGAGCATTCCATCGCCGTACTGGAAAAACGGGGCCCATAAGGTCTCGTCATCCCAGTTGGAGTAGTCTCCACCGGCGAGGATGAAGAGCGCGTCCGTTTCATTCGCGGCAATGGCATCCGCCACGTACTTGAACCGCTTGTCCTGCGCATGCGCATCACTGATCACGATGAAGGTGAACGCACCTCCGGTGGGCATCGTCCGGAACGAGCGGTTGCCGAACACGTCCGGATTATCTGAGGGTCTCACCCGGTAGATATACGCGGTGTTCGGTTTCAGGCCGGTGAGCCGGACGTGTTGATAAGGGCCCAATATCTGAGACGCTTTCGTCTTATTAAAGCGTTGATGTTCGTTATAGTAACTCGTCGTGGCGTATTCTACCGAGCCCGCCCCGAGGTCTTCTGCCCGCCAGTTGATGGTCGCCGAATGTGTCGTGGTCTTTGTCACCCACGGGGCCCAGTAGTCCACCGCCTGGCCCCACGCAGGGAGGCCCAAGAACAGGAGCATGGCGCCAACCGTTCCCGCGGCGCGAAACCAGCGGATCGTGTCCTTCGCACGACGATCGCTCTTCGATGCGCGTCCACGTGATAGATCGGCGTTTCCACTCGTCGCGCCTCCATCCGAGGACGTCACCCATGGTCCCATGTCCGGCTTCATGCCCGCCCCTCCTCAAACATCTATTCAGGGTCACCACGGCTCAGGATGGAGTCCGAGACGTCGGGAGAATTCGCCCCTTCGGGACTTCTCCCTGACCTCTTCAGAGGAAAGGTGACGACATCGCCGATGATCGGTGGGTCATAGACTGTAGCTGTCTCAGAATCATCCCCTTCTACCCAGGCGACGAAAATCTCTTGCGCTGTCGCCCTGTTCTTCGCCGGATGTACCGTGACCTTGAGATATCCCAACTGCCTCGTTTGTCCGAACCGATACCACACCGCATAGGGGTCACCTGGGGTAAAGTCCGCGAATTTGCCCCCCGCATTGCCGACGACGAAATAGGGGATTCCCTCTACCGAATACCTCTGGTAATTATGTGTATGGCCCGCGAAAGTCGCGCTGATATTGTAGGTATGATACAGGGTCTCCCAGGGTTGAAGGTCAGGGTTTGTGGTGGCCCTGCCAAAATCCCAGATCGGGTGGTGATGGATGGTGAATGTCCCCAGCTGATGATTGTTCAACTGCCTCCGGAGCCAGTCGCTCTGGCTCTCGGCAAGCGCCAGAGACGTTTGCGGATCATCACCATTGGCATAATTGGGGTCCGGGGAGTTGAGAACGACAAAACGGATACCGGAACAGTCAAAGGAGTAATTCAGTGCCCCGTTTGCGGGCACGTCAAACGTCCAATGGTATTGGTCGGCGTCGGTAGGCGGGCCTTCCGGATGGCCGTTGTTGTGATATTCATGGTTCCCGACGGTGTGAAAGATGGGGAATTTCGCGAGCATCCCGTCGGCATACTGGAAATAAGTGGTCCAAAACAGCTCATCATCCCACCCCGCGTAGTCTCCGCCGTCGAGGATGAAAAGCACATCCGTTTCGTGTGCGGCAATGGCATCCGCCACGTATTTGAACCGTTTCTCCTGGGCATGTGAATCACTGATTACAATAAAGGTGAACGGACCGCTGACCGGCATCGTCCGGAACGCGCGGTTGCCGAACGCGCCCTCGTCGTCCGAAGGCCTCACCCTGTAGACGTAGGCCGTATCTGGACGGAGGTTCACGAGATTCACGTGCTGGTAAGCTCCCACCGTCTCGGACACCGCCGTCTTCTCGAAACGCTGATGCTTTTCATAGAAGCCGGACCTCGCGTAATCGATGGAGCCCGCCCCGTCGCTCGCCCCTTTCCAGTTGATGGTCGCCGAATGTTTCGTGGTTCCCGTCACCCACGGCGCCCAATAGTCCACCGCCTGGCCCCACGAAGGGAGGCACAAGAGCAGGAGCAAGACGCCGGCCGCCCAGGCGTAGCGAAGCAGGATGAGGCTTCCCCGTGCTCCTCGCCGGGGAGCCGAAGACCCACCGTGCTTGGGGAAGGCGGCCCAGCGCGCGGCTTTCCTGTCCTTCGACTCTCCCATCCGGACGATTTCTGTTTTCATTTCCCCCCTCCTGCTCAAGCCGACCTCGGTATCCCGCGGTGACCCCATCCGCCTGCTTCAGGGAGCAAGCCGATGGACCGACCAGCCGCCCCTATCCCGCGAAACGGAGGTCGGTGGTGCACTTCTGGAGCTGGACCTTTTGGTCGCTGAGGGGAACGCCGCCGAGGAGCACCTCCACGCGCATAGCGCCTTTCTTGGGTGCCATATCTCGCTTGAACTGGCTGCCCCCGATGGTGGCCTTCCACTTTCCCGTGCCGAAGTCGATGTCGAACGTCAGGCCTTCGGCCCGGTAGGACACACTCCCGCCGTTCTCCAGGTGCTTGAGGAATCCCTCCGTGGCCAGGAGCGGGAACTGCATGGGGGTCCCGTTGACGCGGATCTCCACGTCGCCGAACGATCCGATGTGTTTGGGGATGTGCCCCTTCAGTTTGAGGTTCCCCACGCCCGTTCGCGAGCCGTACGCGCCTTCGATCTCGTGCACGCCGTATGCCTGCCAGCCGGATTGCTTCTCGCTGTGGCTCCAGGTGGTGTCCACGTCGTGCTTGAGCCAGGTAGTAAAACCGTAGGATCCCTGGAGACCGAGCCCCACGCGCACGTTCCCCTCCGCCGGTTGGATCTCCTCGTCCAGCGTCTTGGAGGTGCCGTCGAAGGACCATGTTCCTTCCGCGCAATTCAAAACGAGCGAGAAGGGATCTTTCTTGACGCCCTCCCGGGTCTTGTACTTCCAGACCTCGCCCGTTCGGATCCACTTGCCGTTGGAGCCGTCAGCGGTAAAGACGTGACCGCTCAGAGACACCGACGCGCCAATCGAAGGGTCGAACTGATCGGCTGTCATGGGTGCCGGCGTCTCGCTGCCGTCGGGGTTCAGCCACGCCATGCGTCCGCCACTGAACGTGTAGGAATCCTTGGCCTTGTCGCCCCCGTGGCGGATCGTTCCCGCCGCAGAGGAGGGGGGGCCTGCGACTCCGACGGTAGCGCCGCCCGCGGTGACCCCGATCGTGTGCCAGGTGATGCACCACGGCAGGTTGCCCGCGTATCCCGTGGGAATCCACGGGGCCTTCGCCGACGAGGCCTGGAGCCAGTATGGCTGGACCACCAGGTCGCACACGTCGCCGGACGGGCAGGGCGACGGAGGCGCCTGCATGTTGAGGGCGCAGGTGACGTTCTGCGTGATCGTGGACTGGATTTCGGTGTTGGTCGTCCACTCGCCGTCGTAGCCCACCGTGATCCCCGAAGAGAAGCCCGCAAAGTGAACACCCCCGCCGGCCTGCACACCGAAGCTGTTGCTGTTGCCATTGGAGCTGATCGTGGTGTCGGTCTGCGTGTAGGTCACCTCGTCCCGCCCCCCCTCGCTCACCGTGGGCATTTGCGGGTCCGTCTTGGCCCCGAACGTCACTGTCCAATCGGAGCCTCCGTCGTCCCAGTTGTAACCGCTCCAGGCCGTGACGTCGGTGGAGTTCGGGTAGGTGGTCATCCCCGCGAAGAGGCCGGGGTAGCCGCCCTGGGAGGGGTCCGCCAGTTCGAAGTAGGTGAACTGCTGGACGGTGTCGCCCAGCGCCGTGGCGTAGATGTCTTCGTTGAGATAGTTTTCCTTGTCGTAGGCGTACAGCTTGTACCACTGCGTCACGAGCGTAGGCGCGTTGAAGATGACCCAGCCGTGGGTGCCCTGGCTCTCCGGTCTGCTCGGAGCAGGGGCCGAACTGGAAGTCCTCCGAGACGCTGACGGCGTGGGAGCTTTGGTGGCTGGAGTTCCATCCGTGGGCGTAGCTGAGGTCGAGACTGAACTCCCCGAAGCCCGCCTTGACGCTGTTGTTCATGGCGACGCTCACCGTCGAGGAGGCCGTGGACGTGGTGGTCACGGTCGTCGAGGTGTCCTTGCCGTAGTCCACCCAGGAAAATCCTACGCCGCTCGGACAGGCGTTGCTGGCCCCGTTCATGGCAAAGGGCGGCGGCCCGAGGACCACGCCCACGAGCGTCCAGAGCGCCTGCAAATCGCTTGTGGTGGCGCCCGCGGTCGGCGTGGGCGTCCCCTGCCAGCCGTAGGAGGGGTCGTTGTTCTGGGGGATCATCCAGTCCGAGGGGTTCGCGAAGTTCGTCTGGCTCGATCCGACCCAGTACGATACGACGTGCGACTGCCGCATCGTGTAGTTGGTCTGATCCACCGTCTCGTACCAGGGCCAGGCTTCGATTGCGGTTCCCGCTGACTGTGACGTCGTTGAAGAACCAGAGTTCCGTCGCGACGTTGTACTCCCAGCGCCCCTGGTGGTAGCCGTCCTGGCCCTGGGCCGTCGAGGCGTAGAACTGGATGGACGGTACGTAGCCGGGCGGGAGTTACCGCCGCTCGTCCCCAGGACGAGGTTGCCCTGGACCACGGGTTTCCAGACGTAGGGGTTGGCCGACGGCCAGGGGAGGAGGAAGTCGTGGGCCGAGGCCGTTGCCGGGGGCGTGAAAACGCTGGCGCGGAGGGCGCCTCCGGAGTCGTTGTAGACGAGCAGGATGCTGGCGGGATCATCGCTCGCGGGGAGCAGCGTCACGGCGTCGAGGACCTGCTGGGGAGGGTTCGCGCCGACGGTGTAGTCCCACGTCGCGAAGCTCTTCCCGTCTTTCGACGTGAATCCTTTTTGGCCCGCCACGAGCACGTAGATCGTGTCGTGCACGACAGAGGCCGCCGCGCCGGTCTGGCTGGCGCTCGCGCCGATACCCGTGGCGATCTTCGTGGGCCCGTATTCGGTGTCGCTGTCCGGGTCGTACGCCACCCACCAGAGCGTCCCGCCGTCCTCCGCGGTGACGCAAAAGCAGTAGATCTTGCCCTGGAAGACGCAGGCGCCCGCACTGCCCAGCACCTGCCCGGAAGGACCCCACTGATCGGAGAAGCCTGGGTTCAAGTTAGTGCCATCCCACGCGTAGTCCGAGCACTGAATACCTCCGCCTTGCATCACCTCCCACTCCCACAGGTAGCCTTCGTAGTACTGACACTTGAGTTGCGCGAACGCCCCCACCGAGAAGGCCAGCGCCAGTAGGGAGGCCAGGACCCTCAGAAATGCCCAGGCGGCTTTCTCCTGTCGGTTCCCCGCAATGTTGCTCATGACCCCCCCTTTCAAATTCTCGCAGGCTCCAATGCGCCATCCTCCACATCATCACCGGAGCCTTGATCTTTCTCGACAGATCCTGTCGCCAAGATAGGCCCCTGCACCTCTTTTTTCAAGGAGGGAGATTTGCCGAATGGCAATGCCTGGCGGGATTCTCAGGAGAACTGGAAGGAGGTCGCCGCGAGTCGGCGGACGATCTGATTGACGGGGCCCTTTCGCTGTGACGGGTCGAAGATGCCAATGACGAGGAAGATGGGCGGTTTCTTCTGGCGTGATTCCATGTACCTTAGTAGGGGGTAAAGCGTGTCCAGAGGAACGACGGGTCGTCCTTGCGGGTGTGGGGCGGCTACCCGCTTCCACTGCCCCCCATCGGGGTCCCGGGATGGACCAGATCGGAGCGATGAGCCCATGAGCAAATCAAGGAGCGTCTGGATCATTTCCGCGGGGGGTGCTCTCGTCGTTGTCGCCCTGCTCTGGATGGCCATCGGCATCCTGAGGCCCTTCCCGCCGCGCAGGGTGGTCATGGCCACGGGGGCCGCGGGGAGCGACTACAGCGAGGTGGCGGGACGCTACCGGGCGATCCTGGCCCGTTCCAATATCACGGTCGACCTTGTGCGCACGGCCGGTGCCGTGGAAAATCTGGCGCGCCTCAACGATCCGAATTCGGGTGTGGACGCGGCCTTCCTCCAGGGGGGCACTACGAGCGAATCCGAGTCCCCGGGCCTCGTTTCCTTGGGGACCGTTTTCTACGAACCCCTCTGGGTCTTCATCCCGGAGGAATGGGCCGGGAAGGGTATCCACGCACTGCGAGACAGGCGCATCTCCATCGGGCCCGAGGGGAGCGGAGGCAGGGCCCTCTCCCTGAAGCTTCTCGCCAAGCTCGGCGTCCTCCCCCAATTCGCCCACCTGCTGTCCTTTTCCCCGGAGGAGGCTTCGGCCCGGCTTCTGAGGGGGGACATCGACGCCGCGTCCATGATGGAGTCGTGGGACTCGCCCGTAGTGAAGGAGTTGCTCGCCTCCAGAAAGGTCAGGGTCGCGAGCTTTCCTCACGCGGACGCCTTCGTGGAGGTGTTCCCGTTCCTCAGCAAGCTCCTGCTCCCGGCGGGATCGGGCGATATCCTTTCGGTCCGCCCGCCCGAAGACGCCGTACTCCTGGCGCCCAAGGCGAGCCTCGTGGTCCGCAAGGACCTGCACCCGGCCATCCAGTACCTCCTTCTCCAGGCCGCCGTGCAGGTCCACTCCAGACCGGGGATCTTTCGGAGGGCGGGGCAGTTTCCGGCACCCGAGGCCATCGATCTGCCGCTGAGCGACGAGGCGGTCCTGTATTACAGGCGGGGACAGCCCTTGCTGCAGCGCTACCTGCCCTTCTGGCTGGCCGTCTTCCTGGAGCGCCTCCTCGTCCTGCTCATCCCCGTCGTGGGCATCCTCTATCCCATCGCCACGGTCATGCCCCCGCTCCGGGACTGGAAGATCCGGCGGAAGATCGTCAGGCTCTACGGAGAGCTGCGGTTTCTCGAGGCGGAGATGGAGGGGCATGATGGCGACGAGAAGGCCGAAGCCATGGCCGCCCGGTTGGAAGATCTGGAAAAGGCGTCGATGCGCCTCAAGGTCCCCATCTCCTACGTCGACCAAGTTTATACCCTCAAGAACCACATCGCGCTGGTGAAAGCCAAGCTGAAGAGCTCGGCATGGAAGCCGACACCCGTGGAGGGCCGCAGCCCAAGCCGTCATGAGGATGGTCAAAGAGGGGAACTGCCTTAGATCCTATCCAGCCAAGGCCTAGGGCGGGACGAGAGGGCAGGCGGGAACTCGGGGAGCACGGGACTCGGGAACGGCCGGCGGACGCGCTGGCCCACCGACGGGAGACCGCAACGGCCCGGCGCTTCTAAAAAAGACGGTAGCGCCACCTGCACGGGAACCGTCCCGACCTTTCAGCCCTGGCAGGTTGCTGGAAAGCTCCCGCAACTCGCGTTGCCTTCGCCCTTCAGGGTTTCCACGAACAGGTCTGATAGATATTGTCCTTGAAACGGTTATCTTTCCCACCCTCGGCGAGATCGTAGGTCCCATTTTCCAGTGCGGTGTTCGACTGGATCTTGTTGTGATTCCCGTTCACCTGGATGCCGTATATCCCGCAGCCGAAGACGAGGTTGGATTCGACCCTGTTCTTGTTCACGGAGTCGTCCATCAGTATTCCTGCATCCTGGGCTTCCGAAATCCAGTTATCCGAAACTGTGTTTTCGGCCAGACGGGCCCCGGAATCCTTTTGAAAGACGATCCCGACGCCTCCGGGCTGGCTGATCTTGTTGTGGGACACGGTGACCTGGGAAAGGCTGCACGTCTGATTCGCAAAGACACCGATGCCGCATTCACTCGTCCCGGTGATGGTGTTGCCGGTCACCGTATGAGAGTGCTGCGGGACCGTGGAGTTCAAGGTGCTGATGGAGATCCCCAACCCGAAGGAGATGTCCTCGATGACATTCCCCGTGACGACGCAGCCGATGCCGTTGTAGACCGCGATGCCCGATGTTCCCAGCGAGTAGATGTGGTTGCCGATGATGGCGTTCCCCTTGTTCACGGCAGTCCGGGCATCGCAACCCACGATGATGCCGAGGTCGGCGCCCGAGACATCGTTGTTCTCGATGACGTTATAGTCGGACCCGCCGTTGGGGTCCCGGCAGTTGAGCGCGTTGACTCCAGGGCCGTTCAGGTCATAAATGCGGTTTCCGGAAAAGCGGTTGTAGGAGCCCTCGAACCGGATCCCCGGGGCCATGTTGGTGCCCGTCAGGCCGAACCCGTGAATCACGACGCGGTCCGCCTTGACTTCGAAGCAGGCCTTGCCCTCGGCCGGATACGGAGTGACGATGACGCCGCTTCCATGGGCCACGATGCTGATGCCACTCCTCGTGACGCTGACGGATTCGCTGTAGGTGGAGGGATAGACGAGAATGCCATCGCCTGATCTTGCCGCGTCCACCGCCGACTGAATCGTCGTGTAGGGCTGCCCTGGACCCACCCGCAGGACGGTCTGGGACCAAGCTCCCACCGCCGCGCAGAGCACCAGGGGAATAGCAATAAGCACCCTCGGGACCCAACGGACCGAACCGCCTTCTTCCCTCATCGCGCCCTCCTGATTTCCCGACACCCTCGCGAATGCGAAACTTACGGCCGTAGCCGAACTCCATTTTCGCGGTCACCCCTTACCGGCCCATGAGCCAGAAGGCCAGGGGGATGCCCACGGCGCCCAGGATGATGTTGGCGAAAGTCACGGTGGAGGCCAGTTCGCCCTCGCATTTGTACCGGACGGCGAACACGGGCCCAAGAACCGCCGAGGGCATGGCCGCGACCAGGACCAGCACCTGGCGCTCCAAACCGCCGAGGTGGTACAAGACGGCCTGGGCATAGGCCAGGAACGGCTGAAGTCCCATCTGCAAGACGGCTGAAATCGCCACAATTGGGATGATTCGCCTGACGGATTTAACTTCTATTTGCAGGCCCAGGATGAGACATGCGAGCGCCGCGAGCGTCCCGTCGATGATGGCCCCGGCCTGGAGAAGGGGTTCGAGGAACGGTGAGGCGAGCGGCAGGTGGAACTGGGACACCACGAAACCGAGAACCACGGCGATGAAGATGGGGGACTTGAAATATTCGATCATCGTGCTTCGTACGGAACCCGCGCTCCCCGATGCTTCGCCGAAGTGAATCGCCACGAGGGGGCACAGGGTGAAGATGGGCAGGCCCACCGCCAGCTCGCTGATGAGGATGGCCTCGGTCATGGCCTCGGGATCGCCGGGAAAGGTGTACTGGATGAGGGGGTATCCCAGCAGGGCGGAGGAGCCGAAGGAGGAGACCATCATCAGGGCCCCCGTCGTGGCGCGGCTGTACCCCATGAGCCTTCCGATGATCCAGGCGGCCAGCAGGGTGCTGCACCCCGCCACAAACATGGCCAAAATGGGCAGGAGGTGCCGGATGGCCGGGGGATTTCTGAGAAATTGGAAGAAGATCACGGCGGGCAGGACCACCTGGGTCAGGAGCTTGGCGAAGACGCCCACATCGCCCCCGTGCAGCACGCCCTTTTTCTTCAGGAAGATGTTCAGGATAACGACCATGGCGAATGCCAGGACGGTTTCGATGATGTGGATGCTGGCCTGGTTCATGGCCGCCCCTTCAAATTTTCTTGCAGTGTAGGGTCTCCCCCCGAATAAAGCAAAGAAGGCGGACGAGGATCCGTGGTGACACACCCAGGTCCGGTGCCCAAATCGGCCAACCAGACCGCGACCATGGTGAGACCAAAGTAGGAGATTTCCATCCCGTAGTTGGTTCGATCACCGTGCCGCGCATAACTTTTGGCAGTACACTGTTCCCAGAGTCCAGATCGGATTTTTCTTGAGAGCGAGGAGCCGGTCCCGTGGGGTTGACAATGGTGCTGATGGTTCTCTACGGCTGGGCCGCCATGGCCCTCCTCCAACTGGGCCTTTACCTCATCCAGCGGGCGCGCCGCGATGCGGGCATCGTGGACGCGGGGTGGGCCTTCGGGCTCGCCGTCCTGGCCCTCTGGTACGCCTGGAACGGCACGGGCGACCCGTCGCGCCGCCTCTTGGTTGCTCTGTTGGGCGGCGTCTGGGGCCTTCGCCTTTCGGCCTACCTGTTCCTGGACCGGGTCCTTCCCCCGGGAGAGGACGGCCGCTACCAGATGCTGAGGGAGCGATGGGGAGACCGGGCACAGCTCTGGTTTTTCCTCTTCTTCCAGGTGCAGGCCTTCTGGTCGGTCCTTTTTTCGATTCCCTTCCTGGCCGTCACGAGCAACGCATCACCGCTGGGGC
The DNA here is from genome assembly GCA_963772255.1 of uncultured Acidobacteriota bacterium. Classification (GTDB taxonomy): domain Bacteria; phylum Acidobacteriota; class UBA4820; order UBA4820; family DSQY01; genus JAKAJA01. The sequence goes on from CAVYWK010000020.1 coordinate 29,379, forward strand.
CATGGGACATTCTGGGGACGGTCATCTGGTTGGTGGCGGTGGGCGGGGAATCCGTGGCCGACCGCCAGTTGGCCCGCTGGAGATCGCGACCCGAAAACCACGGCAAGACATGCAGGGAAGGCCTGTGGCGCCTGTCGCGGCACCCGAACTACTTCTTCGAGTGGATCCACTGGTGGGCTTACGTCTGCCTCTCCATCGGCACGCCGTGGGTCTGGGCCGCCCTCGCGGGGCCGGTGGCGATGCTCCTCTTCCTCTACAAGATCACGGGTATCCCCTACACGGAGGCGCGGGCCCTGGCCTCGCGGGGAGAGGACTACGCCCGGTACCAGCGCAGCACCAGCGCGTTCGTGCCCTGGTTTCCGAGAAAGGAATCGCCATGAATCGACGGATCGCCTCTGTCCTCTCTCTATCCCTCGCCCTGGCCATGGCCGGCGGGTGCGGAAAGTCCGGTGAGTTTTCGGCGCAGGTGCCTGCGCCAGGAGGAAAGTCCGTGAGCCAAAGCGTTTACGATTTTACGATGAAAGACATCGACGGGAAGGAGGTGAGCCTCGCCCTCTACAAGGGAAAGGTTCTCCTCCTCGTGAACACCGCCAGCAAGTGCGGCTTCACCGGGCAGTACGAGGGGCTGGAGAAGCTCTACAAGACCTACAAAGGCCAGGGGCTCGTGGTCCTTGGCTTTCCTGCCAACAACTTTCTCTGGCAGGAGCCGGGCACGGACGGGGAGATCAAGCAGTTCTGCTCAATCAAGTTCGGAGTGACCTTCCCCATGTTCTCCAAGATCTCGGTGAAGGGAAAGAACCAGGACCCGCTCTACGCCTTCCTCACCGACGAGAAGGCCAACCCGGGGTTCGGCGGCGCCATCACCTGGAACTTCAACAAGTTCCTCGTGGGACGCGACGGCAAGGTCGTGGGGCGCTTCGGCTCCAAGGTCGAACCCGACAGCAAAGAGCTCATGCAGGCCGTCGAGAAGGCACTCGCCGCAGCGCCCTGAGCCGTGCGGCCCCGCTCGCGCCCGGCGGCGCGCATTGGCCATGAGAGCGAAGACTTGCCAGCAACGACCCTGTGGGCTCGGAGGAAGCCCTCCGACCACCGCTGTCGTACTCAGGTCATACGAGGGTTTGTTTTGGTCGGGGCGATAGGATTTGAACCCTACGGCGGCTAGAAGCCTCGGCGCCGTCGGAGTCCGGGGCCTCCGTTTCAAGCCGCCCTACGGGATCCGGGGCGGGTCCCTCGCCCGGGTCTGTAACACTGCGAACGATCCCTCTTCGGTCTCGTTCTCGTGGCAGACCCAGGGCGCATCCCGCCCTTCAAATCCTATCTTCCAAAGATGTCCTCTGGGGTTCCTTTGCGGAAAAGACTTTGTTGGTCGGGGCGATAGGATTTGAACCTACGACCCCTTGGTCCCGAACCAAGTGCGCTACCAGGCTGCGCTACGCCCCGACCAGACCCATCACTATACATGGGTTTCCAGGCGATGCCAAGGTGGCACCCCCGATGCAGTACCTGTGGGCGTTTGGGCGTTGAATGGGCCGCTCAGGTCGATTCGGGCTCACGGCAGCGGGCGCCTTGGAGCGGCGCTCGACTCACCGATGAAGATCGTGGCCGGGACGCTATACGAGATGGGTGCGGGCCTTGGCGCGCAGAAGGGCGTTGACCTGGTCTGGATGCAGGGGTGGGTGGAAGAAGAACCCCTGGGCCAGCTCGCAGTGCAGCTCGAGCAGGGATTCGGCCTGCTCGCGCGTCTCCACGCCCTCGGCGACGACGCTGAGGTTCAGGTTGCGGGCGAGGCTCATGATGGTGCGCACGATCTCCGCGCTCTGTCCGTCGCCGGGCATCCGGGTCGTGAAGGAGCGGTCGATCTTGAGGGTGTCGATGGGGAACTGCTGGAGGTAGCTGAGCGAGGAATACCCGGTGCCGAAATCGTCGATCTGGAGCCGGATGTTGAGCGCCCGGAGGCGGGCCAGGACAGATAGGGCGTGGTCCGAGTTCTCGATGAGGGCGGTCTCGGTGATCTCCAGGCCGAGGCTCGCCCCACTCAGCCCCGATTCGACCAGGGCCCTGTCCACCTGCTCGATGAGGTCGGGGTGGGCCAGGTTTCGGCTGGAGAGGTTGACGCTCACGGAGACGGGCGGGTCGCCGGGATAGGCGGCCTGCCAAACGCTCGTCTGGCGGCACGCCTCCAGGAGGACCCACTTGGCGATGGGAATGATGAGCCCCGTGTCCTCGGCCAGGGGGATGAACTCCTCCGGGAGGACCAGGCCTCGCTCGGGGTGTTGCCACCTCAGGAGGGCCTCGAACCCGGCGATCTTCCAGTTTTCCAGAGCCACGATGGGCTGGAAATAGATCATGAACTCCTGGCGCTCCAGGGCCCTTCGAAGGTCTCCCTCGAGCTTCAACAGTTCCACGGCGTGGGTGTGCATGGAGGCGTGGAAGACCTCGTGGCGGGCCCGGCCCTTCGTCTTGGCCCGGTGCATGGCCGTGTCCGCGTCCCTCAGCATGACCTCCGGGGAGTCGGCGTCCGCCGTGCTGGGGGCGATGCCGATGCTGGCCGTGGCGAAGATCTCGTGCCCGCAGAGCTCGAAAGGCCGTTCCAGGTCCTGATGGATGCGGTCCGCGATGCGGGCCGCGTCGGTGGGCGCCTTGACGTCCTCCAGGAGGATGGCGAATTCGTCCCCGTCCAGGCGAGCCAGGGTGTCCTCGGGCCTCAGACACGACTTGAGACGGTGGGCGAGGGCGATGATGAGCTGGTCCCCGATGACGTGGCCGAGACTGTCGTTGACGAACTGGAACCGGTCCACGTCGATGACGAGCAGCGCAAAGGCCTGGGGGGTCTCTGACCCCTGTTTCTCCGAGGCGGCCCTGAGCTTGTCCATGAAAAGGGCACGGTTGGGAAGGCCCGTGAGCCCGTCGTAGAAGGTGTCGTGTCTGAGCAGTTCCTCGCCCTCTTTTCGCTCGGTGATATCCCTTTGGGCCCCGGTGACGCGGGTGGCCCGGCCATCGGACCCGCGCACGGCGGCTGCTCGGCAGAGCATCCAGAGCACGGTCCCATCGGCGTGCCGGATCCGGTACTCCAGCTCCAGTTCGGCCGGCGAACCCTCGGCGTGACCGTGGAGGGCTTCGCCGAGACGGGCGCGATCCTCGGGGATGACCCTGGCGAGCCAGCCTTCGATGTCCTGGCCCAGGTCCTCAGGCCCAAGTCCCAGCATGGCGCTAAAACGGGGTGAGTAGAACACCTCGCCGGTGGTCACGTTCCAGTCCCACAGGCCGTCGATAGTGCCGTTGGCGGCCAGGGCATAGCGCGCCTCGCTCTCGCGAAGGGCCTCGGCGGCGAGTTTGCGCTCGGAAATGTCTTCCACCAGACCGTCGAAAGTCACTTCTCCGTTCAACGACGAGCCGAGGGTTTTAGTCATGAGCACCCAGACGATGTGCCCGTCGGAGTGCCTCAGTTCGACTTCTGCCCCGCGGACGCTTCCGTGTTCCCTCATGCTGTGGAGAAGATGGGCGCGGTCCTCCGGGCGGGCGTAGAGCTTGTCCATGCCCCACTGCTGGGCCTCTTCCAAGGAGGCCAACCCCAGAAGGGACAGAAAGGCGGGGTTGGCTTCGAGGATCCTGCCCGACCCGGTGGAGCGGAAGACCCCCACGTTCAGGCGGGTGAGCAGGTTGCCCAGCCGCTTCTCGGTGCGGGCGGCCTTGACCTGGGACTCCGCGCGCCGAAGGCATGTGGCCACGGCGACCTGCAGACGCAGGCCGAAGCCCGCGGTCTTCAGGACGTAGTTGTCCATGCCACCGCCGAGGGCCTCGATGGCGTCCCTCTCGTTGGCCGCGGCGGTGATCATGAGGACGGGCCAGGCGGGACGGCGGGATCGGGTCAGGTGCAGGACGGCGGGACCCGTGATCCACGGCAGGCGGCACTCGGTGATGACGAGGTCGAAGTCTCCCTGCTCCAGGGCGAGGTGGAACGCTTCCTCGGAGGCCGCACAGTGGATCTGGACGCCGAGAAATTCCAGCGACAGCGCGCGCTCGATCAACGCGCCGTAGTTGGGGTCATCGTCCACGAGGAGGATCCGGACGGGATTGGGCATGGTCCTCCAAACCGAGCTTTTCGGCGCCTCGCCGGCCGCCGCCTCAACCCGAACTCTAGCACGGAAGGGGTGGTGTTCCAACCCCACTCGGCGCTTGGGGGACTCATGACCCACAGGGGCTTGTCAGAAGCCTGCTAGTGGGGGAGCAGCACCAGCACGACGAAATAGACCAGCATGACGACCAGCCCGAGCGGAACGGCGAAGATCGCCCATTCCCGCGAGCCGATCTTGAGCTTGCTGGCGGCGATGATGTTGGGAATGTTGCCGGGGATGAGCAGGCCGCCGGCGAGCAGGAGCCCCAGCAGGATGTCCCGGATTTGTCCAGCGCTCATGTGCGGGCTGATCTCGGCGGCGGTGAGCGTGGCGTTGTCCAGCACGGCGCTGACGAGGTTGATCCAGTAGAGGGCCAGGGCCGGCAGGTGGAGGACGTACTCGTCCACCAGGGGCTTGAATCCCTCCCCCAGGAAGACGAGGGCCATGATGAAGACGAAGACCTTGGCGGCGCGGATGAAGACATCCCGGTAGCTCTCGTCCTGGGCCACCTCCTCCGGGAGCTCGGTGAGCGTGGCCTCGCCCGGTCCTGCGGCCTTCTCGTGGAAGAAGAGGCTCAGGACGGCGAAGCCGAGGATGCCGGGGACGACCCACCATCCCAGGAGCTTGAGGAGAAACCAGAAGTTGGCGTGGTGGGGCTCTCCCATCAGCTTGGACACCGCGATGGTGGAGAGGGGTTCGCCGAGGGGCGTGAGGGCGGCTCCCAGGCCGAGGGCGAAGCAGGCGAGGATGACGATGCGGATCTCCGCCTTGCGCTCCAGCTGCAGGATGGAGATCACCTCCACCAGGACCAGGGCGGCGATGATGACCGTGATGACGCTGGAGAGGAGGCCGAGGAAGAGGATGAGGAGAGAAGACGAAGAGGTGCACGGGGACGCGAGCCAGGAGCCACCGCACGCCCCGCTCGATGAGCCTTCGGGTCCACTTGAACGCGAGGCCCATGACCAGGACGGCCCCCGTGATGGGCAGGGGGTGGACGAGGGCGTCCCTCAGGATGTCCGGCTTCAGGACACCGGCGATGAGGGCGGCCGCGAGGCCCATGATGAAGAGGAATAGCTCGATGTTCTTTTCCACCTGGTGGAAGGTGAAGGGCAGAACCATGACGAGGACCAGGATCAGGATCAGGGCGAGGGTGATCATGGGAGGGCCTCGGGGGAATGTGGAATGGGGAATGTGGAATGTGGAATGTGAAATGGGGAATGGGGAATGTGAAAGACGCAAACGAGACCCATTCGCAATTTCCCTTTAGGCATTCGCCATTCAACATCCGACATCTGACAGCCGCCAGTCACCATTCAAATGATTACTTGCTCGCCCTTCTCTCCGCTGCCGGTCCACCCTGGCGAGATAGGTCTTCTTCAGGGCGGCGTGGAGGGCGGAAAGCTTGTCCTGGAGCCGCTTCTGCTTTCTGGGCCTCACCTTGTCCAGGGCGTAGGCCGTGAGGATGGGCAGCGCGATGGTGCTGTCCGCGTAGACGACCACGGTGTCGGGAAGCTGGCTCGGATCCACCTTGCCCCAGGAGACCGCCTCCGCCGGCGTGGCGCCGCTCAGGCCGCCCGTGTCCGGGCGAGCGTCGGTCATCTGCAGGAAGTAGTCGTGTCCCTTCTCGGGAAGGCCCAGAACCTCCTGGATCTGGGGTTCCGTCTGGAGCATGAAGTTCTTGGGCGAGCCGCCGCCCACGATGAGGACCGCCGACTTGCCGCCGCGCCGCTTGGCGTCCCAGACGATGGCCGCCGTCTGGTTCACATCCGCCGAAACGTCGAACCGGAAGGCCGAGCCGCGCAGTGCCATGGCCGCCACGTTCATGCCGATGCTCGAATCGCCCGGCGAGCTCGTGAAGATGGGAACCCCCGCCTCGTAGGCCGCCGTGAGGACGCAGGGGACCTTGAGGCCCAGGGCCCGCTCCCGCTCGCGCAGGAACTTGCCGATGAGGTTATGAAATTCGGCGCTGGACATCTCGCGCTGGAATTCGGCCCCGTCGAGGACCTTCCGGAAAAAGGCGTCCGTTCCCAGGAGGACCTTGTAGTCGAAGAGGATGTCGTAGATACGGACCACACCCTGGGACCGGAGGCGGGTATCGTCCAGGAATGGAGAGCCGCGGTGCAGGCTCAGGTCCAGCGCGTAGTGGGCGTCGTGGTAGAGATTGGCCCCCGTGGAGATGATCCAGTCCACGAAGCCTGCCCGGATGAGCGGCACGATGCAGGACCGGCCAACGCCAGCGGGCGTCAGCGCTCCCGTGAGGCTCATGCCGACGGTCACGTCCGCCCTCAGCATCTTGTTCGTGAAGAGGTGGCAGGCCTCGTGGAGGCGCCCCGCGTTGTAGGCGAGGAACGCCTCGTCTACGAGCTGGGCCACCCCTGTACCCTTCTTGATGGGCTTGGGTTCGATGCGCGGTCCGCTGAGGTAGCGGGAAGTCTTGGACATGCCCGATCCTCCCTTATTAAATTTAAGTATAGCCGTGGAGGGGGGCGGTATCAACGCGCGGCCGCACTTCAGAGCTAGGAGTGAAGAGTGAGGAGTGAGGAGTGAGGGACTGCGTCACCCTATCACCCGATTACTTGATCACCTGATTACCTGATCACCTGATCACCGCCTCGCTTCGCGTCCTGCGTCTCGCCTAGTTGCGTCTCGCCCCCCGTGCAGCTTCCTTGACGAAATCCCCGATCGGGCGGTTATAATGGTGCCTTTATGGAGGTGCGAATGCATGACGCCCTCGCCGCGGCCATGACCGTGGCCGACCTTCTGGCCCACTCCGGGTGGGTGGCCAAGATGGTCCTGATCACCCTTCTCATTTTCTCCCTCATTTCCTGGAGCATCATGATCGACCGGTTCCTCAGCTACCGCCGGTTGCGCCAGCGCTCGCGGGACTTCTACGAGGCGCTCCGGCGCTCGCAAAAGGTCACGGACATGCTGGTCATCTCCAAGAACGCCAAGGATTCACCCCTGCGCGAGATGTTCATGGAGACCTACCGCGAGCTGCACGACCAGGTGAAGGACCAGCTCCCGGCCAGCGGAGCGCCCCCCACGGACGCCGAGTTCCGGCCCCAGATGCGCCACACCGAAAACCTCGAACGCACGCTCCAGCGGACCATGCGCGACCAGTCCATCATGCTCGAGTCGGGCCTGGCATTTCTGGCCACCACCGCCGCGGTCACGCCCTTCATCGGCCTCTTCGGCACGGTTTGGGGCATCATGGAGGCCTTCCGCGCCATCGGCGCCACGGGCAGCGCCACCCTGGCGAGCGTGGCCCCAGGCATCTCCGAGGCCCTCATCACCACCGCCGCCGGCCTCTTCGCGGCAATCCCCGCGCTCATCGGATACAACCTCCTGGGCCGGAAGGTGAAGACCTTCAACGCCTACATGGAGCAGTTCGCCCTGGACCTCATCAACTTCCTCATGAACCGGTTCGGGTAGAGACGGGAGCCGGTAGCAGGGAGCAGGTAGCGGTGGAGAAGAAACGCAAGCAACCTAAGGCAGAGGGTTGCCTTCCTGCTCCCCGCTTCCCGCTTCCGCCCTCCCCCCAATGAATCCGTCGCCGAAGAAACCACCTTCGAGTTCGCCTAGCGAGAGTCCAAGTCTAGCCTCCAGACTCGACGGAATGGCCCGGCGCTTCGGCCCGGGCCATCTCCCGTTTGACCCCGTCCAGTTTCCGCGGAGGTACGAAGACCCCGCGGACCGGGAGGCCGTGGCCCTCATGGCGGCCCTCTTCTCTTACGGGAACGTGAAAGCCATCGGAGGATTTCTCGAGGACCTCTTGGGACGGCTCGGGCCCTCGCCGGCGGCTGAGCTGCGGGAGGGCCGCCTGCCCGCGCGGGCTCCATTGTACCGCTTCCAGACGGGGCGGGACGTTGGCGCATTCATGCGCGCGCTAGGGCGGGTTCTGGAGCGGCACGGCTCCCTGGAGGCGGCCTTCGACGCAGGAGGCGGCGCCGCGGAGGAGCGGCTCGAACGGATGGCTCGGCTGCTGCGCCATGAGACCCGGCTGGCCACCCCGGGCATCCTCCACCTCCTCCCGCTGCCCTCCGACGGCTCCGCGTGCAAGCGCTGGTGGATGTTCCTGCGCTGGGTCGTCCGCCCTGACGACGGCCTTGACCTGGGCCTCTGGTCGTGCCTTTCGGCCGCGGATCTGCGCATGCCCGTGGACACCCACGTGGCGCGCATCGCCTTCGCCCTGGGTCTGGCGACCCGCAAAACCGCCGACCGGGCCTTCGCCGTGGAACTCACCGAATCTCTGCGAGCGTTCTGCCCCGAGGACCCCACCCGCTACGATTTCGCCCTGGCCCACATGGGCATCTCGAAGGCCTGCCTGGGAAGGCGGGTGGAGGCCGTCTGTGGGGAATGCTCGCTTAGGACGCACTGCAAGATAGGTGATCAGGTGATCAGGTGATCAGGTGATCGAGTGATCAGGTGATCAGGTGAGGAAGTGAGTAGGCGAGTAGTTGAGTAGGTGAGTAGGTGATTAAGCGAGGCACCTTTTTGCTCTTGTGTCTCGCGTCTCGCGTCTAGCCTAATCGCGTCTCGCTTCTCGCATCTCGCGTCTCGCGTCTCGCGTCTCGCTTAATCGCGTCTCGCATCTCGCATCTCGCATCTCGTCTCACTTCTCGCCTAATTGCGTCTCGCATCTCGCCTTTCAACTCCCCGGCTCCCCGATTCTCCGACTCTCCGGCTCCATCCCCACCCTTGCCCCCGAAGGCCCGTCCGCGCTATTGTTAAGCATCGGAGGCGTCATGGCGAGGCGGGGGCAGGAGAGCGGCGGAACCATGGAGGGCGGCGAGCCGCAGGTGCAGCCCAAGGCCGCCGAGCCCCTCTCTCTCGCCCGGGAGATCGCGGCCATCGTGGCCTTCACGATCACCCTGCTCACGACCCTGTCCCTCATCTCCTACCACCACCACGATCCGAGCCCGTGGACCTACACCTTCGGGGGGATCGTGGATACGCCCCGCAACTGGGTGGGCATCCTCGGCGCTTACTGGGCCTATCTCCTGGTCCACATCCTCGGCCTGGTGGCGCTCTGGGTGCCGTTCCTCATGGGTCGCGTGTCGTACCTGATCCTCTCCAGGGCGAGCCTCCTCCGCCCCGGTCGATGGGTCCTGTGGCTTTCCGTGTTCCTCAGCCAGGCGACGCTTCTGCAGTGGGCCTTCGGGAGCCCCAGCGTGCCCCTGTACGGGCAGGAGGAACCCCTGGCCCTGGGCGGCCTCGTGGGCATCGTCCTGGGCGAGCTGTGCCAGCGGGTCCTGGGGGAATGGGGCGGCGCCATCTTCCTCCCCGTGTGGGTTCTGCTTACCCTGATGATGTTCTGGCAGGTGTCCTTTCTGGGCATCGCGGAGCGCGCGGCGGGGCCCTTCCGGCGCTGGTGGCAGAGCCGCCAGATCCAGGAGGAGCGCAAGCGCATGGAGGAGTCCCGGGAGGAAGCCAAGACCCAGATTCTCGAGCGCCAGCGGGAGCGGGTGAAGAAGCTGGGAGAGAGGGAGCGGCAGGCCGAGAAGCCCGTCAAGGTGTCGGAACGCCCCCCGATAGCCCCGTCCCTCCCGCTGGAACCTCTGCCGGTGGGCAAGTTTCGGCTCCCGCCCAGCAACCTCCTGGACCCCCCCCGCACCCGGCCGCCGGTGAACGAAATATCCCTCCGCCAGAAGGCCCGCCTCATCGAGGAGCGCCTGCTGGAGTTCGAGATCGCCGGTGAGGTGGTGGAGATCCATCCCGGCCCCGTGGTCACCATCTTCGAGTTCAAGCCCGCGCCTGGCGTCAAATACACCCGCGTCACCGGGCTCCAGGAGGATCTAGCGCTGGCCCTGAAGGCGGACCACATCCGCGTGGATCGGGTGAGCGGCAAGTCTCACATCGGCATCGAGGTGCCCAACGAACAGCGGGAGATCATCTCCTTCCGGGAGCTCATCGAATCGCGCGCCTACGCCGAGATGTCCGGCAAGCTCCCCATCGCCATGGGCAAGACCGTGGACGGCGAGCCTTTCGTGACCACGCTGGACCAGATGCCGCACCTCCTGGTGGCCGGGACTACCGGCTCGGGCAAGAGCGTGGGCATCAACGCCCTCATCCACTCCATCCTCTTCCGGGCCACGCCCGACGAGGTGAAGTTCATCATGGTGGACCCCAAGCAGGTGGAGCTGAAGGTCTACGAGGGCATCCCCCACATGCTTGTGCCCGTGGTGACGGACGTGAAGAAGGCCGCCAACGCCCTGAACTGGGCGGTGCGCGAGATGACGGACCGGTACAAGCTGCTGGCTGCGGCCAAGGTGCGCAGCATCGACCAGTACAACACTTACGTGCGAAGCCTCACGCCGAGCTCGGCGGAAGACCTGGCCATCAGCCAGCCCCTGCCCTACATCATCATCGTCATCGACGAGCTCTACGACCTCATGGCCGCCGTGGCCAAGGAGGTGGAGACGGCCATCGCCCGGCTCAGCGCCATGGCCCGCGCCGTGGGCATCCATCTCATCCTGGCCACCCAGCGGCCCAGCAGGGATGTGATCACAGGGGTGATCAAGAGCAACCTTCCCTCGCGCCTGGCCTTCCAGGTGCGCGAGAAACTCGAGAGCCGCCTCATCCTGGATCAGAACGGCGCCGAATCCCTGGAGGGCAAGGGCGACATGCTCTACCTCCCGCCGGGTTCGGGACGCCTCATCCGCGTCCACGGCGGGTACCTCACCAACACGGAGACCCAGCGCGTCATCCAGTACCTCTGCAAGCAGGGCGACCCCGTCTTCGACACGGAGATCCTCAAGGAGGGCGCCTCCGCCGAGGGAACGCCCGGTGCAGGCGAGGGCGAGGAGTACGCGGAGGACCCGCTCTACCAGGAGGCGGTCAAGCTCGTGGTGAGGACGGGAGTGGCCTCCGCCAGCAACCTCCAGCGCAAGATGCGCGTGGGCTATGCCCGCGCGGCCCGCCTGCTGGATGTCATGGAGCACCGCGGCATCGTGGGCGCCGCCGACGGTGCCCGCCCCAGAGAGATCCTCATCGAACCGGGCGAAATCGAAGAGTGATCGCGCCAACGAGTCAACGAGCCAACGAGCCGAGGCGAGTGGAGGGGGCCTCTTTCGGAGGAACAAAGGCCCCGATCCGCGCGTATGGTTTTGCTGGTGCCTTCGGCGCCCTGGGGGAGAGTGTGCACGAGCGCCGGCATGGTCAGTCCTGCATAAGGAGTTTGTGCATGAGAAGAGCGATGGTGGCGTTGTTACTCCTCGCGTCCTGTGCGCTTTGGGCCCAGGCTCCGGCGAGGCACGGCGTGACCCCGGAGGAACTGGTCTCCATGACCCGCGTGAGATCCCTGGCGGTGTCGCCGGACGGGAGCAAGATCCTCTATGTGGCCGGGGGCATGACCTATCCCGCCCCCGCCGACAACCCTGGCGCGGACAAGCCGGTCTTCCACATCTACCTGGTGCCGCCCTCGGGCGGGACACCCCGCCAAATGACCGCGAGCACGGCGGGGGAGGGCGGTGCGGCGTGGGCTCCGGACGGAGCGAAATTCGCCTTCGTTTCCAAACGCGCGGGCTCCCCCCAAATCTTCGTCATGGCCGTGGACGGCGGCGAGGGTGTGCAGGTGGGCAAATTGAAAATCGAACCCTCGGACCTGAAGTGGTCCCCGGACGGGAAAACCATTGCCTTCCTTGCTGTCCCCGAGCCCTCCAAGGAGCAGAAGGAGGAGGACGAGAGGACGGGCCAAGCGGAGATTTTCGAAACGCCGAGAGACATGCAGCAGCTTTTCACCCTCAGCGTCCCCCAGGGGAAGCTCAGCCAGGTCACGGCCAAGGAGTTCCAGGTGAACGCCTACAGCTGGGCGCCCGACGGCCAGTCCTTCGGGGTGGCCACCTCGCCCACCCAGCTCCCCTACGATGTGTCCACCAGCCAGACCATGAGGAGGGTGGACCTGGCGGGGAAGACTCTCGCGGTGCTCTCCGACAAAGCCCGACCCGTCGACGGAGCCCCCCTCTTCTCACCGGACGGGACGCGCGTGGCCTGGCTGGGCACTCTGGATAGCCCGAGCCTGAGCCGTGCCCTGTGGATCAGTACGGCGGACGGAAAACGCCTTCAAAACGCCGCGGCGACGCTCGATTTCACCTTCGGCCAGATCGCGTGGAGCGAGAACGGAAAGGCCCTCCTCGCCCTAACGCACGAGGGCACGCGGAGCTGCCTGCGTCGCATCGACGCGGCGGCCGGCAAGGCGGACCTGCTCTTCGCTCCGGCGGGTTCCATCAGGGGGTTCTCCACGGACAAGGCGGCCGATCTCGTCGCTTTTGCGTTCTCGGCCACGGCCATGGCTGGCGACCCCTGGTCCGTCAGGGGCGACGGCACGGGTGCCAAACGCCTCACGGAGTTGAATCCTCAGATCAAGAACTGGGTCCTTCCCACGGTGGAGCGGATCCGCTTCAAAAACCCCGACGGGCAGGAGATCGAGGGCCTGTTTTCCCGTACACCCCTCCCGTCGGGCAACGGCCCCGCCCCCCTCATGGTCATGCCCCACGGCGGTCCCGACTGGATGGATCAGGAGTCCTTCGACCCGTGGGAGATCTACTTTGCGGGGCAAGGCTACAACCTGCTTAGGGTGAACTTTCGCGGAAGCCTGGGGTACGGCTTCGCCTTCTACGCCGCCAACCGCGGTCTGGAGGGGTTCGCGGATTACGACGACATCATGGCCGGCGTGGACTACCTGATCTCGCGCAAGGACGCCGATCCGGAGGCGCTCGTCCTCGGCGGCTGGTCCTACGGCGGCTGCATGACCGAATGGGCCATCACGCGAACCACTCGGTTCAAGGCCGCCGTGGTGGGCGCCGGCGTGGCGAACTACTACTCCAACTATGCCCAGTCCGACATCAACCACGGCATGGCCGGCGACTGGGAGTTCTTGGGAAACCCCTACGACAACCCCGAGAACTACGACAAGGGGTCGGCGGTCAGGCACATTAGGACCGTGCAGACCCCCGTGCTCATCCTCCACGGCAAGGAGGACGAACGGGTGCCCTTTCCACAGGCCCTGGAACTCTACCGCGCGCTCAAGACCACCGGAAAGCAGGTGGAGATGGTGGCCTACCCGGGCGAATCCCACGGCCCGCGCAAACCGGAGCACGTGGTGGACCTGTTCAAGCGCTGGAGCGACTTCTACGACAAGCACCTGGGGATCGTGCGCGAGACGCCAAAGAAGGACGCAACTCCACCCAAAACCAAGCCTGAAGAGAAAAAGGCCGGCTGAGATCTGGAACAGGGGGAGAGGCGGCGCACCCGCGCCGCCTCTCTAGCTAAACCCTCTTGTTAATGGCCGTTCCTCAAATTCCCCAATCCCAAATCCGAAATCTCAAATTTCTCTATTTCGGCGCTTGCGGCGGGATTTTCTGGATCTGGGCCGCGTTGGGGTGGCCGGGCAGGCTGCCCTTGTCCTTGCCCTCTCCGGTCCTGGCTACGCGGCCGGGGATGGACGGGTGCTGCTCGGGCCATGGTCCACTGTAGGGCTTGTGGCGGGCTGTCCCGCCGCTTTTCTTGGATGACATGAGTCACCTCCTGGCACGCGGGAGGGTGCCTACCTAGAACATAGGTCGTCGGCGGCGCGCGCGCAACCCTGAACTTTGTGACGGGCTCTCCCGTTAAATAGCCCTTGGGCTCCGGCCCTCGCCTGAAATCGGCACTCCACGGAGGGAACCTCATGCGAATGACCCGCCTTTTCACCCTGGTCGCACTCGCCCTTTTCCCGGCAACCCTGTTGGCCCAGGTGGACGCCCGCCTCCTCCGGGAGCCCGCAGTGTCCTCGTCGCAGCTGGCCTTTCTCTACGCGGGGGATCTGTGGGTGGCCCCCAAGGCGGGGGGGACCGCACAACGCCTGACGACCGCCCCGGGGGACGAGCACTACCCGCGCTTCTCGCCCGACGGATCACAGGTGGCGTTCACGGGCAACTACGACGGGAACCCGGACATTTATGTGATTCCGACCATGGGGGGTGAGCCCTTGCGGGTCACCCACCACCCTGCTCCTGACAGGGTCCTGGGCTGGGCGCCGGACGGGAAGTCCCTCCTCTACGCCAGCCCCATGGCCTCCGGCACGGACCGTTTTTTCCAAATCTACGAGGTCTCCGCCACGGGGGGCCTTCCCAAGAAGCTGCCCGTGCCCTACGGCGAGTTCGGGACCCTCTCCCCCGACGGCTCCACGCTCGCATATATGCCCAACAGCCAGGACCTCCGGACATGGAAGCGATACCGCGGCGGCGATGTCTCGCGCATCTATCTCTTCGATCTCACCACGCATCAGAGCAAGCGCGTGGGCGACGACGGGGCGAGCTACAGCCAGCCCATGTGGAGCGGGTCCACCCTTTACTTCATCAGCGATCGCGACGCCAACAAGCGCTACAACCTGTATGCCTATGACGCGAAGACCGGCGCCATACGCCCGCTCACGACCTTCGATACTTTCGATGTCCACTTCCCCTCCATGGGACCCTCGGACATCGTCTTCGAGGCGGGTGGCCAGCTCTACCTGATGGACCTTGCCACCGAGAAGGCCCTTCCCGTGCAGATTCGGGTGGTGACCGACGAGTCCACTTTGCGCTCCCGCGTCGAAAAGACCTCCGACCTGATCCAGAACGCCGCCGTCTCGCCCTCGGGCAAACGGGCCTATTTCGAGGCGCGCGGCGACTTGTTCTCCGTGCCCGCCGAAAACGGTCCAACCTACGACATCACGCGGACGTCGGGCATGGCGGAGCGCTACCCCGCACTCTCCCCCGACGGCAAGACCCTGGCCTACTGGAGCGACCGGACGGGGAACTACGAACTGACGATCCGGCCCGCGGACGGGTCCGGCGCCGAGCGCACCGCGACCAAGCTGGGGCCGGGCTACCGGTACCGCATTTTTTGGTCCCCCGACGGGAAGCGGGTGGTCTTCGTGGACCAGGCCATGCGCATCAACCTGTGCGAGGTGGCCACGGGCCAGGTCACGCAGATAGACAAGGGCCTCTGGCTCTACGAGGAGGTCCAAGACGACGGCCACGAGAGCCTGGAAGGTTTCGCGGTGAACTGGTCCGCCGACAGCAGGTGGATCACCTGGTCGCGGGAACTGGCAAACCGCATCGGCGCCGTCTTCCTCTACGACACGCAGGCAGGGAAGACGGTCCAGGCCACCGCGGGCTTCTATTACGACGCCGGCCCCGTCTTCGACCCCGAGGGCAAGTACCTCTTCCTCCTCACCAAGCGGAACTTCCGCCCCGTTTACGGGAACATCGACCCCACTTGGATCTACGCCAACCTGACCCGGGTCGCAGCCATACCGCTTCGCACCGACGTCGCCTCCCCCCTGGCGCCCAAGAACGACGTGGAAAAGATAGATGGGGAGATGGCGGGATCGGGAGAAGGGGGGAAGGAAAAGGACCAAGACAAGAGCAAAGACAAAGGCAAGGACAACGAAAAGGAAGGGGAAAAGGCGAAGCCGGCGAAGGTGGAGCCGGTGGGAATCGACCTGGCGGGATTCGAGCAGAGGATGGTGATCCTCCCGCCGAAGGCGAGCAACTACGACCAGCTCGCCGCGCTCGCGGGCAAGCTGCTGTACAGGGATCTCCGACTGGCGGGTTCCCCCGAGGACGAGAAGACCCCGCTGATGATCTACGACCTCAAGGAGCGCGAGGAGAAGACCGTGCTCGACGACGTGGAGCGCGTCGTCGTCGCCTCCGGAGGGCGAGAAACTCCTGGTCCGCCACAAGAAGGAATGGGCCATCGTGGATGCCAAACCCGAGCAGAAGATGGAGAAAAAACTCGACCTGACGGCCATGGAGATGACCGTGGACCCGCGGTCCGAGTGGAGGCAGATCTTCGAGGACGCATGGCGCTTCGAGCGCGATTTCTTCTACGACCCCGGCATGCACGGCGTGAACTGGAACGAGATGCGCACGCGCTACGGCAACCTCATGGCCCAGTGCGTCACGCGTTCCGACGTCAACTACGTCCTGGGCGAGCTCATCGGTGAGCTCAACTCCTCCCACACCTACCGAGGCGGCGGCGACACGGAGAAGCCGCCCAAGCGCTCGGTGGGCCTCCTGGGCTGCGATTACGCCCTGGAGAACGGCGCGTACCGCATCGCGACGATTTACGAAGGTGCGTCATGGGACACGGAATCCCGCTCGCCCCTCAAGGACCCCGGCGTGAACGTCAAGGAGGGCGAGTACCTCCTGGCCGTCAACGGAACCCCCGTAGATACCCACAAGGACCCTTGGGCGGCGCTGGACGGGATGGCGGGTAGCACGGTCTCCCTCACCGTCAGCTCGACGGCCTCTGTGGCCAATTCCAGGCAGGTACTCGTGAAGCCGCTGGAGGACGAAAGCCGGTTGCGGCATCTCGCCTGGGCCCAGGCCAACCGTGAGAAGGTGACGCAGGCCTCCGGTGGCAAGCTGGGCTACATCTACGTGCCGGACACGGGCACCGACGGGCAGAATGAGCTCTACCGGCAGTTTATCGGACAGTTCACCAAGGAGGGCCTGGTCATCGACGAGCGGTGGAACAGCGGCGGCCAGATCCCGGACCGCTTCATCGAACTCCTCAACCGGCCCATCACCAATTATTGGGGCGTGCGCGACGGGAAGGACTGGCAGTGGCCCGAGTTCGCCCATTCCGGCCCCAAGGTCATGCTCATCAATGGTTGGAGCGGCTCCGGCGGAGACTGTTTCCCGCTCTACTTCCGCATGGCCAAGCTCGGCCCTCTCGTGGGGCGTCGCACATGGGGCGGCCTCATCGGCATCAGCGGCTCGCCCGGGCTCATCGACGGCGGCGGCGTCACCGTGCCGACCTTCGGCATGTATTCCGACCGACGGCAAGTGGCTCGTGGAGGGGCACGGCGTGGACCCGGACATCGTGGTGGAGGACGACCCTGCCCTCATGGTAAACGGCGGCGATCCCCAGCTCGACCGGGCCATCCAGGAGGCCCTGCGGTCATTGCGGGAACACCCCGCGGCGGCGCCCGCCAAACCGGCTTACGAGGACCGCTCCGGCAAGTAGCAGGTGATGCGCCCCGGGTGCTTTTGGAGCGCTCGGGAGAAAGATGCAGCGGGCGGGGATTGCTCCCCGCCCGCTGTGCGGTTGAAGGGTAATTGCGGCTTGTTAGGGCGTGTTGGTCGAGTGCCCGGGCTCCGTGGGATGAGCGGTCTCGGCCGCCGGCGCTGGGGCTGCGTTGAGCTTGGCCAACACATAATCGGTCTGGTCCAGGGCATCGCCCGTGAAGATCGTCCCCTCGGCGCTCTTGTTCAGGATCACATCCCAGCCGTTCTCCTTGGCCAGGGCCTGGACGAGCGGGTCGAAGGTCTTCTTCATCCGGTCCGCTGCCTCGCCCTGGCGCTGCTGGAACTCCTGCTTGGCCATTTCCTGCATTTGGAAGAGGTCGCGCTTCATGGCCTCGATCACAGCGGGCTTCTCCTTGGCGGCTTCTGCCCGCTGAAGGGCCTCAGCGCGGGCCTTCAACTCGGACTGCTTGCTCTCCGCCCAGGTCTTGAGCTCTTCGTGGAGGCTTTTGGAGAGGTTGCTGTCACCCATGAGGCGGTCCATGTTCAGGACCACAACCACGGGGTTGGCCTTGGCGGGCTTGGGGCCGGAGTTGCTGGCGGGCGTGGCGGGTGAGGACGCGCCCTTGCAGGCGGTGAGGAGCAATCCCGCGGCGAGGACGGCGGCGTAAACGGACTTATTCATTCAGGTTCTCCTTGCTTTCGTTCGACCTTGGTTTTCTTGAGCCACCGGGCATGGGTCGCTGAGCTTGAGTCATGGGCGATCCGCGGAGCGCGACCGCCGCGACCGCCGTTCGGGAATCCATACTACGCCAAATCGGGCCGGAGGGCAAAGGGGGGCGGCCCGCTCTAATTCCGTGGGGACCCCACCGCACTCCTGGGGCTTTTTTGCCATGAAGGCATCGAACTCGGAGGCACCTGGCCTTGAGCACCTGTGCCCATCGCGGAATCAGGGTCCCGCTTCACACCTTATGAAGAGTGTGTCCCATCTTGTCCTTCTTGGTTTTGAGGTAGGCCCGGTTGTTGTCGTTTGGCGTGATTTCGAGGGGCATCTGATCCACGATCTTGATGCCGAACCCCGAAAGGGCGTGGAGTTTCTTCGGGTTGTTGGTGAGCAGGCGGACCTCGCTCAGGCACAGGTCGTGAAGGATCTGGGCGCCGATGCCGTAATCCCGCTCATCGGCGGCAAATCCGAGGGCCTCGTTGGCCTCCACGGTATCCATTCCCTGGTCTTGCAACTCGTAGGCCTTCAGCTTGTTCAGAAGGCCGATGCCGCGTCCCTCTTGCCGGAGGTACACGATGACGCCTCGTCCCTCCTTGGCGATGGCGGACATGGCCGCCTCCAGCTGCGCTCCGCAATCGCATCTCAGGCTGAGAAGTGCGTCGCCCGTCAGGCATTCGCTGTGCATCCGGACTGGAACCACATCTCCGGGGGCCCACTCGCCCATGGTCAGGGCCAGGTGCGTCTTCTCGCTGAGGATGCTCTCGTAGGCGATGACCCGAAATTCCCCGTAGGGCGTGGGAAGCTTGGGCTGCGCCACGCGCTTCACGTGGGTCTCGCGGCTCAGGCGGTACTGAATGAGCTGGGCGATGGTCACGATGTTGACGCGGTGCTCCTCGGAGAAAAGCAGGAGGTCCGGCATGCGGGCCATGGTCCCGTCATCCTTCATGACCTCGCAGATGACTCCCGCAGGGTAGAGCCCCGCGAGGCGGGACATGTCCACCGCGGCTTCGGTCTGCCCGGGCCGCCGAAGGACGCCTCCCTCCTTGGCGCGGAGGGGAAAAACGTGTCCGGGCCGGGCGAGGTCCGAGGGCCTGGTGACCGGGTCGGTGGTGGTCAGGATGGTGGCGGCCCGGTCGTGGGCCGAGATGCCCGTGGTGGTCTTGTGCTTGGCCTCGATGGAGACGCAGAACGCCGTCTCGAAGGCGCTGGTGTTGTGCTGCACCATCATGGGGATCTGGAGCTGGTCCAGGCGCTCTCCGGTCATGGACAGGCAGATCAGGCCCCTGCCCTTCGTGGCCATGAAGGTGATGGCCTCGGGAGTGGTTTTGTCCGCGGGGATGTAGAGATCCCCCTCGTTCTCACGGTCCTCGTCGTCGCAGATGATGAGCATCCTGCCCTGCTTGATGTCCTCCAGGGCCTGCTCGATGGGTACGATTGGCATTTAGAAACCTTTCTCCAAGAGATGCTCCATGGTCAGGGCTCCGGGGTTGCCCCCGCGCCGCTTGAGGTAGGAAAGAACATAGCGCCCCACGAGGTCCGTTTCCACATTAATGCGGGTCCCGGGCTTCCAGGATGCCATGGTGGTGCTCCGCAACGTCTCCGGAATGACGGCCACCTCCACCCGTCGACCCGCGACGGAGGCGACGGTGAGGCTCACCCCCGCCAGGGCGATGGACCCTTTGGGGATGACCCCGTCTTCGAGGTCGGCGGGCAGCTCCACGGCCAGCGTCCATCCCGTTCCCACGGGCATTAGGGACAGGACCGTGCCGATGCCCTCCGCGTGCCCTTGCACGAGGTGGCCGCCGAGGCGGTCGCTCAGGGTCAGCGAGGGCTCCAAGTTGACGGCATCGCCAGGCTTCAGCGCGCCGAGCGTGGTCTTCTCAAGGGTTTCCGCGCTGAGGAACGCCGTGAAGTCGCGCGAGGACAAGCTTTCGACGGTGAGGCAGGCGCCATCCACGGCGATGCTGTCCCCGGGTTTGGCGCCCTCCAAAACCAGGGTGCAGGCCACCGTGAGCGACGCTTCGCGGCCTCGGGGTGCCAACCGCACCGCGCTCCCCACCTCTCGGATCAGTCCAGTGAACATGCGTCCTCCAAGTCGGCGGTGACGATCAGGTCCGCTCCCGCTCTCTCCCAGCGCGGGTGGCCGAGCACTTGGACGCGCCCGGAAGGAGAGACGGCGCCCTCCAGGGCGGCCGGCCCCGGGGTGGTTCCCGCCAACATGGGCGCCACGTGCACCGAAATCCTGTCCACGAGGCCCGCCCGGAGAAATGCCGAGGAGAGGCTTCCCACGGCCTCCAGGTAGATTGCCAGGAGGTTGCGGGCCTTGATCGCCGCCAGAACGGCTCGCAGGTCGAACCGGCCCCCTGGCTCGAGGGGCAGGGGACAGATGACGACCTCGTCGCATGGGGCCCATCGGGGGACGGGGTGCTCCCTCGGGCACCATGATCAGCACGGGTCCTCCGGAGGGGCAGGTGGAGAAGAGCTTCTCCCGTCCGGTGAGAAGCCCGCGGTGGTCGAGAACAACCCGCGTGAGAGCTTTGGATTGTCCGTCCAAACGCACCGTGAGGAGCGGGTCATCCGCAACCACGGTGGATGCGCTCACGAGGATCGCGTCCGCGAGAAAACGCTCCCGATGCACCAAAAGCCGGGCCTCTGGACCCGTGATGTATCCGCCGCCCGGGATGGCCACCCTGCCGTCGAGGGTTTGCGCCCACTTGAGATGAACGTGGGGCCGGCCCCTCCTGTAGAAGGTGTGGTAGGCCGGGTCCACGGCCAACCCCTCCCGTTCGAGGAGGCCCACTTGAACCACGACGCCCAGGCTCCTGAGTTTTTCCGCCCCGCCGCCGTTGACGTTCGGGTTAGGATCCAATGACCGCGGCCACCACGCGGGCAATACCTGCGGAGGCGATGGCTTCCGTGCAAGGTCCCGTCCGGCCCGTGGTGCAACAGGGTTCGAGGGTCACATAGAGATCGGCGCCCCAGGCGAGTTCCCCCGCCTCACGCAAGGCCACCACCTCAGCATGGGGGGTGCCGGGCCCTTCGTGGAAACCCCTGCCGATGATGTGCCCCGACCGAACCACCACGGCACCCACGCTGGGGTTGGGGTGGGTGCGGCCTGCCCCCTTGAGGGCCTCCTCGGCGGCAGCCAGCATGAAGGTGGGATTGGGGATCCATTCGGTCGCCAGCATGCCCTAGCCCAGGAGGCCGTCCACGTATTCGGCCGGGTCGAAAGGTACCAAATCGTCCACCTTCTCGCCCACCCCCACGTAGCGGATGGGCAGTTTGAGCTCTGCCGCGATGGAGAGGGCGATTCCCCCCTTGGCGGTGCCGTCGAGTTTGGTGAGGATCAGGTCCGTGAGCGGTACTCTTTCGGTGAAGAGACGGGCCTGGCTGAGGCCGTTTTGGCCCGTGGTGGCATCCAGAACGAGGCTGATCTGATGCGGTGCGCCCGGCATGGCCTTGCCCGCGACGCGGTAGATCTTGCCCAACTCCTCCATGAGGTTGTGCTTGACCTGAAGCCGTCCCGCCGTATCGATGAACACGAAATCGAGACGCCGGGCCAGGGCGGCCTGGATCGCATCGAACGCCACCGCAGCCGGGTCTGCGCCCTCCGCCTGGCGGACCAATTCGCAGCCCGCGCGCGCCGCCCAGATACCGAGCTGTTCGGCCGCCGCAGCGCGAAAGGTGTCCCCCGCGGCCAGGAGCCCCTTTTGTCCTCGCCCCGCACGCTGAGCCGCCAGCTTCCCGATGGTCGTGGTTTTCCCCACGCCGTTCACTCCCACCATGAGATGGATCCACGGTCCAGGAGGAGGGCCTTCCGACGCGGGCGCAGGCGGCCAGAGCCCCATCATCCTCCGCCTCACCGCCTCGTGCAGCCCGGCGCCGGAGGCTCTGGCCTCTCGGGGCAGCCTTTCAAGCAGGGCCTGAATCGTGGGGAGGCCCACATCTGCAGAGATGAGGGCTTCCTCCAGGGTTTCCAGGGTGGCCTCGTCTGTCTCTGACGTGCCTGCGAAAATACCTGAGACCCTCTCCACGAGGGCCTCGCGGGTCTTGCGCAGGCTGTCTCGGATCTTTCCAAACATCAGCTTCCCCCGAGCTGGCTCAGGAGTTCTTTGGCCCTCTGGCCGAACACGCTCTCCGGCGCGATTTTCAAAACCTGCATCAGGGCGGTCCGGGCCTGGGGGTAAAGTTTCTCCTGGAAGAGGGCCTCACCGTAGTTGCAGTAGATCTCCGCTCCATCGGCCTGGTTGGCGCCATAGTCCTGCGAGAGGATGTCAAGAGCCTTCTTGTAGTTCAGCGCGGCGCCGCCCCAGTCGCCCTTGGCGGCGGCCAGCAACCCGAGCTTGTTGTAGGCTCTGTAGTAGCCGGGGTTCTCATCAACGACCCGCATAAATACCGCCTCGGCGTCCAGGCTCTTCTTCTGGCGCATGTAGATCACGCCCATGTTGTAGTAGGACTCGTAGCGGCTGAAAAGTCCCTGAGCATTCACCACTTCGCGAAACTTGGAGAGCGCCTCGTCGTCCTGCCCGAGCTCCTTGTAGCAGACGCCCATGGCGTTGAGCACGGCCAGTTTGTTTTCCTGCGTTCCGGCGCCCTGCTGGAGTGATTGCTGCAAGTACGCGAGCGCGTCGTTGTATTTGGATTCGGTGAGATATAGGAGAGCTTGGGTATAGGAATACTTGGCGTCCGGGCGAAGCTTCATGGCCAACGCGATGTAGTGGTGGGCCGCCTCCATGTTCTGCTGACCCGCGAATTCCAGGGCCATGTTGTAGGCCACCTCGGAGTTCTTAATGGTCTCGTCGCCCGGAAGCTCGCCCGCCGCCCGATTGGGGCTCGGCACGCTTTGGCCACCCGGCGCGCCCGGGATTTTGTCCTGCTTGGAGGCGCAGCCCAATAGGACCATCATGGAGACGAGAGCAACGGGCAGGGCGCACCACTTCATCGTTCCACCTCGCGGGCTACACGGGCCGGACGGTTCCGGTCCCGACGCATAGAGTTTAGCATGGAAACGCCCCTCTCGGCCGGTTCGTGCAGGCCTTCCGCGCGCCTGGCCTTTCGCCCCAGAATCTTGTTCTGGTCTGAGTGGATGATCCAGTCGCTCGGGTGCAGGTGCGGTGGGGACCTTGACCTCTGGGGCCGATTGAAGTATCCTCTACGGGCGCCTTTGGAAGGCGCTGGGAGGCTCCGAATGCTCACGCTGTTGTGGATCATCTACATCTTGGATTGCCTTCTTCTCATTGGAATCATCCTGTTGCAGCCAGGAGAGGGTGGCGATTTGGCCGCCGCATTCGGTGGGGCATCTTCGCAAACTGCCTTTGGTGCCCGAGGCTCGGCTACCTTCCTGCAAAAGCTCACGACTGGCCTGGCCGTGACCTTCATGTTGCTCTCCATCCTGCTCGTCATGCTCTCAAATAAGAAGCAGAGCAACCTGATGGAGAAGAGTCTTCCCGCGGCGGCCGCTCCGAAACAGTCGGCTCCCGCTGTACCCAAGCCGGCCGAGAAAGCGCCCGCGCCTGTCCCCGAGAAAGGCGCGCCGGCTCCCGCGCAGAGCGCCCCCGCTCCTGCGCCCGCGAATAGCCCTAAATGACCACCCGTGCCGAAGTGGTGGAATTGGCAGACACGCTATCTTGAGGGGGTAGTATCCGAAAGGGTGTGGGGGTTCGAGTCCCCCCTTCGGCACCACGAACAGCGACGGAGAGGGCGACCCTCCCTGCTTTTGCCTCCGAGGCAAGGGGGCGAGAAGCCTGGGAGACGCCTTGGAGGGGCGGCGAGGGCGCGCCGAAGAGGCTAGCGCCCGCAGCCTGCCCTCCTGGCGAGGGTCCCAGGCCGGGTTTGAGTGCAGCGCTTGGAACGCAGCGAGAGGACTCGACGCGAGCGAGGCTCCTAGCGATGCTCAAACCGAGTCCCCCTTCGGCACCACGAACGAGCGACGGAGAGGGGTAACCCTCTCCGTTTTGCTTTGTGCGGCCCGCGGGGATGGGGGCACGAGAACCAGGGAGGTGCCTGGTGTCCTCCGCGAGGGGGTTGGAAAAGAAAGCCAATGGAGGTAACATCGCACCATGTCTCCTGAACTTCTCACCTCCCTCCAAAACCCCCTCATCAAGAAGTTCCGTGCCGCCTCCAAGAATCGCAAGGGAGACTCGTTCCTGCTCGAGGGTCGGCACCTCCTCCAGGAGGCGCTCAATGCCTCGTGGCCCATCGAGGCGGTTCTTCTGGACACCGACCGATGGAGCGAATGGGCCAATCGGCTGGAGGACCTCTCCAACGAGGGACGGGTTTTTCTCAGCTCGACCTCCCTCATGGACAGAGTGGCGCGTGCGGCCTCGCCAGAGGGGGTAATGGTTCTGGCCCGGCGGCGCCCGCAATCCTGGCCCGGCTCGGGCCCGGAGGACCTCTTTCTCTTTCTTGACGGAGTCCAGGACCCGGTGAATGTGGGAATCCTGATCCGGTCCGCAAGGGCCTTTGGCCTGGCGGCGGTATTTGCGGGGACGGGTACGGCCGATCCCTACCACCCAACCGTCCTCGCCCGGAGCGCCGGCGCCGCGCTCCACCTGCCCATCATCAGCTGCAGCGGAGGCTCATTTATCGATTGGGCCAGAGCCAACGGCGTCCACCTGGTGGGCACCAACGCACGGGGGGCGCCGCTTCACCAGCATCAAGGGCTCATGAAGCCCGCGGCCTTGGTCATGGGCAACGAAGGAAGGGGTCTCTCACCGGAACTCACCGCGGCATGTCCCATCCGGTATTCCATCCCCATGGCCTCGGGTTGGGATTCGCTCAACGTGGCCGTGGCAGGCGCCCTGTTCATGTATACCTATTCCCTATCGAGCAAACCGGGATCGACTGGAGTATGATCTGTCCGTGACGGAGGAAAATTCCATGAAAAGGTGCGTGTTGCTGCTGGTGGCCTTTGCCCTGCTGTTCGGCCTGGCCTGCAAAAAAGAGTCTTCCAAGGTCAGCAATGAAATGGAGACGGCGCGAAAGATCGCGAAGCTCGAGCAGGACATCAACGGGAGGCAGGACGAGATGAACCAGCTCCTGCAGAAGTATATGCAGGAGGGTGGGAAGGACGTGGGCGCACTCGTGGGCCAGACCCTCACGCCCGAACAGAAGGCCGTGCTCGAACAGAAGCTCCAGAAGGAGGAGGGCATCGGCTACCGGGACCTCATTTCGGACATCCTGAAGAGGGAGAAGGAGGTCGAGGACCTCAAAGTACAGGTGCAGGACCTGGAGAAGAAGTTGCCCTCCGCCGTGGTGGTCAAGCGCGGGGACAAGCACCTGGATATCGCCATGAACTTCCTCACCAAGGATAAGGGGCTGGATCCCGCCACGGCCAAGAAGCTGGCCCTGCAGACCAACCTCATGGACGAATTGGTGCCGGGCTTCAAGGTTTGGAACTTTTATGACAACGGGGTTTTCGGGACCTTCGTGACCCAGGGCGACGCCTCGGTGAGCCCCTACCGAGTCATCCAGAAGGCCAAGCAGGAGCTCGTCAGCGCCAAGGACCAGGCCATCTCCCAACGCAATGAGCTCGCCAAAGAAAAAACGACGCTCCTCGAGCAGGTTTCCGATCTCGAAAAACGGCGCGACCAACTGAACCAGGACGTGGCCATGCTCCAGGCCGAGCGTGCGGACCTGCTCAAGAAGATGCAGGAGGTCCAGGACCTCTCGGAGGACCTCAAGGCCCGGCTCAACTCCATATTCTACAAAGTGGGAGACAGGCAGACGCTCGTGAAATCGGGCCTCGTCCAGGATCCCTGGTACGGCCAGCCGCGCATCGCCAAGTTCGATGAAGCCAATTTCCCGCAGCACCTGGATCTTCGCAGCGGGGATTCCATAATCTTCACGGCCCAGGACGCCGGAGTGGCGAGCATTACCAAGGTGAAAGTCGCCCCGGGGACGGCGTTTAAGATCGACCAGGACTACAGCTGGTCCATCGCCCCCGATGGGAAGACCGGCACGCTCAAGATCCTCAACAAGGACAAGTTCAAGGCCGAGAGGACCATGGTCATTTTGGTGAACTAGAGCTTTCATCTGTCAGCGTGAAGACAGAGGGCCGCCCGCGAGGGCGGCTCTTCTGCTTTTTAGGTAACACATGCTGAATGCACCAGGAGTGGAGAGAGCCGCCAAGGGGGTCGGTGCCAAACCCACGGGCCGCTCAGGGACCTGCAGGTCCTTGCTTTTCAAGGCCTAGACACCTATATTTCTCACAAAAGGAACGAGTTTTTGATCCGGGTTGACCTGGGGTTGTTACACGACCGGGGTGGGGGAGGGTGTCATGCGAATCCGCATTCGCAATCTCGCGGCGATCCTCGTGGTATGTGTGGTGGGGTTCTTCTCGGGAACGGCCGCGGACAGCGGGGCCTCCCGCCCGAAGTCCGGCGATTTACCTCAACCCGCGCCGGCTCCCGTGAATCCGGACGGCAAGGGCCCCGTAAGAGCCCTCCCAGACGGGAGGCGAAACCCGAGGGAAAGGTGACCCTGCCCAGTGGTACCTCTCAAGATTGGTGGAGCAAGGTCCAGGAAAACATCCGGAAAGACGAATACCAGGTCACCTGGGACGCGAACGCCTCCTTCCCGGGTACCAAGGGTGCTTGGCAGGCTCCTGAACCGGGCCCAGGGGTTCCGGACCTATTTCACGGAAAATGGGGTCCGGCTCATCCCGCGGGTGGAAGGGTCCTCCCCGTGGGAGTGGGGCCTGCAACTGGTCCGCTGGGGCCGGGGCGACGGGACCGAGCCGGTCGCGAAAGCCGCCCCGCACATCACGGGGAACCGGGTTGAGTTCAGCCGCGCCCGCATCGCCGAGTGGTTCGTGAACGACGAGCAGGGCCTCGAGCAGGGGTTCACGATTTCGGCACCGCCTAGTAGGGGCGGGGCACCGTCCCCGCCCGGCGCGGTTTCAAGGCAGGCGTCTCCAGTTCGCACCACGGGAGGGCGCGGTGGCCCTCCCCTACGCCCTCGACTCTCGACCTTGCCCTGACGGGCAATCTCCACCCGAAAGTTCGCAGAAGACGGCCAGGCGGTGGATTTCTACGCTGCCGGCAATATCAGCGTCCTCCGCTACGGCCAACTGAAGGTCACCGACGCCTCCGGCCGCGTGCTGTCCTCCCGCTTCGAGGGTTGGGCAGGTGATTTGTTTCCGAATTCCGAATTCCCAATTCCGAATTCCTCCGGCGGCATTCGCATCGCCGTGGATGACACGGCCGCGCTCTACCCCATCACGGTAGACCCCCTGGCCACGAGCCCCGCCTGGACGGCCGAGAGCAACCAGGCCGACGCGGAGTTCGGCTATTCGGTTGGGACGGCGGGGATGTGAACGGGGACGGCTACACCGACGTCATCGTCGGGGCGCACCTGCTTACGACGAACGGCCAGATGGACGAAGGGCGGGCCTATGTCTATCTCGGTGGCGCCTCGGGGCTGTGCCACGACGCCGCCTGGACGGCGGAGAGCGATCCAGGCGAACGCCTACTTCGGCACCTCGGTGGGGACGGCGGGGGACGTGAACGGCGACGGGTACACCGACGTCATCGTCGGGGCAGTCGCTACGACAACGGTCAGACGGACGAAGGGCGGGCCTTCGTCTATCTGGGCAGCGCCTCGGGCTTGGCCGTCGAGTCGCGGCCTGGACGGCCGAGAGCGACCAGGCGGGCGCCAGTTCGGCTGTTCGGTGGCGACGGCGGGGATGTGAACGGCGACGGCTACGGCGACGTCATCGTCGGGGCGTTCAACTATAGCAACGGCCAGACGGACGAAGGGCGGGCCTACGTCTACCTCGGTCGGCCTCGGGCCTGGCGACGGCGCCGCCTGGACGGCCGAGAGCGACCAGGCAGGGCGCGCACTTCGGCATTCGGTGGGGACGGCGGGGGACGTGAACGGCGACGGCTACAGCGACGTCATCGTCGGGGCGATGACTACGACAACGGCCAGACGGACGAAGGGCGGGCCTACGTCTACCTCGGTGGCGCGGCGGGCCTGTCCGCCGGCGCTGCCTGGACCGCCGAGAGCGATCAGGCCGGCGCCTAGTTCGGCGGTTCGGTGGGGACGGCGGGGACGTGAACGGCGACGGCTACAGCGACGTCATCGTCGGGGCGCTCGGCTACGACAACGGCCAGAGCGAACGAAGGGCGGGCCTTCGTCTACCTGGGCAGTGCCGGAGGGCTGTCCACGGGCGCAGCCTGGACGGCCGAGAGCGACCAGGCCGGCGCGCGACTTCGGCTATCTCGGTGGGGACGGCGGGGGACGTGAACGGCGACGGCTACTGCGACGTCATCGTCGGGGCGCTACGGCTACGACAACGGCCAGAGCGGACGAGGGCCGGGCCTTCGTCTATCTCGGCGGCGCCGCCGGGCTTGTCCACGAGCGCCGCCTGGACGGCGGAGAGCGACCAGGCCGACGCCGATTTCGGCTCTTCGGTGGCGACGGCGGGGGACGTGAACGGCGACGGCTACGCCGACGTCATCGTCGGGGCGCATCTGCTACGACAACGGCCAGACGGACGAGGGGCGGGCCTACGTCTACCTCGGTGGCGCATCGGGGCTGAGCACTGCGTGCCGGCCTGGACGGCGGAGAGCGACCAGGCGAGCGCCTACTTCGGCTCGTCGGTGGGATCGGCGGGAGACGTGAACGGCGACGGCTACGCCGACGTCATCGTCGGGGCGCCAAACTACGACAACGGCCAGACGGACGAAGGGCGGGCCTTCGTCTACCTCGGCGGCGCCGCGGTCTCTCGGCCACGCCCGACTTGGACGGCTGAGGGCGACCAGGCCGGCGCTGGATTCGGCGTTTCGGTGGCGACGGCCGGGGACGTGAACGGCGACGGCTACGCCGACGTCATCGTCGGCGCACGGCTACTACGACAACGGCGAGACGGACGAGGGCCGGGCCTATCGTCTACCTCGGCGTCGCCGCGGGCCTGAGCGCCACGCGCGCACTGGACGGCCGAGAGCGACCAGGCGAACGCCGTACTTCGGCTACTCGGTCGGCGACGGCCGGGGACGTGAACGGCGACGGCTACGGCGACGTCATCGTCGGGGCGCCCTACTACGACAACGGCCAGACGAACGAGGGGCGGGCCTACGTCTATCACGGGCGGCGCCTCGGGGCTGGCCGCGACGCGCGGCCTGGACCGCCGAGAGCGACCAGGCCGGCGCCCACTTCGGCATTTCGGTCGGAACGGCGGGGGACGTGAACGGCGACGGCTACGGCGACGTCATCGTCGGGGCATTCGGCTACGACAACGGCCAGACGGACGAAGGGCGCGCCTTCGTCTACCAGGGCAGCGCGGCCGGGCTGGCCACGGGCGCGGCCTGGACCGCCGAGAGCGACCAGGCATGCCGCGAACTTCGGCTTCTCGGTGGCGACGGCCGGGGACGTGAACGGCGACGGCTACAGCGACGTCATCGTCGGTGCGCTTTACTACGACAATGGCCAGAGCAATGAAGGGCGCGCCTGTGTCTACCTGGGCAGTGCAGGAGGGTTGACCGCGGGCGCGGCTTGGACGGCAGAGAGTGATCAGGTTAGCGCCCAATTCGGCTATTGCGTGGGGACGGCGGGGGACGTGAACGGCGATGGCTACAGCGACGTCATCATCGGTGCGCTTTACTATGACAACGGCCAGGGCAATGAAGGGCGGGCCTATGCCTATCTCGGCAGCGCCGCAGGATTGGCCCCGGGTGCGGCCTGGACCGCCGAGAGCGACCAAAGCGCTGCAATCCTGGCTCTTCGGTTGGCACTGCGGGGGATGTGAACGGAGACGGCTACACGCGACGTCATCATCGGGGCTCCCTGGTACGACAACGGCCAAGTGGACGAAGGTCGGGCCTTCCTCTACTACGGCAACAACGGGCCTTGCATTTCAACAAAGCCGCAGCAACTCCGGAACGATCTGAGCGGCCCCATCGCTCCGCTGGGACGGGCGGAAGGCGGCCTCTTCCGGATGGCCTGCACGGGACGCACGCCTTTCGGCCGGGGCGACGTGAAAATCGAATGGCAGATGGCGCCGCTCGGGTATTTTCATTCGGGCCTTCCCTACTGGGCCGCATCAGGCTGGGCTGATAGCGGCACATCGGGGGCATCCCTCAACCAGCAGGTTCTCCTTCCATACGAAGCTCCCTACGTGTGGCGCATGCGCACGAAGTACAGCGTGCGTCACGACGCCCTTCCAGGGCCACGGTCCCTGGCTCACGCTGGCGGCCAACGGCCTGCGGGAGACCGACCTGCGCCGGGCGCCGCCATGCGATCCACCCGACGAGCCCTGCTGGCTTTACTCGGTGACCAAGGTCGGACACGGACTACACCCTCAACTGGCAGGACCCCAACCAGAGCGACCAGCGCACGGGCTGGAACATCCGGCGCTCCAACGACGCCGGCGCCTGCCCAAGAGCACCTGGCCCTGGTGGGGACCAACGTGGTGGACATGGACGCAGAGCGCGCCCAACTACCAGTGGACCGACCACTCGGGCGACGACCCCGGCCCCGGCGGCGTCTGGTACTACCAGGTCACGACCTACAACGCCAACTGCCCCGCCGAGGGACCGTTCTAGGGATAGCGCCCGCGGGTCCATGAGGCCACGAGCCCACGAAATAAAGGGATAGGGAAGAGAAAGGCCCGGCGAATCACGCCGGGCCTTTCTCTGTTGCTCGGTCCAGCATTTCCACAGTGAGCGGTGATCCCGGAGATTCACGGCAAGACCGCCGCGGACATAACTCTCCCTCAAAACGACAGGAGGTAGGTGTCATGGCTGGCAGGGCACCCTGTGCGGGGGTGTTCCTGAAAAGAAGCACCCCTCGCAGGTGGCCTTATCTTAGGAGGTGGCGGAAATGTCTAAACATTGTAAAGAAAGGGCTTATGAAAGAGTTTTACAGGAGGATTCTGGCGAGCACGGAGAAGTGATGAATAATCAACAGGGTGCGTTGATAAAATATGCAGTCATCTAGTGGCAAGAAAAACAAGGTGTTATCGCTGGACTGTATGGATTTTCAAGTGAATAGTGATTAATATATCTCCATGCAGTGGGGGTGACTATTATGACTGTAAATTTATAAAGCGCTGATAAATAATGCGGTAAAACTGAACAGTTCCTTCTGGCACGACCTTTGCGCAGGTATGCTCTGCCTGGATTCCCCGGGGGGGATTACACGCAGCAAGATGGTGTAAGGAAAGGAGTTCGGGATGTCCTCCATCTACGGATTACTCTTCGATCAAACCCTATGCATCGGCTGCAAGGCCTGCGAACAGGCTTGCCAGGCCGAACATGGCCAGGCGCCTCACGAAGCCCTGAGGCTGGATCAGGATACCTACAACTGGGTTCAGGGGATCGGCAAGGATTCGTACCAGCGCCACATGTGCATGCACTGTGAAGATCCTACGTGTGCATCGGTCTGTCCCGTGGCGGCCCTCCAGAAGACCCACCAGGGGCCTGTTATTTGGGTGGCCAGCCGGTGCTTGGGATGCCGCTACTGCATGATGGCCTGCCCCTTCACCATTCCCAAGTACGAGTGGCATTCGGTGAACCCCAAGGTTCGAAAATGCGACCTCTGCGTCCATCGTGTGAGCAAGGAGAAGGAGACGGCCTGCGCCAGCATCTGTCCCACGGGAGCCACGATTTTCGGGTTCAGGAAGGACCTTCTGAAAGAGGCGGAGCGGAGGGTTCGCACGGAGCCCGCCAAGTATGCGGGCGGGATCATGGGGGACGACGAGGTGGGAGGCACCGCCGTGCTCATGCTCCTGGCCAAGTCGCCGGCCGAGAGCGGACTGCCCGCCAACCTCCCCACCAACCCCATGCCAGGACTCACGTGGAAGGTGCTGGAAAAATTGCCCAGGATCATCCCCATCTGGGCAGTCTTCCTGGGGGGCATGTACTGGCTCACCGAAAGAAAGAACGAGCTGGCCCGCAAGGGAAACCGCGGCGGCGGAGAGGGGAACCGTCATGCGTAAGATCCAGTGGAAAGAGATAGGATTCTGGCCGGGCCTGTTCGGGGTTCTCTTCGTAGTGTTTCTCGTCATGGTGTTCAGGAGGTTCACCATGGGCCTCGGCAGCATCTCGAACCTGAGCGACGAGATGCCCTGGGGCCTGTGGATCGGATTCGACATGCTGTGCGGGGTGGCGCTGGCCGCGGGGGGGTTCACCATCACCGGTGTGGTCTACATTTTCCACCTCGAAAAATACCGCCCCATCGTGAGGCCCACCATCCTCACGGCCTTCCTGGGCTACATGCTCGTGATTTGGGCGCTCCTTCTCGACCTGGGACGACCGTGGAATATCTGGCACCCCCTCATCTTCTGGAACCCTCACTCGGTGATGTTCGAAATCGGGTGGTGCGTGATGCTCTACACCACCGTCCTTTTCCTCGAATTCCTGCCCATGGTGTTCGAGCGCTTTCGCTTCACGAGGGGGCTCCGGATCTGGCACCGCCTGTCGCCCATCCTGGTCTTTATGGGTATCCTCCTTTCGACCCTCCACCAGTCGAGCCTCGGTACCCTCTACGTCATCATTCCGCAGAAGATGCATCCCCTGTGGTATTCTCCCATTCTGCCCGTTCTCTTCTTCATCTCGGCCATTTCCCTGGGGCTGGCCATGGTCTGCATCGAGTCCTTCCTGTCCCTGAGGGCTTTTGGGAAACGCCTGGAGCCTGAGCTCCTTGCCCAGATCGGCAAGGCGTGCGCCGTGGTCCTGATGATCTATCTGGTGGTCCGGCTGGAGGACCTCTTCATTCGAGGCTCCCTCCACTTCGCCTGGGCGTTCGACCCGGCCTCATGGTACTTCCTGGCCGAAATCCTCCTCGGCGTGGTGACGCCCATCGCCATGCTCCTCTTTGAAAAGGTGCGGACGCGTCCCCTGCTGCTCGTCCTCGCGTCCTTCCTGGTCGTACTCGGCATGATCTTCAACCGGCTCAACGTGGGGGTCACGGCGTTCCAGTTGGGCACGGGAGTACCCTATACGCCGTCCTGGATGGAATTTGCCGTGTCCCTGGGCCTCATCGGGATAGGGTTCGCCCTGTTCGGTCTGGCGGTGCGGTTCCTGCCCGTCTTCCCGGATGGGCCCATGACCGAGCCCAGGCCGGCTGATCCCTTCCTGGAACTGGCGACGAAAGAACGAGCGCCCTGACATTTGAGGACGTCCTGAGGGTCAAATGAAGATTCTCGAGAGTGTGGCGGGAAAACTGGTAATGCTCGTGGTGGCCAGTCTGGTGGGCTTTTTTGGGCTTGCCACCTGGTACAACATGCGCGTCCAGGAGGAGGCGAGTACCCACCTCCTCGTACTCAACGGCGCCCAGCTCGCCGACCTCGTGGCCCGCGCCACGCGAGAGGCCATGCTGCGCAACGACCGCGCGGCCATCCACGCCACCATCGCCACGCTGGCCGGCCAGCGAGACATCGAGCGCATTCGGATCATCGATAAGGAGGGGCGGGTGGCCTACTCCTCCATTGGGTCCGAAGTGGGTACGGTCATCGATACACGGCAGGAACAGTGCGTCACGTGCCACATCCAGAAGACGCCTCCCGCCAGCCTCTCCATGGCCCAGATGGTGCGGCGGACGACCCTGGGAAATCACCGGGTGCTCGGCATTACCCACGTCATTTCCAACGAGACGGACTGCTCTCGGGCGGCCTGTCACATCCACCCCGAGAGCCAGCGCCTCCTCGGCGTGCTGGACGTGGCGCTTCGCCTGGACATCTACGACGAGGCCCGCCGCTCCAGCGCGGTACAGCTGCTGCTCGCGAGCGTCTTGGGAATCCTCCTTGCCTGTGTGGTGAGCGCGCTGGCCGTCAAACGCATGGTGGACAGGCCCGTCAGGGCCATGATCAAGAGCGCCAGGGCCCTCTCCCAAGGAGACCATTCGGTGAGGGTACCCGAGCTCACCAAGGACGAGCTCGGGGCGCTGGCCCACGCCTTCAACCTCATGTCGCGAGAGCTGGAGAAGGCCCATTCGGAACTCCTCGAGTGGGCACAGACCCTGGAGCACCGCGTCCAGGAGAAGACCGACGAGCTGGAGCGCGCCCAGGCCCAGATCCTCCAGGTCGAGAAGCTCGCGTCGCTCGGACGCCTGGCGGCGGTGGTCGCCCACGAGATCAACAATCCGCTCTCCAGCGTGGTGACCTACGCCAAGATTCTGCTGCGCAGGCTGTCCGCCAAGGAGGCGACCAAAGAATGCGCCCAAAACGCCCAGTATCTGGAGTCCATCGCTTCCGAGGCCACCCGGTGCGGCGAGATCGTGGCGTCGCTCCTGTCCTTCGCGAGGCAGCACGGAGGAGAATTCCAACCCGTGAGCCTGGCCTCCGTGGTTCAAAAATCCGTCTTTCTGGTGAACCACAAGCTGGAGATGTCCGGCGTCACGGTGCAGCAGCAACTCGAAGATCTGCCGCCCATCATGGCCGACCCGGGCCAGATCCAGCAGGCGCTCATGGCCCTTCTCATCAACGCCTGCGAAGCCATGGAGAACGGGGGGGCCATCATCCTTCGGACCCGGTCCTGGGAGGGGGGACAGCTTCTGGAAGTGGAGGACACGGGGCCGGGCATGCCATCGGACGTGGCGGCCAAGGCCTTCGAACCCTTCTTCACGACCAAGAACGCCACCTCCGGCGTGGGCCTGGGCCTCAGCGTAGTTTACGGGATCGTCCGCAGGCACGGCGGCCGGCTTGATTTGAAGACGGCTCCCGGCAAAGGTTGCCGCTTCACCATCACATTGCCCCAAACTCCCCCGGAGTCTTCACAGGAGGGCGCGTCATGAGCACCCGTATCCCCACCCCCCGACTGCTCGTCGTGGACGACGAGCTTCACGTGAGGGAATCTCTGTCCAGCTGGTTCATCGAGGACGGTTACGAGGTGGATGCCGCCTCCGATGCCAAGGAAGCCCTGGCTGCCCTGGGCCGCCGACACTACGATGTGGTCATCACGGACATCAAGATGCCAGGCATGGATGGGCTGGAGCTCCAGCGGCGCATCCGGGAGGTGAGCCCGAGGGCCGCCATCATTCTCATCACCGCCTACGCGTCCGTGTCCACGGCCGTGCAGGCCCTGAAGGACGGGGCCTACGACTATGTGACCAAGCCCTTTGATCCCGAGGCCCTCTCCCGGGTGGTCGCCAAGGCCTGCGAGAAGTTGCGCCTGGAGGAGGAGAACACCCGCCTGAAGGAGCGCCTGGAAGCGTCGGCCCCGGAGCTGGTGGCGGGCAAGAGTGCCAGCATGCAAAAGGTTTTGGGATTGGTGGAGGCGGTGGCGGGGACCGACACGACGGTCCTCATCCGGGGCGAGTCGGGGACGGGCAAGGAACTCGTGACGCGGCTCATCCACGCCAGGAGCAAGCGGTGTTTCGGTCCCTTCGTCGCCGTCAACTGTGGGGCGCTCCCCGAGGGCGTCCTGGAGTCTGAGCTGTTCGGCCACGAGAAGGGGTCCTTCACGGGGGCGGTCCAACGCCACAAGGGCAAGCTCGAACTCGCTGACGGCGGTACCCTTTTCCTGGACGAGATCGGAGAGATTTCCGCGAAGGTCCAGGTCGAGCTCCTTCGCGCCATCGAGGATAAGAAAATCACGCGCGTGGGCGGCTCGCAGGAGGTCCCCGTGGACTTTCGGGTGATCTGCGCCACCAACAAGGACCTGGAGGAGGCGGTGCGAGCGGGGGTTTTCAGGGAGGATCTCTACTACCGCATCAACATCTTTTCCATCACCATCCCTCCCCTGAGGGACCGCCCCGAGGACATCCTCCCCATCGCCCAACATTTCTTGAAGCGCTTCGCCCATGCCATGGGCCGAAAAGTCACGGGGTTTGCCCCGGATGCGCAGGAGCTGCTCAAGCACCACTCGTGGCCCGGCAACGTGCGTGAGCTCGCGAACGCCGTCGAGCGTGCGCTCGTCGTGTGCGGTGACGCGGAGGTCCGCCGCGAGCACCTCCCCATCTCGACCGTCAACGTCGGGGCGGTGGAGCACGAAAGCGCCGCCTCCCTGCCTCTCGACGAGATCGAGCGCCGGCACATCCTCAGGGTTCTGGAGGCGCAGGAATTCAACATCAGCCGTTCGGCCAGGACTCTGGGGATCGACCGGGTCACGCTCTACAACAAGATCCGGCGCTACGGGATCGTGCGGCAGTAGGGCGGGATCGTGTACCAGACCGTCTGGGGCCTAGAACTGGTTGGCGTGGGGGCGGTTCCGCCCGCCCTGATGCGGGAGGTCGCGAGGCGCCTCGGAGAGTCGTTGTCCCGGCCGGTGGATCTCCTCCCCATGGAGATCGACGGCCGGCCGGCCATGGACCTGCTTCGGCGTCAGTACTCCGCCACCGGGATGCTGGATCTGCTCAAACATCCTCCTCCCCGACCTCATGTGAAGCGGGTCGGCATCACCTCGTTGGATCTCTTCCTGCCCGTGTTCACGCACCTCTTCGGGTACGCCCAGATGGGGGGAAACGTGGCGGTGGTGTCGACCTTTCGGATCACGCCTGAGAATGGCGCCGAGCCGGGACTACTCCTAGACCGGATCGTGAAGGAGGTCCTGCACGAGATCGGGCATACCGTGGGCCTGGTCCATTGCCGGGCGCCGTGGTGCGTCATGCATCCCTCCCGGTGGCCCGAGGAGATCGATCTCAAGGATGCGGCTTTCTGCCCGCCTTGCGCTTCCGTGATCAATAAGACCGCCTGACTAGGCCGTTAAACAGGATTTGCCGCCAATGGACGCGGCATGGGGGGAAGCATGAACGCGAGAACGGTTGGTGCCGCGGCGATCCTGGCTCTCTGGACCCTGGTCATGTCCGCCGCCGCCCCGAATCCCACCGAGGGCAAGTCGCCCGCGCCGACACAGCCGGACCAGGTGACGATCGGGTCACTCAGCGCCTGGTACGGCGCCGTGGAATTCACGCACGCCAAGCACGCATCCCTGTCGGGAGATTGCGCCTCCTGCCATCACAACAGCGATGGCCAGGCCGTGACTTGCGCCACCTGCCACCCCGAGCAGACGGACCCCGGCAGTCCCTCAACCATGACGCTCAAGGTGGCCTACCACCGGCGGTGCCTGGCCTGCCACCAGACGGCGGGGTCGGGACCCGTCGGATGCGTCGACTGCCACTCCCGAAAGGCCCTTCCCGACCCGGCCACCGCGCCGGCGTCGGTGAAACCGTAGGGCGCTACGGATCGCAAGGGCCGTCGGCGGTTCGCGGCGTCCCGTCCGAGCTTTGGCCGAGCGGCCCCTCCGCACCCGGTCCATTGTCGCCCGTGACCAGGAAGTAGAGGACGGCCGTGCTACCGGTGATACCCGCTTCTAGAGTCAACCCGCTCACGGTGAGCATCTCTCCGCCGTCTGCCCACACGGACCACGAGCAGTCCTTGTTGCCGTAGATGGAATCGCTCACCTTGAAATCCGAGGTGTCGGGGGAATTGGACACGTAGAGCTGGTAGTGTGCCGCCCCCACATCTTCGAAAACCAAGTTGACCGAACCTGCGTTGCGGCTCGCCTGGAGGTGATGCGCGGCGTTTCCGGAGACCTCCGGAGGCGCCGTGCAGCCGTTCCAGGTGATGGCCACGGCCTGGGAGTCCTCCGTGTAGCCGGAACACCCGGAGCCGGTGACCCTGCAATTGTAATTGTGGGTCCCGGCGACGAGGGAGGTGGCCGAGAAGACGGCGCCGGTGGCACCCGAAACGGGCGACCCGTCCAGGGTCCACTGGTAGGAGAGGGGCTCCGTGCCTCCTTCCGCTGAGGCGCTCAAGGTCCCGGCGATCCCCGTGCACAGCGATAGCGGGCCGACGGGCGTCACATCCACGGAACCTGGGTTAGTGCAGGGACAGCCGTCTTTCTCGTCGACGACGATTCCGATGTCGTCCACGTACCACCCTTCGGTGCCCGTGCAGCCCGACCAGCAGGTGTAGGTGTACATGACGAACTTGAACCGGAACTGGGTGGCTCCGGCGAAACTGCTGAGGGGGATGGACACCTGCTCCCAGCTCAGGTCGCCCGCGTCCCGGTAGAAGGACTCGTTCCGGATCCACGTGGTCCCGCCGTCCGTTGAGGTGTACACGCGGGCCCGGCTGTAGCCGGGGCAGGGGATGTTCATGGCCTCGAGGAAGGTCAGCGCCTTGAGGGTGAATCCAGGTGGCACCGTGATGTTGGGGCTGATCCAGGACTCCTCGGGATTGGTGTACCCGACGTCGGGGGACAGCCTCGGGCGTGTGGTAGCTGTGTGTGGCGCTGTAGGCGCGGTCCGTGGACCATAGCCAGTCGCCGTGGCCCAGGGCGGTCGTGCAGGCGCTCACCGTTCGCGCCGTCGTGCCCGCCCATCCGTTGGGGTAGGTCTCGGCATCGTCGAAGAAGAGGTAATCCTTATCCGTCTCCTTGCTGAACTTGCCCGTCACCGCAGCGAAATTGTTTCCCGTGAGGGTGCAGGCGAACGTGATGCTTCGGTCCGCGTAGCCCGAGGGGTCGCAGGCCAGGGTCACCTGGAACGCGCGTGCCGCAAGGGCTCCGGCGGCCAGGTCTCCCACGGACACGGACGCGGGAGTGATGGTCACGGCGGACGCCGGGATGGGGCTGTCCGAGGCCACGGCCAGGTTCAGCGTGACGCCGAGGGCGGAGGTGCTGGCGCAGCTCGTGTTGACCACTTGGACCGTCAGGGTCACGGTCTCGCCGTTGTCGACGGTGCCGTCGCCGTCCATGAGGTGATCGTCCACCGCACTGCCGGCATAGCCCGGGTGGGGCCCCGATAGCGCGCCATAGACGTAGGCGATGGTGTCGGTCTCGGCGCCGATGCATTGCACCTCGAGGAGGCCGGAGGCCGTTTCGTTGTTGAGCTTGTCGTTGGGATCGGTGGTGGAGGTGAAGGCGGTGGCGGCGTCCTCGTAGGA
Organism: uncultured Acidobacteriota bacterium; assembly: GCA_963772255.1. Lineage (GTDB taxonomy): Bacteria > Acidobacteriota > UBA4820 > UBA4820 > DSQY01 > JAKAJA01. The sequence continues at coordinate 68,040 of CAVYWK010000020.1, forward strand.
GAACGCAGCCCCCGAGGTGCTCGAGTTGAGCCCCGCAGACGTGGTGGTGTTCCAGCCTCGTCGCTCCACGTTGGCGGCGTAGGGCGGATCGTCCCGCGTCCCGTTCACGTCCCGGTGCCACACGAGGAGCCCGAATTCCGGCAGGTAGGGCTCGTAGTAGCCCACGGGAGCGCGGTTCTCGAAAACGAACCATTCCGTGGAGTCGTTCGGGCAGACGGCCCGGTGCATGACGTTGGCCCGGCTGCTTCCGGAGAGGGCGTTGAGGGTGTAGGCACCCTGGTGGTGCGTTCCGCCCGAGTACAGGTCCACCACGTCAGCCGTGTAGATCCATCCAAAACTGTCCGCGGCGTTCAATAACTCGATGTCGAACTTGAGCGGCGCGCCCATGTGGGACGGGTTGGTGCCCGATTTGAGGCCGTTGTAGCTCCCGTTGTCCATGAGGTCCCACTCGCCGGCCACGGTGGCGTCGTAGTCGTAGTCATAGAGGTCTGGTCCGCCGAGTGTGTGGAAGCCCTCGTGCGCATAGACGCCCACCCCGAACCACTTGTCGGTCACCGCGGGGGGCGTGACGCCGCGATTCAGGGCCGGTTCGAATTCCGGATTGATGGAATACGTGTGGTTTCGCGGGACGGACTTCCCATCCACCGTCACGGCGGTGTCGATGTTCCACTGGTGGGACCAGATGTGGTTCAACGGATCGGCCAATCCGTCGCACGATTCCCCGTAGTTCTCCTGACCCTCCCTGGCGTGGACCACGAAGATCATGAGTTCGGCGTCCGAGATGACCCCGTCGGCGTTGGTGTCGTACCGCGCGTAATCCACATCGGGTTCGGCGGCCTTGATGGCCCATTCGATGAGATCCTTGATGTTGTTCACCCCGTCCGTGTAGCAGAGGCCCATCTTCTGCTTATCTTGGCCCCAATACGCCATGGTCTGAGGATTGATGTACCACCCGTCGTTCACTGTGGTCCCGGCGCCCGCCCCGTTTCGGGCCACGGTGACGTCCCACTGGAACTGCCCGTAGGAAACCTCGTGATAATAGTGGTTCAGTCCCCCCGCGATGGTCCGGTCCCCGAATAAGAGCTGCCACGTGGCGGAGGCGTTGGCCATCCCGGGGATGGGCTCGTAGCCCGGTTCCCCCGCGATGGGGGTGTCGGGGCCTGTCGTGTGCCGGCTCGCGGTGTCCGCGAAATCCACGGGGATGACCAGCACGGGGAGGGTGAGAGGCGTGGGATTCACGGCCTCCGGGCCGGGGACGGCGCACCCCGCTTCGCGGCCCGCGGCCGTGCCGTATCCGCAGGAGAGGAAGAGCCGCTTTACCGACCCGTCGTTCACCGGCCTCATGGGGATGTCGAACTTGTCGTAGGGAATTCTAGGCCGGACGTGCTTGGGCCACATGTCCGGAGGAGAATCGATGCCCGCCCTCAGGGCGCAGCCCCCAAGGGATTCGGCTCCGTGGGTCGCGGGATCTGCATAGACCCACCACCCGCCTGGACCGCGGACGATGGTATACCCCGCTTCGGTTTCGAAGAAGCACACCCTTTCGTCCCCGATCATCTGCATCATGACGGGAGTCCCGTCGGGCTGGTACCGAAGGTGAGGTTTGGGGTCGGCCTTCGCAGCCGCCACCCCAACAGGGATCCCCATGCCGGCGCACAGAAGCGCGCCGACGCAGCATTTCAGCATCCAGAGAAAAGAAACCCTCGGAGAACCATTCAGTGCATCCCGTCCAGCCCGCTTCATGCGCATCCCCCCCCCAAGCTCGATTGCTCGATGACACACGCTTCCACTGATATTTCCAAAGCCGCTGAGGAGGTCACATGGACTTGAACGATCCCGATATTTGGCGTGAGAGTCCACTGTCAGCTGCCCCGAGCCTCCACTGGGGTGGGGCCATCCAGAGGATTTCCAGGTTCCAGCGCCGTCCCGGCCCAAGAGTTTCTGCGTAACTCTATGTTCAATATAGGAATTGCTCGCAACCTGTTGAGGGAATGACATGGAGTGTGTAATTATTATACCTGCCATAATGTTCATCAATAATATAGCTGTTCACGGAAATATCGCGGAGCAGCCCAAATTCGGTGTCTATTGTCTCTACATGTTTTAGGCTTCCGATACTGGTTAAAAATTCGTATCTATATGATTATAAAGATGATAATAACCGAATTGCGTGTGTGGCACGGCATGTGCGATAGAGCGGTCGGAGCGTAGGAACCCGCGGGTGGCTCGCGGGGCGCCCTGAAGGAAAAAAAGTAGCGCGGGTCCGCCCTTGAGGTCCTGCAACAGGAGGCTAAAATGACCGCCCTTCTCGTGATCCTGACCGTGGTGTTACTGGTGGCGGTGGATGCGACCCGTCTATACCTCAAACGGCGCCGGCAAACTGAGAATCACGTGGCGCCTCCCGTTCTCGCCTTCGCCCAGCCGAACCCGCCGCGGGGGCTCTTTCTCGACGGGTCCCATACCTGGGTACGCCTCGCCGATTCGGGAGAAATGAGGATCGGCGTCGACGAGCTCTTCGCTCAAGCCCTCGGCGGTGCCGACAAGGTTGATTTGCTCAATCTGGGAACGAAGGTCCGCCGCGGCGAACCCCTGGCGGCCCTTTGGAAAAACGGCCGCAAGATGACGGTGCCGTCGCCGGTGGACGGAACCGTGGTCACCTCCAACGACTTCTTGGAGAACATGCCCGGCGAACTCGCCACCGACCCTTATGGTAACGGATGGATCTCCTGCGTCTGGCCCGTGGAGCACCGGGAGGCCCTCAAGCCCTTCACCATGGGCGAGGCCGGCAAGCGTTGGATGGAGAGGGAGGTACAGCGCCTCTCCGATTTCCTGGCGGCGAGAGTGACGGGCCAGCCCGGGCTGGCGCTGGCCGCCGATGGTGCCCATCCCGCCGTGGGAGCAGCGGCCCATTTGGAGGATGACGCCTGGAAGGAATTCCAGAGGGAGTTTGCCAGCGTGAAGCCCTAGCAGGGCGCGTTTTCAAGGACACAAAAAAGTGCGGGGGCCGCATGTCGGCCCCCGCACTTTCTTTCATGCCCCCATCTCCCCATCTTCCTACCTCCCCACCCATCCGTTCAGAAGCTCCACCGGAAGCCGACCGCGCCCGCGCGGGGTTCGGTTCTCTTCATGGTCTTTCCCCAGCTGTCGTTGGCAATGTTGGGGTCGCTCCAGTGCGCCTTGGTCTGATAGAAGGTCTCCTCCACGGTGAACTCGTACTGCTTGTTGAAGAGGTTGAGCACATCGGCGAAAAGGGTGAGGGTGGAGCGCTTGATCTTGATGGCGTACTCCACGTGGAGATTGATGGTCAGCGTGGAGGGAAGACGCCCGGCCTCGCCCCTGGGCGTGACGAAGAGCTTGCCGTAGCCCGGGTCGTTCTGAGGCCAATCGGCGATGCGGTTGATGGGGCGACCCGTGTCCGCGCGCAGGGAGCCGCCGACGAGTAACCCGTTGTCCCACTGGTAGCCGGAGATCAGCTTGACCATGTGGGTGCGGTCCGTGGGCAGGTAGCCGTACCGGTTTCCAGACCAGCGCGCGCTGGGGATGTCCCACTCGGTGGTGGCGTTGGGGGTCAGCTCCGGAGTGCTCCGGTCGTACCCGGCCGCGGTGTTGCCCTTCAAGCTGGAGAGCGTGTAGCTGCCCTGCAGGAACCAGTGATCGGTGAAGCGCTTCTCCGCCACCAGCTCAAGGGCCTGGAAGCGCCTTACGGGTTTGGGGAAGGGCGCGAAATCGGGCACTTTGCCTCGCCACGAATCTTGGAGCGGCGACCATTGGTACCCGGGATTCATGATGATGTAGTCCACGGCTCCCGTGGCGGGATTGATGTAGGACGAGGTTTCCAAGAGGCGGTTGAGGTCGCGGTAGACGGCCCGGGCCGTCAGGCTCCAGTTGGGGGCGGGTTCCCACTGGAAACCGAGGACGTACTCGTCTTGGGACTGATTTTCCACGCCGCCGAGGGCGAAGGCGGGGGCGGGATTGTAGGCCGTGTGGGAGGTTAAGACGCCCCAGACGTAGGTATCCTTGTATGAGGCGTGTCCGGAGTCAAGAACCTTGCCCAAATAGAGGGGCACGCGCTCGAAGTAGCGTCCCGCCGTGGCGTAGAGCTTGCTCTTTCCGTTGCCCAACACGTCCCAGGATAGACTTAGACGGGGCGACCAGTCCTGGAGGGAGAGGGTGTTGCCGTATTGGCTCTCGACCCGGTTCAGCTCCCAACGAAGGCCGGCCGTCAGGGTAAGGGCGTCGCTGAGGGTCCAGCGGTCCTGAGCATAGAGGGCCCCGTAGCTCCCCGTCACCTTGAGCTTCGGGTTCTGCAGGGTCGTGATGTACCAGTTCTGGTAGCTCGAGGGCGCGGTGATGGGTCCCGTCCCCCGGCCCTTGAGACGCTCTAAGTAGCCGCCCGTGTAATCGGAAGTCTGGGTCCAATCGGAGTTTTCCAGGTCGCCCCCGAAAGAAATCTCGTGGGCACCCCCCGCCGGGAGCCAGGTGGCCTTGAACCCCATCTGGTCGGTGTTGCGGTCGTCGTAGGTGTATTTGCCGAAACCCGGGCTCACCGCCAGATTCTGGTTCCAGTCCTGGCTTTGCAGGAGCGGCGTGTCCATGGGAACGCCCGTGGGTATGAGGTCGTTGTGGCGTCGGGTGAAGGCGACGTGAGCGTCGGTGAAGAAGCGGGGGGTCCAGGTTGCGTACCATTTCAGGCCGATGTTGGAACTGCCCACATCTCTTCGACTCTCGATGGTCTCTGGAAAAAGCGTGGGCGTAGGCCCTTCGTGCAGATCCTGCCGTGAGGGGTCGCCGAAGGTCTCGAGTTCCATGCGGTGGTTGTCGGAGATACGCCAGGTGAGCTTGGCGATGTAGGTCGTGGTGTTGGTCTCGTTGGAGTAATCGTAGGGGAGCGCCAGCGTCGTAGGGTTCTTCAGGTTCTCCACGATGTCGTAACCCTTGTTGTCGTCGGAGCGGTGGTAGGGGTTCGCGCCCGCGAAAAACCAGAGGCGGTCTTTAACGATGGGGCCCGACAGGGTGAAGCCGTAGTCCTGGGCGCGCCAGTCTTGGTCCTGGGTCACCTCGAAGTCGTTGGAGTTGATGCGCGCCGTCATCCCGCTCGTGGTGAACCAGCCGAAGACGCTGCCGTGCCATTCGTTGCTTCCGGACTGCGTGACCATGTTGAAGTATCCGCCCGTGGAGGTCGCACCCTGGGCTTCCACGCCGTAGACGGTGGAGTCCAGGCTCTGGAAGAAAGCGATGTTCATGCCCGTGCCCCACTCGCCGGTGACGGGGTCGTTGGTCTTGATGCCGTCGATCAAGTAGATGTTTTCCGTACCCGTGGCGCCCCCCACGGCGGGGTTCCCGGCGCGGCGGGAGTGGCTTGAATCGGGCGTCTGGTAAAGGAGCGACTGGTAGGAGCGGTCCTGGAACTCGCCCAACACGGGCAGGGCCTTGATCTCCTTGTCGGGCAGGACCAACGGCGTTTCCGCCTGGCGCGTGGACACCATGGGTGCGAAGGGCTTCACGGTGATCACATCCCCGCCGCCCATGACGATCGAGAGGGTCGTTACCGTGTTGGACTTGACGGACAGGCCCCTGCGCACCACGGGCGCCAGCCCCGTCGCGGAGACCGTCAGCGTCACCTGCTCGCAAGGAGGTAGTTGGAGCAGGTCGAAGGTTCCATTGTTGTTCGTGACGGCCGTGTGGGCGCCTTGAAGACACGGACCCTCCGCGGAGATGACCGCCCCGGCCACCGGCGCGCCGCCCTCGCCGGTGATCTTGCCGGCGATTTCGCCCGAAGTGATCTGCCCCGGCGTCCCTATACCCGTCACGCCCGCCCATAGGACCGCGGCCGCAAAGCCCAGCGCCTTTTTCATGCCACCCCCCTTTAACCCCTGGTCAGAGGGGTCCCCAACACCCCGCTGATGATACAAGGCCAGGATTGTATCCTCTGGGAAGGTTCCGGTCAAATTCGGACATGGCACCGGCTCGCCGCCCGAAATGGGATAGACTGTCAATGGAGGCGCGATCGTTGCGGGAAATTCCCTCGAGGTTCACCTATTTCCTTGCGCGGCCGGGGCCCCGCCCCCCTATCTGGATCAGGCCAATCCAATGGGTGCTGCTGGGTGCCTGGCTTCTCTTCTTCCATTGGATCTGCAGGGGGGAGGGCCTGCGCTCCATCAGCTACTCTTTTTACAACTTCCACGGCGTGTTCACCGATGAGGTCATCTGGAGATCTGCGATTCTGCCCAACCTGGGCCTTGTGAGCGTCGCCCTCCTGGCCCTCCAGATCTGGCTTCAGGTGCTTTGGCAGCGGTGCCGAGTTGCCGTGGAGGGCGCACCGGGAGCCTGGCATTGGTCCGGCCGGAGGGGCCCCGCGGCTCCGGAGTGCGTGGCAAGAACGCCGGGCGGAGCATGGTTGCTCGCCCAGGGGCGGTGGTGGTACGTGGCACACGGCTTCATCGGGAAGGAAGGAGAGGACTTCTTGGTGGCCACGGGGGCTCCCTCAGTTCCCCTCGGGCATTGGGCACGCGTCGCAAGCCCCCTGGCAGTCCTGCTCGTGGCCCTCGCCTTGTGCGCCTGGATGCTGCATCGCCCCCTGGCGCAGGACCAGGCACTACGGAGCGCCGCTCTGCGCGCCACCTGGAGGGGCGGAGAGGTGGAGGCGGAGGCCTTGGCGCGCCAGTATCCCCAGTTCCGCCCCTGGGTTCGCTATGTGGAAAGCCAGCGCGGGTGCGTGACCGCCGCCTGCCTTCATCGGCAAATCGTGACGCGCCTCGAGGGCTTGAGCATCGGGCCCACCTTCGCCAGCGAAGAGGCCACCCTTCGTCGGCTCCTGATCGTCAACGGCTGGTCCCGATTGGCATTGATACTCTTCGGGGCCGACAACAAGGCTGCCGTGGAGGTCATGATCCGCCTCGATCATCCCAGGGAGGCCCGTCGCATCCTGGACCAGATTCGGCGGGGTCATGCCGCAAGCCCCGGAGAGGAGGATGTTCTCCTCCTGCTGGAGGAGGGACGGCTCGAGGAGGCTTACGATGCCACCTCGCGGTTTCAGAAACCCCTGGGCCAGAGAGCCACGGTCTTGAAGGGCGTCCTGGCCCACATGACGGGGCGCTGCACCGAGGCCGAACGCTTGGCCCGCATTCTCCTTTCGCCTCAGTTGATTGCACAGGTCCAGCTGGAGAGAGAGGTGCCTCCCACGGGCCTGGGTGGGCTGTTGAGGGCGGCCAGAGAAGTTCGCACGCAAGCGTCCTATGCCGCGGGGCTGGCCTTACTGGACCAGGTTTCCTCCGCGGGAGAGGAGTGGAAGGAGGCGGAGCGACTCTCGGAGGAGGCGGGCATGCCCGGCCTTCTCGATGTGGACCGGGTGTTGCTTCGCCGCGTGGCCCGAACGGGTCCGTGGAGCGCCTCGCCGCCGCCCCATCGCCGGCCTCCCAGGGCGCTCGCCCATGCCGAAGGTCCACGGCCTTAATCCTGAGCTCCTTTCCAGGTATAATACAGACTTTGGAGGTGCAACAAATGCTACGTCGTGCACTTTTCGCTTTTGTCGCCGGCACTCTGGCCGTGGCGGCCGCCGCGGGATCGCCAGTGGAGAAGGGGCAATTCGATCTTTTTCTAAACGGTATCAACAAGGGGTACGAAAGATACAAGATAGAGACGCGCCCCAAGGATGATCTTTGGAGCCTCTCCTCTGAGGTCCGTTTTCAAATGCCCATGCCGAAGGCCAAGAGGAGCTATATCGACCTCCGGCTCTACCCCGAACTCAACCTCCGGCTGGAGGATCACGAGTTCGACAGCTATTACTACCGCATGACGTTCGACGACTTCAGCCAAAACGAGATGACGCAGTCCGAGAACTCCGCCACCGAATTCATCGATCAGGACAAGCGCAACTACGATATCGCCAGCCAGGCTTTGCAAGCCACGGAGGACGAAAAGGAGGACCGCATCGACCTGGGAGTGAACGCCGGGCGCGTCATCGTGAGGGGCCAAACCCTCAGCTTCAAGCAGACCCGCTTCTCCGATTCGCGCGTCAAGGACGAGCCCCTCCCCGCAAGGCCCCTCGTGCTGGATGCCTACATGTTTGGCCTCTACATCCCATTGGCCCAGCGGGCCCGGGCCATGAAGTCGGACCGCGAGGCACTGAACATCGCGTTTCCCCAGAGCATGCGCCTCAAACCGGCAACCCTGCAGTACATGGGTATCGAGAAGACTCCCTTCCATGGTGAGACCTGCATTCTGAGGCACTACGATGTGAACCTGGACGACAGCACGCTCTCCTCCTTCTGGTTGGACAAGGCGGACAAACTCGTCCAGATCGCCATCCCCTCCGAGGGACTCCTGGCGGTCTTGGCCAAGTACAAGCCGCAGTCCTTCGATCACGAGGAGCCCAGGATCACCCGCCAATCCGTGGTCGCCTCGGGTTCGTTTGCCGAGAAGGTCGTACGCATTCCGTCAGGGGACATCAGCCTGGGCGCGACCCTGACCCTTCCCGCCGAGCAGGGCTCTTATCCCACGGTACTTCTCATCCAGGACCTCCAGCCCTTGGATCGCGACGGGAACGAGCCTGCCAACCCCTACAGCCGGGCCGGGACTTGGAAACAGGTGGCCTACCTTTTGGCCGGCGAAGGGTACGCGAGCCTGCGTTACGACGCCCGGGGGATTGGAGAGTCCACCGGGTCCATCGACAGGGTCACCTGGGAGCAGCGAACGCAGGATGTGGCGGCCCTCACCGCCTGGCTCAAACAGCAGCCGACCACCAAGGGACAGAAGGTGATTATGGCGGCCCTGGGGCTGGGCGGGTGGGTGGCTGCCGACGCCCAAGCCAAAGCCCAAGCATCGGCTCTGCTCGCCGTGGCTTACCCCGCCAAGAGCCTCCTCCGCCTCTGGAAGGAGCAGGCCAATGCCGGCACGGATCCGGAGGCGCGTCTCAAGGCCCAGAACGAGTTGGAAGCCCTTTCGGGCAAGATGGAGGAAAAGGACGCCGAATGGGCCTCCTACGGGGGCCAGAAAGTCCACCTCGCAGAAATTCGCCAGATGGCCGCATTGAACCCGCTCGCGCTCGCCTCGGCGCTCACCATCCCGTGCCTCTTCGCCTATCCCGAGCGCAATCAGACGGTCATGGCCTTCCACAAGGATGTCCTCGCCCCGGCTCTCCACGCCGGCCAGGAGACCGAAGTCATCCCCGGCCTCGGTCACCGGCTCACGGCCTACGATGTGGAAGGCGCACAGTCGGGTTTGGTTGAAGGGAAAAATCTCGCGCCGATCTTTGCCTGGCTCAAAAAGGTGAGCTGACATGGGATCCGCCGTGGCGACGGGGCGGGTCGCTCAGGAAGGATCGGTGCGTTGGCGCGCTGAGGGCCCCGGGGCAAACCGCTGGAAGGCGCTCCTCTTGGCGGCGTTGCTGACCGGCCCTTTCGGGGTGCTCTCGCAGGCGGCCAAGCCCGGCCTGGGGGAAAATCTCACCCCCCGGCCCAACATCCTTCTGATCACGCTGGATACGACACGGGCAGACCACCTGGGGTGCTACGGGGCCAAGGTTGCACAGACCCCTGTTCTGGACGCGCTGGCCGCCAAGGGCGCGAGGTTTGACGAAGCCCACGCACACGTGCCCCTCACACTCCCCTCGCACGCCAACATCCTGACCGGGGACCTGCCCTCGACCCTCAACCTGAGAGTGAACGGGATGAACCTCCGGGAGGGGCCGTCTTCCCTGGCCACCCTCCTCAGGGCCCGAGGCTACTGGACGGGAGCCTTCGTGAGCACCGTAATCCTTGGGCGAGAACGGGGTCTGGCCCGGGGGTTCGACACCTACGACGACCACATGACCCTTTCGCCGCGGACGGGCGGTCCTCCGGAGGAACGGCCCGCGGATGAAACCACAAGGCTAGCCTTGGAAGCCGCGGGCCAGACGAAGGGGCCCTTTTTCCTCTGGGTTCATTACTACGATCCCCACTACGAGTACCGCGCACCCGAGCCCTTCGCCTCCCGCTTCGCCAAGAACCCCTACGACGGGGAGATCGCCTTCATGGACGCATCCATCGGCCGGCTTCTGGAAGGGTTGAAGGTCCAGGGGAAAATGGCGAACACCCTTGTGGTCGCCGCGGGGGACCACGGTGAGGGACTGGGCGAACACGGGGAGGAGCAACACGGTGTCTTCCTTTACGAATATGCCATGCGCGTCCCGCTCATCATGGCATGGGCGGGCCACATCGAAGGGGGCCTGGCCATTCCCGACCTCGTGGGCCTGAGCGACGTGGCCCCGACGGTTCTCGATCTGCTGGATGTGCCAGGCCCGAAGACCGACGGGCGAAGCCTAAGGCCCCTGTTGGAATCCAGGCCCTTGGGAACCTCGCCCGTGTACCTGGAGTCCTACCAGGGGTACTTCACCTACGGCTGGTCACCCCTTCGAGGGGTCATGGACCGCTCGTGGAAGTTCATCCAGGCCCCCCGCCCCGAACTGTACGCCTGGCCCCACGGCGAAAACGACAACGAGTTTCGGCCTGAGGCGCCCCAGGTGGTCAAGGCCACCGAGGACCTCAGGCGCTTTCCCGCCGCCGACTCGGGCGAGCAGGCGGACATGGAGAAGTTTCTCAAGGATCCATCCAACCAGGAAACCCTCCGGCAGCTCATGAGCCTGGGATATCTTTCGGGCAGCGGAACCCGTCCTGGCCAGCCGGGTCTTCTGGATCCCAAGGACGCCATAGGCATCGAGGCCGAGTTGCGCCAAGCCTCCGAGCTGAATTCCACGGGTCAATCGTCCAAGGGCATCCCGATCCTTCTGGGCATCCTCAAGCGCAATCCCCAGAACGTGCCCGCGCTGTCCATGCTCGGCATGGCCTATCTCAACTCGGGCCGCTACGATCAGGCCCGGGTCTGCTTCGAGGAGGAGGTCAAGCTCAAGCCCCAGATGGACTCGGGACACCTCAACCTGGGAACCGCCTACGCGCGTCTGGGACGGGGCCAGCAGGCCGAGAAGGAATACCGGGCCGCCCTGGCTCTCAACTCCAGCATGCCCGAGGCCATCGCGAGCCTTTCCAAGCTCCTGGTGGACCAGAGGCGGTATGAGGAGGCGCGGGCGATCCTCGCGCCGGCCCTCGCGGCGGGCGTGGAGAGCGCCGACATCTATTTCGAGTTGGGCATGATCGAGGCGCAGAGCGGCAATTCGGATCGGGCACGCTTCGGCTTTTCCAAATGCATCGCCATGGACCCCCGCCGGGACGAAGCCATGGCCAACCTGGGCAACATCGCATTCAAGCAGGGCAAGATCGATGAGGCGATCTCCCAGTACGAGCGCGCCCTCAGATTGGCGCCCCGCAAGGTGGGATATCTGGCCACGGTGGGGTCTCTCTATCTGAACGGCAAGAACGATCCCGTCAAGGCCCTCCAGTTTTTCGAGCGGGCGCTTGCCGCAGAGCCTTACGGGCCCGAAGCGGCCACCCTCCGAGAGATGATACGGGGCTTGCAGGCGGAGTCCGAGAAGTGACGGGAGAGGCCGAGAGGAAGGGACCCGTGCGGCGCGTGAAGGCGAGCGCGGCAGCCAGGGTGGATCTGGCGGGGGGGAGCCTCGACCTCTGGCCCATAGGGCACATCATCCCCGGGTCCCGCACCATCAACCTCGCCGTGAGCCTCGCATCCACGGTCCAGTGTCGCGCCACCGACGAACCCGGAGTGGCCCTCGCCTCCTCGGACCTTGGGGTGGCGTATCGGTGGCGCCACGGGCAGCCGGCGGGTCAGCTGGCCCTCGCCGAGCGCCTCTGCGACTTTTTTTGCGTGGATTCGGGTTGGTCCATCGCCATGCGAAGCGATGTCCCCCCAGGCAGCGGGCTTGGAGGGTCATCCGCCATGAGCATGGCCCTCGCGCTGGCTCTGCGAGCCATCTCGGGAAAAGAGATGGCCGACGCCGCCCTCGTGGGGCTCTGTCGGGACGTTGAAGCGGCCCACCTCGGCATTCCCACCGGAGTACAGGATTTCTGGCCGGCGATTTGCGGCGGGTTGCTTTGCATTCGTTACGAGCCGGGCGGCGAGCGCGTAAATTCCCTCGCCGTTCCGCTCAAACCCGTCGCCGCGCGACTGGTCGTGGCTTACTCGGGCCAATCCCGGCTTTCCGCCGGTACCAACTGGTCCCTCTACAAGCGCTTTCTCGACGGGGAGGAAGGGGCACGCCGCGGGCTGGAAGGTATTTCGGCGGTAGCCCGCGACATGGAGGGCGCCCTCCTCGCAGGCGACCTGGACCTGGCGGGGTCGCTGTTGGACCAGGAATGGGGCCACCGATGCTCCCTGGCGGAGGGCATTTCCACCCCGGCCACCGAGGTGCTCATGACCGCGGCCAAACGGGCTGGTGCCCTGGGCGGGAAGGCCTGCGGGGCGGGCGGGGGCGGGTGCCTTGCATTTCTGGTGGGTGAGGGCACAAGATTGGATGTGGAAGCCGCCCTCGAACGGGAGGGGGCCACGGTGTTGCCGGCTCACCCCGTCGAAGGTGGTCATCAGCTGGAGGTGGAATGATGGGACGCTGTCTCCGTATGCTGCTGGCTTTCGCTTGCACCTTCGCAGGCGTGGCGGCCGCCTGCCAGGAGGTCGTCGTCTTCACCGACCACCGGTCACTGGTCGTTCAGAGCCACAGGGTGGATGGCAGTTGGACCTACCTCAAGGTGGGCTCCGGAGAGATGGCGGTGCCCTCCGCTTCGGTCCTGCGGTTCACTCTGGAGAAAACCACGGGATCCTCCTTGCACCCGATCTCCACGGGGGTCCCGCCCTCTCCCGTGACGTCTCCCCCGACGGTGCCCGCCGTTTCTTCCCCTCCGCCCTGGCGCCCGGAACCGCCCGCCATGGTCCGGCCACCCGCATCGATCCCGGGGCAGGAGGCGGATGCGGACGACGAGGAAGATTCGGGTGGCGAGATGGACGAGGAAGAGAAAGAGCCTGACGTTGAGCCGCCCCCGCCGGTTCCCGGCCAGCCCGGCAAAGTTCTCCCCCAGCCCAACATACCCCACCCCTTTCAGCAGCCGCAGGAGCCGGGTGAATCCAAGGGCTGAAGCGGCCGTCATCCTGACGGTAGACGCAGAGGAGTGGTTCCATGTCCCGGGAAGCCCGGCATACGCCGATCCGGCCTCGTGGGACGGGCTTCAGGCCTCCTATCCCAGGGCCCTCGACCGAACGCTTCGATTTTTGGACGAGGGCGGCTGGAAGGCGACCTTCTTCGTCCTGGGCTGGCTGGCGAAGCGCTACCCTTCCGAGGTTCGCGCCATCGCCGGGGCAGGTCATGAGGTGGCCTGCCACGGGTTCGAACACCGCCTCGTCTCGGGCATGTCCCCTTGTCATTTCCGAGCCGATGTCGCGGCGGCCAAGTCTCACCTGGAAGATTTGACAGGGCTGGCCGTGCGAGGGTTCAGGGCGCCTCGCTGGTCCATGCCCCGGGCCTCCTGGCCCTACGAAGCCCTGGCCGCGGAGGGATTCGAATATTCATCAAGCCGCCTCTGCATCGCCGGCCTGGGCGCAGGTAGTCCGGATCCTTCCACCGTCGCGGGGGTCCGGGAACTCCCCGCCCTGAGCTCGGGCCGGGGGCTGATGGCCTGGCCGGCGGGCGGCACCGTGGCCCTCCGGGTGGCCGCCCTCAAACGGTTGGAGAAGGCGCGGGATAGCGCGCTTGCCCGGGGGCGTCCTGCCGTCTACTGGTTTCACCCTTGGGAACTTTTACAGGACGCGCCCCGCGTTGACGGAGGGGTCCTGTTCCGATGGTCTCGCTATGCTCGGCTCGAGCGGCTTCCCGAGCGGTTGAACGCCCTCGTGCCCCCCGGGGAAAGGACCTTTGGCGCCCTGTTGGCGGGACACCTCGACCCGGAATAGCGGCACGGCCTGGCGTGGAAACACGGTCAGAACGACCTCCGGCGGCCTTGCGGCAAGGCGCGAACTCCGTCCATACTGAATGTCAAGATAGGTCGGGTCCCCATGACGAAGCCGTGGACGAAGCGGTTCAAGGAAAGCCTCCTGCTCAATTTGGCCCCGGTTCCCGCTGCCCTCCTGCTCAAGGCGCTTCATGGCAGCTTGAAGGTGCGGAGCGTGGGTCGGGAAATCCCGGCGGGGATCAAGTCGGCGGGGGGACAGTACATCATGGCCTTCTGGCACGGGACCCTGCTGTTAATGATCTACGCCTTCGTGGGGAGGCCGGAACGCCTCACCTTCCTGGTGTCTTGGCACAGGGACGGGGAACTGATCACCCGCATCATCAAGCACTTCGGACCCCATCCGACGAGAGGATCCACGACCCGAGGGGGGATACGCGCACTTCACGGCCTCTTGAAAAAAGTGAAAGAAGGGTACGATGTCGCCTTCACGCCCGATGGCCCCAGGGGCCCCGCCCAGAAGGCTCAGGAGGGGGTGGTCCAGACGGCGCGCCTCTCGGGCCTGCCCATTGTCCCCGTGGGTATGGCCGCCCGGCGCAAGAGCGTGATGGGGTCCTGGGATGGCTTCGTCGTCCCCTGGCCATTCACGAGGGTTGTGTTCGCTTACGGCGATCCCCTGGCAGTTCCCCGCGAGCTTGACGCGGCTGCGGTGGAAGGCTACCGGGCCCAGGTCGAGGCTGCCATCGAGGGCGCCATGAGGCGGGCCGAGGCGGCCCTGGAGGAGGAGGATCTGTGGAGAGCATGACGGGCTACGGCCGGGCGGCGGTTGAAAACCAGGGGCTCAGAATCTCCTGCGAAATCAGGGGCGTGAACCACAAGGGGCTGGACTTGCACCTCATGTTGCCCCCCGTTCTGCTCTGCCATGAAATGGACTGCCGTCGAGTCATCCGGGAGCGGATTTTCCGGGGCCACCTGGACGTGCGCGCCACTCTCGAGTTTTTGGGGGAAGAGGCGGTGGAGGTGCGGTACGCCGAGGGGGTGGCCCATGCGCTGGGTCGCCTGGCCTCCAAGCTCACCCATGAGGGTTCGCTGGCCCGCGGCATGACCCTGGCGGACCTCCTGGGGTTGCCCGGCGCGGTGCAGGTGGGTCTCAATCCGGCGCTGGAGGAGGAGGCTGGCACGCTCCTGGTCGATGCCCTGGGCCGGGCTCTCGAACAGTTCTTGAAAACTCGAAAGGAAGAAGGAGGGCGAATCCTCAGCCAGTTCGAGAGGGGTTCGTTGGCCCTGGCGACCTTTCTGGAAGGCCTTTCACCCCTCCTGCCTGCGCAGGTGGAAGCCGCCAGGCAGAAACTTGCCCTGCGGGTGGCCCAGATCGCCGTGAGCGTGGATGAGGCCAGGCTCGAGCAGGAAGTGGCCTTGGCGGCGGAACGGGCCGATGTGGCCGAGGAATTCGAACGCCTCAAGTCCCATCAACGGGCATTTCAGGGGCTTCTGGCAGGGGATGTCCAGGACTGCGGAAAGCGTCTGGACCACCTTCTTCAGGAAATGCAGCGGGAGGTTTCCACGCTCCTGGCCAAGGCCAGCCTCATGGAGATCACCCAGACCGGCCTGGAGATGCGCCTTCTGGTGGAGCAGTTGAGAGAACAGGCTCAGAATGTGGCGTAGGAGAATAGGCCGTCGGCTACCAGCGTTCAGCTATCGGCAATAAGGGTTCCCAGCTTATGCTCGACGATGAAACGACAGAGCCCCATCTCAAAGAGGCTGAAGAAAAGGCGCCCTTAGCTGAAAGCTGATAGCTGGTAGCTAAGAAGGAGGCAGGCAAATCGTGAGAATGGAAAAGCTTGAGACGCATTCGGCCGGCGGCCTCCTCCTGGTCTTGTCGGCGCCGACCGGGGGGGGGAAAACGACCATCGCGAGGCGGCTCGTGGAAGGGGATCCGACCCTCCGGTTCTCTGTTTCCCACACTACCCGCAAACCGAGGCCCGGCGAGAGGGACGGCGTGGATTACCATTTCGTCTCCGAGGCGGACTTCGCCGCCATGGCCGAACGTGGCGAGTTCATTGAATGGGCCAGGGTCCATGGCTGTGGCTACGGCACGCACAGGTCCGAGTGCGAGCGTGCCCTGCGGCAGGGGGAAACGCTCCTCTTGGATGTAGACGTGCAAGGGGGGTTGCAGGTCAAAAGGGCCGAACCAGGCGCCGTCCTCGTCTTCATCCTGCCGCCGAGCTTCGAAGTGCTTATGGAGCGACTTGGCAAACGGCAGGCCGAGCCGGGGTTTGACCTGGCCACGCGGCTGGGGTCGGCACTCAAAGAACTTGAATTCGCAAGCGTTTACGATTATACTATCGTCAACGAGGACCTGGGTGTAGCGGTGGACCAGGTTCGGCGCATCCTGGATGCCGCGAGCCTGCGGTCTCCGGGGGGCTTGGAGCGTGTCTTGCGGCTGAGCCACGACATCACCCGCTGGTTGAGGAGCCATGATGTTCATCGCCCCTGACAGGATAGGAAGCAAGTACCGTTTCGTGAACCTCTGCGCCCAGAGGACCCGCCAGATCCTGGACGGGGCCGTATTGCGCGTCGAATCAGGCGTAAACAAGCCTGCGTTCGTGGCCATGCAAGAGGTTCTTGCGGACAAGGTGGAGTGGACGGTCAAGGAGACCGTGGAGCCGGACCTGCCCGTGTCCGGTGAGATCCTTCAGGTCGAGGTTGGTCCCTGAGTTGCCCCCCACTGGCGACCACGGCCTTCGGGCCGTGGTTCCAGCGGGCCGGCGCTCATCTCCCATGAGCCCAGACGCCCCCCCGCATCGTTCGAGCCCCTCCCCGGGGACGCCCTCCATGGTCAGCCTGACCTATCCCGCTGAGTTTCTACAGCAGGTCCTGGGAGAAGACCTCCGCAACGGTGACTTCATCGAATCCGCCATGGGTCTCAAGGTTTCGGCGCGTGGAGAGACCTTGGTACTGGACGGGGAAGCCACGCCTGCCCAGGCCTGCAAGGACCTCATGGATCAGCTCCTCAGGCTGTACCAGTCGGGCTTTCGGCTGGGAAGGGGCGACCTTCGGACGGTTCACAACCTCAGGGCCGAGGGCTTCCGCGGTGACATCCTGGAATTTTACCGCGACGCGCGGATCTCCTGCTCCTCCGGGCGCACGGTTTTCCCGAAGGGGCTCAACCAGGGGCGGTACGTCCGCGAGATCAGGGACAACGACGTCGTCTTCGGTATCGGGCCGGCGGGCACGGGCAAGACCTACCTGGCCGTGGCCATGGCCGTATCGGCCCTCAGGGAGAAGCGCGTCAAACGCATCATCCTGACCCGGCCCGCCATCGAAGCCGGCGAGAAGCTGGGTTTTCTCCCCGGGGATATAGCCGAAAAGGTCAACCCCTATCTCCGCCCGCTCTATGACGCCCTCTTCGATCTCATGGAGGGCGACAAGGTCCACAAGCTCATGGAGTCGGGCATCATCGAAATCGCGCCCATCGCCTTCATGCGGGGCCGGACGCTCAACGACTCGTTCATCATCCTGGACGAGGCGCAGAATACGACGCCGGAGCAGATGAAGATGTTCCTCACGCGCCTGGGTTTCAACTCCAAGACCGTCATCACCGGCGACGTGACGCAGATCGACCTGGAACCGTCACGCAGGTCGGGGCTCGTGGATGCCGCCATGATCCTCAAGGGAATAGAGGGGCTCGGTTTCGTCCATTTCACGGACAAGGATGTGGTCAGACATCCCCTGGTGCAGCAGATCATCCTGGCCTACGAAAAGGCCAAGGAGGACTCTGGCCGATGAATGGCGCTCCCGACCCCACCGATCCGGAAGTCTCAGCCCAACGGGCCCGTTTTCGCGGCAAATTCAAGGCCGGGTTCTGGCAGCGGGCGGGCGGTTTCTTGCGCGAGAACGCCTGGTTCTGGGCAGCCGTTTTTCTCCTGGTGGCCTTCGCCATGTTTGCGCGGCAGCTGCGGGTCCACCCGCCACCGTCACTGCCCATGGGCGGGGTCCTGTCACGCGATATCCGCGCGCCCTTCGACCTCCAGATCGTGGACCGCGTCGCCACGGGGCAGCGGCAGAACGAGGCTCGCGAGAAGGTCCTGCCGGTCTACGACTGGGACTCGGAGAGCGACGAGGACCTCGTCGCTAGCATAGGGAGCGCCTTCTCCTCGGCGCGGGCCAACCTCGCCGAATTTCAGGCCTTTCTAAAGACCGAGCCCAGCCGGGTCAAAAGGCAGGAGGCCGAGGAGCAGTTTCTCCAGCGCCTCTCGGATGGCCTGGGAGGCAATCTTCCAAGATACTCTCTGAAACAGTTTCAGGCCGAAGGCCTCACCGTATCTCTGGAGAGAGCCGTCCAGGACATGGCTGCGGCGGCGGAGCGGCACAAGATCTGTCCCGACGGGGACCCCATACTGACGGCGGAATCAGTCGCCATCAGGGACATTAGAAAGCCGGGGCTGGGCTGGACTCAACACCGGCCCGCGGCCAGCGACATCATCACCTTGACCCAGGCTCGAAGCCTGCCGGGCGCCATGGCCGAACAGCTCCTGGACATTCCCAACCAGCTTCGAGGCGCCGTGGAGGAGTTCGTCCGCGGCCATATCCATCCCAACCTCACTTTCAACAGCCAGGAGACCAACGCCCGGCGCGTGGCGGCCGAGGCCCACGTGGCCCCGCTGGTGGTGGTCCTCAAAAAGGGGCAGGTGCTCCTGAAGGCCGGAGAAAAAGCCGACGAGAGCGCCATTCAAAAAATAGAGGCCTTCCAGCAGGCGAGCCGGGCGGTTATCAACCTCCCGCTCCTGGTGGCCCTCTTCTTCCTGCTCCTGCTCCTGCTGGCGTTCACGTTCATGTACCTGAAGACCTACAGGAAACAGCGGTTTCCACAGCTCAATCTCTTTGTGCTGACCCTGCAGATCACTTCCGTCTTCCTGATCCTGGCCCAGGTTTTCCACTCCCTTCTGCTGACGGTGGCGGAGGGCGGAAAGGCCCCCTGGGCGGAGCGCCCGGAATTCCTCATGTTTCTCATCCCGGTGTCTGCCGGCGCCATGCTCGTCACACTCCTGGTGGACCGGCACATCGCCGTGATTTACACGCTTCTCTATTCGATCCTCTTCGGGATCCTCATGGACTTCAACTTCGGCATGCTCCTCTTCTGCATGCTGTCCTGCTTCACGGGCATCTACGCCGCAGCCAAACTGGCCCAGCGCACGGCACAATGGAAGGCGAGCCTGGCGGTGGGCGCGGTGAACGCCGCCCTTGCGGCGGGCGTGGTGGTGGCCACGGCTCCCGCCGAGGGGGGATGGATCGGCCTTCTGACCCCCGTAGGCCTGGCGTTCGTGGCCGGGTTCCCCCTGGCCACCATGCTCGTGTCCTCCCTCCTGCCCCTCTTCGAAAGCGCCTTCGAAATCCTGACCGAAGTGCGGTTGCTGGAACTCTCCAACATGAACCACCCCATTCTCCGCAGGCTTGCTTTGGACGCCCCCGGCACCTACAACCATTCCATGATGATGGCCACCCTCTCCGAGACGGCGGCCAACGCCATCGGAGCCAACGCCCTCTTCTGCCGCGTGGCCTGCTACTATCACGATATCGGCAAGATGCTGTATCCCTCCTATTTCGTGGAGAACCAGGTGCCCGGCCAGAACCCTCACGACCGGCTGCAGCCCCGCATTTCAGCGCTCATCGTGTCGGCCCACGTCAAAGAGGGCGTGGCCATCGCCCGGCAGTACAAAATCCCTCAGCCCGTGCTGGATGTGATTCCACAGCATCACGGGACCCGCCACATCAGCTATTTCCTGGACAAGGCCCTCACCATGGTGGACCCCGAGAAGGAGTCCATCAGCGAGGCGGACTTCGTGTACCCAGGCCCCAAACCCCAGTCGCGGGAAGCCGCCATCGTCATGTTGGCGGACGCGGTAGAAGCGGGGTCCAGAGTCCTGCGAGATCCGTCACACACGCGCCTTCGGGCCCTCATCAACGAGATCGTGGAGCGTGTCGTTTCGGAGGGTCAGCTGAGCGAATGCTCCCTGACGTTCAAGGACCTGGCCCAGGTCGAGGAGGCCTTTTACAACATCCTCCTGGGCGTTTTCAGCCGGCGGATCTCCTACCCCGGCTATACCTTCGACAAGGAGGGGGACCATGATGCGACGAGAAGTTCGGCTCCACTGCCGCCTGTCAAAGCCGGCCATCCCTAAAGACGCCTTGGTAGACTTCGCGCTGGACGTGCTCGGACGGCTGGCCCTGGAGGGCGAGGTGGGCGTGAAGCTATGCTCGGACGCCACCATGGCCACCTACAACCGAAGATACCGCCACAAGGCCGGCCCCACGGACGTTCTCTCATTCCCCGACGGGAGCCTCCGCCAGGAGGGCGGCGTCTACCTGGGAGACATCGTCATCGCCGTTCCCGTTGCCGGGCGTCAGGCCAAGGAGGCGGGACATCCGCTGGCGGTGGAGCTCCAGATCCTCCTGCTGCACGGTCTCCTTCACCTGGCGGGGTACGATCACGAAACGGACGGGGGGACGATGACCCGCAAGGAAAGGGCGCTCAGAAAAGAGTGGGGGATTTGAAGAATTGCGAATTGAGAATTGTGAATTTGGGATTTGCGATTTGGGCTTTGGGATTTGGGATTTGCGCAAGCGGTGGATTGGGGGATGCGGCGTGACGCGAGGTCTTGTCTTTTCACTTTTCACTTTTGACTTTTCACTCCTCACTCCTCGCTCCTCACTCCTCACTCCCTCCCCGGGAGGCGCCAGGTGACCTCGCTCTTCCTCATCCTCGACCTCCTGGCCCTGTTCCTCCTGCTCCTCGTGCGGTCGAGCCTCAACGGGCTCTCCACCATGGCCATCAGCAAGCTCAGCGAGGCGGATACTCCCATGGCGCCTTGGGTGCGGGCCTTTCGAAACCGCCGGCTCGCCTACCTGCTGGCGCTGCAGTTCTCCATCCTCCTCACGGGCATGGGTGCCGTCCTCTTCGTGATCCAGCTCCCGAGCGTTCAGACGTCGGCCCACCCGTTGGCCTACGGGTTCGGGACGGCTGCGGGGGTCGTGGTCCTCCTCGGCGCCCTTGCCCAGGTGGTTGCGGCGTTCAACCCCGAAAGCGTCGTCCTTCTCACCCTTCCCGTCCTGCGGCTCTTCCTCTGGATCTTTGGGGCGGTGACCCTGCCCCTCGCAGCGGTGCTCTCCAGGCAGATCTTGGCCCACCGGGAGCGCCAGGAGCTGGAGGACGAAGACAAGGAAGAGGAGATATCCGCTCTCATCCACGTGGGACAGAGCGAGGGTATCCTGGAGAAGGAGGACTCGGTCCTCATCCGCGGTGTCATGGAATTTGGAGACACGGTGGCGAGGGAGGTCATGACCCCGCGAACGGACATGGTCTGCGCGCCCGCAGGCGATTCTCTGACGGCCGCGGCCGATCTCATGGCCAAGGCTCGCCACACCCGCCTCCCCCTCTACGAAGGACAGGTGGACAACATCGTGGGCGTGGCGTACCTCAAGGATTTTCTGGGCAAACTCCTCGAAGGCGAAGGCGACCGTCCGGTATCCGACTTCGCACGCCCCGTGCCCTTCGTCCCAGAAAACAAGCCCATCTCGGCCCTGTTGAGGGAGTTCCAGGCCCAGAAACTCCAGCTCGCCATCGTGGTCGATGAATACGGCGGCGTGGACGGGCTCGTGACTACGGAGGATCTGGTTGAGGAGATCGTTGGAGAGATCCAGGAGGCCGACGAGCCGGGCGACGGCCCACTCACCCAGGTTGCTCCGGGGGTGGTGGAAGCCCTGGGCCGCGCGCCGGTCTGGGATCTGGCGGAGCGGTTGGGGGTGGACCTTCCCGAAGGGGACTACGACTCGGTGGCCGGTTGGATCACCACGTCCCTCGGCGCCATTCCTCACCAGGGCCAGCACTTGAGCCTGAACGGCGTGGACGTGGACGTGCTCTCCGCCGACAAGCGTCGCATACACCGCGTGCGCGTCTCCTTGACCGACCCCGGCGCGGTGAAGAAGGCTGAACCCGCGGGCGACTGAAAGCCGGCGGCCCCCACTTGGGAGCGCACCATGCCCCATGTCATCGTCGAAGTCTCCTTCGTGCCCTTGGGCGTGGGCACATCCCTTTCGGCTCATGTGGCCGAAGCCCTGAGGCTCATCCGCGAGAGCGGGCTTCCCTACGAGTTTCACTCCATGGGGACGAACATCGAAGGGGAGTGGGACGAGGTCCTGGCCCTCGTTCGCCGTTGCCAGGATCGTCTCTTCGAGATGGGAGCACCCCGCCTTACGACGTCGCTGAAGATTTCGGAGCGTCGCGATAAGGCGTACCACATGAAACAGAAAGTGGCCTCCGTCGAGAAAATCCTAGGGCCCGTCCGCGAATAGGCGCGGTACGTCCCGCGCGCGGACTGGTTCTTGACAGGAGCGGCGGGCACGCTCACGATGTCGCCCCAACGGGGTGGGCCTGCACTGCCCCACGCCGGGCAGCAAGGGTCGCCCCCAGGGGTAAGCCCACCTTGCTTCACTCCCCTCGCTGCCGTATCTTGGTGCCATGGAACCCCTGCCCTCCCGGATCGGCAAGTTCGAGATCCTCTCCCTCATTGGCCGGGGGGCCATGGGAACGGTCTACCAGGCCAGGGACCCCTATATCGACAGGATGGTGGCGCTCAAACGCATCGCCTTGAGCGAATTCCTTCCCGATGACCAGAAGGAGGAGTTCAAGGCGCGCTTCTTCGTGGAGGCGCGTGCGGCCGGAGGCCTCAAGCACCCCAATATCGTAACCATCCATGACGTGGATGAGGCGGGCGGTGTGCCTTTCATGGCCATGGAGTTTCTCGAGGGAGGCTCCCTGGCCAAGCTCATGAAGGAGCGGGGCGCACTGCCCATGGATGAAGCTTCGGCCATCGTGCGCCAGGTGGCGCTGGGGCTGGCCTACGCCCACGAGCGGGGGATCGTGCACCGGGACATCAAGCCCGACAACATTCTCCTGGACCGAAACGGGCGCGTGGTGATCACGGACTTCGGCGCGGCCCACCTCAACACCAGCGACCTGACGCGCACTGGCGAAGTTCTGGGCACTCCCCACTACATGAGTCCCGAGCAGATCTTGGGGGACCCGGTGGACGGGCGCTCGGACCTCTTTTCCCTGGGTGTGGTGTTCTACCTCCTCGTGACGGGACGCCGGCCCTTCAAGGGCGACACCGTGTCATCGGTGTGCTACCACATCATCCACAGCTCGCCCGAACCCGTGCCCGAAGATCTGCACGTCCCCGGCCGGGCGGTGCCGGTGCTCCAAAAACTCCTGGCGAAGGACAGGTCGGAGCGCTACCAGACGGGGCTGGAACTCGTGGAGGCGCTCAACGATTTGACGGCAGAGGTGGCCTCTCCGGCGGAGTGGACCCGGACCCAGTCCCTTGATGAGGCTCCCGCGCCTTCCGTCGTTCCCCATGCTCCATCTGTCCAGAACGGCACGGCTCCTGGGACTCTCCCCGAGGCCGGGTGGTCCCGGCCGGTCGAAAAGGCGGGAAAGCCTAACGGAAAGGGGCTCTGGATCGCCTTGGTCGTGGGATCCGGGGCGCTCCTCGTGGTCCTCGCGCTGGTGGTTACCGGAATCTTGGTGGTCATGGGCATGCGACGGGCCAAAGGCGGTCAGGAGCCTTCTCCGGTCACCCAGCAACAGGCCGCGCCGACCAGCCCCACCGCACCTCCCGTCCCTTCGCCACAGCCCCAGATCCCTGCGGGCGGGGAGACCCCCGTTCGACCCAAACCGCCGACGGCAAATACGCCGGGCACCAAGCCCCCGCGTCCCTCGCCGCGGCCTTTAGTCACCCCCGAACGGCCCGCCCCGGTCATTCTCGCACCTTCACCGCAGGTCTTGACGGCCACGGAAGTCCTCGCTCAGGAGGCTGGCAAGGTTGCGGCAATGAGTCAGCGGCTTCGATTTGGCAAGGCTTTCGCGGCCCTTGACGACCTCCACCGGCAACTGAACCTGTTGAAGATGTCGGCCACGCCCGTGGACGAGCCGGCCCTTCGGCGTGCGTCGGAGGCGATCGCGGAGGCGGACAGACAAGCCCAGGCGGCCCTGGTGGCCGCCTCCAAACCCCTCCTGGAGCAGGGGAATGCGATCGTGGACCAGGCCACGGCTCACGTCAACACAGACGAAGATGCGATCATCGCCGCCTATGCCGATGTATCCCCCGCTATTCGCTGGAAGGACCGGCTTCCGGACGATGTGCGCCTCTCGGTGGAAGAGTTCATGCGCCGGTGCAGGGAAGAACTCAACGACGACGAATGGGCTCGGGCGCAGGCGTCGGCCCAAGGACGAGCCTTCCCGGGGCAAAACTAAAGGCAGGGATTGTTCTCGCGGAGGGTCCGCCCGCAAGCGGAGGAGGCTGGCCATGTGGAAAAAATCGATAGGGGTCCTTGCGTGCGCTCTGTTCATGGCGGTGGTGTCCCAGGCGGCGGCTCCGCGGGCGTTCACCTATTCCATCGTGGCCCGGGACCCGGCCACGGGCGAGATGGGCGTGGCGGTGCAGTCCCACTGGTTCTCCGTGGGCTCCGTGGTGCCCTGGGCCGAGGCCGGCGTGGGGGCCGTGGCCACCCAGTCCTTCGTGGACGCCTCCTACGGCCCCCTCGGGCTCGACCTCATGCGGGCCGGCCGAAGCGCTCCCGAGACGCTCGCGGGACTCCTTGCCGCCGACGGCGGAAGGGAGGTTCGCCAGGTGGCCATGGTGGACGCCAAGGGACGCGTGGCGGCGCACACGGGGGCCAAGTGCATCCCCGCCGCGGGCCACGAAGTGGGGGACCAGTTCTCCGTGGAAGCCAACCTCATGGGAAACGACAAGGTCTGGCCCGCCATGGCCAAGGCCTTCCGGGAGGCCAAGGGCGACCTCGCCGAGCGCATGCTCGCGGCCCTCGACGCGGCCCAGTCCGTGGGCGGCGACATCCGCGGTGTGCAGGCCGCGGCCATCGTGGTGGTGAAGGGCCAGTCCACGGGCCGTCCCTGGGCAGACACGGTCTTCAACCTGCGGGTGGAGGACAGCCCCGAGCCCCTCAAGGAACTGCGCCGGCTCGTCCAGCTCCAGCGCGCCTACAACCACGCCTCCGCGGGGGACGACTTCACGGCCGCGGGCAAACTCGACGAGGCGCTCAAGGAGTACGCCGAGGCCGCACGTCTCGCGCCCCAGGTCCTGGAACTTCCCTACTGGGAGGCCGTGGCCCTCGCCAGCAACGGCCACCTGAACGAGGCCCTACCCATCTTCAAAGAGGTTTTCGCCAAAGAGCCGCGCTGGGCCGAACTCACGCCCCGCCTGCCTGGCGTGGACCTGCTCCCGAAGGACCCGGAGATGCTGAAGAAGATCATGGAGCAGGCGAAGAGATAGAGCCGGAGAGCCCAGGAGCCCGGGAGCCGGGGAGGAAGAGAAAGAAGCACGGAACGCGTCAGCGAGAGAGCTAAACGCTGACATGCGAAAGCAGCGCTGGTCTCGTAGGCACGCGAGGGCTCTGATCGCGAAGCCTGACAACGGAGCTGCTCAACCTGCCCAACACTTTCGCCTTCCAGGACTCCAGGCCGGAGTGGATGATGCGCTCCTTGAAGCGCGACGCGCAGATCCCTGAGGAATCCCAGATCGCGGGCGGCGATGGCGTAGTCGGCCTTGTCGCCCGTGAGCTTCTCGAGGGCCATGTACAGGGCCTCGCGGGAGAAGATCGGCGAGCACAGGAGGGCCGTGCCCAGGCCCACCATCTCGTCCCCGCCCTCGAACCGGTAGGTGGCGTGGTCCTTCTCGGTGAGGGATTCGAGGAACCAGGTCTTGCCCCGCTTCGCGCAGCAGCCAGAGGAGGATGGGGTCCTGCTCCGCCGCGGCCTCGGATTGAGGGGCCGCCGTCCTCCACCCTCGGCGGGCTCGGCTTCCGGGACATCCTCTTCGCCCGGCGGCAGACTCGTCCATGCCCGCGGGCGGCCGGGCGAAACCCAGGAAGGCCTGGACGGGCTCGGCATCCGCGAGGAGCGCGCGACCCTCCTCCTTCCGCAAGTGCCTGCGACATCCATCCCTTCTCAAAGAGCGTCTTGAACCCCGGACACAGGTCCTCCAGTTCTTGGAGGGAGAGCAGGAGGCCCGGAGGCCATGAACCCGCCAGGGAGGCCTTCTGGAGGGCCGATAAGGCCGGCATCCACGCCGAGAGCACCTCCAGCGATTCCTGGGTCGAGCTTCCCCCGGGCGGCCTTCACCTTGTCCAGGAACTCCTGGGTCTGCCCGGCGAGCTTGGTGAGGACGAGCGGGCGCAGCGCCGCGTCTCTCCAAAGCCACGGCGTACGTGCCCTCGTCCAGTTCCACGGAGGTCAGCGTCGGGAGGAAGACGGGGGTCAGGTCTTCACCTTCGGGGGCTATGAGCAGGACATCTTCGTAAAGCAGGGCGACCGCGGGTTTCGCCCCTGCGGGTGAGGAGGCCCGGCAGAGGTAGCGAGCGGGCGTCCCCGTTCCCGTGAGCCGCAGCGCATCGGCGCGAAGGAGGGGCCAGGTGCGCTCGGAGCTGCTCCAGGAGGGTGGGGCCGTCCTGGCCCAGCTTGCTGAGCTTCAGCACGGCGCCCGGAACGCGGAGGTCGAGGGAGAACCCATCCCCGGAAATTCCCGACAGCTCCTTCACCGCGAAGGGGAGGGGAGCGCCGCTCTCGGGCATGAGGAGCAGGGTGTCCTCCTCCAGGGACCACTGGGCCTTGCCCGCTTTTCCGTTCCAGTCGTAGGTGCAGGTCTTGGGCATGGGGACCTCTCACTGGGTAGCGGGGAGCAGGGAGACGCGGGAGCGAGAAGCGAGAACGCGAGAGTACTACGCGGACGAAGCGGAAGAGATCATGGCAGCCAGGGCGTGTTCCCTGAAAGACCGTGGCTTACTGGCGACTGGATCCGCTCAGCTTCTCGCGTCTCGCCTGCTCCCGGTTCCTTACATCTTGTTCCCGCACTCGGGACAGAACTTGGTGCCGTCTTTGACCTGGGCGCCGCACTTCCCGCACTCGTCCTTGGGGATGAGGCTCTCGCCGCACTCGGGGCAGAACTTGCCCGCCCTGCGCCTCGGCGCCGCAGTGGGGGCAGAGGACGGCCGCCTCGGCCTTGAGGTCGATGCCCTCCGTGAGGTCCTGCTGCGCGCAGCTTCTGCTCGGCCTGCTCCACGGTGATGGCGGCCTGCTTGGCGGCGAGCTCCCGCTGGAGGATGGGCGCGCAGTTCTTGCAGAGGCCCCGCTCCTTGTTCCAGCAGATCTCCTGGCAGACCCACTTGCCGCAGCGCTTGCACTGGATGAAGAGGGGCTTGATCTCCTCCACGGCCTCCTTGAGGCCGAGTCGTGGGCGGGGCCACCGATGGCGTGCTGGACTGTCGTAGGCGCTCGAGCCGGCACGGCCGCAGCACTCCGCCGAAGAGGCTGCCCGGCGCCGCGCAGGAGGCCGCCGGCCACCCCCAGGGTGTTGGCCTTCCAGGAGGACATGTAGCCGTTGCCGCAGCATTGGCAGAAGAACTTGAACTGGTAGCCGTTGTCCGTGCTCAGGTCCTGGTAGTTGTCCGTGAACTCGATGTGGGCCATGGCGCCTCTCCTCCCCGAAACACCGTCCATGCTAGGGCCGGGGAGGTTGGGAGTCAATAGTTGTGAGGAGGTGACACTCTGCAGCGCAGCATTTTAGGCGCTTGAGGTCGCCGGGTTGCCCGGCGATGGTTGACTCCCACCAGACGTGCTGTAAGTTATGCCCCTGCGGATACAGCCCACGGAAAGGCCAGCCGCATTGGGTTCTCTGGTAAACTAGAAGAAAGGGGCCAGGCGGGCATGACCATGACGGGGGACGGGGACCAAGCAAGGCAAATCACCTACCTTCGGCGCTTCTTCGCGGAGACGGTGGCCTACGCCCGCTCTCGGGAGGATCTGTTCCCGCGCTCCGCGCCGAAGAGGTCCATACCACCGCGCGCAGCCAAGGAGGAGATCTGGGGCATCTGGCAGCGCGTGCTGGACCTCGTCTTGGGTCTGGACCGCCTTGCGGACGCATACGCCCGCTGGCCCTGGAGGCGCAACCGGCTGGCCCTCGAGCACGACCTCGCGCACTTCGCCGCAGCCTACCTGGCGCAATGCCGCTACGTCCTAGACTTCATCGCCCTCGCAGAGCGCTGGCCCGTGCTGGATGCGGTGCTCAACGATCGGGTTCCCGAAATGGGCCTCGCGCCGGGCAACTACGACGCCCTCAAACTGCGCTTTCTGAACGCGGCGCGCGGGACTGAGTTCGCCCTCCTCGCAGGCGCTTTCGCGACCCTCTCGGCTCGGGCAGCCCCCCGATTGCAACAAGGTATTGCGGAGGATTCGGCGGCGATTTGGGCGAAGGGGGTGCACGAAGGACCCGTGCTCACGGCGCGCAACGTCCTGTCGGTCATGCGCAAAGCGGCCCTCCAGGCCTGGTTCCCCGTGCAGAAGCGCGCGTCCCTCACCCTCAGCCACCTGCGCCTGCCCGTTCGCGAGGGCTGGCACATCACACCCCGCCAGGCGCTCTCGCTCGTGCGCCGCCTCGAACCGGGGGACATCCTGCTGGAGCGGCGCGAGTGGGCCTTCACCAACTTGGGCCTTCCGGGCTTTTGGACCCACGCGGCCCTTTACATCGGCACGCCCGAAGAGCGCGAGGCCTTCGCTTCATCCCCGGACGTGCGCCGTTGGGTCCGGGCGGCGGGAGGCGAGGACGGGCAGTTCGAGGAGGCCCTCGCCGCCTGGTGCCCAGCCTCCTACGAGCAGGCCTGCGGGGAAAGTTCAGAGGGTTCCCGGGTGCGTGTGGTGGAGGCTCTCGGCCAAGGTGTCCTCCTCACGAGCCTCGAAGGCTCCGCCGCTTGTGACGGGCTAGCCGTCCTGCGCCCTCGCGTGCCGCCCGCCTCCCGCGCCGCGGCCATCGCCCGGGCCCTGCGCTTCGTGGGGCGGCCCTACGACTTCGCCTTCGATTTCGCCAGCGACTCGGCCATGGTATGCAGCGAGCTGGTGCTCAAGGTGTACGAGCCGCGAAACGGATTGGCCGGACTGAGGCTTCCCATGCGCGAGATCGCAGGGCACCGCGTAGTGCCCGCCAACGAGTTCGCGCGCACCTTCGACGCGGAAGCGGGAAGGAGGGATGCCCAGTTCGCCCTGGTTCTTTTTCTGGATGGCGACGAGCGGCGAGGGCGCGCGGTGGAGGCGGACGAGGCGGCCTTCCGTGCGAGTTGGCGGCGGCCCAAGTGGCACGTGCTCAGCCAGCAAGGATGGGGTCAGGTAGCATACAAAGGCGGGGGTTAACTCTGGAAGGACGGGGGTCAGGTCTTGTATTGCAACATTTCACCAGGGTCCGCCCCACTCTCTCAGCACTCGGCGCTCAGCACTACTCATACACCTTCCCACCCTGCTTGACCCTCTTGAGGTACAGAATCTCGCAGGAGCCGTTGCCCTGGTCGTCCCGTGTGAGGGAACTGCGCCACCATCGCGCCTCGCCGCCGGCGGTCCAGTTCACGAACACCAGGTCCCCCTCCAACTCGGCGGGCTGGCCCTTCTTGAGGCTCTTGGCGGCGCGCTCGAGATTGCCATCGGCCGGGATGATGTGGGTGTTTGAGGACCAGCGGGCCACCCAGGTCTCGTCGTGACCGAAGCTCTCGCCGTACTGCCACCAATACCAGCGCATGCTCTGGGACCATTTGAGCTGGGCGTACTGCCTGCCTTTGACGAGCTTGCCCCAGCACATGGCCACGTCGCAGGGCGCGAGTTTGGCCATGGCATCGTAGCCGTACCCGGACCGGCTCAATACGATGCCCCGGAGGATGTATCGCGCCTTGGGAGTTAGCCGGTACTCGAGCTTGCCCCGTTTGAGGACGACCGCCTCCGGCTGTTCCACGGCCTCCTGGGCCGGGTCCTCCGAAACCACGATGGGGGAGGCGTCCCTCGCCGTGGGAGTGGGACCGCAGGCCAGTCCCAGGAGGAGGACGAACGGTAGAAGCACCCCGGCGGTCAGCATGAGTGGGCGAAAAGAGCACGGTCGCACGGGGGCGTTGTTCATCCAGAAGGACCTCCCAGATCACGATTATAGCCAAGATGACCAAGTTGGCATCTGTCAGATCCCGGGTTTACACTTGGAAAAGAAGGAGGAAGCATGGCCTCCGGAGATCTTTCCGAGACTCCCTTCCCGCTCTTGCTCAAGCGCCTCTATCGAAGCGGGACGACCGGCGCCTTGCACGTCCGGGCGGGGCCTCACGCCAAGCGGGTCTTCGTGAACCAGGGGGCCGTGGTTTTCGCGGCTTCCACGGACCGAAACGATCGCCTGGGAGAAATGCTCCTCCGCCGGGGCGAGATCTCTCTCCCCCAGTTTCTCCGCTGTTCCGAGGCCATGATCCCGGGCAAGCGCTTCGGAACGGCTCTCATGGAGAACGGGGTCATCGGGCCGGAAAAGCTCGTGTGGGCCGTGAAGAATCAGGTCAAGGAGATGGTATTTTCCATGTTCGGGCTTCTCTCGGGAAACTGGAACTTCGTGCCCGGAGAAGATGCGGGCGAGGAGATGATCACGCTCAACATCAACACGCCCGATCTCATCAAGGAGGGGATCGGCCGCATGGACAGCATCGCCAGGCCGCTGGACGCTTTCTCCTCCCTGCGGATGACCCTTCGCCTGACCTGCACGCCCGACGAAGCGGCGGCCATGTTTGCCCTTTCCCCCGAGGAGACCCCCCTGCTGGAATCCCTGCGCAAGCCCGTGGAACTGGGCGAACTCTGCCGGTCCTCGCTCCTGAAGCCGGCGCCCCTCCTCAGGCTCCTCTGGGCCCTGCTCATCCTGGAGGTGGTGGAGGCAACCGCCCCCGCACCTGAGGTCGAGCGAGGGGCCCCTGGGAGCGGAGGAAATGGAGGTCACGGGTGACGATCTGTGCGACCTCCTCCCCAGCGATTGCAGGTAGCACAACCTCTCCTAAACGGCAGCCCCCAGGTTGACAATCGGGCGAGAGTCCCTTACAATGAGCATCTGAGCATATGCTCATGTGATGGGGGATGCCATGGTCGCCACCGAACGTCTCAAATCGAATCACAGAACTCCAGCGCATGCCTCCGGGAGGGGGATCCCCCTGAGCGACCGGGCCTACAACGCCATCGCCGAGACCTTCCGGGCCCTTGCGGACCCCACTCGGGCCCGCATCGTCCACCTGCTCTCCTTCGGGGAGAGTTCGGTGAACCAGCTCGCCGAGAACCTGACGGTGACCCCCTCGGCCGTGTCTCACCAGCTCCGCATGCTCCGGCAGATGGGCCTCGTCCGGTTCCGCCGCGACGCCCAGCTGGCGCTCTACGCCCTCGACGATCCGCACGTGGCCATCCTCTTCCAGGAGGCCCACGAGCACGTGTCCGATTACCTCCAGGAGGGACGCAAGTCGCCGCGAATGGCTATGACGACACGCGGTTCAGGAATGCCCAACGCCGAGAGCCCCGCCGAGACGCCGCTCCAGCGCGAGGCCGCAGCGGCGCGAGTCTTTCTCGTGGGCAACCCCAACGTGGGCAAGAGCGTGCTTTTCAACGCCCTCACGGGATCCTACGCCGTCGTGTCCAACTATCCGGGCACCACGGTGGAGGTCTCCCGGGGGACCGCGCGAGCTGGGCGGCGAGCGCGTGCGAGGTCATCGACACGCCGGGGATGTACTCCCTCCGACCCATCACGGACGAGGAGCGCGTCTCCCGGGACATCCTTCTGTCGGGTGATGGGGCCATCGTCCACGTGGTGGACGCCAAGAACCTTCCGCGCATGCTCCCTCTGACGCTGGAGCTCGCCATGATGGGGCGGCCCGCTGGTGCTGGCCCTGAACCTCATGGACGAGGCCGGGCACGCGGGCGTCCGCATCGACACGGCGCGGCTCTCCAGGGCGCTCGGCATTCCCGTGGTGGAGATGGTGGCGACCAAGGGAGAGGGGCTCGGCCGATCTCAGGAGGCTGCTGTCCTCGCCCCTCCGCCGCCACCGCCCCCCCGTCGTGCCCTTCCCTGCCTCCGTGGAATCGGCCCTGGAGCGCTGGCAGAAGGAGCTGCCTGCCGACGCGCAGCGCTTCTGGGCCCTGCACCTCCTGGAAGGGGATCCGGCGGCCGCCGAGCTCTTTCCCAACGCCTCCGCGCGTCGCCGAAGAGGCCAGAAGTCTCCTGGGCAGTCCCGCGCGGCAGCGGGCCCTTCCCGCCGATGTGGCCCAGGCCTTCCACGAGGCGGCCAAGGCCATGCTGGATGGCGTCTACGCAGGACGGAGTGCGCCGCGGCCCGACTCCTGCCCAGCGCCTGGACGGCCTCCTCCTCAACCCCTGGACGGGCTTCCCCATCCTCGGCGCTCGTCATCTACTTCGGGCTCTACCAGTTCGTGGGCGTCCTCGGCGGTGGGACCCTGGTGAACTTTCTGGAGAATACGGTCTTCGGACAATTGGATCAACCCCTGGTTCGAGAAGCTCTTCGCCGTGCATCGTCCCGTGGGATACCTGCCGGAGCCTCTTCGTGGGCGAGTACGGCATGCTCACCCTCGGCCTGCGCTACGCCACGGCCATCATCCTGCCCGTGGTGGGCACCTTCTTCCTGGCCTTCTCGGTCCTGGAGGACACGGGTTATCTGCCGCGCCTCGCCATGATGCTCGACCGCCTCTTCAAGGGCATCGGCCTCAACGGGCGGGCCGTGATCCCCCTGGTCCTGGGCTTCGGGTGCGACACCATGGCCACCATGGTGACGCGGATCCTCGAGACCAAGCGGGAGCGCGTCATCGCCACCTTCCTGCTGGCCCTGAGCATCCCCTGCGCGGCGCAGATCGGGGTCATCCTCGGCCTTCTCGCGGGGCACCCGGCGGCCCTGGCGCTCTGGGCCCTCATCATGCTCGGCATCTTCGTGGCGGCGGGGACCCTCATGGCGCGCTTCCTGCCCGGCGAGCGCCCCACCTTCTTCATGGAGCTGCCGCCCCTGCGCTGGCCCACGCTGAAGAACGTGTGGAGCAAGACGGTGAGCCGGATGGGATGGTACTTCCTGGAGGTCTTCCCGCTCTTCATCCTGGCCTCGGTCCTCATCTGGATCGGGCAGGTGACGCACCTCTTCGCGAAGGTCGTGGCGCTCGGTCGTGCCCCTCGTGAAGTTCCTGGGTCTGCCCGCGGAGGCCGCCGTGGCCTTCCTCTTCGGGTTCTTCCGGAGGGACTACGGCGCCGCCGGGCTCTACGACCTCCAGCACAACGGCGGCATGAGCGGGAACCAGCTCCTCGTGGCCACCGTGATCCTGACCATCTTCCTGCCCTGCGTGGCGCAGTTCCTCATCATGCGCAAGGAGCGCGGATGGGGGGTGACCCTGGCCATGTCGGGCGTCATCCTCGCCACGGCTTTCGGCGTGGGGTGGCTGTTGAAGACCGCCCTGGCCTTCACGGGGGTGGTGCTGTGATCGAGTGCGCCATGTGCCGGCGGAGCTACGACGCGGACCAGAGCGGGGGCGCCTGCGCCTCCTGCACGCTCATCACGCAGGGGTGCGGCAAGGTAAAGTGCCCCTACTGCGGGTACGAGAACCAGCGGCCCCTCAAGGACGCCGCCAACGGGTGGTTCGATCTGTTCCGCAGGTTGCGAACGGACGAAGAACAAGCCACTGAACCGCTGAGACGCAAAGAGCGCTAAGAGGGTTTGTTCATCAAGATTCTAACCTTGTTGTCCTGCCTTAGCGCCCTTTGCGCTCTTTGCGGTTGAATGGTTTCATTCGTCAGGGGGATGACATGCCTCACGGCACCGAAATCACCGAAAGCGAACAGGAGCTCCTGGAGGACCTCTGGCAGTACCAGGTGGAGGGGCGGCCCCTGCCCCCGGGCCAGGAGGCCGAGGTGGGTGCGCTCAAGTTCGCAGAGAAGGGCTGGGTCGCTCCCCGGCGAGGCGAAGCTGACCGAGGCGGGGCAGGTCCTGGCGCGCCGAGCCATCCGCCGCCACCGGCTCGCCGAGCGCCTCCTCACGGATCTCATGGGGACGGGCCAGGATCGCGCCGAAGAGGACGCCTGCGTCCTGGAACATTCGCTCATCGAGGGCCTGGACGACAAGGTCTGCACCTTTCTCGGCCACCCCAGGGTCTGTCCCCACGGCCACCCCATCCCCGAGGGCGACTGCTGCAGAACGGCGAGCCGGACCGTGGACCCCGTCATCACCTCTCTCGCCCAGGTTCGCGCGGGAGAGTCCGGCACCATCGCCTACCTCGCACGCACGAGAGCGGCGACCTTCAGAAGTTTCTCGCCATGGGCGTCCACCCCGGCGATCCCATCGCCGTCGTCCGCCAGACGCCGTCCATCGTCTTCCGGTGCGGCCACAGCCAGTTCGCCATCGACCGCCACATGGCCGACCAGGTCTACGTGAGACGGGGTTCGTGAGGGGCGGGGAGCAGGGGAGCAGGGAGCAGGGAGCAGGGAACCGGGGGGAGGGTTCAACGAGAGGGCTGCACGGGAAGACTGAGTTCGCCCCTCGATGACATTTCCAAAGGCAAAAACGAAAAAAGCATTTAACCGCAAAGGGCGCGAAGACACGCTAAGGGTGAGGATAAAAGAAAGAAGATTTCTTCTTAGCGTCCTTGGCGGTCTTAGCGGTTCAAGGTCCTTTCCCTGGCTCCCTGGCTCCCCGGCTCTCGGGCTCTCTGGCTCTATCCTTCGGCCGCCTCGTCCACCACTTCGCGCAGGGTGCCCTCCACCATGTCGGCAAAGGGGCCGAGGTCCGTCCGCTTTGTCAGACCCATGAGCTCGTGGGGTTCGATGGCTCCGATGACGGTCTTCTCGCCCTCGCGTCGCACGATGAGGTTGCACGGCAGAAGAAGGCCGATGTTGGGCTCTGCCGTGAGGGCCTGGTGGGCGATGGGCGGGTTGCATGCGCCCAGGATGACGTAGTCCGTGAACTCCACGCCGAGTTTGGCCTTCATCGTGGCCTTCACGTCGATCTCCCAGAGAATCCCGAATCCGCGCGCCTTGAGCGCGTCTCGGGTGGCTTGGAGGGCCGTCTCGAAGGGTTTGTCGGTAGAAACATAGACGCCGTAAGTGATTTTCTCGGCCATGGCTTTCTCCTGTCTGTCGAGGGACTCCTCGTCAAGGGACTCCTGGGTTAGAGTGCGCCGGATCGGCGTCGGGTTCAACCGGTCCCCAGAGGCCAGTCAGATGCCTCAAGGGTGGCTTGGTAACAGAATGAGCCATGCCGATTCATCCCTTGGCGGCGAGGAGGCGACCCGTGTAAGATGATATCCGGCTCGCCACATCCCAGCGCGGGCCGATCATTCAAGGGGATACCATGAACCGTCCGTCCAAATTCACCGGGGTTCTCAAGCTTTCGGCCGCTTTCGCATGCGCCGCCCTCCTGACGGCACCTTCCGCTCGGGCCGACGAGGGGATGTGGACCTACGATCATCCTCCGCTGAAGCAGCTCGCGGAGCGCTACGGGTTCAAACCGGACCAGGCCTGGTTCGACCACCTTCGCCTGTCCTCCGCGAGCATGGGGGCCAGCGCCTCCTTCGTTTCGGCGGACGGGCTCATCCTCACCAACCACCACGTGACCCTCGGCTATGTGCAGCGCCTCTCCAGCGCCGAGCACAACTACGTGCGCGACGGTTTCTACGCCAAGACCCAGGCGGAAGAACTCCCCATTCCTGGCGCCTCCGTTTCGGTCATCATGTCCATCGAGGACGTGACGGACAAGGTGAACGCCGCCGTCAAGCCGGGCGCCACCGCCGCCCAGGCCCAGGAGCAGCGGGACAAGATCGTGGCCGCCCTGGAGGCGGAGTGCCTCAAGTCCACCGGATTGCGAGGCGATGTCGTGAGCCTTTTCGGGGGATCCAAGCGGGCCCTCTATCGCCACAAGGAGTACACGGATGTCCGCCTCGTGTTCACCCCGGAGCTGGCCGCGGCCTTCTTCGGCGGGGACGACGACAACTTCTGCTACCCGCGCTACGACCTGGACATGTCCTTCGTACGAGTCTACGAGAACGGCAAGCCCGCCAAGGTGGAGCACTACCTCACCACCAACCCCAAGGGCGCTTCCGACGGCGATCTTGATCTTCGTTTCCGGGAATCCGGGCCGAACGGAACGCCTGCTCACCGTCGCCATGCTGGACTACCAGCGCGACATCGTCTTTCCCGCCATGTTGGACAGGCTCAAAGCCCGACGGACGCTCCTCAAACAGTACGGCGCGCAGGGCCCCGAGCAGGCCCGCCGGGCGAGGACCTACCTTTACTTTCTCGAAAATTCCATCAAGTCCCGGGAGGGCGAATTCAGGGGCCTCAACGACCCGGTCCTCATGAAGAAGAAGCTGAGTGAGGAAACGTCCCTGCGCGCCGCCGTGGCCAGGGACCCTGCCCTGGCAGCATACGGGAAGGCATGGACCGACCTGGAGAAGGCCCAGGAATGGGCCCGGGCCCACGAAAAAGACCGGCAATGCAAACTGGGGCTGGGCGAGCGCAGCCTCATGGGCACCGCGCTGACACTCGTCCGCTACGCGCTGGAGGTGGCCAAGCCCGATGCCGAGCGCCTGGCGGGGTTCCACGAAGCGGACCTGTCGGACCGCCTCCGGATGGTCAGGAGTCCAGGCCCGGTTTACAAGGACCTCGAAGCCGTGATCCTGACCGACGAAGTGAACTATGTGGCGGCCAGCCTCGGCGCCGAGGACCCCTACGTGAAGACCCTCCTCGCCGGAAAGACACCCGAGGCCATGGTCAAGGAAACCGTGGATGGGACGCGTCTCGACGACGTGACCTTCCGAAGAGAGCTTCTCAAGGGCGGAAGCCAAGCCATTCTGAAGAGCCAGGATCCCATGATCCTGCTGGCCTTGCGCGCTGAGCCGACCATTCGAGAAACCCGCCGGCTCTTCCGTGAAAACGTGGATGCGGTTGAAACGGCCGGCCTCACGCAGGTGGCCAAAGCCGGATTCGCGGTCTATGGCGACAGCGTCTATCCCGACGCCACGGGCACCCTGCGCCTGGCCTTCGGAAAGGTGGCGGGCTATCCCTTCGCCACCACCCTCGTGCCGCCCTTCACGACCTTTTACGGCCTCTACGACCGGGCGTACGGCTTCGGCCAGAAGGGTGATTTCGCCATTCCGCCCAGGACGGCGGCCCGCAGGGACAAGCTCGACCTCAGCACGCCTCTCAACCTGGTCTGCACGGCGGACATCACCGGCGGCAACTCGGGCAGCCCGCTCGTGGACAAGGAGGGCCGGTTGGTAGGCCTGGTCTTCGACGGCAACATGCAGAGCCACCCCAACACCTTCGTGTACGAGGAGACCCAGGCTCGGTGCGTGGCCGTGGACATCCGGGGCATTCTCGAGTCCCTGCGGAAGCTCTACGATGCCGGCCCCCTGGCGGAGGAGATGGTGAAGGGGACGAGGTGAGGGAGAAGGTGATCGAGTAATCAGGTGATCAAGTGATCAGGTGAGTGGATAAAGTTCGGGGGCCCATGCGCAAACTGGCGTTCAGTCTCTTCGTACTCCTGCTTCTCCTGGGCGCCGGGGCCCTCTTCGTACTCAAGGTGAAGCGGCTCGTGCCGCCCTCCAAGATGCCGCCCGCCACGCAGGTCCTGATGGACAAGCTGGGTCAGTCGGACCGGGACCTGCTCCAGGCCCTCTTCCTGGTGACCAACCGCGCCCGGGGGACATGGTCCACGGGCATTCTCACATCCTACGGAACCATCGTCACGGACGCGCACACGGCCGAAGGCGCGCGATTGCAGGACCTGGCGGTGCTGTCCAGCAAGGGTGAACCCGTGTCCTTGAAGGGATTCGAACAGGACCGCGGCCTCGACGTGGCCTTCCTCTACCCGGCGCAAAAACAGGGGGGTGGATTGGAACTGGGGCAGGGAGGCGATTTCGGTCCCGGCGACCAGGTGTACACCTGGGGTTTTTCCGACGAGTTCGACCGCCCGCAGCCCCTTCTTTGCATGGGCTTCGTGGCGGGCTTTCACCTGGCTCCCGGGGAGTCGGAGAAGGGGAGCGCCACGCGATTGGTCCTTGGCGGACCGTTCACCACCGGCTACGGGGGATCGCCCGTCTTTCGGTGGCGCGACAACCAGATGGTGGGCCTTCTCGTGATGCGTTCCGCCCCTGGCGGCCCAGTGGCCGAGGTCGTTCCCGTCCAGATTCTCAAGGAGAGGCTGGAAGGGGTGAACTGAAGGCCGTTGCTCACTTGACCCTGGAATAGATTCCGTGCATAATCCCGTTTCGCTGGTATGAGGAGTGTGAGCGTGAACATGAAATCCTTCGGACAGGGTCTCTGCAAGAACCACCACCACTGCTTCCGCAGAGGCGCCGGAGGGTGTGCGTCCGCATAGCGGCCGCACTCGAGCGCAGACCAAAGCCCTCCGGAGACGGAGGGCTTTTTTGTTGAGAAGACGGAGCGAATGCATGGAGAAGACATCTCTCATCA
This sequence comes from uncultured Acidobacteriota bacterium, assembly GCA_963772255.1. Classification (GTDB taxonomy): domain Bacteria; phylum Acidobacteriota; class UBA4820; order UBA4820; family DSQY01; genus JAKAJA01. Next base: position 106,219 of record CAVYWK010000020.1, read on the forward strand.
CCACGATGCGGCTCAGCGGGGAGCCTGGGATTCCCAAGCTGGCGGCGCGGCTGAGATCCCGCGCGGGGTTCGAGGAGGACGTCAAAGCAGGCGTGCGCTCAGTCCTAGAACAGGTGCGGCTGCGGGGAGACGCGGCGGTGGTAGAGGCGGTGAGGGCTTACGACTGGCCCTGTCCTGGACCCGCGGCTCTCAAAGTGCCTGCGGAGATTCTCGGGCAGTCGCTGGCGGCATTGAGCCCCGAGCTAGCCGGTGCGCTTCGCTCGGCGTCCCGGTCCATCCGTGCCTTTCACCGGCGCCAGCGACCGGCCCGGTGCGCGCCGTCGGACATGGGAGGCGCGAGGATGGGCATGGAGGTGCTCCCGCTGGAGTCGGTCGGTCTCTATGTGCCGGGGGGGCGGGCGGCTTACCCTTCCACGCTCCTCATGCTCGCCATCCCGGCCCTGGTGGCTGGAGTCGGACGCATTGCCGTGGCCTGCCCGGCGGGTCCCGAGGGCTTGCCCAATGTGACCGTGCTGGCGGCGGCGGCACTCCTGGGGTTAAAGGAGGTCTACGCCGTGGGCGGTGCCGCGGCGGTGGGGGCCTTCGCCTTCGGGACGCGCTCCATCCCGAAGGTGGACAAGATCCTGGGCCCCGGTAACGCGTGGGTGGCCGAGGCCAAACGGCAGGTTTTCGGCAGCGTGGGCATCGATGCCGTCGCGGGCCCCACGGAGCTTGTTGTGCTGTCCGACGGATCGTCGCCCGCGGAGTTCATCGCCGCCGACCTTTTGGCCCAGGCCGAGCACGACCCTCAAGCCAGTCCCATCCTTCTGACGACAGACGCCTCAGAACCGGCCCGCGTGCGTGCCGAATTGGCCCGCCAATTGACAGGTGCCCCCCGCGCGGCGATCCAGCGCGAAAGCCTGAGCGCGCACGGCGCCCTGGTGGTCTGCGCGAGCAGGGATCTCGCCTGCGCCGCTGCCCGAGCCCTCGCTCCGGAGCACCTCAGTATCCAGGCCAGACGGCCAGGAAACTGGGCGAAGCGGGTGCCCTCCGCGGCCGCCGTGTTCGTCGGCCCGTGGACCCCCGAGGCTGCAGGCGACTATGGGGCCGGGCCCAACCACAGCCTCCCCACCGGCGGGACGGCAAGGTTTAGCTCTCCCGTGGGTGTTTGGGATTTCGTCCGCTACCGGTCCTTCCTGCAGCTCGACCGGGCGGCTCTGGGGCGGCGTTCACCCTGGATGCGCGCCCTCGCCGCGGCGGAAGGGCTGGAGGGTCACGCCGCGTCGCTTCGCGTGAGGGAGGAGGCGCCATGAGCCTCTTCCGTCCCGAGGTCACGGCCCTCAAGGCTTACACCATGGCCGATGAACCCGCCGCCATCAAAGTGAACCAGAACGAAGCTCCATGGGACTGGCCCGTGGAACTGAAGGAGGAGGCCGCACGGTTCATGACAGGCGTGGCCTTCAACCGGTACCCACCTTTTGACGAGAGCGCGCTCACCGCTGCGCTTGCCGCCCGGTGGGGGTTGAAACCCGAATCGGTCCTCGTGGGCAACGGGTCCAACGAGCTTCTCCAGGCGCTGTTCTTGTCCGCGTTGGGCCCGGGGCGGAAGGTCCTGATGCCCAACCCCACCTTCAGCCTGTACCGCCAGCTCGCCCTCCTTTCGGGTGCGACGGTGGCCGAGGTCCTGCTGAAAGACGGGGTGGCCTACAAAGCCGAGGCGTGGTTGAAGGCGGTTCGCAGGGAGAAGCCCGCGCTGGTCCTGCTCTGCTCGCCCAACAACCCCACGGGCGCTGCGTTTCCCATGGAAGCGCTGGCGGACATCCTGAAGGAGGCTCCCGGGTTGGTGGCGGTGGATGAAGCCTACGCGGAGTTTTCCTCGGAAACGGCGAGGCGGTTCCTGCCCAAGGCGGAGAACCTGGTGGTCCTGCGCACGTTCTCCAAGGCCTGGGGAGGCGCGGGTCTGCGCTTGGGTTACCTTCTTGCCGCGCCCGCGACGGCGGCCCAGGTGCGCAAGGCCGTGCTCCCCTATAACGTGAGCCCCGTGACCGCGGGCCTGGGCGGGCTCGCTCTCAAGAACGCCCCGGTCTTTGAGAGGCGGGTGAAGGCCCTGGTGGCGGAGCGAGCCCGTCTTTTCGAGCGCCTGTGCCGTCTGCCGGGACTCACGGTCTACTCGTCGGAAGCCAATTTCATCCTGGTCCGCGTGGCGAAGGGCACTGCGGGCGAGCGCTTCCAAGCGCTGAAGGCGCGCGGGATCCTCGTGCGGGATGTGTCTCACCTGCCGGGCCTCGACCGATGCCTCCGCCTCAGCGTCGGGAGCCCGGAGGAGAACGATGCGGTTCTGGATGGTCTCGCGGAGGTGCTGGCGTGACCCATGGCCTCCAGTTTGACGCGCTCTTGCTGGACATGGACGGCGTCCTTTTGGACACGCGGCCATCGTTCAGCGCCGCCGTAGTGCTCTCGGCTCGACGCTGTGCCGTCGGGCCCGGCTTGGGCGCGGGCTGGGGCGAGCCCGAGGTGGAGGCTCTTCGCCTTGCCGGGGGGTTCAACAACGATTGGGACGGAGCCGCCGCCCTGGCGCTGCTCGGTCCCGCCTCTGGACCGGGGGCGGCGTGGGCATCCCTTTGCAGCGGGCTCGCTGCCGCCGGGGGCGGCCCCCGATCCGTGGCGGCGCGGCGCGGGGAGGACGCCTGGACGGCCATGAGGGCGCGCGTGACCCCCGTGTTCCAATGCATCTACGCGGGGCCGAAGGCCATGGAGATCTACGGCCTGGAACCCACTGAGCCGACGGGCCTCTACACCCTGGAGGCGCCTCTCGCGTCGCCCTCCGAGATCGCCGCCACGGGTCTGCCCGCGGGCGTCTTCACCGGCAGGGCGCGGGAGGAGGCGACCCTCGGACTGGAGCGCCTGGGACTCGATCTGCCGCCCGAGCGCGTGGTTTGCGACACCTCGCCGCGGTTTCGGAAACCCAGGCCAGACGGGCTTTTGGCCCTGGCCTCGGCCATGAACTCCCGCAGGCCGCTCTATGTGGGCGACACGGTGGATGACATGGCCGCGGCGTGGAACGCCCGCGAGGCAGGCCTGCAAGTGAGTTTTGCCGGCGTGGCCGGCGCGGGAAGCGAGCGGGCGAGGCGCTTCACGGAAGGCGGCGCAATTGCGGTCAGGGATTCACTGCGAACGATTCTGGGTGATCTCGGCCTGGGTTCCACGGTCCCGAGGCCACACGGTTCAGGAGGTGTGACGTGATCCGAGAAACCCGAGAGACGCGCGTGGAGGTGGAGTGGAATCCGCGGGGCGATGGCAGAGCCGAGGTGGCCACGGGCATCGGGTTCCTGGATCACATGTTGGAGCAATGGGCCTTCCATGGCGCGTTCGGCCTCAGGCTCACCTGCCAGGGTGACTTGAAGGTTGACGCCCACCACACGGTGGAAGATGTGGCCCTGACGCTGGGCCAGGAGATGGACCAGGTTCTCGGAGATCGGGCGGGGATCCACCGTTTCGGCTGGGCCTACGCACCCCTGGATGAGTCGCTCAGCCGGGCCGTGGTGGACCTCGTGAAGCGGCCGCACTGCTCCTTCCGCGCCGCGCCGTTGCCCGAGATGCTGGGCCAGTTCCCGGGGGAGATGGTCCCGCACTTCTTCCGCTCTCTATCGTCTTCCGGACAGTTTACCCTGCACCTGGACCTGCTGCACGGCGAGAACGCGCATCACCGAGTGGAATCCTCCTTCAAGGCCCTCGGTTTGGCTTTGGCACAAGCGGTGGCGGTCCAAGGCCGAGGTGCGGCCAGCACCAAGGGGACGATGGGATGATCTGTATAGCGGATTCGGGCTCGGGAAACCTGCGCTCCCTCTGCAACGGCCTTCGCCAGAGCGGGTTGGAGGCCTCCGTCATGCGGGAACCCCCAGCCAAGGCCCCGGAAGTGCTCTTCCTGCCGGGCGTGGGTGCCTTCGGCCACGCGGCGGGGGCGCTCGAGGAGCGGGGCTGGACCTCGGCCATCCCCCAATTTCTGGCCTCCGGCTCGCGCTTGGTGGGAATCTGCCTGGGCATGCAGCTGCTTTTCGAAGCCTCGGAGGAAAGCCCCGGAGCCCGTGGCCTGGGCCTCCTTCGGGGCGCGGTGCGCCGCCTCGATCCCTCGCGGGCCAAGGTGCCGCACATGGGGTGGGCGCGCCTGCGCTTCGTCCGCCCCACGGTGGCGCCGCTTCCGTGGGCGTATTTTGTCCACTCCTATGTGGCCGTTCCCGAAAGCGAATCCTGCGTGGCGGCGTGGGCGGCCCACGGCGCGGGCGAATTTCCCGCCGTGGTGCGCTCTGGCCTCGTCGTGGGAGTCCAGTTTCACCCCGAAAAATCTCAAGTTTCCGGCATCGCCTTCCTGGCGGCCCTGGCGGGAGGTGGACCGTGATTCCGTGGGTGGCCGTGGATGTCCTGGAGGGCCGCGCGGTGCGCCTTCGCGAGGGGCGCCGAGAGGATCTCACCGACTACGGCCCCGCCCTCGACGCGCTGGCTCGCTGGGCGGATGCCGGTGTGCGTCACTTGCACGTGGTGGACCTTGGCGCTGCCTTCGGCGGAGCGCCGGGGCTCGCGGCGATCCTGCGCCAGGCGCGCCAGTGCTGGCCATCGCTCGTCATCCAGGCCGGCGGCGGCGTCCGGGGCGCCGGGGACGCGGAGCGTCTGGCCCAAGCCGGCGCGGACCGCGTGATTTTCGGCAGCCTCGTGTTCTCCGATCCGGAGGAAGCGGGGCGTTGCGTGGAGGCCCTGGGACCGGGACGGTGCGTGGCCGCGCTGGATGTGCGCGAAGGCCGTGTCTTCGTGAGGGGCTGGACCCTGGAGGCGGGCGCTTCCCTGGAGGACGCCTGCGTGAGGGCCGCCTCTCTGGGATTCGCGGAGGCGCTCGTCACCGACATCGCGCGGGACGGCCTTCTGTCCGGGCCTGCGCTGGATCTCTACGGAAAGCTGGGCGGGGCCGGCCTCGGCCTCATCGCCTCCGGGGGCATCGCCTCCGTGGAGGAATTGAATGCCCTGGCCCGTATGCCGCGGGTGTCGGGCGCGGTCGTTGGCAAAGCCCTCTACGAGGGCCGCCTGTCCTGCGCCCAAGTGCTGGAGTTCCTCGCATGAAGCGGATCATTCCCTGTCTGGATGTGAAAGAGAGCGGAGTCGTGAAGGGCGTGAAGTTCCAGAACCTCCGCTCCGTGGGCGACCCGGTGGAACTGGCGGTTCGTTATGACGCCCAGGGAGCCGACGAGCTGGTCTTCCTGGACGTGAGTGCCACCTTGGAAGGGCGAGGGCCCCTGCTCCACATCTTGGAACGCGTCTCCGAGCGCGTGTTCCTGCCCGTCACCGCGGGGGGGGAGTCCGCTCGGTGGAGGCCATGCGCGACATGCTCCTGGCGGGGGCGGACAAGGTGGCCGTGAACACGGCCGCGGTTCTGCGGCCCACCATGTTGAGCGAGGCGGCGGACCGGTTCGGCGCACAGTGCGTGGTGCTTGCGATGGATGTGATGCGTCGGCCGCAGGGAGGCTGGGAGGTGGTGACCCATGCGGGAACGCGGCGAACGGGCTTGGACGCCATGGAGTGGGCATCCCGCGCCAGCGGGCTGGGAGCCGGGGAACTGCTGGTCACGTCCATGGATGCGGACGGGACTCAGACGGGGTTCGACTGCGACCTCTACCGGACCCTGTCCTCCGCCACGTCGCTTCCCGTCATCGCCTCGGGAGGCGCGGGGCGGGCCGAGGATTTCCGTGAAGTTCTGGAAGCGGGGGCCGACGCGGTGCTGGCCGCCTCGCTTTTTCACGACGGGGTGCTTTCCATCCCGGATCTGAAGCGATCCCTATTGGAGTGGGGTCAGGAGGTGCGGCCGTGACGGTGGATTTCGCGAAGACTCCGCTGGTGCCCGCGGTGGTGCAGGATGCGCGCACGGGCGAGGTGCGCATGCTCGGGTACATGGACCAAGAAGCATTCGAGGCTACGCGGGATACGGGGTGGCTCCATTTTCACTCCCGCTCGCGGGACGTGCTCTGGAAAAAAGGCGGGACTTCCGGGAACTTGCACCATGTCACGGGCATGAGCTGCGATTGCGACGGTGACGCCCTACTGGTCCAAGTGGAGACTCAAGGGCCCACCTGCCACACGGGGGCGCCCTCCTGCTTCGCTCATGCATCTTGGGGGCGGGGCCCTGAGCCGGGTTCCCTGGCGCGTTTGGAGAAGGTCATCGAGTCCAGGAAGAAGTCTCGCCCGGAGGGGTCCTACACCGTGGCACTGTTGGATTCGGGCCTGCCGCGCGTGGCTCAGAAGGTGGGCGAAGAGGCGGTGGAGACCGTGGTGGCCGCCCTTTCGCAAGATCGGGACCGGCTGGTGGAGGAGTCCGCCGACCTCCTCTATCACCTCCTCGTGCTTTGGTCCGCAAAGGGCGTCGGCTTGTCAGCGGTTCTCGGAGAATTGGATCGCCGTGCGGGGGCCAACCAATGAACGCCCTCTCCGGGTTGAACCCCGGCCTTTGGATCGAGGGAACGGCCGCCCTCAGGGCCCTGGAGCGCCGGCTTCTGGACCTCTGGGGCAGCTCGGGCTACGCGGAGGTGGTCCCGCCCCTGCTCATGCCGGAAGAGGCCGCTCGCTCCGCATCTCCCGAGGCCCTCTTTGCGCGTACCCTGCGGGTTCAGCCCAACGGCGAGGGCCTACTCGCCCTCAGATCCGACTTCACGGCCGGTATCGCGTGGATGGTATCGCGGCGGATTGCTGCTCTGCCTGCCCCTCTGCGCGTCTGCTATGCGGGGGTGGTCCTGAGAAAGCCCACGGCGGATCGGCCCGAGGGCATGGAGACCCTCCAAGCCGGGTGCGAACGGATCTCTCCCGCCATGGGCCCCGAGGGAGACGAAGAGGTGGCCTTCTTGGCGGCTGGGAGCCTGCTGGCGCTGGAGCAGCGGGACTCGGTCCTGGAGCTGGGACACTGGGGTCTGGTGGGGCCGCTCCTGGAGCGCATCTCCTGGCCTGGGGAAGGGCGGCAGGCGCTCGAACACGCCCTGAACCGGAAAAGCGTGCCCGCTCTGGATGCCCTCGGTGAGCGCTACGGCCGCGAGGCCGAGTGGTCCCTTCTGAGAAAGCTCGTGCACCTCGGCGGGCGCCCTGAAGCAGTGGATACGCTGCTCCCTTCTCTCCAGGCCGCGGGAGTGGGGGAGACTTGGGAGGCGCTGCGCTCGCTGGGCATGCGCGTGTCGCGCGAATTTCCGGGCCTGACCCTCCGGCTCGACCCCACGGATGTGCGTCACTGGGCTTACTACAGCGGCCTCACCGTGAAGGCATTCTCCCCGAGGCACGCCCTTGCGATCCTCTCCGGGGGCCGCTACGACGGCCTCTACCCGGCTCTCGGGAAACCCTTCGGCGCCTGCGGTTTCGCCGTGCACCTGGGCCGGCTATTGGAGGCATGAAGATGCCCAGAATCGCGCTGACCAAAGGGCGGCTCCTGGAACCCACGCTGAAATGGCTGGAGAGCCATGGCTTTGCGGCGCCCGACCTGGAGGGCCGGGCGCTCAGCCATCCCCTGGGCAGGGGCTGGGAGGCCATTCTCCTCAAGGGTCCGGATGTGCCGGTCTTCGTTCAAAACGGCGCGGCAGATCTCGGCATCGTGGGCTCGGACGTGCTGGAGGAGGACGGCCCCGACGTGTACGACTTGAGGGCGCTCGGCTTTGGGGCGTGCCGGCTCTCGCTGGCGGCGCCGGCGGGCTGGAGGGCGGCCCCCGGGGCCGGTCCCCTGCGCGTGGCCACCAAGTATCCGCGCCTGGCCGAGCGCCACCTGGGCGCGCTCGGGTTCGTGGTGCGGGTCATCCGGGTGTCCTCCTCCACTGAGCTTGCACCCCTCCTGGGACTGTGCGAGGTCATCGTGGACATCGTGGACTCGGGACGGACCCTCGAAGAGAACGGACTGGAGGAAGCGCGCGTCCTGTGTCCGGTGGAAGCCCATCTCATCGCCGGAAGACGCTCATACCGGTTCTTGCAGGACCGATGGTGGGAGGAGTGATTAACATTTTCGAATTTGGGATTTCGGATTTTGGTCAGGGACGCGAGAGATGGCGTATGCCAGCGAATCTTGCCACTCGCGCCTTGCGTCTTGCGTCTCGCCCCGTGTTCACCACACCGGCCCCTTTACTTTGTATGTCTCCAAGGTAAACCATAGAGTCCCATGTTCGAAGGGAGCCCCATGTTCGAAGACGTAAAAGCCATCTATCGCAACGACCCCGCGTGCAAGAACATCGAGTTCTTGCTCTACCCCTGCCTGCACGCCATCGTCGCCCACCGGTATCTCATCCACCCGCTCTACCGGTTGGGAGTGCCCTTTTTCCCCCGCATGCTCTCACAGATCATGCGCTTCTCGACGGGGATGGAAATCCACCCGGGAGCGAGCATCGGCAAGGGATTTTTCTGCGACCACGGGTCCGGAGTGGTCATCGGTGAGACCGTGGAGATCGGCAGCAACTGCGTCATGTTCCACGGCGTCACCCTGGGTGGGACGGGCAAGCATGTGGGCAAACGCCACCCCACGGTGGGAAACGACGTCTTCCTAGGGACGCACGCGACCATTCTGGGGCCGGTGGTGATCGGGGACGGGGCCAGGGTTGGCGCAGAGGCCGTCGTGATCAACCGGGATGTCCCCGAGAACTGCGTGGTCGTGGGCGCGCCTGCCGTCATCGTCAAGCGGAACGGCTTGAAGGTTCACGAGCCCCTGCCCGTATCTCAGTATCACATCGATGACAGGACGGCCGAGTGAGGCGCAGGAAGCAGGGAGCGGCGAGCAGGACCAGTCTCACCTCGTTCTTGCTTTGCCCCGGCTCCCAGTCCCCCATCCCCTAGTCCCCTAGTCCCCTAGTCTCCAGTGCCCTAGTCGCCCTCGGGGTAGGCCGCGATGATCTCCTCGGCCAGTCGTGAGCTCAGCGAATGGTAGCCGGGCCTTGCGGCGGCGAAGATCTCCCGGGCGAGGGACCGGGTCCGCGGAGTCGCCCCCAGAGCCCGGTAAAGGGGACGCAAATACTTCATCCGGCCGACGCTGACCAGAACCTCCCGGATGCGCGAGAAGACTGACGGGTAGTCGCTGGCGGCGGCTATGGAAAGCCATTCGACGAGAACCTCGTAGTTGGTCCGGCTCGTCAGGGAGAAGGTCTCGTCCAGCCAGAGGCAATCGGCCTCGGGCAGAGGTCTGGGCAGGCCCTGGAGATAGACGAGCGTCTCCTCCGGAGACCAGATCTTGAAGGCGTTTTCCGGTGGCCGCTCACCGGACTTCCAGCCTGCCGAGAGCGCTTGAAGGGATTCGAGGGACTCGGAGCGGAAGACCGGGCAGTTGGCCGGCAGCCCGGGCGCATAGACCCAGCTCTTGGCGTCCACCTTGTCCGCCAGCCCCGGCATGCTCTCCTGGAGGAATTCCAGGAATTCCTCGCTCGTGATGGAGGTGAACCTGAAGTGGCCGATGTACCGCCTGAGGAATTGATCGAAGTTCGCGCGCCCCGCGGCTTGTTCCATCAGGGCAACGAGCCGGGCGCCTTTTTCGTAGGGCACTTCCGAGTACATGGAATCCGGATCCACGCCCCAGAGATCGGTCTTCAGCCTCGTGAAGGGGGACTCAGCGCCGAACCGCTCGAAGGCATCATCAAGCCCGGCCTTGCCGATGGCCCACGCCATGGCCGCCTTCTCTTTCCCGTGGAGCGCCTCCAGGGTCCTGCGCTCGGCCCACACGGTGAACCCCTCGTTGAGCCAGAAGTCGTTCATGGTGGCGTTGGTCACCAGGTTGCCCGTCCAGGAGTGGGCGAGTTCGTGCACGACCACGTTGACCAGGGACCGGTCGCCTGCCAGAAGCGTGGGCGTCAGGAAGGTGAGCCGGGGATTCTCCATCCCGCCGTAGGGGAATGATGGGGGGAGAACGAGCATGTCGTATCGCTCCCACTCGTACGGGCCGAACAGGGCCTCCGCGGTGACCATCATGTCTTCGATGCCGGCGAACTCCCACGCGGCCTGCTCCACCGTGGCGGGTTCCGCCCAGATTCGGGATCGGGGGCTCAGATCCCTTCCGGCCAGATCACCCACGGCCAAAGCGATGAGGTAGCTGGGGATGGGCTGCGGCATGTCGAAGAGGAATGTCCTCGATCGGGGACCCGGGCCCACCCTGACGCCCTTTGACCCGGCGGACATGACCGCCGTGAGATCTTCGGGAACCGTGACTTCCGCCGTGTACCTCACCCGGACCCTCGGGCTGTCTTGCAGGGGGGCCAGAGTCCTGGCGTGGTGAGGCTGGCACTGGCTGAACATGAAGGGGTGAACCTTTCCCGCGGTCTGCACCGGTGCGAGCCACTGCAGGGCCGTGGCCTGGGCCGTCGTGGTGTAGGCGATGGTGATCTCCCGGGTTCCGGGGGGCAGGTTGAGCCTGAGCCTCTGCCCGAGAATGGGATCCGGCTCCCCCGGTTCGAAGGGTATGGGGCGCCCGTCCGCGGTCACGGAGCCGATGAGCAGTTCCTTGGTGTCCAGGTCCATGAAGCCGGCGGAGGGCGTTTCGAGCAGGAGAACCGCCTCCCCGGTGATCTGTCTGGCCTGGAAATCCACTTCCCACCGGAAGCGGATCTCCTTGGTCCTGGGCTGGTCCTCGTCGTAGTACGAATGGGGGTCCATGCGGGCCATCAAATCACCTCATCGGGTTCGCGCCGGTACCGGGGCCCCTAGGAGACCCTCTTCGGTGGATCCGGGCGGGTTCTTACTGCAAAGAGTACCCGCATCCACGCCGCCATGGCAAGCGTTGGGTCGGGAACTGCCCCGAACTCTTGCAAAGTAAGCCCCTTTCTGATAACATCAGCGTTCGTTGCGGGGCTCTTGCCCCGGACCCGTGTGAATGAGGAGCAGGCTATGCCCGAGCAGTTTATAGGAATCGAGGTCGAGCGCCGCGAGGTGATCGGCAAACAGGCCAGAAAGCATGCCGCCAAGCGGGGCATGATCCCCGGCGTGGTTTACGGCGGAGAGCGTGAGCCCGTGCCCATCGCCGTGGATTCCAAGAGCATCATCCAAATCCTGCGGTCCGAGAAGGGTCAGAACTCCGTCCTCCTCTTCTCGTTGAAGGGGACCGACCAGCAGCGTCATGTGATGGTCAAGGACATCCAGATCGACCCCGTGACCAACACCCTCATCCACGCCGATTTCAAGCGCGTCGACATGGACAAGAAGATCCGGGTCAAAGTCCCCATCGTCTTCGAGGGCGTTGCATTCGGCGTGAAGACGCAGGGCGGGATGGTGGACATGATCATGCGCGAGGTGGAGGTGGAGTGTCTGCCCGCCACCATTCCCGACCGCATCCACGTGGACCTCACCCCCCTCAAGATCGGCGACCACGTGAAGGTGGGAGACCTGAAGGTGGCCGAGGGAATCCGCATCACCGTGGAAGACCATCACCTCCCCGTGGTCGTCATTTCCGCTCCCAAGCTCGAAACCGTGGCAACGACCGAGGCGGAGGCCGAGGTCGCCGCGGAGCCCGAGGTCATCGGCCGCGGCAAGAAGCCGGAAGACGGCGAGGGCGAGGCCGAGGGCAAGGGCGCCGGCAAGCCCGAAGCCAAGGCGAAGGGCAAGAAGGAGTAGGATCACACCGGCCATGGATTCGGAATACCTCCTTGTGGGTCTGGGAAATCCCGGCGAGGAGTACCACCGGAGCCCCCACAACGCCGGTTTTGAAGTCATCGATCGAGCGCGGGCCCTTTGCAAGGGCCCGCGCTTTTCCGTGCGTGGCGATTCGGCCCTATCCGAGTGTCGGTGGCGGGGCCGGCGCATCCTCCTGCTCAAGCCCATGACCTACATGAACCTGTCCGGCGTATCCGTGGCTCTTTGGGCGAGGCGGACCGGCCTGGACCTGGATCGGATCATTGTGTGTTTCGATGACCTGGATCTCCCCTTCGGCCAAGTGCGCCTGAGGGGGTCGGGCGGAACCGGCGGGCATCACGGCATGGAATCCATCCAGGAGCACCTCGGCTCGGGCGATTTCCCCCGCATTCGGGTGGGCATCAAGGATGTGGATATCCTGAAATCCCAGAATGTGGATTACCTGCTGTCGCCCCTCCCGGAAGACCGGTGGGCGCTCCTGTGCGAGGGCGCCCAGACGGCGGCGGAGGCCTGCCTGGCGGCGGTGAATTCCGGCTTTCCTTCCGCCATGAACCGGTTTAATCGTCGTGAGCCGGCCCAGGCTTCGCCTGGAGGGGACGCATCAGATTCTTGACAACTTGACGAGATTGACCAAGGGCCATTATCTTTGACCTCGAGGAACCCCGCGGAATTTGCTTCACCTAGTGGGTGAACTATCTGGAGGAAAGGCAAATGAACGCTTGACTTTCCCGTTTTCGTCCGATAGACTCCCGAGGGAGTAAGGACTCGCGTCAAAGGGGAGAGAACGATGCGATATGGCATGAGGTTTTTCTCACTCGTCCTTCCCGCTGCGGTGGCCCTGGGATGGGGTGCGGCTTTTCTGGCGCAGGAAGCTGCCGCGGGTGGAAGCGTCCCTTCAGCCGAAATGCGGGCAGCATCACCGGTGACCCCTCCTGCGGCCACCATCCCTCCAGAGGTCCAAGAAAAGGCAAAGACCTACAAAGGGTCGGCGGTCCCCCCCCGATTGCTCAAGCAAATGCCGGACGGTCACTGGACTCCGTACGATCCCCCCGCGATGCCGGCGGGTGCCGACTGGTACACGATCCAAAGGGGCGACACCCTTTCCATGCTTGCCCAACAGAAACTCGGTACCTGGCTCCTGTGGCCTCAGATCTGGGATGCCAACCCCTATATCAAGGACGCCCACTGGATCTATCCGGGCGATCCGCTCTTCATCACCAAGCCCCAGGTGGTCTCCGAAGCCACTCCACTGGAGAGCGAACCGGTGGCCGTGACGGAGAAACCGTCCGAAGGCACCCAAGAATCCGGCATGGGCATTGAGGAAGAGGCGCCCCAGCCCCCCATCAACGCCTATGATGTCTATTGCTCTGGCTTTATCACCAAGACCTTCCATCGCCCCCACATGACCATCCTGTCGAGCCAGAGAGCCGAAACCGCCTGCTGGGCCAAGGGCGATGTCGTCTACCTGAACGAAGGCAAGGCGGAGGGTATCGAGCCGGGTCAGTTCTTCCGGATTCTTCGCCCGGGACAGAAAGTGAGCCATCCGGTGACGGGCCGGGAGATTGGCCAGTATGTGCAGCGCACTGGTTCCGCCAAGATCCTGGCCATCCAGGAACACACTTCCATAGCAGAGATCACCGATTCCTGCGACGAGATCTATGCGGGCAACGTGCTCGTTCCCTGGGCCGCCATCCCCATTCCCTGGGATGTCAAAAGGAGCGCCACCCTGCCTCTGCAGCTCGAGGACCAGGGCGGAAAGGTTCGCGGGCGGGTCATCTGGTCGGAAGACCGCCTGGAAGCCTTGGGTGAAAACAGCATCATCTTTGTGGACTTGGGTTCCCGAGACCAACTCATCCCCGGCGATAAGCTGTGGATTTACAGGTATCCCGCTGCCCAGGCCAGCCTGACCGAGGCGACGACCGACCTCTTCCGCCAACAGAAGATCGACGTGGGAGTCAAAGACCTGTTCAGGATGCCGAAGCCAGGCACGTACAAAGGCGACGCCCAGGCCAGCCCGACCAGCGATGCCCAGGTGAGCCGGGAGGAGGCTCCCGAAGGGAGTGCCTCTCGCACGGAAGGCCCCGACCCGTCTCTGAACCCGGGAGTCAAATCCATCCCCATGTACATCGGAGAGGGCGTGATCCTGACTACCGAAGCCAACACCGCCTGCGTCAAGGTCATCAAGTCATCTTCCAACGAGATCTCCTTCGGCGACTGGGTCGTCGCGGAATAGAGCGGCGGCCTTCGCCCAAGCTCGGCCTGAATCCGAGGGCGGCCCGCACGGGCCGCCCTTTTCAATTTAAGTTCGGACTGCGACGATTCGCCGAGTTGTGTATTGCCAACCCCGCGGGCGACTAATGTGGTGTGTCAGAAATTCATTGCCTAAGCAGTCACCCTGAGGCCTGCTGCGCAGGCACACCCCGGAAGAGCCTGCCCTGAAGGATCCTCTCGGAGGGCTGCCAATGAAGGGGTCTCGGGCGACGAGATTGCTGGGACTACCCTTGAGATTCCTCGGCGGCACCCCTTCGTGGGCGGCCCTCGGAATGACCGTTGAACTTGCGGGAGTTCTTCTGCGAATTCTTAATTCAGGACAGTGGCGGAGGATTGGGCGCCCGGCCTTGCGCCATTTGCGGAGGAGTCTAGGCTTTGGTGAGGACCTCGAGCCCCGGTAGCGCATGGCCGGCCAGGAGTTCGAGAGAGGCTCCACCGCCCGTGGAGATGTGGCTGATCTCGTGCGCCACGCCGGCCATGGTCACGGCCAAGACCGAATCTCCTCCGCCGATGACGGAGAGGGCCGGAGAGGCTCCCACGGCCCGGGCAAGGGCCAGGGTACCCGCGGCGAAAGCGGGCCTTTCGAAGACGCCCATGGGGCCGTTCCAAAAAATGGTCTCGCTGCTCGCCGCCACGGCGGCGAACGACCGGATGGTCCTGGGACCGATGTCGAACGCGGACAACGCTTCCGGAAAGTCTTCCGCAGACACGATGCTCAACTCCCCCTCCCGGTCGATGGCGGGGGCGGCGACATGGTCCTCGGGGAGAAGGACTCTCACTCCCCGTTCTCTGGCGAGAGCCAGAATTTCGGTGCAATCCCCCACCAGATCCGGTTCCATGAGGCTCTGGCCGGAAGTCAGGCCCCTAGCGGCGAGGAACGTGTAAGCCATGGCTCCGCCGATGCACAGCACGTCCACTCTCTCCGAGAGCCTGCGCAAAACGGGGATCTTGTCCGACACCTTGGCGCCGCCCAAAAATGCCGCGTAGGGTCTTTCGGGATTTTCGAGGCGGCCCAAGAGGTATTCCACCTCCTTCTCCAGCAACAGCCCCGCCGCCGCCTGGGGAAAGAGGCCGGCCGCCGCGCAGAGCGAAGCGTGGGTCCTGTGAACGTTCCCGAAAGCGTCGCATACGAACAGATCCGCCATCTCGCGGATGCGCCTGGCCACCGCCGGGTCATTCTTGGTTTCGCCCGCCTCGTACCGGATATTCTCAAGCAGAAGGACGGCCCCAGGCGGCAATTGGCGTGCCGCATCCTGGGCCACGGGGCCCAGGGTATCGGGCGTGAACGCCACATGGATGCCGGGGAGGAGCTCTCGCAAACGAAGGGCCACAGGGCACAGGGATAGCTCGGGGACCCTCTGTCCCTTGGGCCTTCCCATGTGCGAGCACGCGATGACCCTCGCGCCCCTCTCGAGGAGGAGCCGGAGGGTCGGGAGCGCTTCTGTAATCCTCGTGTCGTCCTGGATCTCGCCGTTTTTCATGGGCACGTTGAGGTCGAGCCGAAGGAACACAAGGCGGCCTTTCACGGGCAGGTCGCGGACCGATAGATAGGCGCTCATGGCGTCATCTCTTTGAGATAAGCCAACAGATCCACGAGCCGGGCCACATACCCGGCCTCATTGTCGTACCAGGCGATGAGCCTCACGGCACCGTCGGCCACCTCGAGAAGAGGCACATCCACAATGGAGGATGCCGGGTGGCCCAGGAAGTCCTGGCTGACAAGATGCTCCCGGCTCAGGGCCAAAACGCCCTTAAGATATCCATCCGCGGCTTCTTCGAGGCACGACAGCACCCCGGAATGGTCCAGGGGCCCCTCTGCGATCAGCGTCATCTCAGTCAGCGAAACGGCGGGCGCGGGGACCCTGATGGCCATGCCGTGAACTCTGCCCGCCAGGTCCGGCAGAACGGCCTCCACCGAGAGGGACGCGCTGGTGGTGGTGGGTATGATGTTGAGTGCGCCCGCCCGGGCCCGACGGAGGTCCTTTAGGGGCGCGTCCACGAGGGGCTGGCTCACGTTGTAACAATGCACCGTGTTGAACCACAGGGATCGGCACCCAAACCGGCTTTGCAGGGCGTGCACGGGGGGCACGACGCAGTGGGTCGTGCACGATGTGGCCGAGAGGATGGTCTCGCCGCTTCGAAGATCGCCATGGTTCACCCCGAAGACCACCTGTCGGTCCACCTGGCGGCTGGACGCGGTGAGCACCACGGGTCGCCCGTGGCCCATGAGGGACGCGCGGTCCTTGAAGCGGCCCGTGGCATCCACCACCCAATCCACGCCCGCGTCGTTCCAGGGGATTTCCGTGGGATGAGAGCCGTGATAGAGGGGGACCTCCCGAGCTCCAGAGCGAAGTCCGGAGTCGCGGGCCTCGATCCGGTGCACCCATGGACCGTAGTAGGAATCCCAGTTGAGCAGGTGGGCAAGGACGGATCCCTCGGCCACATCGTTGAGGGCGGCCACCTCGAAACGGGCGTCGTCCCAGAGCGATTTGAAGAGTCCCCGACCGATGCGGCCGAGGCCGTTGATGCCGATGCGCATACAGCCTCCGATGTGGGTAAGGCCCGCCGCGGGCGAATTCTTGGAGCTAGCGGACCACGAGCTTGAGGGAATTCTTGGCCGCTCCGGCGGTGACGACGACCTCCACCGTGCCCCTGGCGAGGCCGGTGACCATGCCGTTGGCATCCACCGAGGCCACCTTGTCCGATGAGAGGGAGCAGGCCATGGGCACCCTCATGGGCTCGCCAAGGTCCGACAGGACCGTGACATCGAGCATCATGGTTTCGCCCACACGGAGGGTCTGCACGGCGGGTGTGGGGACTTTGATGGCGACGGGCACAAGCACGTGGACCTCCACCGGGAGATTCGCCTTGGACTTGCCGATCACAGCCTCCAAGTTCGTGTTCCCAGACGCCAGAAGAGTCATCCTGCCCTCGCCGTCCACGGTGGCGATCTCGGGATTGGACGAAGTGAAGGAGATGCCCGCGAGATCGGCCGGTTCTCCCTTTTCATTGGTTGCACTGACCACCAGGGGCACCTGACTGCCTGCGGAGCCCTTGGCGCCTCCGGCCGGCAAGGCAAGCCTGAGGCCCATCACGAGATGAGCCACGATCTTAGCCGTGCCCGAAACCTTGCCCGAGGTCGCCGTGATGACCGCCTCGCCGGAGTTCCGGACGGTGACCTTGCCGGAGGCATCCACCTCGGCCACCTCGGGCGAAGAGGACGCGAAAGTGACCTTGGGATTCTCCATGGGGCGGTCCTTGGCATCGAAAACGGTCGCCTGGAGCGTTTTCGAAGCGCCGGAGTCGTTGAAAAGGACCTGTTTGGGTATCAGTGTGACCTTGGCAGGCTTGGAACAGGCCAACCCCGTAATGAGCATCATCGCCGAAACCAAGGCACCCCAATGACTCAATTTCATCTGGACCTCCGGAACCGTATTTCGCCCCCCTCGCGGACACGCCCCGGAGCCATCCGCTTCCCGGGGCGCGCCAACTCGTTGTCAGAGAAGACATTGTACCTCCATGGGGCCGGGTGTCAACCCTTGACGAAGGGCAGGGGGAGTTGAGGAGTGAAAAGTTAAAAGTGAGAAGTGAGAAGTGAAAAGAGGAGCACCCCGGTGGCGTCCGATTCACGGCTCCCTGCTCGCTAAAGGATGTGAGCAGGTTGGTGAGGTGATGAAGTGAGCCGTGGTCTCGGGGAGCCTCCAGATGTTAAACTCCCCGCCTTAGGAGGTCGGTCCGTGAAGGTCATCGCCGCGATTCCAGCTCGCTACTCCTCCACGCGCTTTCCGGGTAAGCCGCTGGCTCCCATCCTCGGGAAACCCATGATCCAGTGGGTTTGGGAGCGGACATCGAGCATTCCTGGCCTGTCCCGCGTTCTGGTGGCTACGGACGATGAACGAATCGCCGCGGCGGTGACCGGCTTCGGCGGCGAGGCCGTCATGACATCGCCGGGGTGTCCCTCGGGCTCGGATCGGGTTTGGGAGGCCGTTCGAGGCGAAGACTGGGACCTCGTCCTGAACCTCCAGGGCGACGAGCCGGCACTCAACCCCTCGGGTATCACGGCTCTCGTGGCCGCCATGGCGCGGGACGAGCGGGCTCAGATGGGTACCCTCGTCACCGCGATCCGCGAGCGCTCCGACTACGAGAATCCGAACGTGGTCAAGGCCGTCCTGGACGGAGCGGGGCGGTGTTTGTACTTCTCCCGCAGCCCGGTGCCGTTTCTGCGCGGCCGCGACTTCGAGGAGGCGGAGCTGTGGCGGCACGTGGGCGTCTACGCCTTCCGAAAGGAGTTTCTGGAGGCCTTCGTCTCATGGCCCAGGAGCCGCCTGGAGGAGATCGAGAGCCTCGAACAGCTCAGGGCGCTCGAACGCGGAGCCTTCGTGATCGCAACCCGTGTGGAGTGGCCCGGATGCGCCGTCGATGTGCCGGAGGACATCGACGCCGCGGAGGCGTTCCTTCTTCAGGAGAGGCGGCAGGTGATCCCATGAGACTCGCGGAGCTGGACGATTACCTGGCGACATTCCTCGCCGTAAGGCGCTTCGACGACGCGGCGCTCAACGGCCTGCAAGTGGAGGGGCGCCCCGAGGTCCGGCGCCTGGCCCTGGCCGTTTCGGCCTGCGCGGAGGCCTTCCGCAAGGCCGCCGCGGCGGGGGCCGACGCGCTCATCGTTCACCACGGACTCCTCTGGAAAGGGGACTGGCCGAGGCCGGTGACGGGTGTCCAGAGGGAGCGGCTCAGGATCCTCCTGGATTCCGAGTGCAGCCTCTTTGCCTTCCACCTGCCCTTGGACGCCCACGCCGAGGTGGGTAACAACGCCGTTGCGGCGCGGGCCCTGGGACTTCAGGATCTGGAACCTTTCTGCGACTACCACGGCCAGCTCATCGGATGGCGGGGCCGGTACGAAACCCCTCTGCCCGCGGGCGATTTCGCGGCGCGGCTGGAGGAGTACTACGGGCGCCCGGCCCACTGGGTGTCAGGAGGTGGAGCGAACATCAGCCGGGTCGGCATCGTCTCGGGAGGCGCCGCCAAGGAGGCGGAGCAGGCCGTGGCCCTGGGGCTGGACGCCTACGTCACGGGAGAGCCCGGGGAGCCCACGACCTTCCTCGCCCGGGAGGCGGGGTTCCACTTCTTCGCCCTCGGCCACCACGCCACGGAGCGGGTTGGCGTCCGTGCTCTGGGCGAGCACCTGAAGGCCGCGCTCGGCCTTGACACGCTCTTCATCGAGGTCGAGAACGAGGCGTGATAGAAGGTGAGTAGGTGAGTAGGTGATGAGGTGAGTAGGAAGAACACCGGAAACGCGAGTCCCAAGTCCCTCCGCTCCCAGCTCCCAGCTCCCTGCTCCCGACAAGGCGCGGGCGCGGAAAAGCGCATGACAAGAGCCCATCCATGAGGTGTCCATGATCACTCCCGAATCGGCCGAATCGCTGGCGCGGCGGATCCGCGTGGCGCGAGGGTTGGAGCCGGCAGACCTCCTCTTCGTGAACGGAAGGGTCGTCTCCACCTTCACGGGCGAGGTTCTCGACCTCCCCGTGGCCGTGGCGGAGGGCCGGGTCGTTTCGATGGGGGATAACGTCACAGAGGCCCGCGAGGTGGTGGACCTGAAGGGGGCCTACCTCGCGCCGGCCTTCACCGATCCGCACATCCATGTGGAATCCTCCATGCTCACGCCCGAGGGCTTTGCGGAGGCGGTGGTGCCGCACGGCACCGGCGCCACGGTGAGTGACCCCCACGAGATCGTGAACGTGCTCGGCCTCGCGGGGTTCGACTTCATGCGGCGCGCTTCCGAGGGCCTGCCCGTGGACCTCTTGTTCACGATCCCGTCCTGCGTCCCGGCGACCCACATGGAAACGGCCGGGGCGGAACTGGATGCCGAGGCGGTGGCCCGGGCCCTCGATGCCTATCGCCGATGCTCCCGCCCTTTCGGAGATGATGAACTTCCCCGGGGTCATTCATGGAGTCCCAGATGTCCTCGCCAAAATCCACGCGGCGAGATCGCGGGGTTTCGCCGTGGACGGCCACTCGCCCGGCCTGTCGGGGGCGGATCTGGAAGCCTACCTCAACGCGGGCATCCTGACCGACCACGAGTGCATGGGCGCTGAGGAAGCCCGAGCCAAGCTGCGTTCGGGCATGTGGGTGCTCATGCGCGAGGGCTCGGCGGCCAAGAACCTGCGCGACCTCGCTTCCCTGGTGACGCCGGCGAACGCGCACCGGATCTGCATCGCGAGCGACGACCGCCACCCGGATGACCTGGTCCGCGAAGGACACCTGGACCACGCCCTGCGCGTGGCCGTGGAGGCGGGGATCGATCCTCTCATGGCGGTGCGGTTCGTCACCTTGAATCCGGCGACGCTTTACGGGTTCAGGGACCGCGGGGGTATCGCGCCTTCCTATCTGGCGGACCTCGTGGTCCTCTCCGACCTCCGCAAATTTGACGTGCTCTCGGTCTTCCACCGCGGCCTCAGGGTGGCGGAACACGGCGAAATGCTTGCGGAGATCCCCCGCAGGGATGCGCGGGGGACGCTGGCCTCGGTGCATCTGCCCCGGGACCTGCAGGAGAAACTCGGGGCGTATCCCGCGGCGGGCAGGGTCCGGGTCATCGGCGTGGAGCCCGAGCAGATCGTCACGCGCAGCGAGGTGGGCGACGCCTCCGAGGCCGGTCCCGGCAAGACCCTGCAGTTCGCCGCCGTGGTGGAACGCCACCGGAACACGGGGAACGTGGGCCTGGGATTCGTGTCGGGATTCGGCCTCGCGGGGGGCGCGTTGGCCTCCACGGTGAGCCACGACAGCCACAACTGCGTTCTGGTCGGAACCTCACCCGTGGAAATGGCTCACGCGGCGCGGGTCGTGGCGGAAATGGGGGGCGGCCAGGCGGTGGTCCGCGGCGGAGAGGTCCTCGCGGCGCTTCCTCTGCCCGTGGCGGGGCTCATGTCCACGGCCCGGGCGGCGGACGTGGCCCTGGAGCTTGAGAGGCTCCACGCGGCCGCAAGGGCCTGCGGGTGCCTGCTTCCAGCGCCCTTCATGACGCTGGCCTTCATCGCGCTCCCCGTCATACCGGCCCTTAAGCTCACCGACCTGGGACTGGTGGATGTGGGCCAGTTCAAGATCGTGCCGCTCATGGTGTAACCATTAGGTCTATCAGACCCCATGCGATGAGCCCAATGGTCCAAGAGGTCTTTCTGCGGTCCTTTTCATCATTCACTTTCACTTCTCACTTTTCACTTTCCACTCCTCACTTTTCGCCGGCGCTCCCCAGCTTGGCTAAGACCGGGCGCCACCCTCCTGATCCTCCGCCGCGTGCTATCATCCACCTCTGAGGAGCGCCCATGTCGAACGGCGGAAAGATCCAGCGCAGAGTCCTCGCCAACGGCCTTACCGTGGTGGTGGAGCGCCTGCCCCACTTTCCGTCGGTGACGGCGGGAGTTTGGGTGAAGGGCGGCTCGCGCCAGGAGCCGGCCCGGGTCAACGGCGTAAGCCACTTCATTGAACACTTGGTCTTCAAGGGCACGCCCACCAGGACTTACAGCGAGATCTACCGCATCTTCGACCAGATGGGCGGCGTGCTGGACGCCTTCACCTCGCGGGAGATCATGGGTTTCTACTTCCGCGTCCAGAAGGCCCATTTTCCCGAAGCCTTCGAGGTGCTCTCGGACATGCTGGCCCGGCCCACTTTCCCTCCGGAGGAGCTGGAGCGGGAGCGGGGCGTGATCCTCGAAGAGATCAAGATGGTGAACGACACGCCCTCGGACCTCGTGGGTGATCTGTTCCTGGCCCGAGCTTTTCCGGGACACCCGCTCGGACGCCCCATCCAGGGGACGGACGCCACCGTGAGCCGCGTGACCCGGAACGAAGTGCGCCGCCACTACCTCTCCATGATGAGGCCCGAGAACCTGGTGGTCACGGCTACGGGAGACACTTCCATCAGTGAGGTTCTGGCCCAGGTGGAACCCACCCTCGGTCGTTTGACGCCCCGCGGTTTGTCGCGAGAGAAGCCTCCCCGCTTCAAGCCGGGCGTGGCCCTCTTCGAGAAGGACCATCTCGAACAGGCCCAGATCGTCGTCGCCTTTCCCGCCCCAAGCGCCGCCTCCCACGAGCGCTATGTGCTCATGGTGCTGGCGAACCTCCTGGGCGGCACCATGTCCAGCCGCCTGTTCACGGAGATCCGCGAGAAACGGGGGCTGGTCTACTCCATCTCCGCCGAGCACGCTGGCTACAGGGACGCGGGGATCTTCGGGGTACAGGCCGCGGCGAGCCACGCCACGGCAGCCAAGACCCTGCTGGAAACCCTCAAGGTGCTCGCCGACGTGGCCCACCGGGGCATCTCGCGCCAGGAACTGGAAATCGCCAAGGACAATCTCTTGGGCGGGGCTATCCTATCCATGGAATCCGCCTCGTCGAGGATGGGACGCCTGGCGCGCAACGAGCTCTACTTCGGCCGGCAGTGGCCCGTGCGGGAAGCCCTGTCGGGCATCCAGAGGGTGACCGCCAAGGCCCTCGTGGAGCAGGCCCGCGCGCTCTTTCGCCCAGAGTCCGCGCTGGTCGCCGTCATGGGGCGGCAATCCGCCCTCAGGGACCTCGACCTCGGCGTGCTGGAGGGACGGGCGTGAACCCGCTGCGCCTGCAGCGTCTTCCTCACGGGCAGGGCCTGCCGCTTCCTTCCCGGGCAACGCCTGGT
Source organism: uncultured Acidobacteriota bacterium (assembly GCA_963772255.1). Classification (GTDB taxonomy): domain Bacteria; phylum Acidobacteriota; class UBA4820; order UBA4820; family DSQY01; genus JAKAJA01. The sequence goes on from CAVYWK010000020.1 coordinate 128,750, forward strand.
TCCGCCGGCCTCGACTTAAGCGCCGCGGTGGACTCGCCCATGATCCTCGAGCCCGGCCAGCGCAAGCTCGTCCCGACGGGCTTCATCTGGGAGATCCCCGAGGGTTTGGAGGGCCAGGTCCGGCCCCGGTCCGGCCTCGCCTTGAAGCATGGAGTCACGCTGCTCAATTCGCCGGGAACCGTGGACAGCGACTACCGCGGCGAGGTGTGCGTCATCCTCTGCAACCTGGGCGGTGAGCCCTTTACCGTGGAGCGTGGCCTGAGAATCGCGCAGATGGTTGTGGCACCGGTCGCTTGCCTGGAGTCCGCGGAGGTGGAGGAGATCACGGACACGGTCCGCGGCTCCGGCGGCTTCGGGCATACGGGGCAGTGAGAACAGTGACAAGTTAGAAGTGAAAAGTGAAAAGTGAAAAGTAAAGAATAAGTGAGGAGTGAGGCGTGAGGCGTGAGGAGAGAGCTCTCAGTTATCGGCTGTCGGTTTTCGGTTCTCACCAACAACTGAAAATCGGCGGTCGGCGACTTTTTACTTTTCACTTTTCACTTTTTACTTTTTACTGCTCGCGAAGCGAGCTCCCATGAGCCTCCGGGTCCAGGTCCTCTCCTCGGGGTCTTCTGGGAACGCGGCGCTCTACAGCGCCGGCGACACCCATGTCTTGGTGGACTGCGGCCTTCGGTCCAGATCGCTGACCGCGCTCCTTTGCCACGTGGGCGTCAAACCGGAGCAGCTTTCCGCGGTGTTCATCACGCATGAGCATCACGACCACGTGCAGGGGCTCCAGGTATTCATGAAAAAACTGCGGATCCCTCTCTTCGCGGCCGCCGAATGTCACGACACCCCGGCTTTGAGCCAGGTGGAGGCCTGGAAGCGGGAGTTCCTTGAGGCGGGAAGGCCCGTGCACCTCGGACCCATGCAGATCACGCCGTTCCTCGTGCCCCACGACTCGGCCTCCTGCTGCGGTTTCGCCGTCGAGGCCGCGGGGGTCAAGGCGGTTCAGGCGACCGATCTCGGCCAGCCCACGCCGCTCGTCCGAGAGCGCCTGCGCGGCGCGCACTGCGTGCTTTTGGAGTTCAACCACGACCTGGACCGGCTCATGAACGGCTCCTATCCGACCCACATCAAGATGCGCGTGCGGGGGAGCCTCGGACACCTTTCCAACGAGCAGGCCGCCCGCCTTCTGTCGGACACCGTCAACGGGGAGACACGGGCGCTCTATCTCATGCACCTCTCGCAGGAGAACAACCTGCCCGAACTGGCTCTCCTGGCGGCGCGGGAGGCTCTTGGAGGCAAGCGCATGCACTTGGAAGTGGCCCGCCACCAGCAGCCTGCTTCTCCGTGGGAAGGATGAGAGGGATGGATGGGGAGAGCGGGAGATGGGGGGAAGGGGAGGTCCAAACCCAACCCTACGCCCCCACGGGTTTTCCTTAGGCCCCCGGTTCCCTAGTCCCCCAGTCACGAGAAATGCAGGCCAGAGAGCCTGGGAACCAAGACGAAACCAAGCGAGGTGAAGCGCCATGATTCCAAGATATACGCGGCGGCAGATGGCGGAGCACTGGTCCGACGAGAACCGCTACGCCACCTGGCTCAAGGTGGAGCTGGCGGCACTTCAGTCCCAGGCCGAGATGGGCCTCGTGCCCTTGGAAGCGGCTTCCGAGATCGCTGCGAAGGCACGGTTCGACGTCGCGCGCGTCGAGGCCATCGAGGAGACCGTCAAGCACGACGTCATCGCGTTCACCACCTCGGTGGGAGAGTCCATCGGCGAGCTGAGCCGGTACTTCCACTACGGCCTCACCTCCTCCGACGTGGTGGACACCTCCCTCGCGCTCATGACGCGCGACGCCCTGGACCTCATCCTTCAGGGTGTGGACCGGTTCCGGGAGATCCTCAAGAAGCAGGCCTTCGCCTACAAGGGGCAGGTCTGCATCGGCCGGACCCACGGCATTCACGGCGAGCCCACCGCCTTCGGTCTCAAGTTCGCCCTCTGGTACGAGGAGATGGGACGGAACCGCGCGCGCCTGACCGCCGCCCACGAGGCCATCGCCGTGGGAAAGCTCAGCGGCGCCGTGGGGACCTTCGCGCACCTGCCCCCCGAGCTCGAAGAACGCGTCTGCCAGAAGCTCGGTCTGACGCCCGACCCCGTCTCTACGCAGGTCATCCAGCGGGACCGGCACGCCGAGGTCCTCTGCGCGCTGGCGATCACCGGCGCGACGCTGGAGAAGATCGCCACGGAGATCCGGCACCTGCAGAAGACCGAGGTGCGAGAGGCGGAGGAGCCCTTCGGAAAGGGCCAGAAGGGCTCGTCGGCCATGCCCCACAAGCGCAATCCCGTCTCCTGCGAAAACATGACGGGGCTCGCGCGGCTCCTGCGCGGCTATACCATCCCGGCCCTGGAGGATGTGGCGCTGTGGCACGAGCGCGACATCTCCCACTCCAGCGTGGAGCGCGTCATCCTTCCTGACGCCACGACCCTGCTGGACTACATGCTCCACCGGTTGGGCGGCGTGCTCGACGGCCTCCTCGTCTACCCCGAGGCCATGGCCGCCAACCTGAACAAGACCCGGGGCCTCATCTACAGCCAGCAGTGCCTCCTGGCCCTGACCCGGGCGGGTATGAATCGGGAAGAGGCTTACGCCCTCGTGCAAGCCGCCGCCATGCGTTGCTGGGCCGGCGAGGGGGACTTTCTGGACCTTCTCGCGGGGACGCCCGAGGTCGCCGCCGAGATCCCCAGAGGGGAACTCGCCAAATATTTCGACCCCAAGCTCTTCCTCACCCACGTGGACGCCATTTTCACCCGCGTTTTCGGTTGACGCTGCCGGCGTTGGGTGCCCGCACCGAATGGGAACCGCCCTCGGCGCCGTCCCGGGCCGTGCTGCCTACGACAGCAAGACCGCTGTGGGAGCCGCCTTCATGCGGCGAACTCCTCTTCCCCCGCAGGGTGAATACTCTCTTCTTGGGCCGGATGCGCTCCATTCCGGGCGAGCGGGGCGCCATTGAAACTCTCCTCCCGTTAGAATTCGTATAAGCTGATGTAGAACTTCGGGGCGGGAAAGGCGAGGTGGTGCGGTGGAAGGCCAACCAGTTCAGATAGGACCCTACCGCGTCGATGGCGAGTTGGGACGTGGGGGAATGGGAGTGGTCTACCTGGGCCACGACCTCCGGCTGGAGAGGCCCGTGGCCATCAAGGCCCTGCCCCTGGAGTTCGCCCAGGAGCCCGAACGCCTGGCCCGGTTCGAGCGCGAAGCCAAGATCCTCGCCTCCCTGAACCACCCCAACCTCGGGGCCATCTACGGCCTGGAGGAGGCGGAGGAATCCAAATACCTCATCCTTGAATACGTAGAGGGCTCCAGCCTGGACGAACGGCTGGCCCAGGGTCCGGTGGCCATGGATGAGGCCCTGGAGATCTGCCGGCAGATCGCCCTCGGTATCGAGGCGGCCCACGAGGCGGGAGTCGTGCACCGGGACCTCAAACCCGGCAACGTGAGGCTCACCTCAGAGGGACTGGCGAAGGTCCTGGACTTCGGCCTGGCCAAGCCCACCGGCGCCGACTGCGCCCTCGGGTCCCGACCTGACCCAATCGCCCACCCTGACCTACGGCGCAACGAGAGAGGGCATCGTGTTGGGCACGGCCGGCTACATGAGTCCCGAGCAGGCTCGGGGCAGGCGCGTAGACCGCCGGACCGACATGTGGTCCCTGGGCTGCATCCTCTACGAAATGCTCACGGGGACGCAGGCCTTTCAGGGGGAGACCATCTCCGACACGCTGGCGGCCGTCCTCCGGGGCGAGCCAGACTGGACACTGCTCCCCGAGGGGACTCCCGAGGCCATCCGCCGGATGCTTCACCGGTGCCTGGAGAAGGACCCGAGAAAGCGCATGCGGGACGCGGCAGACGCCGTTCTGGACATCGACGAAGCCCTCCACGGGCAGCCCCTTAAGGTCGCCGAGGCGATCCCCTCCCGCCCGCGGACGTACCGCAGGTTCCTGGCGTGGGCCGGCGGGGCCGTCCTCTGCCTCGTGCTCGGAGTGGCCGCGGGTCGTTTCATATTGGGTGGAACCTCCGAGGGAGGTGCGGCGCAGCGGCCCCTCATGGTTTCGGTGGAAATCCCCAAGGCGCTCCAGTTCAAGAACGGCGCCATCGCTCCCGATGGAGGCTCCGTGGTCTTCGTGGCGGCGGACCGGTCCGAGGAGCAGGGGGGCGGGAGCGCCAATCCCAAGTTGCAGACGCGGGCTTACCTGCGGCGATTGGACAGCTACGCGGCTGAGCCCATCAAGGGGACGGAGGGGGCCCGCAACGTCTTTTTCTCCCCGGATGGACGCTGGCTTGGCTTCCTTGTCCCCGTCGCGCCCGAGAGCAACAAGTTGCGCATCATGAAGGTCCCCGTGGACGGAAGCACGCCCCCCGTGACCGTGACCGATTGGAAGGACGGCTGGATGGATGTGGGGTGGTTGCCCGACGGTGACTTGTTCATCTGCACCAGTGAGGTGGGCAAGTTCGTGAGGACATCCGCCACGGGCACCGGTGCCCCCAAGGAGGTCAAATCCTTCGATAACGTACCGGGCACGGTGCGCTACCAGTCTCCCCGCGGCATCCCGGACACTCCGCTCATCCTCCTGAGCAGGGTCGCCTACGCACCGAGGGGATTCCAGATGGACGCGGTTCTCTTCGACGTGGTCACCGGGAAGATGAAGACCCTCCTCGAGGAGGCGGCCCTGGCTCAGTACATCCCCCCCGGCTACCTGCTCTTCTCTCGCGGTGACGCCCTCCTCGCCGTGCGTTTCGATCTGCCGCGCAGGGCGGTGGTGGGCGGGCCCGTCTCCGTCATGGGCGGGCTGAGGACGGAGAACACCTGGTCGTCGGGCGGGTTCCAATATGCGTCCAACGGGAGCCTGGGCTTCGCGCCGGGCGGGCGCCTGGGCGACAAGCGGCGGGTGGTCTTGTCCGGTCCCTCGGGCACGGTTCCGTGGGTGCAGGACCGGCGAGCCTACAACGGGCAGGTGGCGGTCTCGCGCGACGGCAAGCGCGTCGCGGTGGGGATCACACGCGCTGAAGGGCTGGACGAGATCTGGGTCTCCGACGCGGGGTCCAATGGCTTGCGCCGCTCCGTCTCTCTGAGCGATGCGGATGTGGACTACCCCGTGTGGTCCGGGGACGGCAAGAAGCTCGCATTCTTTCGTTCCTCACGGAGCGAAAAGGACGGCGTCTACTGGACGAGGGCGGACCGTCCCGACGAGCCTCATCCGGTGATCAACGCCGACGCGAGCAAGGTTCTCTTGACCCCCTGCGACTGGACTCCCGATGGGAAGGCCATCATCTGCTTTCAGCGGAATCTGGCCGAGGGGAAGGCGCGCCTCATCAAGGTGGAGGTTCCGGAGGACGGCGGCGCGCCGCCGGCCCCCGCGCTCTTCCTGGAATCCGGGACCGTGTCCATGATGGGGAGTTTTTCGCCCGACGGCCGCATGTTCGCCTTTACGTCCAACGTCTCCGGCCAAAGCCAAGTCTACGTGTGCAGTTACGGAGACGGAGGCAGGCTGGGCCCGCCGGTGCCGGTCTCCGCGGGTTCGGGTTACGAAGGGCTGTGGTCACCGGACAGCAAGAGCCTCGCCTACTTGGCCGATGACGGCAAGCTCTACTCCGTTGATCTCATCACCAAGGACGGCATCGCGCCCTCGGCGCCCGTCCAGGTCATGGACACCGAGGCGGCGGGGCTCGTGAACGGCGCCGAGGGAATCGAGCGCATGCCCGACGGCCGCTTCATCCTCATCCAGCGCGGCGACGGCGAGGGCGAGATTCCCTGCCTCAGGCTCGTGCTCAACTTCAACAAGGTCATCCAAGCCAAGGTCAACGCGGGAAAGAGCTGAGCCGGCGGAAGAACGCCTTTCGGGTTTCTCGTCCCGATTCTCTCAAAAATTCGAAGCACCGCTCAACCGGCCTCACCATCGCCCGGTCATGCGCTCGTGGAAAGACCTCCTCCTCCCCGAGAGCAGGGGATAGATACCCTTACCCGTCTGAGGAAATTAACGAGCCTCTCCAGGTGTTTCAGTGACAGTTTTGCACTCCATGCCCGTCTGCGAGGCGGGGAGTTGTTAGAGCGAGGGACCACGCTCCGCCGGCCATGGAATCCAGCTCAACCGGGCCCGAGCGGCGCGCCATTCGAATGGGAGTCTCAATGGCGATCACTTCCGGAACCCGTCTCGGACCCTACGAGATCCTCGAACCCATCGGCGCTGGGGGCATGGGCGAAGTCTACCGGGCGCGGGACACGCGCCTGGATCGCAACGTGGCCGTGAAGGTCCTGCCCCCCGAGCTCTCGGCGAGCCCCGATTTCCGGCAGCGCTTCGAGCGGGAGGCGAAGGCCATCTCGAGCCTGAACCATCCCGCCATCTGCTCGCTCTTCGATGTGGGGACACAGGACGGCGTGGATTACCTGGTCATGGAGCTCCTCGAGGGCGAAACCCTGGCGGACCGGCTCAAACGGGGTCCGCTCTCCACAGAGCAGGTGAGGCGATTCGGCATGCAAGTGGCCGAGGCGCTGGACAAGGCCCACCGCCAGGGCATCGTCCACAGGGACCTGAAGCCAGGCAATATCATGCTTACCCCTTCGGGAGCCAAGCTTATGGACTTCGGCTTGGCCAAGCCGAACCTTGCCCGGGACGGAACCTCGGGGCTCACCGCCATGCCCACGCAGACCACGCCTCTCACGGCCCAGGGGACCATCGTCGGGACCTACCAGTACATGTCGCCGGAACAGGTGGAGGGCAAGGAGGCCGACGCGCGCAGCGACATCTTCGCGCTGGGCGCCGTCCTCTACGAGATGGCCACGGGGAAACGCGCCTTCGAGGGCAAGAGCCAGATCAGCGTCATGGCCGCCATCCTCGAGAAGGAGCCGACGGCCATGAGCGAGATTCAGCCCATGGCGCCACCGGCCTTGGAAAGGCTCGTCCACACCTGCTTGAAAAAGGACCCGGAGGAGCGCCTCCAGTCGGCCCGCGACGTGAAGCTGCATTTGGAATGGATCGGCGAGGCCGGATCGCGTGCGGGCATACCGGCCCCTCTGGCCACCCGCCGGAAGACCCGCCAGCGCCTGGCATGGACCCTCGTGGGGGCCTGCGGCGTCCTCGCCGCGGGATTCGCCTTCGCTTATTTTAGGGAGGCGTCCGTCCGTCCCCGCCCCGTCCGCTCCTACGTGCTCCCGCCCGAAAAAACCTCCTTCGCCTTCGACGCCGCGACGGGAGGCCCGGTCCTGTCACCCGACGGCACGAGGATGATCTTCGCGGCGGTCGATGCCTCGGGCAAGAAAATCCTCTGGGTCCGCCCTCTCGACTCGCTCACCGCCCAGCCGCTGGAGGGTACGGAGGAGGCCTCCTTTCCCTTCTGGTCCCCCGACAGCCGTTTCGTGGGCTTCTTCGTGCCGGGCAAGCTCAAGAAGATCGACACCAACGGGGGGCCACCGCAAACGGTCTGCCCGGCACCGAACGGCCGGGGAGGATCCTGGAGCGCCAAGGGCGTCATGGTCTTCGCCCCGGAGATCTACGGCGGCCTCCAGAGGGTGCCCTCCGCCGGAGGCACTCCCACGGCGCTCACGGAGCTCGACAAGTCGCACCAGCAGACGAGCCACCGCTGGCCCGTCTTCCTCCCGGACGGCGACCACTTCCTCTGCTGGGCCGGCAATCCGACATCCACGACCCAGGAGGCGAACGGAGTCTACCTCGGCTCCCTGGAAGAGAAGGAGATGCGTTTCCTCGTGCAGGCGGACAGCGACGGCCTTTACTGCCCCCAGGGGTACCTCCTCTTCCTCAGAGATCGCAGCCTCATGGCCCAGCCCTTCGATGCGGGAGACCGCAAGACCACGGGTGAGGCCTTCCCCGTGGCGGAGGAGGTGGCCAATCCCCAGAGCTTCCGGCGGGGATGTTTTTCTGCGTCCCGGGACGGAAGCCTCGTCTACCAGACGGGGGAGAACGGCAGGATGCAGGCGGTATGGTTGAACTCCACCGGCGGAGATGCGGGGTCGGTGGGGGATCTCGCCTTCATCCTGGCCATCCGCCTCTCGCCGGACGGGCAGCGGGTGGCGGAAGCGATTCAGGAGGGCCAGACCAAGAACGTGGACTTATGGCTCCTGGATTTGGCCCGGGGGGTCAAGACGCGCTTCACCTTCGACCCATCCCCCGATATGAACCCCGTGTGGTCGCCCGACGGGACCCGCGTGGCCTTTTCATCCAACCAGAAGACCCACTTCGACATCTACGCCAAAAGCGCCACCGGCTCGGGAGATAAGGAGCCCCTCCTCATCTCCGATGCGGACAAATACACCACGGACTGGTCCAGGGACGGGAGGTACATCGCCTACACCCAGCTCGATTCCCGGGGAAAGACCCAGGCGGACATCTTCGTCTTGCCCCTGACCGGAGAAAGGAAGCCCTACGCCTTCCTCCAGACCGAGTTCGCCGAGGGCAACGCGGTGTTCTCCCCAGACGGCCACTGGATGGCCTACCAGTCCAACGAGTCCGGCAAAGGGGAAGTCTACGTCACTTCCTTCCCGCAGGCCGGGGGGAAGTGGCAGGTCTCCCAGGGAGGGGGGGCGGTTCCCAGGTGGAGGCACGACGGCGCCGGGCTCTATTACCGGATGCCCGACGGGAAGCTCATGGAAGCGTCCATCGCCTCCAAGGGAACGGCCTTGGAAGTGGGAACGCCTTTCCAGGTCTCCAAGATCCAGCTCGGGGAATTCGGGCCCAACCAATGGGTCGTCGAACCGTCGTCGAAGAATGACCGGTTCCTCGTCCTGCGACCCGAGAAAACCGCCTCCACGCCCCTCACCCTCGTGACCCACTGGCCCGAAGGAATCAAGAGGTGAACGGGGAATGCGGAATTCGAAATTTGGATTTCGGAATGGAAGACAAGGGCAAAAAGACATCGGCGTGTGAGCGATGAGTTTGACGATCGGTACGCGTCTCGGCCCCTACGAGATCCTTGCCCCGATCGGCGCCGGGGGCATGGGAGAGGTGTACAGAGCACGGGACACGAGGCTGGGGCGCGACGTGGCCATCAAGGTCCTGCCGGGGCGCCACGCCGAAGACCCGTCCATGCGGGATCGCTTCGAGCGCGAGGCCAGAGATGGTGTCCGCTCTCAAACATCCGGCGATCTGCACGCTGTACGACGTGGGAGAGCAGGAGGGCACGCACTTCCTGGTCATGGAGTACCTGGAGGGGGAGACGCTCGCGGCGCGACTCGCCCGCGGACCTCTGCCCCTCGATCAGGCCCTCGAGCTGGGGATCGGAGATCGCCGTGCGCTCGCCGCGGCACACGCACGCGGCATCGTGCACCGGGACCTGAAACCCGCCAACATCATGCTCACGAAGGACGGGGCCGAAGCTGCTCGATTTCGGGCTCGCGAAGCTGCACGCGGCGAGCCACGGCTTCGCGGATCTGGCTGCGAAGGAGACGGCCTCGGGACCACTGACGGAGCGGGGCGCAATGCTCGGAACCCTTCAGTACATGGCGCCGGAACAGGTCGAGGGGCGGGAAGCTGACGCTCGCAGCGACGTCTTCGCGCTCGGCGGCGTTCTGTACGAAATGGTGTCGGGCCGGCGGGCGTTTGCGGGCGCGAACCGAGCGAGCGTGATCGGGGCAATCCTTCACGGGGATCCTGCGCCGTTGGCCTCGCTGCAGCCAATGACACCGGCGGCCCTCGACCGGCTGGTTCGGGCCTGTCTTGTTAAGGATCCCGATGCGCGGTGGCACAGCGCGTCGGACCTGGCCCGGGAGTTGGCATGGATCCGAGAGGATCCGCAGGACAATCGCTCGAAGCCGCGCAGAAGACCCTCGATGGCGCTAGTCATCGCCGCGCTGGTCCTTGTCGCCGCGGCGACGGCATGGCTCGTTTTCGCGTTGAGGCCGGCTCCGGAGCGGAACGACGATTTCCTCTTCTCGGTCGTGCCGCCCGGGCGCCCGGAGGTTGGATCGGGGTTCGTGCCCTCCCAGCGGAGCTTTGCGCTCTCCCCGGACGGCCGCAGTCTCGCCATGGTGGCCGCCAACGCGAGCGGTCGCAACATGCTGTGGGTTCGCTCGCTGCAGGCGCTCTCTTCGCATCCCCTCACCGATACCGAGGGGGCGTCGGCGCCGTTCTGGTCGCCGGACAGCCAGTGGATAGGGTTTTTCTCTGGCGGAAAAATTCTAAAGATTCAGGCAGCGGGGGGCGCGCCCCTGACGCTTTGTGATGCGCCAGGATTCGCGCCATCGGGCACCTGGGGAGGTCGCGGGCAGATCCTCTTCGCGAAGCTTGTCGATACATCTGTCTTTCGCGTCTCAGCATCCGGAGGGACCCCGACCCCTGTGGTGAAAGCTGCCGACCGGGGGGATTGGTCCGTGTGTTGGCCAAAATTCCTTCCGGATGGCCGGCATTTTCTGTACGTCGGCCGATCCGATCGGGCACGGAATTTATACGTTGCAGCCGGCGACGCGGACACGGGGAGAAGCGCGCCTCTCCTCTCCAACTCCTCGTTCGCCGAATACGCCGGCGGAGGCTACATCCTGTCTGTTCGTGAAGGGATGCTTCTCGCTCAGCCCTTCGATCCTCGCGCCCTGCGGCTCACCGGAGAGCCCCGCCCCGTCGTTCCCGACGTCTTGCATCACGCGTTCACCGGGCTCGGTTCCTTCTCATCGTCTCAAAATGGAGTTCTGGCCTGGCAAGAAGCGCCCGGCCCCACCCGCCTGGTCTGGTTTGACCGACAGGGGCACCGCCTCGGGACGCTGGGTAGCCCAGGTGCCTACCAGGAAGTGCGGCTTTCCCCGGACGGTAAAAAGGTGGGACTAAGCCAGACCGATTCGAGGACCGGTACAAGAGAGCTTTGGATCGCCGATTCCGCCACGGGACTCCTCAAGCGATTCTCATTCGACGGCACCGACGACGATTCGCCCGCCTGGTCACCGGACGGGCACGCGTTGGCGTTCACCTCGGGCTCTATGCATTCCGCGCCCCGCCTGCGGGAGGCCCCGCTCGACGGCGGAGCCCCTGTAGATCTATCGGCCGGACACTTTCCGCAGCGCGATGTGGACTGGTCGCCGGATGGCCGCTCACTCGGCTATTCGGAGGTGCACAGCGGGACGCGCGGAGACGTCTGGGTTCTTGATTTGACGGGCCAGCGGACGGCGAAGCCGCTGCTCGCGACGGAATTTGACGAGACCCAACCTCAGTTCTCGCCGGACGGCCGATGGGTGGCGTTTACCTCGGACGAGTCGGGAAGCTACGAGGTCTATCTCGCCCCCTTATCCCATCCGAACGAGAGGACGCGCGTTTCGAATGCTGGAGGATCACGTCCTCGATGGCGACGAGACGGGCGCGAGTTTTTCTACCTCGCGGGAGATCGCACTCTGATGTCGGTGTCCGTGCGGGTTGGTGCGAAGGCCGAGATTGGTCCGCCCCAATCGCTCTTCCCCCCCGACCCTGCCGGGTGGCTAGACTACGACGTTTCCACCGACGGGACGAAGTTCCTGTTCATCGTCAACGCCGCGGAGTCGCGCTCAGGGCACATTGACGTGATGACGAGCTGGCTGGCGGAGTCGCCGGGCAAATAGTGAAGAATGCTTCGTAATGGGCCACGTGTTTCGGGAGGGAGTGGATTGTACAAATGACCAGGGAGTTCGCATGACGCTTTCCGCGGGTACCCACCTCGGTCCCTACGAGATCCTTTCGCCCCTCGGCGCCGGGGGCATGGGCGAGGTGTACAGGGCACGCGACACGAGGCTGGGGCGCGATGTGGCCATCAAGGTGCTGCCCGAAGAGTTCGCCGGGACCCCGGACCGGCTCACGCGATTCGAGCGCGAGGCCAAGGCCGTTGCGGCGCTGAGCCATCCCAACATCCTCGCCATCTTCGACTACGGCACGGGGGAGGGCACCGCCTATGCCGTGACCGAGCTCCTCGATGGCCAGACCCTCAAGGACCGCCTCGCGGCCGGCGCCATCCCTCCCAAGGAGGCCATCGGCCTTGCCATCCAGGCCGTCCGAGGTCTCTCCGCGGCCCACGACAAGGGCATCGTCCACCGCGACATCAAGCCCGACAACCTCTTCGTCACTCGAGACGGGGTCCTGAAGATCCTCGACTTCGGGCTATCCAGGTCTTTCACTCCCGGGGAATCGGAGGACGCGCCGACGCGGTCTCACATGACGTCACCGGGAACGGTCATGGGCACGGTGGGTTACATGTCCCCGGAGCAGGTGCGGGGACAGAGGGCGGACCACCGTTCGGATCTCTTCTCGCTGGGGACGGTGTTCGCGGAGATGCTCACCGGACGCAGGGCCTTCCAGCGGGATTCGGCGGTGGAGACCATGAGCGCCATCCTCAAGGATGACCCGCTTCGGGGCAGCTCCGCCGGGCTTCCCGGGGCCTTGGACCGGATCCTCCGCCGATTTCTGGAGAAGCGGCCGGAGGACCGGTTCCAATCGGCCCGTGACGCCGCCTTCGCGCTCGAGACCCTCTCGGGTCCGGCCCCCGTCCAAGAGGAAGAGGGAGGGGCGCGCTCCATCGCCGTGCTCCCCTTCGCGGACATGAGCCCCGCCAAGGACCAGGACTACTTCTGCGAGGGTCTCGCGGAGGAGCTCATCCACGCTCTCGCCAAGATCCCCGAGTTGCGCGTGGCCTCCCGGACCGCATCTTTCCAGTTCCGGGGCAAGGCCGTGGACCCGGCCTCCATCGCGGAGCAGATCAAGGTTTCTGCCATCCTCGAGGGGAGCGTGCGAAAGGCCGGAGAGCGGCTCCGGGTGTCGGTCCAACTCATCAACGCGGCGGACGGGTTCCACCTCTGGTCCGAGAGGTACGACCGCGACCTCAGCGACGTCTTCGCCATCCAGGACGACATTACGGAGCAGGTGGTCAAGGCGCTGCGTTTGGTCTTGAGCGAAAAAGAGAAGCGGTCCCTGGCCAGGCCCAAGCCCAGCAACGTGGAGGCCTACGACCTCTATCTGCGGGGCCGACAACTGTTCTACAAGGCCGGGCGGGAGAGCCAGCACGAGGCCATCGCACTCTTCGAGCAGGCCGCGTCCATCGACCCCGAGTACGCTCCGGCCTACGCGGGCATGGCCGATGCCAGCTGCTTCCTCTTCATGTTTCACCGAAGCCTGCCCGAGGACCGGGAGCGCGCCGAGTGGGCCAGTCTCAAGGCCCTGGAGCTGGCCCCCCAGCTGGCCGAGTGCCACGCTTCGCGGGGGTTTGTGGCCAGCCTCAGCAAACGCTTCGACGAGGCGGAACGCGAGTTCAAGACGGCCCTCGCCCTCGACCCCCGGCTCTTCGAGGCCAAGTACTTCTTCGGGCGGGTGCGGGTGGCGCAAGGGAGAATCGAGGAAGCGGTCCAGCTCTGGGAGGAGGCTTGCCAGATCCGGCCCGAGGATTACGCGGTCCCCCTTCTCCTGACGGGTGCCTACCACGGTCTGGGAAGGAAGACCGAGTCGCTCGAGGCGGCGAGGAGGGGCGTGGAGGCCGCCGAGATCTACATGAGGGTCAATCCGGAGGATCCCCGGCCGCTCTACTTGGGCGCCGGCGGCCTGATCGTCTTGGGAGAGAGGGAGAGGGGCCTCCAATGGGCCGCGCGCGCTTTCGCCATAGCCCCGGACGACGACTCCGTCCTCTACAATCTGGCCTGCGTTTACTCCGTGGCCGGCGACGCCGAAAAGGCGCTGGACTGCCTGGAGAGGACCGTACGGGCCGGATTCAAGGGCCGCGATTGGATCGAGCACGACGCGGACCTCGACCTCATCCGAGGCACGGAGCGGTTCAAGGCCATCCTTTCTCAGATGGCCGAGATCTGAAAATGAACGCTCTCAAGGGGCCGCCCTCGGGGCGCCGGTCCTCGCGGCTTGCGCGAAATAGTACCATCATGGGAAAAATGACGGCGAGGTCATGCTGCGAGGCCAAGTGGAGATCTGGAGGGAGATGATGGGACGCACCCTGGAATTCCGTTCCACCACGAAGGAGTACCCGGACCTCTTCACGCCCGCCGTCGTGGCGGCGCTGGAGGCGCTCGCGCCGCTCAACGCGGACCGGCGGGCCGTCATGGCTGCTCGCATAGCAAGGCGCCACGACCGTCTCGCCAACCACCGGCGCATCGAGTTCCTCCCGGCCGATGGCTTGATCGCCCGCACGGTCATCAAGGTGCAGGACGCCCGGGACGGCAACTTCGACGGCGGCGAGATCCCCGCGGACCTACGCCGCCAGTGGATCCAGGGCACGGGGCCGGCCACCAAGCCCCGCGCGTCGGTCGAGAGCGGCATCCGCAACGTGGCCTACGCGCTGCTCTCCGGCGCCGACGGCTGGATGTTCGACGGCGAGGACGCCCTCGGCCAGGTGGACACCATGTCCCTGGACAACCAGCGCAACCTCAAGCTCGCCATCGCCCGGGATCCCTTGTTCCTCGAGGTGGCCGAGGAAGTGGCCCGGGAGATGAACGCTTGGGCGCAGGGGTTCTTCGGCCGCCCGATCATCGCCGACTGGCGCACGCAGCTCGACTTCACCACCGGTGATCTACCGTGTGCCGCGGCCTGCACCTGGATGACCGGCACATGCGCCGCGGCCGGTGGCACCGGCTTCTCGGCCTCCATCGCCGACCTGGCGCTGTTCGTGGTGAACAACCACCAGCGCCTGCGGGCCGCGGGCCGCAGCATCGTCCTCTACCTGCCCAAGACCCAGACCGCCGAGGACGCCGCCCTCTGGAACGACATGCATCCTCGCGCTCGAGGCCCACCTGGGCCTGCCGGTGGGCACGATCAAGTGCTACGTGCTGGTGGAGCAGCTCGAGCAGTGCTTCCAGCTCATGGAGATCCGCGCCGCCCTGTCGCCCCACTTCGTGGGCTTCAACACCGGCCGCTGGGACTACATCAACAGCGTCTCGGACGCGCTGGCCTGGGATCCGGACTTCGTGAACCCCAACATCGACGCGATCACCATGACCTACGGCTACATGCGGACCTACGAGGACCGCGTGCGCCGGGCCATGAACACGCCGGACCGCAACGGCCGCTTCGCGCTCTGGCAGGGCGGCATGGAGACCCAACATCCCCGTGGGCCTCCGGAGCGGGCGTGGCCGCGAGCATGAAGCGGGCGGTGGCGGGCGCCGAGCGCGAGCAGCGCGAGGGCGCCACCGGCAAGTGGGTGGCCCACTGGAAGATGGTCCACATCGTCCGGCCCGTGTGGGAGAGGGCGGGCCAGGACAACCAGCTCGGCCGCGCCTTCCCGCCCCTCACCTACACCGCGGAGGATGCCGCCGGCCTGACGCGCTCGAAGCCGGCGCCGCGCACCGTGCGCGGCGCCCGCGACCTGCTCTAGCGTGGCCCTGCAGTACGGCAACGCCTTCGCGCAGGGCTTCCAGGCCGCGGCGCTCAAGCCCGCCGACTTCTTCGGCAACGACGACGTGCTCTACCTCATGGAGGACATGGCGACCGGCGAGATCCGGCTGTCCATCCTCTGGGAGTGGCTCCACAAGGGCGCCGCAGCTCACCGAAGACGACGCCGAGACCGGCGCCGGAGCCGGCGGCATCCTTCACCCGGCCTCTTCGCCCGCCTGCTCGAGGAGGAATACGCCAAGCTGCGCAGGCGAGCAACCGCGACGTCCACGACGACTCCAAGGACACCACGCTGCCCATCGCCCGCGCCATCGTCGAGACCTACGTCCCGAGGCGGTCAAGGCGCCCTGGTACGTCGACCTGCTGAACCTCAACCTGACAACCACGACCTGCGCGGCCGCGACGGCGCATCGCGCAGCTACCTGGAGGCGTTCCGCGCGACGGCACGCGCATCACCGAGAACCTCGACTTCGGTACCGGCCGGGAGGAGCGGCCCCATGAGCACGTTCGAACGAGGACGTCGCCGGCGACCGCAGGAGTGGTTCGACGAGCCCCGCTTCGCGGGGATCACGCGCCTGTACTCGGCGCGCCAGGTGGTCGAGCAGCGCGGCACCATCCGCACCGACTACACGGTCGCGCGCGAGGCCGCCGCGGCGTTCTACGAGCGGCTGCGGCAGCTCTTCGCGGAGCGCAAGAGCATCACCACGTTCGGCCCGTACTCGCCCGGCCAGGCGGTGACGATGAAGCGGATGGGGATCGAGGGCGATCTACCTCGGCGGCTGGGCGACCTCCGCCAAAGGGCTCGATCAGCCGAGGATCCGGGCCCGATCTCGCGAGCTATCCGCTCAGCCAGGTGCCCGACGAGGCGGCCGCGATCGTGCGCGCCCTGCTCACCGCCGACCGCAACCAGCAGTTTCTGCGCTCGCGCATGACCGACAAGCAGCGCGCGGAGACGCCGGAGGTGGACTACCGGCCCCGTTCATCATCGCCGACGCCGACACCGGCCACGGCGGCGACCCGCACGTGCGCAACCTGATCCGCCGCTTCGTCGAGGCCGGCGTGCCGGGCTACCACATCGAGGACCAGCGCCCGGGCACCAAGAAGTGCGGCCACCAGGGCGGCAAGGTGCTGGTCTCCTCGGACGAGCAGATCAAGCGCCTGAACGCGGCGCGCTTCCAGCTCGACGTCATGCGCGTGCCGGGCATCATCGTCGCGCGCACCGACGCCGAGGCGGCCAACCTGCTCGACTGCCGCGGCGACGAGCGCGATCAGCCGTTCATCCTCGGCTCCACCAACGTCAACATGCCCACCTACAAGGCGGGGTTCCTCGCGCTCATGCGGCGGTTCTGACCGTCAGGGGCTGACCGAGCTCAACGGCCACCTGCTCTACGCCACCGCCGGACGACGAGCTCGACGGCCGCCGACGCCTGGCTCGAGCGCACCGGCCTCGCGGCCCACGTCGCCGAGGCCGCGGCGGCGATGAAGAGGAAGCCGGACACCGACGTGGACTCGGCCGTTCGACACGGTGGCGTCGCGCTTCCTCGAGGTGTGGGAGGCGGAGGCGGGCTCGAGACGTACGCCGACGCCGTCGCCGAGGTGCTGGAGTTCCGCGCCGGCGAGGGCGAGACGCTCGAGACCGACGCGCCGAGGAGTGGCGGCGCTTCGCGCGCGGCGCCTCGTTCTTCGCCGCGCGCAAGAAGGCGAGGCGCTCGGCGTCAACATCGTCTGGGACTGCGAGCACGCCAAGACGCCGGAGGGGTACTACCAGGTGCGCGGCGGCATCGAGTACGCGATCGCCAAGTCGCTCGCGGTCGCGCCGTTCGCCGACCTGCTGTGGATGGAGACCGCCACCGCGAACCTCGCCGAGGCGCGCCACTTCGCCGAGGCGATCCACGCCGAGTTCCCCGACAAGATGCTCGCCTACAACCTCTCGCCGTCGTTCAACTGGGACTCCACCGGCATGAGCGACGACGACATGCGCCGCTTCCCCGAGGAGCTCGGCAAGATGGGCTTTGTCTTCAACTTCATCACCTACGGCGGCCACCAGATCGACGGCGTCGCCGCCGAGGAGTTCGCCACGGCCCTGCGGCAGGACGGCATGCTGGCCCTGGCCCGCGTGCAGCGCAAGCTCCGCCTGGTCGAGTCGCCCTACCGCACGCCGCAGACCCTCGTCGGCGGGCCGCGCCTCGACGCGGCGCTCGCCGCCTCCTCGGGCCGCACGGCCACCACCAAGGCCATGGGCAAGGGCTCGACGCAGCACCAGCACCTCATCCAGACGGAGGTGCCGAGAAGCTCCTCGAGGATGGCCATCTGGAGCGAGCACTACCGGCTGCCCGACGCGCTCCGGGTGGAGCTGCAGCCGCACCGGGCCGGCTCGGAGCTGCTCGAGCTGGCTCTCATCGGCAAGGCCAGGAGAAGGAGGCCAACGTGGTCTTCGCGCCGATCCAGGACCGCCACGGCCGCAGCATCCTCTCCGTCCGCGACCAGAACACCTTCGACGAGATGCTGCGCCAGAAGCGGCTGATGACGCTCATCCACCTGTTTCTCGTGCACCGCTACAAGGTCGACTCGGTGCACTACGTGACCCCACCGACGAAACCAGTACCAGGCCGCGAAGATGGAGGCAAGGGATCTACACGGAGGTCAAGACCGAGGTGGGCCAGATCATCGTCGCCGACGTCAACCCCGCGCGGATCGGCGAGCTGCTCGAGCCCGACCGCGTGCAGCTGGGACGGCTGATCCGGAAGGAGGCGTAGCAAGCCGCCTTTCGAAGTGCTGCGTCCGGGCTATCCTCCAGCTGGAAGGGTCATCCAGATGAATAGGCGGGGGCGGACATGGGCTCAGAACGCGTGCTGAAGCTGGAGGTCTTCCCTGCCGAGGGCGAGCCCTTCCAGCGAACCATCGCGGGGGTGGCCTCCGTCGCCGTGGGCCGATCCTCCTCGGTGGACCTCATGGTCCCGGACCGCATGCTCTCGAGGCGTCACGCCCGTCTCTACCTCGACGGCGGGGATTGGCTGGTGGAGGATCTCGGTTCCCACAACGGCACATTCCTCAACGGGTCACGGGTCGAGAGTCCGGCGCGCTTGAAGGACGGGGACGTGCTGGCGCTCGGGGGTAGCTCAGTGACGGTGACCCTGGCGTCGGAGTCCAGCGGTCCAGTCCGCGCCATCGATGGCACCCACTCCGGGACCAAGAGCGGCGCCACGGTGTTCAGGCCCGCGGTCGAGGTCCTCCGCCAAGGGGCAATGGATCACGGCGGCGGCCGCGAGACCGACAAGGAGGCGCTCCGTGCCAGCCTCGAGCGCCTGAGGGTCCTTAACGAAGTGCACCAGGCTCTCGCCAGGCCCATCTCCCTCAAGGAACTGCTGGACCTAATCCTGGACCGGGCTTTCAGCCACCTCCACCCGGAGGAGGGCGCCGTGTACCTGCGAGGTCCCGACGGGGAATACCGTTGCGCCGCGAGCCGGTCGGCGCGCCCCACCGCCGTCCCCGTGACGGTGCCCCGCTCCGCTCGTGCGGGAGGTGGGGGAGAAAGGGATGGCGGCGCTGGTGCTGGACGTCCAGACCGACGACCGTTTCGCCGCCGCGGCGAGCATCCTCTCGGCGGGCGTGCGCGGCCTGGTGGCCGCCCGCTCCAGGACGCCAAGGGCGTCATGGGACTCATCGTGCTGGTGTCCACGCTTTCCGTGCGCCAGTTCACGGAGGAGGACATGGAGCTCCTCGTCTCCCTCGGCGCCGTGGCCGCCCTGCGGATCCGCAACGTGGCCCTGACGGAGGAAGCCGCCGAGGCCCGGCGGCTGGAGGAACTGGCCCTCGCCCGCCGGATCCAACTCGCGCTCCTCCCCGACCGCCTGCCCGAGCTCAAGGCGTACGATGTGCACGGCGGCAACCTCCCCAGCCGAGGCGTCTCGGGCGACTACTACGAGGTCATCGAAAGGAAGGACGGCACGGAGGCCGTGCTGTGGATCGTGGACGTCTGCGGCAAGGGTATGTCCGCGGCGCTGCTCACGGCCTCCCTGGAGGCGCTCGCCGCGGGCCTCATCGAGGAGGGCCTGCCGCCCGAGGAGGTGTTCCGCCGCGTGTCCAGGCTCCTCTACCAGCGGACGCCTCCGGAGAAGTACGCCACGGCGTTCATGGCGGTCATCGAAGTGGCGACGGGGAAGGTGGCCTACACCAATGCCGGACACTGCCCTTCCCTCCTGGTGCGTCGAGGCGGCGGTTGCGAGTGGCTCAAGACAACGGGCATCCCGCTCGGTCTCATGGAGGATTGGACCTACGCCCGCGACGAGACGGTCCTTGAGCCGGGCGATCTCCTCATGCTCTACACCGACGGTATCACCGAGGCCATGGACCCCACCGACGAGGAGTTCGGGACGGATCGCTTGGCCCAGGTGGCCAGCGAGCAGAGGGGGGAGCCCCTCAAGGAGATCGCCCAACGGCTCGAATCGGAGATGGACCGCTTCGTGAAGGGCGTGCCCTACGCCGACGATCGGACCTCGGTCATCATCCGCCGCCGACCCACCACCCCTTGAGTGCGCCGCCGGTCTTGCTGCGCCCCCAGCACGGTGGACCGGGCAATTGTCATGGGGAACCCTGAGCGGGATCTGGCGATCTCGCTTTTAGGTCACTTTCTGAGCGATGACATCAGAGGCGACGGGACTCCCGTCAGCCTTCAACCGCCGGATTTTTCTCGGTTGACACCACCGGCAGCTACGAGAGTTTGACCTCGAACACGCATCGCTTGCTGCCGCTGAGCTTGGACTCCTTGAGGGAGACCTGGACCGGTCGGTCGGAAATGGCCTCGAAGCTCTCCTTCTGGTACCCGACGGCACAGTTGCACCAAACCGCCGGCGTCAGGTCTTGTCCACCATCGGGCAGCCGCAATCCCCCTCGGCCACCGTCACGGTGACGATGCCCTTCTCCTTGTCCCACGCGAATTCAGTGCCCCACGCCTTTTTGGCCGTGGCGAAATAGCGTTCGGGATCGCCCTTGAGCCTGGCCCCGAGTTGTCCGAGCTTGGCGCACTCGCGGCCGGTTTTTCGAGGACCCCCTTGCAGGCTCCTGCGGGCGCATCGGCGGCCATGAACCCGACCAACTTCGCCGTCTGGTACCGGGCAAAGGCCAGCCGCTGGTCCTCCGCGGCAGGTTGGGCGGCAGGTTCAGCAGCATACAGCAGAGAGGTAGCGCCGACGAGATTCAGTGCGCATCCGCAGACGCCGATTCCACAAGCGCTCTTCAGAAATTCTATGCGATCCATGCCTTCTCCTTTCCAAGCGGCTCCCCAGTTCGCCCGACGGTCCGTACCGTGATGTACGCTCCGCCCCCGAAAAGGTTTTGCCTTCCCGCCCATTTGAACAAGAAAAACGCCCGGGAGCTTGCGCCCCCGGGCATTGATCACCTGATCACTTGATCACCCGATCACTCGATCACCCAATCACTTGATTCCCTGATCACGGCTTCAATATGTCCGAGCCGTAAGGCCGCGCCTTGTTCGGGTAGGGCGGCGGGCCGGGGATCGACAGGGGATCTTTCTTGAGCTGGTCCATGAGGAGCCCAACGCCGGCTTCGAGCTGGGCGTCCTTGCCCTTGAGCACGTCGCCGGGCATGTTCTGCACTTCCACGTCGGGGTCCACGCCGCGACCCTCGAAGAGCCATTTTCCCTCGAAGCCGTAGAGGCCGAACTGCGGCGGGGTTACGCCCCCGCCGTCCACGAGGTTCTGGTGCGCCTCGATGCCGAAGGCGCCGCCCCAGGTCCTCATGCCCAGGACGGGGGCGATCTTCTTGAGCTGGATCGCGCGGGCGAAAAACTCGCCGTCGGATCCCGTGTCCTCGTTGATGAGGATGGCGAAATGCGCCCGGGCGGTGGCCTCCGGGTTCAGGGTCGGTTTGCCTTCGCGAGGTTGCGTGACGCCCCAGACCTTCCGCTCCAGGCGCTCGATGATCATCTCCGCGGTGAAGCCGCCGCCGTTGTAGCGGTCGTCGATGAGGATGGCCTTCTTGTCGGCCTGGGGGAAGAAGCCGCGGGCGAACTCGATGAGGCCGTCCTGGTCCATGTCGGGGATGTGGAGATAGCCCACCTGGCCGCCGCTCAATCGCTCCACCATGGCGGCGCGCTGGTCCACCCACTCGCGGTAGCGGATCTCGCCTTCGCTCTTGATGGTTTTGGTGCGGTAGGTCTTGGCGCCTTCCGCGGAGGCCTTGGTGTTGTAGCTGAGGCTGACGATCTTGCCGGCCTTGTTCTCGAAGGCCGAGTACACGTTGTCTGCGGCCGTGACCTCCACGCCGTCCACGGCGATGAGGTAGTCGCCCTCCCGGATGGGACAGCCCGGCTCGGCGAGGGGCGAGCGCATGTCTTCGCTCCAAGCCTTGCCCGGGATGATGTGGTGTATCCGGTAATAGCCCGCGCCGGCGGGGAGGTCGAAGTCGCACCCCAGGACCCCCGTGGGAATCCTTTTGCCCGAGGTTCCGGTGTCGCCTCCGTAGACGTAGGTGTGGCCGGTGTTCAACTCGCCGATCATCTCTCCGATGAGGTAGGTCAGGTCCTGACGGTTGCCGCAGTCGGGGACGAACTTCCGGTACTTCTCTCCCGTGGCGGCCCAGTCGAGGCCGTGCATGTTCTTGTCGTAGAACCAGTCGCGCTCGATGCGCCACGCCTCGTTGAAGATCTGCGTGAACTCTTCCAGCCGGTCGATCTTGAACTTCACATCGCCCAGATCCACGGCGCCGTCGCCGACCTTGGCCTTCGCACCGGCATCCACGATGCCGTACTTGCTGCCGGCCTTGTAGACGAGCTTCTTGCCGTCGGCGCTGAGGTGGTAGTTGTTGATGCCCTCGATGAGCTGGGTGGCCTTTTTGTCGTCGAGCTTGTAGCCGTAGAGGTCCACGTCCTCAGAAGTGGCGTCGGTGATCATGTCGTAGCAGAGGAAGACGGGTTTCTGGCGCGCGACATACAGGAATCCCTTGTCGGTGGCTTCCAGCCGGAAGTAGGTCCCCGGCTCCACGCCCTCCGCGGGAATCGTGCGCCGTTCGAACCCCGCCAGATCGATGGCTGTCGCCGCGGCCTTGGGCGCGGGTTTATCCTTCGCGCCATCCTTGGCCTTGTCGCCCTCCTTCTTGGGTTCCGCTTTTTCCTCGTCTTCCGAACCAGGGACGAAGGGGGACGGCGCGCCGTCCTTGAGGATGACGATGTAGGGCAGGGTCATGTCCAGGAAGATGTGCTCCTGATCCACCTGGCCCATGGTGGGCGCGAAGGTCCGGTTGGAGAGCAGGTAGAGGTATCGGCCCTTGGGGTCGAAGGAGGGGCTCCACGACTGGTAGGCATCGGTCGTCACCGGGGAGATCTTCTGGGTGTCGAGGCTGTAGAGGAGGATGACCTCGTTGGCGTTCTCCATCTTCTTCGTGTAGGCCACCCAGCGGCTGTCGGGGGACCAGACGAAGTCCTGGATGCCCCAGCGCTCCCAGCCGTCGTCGAAGTCGCCCTTGTCGATGACCGTGATCTGTCCCGTGGCGGCGTCAGCGAGGTTGAGCCTCATGAACTTGTCCCCGAAGAGCAGGAACTTGGAGTCGGGCGACCAGACGAGGTGGAACCGGTAGCCCTTTCCGCCCGAAGTCAGTTGTTTCCATGCTTTGCCACCCTTCGCATCGGCGAGCCAGACCTCTTCCTCGCCCGTCTTGTCGGAGAGGAAGGCCACCCACTTGCCATCGGGGGACCACGCGGGTTCCTTCTCGCGGGAGTCGCTCGTGCGGGTGAGGTTGAGCCAGGGCTCCTCGTCCTTCTCGGCGGGGATGGCCAGGACCTCTCCGCGTGCTTCCAGGAGAAGGTTCTTGCCGTCGGGGCTCAGCCCGAAGGCGCCGTTGTTGGCCGAGGCGGCGACCCAGTCGGCACGGACTTTGACGCGATCGCTGGGCATCCTGACATCCAGCTTTCGGCTCTGCTCGGTCTTGAGGTCGAGGACTTGGAGGGTTTCGCCGTACTGGTAGATGATGGAGTCGGGGCCCGCGCTCGGGTATTTCACATCGTAGTCGGTGTAGTGGGTGACGGCCGCGGTCTCGCCCGTCAGCGGGTTGAACTTGAAGAGGTTCATGGTGCCCGCTTCGCGGTCGGACGTGAAATAGATGAAATTCCCACGCCACATGGGGTAGTTGTCCGTGCCGCGCCACGGGGTGATGACGTGGAAGTCGCCCTTGCTCAGGGTGCCCATCCAGAGCTCCTGGGCGTCGCCGCCCTGGTGCCGCTTCCAGGTGGCGTTCTCGCCGGTGATGCGGCAGTAGGCGATCTGGGTGCCGTCGGGCGAGAGGGAGGCCAGCCCACCTCGGTCCACAGGAAGTTTGACCTCCGTGCCGCCCTTGGTGGACACCTCGTAGATCTGTTCGCCTCGGAACGGGTATTCCCTGCGGGACCGGAACAGCACGCTCTGGCCGTCGGGGGTCCAGCCCAGGACCAGGTCCGGCGCCGGGTGGAAGGTCAGGCGATGTGGAATGCCGCCGCCCGTGGGCATGAGGTAGACATCCTGACCACCGTCGTACCCCGCCGTGAAAGCGATCCATCGTCCGTCCGGGCTGAACTTCGCCATGGCTTCCGAACCGGGATCGTTCGTGATCCTCCGGGCGTCCCCGCCCTGGGCCGAAGCCAGCCAGAGGTCGCCCTCGTACGTGAAAACGACCTGACCCCCGTGGATATCCGCCATACGCATCAAGTGTGTTTGCGCGCCAGCTACCACCCCGGCGGCCATGAGAAGCGCCGGAATTACCCACTTTGTCATCCGCATGCATCCCTCCTGAAATCGCCCAAGACATACCTCGACGCCCCTTATTACGGGGTGATGCTCCCAAAGGTTTATCTCTCCCACGCGGGGCCCGTTGGTTCTCGGGTTCACGGGGCGGAACGGCCTGTGGCGGAGGCCTGTCGGCCGGGTCTTGATTTTCGGCGTTTCCTGGCCATGCCCCTCCGTTGCACGCTCCCGCCCCGCGGGGGTTTCTCAACCGCCGGCGATCTGGTAAAGTAACCTTCCAGCGGGGCGATCCGAGCGCCGCTTCCTGTCAAAGGAGTCCCGAATGAAAGCCAGGGTTCACGTGTTCCTCAAGGAAGGCGTGTTGGACCCCCAGGGCAAGGCCGTGGCCAGTGCCCTGAAGACCCTCGGTTTCGCCGAGGTGGAGTCGGTCCGGCAGGGCAAGTTCTTCGACATCGAGACGGGAGACGTTCCCGGAGATGCGGAGGCCCGTTTGACGGAGTACTGCAGGAAGCTCCTGAGCAACCCCGTCATCGAGAACTTCCGCGTCGAGGTGCTGGAACCATGAAGGTCGGAGTGGTCATATTTCCCGGATCCAACTGCGATCACGACGCCATCGAGTGGTCGTCCCAGCTCCTGGAGCTCCCCACGGAGGCTATCTGGTACCAGGACCGCGACCTGAGGGGCGTGGACCTGGTCATCCTGCCGGGCGGCTTCTCTTACGGCGACTACCTCCGATGCGGGGCCATGGCCGCCAGGGCGCCCATCATGGACGAGGTGGTCCGCCACGCCAGGGCAGGCGGCCTGGTGATCGGCATCTGCAACGGATTCCAGGTGCTCTGTGAGGTGGGGCTGCTGCCCGGCGCGCTCCTGCGCAACCAGTCCCTGACCTTCCTCTGCCAGGACGTCTATCTCCGGGTGGAAACCGAGAAGAGCCCGTGGACCTGCGCCATGCGCCCCGGAGACCTGCTGCGCGTGCCCATCGCCCACGGCGACGGCAACTACTTCACCGATTCCGAGACCCTGGCGCGGCTCAACGGAGAAGACCGGGTGGCCTTCCGCTATGCCAGCCCCTCGGGGGAGCTGGACCCGGCATGGAACGTGAACGGTTCCCTCGAAGCCATCGCCGGCATCCTCTCCGAAAAGAAGAACGTGCTGGGGATGATGCCCCATCCGGAGAGGGCCAGCGAGGAGGCCGTGGGCTGCACCGACGGGCTGGGCATTTTCAGGTCCGCCCTGAAGGCCCTGGAGGTCTCGCATGTCTGATCCCCAGGTCAACGCAGAACTGGCGCGCAAGCACGGACTCTCAGATGACGAATGGGCCCTGGCCCAGGAGATCCTCGGCCGAGTGCCCACCTACCCGGAACTGGGGATCTTCTCCGTCATGTGGAGCGAACACTGCTCCTACAAGTCGAGCCGCGTCCACCTCAAGCGCTTTCCCACCAAGGGCCCGCAGGTTCTCCAGGGACCGGGTGAGAACGCCGGGGTGGTGGACATCGGGGACGGTTGGGCGGTGTGCTTCAAGATGGAGTCCCACAACCATCCGAGCTACATCGAGCCCTACCAGGGCGCCGCCACCGGCGTGGGGGGCATCCTGCGCGACGTGTTCACCATGGGCGCGCGGCCCATCGCCAACCTGAACGCGCTCCACTTCGGCCGGCCGGACCATCCCAAGACCGCCCACCTGGTCAAGGGCGTCGTGGCGGGCATCGGGGACTACGGCAACTGCATCGGCGTGCCGACGGTGGGCGGCCAGGTCGTCTTCCACCCCAGCTACGACGGGAACATCCTCGTGAACGCGTTCACCCTGGGCCTGCTTCGCGCCGACAAGATCTTCCGCGGCTACGCCAGCGGGGTGGGCAACCCCGTCCTCTACGTGGGCTCCAAGACGGGCAGGGACGGCATCCACGGGGCCACCATGGCCAGCGCGGAGTTCTCCGAGGCCACCGAGGAGAAGCGCCCCACGGTGCAGGTGGGCGACCCCTTCACCGAGAAGCTCCTCCTGGAAGCCTGCCTGGAGCTCATGGCGGAGGATGTCATCGTCGGCATCCAGGACATGGGCGCCGCCGGCCTCACGTCGTCGAGCTTCGAGATGGCGGGCCGCGCGGGCAGCGGCATCCTGATGGATCTGGACAAGGTTCCCATGCGGGAGAAGGGGATGACCCCCTACGAAGTACTCCTGAGCGAGTCCCAGGAGCGCATGCTCATCGTGGCCCAGAAAGGGAAGGAGGACCGCGTCAAGGCCATCTTCACCAAATGGGGACTGGACGCGGCCGAGATCGGCGTGGTGACGGACACGGGCAGGGCCCAGATCCTCTGGCACGGCGAGAAGGTGGTGGATATGCCCGTGGGGCCCGTGAGCGACCAGGCTCCCGTCTACAACCGCCCCATGGAGGAGCCCGAGGGCTTCGCACAGCGCAAGGAACAGCCCCTGCCGTCCGTCCCCAAGGTGGATCCCGGCCGGGCCCTCCTCACGCTCATGGGCCACCCGGATCTGTGCTCGAGGCGCTGGGTTTACACCCAATATGATCAATCCGTGCGGACGAACACGGTCCTCGGCCCTGGCGGGGACGCGGCCCTCATCCGCATCAAGGGCACCACCAAGGCCGTGGCCATGACCACCGATGTCAACCCCAGGTACTGCAAGCTGGATCCCTTCGAAGGAGGCAGGCTGGCGGTGGCGGAAGCGGCCAGAAACCTCGCGTGCGTGGGCGCCAAGCCCCTGGCCATCACGGACTGCCTCAACTTCGGCAACCCCGAGCGGCCCCAGGTGATGTGGGAGTTCTCCCGCAGCGTGGACGGCATCAGCGAGGCCTGCAGGGCCCTGGACACGCCCGTGGTTTCGGGCAACGTGTCCTTCTACAACGAGACCAACGGCGAGGGCATCCACCCCACGCCCACCATCGGCATGGTGGGCCTGCTGGAAGACGTGGCCCATCGGAAGTCACCGTGGTTCAGGGACGAGGGCGATTCGATCGTCCTGCTGGGAACGAGTCGCGGCCACCTGGGCGGCTCCGAGTTTTTGTGGGTTCTGCACGGCCTGGAAGCGGGATGCCCGCCACCCCTTGACCTGCGGATCGAGCGGTCCCTCATCGGGCTCCTGAGGCTTCTCGGCCGCGAGGGATTGGCCAAGAGCGCCCACGACTGCTCCGACGGGGGTCTCCTGGTGGCCGTGGCGGAGTGTTGCCTGGCCCCGAGGCGGACCATGGGCGCGTGTCTGGACCTGGACCCCGCTGGCCTCGAGACGGAAGCCCTCCTCTTCGGCGAGGACGCATCGAGGGCCCTGGTAACGTGCGCTCCGGGCAGGGAAAAGGCAATTCGGGACGCCGCCGCCGAGGCGGGGATTCGCTCCAAGGTCCTCGGAAAGGT
This sequence comes from uncultured Acidobacteriota bacterium, assembly GCA_963772255.1. Lineage (GTDB taxonomy): Bacteria > Acidobacteriota > UBA4820 > UBA4820 > DSQY01 > JAKAJA01. Next base: position 156,170 of record CAVYWK010000020.1, read on the forward strand.
AGGCGGAGAACGGCTGAAGGTCACTTTGGACGGCGGCCCCTGCGTGGACTTGGCCGTGGCCGAGATCAGGCATGCGTGGGAGAATGGACTGAGGGTCGTTGTAGGGTAGTACGGGAGCGGGGAGCAGGGAGCCGGGAGAGCCTGAAAGCCCAGACCGGCAAGTCCGATTCAGGATTGTCCTTTTTCCCCGCTCCCTGCTTCCGGCTACCAGCTCCCGGATCGACGGAGGGCCACTTCGAAGCCATGTGCGGCATTTTCGGCGTCTACAGACATCCCGAGGCGTCCAAGCTGGCGGTGTTCGGGCTCTACGCGCTCCAGCACCGCGGGCAGGAGTCCGCCGGCGTGGCGTCCTTCGACGGATCGGCGATGCACCTGGTCAAGGGCATGGGCCTCGTCTCCGAGGTCTTCGGCGGGCGGGACCTCTCGGATCTCCCCGGGGACAGCGCCATCGGCCACGTGCGGTATTCCACGTCGGGAAGCTCGCTGGCCCGTAACGCGGGCCCCATTCTGGCCGCCACCCAGCACGGCGAGGTGGCCCTCGGCCACAACGGCAACCTCGTGAACTGCGGCGACCTGCGCGACGAACTGGAGAAGCAGGGGGCCATCTTCTCCACGACCACCGACTCGGAGGTCATCCTCCACCTCTTTGCGCGATCCACCCAGACCGAGCCGGTGGACGCCCTGGTGGAGAGCCTCCAGCGCCTTCAAGGCGCCTTCAGCCTCGTGGTCCTCCACCGGGACCTGCTCGTGGGCGTGAGGGACCCCTGGGGCTTCAGGCCGCTCGTGCTGGGAGACCTGGACGGGAGCCCCGTGCTCGCCTCCGAAACCTGCGCGCTGGATCTGCTCAACGCGAAGTACGTCCGGGAGATCGCGCCGGGCGAGGTGGTCGTCATCTCCCAGGAGGGGATACGGTGCCTCTTCCCCTTTCCCAAGGCCCGTGCCGTGCCGTGCCTCTTCGAGTTCGTCTACTTCGCGAGGCCCGATTCGGATCTCTTCGGCCAGGTCGTGTTTCCGGTCAGGCAGGCCATGGGAAGGATCCTGGCGAGGGAACAGCCCGTGGGCGCGGACATCGTGGTGCCCGTGCCCGACTCGGGGTTGGCGGCCGCCATGGGGTACGCGGAGGAGAGCGCCATCCCGCTCGTCTGGGGGCTCATCAGGAACCACTACGTGGGCCGGACCTTCATCGCGCCCAGGCAGTCCGTCCGCGACATCTCCACGCGGCTCAAGCTCAACGCCGTCCCTGCCCACCTGCGGGGCAAGCGGGTGGTCCTGGTGGACGACTCCCTGGTCCGGGGCACGACCTCACGCAAAATCGTCCGCCTCGTCCGGGATGCCGGAGCGGCGGAAGTGCACCTGCGCCTCTCCAGCCCGCCCATCGTCAACCCTTGCGTCTACGGCATCGACACGCCCGAGCGCTCGGAGCTCCTGGCGGCCAACCTGGATCTGGCCGCGATCACCGCCTTCGTGGGGGCCGATTCGGTGGGCTATCTGAGCGTTGAGGGCATGCACGAGGCGGCGGGGCTGGCCCTCGGAGGCGCGTGCCACGCTTGTTTCGGGGGACCTTACCCCGTACAATACAGAGAGTTGCGGCAGAGACAGCGGCGCCTTTTCGAGAAGGAACGGCGATGAAGGGAATGCAGTGGAGGTTCTTTCATAGTCGGTTGGCGGCGGATATCCTGCCCATCCTTCTTGGCGTCGCGGTGGCCATTTTCTATTTCATGGCCGTCATGCCCGGCGCGCGGCAACACCTCGGAAAATACCTCGCCACGGCCCTCGCCGTATTCCTCCTGAGCCGGATTCCCAATGTCTGGTACGGCCAGAAGGTGCTCCTCCCCCCGATCAAACGCTACCGGAGGGGAAAGCGTGAGGGCAAGGTCTTCAGCAAGACCGAACTGGCGGGCTTTTACAAGGACTTTACCGCGCACGTTTCTCTGGCCCAACTCCTGGCCCTCAAGGTGTGGGCAGGGAGCGTCGTCTTTTTCGCCATCGTGCAGTACCTCTGGATCGAGGCGTCCTGGGTCAGCGTCGTTGGCATCCTCTTTACGGGCCTGATTTCCTCGTCCCTCTCCCTGGCCTTCGCCTATTTCCTCCTCAAGCGCCTCACGGGCCCCCTAATCGAGGAGGTCGGCGCCCAACTCGAAGTCCTGCCCGACGTTTCTTCAAGCCGCGCCACATTCTTCTTCAAGGCGGGCATCTCCGTCATGGCCATGACCGTCCTGGCATTCGCGGCCTTCGGCGTGGTGGTCTACTCGCTCCTGGCCTCCTCCATGGACGATTCCGCCCTGCGGACGGGCGCCCGGGATGCCAAGGTGCTGGTCGGACAGCTCCGTCAGGCCCCGGCTCCAGACTGGAAGGGGTTTCTGGACGCCAAGGCGAGTCCCCAGTACACCTTTGCCGTCCTGGACGGCCAGGGGGACGCCATGCCGGATCTGGCCAACGGCCCTTACGATCAGAGAGTCCTGCGCGGGGTGCTGAAGGGGTCGGCCGAGGTGGCGGCGGGCGACAAGGTCATCGTTCTCCGACGACAGGTGGGGCTCTATCCCATTGGCAAGGGCCGGACGCTGGCCCTGGTGGCCAATCCCGATTCGGCAAATCAGCTCATGGGCCGGATGATCGGCGGCGGACTCCTGTTCCTGATCATCACGCTGACGATCCAGGGACTCTACGTGCTCTACCTCAGCCGCGACTCGGCCCACACGCTCAATAGGGCGGTGGAATCCAACCAGCGCCTCGCCGCGGGGGACCTGACCAGGATTCCCTGCATCTGGTCCGATGACGAGATGGGCACGCTCACCGACAACCTGCGGTCCGCCTTCCAGGGGCTCGCCCGCATGACCCGGGAGATCGCCAGGGCGTCGGAGGGCGTGGACGAAGAGGTGACGCGCACGGTGGGAATCACCGAATCCCTCCACCAGGAGGTCTCCACCCAGACGGCCTCGGCGGATCGCACGACCCAATCCCTCAAGGCCATGGAGGAGGGGATGAGGCGGGTCTCCCGCGCCATGGAGCAGGTGGCCACGGCGACCCAGGAGGTTTCCTCCACCATCCTTCAGATGCAGGCCAGCGTGGAGGAGATCGCGCGAAACTCCGATGTGCTCATCCAGTCCGTCGAAAAAACGGTGAGTTCGTCAAACGAGATCACGGCCAGCGCCGGTTCGGTGAGGACCTCCACGGACCGCCTCTACCAGTCGGGTCAAGAGGCGGTCTCCTTTTTCGCCGAGTTGGATGCGTCCCTCGAGGAGACGCGAAGAAACGCCCGTAGCCTCTCCGAGACGAGCACGCGGGTCACCCAGGACGCGGAGACGGGATTTTCCGCCGTGGCGGCGGTGGAGGACGAGATCCTCCGAACGACGCGCGCCACCGAGGAGAGCCGGGCGACCCTGGGCGAGCTGACCTCCTCCATCGAGCGTATCGGACGGGCCGTGGACTCTGATCCAGGATGTGACCGAACAGACCAACCTGCTCTCGCTCAACGCGTCCATCATCGCCGCCGGAGCCGGCGAACACGGCAAATCCTTCGCCGTGGTGGCCACGCAGATCCGCGAGCTCTCCTCCAGGACCGCGGGAAACGCGAAGGAGATCCGGGGCGTGATCCGCTCCCTAACCCACGGCGGAGAGGAGATGGCCTCCTCCATGGGCCGGACCTTCCAGGTCGTGGAACGCAGCGCGGAGCTGAGCCGTGCCGCGGGCGACGCGCTCCGTACGATCTTGGAATCGGCCGCCGGGCAGGAGGAGATGAGCAAGCGGATCGCCTCGGCCACCGAGGAGCTCGCCCACGGCGGACAGTCCGCCAACCGGGCCATGCACAGCATCTTCGAGATGATGGAGGGGATCTCCAACGCCACGCGGGACCAGGTATCCTCCGCCCAGTACCTGAACCAGGAGGCGGAGCGGGTGCGCGACGTGGCCCTCCAGCTCAAGAACGCCACCGAGGAGCAGGCCAAGGGGACGGGCGTCATCAGCCAGGCCATCACCCAGATCATGGAGGACAGCCGTCAGACCACGCAGGCCGTCCTCCTGCAGACCCAGGAGACGGGTGCCATCTACGACGCCATGCGCGAGGTCTCGGCCACGGCCCTGTCCATCGAGAATGCGTTCAAGGAATTGGCCCAGGCCGCCGATCATCTCAGATCGAGCGCGTCCACGCTCAGGCAGGAAATCCATTCGTTCAGGACGAGTTGAACACACGATTTCGAATTTCGAATTTCGAATTTCGAATTGACAAGCTTGAGAAGGAGCGGGTCGCAATGGCGGGCTCGACCAGCATCTGCCATTTCGCAATCCGCAATTCCCAATTTGCAATTTGTCCCTAAGAACGAGATGAGGCTTCCGCACGATGGACGATAATAAGGGTCTAACCTACCGGGATTCCGGCGTGGACATCGACGCGCAGGACACGGCGCTGGCCCGGATCAAGCAGATCGCCAAGTCCACACTGACGCCAGGGGTCCTGAGCGAAATCGGCTCCTTCGGCGGGCTTTTCACGACGGACCCCGACAATCCCTCGGGGCTCGTCCTGGTGGCATCGGCGGACGGCGTGGGTACCAAGGTGCAGATCGCCCAGCGGATGGAAAGGTACGACACCGTGGGCCAGGACCTGGTGAACCACTGCGTCAACGACATCCTCGTGCAGGGCGCCCGGCCGCTGTTCTTCCTCGATTACTTCGCGGCGGGCAAGCTCATCCCAAACCACGTGACCGCCGTCGTGGAAGGCCTCGGCACGGCCTGCCGCGAGAACGGTTGCGCCCTTCTGGGCGGGGAAACGGCGGAGATGCCGGGGCTATACCAAGGCGAAGACTTCGACCTGGCGGGCTTCATCGTGGGCTCGGTCCGGCGGGACCACCTGCTTCCCCGGGGCGTGGCGGCCGGGGATATCCTGCTGGGCCTGCCGTCCACGGGCCTCCACACCAACGGCTATTCCCTCGCGCGGAGGCTCTTCTTCGAACAGAAGGGGTTTTCCGTGGACACTCGTTTGGCAGACCTCGGATGCACCGTGGGCGAAGCGCTTCTGGCCGTCCACCGCTCCTACCTGACCCCCCTCATCGGCATGGCTGAGGATCCCGCCTCGGGCCTCACGGCTATGGCCCACATCACGGGCGGCGGAATCCCCGACAACCTCCCGAGGGTCCTTACCGAAGGTGTGCAGGCCGTGGTGGATCCGGCAGGATGGGAGGAACCGGGCCTCTTCCGCTACATCCGCCGCGAAGGCAACGTCCCCGAGGAGGACATGCGCCGCACCTTCAACCTGGGCGTCGGCATGGTGCTTTGCGTCAGGAAAGACAAGGCCGACGAGGTCGTCGCCCGCCTCCGCGCCGCCGGCGAGAAACCCTTCCCCGTGGGCCACCTCCGCCCCGGGGAGCGCAGCGTCGTCTATATTTAGAGAATAAAATTCACCACAGAGGCACAGAGGCACAAAGGACGCTAAAGAGAGAAGCAAATCAGGGTGATGCGTCTCAACCTTGGCGACAATCCTTTCTAGATCCCATCAAGTTCTTCTTCCTTTGCATCCTTTCGCCTTTGGCAATCATTGTCTTCCCAGTCCTTTTTTCATTGAATGAGTTGCTTCTTTTTTCCGTTTCCTCTGTGCCTCTGTGCCTCTGTGGTGAAATGTCCTTCTTTCCTGCTCCCCTAGGCGGCGCCGGTGGTGAGGTATCCCTCGATCTCGTTTCGGATCTTGGCCCGGGCCCTGTGGAGGCGCATCTTGACCACGTCCTTGCTGAGGCCGAGGGCCTGGGCGACTTCCTCGGTGTCGAGGCCCTCCATGTCCCGCAGGACGAGGACCGACTTATAGGTCTCCGGAAGCTGGAGGACGGCGGCGCGGATCTTGCCCTGGAGTTCGTGGTCCAGGGCCGACTCGTCCGGGAGACGGTTCCATGCGGGCCCGCCCTGGGAGAGGGCCGCCCGGTCGGGCATCACGTCCTCCATGGACAATTCCTCATTGAGGAATTTGGATTTGCGCCGCTTCATGAGGCAGGCATTGGTGGCGATGCGGTAGAGCCAGCCGGTGAAAGCCTCGCGGCTCTTGAGCTCGTGAACCGATTGGAAGGTTTTCATGAGCGTGTCCTGCACCACCTCCTGGGCGTCGTCGCGGTCGCCGCACATGCGCATGCCGAACCCCAGGAGCCGCCGCCCGAACCGTTCTAGAAACTCGCTGTAGGCCGACGGATCCTTGGCCTGCAGGCGTTCGATGAGGTCCACGGGAACATCCAAAGGACAACCTCCAAAGATTCACTATAAGCGGCATGGGCGGGGAGGGGCAAGGGCGGATCGGGCAGAGGGAGTCCACGGACCCACGGGTGCAGGAGCCGAGGAGGGAACGAGCCCGTCTAATCTTCCTTCCCGAAGTACTCCATCCAGTCATCCACGTCTACGGCGATGTCCGGGGGTTTTTCCTCGGCACGGGCGCTTGCCGCGGGCTTGAGCCCTCCGAGGAATTCTCGCGGATTCACGGTGCGGGCCCTCTTGCTGCGACACCTCATGGCCAGGTCCCGGTCCGCCGTGACCACATGGTCGCCCGGTTTGACGCGGGAAAGGATGAGTTCGTCCGCCGTGCGATTTCCCGCGTAGGCGACCCGGACGGACCCCATCCCGAATTCTGAGGCCACGGCGGGCCCTGGAGGAGGACCGTCGAACACGAGCGTACAGGGTTTGGGGAGGCGAAGGCGCAGCAGGTGGTGGAGGAGCTGCTCCCGGTCTCCTTCGGCGCGAGGAGCCGATGTAGCCACGCCCAGGATATTGTTGCCGTCCAAGAACCAGGTCAAGGGGCGCTCTTATCTCTTCCCGCGGCTCAGCTCGACGATCTTGGCTCGGGGTGCGACCCGAGGTTGCGCGGCGGGCGGCTGGAACAGGGCTGGAAGCTCTCTCAAGGCCGCTTCGGCGGAGGTCTTGTCGGGGTAGGTGCCCCAGACCACCAGGTAGCAGGACCGGCCCTTGAGGTCGTAAGGCAGGATGGTGTACTCGGCCTTTCCTGCGGCGGCGGCGGCGCCTTTGGCCACCGTATCGGCCTGGCAGGCCACCTCGATCTCGACGGTGTACCCCGCCGAAGATTGCACCCAATCTCCCAGGAACGCCTGGGCGGCTTCGGGGTAGCGGCCCGAGGTCAACAACCGTTGCCCCTCGCCGGCGGCTGCCGCCGGGGGACGGGAGGCTGGGGTGGCGTCCGGCGGCGCAACTTTGACGGGCGCGGGGCTGGGGGGCGTCGGAGTTGCCGGGGCCGGAGAAGAGACCACGACGGGTGGCTGCCCAGAGGGTGCGGGCGCCGAGGGTGCCGGCGCGGGGGAGGCGGGCGCCGAGGCCGGCGGAATGGCGCTTGCCGTCGGGGCGACCCGCGCGGCGCCACGGGGCGCCAGGGGTTCCAAGGAGATCATTTCGCTGGGGCGGAGGAAGAAGAACCACACGGCGGCGGCGCCGAGGCAAAGAACCGCGATGACAGATGCGGCCACGAGCAACGAGGCGGCCCCGGGGCTTTCCGGCACGAACTCCGATGTCCTCGAAGGGAACGCGTTCCTGGTCCTCTTCCGAGCCCCCCTCTCTCTGGTCGAGCGGCGGCAGCAGATCGGGCGGGGAGGGCGCGCGCGGCGGCGTCGACCATAAGGTTGGCGCCTTCTCGGAGGGCGGTGCCGAGGGGGTGGGCGAAAGCACCTCGAAGGGAAGCCCCGGGGTCTCGGTGGGAGACGAGGGCGGTGGAGCGGGCGCGGACCATTCCTGCGGTGGGAGGGGCAGGCTGGGCGTCGGGGGAAGGGGAGCCACTTGTGCCCACGGATTCTCTTCGGCCGGCGGCGCCATCTCGACCTGGGGCGCCGTCGCCGCGTGCGGCGCCGGCGTCACCTGAGGAGCGATCGTTGCTTGGGGTGTCGGCGCTGCGAACGGCGCCATCGTCGGATGCGTCGCCTCGGTTACTTTAGGCGCGGGAGACGGCGCGATTTCGTCAAGGAACGAAAGATCCAGAGGCTCGGCCTGGGTCCTGGAGGAGGGTGCGGGGGCGAAGCCCGAATTGAGATGGAGCAAGCCCAAATGGCTCAGGGCGAGGAGAAACCTCGCTCCATAAAAAGCATCCACGCCGGCCCGCTCGCAGACCTCTCGGGCATTCCGCTGGCCGTCCACCTGCTCCAAGATGCGGAGTTCTTCGATGGTGGCTGGTAGGGCGCGGGCCACCTCGCGCTCGGCGGGCGAAATAACGAGCGGTGTCTCCATTCGGCCCAGCGTGTTGGCCACCCAGGCCCGGTCGTCGATGGAGAGCGCCGTGTCCGCCAGAAATCGCGGCGTCAGGACAGGCAGGCGGGCGATGTTTGCGGGCAGCACCCCCGATTTGAAGACGGCGAGGCCCTCGTCCCATTGGACTGCGGAACGGGCGATCTTGCGCATCTGCTCCACGAGGGCGTTCAGCAGGTCTTCGGAACCGAGGAAGCCCATCTCCACGAGGGTCCGCCCGATGGTGCGGTTTTCCTTCTTCTGCGTAGCCAGTTCGAGTTGTTCGGGCGTGAGTTTGCCCCTCTCCACGAGGATCTGGGTGAACTTGTCTTCGGGGGCGTTGGAGGCCGCAAAGATGAACTCTCCGTCCTGGATATAAAGGAATTTGCTGGTCTGTTCACGCTGGAGGACGAGCGTGCCCGTTCCCTTGTCGTGATAGATCTCACCGAGGATGGCGAGGAGTTCGCCCTTTCGAAATGTGCGGCTGCCCTGGGCCATCGCGAGCCCTCCCAACCTTGAATTATCAGGTTCGGACGGCCGTGGTGTCAAGAAAGACGGGGCGGGGAGTATAGGATATGGACAGGGGTCGAGGCGAAGTCGATCCCCACTGCCCCTCATTTCTCCTCCTTCATCCCTCATCCCTCAACCTTTCCTCCGTGTTACCTTAACCGCATGGCGAATTGGCACGGGGCGTCCATTCTGGTGATCCGGCTGTCATCCATGGGGGATGTGGTCCGCCTGCTCCCGTCCCTGCAAGCCCTTCGGGGCTCGGGCGCTTCACGCGTGGACCTCACCGTAGAGGACCGATTCGCTGCGCTTCTGGATCTGTTCCCCGTGACCGATGGCGTCGTCGTCTATCCCCGGAAGCATCCGGGTGCGCCGTGGTGTCATCCCGCGGCCTGGGCTTCGGCCATGGCCGCCTACCGTGGCGCCCTCCGAAAGGCCCGCTACGATTTGGCGCTCGACCTCCACGGCATCCTGCGGTCGGCCCTCGTGGCGCGCATGAGCGCGGCCAAGGAAACCGCGGGTTACGCCCGGGGCTTCGGCAAGGAGGGCAGCCATTTCTTGTACGACCGGCGGCTGGTTCCGGGCCCGTCGCCCCGAATGTCCCGCTACGAGCGCTACGCCGGTGCGCTGCGCGCCCTGGGCCTGCCGGAGCCGGGACGGGAGTATCTCGTGCCCCGCCCGCCCGCGGAGGCGGCGGCCGATGTGGACGCCTTCCTGGCGAGCATCGGCCTGGCGGGACGCTCCTTCCTGTTCGCCTTCCTGGGCACCAGTCGGGCACAGGCCCACAAGCGATGGCCCCTGGTCCGCTTTCTCGAACTGGCGCGCTCGGTGCACGAACGCTTCGGGCTCCCGACGCTACTAGGTTGGGGCCCCGAGGAGGCGGATCTCGTCCGAGCCCTGCCGGCGCAGGAGGGGATCGCGGCCATCCCGGACTGGAACTTGCCCAGGCTCGTGGAGGTCATCAGGCGCTCAGCGGCCTTCGTGGGGGCCGACACCGGAGCCATGCACCTGGCGGCGCTCATGGGCGTACCCACGGTGGCCGTCCTGGGACCCACCGATCCGGTCTTGAACCGGCCCTTTGGCGATAGGGTCAGGGTGGTGTTCAGGCCGGGAATCCGCAGGGCCTGCTCCGGAGAGGGTTGCGATCATCGCGATTGCATGGGAGCCATCCGGGCACCAGAAGTCCTGGACGCTCTTGCGGAGGTCCTCGGCGGGGAATGAGACAGGAATGCCGGGCGATGAGAGATGAGCGATGAGACATGAGAGATGAGAGATGAGAGAATCGCTTCCTGACCCGTCAACCCTCAACCCTCAACCCTCATCTCTCCGATGGACCGACTCCCACTGTCACCTGGCCATGGAGGCGTTTGACGCGGACCGGGCCGAGGTGGCCGAGCGGGCGGAGACCGGGGGGGTGGCCCGCCTGGTGGTGGTCGGAACTCACCCTGGGGATTGGGCGGCGTGCGCGGACCTTGCGAGAACCCCCAATCGCCGGGCCACTGCGGGTCTCCATCCGCATGAGGCTTCGCAGTGGAACCGTGCGTGCGGGGCCTCTCTCTCGCGAGCGCTTCGGGAGCCCTCCGTGGCGGCAGTGGGAGAGATCGGGTTGGACTACCACTACGATTTGTCCCCCCGCGAGATCCAGCGGACGGCCTTTTCTGCCCAACTCGCGCTGGCCGCGGAGTTGGAGTTGCCCGTGGTGGTCCATTCCCGGAATGCCTTCGAGGACACCGTGGACCTCATCCGACCCTTTTCCCCCGTCCTGAAAGGTATCATCCACTGTTTCACCTACGGTCCCAGGGAAGCGGAGGCCTTTTTGAAACTCGGCATGCACCTGTCCTTCTCGGGCATTGTGACCTTCCCCAGTGCCCCTCTCATCCGCGAGGCGGCGCTCTTGTCGCCCTGGGAAAGGCTCCTGGTGGAGACCGACGCGCCTTACCTGGCACCCGTCCCGCACCGGGGGAAGCGATGCGAACCCTGGCACGCGGCGGTGGTGGGGCGATTCGTCGCCGAACTGAAGGGACTCGACGAGGCGGAGGCCGCCGAAATCACCAGTGCGAATGCCGCTCGGTTGTTTGGATGGGAAAAGAAACGGGAGCAGGGAGCGGGGAGCAGGGAGCAGGGGAAAACGCAGGATCGGGTTTGAACGAGTTGTATTGTCCTTTCCGGCTCCCCACTCCCCGCTCCCTGCTCCCTAAAAAGAAAAATGGACGGCTGGAATGGGGGGGGATCCCAGCCGCCCATATGTACTCGGCAGAAAAACTGGAGAGAGCCGCCGAGTGACACCCAATATAACACCGCGTCGGCAAAAAATCATCCCCAGCCTATCACTATTACTATCAATAGGTTACATTTTCACCTGGGGGGATTGACGGATTTTCCTCGCCCCGACCCCGCCCCGGCGCCTGGCCATGATGCCCGTTAAGGACTTCCCGCGGAGGTTACTTCGTGCCGTCCAGGTCGGCCGCCCGGACGGTCAAGACAGGGCACGGGGCTTTCCGGATCACCCGCTCGGCGGTAGAGCCCAGGAGCACGTGGGCCATCCCCGTGTAGCCGTGCGTGCCGATGACGATGACGTCGGCCTTCTCTTCCTGGGCCACGCGGACGATCTCCGATGAAGCTCGGCCCCTCTCCACCCGGAAAGTCACCGATCCGGCCGGGAGCCGCAGCGTTGCGGCCAACTCTTTGAGGGCCTGAGCCGAACGCTCTACCAAGCGATCCTCCACCTCCCCCGTGGTCATGGGGCCAAAGGTGAAATCGGAGGGTGCGACGATGGGCTCCACCACGTTGACGATCACGAGGGCGGCGCCGCACTGGGAGGCCACATCCGATGCGACCTTGAGGGCGCCCAGGGAGACTTCGGAGAGATCCACCGGACAGACCACCTTTTTCCATGTCAGCATGGCAACCTCCAGGTGTTTTGAATATAATGCGGTTACGGTCCGATTGCCAAGGTGGCAGGAGTCTTCTCAGGACCCGCTCTGAAGGAGAATCCCTTGTCGGCCAACTCGAGATTTCTCAAGGCCTGCCGCCGCCAGCCCGTGGACACCACTCCCATCTGGATCATGCGCCAGGCGGGGCGATATATGCCCGAATACCGCGCCACGAGAGCGAAGGCGGGCGACTTTTTGACCCTGTGCAAAACACCAGATCTGGCCTGCGAAGTGACGCTGCAGCCGGTGGATATCCTGAAGGTGGACGCCGCCATCCTCTTTTCCGACATCCTCATCCCCGTGGAGGCCATGGGTGTGGACCTCGCCTTCACCGAGGGCGAGGGCCCCAAGCTCACTCCGGTGAGATCCAACCGGGATGTGTCGGGCCTTCACGTGCCCGACCCGGTGGCCGAGACGGGCTTCGTCATGGAGGCGGTGAGGCTCATCCGCCGAGAGCTGGGCGGTCGAGTGCCCCTCATCGGGTTCTCCGGCGCGCCCTTCACGCTCGCCTCCTACATCGTGGAGGGAGGCACCTCGCGCAACTTCCGGTACACGCTCGCCTGGATGCACGCGGACCCCGAGGGCTTCGCGGCCCTCCTGGACCTGCTGGCCGACACCGTCATCGCCTATTGCTCGGCCCAGGCGGAAGCAGGCGTCCAGGCCCTCCAGCTCTTCGACACCTGGGCGGGAGTGCTCTCACGAAGGCTCTACCGGGAGTTCGCCCTCCCCGCCACGCGAAAGGTGGTGCAGGCCCTCCGCCGGTTCGATGTGCCCGTCATCCTCTACGTCAACGGAAGCGCGCCCTTCCTGGAAGAGACCGCCGCCGTGGGTGTTGATGTGCTCTCGGTGGACTGGCGCGTTTCCCTCGCGGAGGCGGCGGAACGCACGCGGGGCGCCACGGCACTCCAGGGAAATCTGGATGTCATGGCCCTTTACGGAGGCCCCGAGGTTATCGAGCGCGAGGTGGCGAGGGTCCTGGCCAGCGCTCCGGCGCAGGGGCACATCTTCAACCTGGGCCACGGCATCCTTCCCGACACCCCCGTGGAGGCCGCCCAGTGCCTCGTGGAGACGGTGCACAGGCTGGGAAGGAAGGAAATTTAACAGCAGGTGATCAAGTGACAGAGTGATCAGAGTGATCAAGTGATCAAGTGATCAAGAAAAGACCCGATCACCAGATTGCCGGATTACCTGATCACCCGATCACTCGATTACCGATCCCCTCCGAAGGGAGACCCACGACCATGTCCGAACGCTGGGACGCGCCGGTTTTCGATAAAGATCTGATCCTGAAGTACGACCGCCCGGGTCCGCGGTACACCTCGTACCCCACGGCGCCTTACTTTCACGAAGACTTCGACGCCAAGGCCTACGCCGCCATCATCGAGGAGACGAACGCCGTCCCAAACCCGGCGCCGCTGAGCCTGTACGTCCACCTGCCCTTCTGCAAGTCCGTGTGCTATTTCTGCGGCTGCAACGTCACCTTTACCAAGGACCGCACGCTAGGCGACGTCTATGTGGACCACCTCTTCAAGGAGATGGACGCCCTCGCCGCCCGCATGAAGCCCGGCCGGAAGGTGGTTCAGGTCCACTGGGGGGGCGGCACGCCCACCTTCATCCCGGCGCCCGTCCTGGAGCGCCTGTGGAAGGGCATCACGGACCGCTTCGAACTGGCGCCCGGCGCGGAGATCGGCGTGGAAATCGATCCCCGCGAGGTCACCGACGAGCACCTCGAACTCTTCGCCCGGAGCGGGTTCAACCGCATCAGCATGGGCATCCAGGACTTCGACCCCAAGGTGCAGCAGGCCGTGCACCGTATCCAGCCCGAGGACCTCACGCGCCGGGTCATCGCCAAGTGCCGCGAGTTGAAGTTCGAGTCCATCAACATCGATCTCATCTACGGCCTGCCCTACCAGACGCGCGAGCGCTTCAGGGACACGGTGGAGAAGATCGCGGCCATCGGTCCCGACCGGATCGCCGTCTTCAACTTCGCCTACCTTCCCGAAATGATCGGCCACCAGAAGGCCATCCCGAGGGAGGCGCTGCCCACCCCGGCGGAGAAGTTGAACATCCTCGAGATGGTGGTGGAGGGGTTCACCCGGAGCGGCTACATCTTCATCGGCATGGACCACTTCGCCAGGCCCCAGGACGAGCTGTGCGTGGCGCTCAAGGACCGCACCCTCTACCGCAACTTCCAGGGGTACACCACCAAGGCCGGGTGCGACCTCTACGGTATCGGCGTCACGAGCATCGGCCAGGTGGGGCCGAGCTACGAGCAGAACGCCAAGGACCTGAAGGGCTACCAGCAGGCCGTGGACGCCGGCGGGCTGGCCGTCTTCCGCGGCGTGCGCCTCACGGCCGACGACATCCTGCGCCGGGACATCATCACCCGTCTCATGTGCCACTTCGTCCTGTACAAGGCGGAGATCGAGGAGCAGTATGCCCTCAAGTTCGACGAGGTCTTCGCCGACGCCCTCGAAGATCTCAAGCCCATGGAGGCGGACGGTCTCCTCTCGCTCCACGCGGACCGCATCGAGGTGCATCCCCTGGGCCGCCTGCTCGTGCGCAACATCGCCATGCCCTTCGACGCCTACCTGAAAAAGGGCGACGGCGCCCAGAGGTTCAGCCGGACGGTGTGAGAAGGACGGTAGCCGGGAGCAGGTAGCAGGGAGCGGAATTAGGCTTCGGGGTTCGTGGCCTCTGCTCCCCGTTTCCAGCTCCCCGCTCCCGAAATCTAGGGAGATAAACGACTCCATGAACGGCACGGCTATCCTTCTCATGAATTATGGCGGTCCAGAGAGGGCGGAGGACTGCGCGGCCTACATCCGCAACATCTTCCTCGATCCGGACCTGATCCCCATCCCCGGGCTGGTGAGGCCCCTGGTGGCCCGGCTGGTGGGGAGGCGCCGCGGGCCGGTCCTCCAGAAGAACTACGAGGCCATGGGCCAGTACAGCCCCATCCTCGGCCAGACCCAGGCCCAGGCCACCGCCTTGGAAGCTTCCCTGGGCGCCGGATTCACGTGCTTCGTCGGGATGCGCTACTGGACGCCTCTCATCGACGAGGCCTGCTGCGCCATCCGTTCCGGCGGGTTCCGCCAGGTCGTGCTCCTGCCCCTCTACCCGCAGGAGTCCCGGTCCACGACGGGCTCCTCCATCAACGAAGCGAGGCGGTGTCTGGAGGACCTCCGCTTCGGCGGGGAGATCGTCGAGGTGCGCCACTTCTGGGGCGAGGAGGGATATCTGGAGGCTCTCTGCGCAGGCGTGGCCGCGGGTTTGGACCAGAGTCCACCGGGCGCCGTGCGTCCTGTTCTCGGCCCACGGCCTTCCCCTTTCCGTGGCCCGGCGCGACCCTTACCCGGAGCACGTGGCCCTCACGGTCCGGACCGTCTGCGCGAGGTTGGGCCTGGAACTCGCCCCCATGGACATCCCCTCCGGCAAGGTGGAGGGCCAGGCTGTGCCGGGCACGCCGCGCGCCAGGGCATGCCTCGCGTGGCAGAGCAAAGTGGGTCCCGCCAAGTGGCTGGAGCCCTCTGTCGAGCACATGCTGGAGTCCCTCGCCAGGCAGGGCGTGAAGGACCTGGTCCTCGTGCCCACCGTCTTCGTCAGCGAGCACAGCGAGACCCTCTACGAGCTGGATGTCCTCTACGGCGGCATGGCCCGCGAACTCGGGATGAGCGTCACGCGCGTCCCCACGGTCCAGACCGCACCGAAGTTCATCGAGGCGCTCGCGGCCAAGGTCAAACGCGCGTGTGTCCCATGACGGAGCGCATCGATGTGGCCGTTCTCGGCGCGGGCATCAGCGGACTGACGGCGGCCTTCTGGCTGAAACACTCGGGGCTGTCGGTGGCCTGCCTGGAGGCCTCGGACCGGCCCGGCGGGAGCATCACGACCTGGGCCGGGGAAGGCTTCCGGTTCGAACTGGGGCCCAACACGGTCCTGAACAACGCCCTCGAGATCGACCGCCTGTGCGAGGCCGCGGGCATCTTGGGCGAGCGTATCAACGCGGCGCCCGCCTCCAAGAAGCGCTTCATCGTCAAGGGCGGCAAGCTCCTCGCGCTTCCCGGTGGTCCCATGGGGTTCCTCACGACGCCGCTCTTCTCCGCGGGCGCCAAACTCCGCCTCATGAAAGAGCCCTTCATCGGTCGGACCACCCAGGAGGAGACCATCGCTCAGTTCGTGCGCCGCCGCCTCGGCGAGGAACTCCTCCAGTACGCCGTGGGCCCCTTCGTGAGCGGGGTCTACGCGGGCGACCCCGAGAAGCTCTCCGTGCGCCACGCCACGGCCAAAATTTACGCCTTGGAGGAGAAGCACGGCAGCCTCATCCGCGGCGCCATCGCCAAGCGAAAGGGCCCGGCGCCCGCGGGCGGGCTCTTCTCCTTCCCCGAAGGCCTGGGCTACCTGCCGGAAACTCTGGCCGCCTTCCTCGGCGAGGGTTACAGGCCCGAGACGGCGGTGCTTTCCGTGGAACGCCTCGCGAGCGGCTACTGCGTCCGCGCAAGAGACGCCGCCGGCCAGGAGTGTGAGCTCCTCGCCCGGGCCGTGGTGTGCGCCTTGCCCGCGAAGGCGGCGGGCGCGGCCCTGGCGCCCCTGGGAGGAGACTTCCCCGAGCGCATCCCGGCCCTGCCCTACGCGGATGTGGCGCTGGTCTGCATGGGCTTCCGGCGAGAGCAGGTGGCCCATCCCCTCGACGGCTTCGGCTTCCTCGCTCCCGAGGTGGAAGCACCGCCATGTCCTCGGCTGTCTGTTCACTTCGTCCCTCTTCCCGGGCCGCGCCCCCGAAGGCCATGTGGCCCTCTCCGCCTTCGTGGGCGGGGCCATGCACGGCGATCGCGTGGCGGCCCCCGAGGCCGAAATCCTTCGCCGGACCGTGGAGGACCTCCGCCCCCTGCTCGGCCTCACGGGCGAGCCGGTCCTCAGCCGCATCGTGGCCTGGCGCCCCGCCATCCCGCAGTACGTCGTGGGCCACGGAGACAACAAGGAGGCCGCCGCCCGCTTCGAGACGGCCAACCCCGGCGTCTTCATCTCCGGCAACCTCCTCTACGGCGTCTCCGTCGGCGACTGCATCAAGAACGCCACCGCCGTCGCGGGGAGCGTGGGGGAGTTTCTGGGCAAGATGAAGCCATGAGTTTTGACACTAGCACTAAAGACCTGACCTCTCTTTCGGGTCCGTCATAGCTACTGCAGGTCATCCTGCCTCCCTCTTGGATAGGTTGTCCCGTGACATTAAACACAGTGATCTTATTCAAATCGCGCGCTGAAATGAGTGCAGTGAGTCGCAAATACATTCGAAATCAAATTGCCTTGGCATGCATGACAGTGGTAATGGCATTTTCCGTCGTCTTAATCGATGTTCTTTTTGACCTGTTCCAAAACAGGAAGCCGATCCACACTTTTCTGGCAGACCATTTTTGGCTTGCCACTCTAATTGCGTTTTTATTGCTTTGTGCAGTCGATCGGACGGCGTTCATTCAGCGAGAGTTTTGGGCGGTCGGTCGAGCGTATTGGATCGCCCGAGGATATGAAAAGGGCGAGGGAAACATAAAGAGAGGAGTTGAGGCAGGTTCTGTAAAAATGGTTTCCAAGGGAATTAAACAGTTGGCAACCTTTGAGCCCAACTTTTCGGACATGCCCGACTACCAAGAAATACTTGCAACCGGGCGGTCCTGGTTAAGATCCCACGATGGATCTGACCAGTGAAGGCCAATTCGGTTAAATCCAATTTGGGACTCAGAATCCAGTTTCTGGAGGAAGAGTGAGATAACAAGGGTCTTGTATTTTGACATCGATGGGTACAATAGCTTTTTCGAACACCATGCGTTAATCGAATCGCCCATCCCTTGGGCGCCAACGCTGTCTCACGCGTAGGGAGCGCCCGCCTTCTTGGCTTAGGGCAACTCGAGGACAAGCTTGAGCGCCGCCTCCACCTCGGCCATGCGGTGGGGCGGCATGGTCCCGGCCCGGGCCTCGGGGAACCGGTTATGATCGAGGGATCGAACCTGAAAAGCGTAGAAGACGGTTTCCATCCGAAGGCCCGTTTCTTTCGCGGGAACACGGACGTTGGTTGGGTAGTTCCTCGTGACGTTGGCGCCCTTGGTACCCACCACGACCGTCACGACCAGGGGCTGGCCGTTAATGGCATCGGAGGAAACCACGAGGACGGGACGTTCCCCCTCCTGCTCCCGGCCCTTCACCGGGTTCAAGTTCACGAAATAGATGTCCCCCCGCTGGATCATGGCAGGCGGCTCAGCCCGTCTGCGTCAGCCGCGGCGAACGCCTTCGAGATGGATGCGCAATCGGAGCATATCTGCGGGTCCCGAGCCATTTCAGCCACCTCTTGGCGGAATCTGCGTGCCCTTTGCGCTCTAGCGAAGTCGCCCAGGGCGGTAATCACAAGCCGGTTGAAGTTGTCGCGAAGCTCCGTGGGCGCCAGAGCCGAGACCTCTTCCACGAGGTCGCGAGGAATGGCAACGGAGCGGCGAACCGTTTTGGCTGTTGACATAGTGTTACCTCCAATCACCCATAACGTAACACCTATGCGGAAGATCTTCAAGCTTCAGGAGGGCCGCCGCGGCATGGGTTGGGCTTGTCGTTCCCGCTCCCCGCTCCCTGCTCCCGTCCTCCCGTCCTCCCGGCCTCCCGGCCTTGGACTTTTGACCTAAATCATGCTACCATTCGCTTTCGCCTTCTTGCTCCTTCCATTGGGGAAGGGGCCTCAGGCCATGAGGAGGTCGTCGTGAAGCAATACGAGACAGTCATTGTGTCGCCGCCCAACTTGGGCGAGACGGAGTTGGAGGCCCTCGTGACGGGCGTCCAGACCGAGCTCGCCGAGCGGTTCGGCGGGACCAGCATCGTCGTCACCCGGTGGGGCAAGAAGACGCTCGCCTACCCCATCAGGAAGTACACCGAAGGCTACTACGTCCTCTACGAGTACGAGTCGGAGACGGAGGACTGCGTGGCCAAGATCGAGGCGCGCCTGCGGATCAACGAAAACGTCATGCGCTACATGACGATCCGCAGGGACGAGGAGCGCCAGTCCGAGGCGAGGATGAAGGAGCGTTTCGTCAAGCGCAAGAAGCACGCGTCGGACGAGGGCGACTCTGAAATTTACGGCGACGATTTCGAGATGGAAGAGTAGGGGAACGCCATGGCATTCGGAAAACGCGGCGCCAAAGACGCCAAGAAGAAGACCTTCTACAAGAAGGACTACCTGTTCAAGCGGAAAAAGTACTGCAAGTTCTGCGACACGGGCGTGGCCTTCATCGACTACAAGGACATCAAACTCCTGGGCGGGTACCTCCGCGAGCGCGCCAAGATCGTTCCGCGACGCATCTCGGGCACCTGCTCCATCCACCAGCGCCAGCTCACCTCCGCCATCAAGCGGGCGCGCCACCTGGCCCTCCTGCCGTTCACGCAGGATTAAGGGGAGGCCGCCATGAAGATCATTCTCAAGGAAACGGTGGAGAACCTGGGCGAACGCGGCTCGGTGGTCTCCGTGAAGGACGGGTACGCCCGCAACTACCTCCTGCCCAAGGGCCTGGCCATGCGGTTCACGCCGGGCGCCCAGAAAGTTTTGGAGCAGGAGCGGCGCATGTACGACCTGCGCCAGCTCAAGGCCAAGGAGGAGGCGCAGGCCTTCGCCGAGAAGATCACGGCCGTGGAGCTGACCGTGGCCAAGCGCGCCGGCGACCAGGAGGTCCTCTACGGCTCGGTGACGCCCACGGACATCGCCGAGATGCTCGCGGCCAAAGGCATTCGCGGTGGAGAAGCGCAAGATCGTCCTGCGCGAGCCCATCAAGAAGCTCGGCGATTACGAGATCCAGATCAGGCTTCATCACGAGGTGAGCCCTTCGGTTCGCCTGCACGTGATCAAAGAAGAGTAGAGCATGGCCGAGCCCTTCCCCCGCTGGAAGGCCTATGTCGTACCGCTGCTGACGCTGGCCGTTCCGGGCCTCGCCCACTGGTATCTCGGGAAGAGGGCCCGGGCGGCGGCGTTCTGCGGCATCGTCACCCTCACGTTCCTCTCCGGTATCGCCCTCCACGGAGGCCTCTTCGCCGTCACTTCGCCGAACTGGCTGTTCCGGCTGGGCGGGGTCGCGCAGCTGGGCCTGGGCAGCCTCTACGTCCTGGGCCGTGCGATGGGCTGGGGCCAGCTCGGCCTTCTGGATATGGCCGACGTCATGTTCGGCTACGGCAACACCTTCCTGGTCACGGCGGGCCTCATGAACATGCTCCTCATCATGGACGCCTTCGACATCGCCGTGGGGAGGAAGGAGTGATGAAGATAGAGCCCACGGGCCCACGGGCCCACGAGCCAGCGAGGCTCGCTGCGGGATGGGAGCGGTCATGATCCAGGATCACTTCCTCACGCTGGTTCTGTTTTCGGTGCTCGTGGCCCTCTTCTTCGCCACGCTCAGCCACCGGGACCGGCGGGGCTTCCTCAAATCCATGGGCAAGACGCTGGGCTGGATGGTTCTGGGTTCACTGGCGCTGGCCTTCCTCATGTTCTGGACGGGGCGGTGACGCAGCGTCGCTTTGCCCTCTACTGGCTCCCTGTACTCCTCTACGTGGTCCTCATCTTCATCCTCTCGGGCATGTCCGCGCCTCCGGTTCCCGCGGTGTTCCCGGGTGACGCGCTCCACTACCCCGAATTCGCCGTCCTGGCCTTCCTCCTCGCGAGGGCCTTCCACGGCTCAGCGCCGGGCATTGCTCGTCCGAAACACCTTCTCTGGGCCTTCGTGCTGTCGGTCTTGTTCGGCGCCACGGACGAATTCCACCAGGCCTTCGTACCCGACCGCGTCCCCGACGTGAGGGACTGGCTGCACGACGGGATCGGTTCGGCCGCTGGAATTTTTCTCTGGGGGATCTGGCGATGGATTCGCCGCTAGCCCTCGTGGTCGGGGCTCTCGGAGTGCTCCTCCTGGTGGGTCTCGCGCTGGTCTTGTCCATGAGGCCGCGTCGGCGTGCGGCGGGGGCGGTGCCTCCCGACTGGTCTCCCGATCTGGCGCTCGCGGACGGCCACAGGCCGCCCGACGTGGGTGGGCTCTCGAGTCAGATCCTGGCCGTGGCGCGTCAGGTGCTGGGCGCCTCGGGCGCCGCCGTCCTCGTCCCGGGGGACGCCGGATGGCGGGTCTCGCTGGTGAGCCCGGGGCTCATCGCGAGTTTTTCCAAGTCGCTCCCGCTCAGGGAGGGGCTCTTGGGTCTGGCCTACGACGGGGAGAAGGAGATCGTCGCCGATCCCGTCCAGCCCGAGGCCTTGGGATATCTCCCGGGACAGGACGAACCCCTCAGTGTCGCCCTCGTGCCCATCACCCACCGCGGGAAAGCCCGCGCGCTCCTGGCCTGCCACAGGCCCCCGGGAAGGCCCTTCACCAAGGACGACGTGGCGCTGCTCCGGCGCTGCGCCATGCTCCTGGAAGGGTGGGAGACCTACGCCGCCGACGCCGCCGACCTGTCCCACCGCATGGACCAATCGGAGCGCCTCTTCGCGGGGCTTTCCTCCATGCTGAAGGAGCGGGAGAGCGTACGCCTCAGCGAGCTGATGCTCGATGTCCTCTTCGATTTCGTCCCCGCGGTGATGGGGTTCGTCTTGATCCAGCAACCCAAGTACGACGCGAGGACCATCACGGCCAAGCCCGCGGATCTGCCCCTGGATCTCAGACAGCTGAGCGAGCACACCTGGACCTACCGCGTGCTCGCCAAGGACCAAAAGCCCATCTACTTGGAGGGCGACGCCAGCCTCGCCACGGGCATGCCGTTCCTGTGCGACGGGGAACCCTTTCCTGCGGGCGGGACGGTATACCTGGCGCCCCTGGCCGCCGGCGAGCAGGTGTTTGGCGTGGTAGGTCTCGTGGGGCGGGCCGGCGTCGAGTTCTCGGACTACCCGCGGAAGCTGGTGGACCAGTTCCTGAGCCAGGGGGCGGCTCTCGTGGAGCTCGCCCTCATGAAGGAGTTCGAGGAGGCCAACGCCGTCCATGACGGACTCACAGGACTCCACAACCGCCGATACTTCGACGAGCGGCTGGTTAAGGAGATGAAGCGGAGCCAGCGGGAGGGCACGCCCCTGAGCCTCCTCATCCTCGATGTGGACCGGTTCAAGCGGGTCAACGACACCTACGGCCACCAGGCGGGGGACCTGGTTCTTCAGGCCATGGCGCGGGCGATCAACGCTTCGGTCAGGGACATGGATGTGGTGTGCCGCTTCGGCGGGGAGGAGTTCGCCGCCATACTCCCCAGCTGTCCGCCCTCCGAAGCCCGCCTGGTTGCGGAAAGGATCCGGCAGGCCGTGGAGGCCCTTCCCACCGGGCCCTTGGGCCTCAAAACGCCCGTCACCGTCAGCGTCGGGGCGGCCACTTTCCCCCAGCCCTACAGTTCCCTCACGGGACTGCTCCGCGCCGCCGACGAGGCCCTCTATTCGGCCAAGACCAAGGGCAGGAACAGGGTCGAAATGGCGGGGCGGTGATGTGAGTGAGGAGTGAGGAGTGAGGAGTGAGGAGTTAAAAGTAAGAAGTGAAAAGTGAAAGGGCGAGACGCGAGACGCAAATCCGTGAGGCGGTCATTGCGAGGAGCCCGAAGGGCGACGAAGCAATCCCGACGTGCCGAGTTGGAACAGCAAGATTGCCGCGTCGCCGGACTTCTCCCGCCGCAATGACAGGTCCATCGCCCTTCTGGCTCCCCGATCCCGCCAAGCCCCAATCTTTAATCCCAAATTCGCAATCCGCAATCCGCAATTCGCAATAATCCTCCTGTCGCCGCAGGCGATGCGCCACATGCCCCACGCGTTCCCCGAAGGCACTCCTCCTCCGTTGACCCAAAGGGCCTAAACCCTATAAAATAAATAACTTTGGAGGAGTCATGCGGGTCCTTCTCGTGGGTGCCGGGGGCAGGGAGCATGCCCTCGCCTGGTCGCTGGCGAAGTCGCACCAAACGGAGCATCTCTTCTGGGCGCCGGGCAACGGCGGCTGTGGAGACCGCGCGGAAGCCGTGCCCATAAAGGCCGATGACGTGGCCGGGTTGGTGACCTTCGCCAAGGGCCACGGTGTGGGGCTCATCGTGGTGGGACCCGAAGTGCCCCTCGTCCTCGGGCTGAGCGATGCGGCGGGCGAGGCCGGTATCCCATGTTTTGGCCCCTCTGCCACCGCGGCGCGGCTGGAGGGGTCCAAGGCATTCACCAAGCTGTTCTGCGACAGGCATGGCATCCCCCAGGGCTCCTATGCCGCATTCAGCGATGCCGGGGCCGCCAGGGACTACCTGCGCTCGGGTGCCGTCCGCTTGCCCCTCGTCCTCAAGGCTGACGGACTGGCAGCGGGGAAGGGTGTCCTCATCTGCCAGAATTTGGAAGAGGCGCTGGACGGCGCGGACCGCATTCTGTCGAAGCACGAATTCGGTTCCGCCGGCGACACCCTGCTGGTGGAGGAATTTCTCCGGGGCGAGGAGGCCTCGCTCCTGGTCTTCTGCGATGGGAAGAACGCCGCGGCCATGCCGCCCGCGCGGGACTTCAAACGGGCCCTGGACGGGGACGAGGGTCCCAATACGGGAGGCATGGGTGCCTACTGCCCCGCGACGCGCATGACCGACGGGCTCATGGCCGAGGCCATGCGAACCGTCATCCACCCGACGCTGAAAGGCATGGCGGAGGAGGGGAGCCCGTTTAGGGGCGTTCTCTACGCAGGGCTCATGCTCACCGACCGGGGGCCCAAGCTCCTGGAGTTCAACTGCCGGTTCGGCGACCCCGAGACGCAGGTCGTCCTCCCCAGGCTGGAGTCGGACCTCGTGGAAATCTGCCTGGCCTGCGCCGAGGGACGGCTGGACCCGGAACAGGTGCGATGGAGGCCCGATGCGGCCGTGACGGTGGTCCTGGCTTCCGGCGGGTACCCCGGGGCTTACGCCACGGGCAAGGTCATCGAGGGACTGGAAGAGGCAGCGCGGATTCCGGGCGTGATGATCTTTCACGCGGGCACGCGGTGGGAGAATGGCCGGCTCCTCACGAGCGGCGGCCGCGTTCTGAACATGACGGCCCTGGCCCCCACGCGCGAAGAAGCCCGCATGAAAGCCTATGAAGCGGTCTCAAAAGTCCATTTCGAAGGGATGCATTTTAGAAAAGACATTGCAGAGGCGAGGTGAATAGATAATCTTGTGATCAAGCGATCAAGTGATCAGAGGACGGATAAACGCTTGCGGTCCGATTTTTCCCGATCGCCCAATAACTTGATTACCTGATCACCTGATTACCGGATCACCCAATTTACCCGATCACCTGATCACCCGATCACCTGATCCCCACCTAAGAGCGAGGACCCTCATGACGCCCAATTTTCCCAGATTGCCCAAGATCCGTACCGAACTTCCGGGCCCCAAGTCGAAGGCCCTCATCGCCAAGGACCACAAATTCGTTTCCACGTCCTACACGCGCGGTTACCCGCTCGTGGCCGACGAGGCCTTCGGCGCCATCGTGAAAGACCCGGACGGGAACTACTTTCTCGATTTCGCCGCCGGGATCGCCGTCGTGTCCACGGGCCACTGCCACCCCGAAGTGGTGAAGGCCATCAAGGATCAGGCTGACCGGCTGATCCATATCAGCGGGACCGATTTTTATTACACGAGCCAGGTCCAGGCCGCCGAACGCGTGGCTCGGCACGTCCCGGGCAAGGGCACGAACCGCGTCTTCTTCGGCAATTCGGGAGCCGAAGCGATCGAGTGCGCCATCAAGCTCGCCAAGTACCATACGGGACGCAAGCGGTTCATCGCTTTCTACGGCGCCTTCCACGGCCGCACCACCGGGGCCCTCGCCCTCACGGCCAGCAAGGGGGCGCAGAAAGAGCGTTTCTTCCCCCTCATGGACGGCGTCACCCACGTGCCCTACGGGTACTGCTACCGCTGTCCCTACGGTCAGACCTACGGCAAGTGCAAGATGGAGTGCGTGAGCTTCATCGAGGACACGGTCCTCAAGACAACCGTGCCCCCCGGCGAGTGCGCGGCCATCTTCGTGGAGCCCATCCAGGGCGAGGGCGGGTACGTGGTTCCCCCCGTGGAGTTCATCCAGGGCCTGAGAAGGATATGCGACAAGCACGGCATCCTCCTGGTGGCCGACGAAGTCCAGTGCGGCGTGGGCCGGACGGGGAAGTTCTCCGCCATGACGCACTTCGGCGTGAAGGCCGACATCACCTGCCTCGCCAAGGGCATCGCCTCGGGCATGCCCCTCTCCGCCTGCGTCGCTTCGGACCACATCATGAACTGGACGCCCGGCAGCCACGCCTCGACCTTCGGAGGCAACCCGCTATCCTGCGCCGCTGCCGAGGTGACCCTCCGCCTCGTAGATGAGCATCTGGCGGAAAACGCGAGGGTCCAGGGCGAGTTCATCATGGGGCGCCTGACGGAATGGATGAACCGCTACGACGTCATCGGGGACGTGCGGGGCAAGGGCCTCATGATCGGCGTGGAGATCGTGAAGGACCGCGTCACCAAGGAGAGGTACCAGGCCCTGAGGGACGAGGTGGTTGAGGAGTGCTTCAGGGAAGGGCTGCTTCTCTTGGGCGCGGGGTTCAACACGCTCCGCATCTGCCCGCCCCTCATCATCGACCGCGCCCAGGCGGAGGCCTTTCTGGAGATCCTGGAGTCCTCGCTGAAGAAGGCGATGAAAACCCTCGCGAGCCTTCGGGCAGGCGCTCCGGTCCCGAGCTCCCTGCCGCCACAGATCGAATAGCTTCACGACGGCCCCGTCTTGGCAGATGGGCCACGCGGGCGGCTCGGTCTGACGGACTGCCGAAGAGGGGTCGGGCCGGAGGCCCGCCATGTGACATGGATCACAATCCGGCGCGCGCGGGCTCGAACCGCATGAAGGGCATGGACACGGCCGTCCGGGTTGTGTTCCACTTGGGGCACGAGAGGGGACCATGAACATCACCTTCTGGGGGGTTCGGGGGAGCGCTCCTTGCTTTTCCAGGGACAGGGTCCATTTCGGGACCAACACGTCCTGCCTGGAAATCAGGGAACACGGCGTGGAGCGCCTCATCTTTGATGGCGGCACGGGTCTCGTGGCGCTCGGGGACCACCTGGATCGCACGGACTATGACGAGGGCGATGTCCTCCATCTTTTTTTCTCCCACTTTCACTGGGACCACATCCAGGGCCTGCCCTTCTTCAAGCCGGTCTACCGCAAGGGCACCAAGATCGTCATCTACGGGCGGCGGGGCGTGGAGACCGTGCTTACGAGCCAACTCGTGCCGCCCTTCTGCCCCATCCCGCTGGAGGCGGTAGCCGCCGAACTCGAGTTCGTGGCCCTCGGCGGCCCCGTCACCCTGGGGCACTTCGTCGTGACCCCCTTCGAACTCAACCACCCCCAAGGGTCTTTGGGCTACGGCGTTGAGGCCGCCGGCCGAAAGGTGGTCTACGCCACCGACACGGAGCCCGACGGGGGCCCCATGGACCGCCTCCTGAGGGAGAACGCGCGCGGAGCCAGCCTCCTCATCATGGATTCCAACAACGCCGTGGAAGACGAGGGCCGGCGGAAGGGGTGGGGACACTCGACCTGGCGGGACTGCGTCGCCGTGGCACGGGACGCGGGCGTCAGGGCCCTGGTGTTGAACCACCACGACGCATTTCAGGACGACGATGCGGTTCACCTGAAGGAATCGGCGGCCAAGGCCGAGTTCGCCGGCGCCCTCTGCGCCCGCGAAGGCCTCACTCTGGCCGTGTAGGGAAGCTGTCCTCCTGACGATCGCCACCAAGACCTTCTCTGGAAGGATCTTTTCCGCCGGGACCTCGTCTGAGATCCCTTCAGAGGTAGCCCTATGGGGGATGCTTTCAGGGCAGGCTCTTCGGGAGAGGCCCTTCGCAAGGGAAGACTCAGGATGACGGATCGAATGACGACCGGCCCATGACTCCCCACGCTGATCCGAACCGGTCCCCCGTGGTGCTCTCCCTGGGCAGCAATCTTGGGAACAGGTTGGCCACCCTCGAGTCGGCGCGAGCCTACCTCGTCGCGGGCGGCGTCGTACGCGTGCTGAGGGTGTCCTCCGTCTACGAGACCGAACCCGTCCAGTGCCGTGCCCAGCGCTGGTTTCTCAACCAGGTGGTGCTGGTGGAAACAGCGCTTCCGACCTTGCTGCTGTTGAGCTTCTGCCAGCGCGTGGAAAGCTCTGCATGGTCGTCGGCGACTCGGAGTGGCACGGCCCACGCACCTTGGATATGGACATCCTGTTCGTG
Organism: uncultured Acidobacteriota bacterium; assembly: GCA_963772255.1. GTDB lineage: Bacteria > Acidobacteriota > UBA4820 > UBA4820 > DSQY01 > JAKAJA01. The sequence continues at coordinate 182,998 of CAVYWK010000020.1, forward strand.
GGGGGGCTGTGCATCAAAACCCCAGTGCTCACCCTCCCTCACCCGGCCATTCCCAGGCGCCGGAGCATCCTCCTGCCCCTTGCCGAACTCGGAACAGGATGGCGCCACCCCGTTCTGGGGGCCGAAGTGCCGGAACTGCTGGCGCGCTGTCCCGACCACAGCCGCGTGGTCAAGGTAGGTTCTGGGGGAGATGAAGGATGAGGGGATGAGGGGAAGTCCTTACCTCTCAACTCTTAACGCTTAACTCTTAACTCTTGAACTCTTGACTCTACCCCCCTCACTCCTTGCGAAACTTGAGGATGAGCGGCGATCCCTCCAGGTCGTAGGCCTGGCGCAGTTCCTTCTTGAGGTAGCGAGCATAGTTGACGGGCGGTGGGACCTTGGAGTTCGTGAACACGGTGAGGATGGGCGGGGCCTGGCCCGTCTGGGTGACGTAGCGGAGCTTGAGTTCCTTGCCCTGGATGGTCGGTGGTGAGACGCGGGCCACGATCTGTTGGAGTATCTTGTTGAGCGCGGCGGTGGGCAAGGCCTGCGCGAAGTGCCGGTGGACCCTGGCCGCGGCGGGGAGGACCTTGTCCGTGGATCGGCCCGACCGGGCCGAGATGCGCACGATGGGCAGGTAATCCATGAAGACGAACTTCTCCCTGACCGCGTCCTCCACATCCCTGGCGGCCTGTTCACCCTTCACCAGGTCCCACTTGTTCAGGACCACCAGGATGCCACGCCTGGCCGCCTCGATGAGGCCTGCGATGTGGGCGTCCTGGTGCCCCGGGGGCTGAGAGGCGTCCAGCACGAGCAGGGCGATGTGGCACTGTTCGATGCTCCGCCGCGCCAGGATGACCGAAAGGATCTCGGCTCCTGGCCCGGTCTTGCTGTGCCGCCGGATCCCGGCCGTGTCCACGAGGAGGAAGTCCTTGCCTCCGGCTTGGAGGGGCACGTCAATGGGATCCCGCGTGGTCCCGGGGATCTCCGAAACGAGCGCCCGCTCTTCGCCGAGCAGGCGGTTGAGGAGGGAGGACTTGCCCACGTTGGGCCGCCCCACGATGGCCACCTTGATGGGACCGTCCAGGGCGCTCTGACTTCCACGGGCTTCTCGCTCGTCTTGATCGTCGCTCTCTTCCGGCTCCAGGCCCTCCAGGAGGTAGTCCCAGAGCGGATCCAACCCGCCGCCGTGCTCCGCGGAAACCGTGAAGACGGGGGAAAGGCCCAGGGCGTGGAACTCGGCGGCGCGGGGCTCGTGGCCCTCCACGTCCACCTTGTTCACGACCAGGGCCACGGGTTTGCCCAGCTTTCTCAGGCGGGCCGCGAGGTCCCGCTCCACGGGGATGAGACCCTCCTTGCCGTCCACCACGAACAGGACCTTATCTCCGCCTTCGATGGCGATGGCGACCTGGTCCTCCACCATGGAGATCAGAGGGTCTTGAGTCGCGCCCAGCAGCCCACCCGTGTCCACGAGTTGGAAGGCTCGCCCCTCGTGCCGCACCAGGGCCGCGTTGCGGTCCCTCGTCACCCCGGGCATATCGTGCACCAGGGCCTTGCGCCGGCCCAGGAGCCGGTTGAATAGAGTGGACTTGCCCACGTTGGGGCGTCCCACGATGACCACGGTGGCAATGCTGGACACGGACACCTCCACGGGAATGGTAGCATGGATGGAAAGGTTGGAAGGAAAGGCGGAGTTTGGAATTCGGAATTCGGAAAGAGAGGGTGCTGGAGACATCGATGACCGAATCAACAGAGGCGCCCCAGGATCTGGAGAAGACCTGCTACGAAGCGCTCGGAAGGGTCGTGGACCCCGAGCTCGGCCTGGACGTGGTGAGCCTGGGGCTGATCTACCAGCTCGCGGTGGCGGACGGCCAGGCCGACGTGGACATGACCATGACCTCTCCGGGCTGCCCGGTGGCGGACCAGCTCCTCTTCCAGGCCCAGAACGAGCTCCTCAAGGTTCCGGGGGTCGAGCGGGCCCGCGTCCACCTGGTGTGGTCACCCCCGTGGACGCCGGAAATGATGAGCCTCGAAGCGAAAATGATGCTGGGCTTCGCGTGATGGTCAACCCACCCGCAGCAGGCTGGGGGTCCCGCCATGAGGCGCCTCAGGGACACCTTGTTACCGTTGCGTGTCAGCCTTATACTTGGGACATCTAGATGAGGCTGAGATGCTTGAGAACCCCACCCTGCTGGTGACGGACGATGACGCGGACACCGTCCGCATCCTCTCCAAATATTTGGACGGACACAACTACCGAATCCTGACGGCCCGTTGCGGGGCCGAGGCCTTGGAGGTCGTCCGCACCGAACAGGTCCATCTCGTGTTGACCGACCTGGTCATGCCGGGCATGGACGGGCTCGCGCTGACCAAGGCGCTGAAGGCTTACAATCCGGCCATTTCGGTCATGATGGTCACGGCGTATGCCTCCATCGAGACCGCGGTCAAAGCCATGCAGGCCGGGGCCGTGGATTACATCACCAAACCCGTCATCCCCGAGGAACTGAACATCAAGGTCACCAAGGCCCTGGAGCACTATCGCCTTCAGGAGGAAGTGCGCGACCTCCGGGACCAGCTCGGAGCGCTCGCCCGTCCTCCGGATCTCATCGGCGAAAGCCAGAGGATGAAGGAAGTCCTCTACATGGTGGGTCTCGTGGCGAGGCGGGAGGTTCCCGTCGTGCTCACAGGCGAGAGCGGCACGGGCAAGGAGGTGGTGGCCCGGGCCATCCACGCCTTGAGCGCGCGGTCCGATTGCCCCTTCGTTCCCATCAATTGCGGCGCTGTCCCCGAGACGCTCCTGGAGAGCGAACTCTTCGGTTACCAAAAGGGGGCATTCACCGGGGCCAGCAGCGCCAAGAAGGGCCTCTTCGAGGAGGCCCATGGCGGGACCCTGTTCCTGGATGAGATCGGCGATGCGCCGCTGTCGATCCAGGTCAAACTGCTCAGAGCCCTCCAGGACGGTCAGGTTCGTCGGCTCGGGAGCACGCAGACCGTCATCTTCGACGTTCGCGTCGTGGTGTCCACCCACCGCAACCTCGAAATGGAGATCGCAGCCGGGCCGGTTCCGGGAGGACCTCTACTACCGGTTGAGCGTGGTGACCATCCCGCTCCCGCCCCTCCGCAGCCGCAAGGAGGACATCCCCCTCCTCGTGGACCACTTCATCCGGCTCTACCGGCCCTCCATCAACCCTGCCGTGACCGGCATCACGCCGGAGGCGGAGCGGAGGCTGTTGGGCCACAGCTGGCCGGGTAACGTGAGGGAGCTGGAGAACGTGGTGAGACGGGCCCTCGTTCTCTGCCGCGGGAATTGCATCGCGCCCGAGGATGTGGTCCACCTCGGGTCCGATACCCCCGGCTCTATTGCGACGCCGTCCGAAGGCGAAGGCCTTCCGGAGGCCCAGCGCCGCTTCTTGAAGTCCTATTTCCTTGAAGCGTTGGAGCGCCGGAGGGGGAACGTCAAACAGGTGGCCGAGGACGCCGGTATCAGCCGGAAAAATGTCTACGAGAATCTCAAGAAACTCGGGGTCGATCCTGCGGCGTTCAGGGGCCGGTCGTGAAGCCCGAGGACGAGAGAGCCTTCTTCGGGCATGACCTGGCCACGCCCATCACCAACCTGGCGGGATCGCACTTCCTCTTAAAGGCGGCCCTCAAGGGAGACCATCCTGCGGCCCAGGAAGCCCTTGAAATCCTGGAAGCCAATACCAGGACCCTCGAGCGCATGCTGGGATGGTATTGGCGCTTGAGGGAGCTGGAGGATTCCCTGGTCGCGGTCCCCCCGTGGTCGGCGGAGATCCTCGTTCCGAGAATCAGGACGCTGGTGGAGGAGGAGGCCGTTCCCCTGCACGCTCCAGACCCGATTCCCTGCCGGGGGCGGCTGCAGATTCCAGCGCTGCCGCTCGAAGCGGGGCTCATCGGAGCCGGCCTCACGCTGGCGCGCGCATCGGGAGGGGAGGTCTCGTGGCGATTCGAAGGCACTGAGGGAATTCTTTTCAGCCACTTCGAGGTGTCGGGCGACAGAGACATGCTCGATCCGGAACGCCTGTTTCGAAAAGTCTACTGGCCCTCCCGCCACAAAATCGCGGCATGGCTCGATCCCTGCCTGCCCTATCTTCGCACCGTTCTCGATCCCTTCGGCGGCCATCTGGAGCTGGTCTGGGAAAATGACCGTTGGACCCTCACCGCCGAGCTGCCCCTCCTGCCATGAAGACGATCCTCGTGGTCGAGGACGACGATCATCTCCGGCGCGTTTTCAGAACCTTGCTCGAGGGTGAGGGATTCAGCGTCATCGAGGCGGCCGATGGCCAAGAGGGTGTGACAGCGGCTCGCGCGCACGCCCCGGCGTGCATCGTCACGGACACCATGATGCCGCGCCTGGACGGTCTCGGCATGCTCGCCCAGCTCAAGGCTCTGGGTTGCTCCAGGCCGACCCTCATCGTCAGCGCCGTCCACGAACTCCCACCCCTGGAGGAACTCAAGGCCTATGGAGTTGAGCAGGTGCTCGGCAAGCCCTTCGCCTTCGACAGGTTCGTCGCCGCCGTGGTGAAGCTCGGTGGGGCGGCAGGATGAGTGAAGAGTCAAAAGTGAAAAGGCGAGAAGTGGAAAGTGAACAAGTGAGGCGCTTTTGCCCGAGGCTCCCGCAGCCTCAATCGTCCCCAAGCTCGTCAACTCTCATCTCTCATCTCCCATCTCTCAACTGTCGAAGCGACAACCCCACCTCGGGCAGGAGCCGGTAGAACAGGTCGATGGGGAATCCCACCACGTTGTGGAAGGATCCCTCGATGGACCGGATGAAGACCGCGCCGGCGCCCTGTGCGGCATAGGCGCCCGCTTTGTCCATGGGCTCGCCGGTTCCTAAGTACCAGGCCAACTCTTGTTCGGAGAGGTCGTGAAAGGTGACCCGGCTCTCGCTCAAGCCGGTGGCGGCCCGTCCTCCTTTGGCCATCAGGCATATTCCTGAAAAGACGGTGTGGGTGGCGCCGGAAAGGCAGCGGAGCATGGCCTCGGCTTCAGCCCGATCCGCGGGCTGGCCCAAGACCTGCCCACGCAGGGCCACGAGGGTATCCGCCGCCACCACGAGATCAAACTCCGGTTCGCGCCGCGCCACGGCGCACGCCTTGTCCCGCGCCAGTCGAACGACCTGATCCTGTGGATTTTCACCCGGCAGGGGTTCCTCGGGAGATCCCGAAGGCACGCAGCGGTGCTCCACGCCAAGCATGTCCAGGAGCTGGGTGCGTCTGGGGCTTTTAGAGGCGAGGATGACCGTCGTCACGGGAGGACCACTTCACGAACCTTCGCAGGGGAGGCTCCGCAGGACCCTGGCGGGGTGGGATTGCATTCGCGACGAGATCCCTCGGAGGAGAAGCCTTGAAGAATTCCTCGGGATGACCCCTGGGGAGACCTTCGAAGGGTTCGAGCCGAGGGGCTGCGGGCTGACAACGACCGTGGTTCACCGGGAGATCCCGCGTCTGCGCTCCCGCGAAGGAGCCCTCGGGATGACCCCTGGGGAGACCTTCGAAGGAGCCCTCTGGCCGGGGTCACTTGGAAAATTTCACGACCAGAACGATGGCGAGCAGCAGCCCCACCAGCGTCAGAGGGTTGACGGAAAGCGCGATGCCGAAGACCACCTGGAGGACGCTCAGGTCCAGTTGGAGGGGCTCCTTCAACCCGATGGAGACCCCCTTGAAGAAGATGTCGTGCCAGGCGCCGGTGGGCAGGAGCATGCCGACCACCTGGCCCAGGATGGTCCCGATGACGGTGCCCAGGAGCAGGACGAGGAAGGCCCCGAACCACCCGAGCTTCACTGCACGACCCCTCGTGGCATGGTGCCCGCGGGCTCCGTGGGGATCGGCCCGAAGGAACTCTCGTACCGCTCCAGATTTTCCGCCAGCGTCTGGACGACCTGCTTGAGCGCGATGGGGTTCGTGAGCAGGCGGGCCATGATCTTGACCTCGGGCTTGCCGGGAACGATTCGCCCGAAATCCATCACGAATTCGGCCTGGTTGTGGAACACGGAGAGGAAATTCACGTAGATCCCTTCGGCGGTCTTCTCGTCCACCTGGATCTTGAGCTCGAACGGGGGATTTTTTTCAGCCACGGTTGTCCTCCTGCACCGCGGATTGTAAGGCCCCGGTGGCCTCCGCGTCAACGCGGGGCTTGCGAAGTGCGGCGCGAAACCCTCTTCCGGCGTTGCCTGCGGGGTGAGATTTGAAAGGGGCGGTCCAAGTATTCTCAGTCGTGCCCACCGGGAGGCCGCGTCGAAGGGCCACGCTCGTTGCGAGGGTGCGGTTCTTTCCTCAGGGCAAGAGAGAAGGTGGGCGGGAGGTGGGAAGGGATTTTGGAGATCACCCTGCAGTCCATTCCGCCGTCGAACAGGGCAAGGGAGAGAAGCGCGCCCACGGCCACCTGATCGGCCCGGGTGACGGGTTTGTCCAATTCGTCGAATGCGGCCGCGAATCCGCGGGAGAGCACGGCAAGCGGGCTGAGGGAATGGAGCACGCGAACCAGCGCCGAGAACCGGCCCTCGGAGTCGCCGAGGGTGCCGCGGAGGGCCATTTTCAACCGGGCGTCGGAGCCTCTGCGACGCTCGCCCAAACCGTCGAGCCACCTGGAGAAGGCCTCCGGGGTCAGGGATCTCCGGCAGAGATCCAGCCGGTGGGCATCGGCTGCCAGCCGGGAGGACATGGCGTGCGCCGCGGCTTCGGCAGCGCGGTCTGCTCCCTCTTGAGCCATCCCCAATCGGCGCGTCATCAGGTCGCCCATGCGCGAAATCCGGCAGCGATCCGTCCTCTCCTGGACTGCGAAGAGGAGGCTGCGGACCGCATAGCTCGATCCGCCTCGCCGCCTCCTCGGCCCCGGCTCTGGCGGCCTCGGTCTGGGCCGTGAGGAACTCTGCCGCCACGGAGGGCGTGGGCGCGCGGAGGTCCGCGGTGAGATCGGTGAGCACCGTGTCGACCTCGTGTCCCACCGCCGACATGACGGGCACCGGACTCTCCGCCACCAGCCTTGCCAGGGCTTCGTCGTTGAAGGCCCAGAGGTCCTGCATGGATCCACCGCCGCGGGTCAGGAGGATGACCTCCACGCCGGCCACGCGCCTGGAGCTTCTTCAGGGCGGCCGAAAGGCTCGCGGGCGCGGCGGGACCCTGCACGAGGGCAGGCGCCACGACCAGGTCGAACCCGGCCCGGCGGCGGCGAAGGACGGAGAGCACATCGCGCAGGGCCGCGCCCTCGAGCGAAGTGACTACGCCCACGCGCCTGGGAAAGGGCGGGATGGGGCGCCTTCGATCGGGATCGGTGAGCCCCTCGGCCGCCAGGCGCCGCTTGGCCTGCTCGAAAGCCATCTGAAGCGCCCCAAGGCCCGCGGGCTCCAGGACGGTGGCGTAGAGCTGGAGATCTCCCGAGGCTTCGTATACCGAGAGCTTGCCCCGGGCCAGGACCACCATTCCATTGTCGGGCTCGAAGCCGAGGCGCTGGGCGCTTGTCCTCCACATGACGGTTTTCAGCGCCCCCCGGTCGTCCTTCAAGGTGAAGTAGCAGTGGCCCGAGGACGGCGCGTTTCCAGTTGGCGATTTCGCCCTCCACCCACACGTCCGGAAAGGCCCCCTCCAGTTCGGAGGCCAGTAACCGCACGAGTTCCGAAACCGCATACACGGGCCGTCCGGCCCATTCCTTCGGCATGGATGAAGTTTAGCAGAAAGGGACCAGCGGGAGCGGGGAGCAGGGAGCGGGGAGCGCGATGGACCTGTCATTGCTCAGAAAGTGACCTTATGGCGAGATCGCCTCGTTCCGCGTCGCGGTCCTCGCGATGGCACCTACATTGTCACTGCGAGGGAGCGGAGCGACCCCGGCAATCTCGCTGTTCCAACTCGGCACGCCGGGATTGTTTCCTTGCCCTTAATAGATTTGCCTCTCGCCTTGCGCGTCTCGCGTCTTGCGTCTCGCTTAATCGCGCCTTTTCACTATTTACTTTTCACTCCTCACTCTCTCACTCCTCACTCTTCACTCCTCACTCCTCTGAGGTATCCTTACCCCCGAGGGGGCAGAATGATCATCACCGAACCCATGATCCAGGGGACGCTCGTGAGGCGCTACGCGCGCTTCCTCATGGATCTGCGCCTGGCGGACGGCACTTTGGTCACGGTGCACTGCCCCAACTCCGGGAGCATGGAGGGGTGCCTTCTCGAGGGCGCGCCGGTGCTCGCCTCCGAGGCCGCCAACCCCATACCGGCGATGCCGGTATACCGCGGAGCATATCCGGCTTCCTTCGGGCTGGGTGGGAATCAACACCCACCGGACCAACTTGATCGTGGGCGAGGCACTGCGGGCGCGGGCCGTTCCGGAGCTGGCGGCGTACACCGGGGTACAGGCGGAGGTCCCCTACGGCCGGAACAGCAGGGTGGACTTCCTCCTTACCGGGCCGGGCCTGCCACCGTGTTATGTGGAAGTGAAGAACACCACCTGGCCCACACCCGACGGGGGCATCGGCTTTCCGGATTCGGTGACGGAACGGGGGCTCAAGCATCTGAAAGAGCTTGTCCGCATGAGGAAGGACGGCGCGCGGGCGGTCATGTTCTACCTCGTAAACAGGGAGGATGGCGCTTTCTTTCGCCCCGCCTATGAGAAGGACGAGGCCTACGCCAAGGCCCTGGAACGGGCCGTCGGATCAGGGGTAGAAGCCATTGCACGGAGGGTCGTGTTCGACCTGCCTTCGCTCAGCTTGGGTGAAGCCCTTCCAGCGCTCAAACGCAAGGGCAAAACTTTGGCGCCGCTCGTTCCGTAGATCAGCCAGAGGGAGGGTCCCATGAAGCATCCGCTCGTGGCGGTGTGTCTTTCCATGCTCGGCGTGGCCGCCGCCGCCCAAGCCCCGCCGGTTCTCTTTCAGAAGCCCATGTCTCCGCGAAACGCGAACTACGCCATCGTGGCCACTCTGGACGCCAAGGAGCACTCGGTGAAGGGGACGGAGCGCGTCCGCTGGCGGAACATCCAGCCGGTGGAGGCCTCAGAGGCCAAATTCCACCTCTACCTCAACGCCTTCGCCAACGACCGGACCGTCTTCTTCAAGGAGTCCGGCGGGCAGCTCCGGGGTGACAAGGCCGACATGAAAAACTGGGGCTATTGCCTCGTTTCCTCCATCGCCCAGGTCGTGGACGGGCAACCCGTGCCCCTCAAGCAGGAATTCCCAGGGGAAGACCGCACGGTCATGCGGGTCGCGCTGGCCCGCCCCGTCCCCCCGGGGGCCGACGCGGAGTTCGCGGTCACCTTCGAGTCCAAGCTGCCCAAGGTTTTCGCGCGCTCGGGCTATGCGGGGGACTTCCACATGGTGGGCCAATGGTTCCCAAAGCTCGGCGTATGGCAGGGGGAGAAGGGCTGGAATTGCCACGCGTACCACGCCAACAGCGAGTTCTTTTCGGATTTTGGCGTCTACGACGTGGACGTGACCGTCCCCAAGAATTTCGTCGTCGGGGCCACGGGCGTGCAGTGGAGCGAGCAGTCCAAGGGCGACTCCAAGACCCTCCGGTTCCATGCGGAGGACGTCCACGACTTCGGTTGGACCGCGTCGCCGAAATTCCTCGACCGCACCGAGACCTTCGACGGCATCAAGGTCCGAGTGCTCATGCAGCCGGGTAACGCGGGCCACATCGGCCGTTACATGGAGGCCGCCCGCCACACCATCGAGTGCTATGCCAAGTGGATCTGGAAGTACCCCTACCCGCAGATGACCATCGTGGACCCGCCGACGGACGGCATGGGCGCCGCGGGGATGGAGTACCCCATGCTCATCACGGGCGGGACCAGTCCTTTCATCCCCAAGGCCCTCCTCATGGCCGAGATGGTGGTGGTCCACGAGTTCGGCCACAACTACTGGTACGGCATGGAGGCGAACAACGAGTTCGAGGAGGCCTGGCTCGACGAGGGCATCAACAGCTACTACGAGGGCCGCATCATGGACGAGGCTTACGGCCCCAAGACCTCCATTCTCGAAGGCCTCCTCGGTTGGCACCTGGGCGATTTCCAGATGCAACGCATACAATACACCGCCATTCCCGATATGGATCCCATGGTTCAGGATTCGTGGAAATACTCGAGCAACGGCTCCTACAGCGTGATCAGCTACAGCAAAAGCGCCCTCGTCCTCAAGACCCTGGAGGGGCTCCTGGGCCAGAAGAAGATGGACGAGGTCATGAAGACCTTCTTCGACGAAGTCAAGTTCACCCACCCCACCACGGAAGACTTTCTCCGCATCGTCTCCCGGGCCGCGGGGCGCGACCTGGACCCCGTCCTCAGGCCTCTGATCTACGGCACGGGAACGGTGGACTTCAAGGTGGCGCGGGTGAAGAACGAGCGCCGGTCAGAGCCCGAAGGGTACGACCTTCTGAAAGCCCCGCCCACGCTCATGGTGGTGTCCAAGAAAGACAAGAAGGACAAGGGCAAGCCCAAGGACGCGAAGGGCACCTACGACAGCACCGTCACCGTGCAGCGCAAGGGCGACCTGGTCCTCCCCGTGGAGGTTCGGGTCACCTTCGCGGACAAAACGAGCAAGGTCGAATCGTGGGACGGCCAGGGCCGCTACAAGGTCTGGATCTACGGGGGGCCGAAGGTCACCCAGGTGGAGGTGGACCCGGAAGGCAAGATCCCCTTGGACCTGCAGCGTCTGAACAACGGCTGGTCCGCCGAGGGCGACGCCGGCGGGGCCTCGAGCCTCGTCTCGCGCTTCCGCGCCGTGTTCCAAACCCTGTTCGCCGTGTCCATCGGGCTCTTCTGAGGGGATGATGATGCTCTGGCTGAAGGCACTCCAAACGGGTTTCCTCGGTGGCCGCGGCAAAGCCTGGACCACCGTCCTCTTCTACGCCGAGGGCCTCCTGCTCTCCGCCCTTGTCCTCGCACCCTTGTCCAAAGGGTTCCACGCGGCCCTGGACCGTTATCCCGCCGCATCGGGCTTCCGCACGGGTGGCGGACTGGACCTCCTGGCCGAGCTCGCCCTGAACCAGCCGGGACTCTGGGCCGCGGCCTTCGGCGCCGTGGGCCTGGTCCTGCTCCTGCACGTCCTCCTCTCTCTCTTCCTCACCACCGGGGCCTACGGCCTGGCGGCGCGGGATCGGGAGCGGCCCCTGCGAGAGTTCTGGGGTCTGTCGGGTCGGTCCTTCCTGCCCTTCGTGGCCCTCTTCTTCTTGAACTTGCTGATCTGGGCCATCCCCTTGGCCGTGGTGGGTGTGACCCTCTTCGGAGTGGGCAAAGCCCTGGGCGAAGGCGGGGACGCGGGCAAGACCTACGCGTTCTTCTGGGTGGAATTGACGATCGTGGCCGTCCTGGTAAACCTCCTGCGCAACAGCATCGGGTACACGCAGGCGCGCTATGCCCTCGTCGGGGCTCCCGAGGGCCTGGGTCGCTGCCTTCTCAAAGGGGCCGCCTTTTCCCTGAAGCGGTTCATCCCCGTGAACCTCATGACCTGGATCTGCAACGGCCTCAGGGCTCTCGCCTTGACGCTGGGGATCTTCGTCCTGAGCCCGGGATACGCCACCGAGGGAAAGGCGTGGGTCACGGCCCTCCTCCTCCAGGCGGCCCTCTTCGCAGCGGCCTTTGTGAGGGTCGCGGAGATCCGCGCCCAGGTAGCCTACCTCGTACCCACCCTCGAGGCTGAGGGGAAGAAACAGCCGCAACCTGTCGCTCATGAGTTCCGGGTGCCGCAGGAGTCCGCCTCTGCAGAGTCGGCAGAAGATGACCCTCAAGGGGACATCTCGCAGGCCATCCCGTAAAGGGTGTTGCGCTCCGAAGCAGGAGGCCCCAATCCCGTGATGGATATGGCAGATACCGACCAGAAAAGCCCCTAAGGTGAGCCCCGGTGGGCAATCCCTTTTTCTGACGGGCTTTGCCCGCGGAAGAAGAAAGAGAAGAACCCCAACGGGCTTTGCCCGTGGGGCGGGGCCCCGAAGGGTGAAATCCAGAACCGTCGGGCTTGGCTCGCGGTTCAGGAAGGGTATGCCATGGGCCCTCCCCGTCTAGGAAACCGAGTCCATTGGGCCCAAAGGCGACCCTCGCTTCAAAGGCAGGAGAATTCCGTCGCCGAATTTGAGGAAATCAGGGCGACCCGGCGGCGTCCGAGAGTTCGCCCACCATCTTGTAGAGGGCGCTTTTCTCCTCGGGCGCGAGGTGCTTGCTGGCTTCGAAAAGCATGAAGCTGAGCAGGTGGTTCAGTCCGCCGCCCAGGACCTTGGTGCGTTCCTCGACGCGGGTCTCAGCCACGTTGGCCGCGAGGGCCCTGGGATCCAGCCGTCCCTCCCCGTCGAAGTGTACGGCTTCCAGGACGGGCGAATCGGCCGTTTCCAGGGCTTTCTCCATCAGATCGCCCACGGCCATGGGCGACATGTGGATCGCGAGGTAGGCGCCGATCTGGGCAAACACCCGGTTGAAAGACTCCACCACCGCGTCGAGGTCCTGAACGTCTTCCACCTCCTCGTGGCCCTCTCCCGCCCGGGCCTCGGGCACGTGGATATACCGGGCCATGACGAAGGCCATGAGCAGTCGGAGGGTTTCGAACTCGTCCATGTTGGAGTGGTGGATGATGTCCCGGACGTTTCGCTGCCCGTCCACCAGGTCCAGGATGGCCCGCTCGGCCTCCAGGAATCGTACGTTTGAATCCCGCTTGTCGTGGGGCGCAAGGCGCGGTGTCACCCGGTCGTGGGGAATGATCTCCTTGATGCGGGGCCACTCGTCCAGGCGGCGGATGCCCTCCATGATGATGTTGGTAGTGGAGGTGGAGAGCTTGATTTTCTCCTCGTGGGACTGCTCCGTCTCCTCGAAGGTGAACCACCCGTCGCGGACGGAAAAGACCGAGTAGATGATGTCCAGCACCTGGTTCTTGACGGCCCACCAGAGTTCCTTGGGCGTGAGGATCCCCATCTGCACCAGAATTCGTCCCTGCCGCTTCCCCGGCTCCACCTGGAGACCCGACTTCATGTTTTGTTCCGGGGTGATCTTGCCGTGGCGGACGAGAAAGGCCCCCAGGCTCTCCTCGGGAACCGAAGACGCGGCGAAGATCATCTCGCCGCGCTCCCAGAAGACCCTCTGGGTACGGTCTCCGTGGCTCAGGGTGAGCGTCCCCGTCTTCTTGATGAGGTTGATGAAAGTCAGCAGGTCCGGGGCATTGACCGCCTTGAGGGACCCTTCGAAGATGCGTTCCTGCATTGCGCCTCCACGCCCTGGCACTCTCCTAGCTTAGCGGATGGGAGCCCGCTTGCCAATGGCTGACTTCAGGGTCCTGCGGGAAAGGTGAATTCAGCGGTGGAGGGCACCAGTTGACTCTCGACGGGTCGGGTTCTATGATTTTCCTCGTGAGCCGACGGGGGTGGGTTGCGACTTTGGCGAAGGCCGAGTTCGGGTCCGGAATCTCGATCAACCAAAACGCCTTGGAATGGGGGCGCCGATGGGCCGCACGGGTTGGATGGCGCTCGCCGGCTCGGCGCGTTCCCGCTCGGGGGCCTGTGCGCGGTGAAGCGAATTCTGTTAGAATAAACGATACGGGCCGATGGGATCCCGGGAGGCCTTGAAGGCCTCCGCGTCGGCGCTGGAGGAAAACGCCCGGCATGGCCAAGTCGAAAGTTAGAACCCGAGAGGATCGCAACGCGGAAGATTTCACCGCATCCGCAAAAGGGGTCGTCCGGGAATACTGGGAGACCATTTGCGTGGTCCTCATCTTCGTCCTGTTCGCCCGGACCTGGATCTTCCAGAACAGCAATATCCCATCGGGGTCCATGAAGGACACCCTGCTCGTGGGGGACCGCTTGCTCGTGAACTCCTTTCTCTACGGCCCGACGCTTTCGGGCCTGGAGCTCAAGTTTCTGCCCATCCGTCAGGTCCAGAGGGGGGACATCGTCGTCTTCAAATTTCCGGGCAACCCTCAGGTCCCGTTCATCAAGCGCGTCATCGCCAGGGGAGGCGACGTGGTGCAGGTGGTCAACAACCATGTGTTCGTCAATGGCACGATGCTGGTGGAGGGCTACACCCTGCTGCCAAGCGAGATCAAGGGTGCCTATGTGGAACCTCCGCCCCTGGTGGCGGCCGATGCCGTCCCAGAGTTGCCGGACTTTCTGACTCAGCCCGAGCGGTTCACGGTGGAGAGCCTACCCGACCGGGTGGAAGTGAATATCAAGGACCCTCAGGCGATGGAAACCATGGGCAAGGCCTACTTCGGGCCTTACAGGATCCCCCAGGGGCACCTCTTCGTCATGGGGGACAACCGGATGAACAGCGAGGACAGCCGCTACTGGGGAGCGTTGGACGAGCGGATGGTTCTGGGCAAGGCGTGGATCATCTGGTGGTCCTTTAAGGAGGGGGACTACGACTACCTGAGAAACTCCCCGGGTGACATGCTCAAGAGACTCGGTGACAAAGTTGCGCACTTTTTCGGGAAAACCCGTTGGGGCCGCATCGGCATGCGGCCCCGCTAGGCACCTGGTCCAGGGAGGGATGCGATGCAGTTAACCCAGCAGGTTCGGGAGTATCTGGCCAAAACGGACGCGGACTTCCGCCGGCTTTACGAAAAGCACCAGGAATTCGAGCAAGAATTGGACGCGCTTGCCAAGAAGGGCTTCCTCAGCGCTGATGAAGAACTGCACGTGGCCGAAGTAAAGAAGAAAAAACTCACGATCAAGGACCAGATGTTGGTCATCGCCAAGAAATACGAGACGCAGCTCAAGGATATCCAGTAGCAAGAGGCGGGGCGGGCTCGGTGGCCGCCTCGGGAACGCGAGAGGGAGGGCGGGGTGGCCGGGACCCGGTTGCCCTTCGGTGACCCGTTCGCAGAGGGTTCGACCCTCAATGGTCACCTGAGGCAGATGGTCGAAGATCTTGTGAAGCTGGGCATTACCCTCAGGGAAGCCCAGGCTGAGATCGAGCGCTTGTACATCGAGCGCATCCTCTCTTCCTGCGACGGAAACCGGAGCAAGGCCTCTCGGAAGTTGGGCATGCACCGCAATACCCTCAACACCAAAATGGAGCAGTACCACCTGAACGGGGATCCACGTTCGTGAATCCCGTCCGCAGAGATGAGGGGGCCTGGATCCAGCACCTCCGGGCCCTGTTCGGTGAGCCCTCCGCGGAGTTAGGGCCGGGGGACGATGCGTGCGTCCTGTCCATGGGGCGATTCGCGGTAACGACCGACGCGCTCGTAGAGGGCGTCGACTTCGAGCTCGCCTGGGCTCCTCCCCAGGCCGTGGGCTACAAGGCGATGGCCGCCAATCTTTCTGACTTGGCGGCCATGGGAGCCCGGCCCAAGCACCTCCTGCTGACTATGGGCTGGCCCCCCACACTTGAGGACTCCTTCGTTGAAGGGGTGCTGCGAGGCGCACAAGCCCTCTGCGAGGCCGAGGGCGTGGGGCTTTGCGGTGGTGACCTCACGCGCGCGCCCGTCCTTTTTCTCTCGCTGACCCTGCTGGGGGAGCAACGACACCCGCCTCTGCTCCGATCGGGGGGCCGCCCTGGAGACCTCCTTTGCGTCACCGGCGAGCTCGGGGGGGCCGCCGCTGCGCTGGAGCGCTTTCAGGCGGGAGAAAGGCTCCTGGAATTCGTTCCTGCTACCCCGCCAGGTGAAGCGAGAAACAGGGCGCTGGACCGGTTTTACCGGCCGCCCAAGCAGACCGCCCTGGGGGAATTCCTGGCCCGGAGGAGGTTGGCCACCTGCTGCATGGACATCTCCGATGGCTTGGTTCGGGACCTCGGTCGTTTGTGCGGGGCCAGCGGGTGTGGCGCCGAGGTGGAGGCGGCCAGCCTGCCCACGGATGGCGCGCTCGCCGGGTTGCCTGGAGAAAAGGCGCTGGATTTCGCCCTGAGAGGCGGCGAAGAGCAGATCCTCTTATTTGCCGTAGCGCCCGAAAGGGCACAAGAGCTGGACGAAGCTCCCGGCCCGGTGCATCGTATAGGCCGGCTCGTGCCGGGCGGTGCATTGGATCTCCTTGTCTCGGGAGGCGGGCGTGAGGCTCTGGCCCTTCAAGGCTTCGACCACTTCACCCCGTGAAGCGTGGCGGAAGCTGGCCGGCACGGACCAGCCCCCCCTTCGGACAGCCCTGTCCGTGGGGCTGGGCCTGGCCATCGGGGTCATGCCTATCATGCCATTCCAGACGGGTCTGGCCCTCGGGGCGGCCTTCGCTTTTCGCCTGAACCGGGTCACGACCTTCCTGGGAACCCTAATCTGGCAGCCCTTTACGGCGCCGTTCATCGTGGCCGCCGAGCTGTGGATCGGCCGGCTGCTCCTGCCCGCCGCCGCCGAGGCCGCAAAGACCCCCTGGGAGCGCTGGGGGTGGCCGTTGGTCGTGGGCAGCGTCGCCTTGGCGGCCTGCGTGGGCGGCCTCGGTGCGGCCGCAGCCTATCTGGCTCTCTCCGTCCGCTCTAGACAACGGCCCGCGCCGTCCGTCTCACAGGGAGGAGGGGAATGACGGTCTCCTTCCTCTCCGGCCTTCTCCGCCGCGCCCGCTCGGGCGATGAAGAGGCCTTCGTGAAGGTGGTGGAGGCCACGCGAGAGCGGCTCTTCTGGACGGTGAAGCGGATGGTGGGACGGGAAGCCCTCGCCGAGGAAATCCTCCAGGATGCCTACATGGCCCTCTGGGACAGGCCCGGCGAGGCCTCGCCCGACAACCCCGAAGCGTGGCTCCGCAGGGTCTGTGTCAACCGGGCGCTGGACCATCTGCGCCGGGAGGAGACCCGCTCCCACCAGCTCGGCTCCGAAGCGCTGGATCAGTTGCCCGCACCGGCCACCCTGGAGGACACGATGGGCGTTCGCGAGCTGGAGGAGGCCCTCCACCGTGCGCTCTCGACCCTTCCCGCCCAGGAAAATGCCGCCTTCGTGCTCAAGGTGGTTGAGGGGCTGGGTTACCCCGAGGTGGCATCCAACCTCGGCGTGGCCGAGAGCACGGCCCGGAATCAGGTCATGCAGGCCCGGCGGAAGCTGGGAAAGGCCCTTGCGGCCCTGGGGATCGAACCATGAAGATCGAGAACTTGAGGTTGGCGCGGCGTCCGGAGGGTGATTGGGACCCCTTCATGCAAGGGATACGGCGGCGCATCCGCCGCCGCCGGCGCGATCGGCTCCTGAGCCTGGGCACGGCGGCGGCCCTGGCCCTGGCCGTCCTGGGGGGGCTCTGGTTCCTGCCCGGTCCCCGGGAGTCCCTGCCCACCTTCAGGGCCCAGGTTCCCACCCTTTCCGAACCCCTGTTCACACCCTCCTCGGGGTCCGCCGTGGCGGTTTCCTCGGGAGCCGTGGTGATCCTTTCGGAGGTCCACATATGAAGCCCCGCAAATGGCTGGCGTGGTCCCTGGTGGCCGCCGTGCCCGTGTGGCTGGCGGCCCAGCAGGCCGAGAAGTTGACCTACACGCTCCGGCACCGGGATGTGCGGTCCGTGGCGGCCCGGGTGGCGGAGGAACTGGGGCCGCAGGGTCAGGTTTGGGTGGACGGTGCCAAGAACCAGGTGACCGTGCAGGACTCGCCCTCCCGTCTGGCCCAGATCCGCCGCCTCGTGTTCGAGCTGGATGCCCCAGCCCGGAGGTTCGCCATCGCGACGCAGCTGGATGTGCTCCCCAGGGCAGAGACCAAGGGCCTGTTCCGTCCCTCCCCGCAGTTCGTGGACATGACTGCCTGGG
The DNA here is from genome assembly GCA_963772255.1 of uncultured Acidobacteriota bacterium. Classification (GTDB taxonomy): domain Bacteria; phylum Acidobacteriota; class UBA4820; order UBA4820; family DSQY01; genus JAKAJA01. Next base: position 200,602 of record CAVYWK010000020.1, read on the forward strand.
CGGAATCCGCCAAGCCCTCGGCCACCTACAGCTGCGTCCTCGATCTGAAGGAGGGCGGCCGGGCCGTCTGCGCCATGGGCCAAGCCTACCGCATCGAGGCCACGGCGCAGGGCTACGACCCGACCCGCCGCCGGTTGGCCCTGGCGAGCCTCACCTTGTCAGCCGTGGAAAACGGCAAGCCCACCGAAGCGGTGCTCCAGGGCGCCGCCGTGCTTCCCGTGGGCGTCCCGACGCTCCTGCTGGTGAATCCCACCGAGCACAGGCCGCCGCTGCGCCTGAGGGCGACCCCCCAGATCGTTCCCGAGGTCCAGCAGCCGGAGGCTCGCTGATGCCCAGGTTCATGTGCCGCCTCGGGACGGCGGGCGGCGAACTTGTGGTCCAGGAACTGGTAGCAGCGAGCGAAGCTTCGCTCAAGGTGCAGCTCCAGGACAAGGGCTACTACATCTTCTCCATCAGGGCCAAGCACCCGCTCTCCGGAGTCACGGCGGCCGTCTTCAAGCGCAAGCGCAGCGTCCCCATGAAGGACTTCATCACCTTCAACCAGGAGTTTTCGGCCCTTCTCAAGGCGGGGCTTCCCGTCCTCACGGCCATCAACCTGCTGCTCGCCCGGAAGGGCAAGGGGTTTTTCTTCGAACAGCTTACGCTCGTGAGGGACGACGTGCAGTCCGGAACGAGTTTGAGCGACGCGTTCAAGAACCGCGGCGACGCGTTTCCCCTCATTTATTCGGCCACCATCGCCGCGGGCGAGCGAAGCGGCGAACTGGTGGAGGTGATCCAGCGCTACATGTTCTACCTACGGACCATGTCCGCGATCCGAAAGAAGATCGTCTCGGCCATGATCTACCCCATCATCCTGCTCACGCTCTCCGTGGGCCTGGTCTTCCTGCTGCTGACGGTCATCGTACCCAAGTTCTCGGTCCTGTTCTTGGGTTCGGGGGCGCAGCTTCCGGCCCTGACGCAATTGGTCCTGAACGTCTCCAAGGTGTTCCAGTACGGGTGGCCGGCCTTCTTGGCGGTGCTCATCGGTGGGCCCCTGGGGATGAAGATCTACGCTTCCCGGCCCGAAGGGCGCCTGGTCCTCGCGGGGTGGCGCTTGAGGATTCCGCTGCTCGGGATGAACGTGAAGCGCTACAACATCGCCCAGATGTGCCGGACCATGGGGACGCTGGTGGCCGGCGGCATTCCCGTGGTGACGGCGCTGGACGTGGTGGGCGAGGCCATGAGCAACGAAGTCTACCGCGTGGAGCTCAGGCAGGTGCGCCAGCACGTGATGGAGGGCCAGTCCCTCTGGGCCAGCATGGAAAAGACCCGCATGATGACGCCCATGGCCGTGGAAATGATCGAGGTGGGCGAATCCACGGGCTCCCTGGCGGAAATGCTGGACCAGGTGAGCCTGTTCTACGACGAGGAGCTCTCCACGGCGGTGGAGCGTTTCGTGGCGCTTCTCGAACCCATGTTGCTCCTCGTGATGGCCGTGGTCATCGCCGTGGTGGTTCTCTCCGTCTACATGCCGCTTTTCAGCATGTACAACCTCATGGGGAACTAGAAAGGACTGAGTGCTAGGTGCTGAGGACTGAGTTAAAGGAACCCGAGACCGGAAATCTGACTGGATCACCTCCATTGGCCAGGGCCGAACGAGGTGACGCCTGGGCAGGCGCGCCGATCTGCAGCGCCCATACTCAGTCCTCAGTCCTCAGTCCTAATCACTAGGAGTCTCTATATGGCATCGACGCCGAGCGACATCATAGCCAACCTCCCCACGGAGGGAGACCTGCTCAACGAGGAGAAGAACACGCGTCGGGTCGCCGAGGTGTTGCGGCTGCCCTTCGTCTCTTTGCAGGGCTTTCGGGTGGAGCCCGATCTCTTCCTCTCCATCCCCGTGGATCTCATGTTCAGGTACAGCTTCATTCCCTACAAGGAAGAGGGCAGCGCCCTCGCCATCGTGGCCGCCGATCCTTCCGATGTGACCATGCTGGACGAGCTGGAGGTCCTCCTCAAGCGCCCCATCAAGGTCTTCGTGGGCTTGAGGAGCGAGATCCAGGAAGTGCTCAAGAAGTCCGAGAGCAGCCAGCGAGTCCTGGAGGAAGTTTCCGAGGACTTCCGGCTGCAGATCGTGAGGGAGGACTCCGAGGAGGGCGGCGAAGAAGTCATCTCCATGGACAAGCTGTCCGCCGACACGAGCCCCATCATCAAGCTGGTGGACTACACCGTCTTCAACGCCCTCCAGCGCCGGGCGTCCGACGTGCACGTGGAGACCCGCGACAACGAGGTGATGATCAAGTACCGCATCGACGGAGTCCTCTACCCGGCCATGGATCCCATCGACAAGCGCTTCCACGCCACCATCATCTCCCGCATCAAGGTCATGGCCGAGCTGGACATCGCCGAGAAGCGCATCCCCCAGGACGGGCGGTTCAAGCTCAAGGTGAAGGGCAAGACGGTGGATTTCCGCGTCTCCATCATCCCCACGATCCACGGGGAGGACTGCGTCATCCGAATCCTGGACAAGGAATCCACCAGCGAGGAGTTCAAGCAGCTCAACCTGGACGTGCTCGGCCTCGAACCCGATGTGAAGAAACGCATACGGCGCCACGCGGCGGAACCCTACGGCATGCTCCTGGTGACGGGGCCCACGGGTTCGGGCAAGACCACGACGCTCTACGCCGTGCTCTCCGAGATCCAGTCCTCCGAGTACAAGATGATCACCATCGAGGACCCGGTGGAATACCAGCTGCGGGGCATCACCCAGATCCCCGTGAACGAGAAGAAGGGCCTCACCTTCGCGCGAGGGCTCCGCTCCATCCTGCGCCACGACCCCGACAAGATCATGGTGGGCGAGATCCGCGACGAGGAGACGGCCAACATCGCCATCCAGTCCGCACTCACGGGGCACCTCGTCTTCACCACGGTGCACGCCAACAACGTCGTGGACGTGCTCGGCCGATTCCTCAACATGAACGTGGAACCCTACAACTTCGTCTCGGCCCTGAACTGCGTGCTCGCCCAGCGCCTCGTCCGCAAGATCTGCCCGAACTGCGCCGAGACCGTGACTTACACCCGGGAAGTCCTGGAGGAGAGCAGCATTCCCTGGGAAGCGGCCGAAGGGGCCACCTTTTACCAGGGCAAAGGCTGTCTGGATTGCAACGGCACGGGCTTCCGGGGCCGCATGGCCATCTCCGAGCTCCTCGAGTTGAGCGACCACATCCGCGAGCTGATCCTGGATCGCAAGCCCGCCAGCGAGATCAAGAAGGCGGCCCGGGATGAGGGCATGCAGACGCTCCGCGAGTCCGCGGTCCACCAATTCCTCAAGGGGAAGACGACCTTGAAGGAGATCAACAAGGTGACCTTCGTCGAGGAGATGCACCGGTGAGGAAGAATTCGGAATTCGGAATCCGGAATTCGGAATTGTCAGTTCGCAATTCGCAATTCGCAGTTCGCAATTCTTTAGAGATATCAGAGATGATGAACCTGCTGAATCGATTCCGCCCGTCGCTCCCGCCCGTGGCCATGCTCATGGAGGCGCCCTCCGTTCTCACCCTGCGCGTGGCGAAGCCGGGAAAGGATCTCCAGGCTCTGGTCAAGCACGAGGATTCCATGGCGGTCCTGGTGGACGCCCTCGTGCCCGGTGAGGCGGGAGCCGCGAAACTGGCCGACGCGGTGCTCACGCGGCTGGGGCGGCCCAAGCGCCTGAGCCTCGTCCTGGGGGACTCCTTCTTCAGGATGCAGCTCCTGACCCTGAACGACTTTCCCCGCCGCGAGGACGAACGGCAGCAGGTCATCCTGTGGCACCTGCGCAAGACCATGAGCGTGCCGGTGGAGACCCTCCGCCTGCGGTACGAGATCCTGCACAAAGAGTCGGATGCCGTGACCCTCTGGTTGTCGCTCTGCCAAGAGGAGGCCGTGGTGGCCCTGGAGAAGGCCTTCTCGGCCTGCGGATGCGAAGTGGGCCACATCGGAGCGTCCACGGCCGAGCTCCACAACCTCGCGCTCTCTCGGGGCCTCCTCCCCGACGAAGGCTCGGTCCTCCTCCTCAACCGGACGGCGGGGTATCTCTCCTTCCTCTTCACCGAGGGCGGGCGCCCCGTTTTTTTCCGGTGCAAGGAGACACCTCCGGACGATGCGGTCGAGGGAGCCGAGGCCCGCATCGAGCAGGAGCTCAGGCTCACCCTGGCTTACTATCGAGACCGGCACAGCGGAGTGGCGCTGTCTAAAATCCTGACGCGCTGCCACCCGAGTGGCCTGGCGTTGCCTCTGGAGGGCATCCTGGAGGAGGGCGTCCCGGTCATGGACCTGGCCGTGGCGGCGGGGCTGGATGAGGCGTGGAGTCCGGACTGGCTGCCCCTGGTGAGCCTGCTGGAGGGCAACTGAGATGAAGCGCCTCGATGTGAACCTGGCCACCACGCCCTTCGTGAACAGGGTCGTTCCCATGAGCGTCCTTTCGGCAGTCATGGGCGCGGCTCTCCTGCTGACGATTTTCAACCTGGCGTCCTTCGCCATCCTCGGGGCCGAGTATCGATCGCAGCGGAAGACCCTCAAGAGCCAGGAGGAGCGCCTGCAGGTCCTTCAAAAGGATCTGAGCCGGAAGCAGTCGGCACTCAACAGCGCCGCCGTGTCCACCTCCTCGGAGGAGGCGGCTCTCGTGGCCACGTTCCTGGCCGACAAGCGGTTCTCGTGGCTCAAGTTTCTGGAGGATTTCGAGAGCGTCAAGGCCTTCGGCGTGATGCTGAACTCCGTGTCCCCCCAGAAGGATGCCACCGGTGTGATTCACCTCAGCGTGAGGGGCGTCGCCAATCCCCGGTCGGAACTCATGCGCTTCGAGCAGAACCTGTTCTCGGACGCCAGGTTCCGCGAGGTCCAGCTCCGCGACGAGCAGCGTGATTCGGCCAACCCCATGACCACGTTCAACCTGTCTTGCATCTATCTTCCGGAGAAGACCGATGCGCCTTGAGCGGGCCTTGTACGGACATCTCTCGACACTTCTTGGCATCGGCGCGGCGGTGCTCGCGCTCAACCTGGTCCTCTATTTCACCGCCGTGTCCAGGCTCGACCGCTTTTCCAAGTCGGTGAAGGCGCAGGTCTCGGACAACCGCGCCAAACTCCTCGCCCTCGAAGCGAAGGACAAGGCGGCCGTGGCCGGCGTCGCCGTCGTCGAGAACAATCGACAGGTCGTGAGCGACCTCGCGGACAAGATCTTGCTCACGAAGGGCCAGCGCCTGGTGGAAGTGCAGAATCTCCTGAGGGGGTTCGCCGATGCCCGTCGCCTCCAGACGGACCGGTTGGCGTACTCCTACAAGTTCATTCCTGCGGAGAATAGGCCCGCGGGATCCCACAGATACTTGAGGGTCGACATCGGAATGCCCGTAATGGGGACCTATGCGGATATCAAGGACTTCATGAATGACATCCAGGTCAGCCCGCAGTTCCTCTCTATCACGTCCATCAGTCTCACCCAAAGCGCCCAGGGATCCGCTTTGATCCAGGGCAACTTCATGATCACCACCTATTTCGTCGCCACGGCCGCCGACGAGCGGGAACTGGCGGGGGGGCGGTCGTGACGGGCCGTGCGCGCCTGCGGGCGCTCCTGCCGGCCTGCCTCATGGGTTGCCTTCTTGCAGGCGCGTTGCACTGCGGGAGTTCGGGGCAGCCTTCGCAGCCGAGATCTTCCATGGATTTGGATGGGACCTCCACTGGTTCGGCGTCCGGCAGGTCGCGCAGGGCGGCCCGTCCTCAGAAGGCGCCCGAATCGGGCCCGGTGGTCACACTGAGCCTGAAGGACATCCCCATGCCGCCCGTGGCGGCGGAAGCGAGCGGTGGCGCGGCCGGCGGGCCCGCGGAAGCCGGTGCGGAGGAGACCGAGCAGGCGGCCGTTCCCGCCAAGGAGCCCGCGAAGGGTTCCGTCGTGGGTTCCGGGGGTGCAGCGCAGGTGACGCCGCCTTCCGTGGCCGCGCCCGATCCCAACGCGCCGCCCCCAAGAAATCTCTTCGCGTTCGAGGAGGACCCCCAGGTGGTCATGTCGCGACGGAAGTTGGCCGAGGAAGCCGCCGCACAGGCGGAGGAGTCCCGGCGCAAGTCCGAGGAGGCCCGCCTCAAGTGGCAGGGCCCGCCCCTCCCTCCCCCGCCGCCCCAGCCGCCCACCATCTCCTTCCAGTTCATCGGCTACATGGGTACGCCGGAAGACCGAATCGGCGTCTTCTCGGGACCGGGCACCTTCCTCGCCAAAAACGGCGAGGTGGTGCAGGGCAAGTTCAAGATCCTGAGCATCGGATACGAGTCCGCCGAGATCGGCTTCACGGGATTCTCGCAGACCCAGCGAATCCCCTTGACCCCGGGAGGAAAATAAAGTGAACATCAAGCTCCTCTGTCGAATCCTCTGCCTCTGCCTGGTGGCCCTGACGCTGGCCTGTGGGGCATCCGCGTACCACAGGGGGATGTACAACCTGGACAAGCGCAACTACGATGACGCCGTCTCCAACCTCGAAGAGGCGGTGAAGACCAACCCCAACATCCTCAAGTACAAGACCGAACTCGTCCGCGCCAGGCTCAAGGCGTCGCAAATGCACATGGACGCCGCCGAAATGGCGCTGGCGCGTCAGGACTACTCCACCGCGGCGATCAACTACCAGAAGGCCCTGCAGTTTGATCCCAGCAACCAGTACGCCAAGGACCAGCTGGAGAAGGTCATCGCCGAGGCCAGCGCCAAGGAACTGAGCGACCGGCAGGCGGCGGCTTCCATCGATCAGATGAAGGCAGACACGCGGGACGATATGGGGGTGCCGCAACTGGATCCGGCCTCCAACATCCCCATCGTCCTCAAGTTCACGGACACGCCGCTCAAGACCATCCTGGAGGCCGTCTCCAAGGCCAGCGGGATCAACTTCCTCTACGACGACAAGGCGGACGTGAGCAAGCGCGTCACCGTGGACTTCGCCAAGGTGGACCTTTCTCAGGTCATGGACTACCTCATGATGCAGTCCAAGAGCTTTTTCAAGGTCCTCGACCCGCACACGCTCATCATCATCCCCGACAACAAGCAGAAGCGCGACGAGTATACGGACCAGGTCATCCGCACCTTCTACCTCTCCAACGCCGACGCCAAGGATGTTTTCCAGCTCGTGCGTTCCATCCTTCAGGCCCGCAAGATGGCCATGAACCAGGACCTCAATTCCATCACCATCCAGGATTCGCCCGACGTGGTGGCCATCTGCCAGCGGATCATCGAGGACAACGACAAGAGCAAGGGCGAGGTGGCGGTGGATGTGGAGCTTCTCGAAGTGGATAGCACCCTCCTGCGCCAGCTCGGCATCAACATCACCGCCACGAGCTTCACCATCGGACCCAAGTCGAACCTCACGACCGACGCCACGACCGGCGCCATCACGGGCCTCGCGAACGGCGCGCCGGTCCCCCTGAACGAGCTGGGCCGGACGCTCAGCCACAGCCTCTACATCTCGCCCGGTTCCCAACTTCGTGGCGGACCTTCTGTTGAACACCTCCAACGCGCAGATTCTGGCCAAACCCCAACTCCGCGTCATGGAGGGGCAGAAGGCCATGGTCCACATCGGTGACAAGTACCCCATCCCCACCTCCAACACGTATACGCCCACCACGACCACGACCTCCTACACGCCCATCACCTCCTACACCTACCAGGACATCGGCGTGAAAATCGAGATCGAGCCCAAGGTTCACCACAACCACGAAATCACCATCAAACTCAAAGTGGATGTGTCGGCCATTTCGGGCTCCGTGGGCGGCGGAACGGCCAACAACCCGGCACAACCCATCATCGGTACCCGGGAGAGCAACAGCGTGATCCGGTTGGAGGACGGGGAAACCAGCATGATGGCGGGGCTCATCTCCAAGGAGGAGCGGACTACCCTGAACGGCGTGCCCGGGCTTTCCGAGATTCCCATCCTCCGACGCCTCTTCGGCACGACTAAGGACGAGGGAAAGAAGACCGACGTGGTCATGCTCCTCACGCCCCACATCATCCGCATGCCCAACATCACGGAAAAGGATCTCAAGCCCTTGTGGGTCGGAACCGCGGACAACCCCAAGCTCAAGGGCGAAGCCAACACCTCCTGGGCGCGCTCGCCGTTCGCCGAAAAGAAGGGGACCGGTGCGGCTCCCGCGGCCGGCGCGGTTCCCTCGGTCGAGGTGCCCAAAACCGTTCCGGACGCCAAGGGCGCAGGCACGGGTGCCGGTGCGACGGTTGCGCCGGGTGTGAGCGGTGCGGCCCTGGTCAAGCCACCGGACGGCGCGACCCAACCGGCTCAGGCCTCGGCCTCCACCATGCGCATCATGTTGAGCCCCACCAACCTCATGGCTAAGCCGGGCGAGCCGGTCATCCTGAACCTCGTGGTGGTGGGCGCTCAGGAGGTCAAAGGCTTGCACCTGGAAATGCAGTATCCGGCGGACACGCTGAAGTTCCAGGGCGCGGACGAAGGTACCTTCTTCAAGATGGGCGGCGGTGCCTCCATCTTCTCGGCCCAGGAGAGCCGGCCGGGGGTCGTGACCATGGACCTGGGCAGGAACGACGGAGCTTCCTCCGGCTCGGGATTGGCCGGACGCATCAGGCTGACGGCGGTGAAGCCTGGGCAAGCCAGAGTGAGCTTCGGGTCCGGTACGGCAACCACCTCCGCGGGACAGAGTCTTCCCGTCACGCCCATGTTCGCCTCGGTATCGGTGCAGGAGACCACGGGACAGGCCGGCGCTCCCGAGGCCGTCGCCGCCCCCCCCTCCAAGCCAGGGGCACCCGCCGTGACCCCGACTCCCGCCCCCACCGCTGCGACAGCGCCCGCTCCATCGGGCGTGCAGGTGGCACCCGCCTCTCCTCCGCCTCCCAGCGTGCCGAAGCCTGTCCGCCTGGCGTGGAAGCCGCGCCGCGATTCGTCTGCTGTCCTCGCCGCGGTTCCACCACCTGCCGAGCCCAAGCCCACCCCGCCCGACGAGGAGGCCGACACCCCGTGAGCAGCCATCCCGCGCCCCGGGGAGAACGGGGCATCTCTCTGTTCGAAGTGGGGCTCGCCGTGGCCTTGCTCGCGGTGCTGGCCATGGTGGCCGTCCCCGCGGGTCACATCATGGGGCGCCGCCTGAAAGAGGTCGAACTCAGGCGAGACCTCCGCGAGATGCGGCGCGCCATCGACGAGTACCACCGCTACGCCGTTCAGGGGCTCATCCTCCAGCACGATGTGACCCAGGACCTCTACCCGAAGGAGATGGAGGAGCTGGTGGAGGGCGTGGAACTGGCCGGGGATCCCACCGGCAAGAAGGTCCGTTTCCTCCGCCGCATCCCCATCGATCCCATGATGGGGACCACGGAGTGGGGCCTGAGGTCCACCCGGGACGACCCGGACTCCACGTCGTGGGGCGGGGACAATGTCTATGATGTCTACTCCGAGAGCGAAGCCCTGGCGCTCGACGGAAATACACATTATAACGAGTGGTGATCAAAGGGCCTGCGAAGAGATGAGAGATGGCACATGGCTAAAACGATAATCGGGGGACTGGGTTTCCTCCTCACTCCCTCACTGCCTCACTTTCTCGATTGGCGGCGGTGGCGCGTGTCGGCGCCCCAATCGTCCCGGGAGGAATCCCTGGGGGAGAAAACTCCGGAATGCCGCGGACAGCGCGGGTTCACCTTGGTGGAGATGATGGTGGTGGTGGCCATGATCGGCATCCTGGTGAGCATGGCGGTTCCCACCTACCGAAATATGGTGGAACGGGCCAGGGAGACGGTTCTGAAGCAGAACCTCTTCACCATCCGCGATGTCATCGACCAGTACTACGCCGACAAGGGCAAGTACCCCGATACCATCGAGGAACTCGTGAGCGCGGGCTACCTCCGCCACATCCCCATCGACCCCTTCACCCAGCAGGCCGATTGGAAGACGGTCCCCTTCACCGGCGCCGACCCCGGCCAGCTGGAACCCACCGAAGGGGAAGCCACGGGGGGAATCTTCGATGTCCACTCCGCCTCCGAGGGCGTGGCCCATGACGGGACCAAGTATGCGGATTGGTGACGGGGGACAGGTGACCGGGTGATCGGGTGATCAGGGGACGGGGTACCCGAGGGACTAGGGGACTAGGTGACGAGATGATGAAGAAGGTCCTCGCTCTGGCTCTCCGGCTCCCCGGATCGTCGGCTTGCCATGAGGCGGGCGTGGCCCATCCTGACGAACGCCGCTCGCTCGGAGCCGAATCCGGCGTCATCTTTCTCTGGGTGCTCGTGAGCTTCTTCGTGCTCGCCGTGCTGCTCGTCGCCGCCGTCCAACCCGCCTCCATCCTGGCCAAGCGGGAGAAGGAGAAGGAACTCCTCTTCCGCGGCGACGCCTACGTCGAAGCGATCCGGCTCTTTCAGGCCGAACACGGGGGGGCCTATCCCACCAAGCTCAAGCAGCTCCTGGAGACGGGCCCCAAGAAGCACCGCTACATCCGGAGGCTCTACGGAAACCCCTTCGATCCCGAGGGCAAGTGGATCCTTCTGGGGCCTGGAACGACCGTGGTGAGAAAAGACGAATCGGGAAAGACCATCTACACCTCCAGCGGATTGCCGAATCAGAGCGCCGGTGTCCCGAGCACCGGGCCCATCACGCAGCCCTCGCCCGCGGGCGGCAATGCCGGTGGAACAGGCGTGGACACCTCGGGCGTCGGCAAGGGCGGGCTCGGAAAGCCGAGCGCGCCCGGGCAGGTTTTGCCCTTCCGCATCGGAGGCCAGGAGGGCCAACCCATCCTGGGCGTCTTCTGCAGATATCACGAGCAGGCCTTCCAAGATCTGAAGGGCAAGCTCTACTACGACGAGTGGTTCTTCTCCCCCCTCGTCATGCCGCCCCCGACCCCGCCCGGCGTCCGGCAAGCCCCCGGCCAGCTGGGCCAGCCCTTGGGCAAACCTCTCGGCTCCAAGTAGCCCGCTCCCAGTCTCATTGCGACCCCTGGCAATACTCCGTCCGCCATCCGGGTTACAATAGACGCGCCGGGTATCCCCGGCGGTTTCGTGGAGAACCCTTGAAACAAGGCGTCCAATCCATCCTTAAGGAGTTCTGGGGCCACCGCTGGAAGGTGGTCCTGGGCCTCGCCTGCCTGCTGGTGGTGGACGCCGCCCAGCTCACCATCCCACTGGTGGTGAAGGCCGTGGTGGACGCCATTTCCGGGGCCACGGCCACCCTGCCGTGGATCGCGAAGGAGGCCCTGGTCCTGTTTGGACTGGCCTTCGCCGTGGCCGTCTTCCGATTCGCCTGGCGCCATTTTTTCTTCTCGGCGGCCCGCCAGGTGGAGCTGGACCTGAGGAACCGCATCCTGGACCACATGCTGGAGCTCTCCACGCGCTATTTCACCAAGACCCGCACGGGCGAGGTCATGGCGCTGGCCACCAACGACGTGGAGAGCGTGCGTCAGGCCATCGCCATGGGCTTCGTGGCGGGGTTCGACGCGAGCATCTACGCGCTGGTGGCCATCGGCGCCATGCTCTGGCTCGATCCCGTGCTGGCGCTGTGGACGATCGTCCCGCTGCCCTTCCTGGCCATCCTCATGGGCCTGTCGCTCAAGGCCATCTACGACCGGTGGGACCGGGTGCAGGCCTCCTTCGAGGGCCTCACCGAGAAGGTACGCGAGTCGGTGACGGGGATCCGCGTCCTGCGCGCCTATGCGCAGGAGGACGGCGACGTGGAGGACTTCGACCGGCACAGCCGAGACTACTACGACAAATACATGCACTACGTGAAGATAGACGCCCTCTTCCACCCGGCCATCCTCCTGCTGGCCGGGACCTGCGTGGCGATTCTTCTGGGCGTGGGCGGCGCGCGCGTGATGGAGGGGAGGACCAGCATCGGATCGTTCGTGGCCTTCACCTCCTATCTGGGCATGCTCACCTGGCCCATGATCGCGGCGGGATGGATGCTGAGCCTGGTCCAGCGCGCCTCCGCGTCCATGGACCGCATCGACGCTCTTCTGAAAAACGACGACGTGGAGGACGACCGGCCCGTGCCCACGGGCACCCGAATCGAGGGTGGTATCGAAGTGCAGAGCCTGGACTTTGCCTACCCGGATCAAGCGGAGCCCGCGCTGAAGGGGATTTCCTTCTCCGTTCCCGCGGGGGGGAGCCTGGGTCTCGTGGGGGAGGTGGCTTCGGGCAAGAGCACCGTGGCCCAGCTTCTCTGCCGGATGTACGATCCGCCCGCCGGGGCGATTTTTCTTGACGGGCTCGACGTGCTCGACCTGCCCCCGGACTTTTTGAGGGCGCACATCGCCTACGTGCCCCAGGAGGCCTTCCTCTTCAGCGACACGGTGGCGGAGAACCTCCGGCTGGGGAAGCCCGACGCCACCCCCGAAGAGATGGCCAAGGCCTGCCGCCTCGCGGCGCTCCACGACGAGATCGACCAGCTCCCCAAGGGCTACGAGACGCTCTTGGGGGAGCGGGGCATCACGCTCTCGGGGGGACAGAAGCAGAGGCTCTGCCTGGCCCGCGCCCTGCTGAAGCGCGCTCCCATCCTCTTGCTTGACGACACGCTCTCCGCCGTGGACGCGGAAACCGAACGGGACATCCTGGCGCGGCTCAAGGCGGAGGCCTCGCGGCGCACCACCGTCGTGATCAGCCACAGGGCCAGCGCCGTGCGGGACCTGGATCGCATCCTCTGTCTTCAGCGCGGAGCGGTGGTCCAGTCGGGCACCCACGAGGAGATGGTCCGCCAGGAGGGCTTCTACAAGATCATCGTCGAGCTGCAGGAGATGGAGAAGTGATGGAGCCGGAGAGCCGGGGAGCCGGAGAGCCGGAGCGAGAGACAAGAAGGACACCGCGGCCAGGGGGTGCTTGGCCGGCCCACACAGGAACGGGATGGCGATAAGAAGCGAGGAAGAGAAGCTCGGGGCGTTCACCCTGTTCAGGCATTTCCTCCGCCTGCTGGGGTTTGTGCGGGGCCAGCGATGGCTCCTGGCGGCCTGCGTCGTGGGGTCCATGGCACAGGCGGGCGTGGAACTCTCCCTGCCGTTGCTGACGCGCCGGGGCATCGACGGGTATGTCCTCCCGCCCTTCATGAGAATTCAGGCGGGCGGCGACCTGGGCCGGAGGTTGGCGAGCACGGCCGGAGCCGTGCGGGACGAGAGGGATCCGGACACCGTCTTCGTCCCCGCCGTGAACCTTTCCCGCGCCGACCGGGCGGAGGTGGAGGCCAGGAAGCTGGCGCAGAAGGACCAGTTCTACAAGGTGCCCGCCTCGGCTGCGGTTTCCGGCCAGGCCGCGGTCCAAGGTGCGGACGGCTCCGTCTTCCTTTCGGACCGGGCCATGCGAGAGCAGCCTGCCGAGCGGCGGCGAGCCCTCTTGCAACCCCAGCGTGAGGGCGTCCAACGACTGGCTCTGGGATTCGTCCTGCTCCTCGTGCTCAACTTCTTCCTGGCCTACGGCGTGACCTACGGGCTCAACGCGCTGGGAGAGAAGTCGGTGGTCATCATGCGGGGGCGACTGTTTGCCCACCTTCACCGCCTGCCCATCCGCTTCTTCGATGAGAATCCCGTGGGACGGCTCGTGACCCGGCTCACGAACGACACCGCCACGCTCTCGGAACTGTTCACTTCCGTGATCGCGACGGCCGTGAGCGACCTCGTGCTCTTTTTCGGCATACTGGCGGTCCTCTTCGCCCTGGATGTCAGGCTCACGCTCGTCCTGCTGGGGCTGGCCCCACCGCTCGTGGGCCTGGCGCTCTGGTTCAAGGCGGCGTCGCAGAAAATCTACCGGGTGGTGAGGGTCCAGCTCGCCAAGATCAACACCTTCCTGCAGGAGTCCGCCCAGGGCATGGCGGTGCTCAAGGCGTTTACCGCGCAGGCCAGAACCTCGGCGCGGTTCGCGGCGCTGGGGCGAGAGTACTACGCCACTCAGATGAGGCTCATCTATATCTTCGCCGTGTTTCGGCCCGTCATCGACGCCTTCGCTACGGCGGGCGTGGGGCTCGTGGTCTGGTACGGCGGCGGACAGGTCGTGCAGAACCAGGTGAGCCTGGGCACGCTGGTGGCCTTCCTCATCTACCTCAAGATGCTCTTCATGCCGCTCCAGGACCTGGCCGAGAAGTTCAACATCGTCCAGAGCAGCGTGGTGGCGAGCGAGCGCCTCTTCAAGATCCTGGATACGCCGCCCGAAGACCCGGGAGGAGACCGCAGGCCGGAAAACCCCTGCGGGCAAATCAGGTTCGAGAATGTGAGCTTCGCCTACGAGGAGGGCCGGCCGGTCCTGCACGACGTGTCTTTCGATGTCCCGTGCGGCCAGACCGTGGCCCTCGTGGGACCCACGGGATCGGGCAAGACGACGCTCACCGCCCTCCTCCTGCGCTTCTATGACCTCAAGGCCGGAGAGGGGCGCATCCTGGTGGACGGCATCCCCATCGAGGACTGGGATGTCCGAGAGCTGAGACGGCAATTCGCATTCGTCCAGCAGGACCTCTTCCTCTTCGCCGGAACCATCCGGAGGAACATCGCGCTCCACGACGAGGTCTCCGAAGAGCGGATGGCCAGCGCGCTGGACGTGAGCCGGGCCCACATGGTTCTGGCGCGCCTGCCCGACGGGTTGGAGCATCCGGTGAACGAGCGCGGAACCGTCCTCTCCCAGGGCGAAAGGCAGCTCGTGTCCTTCGCCAGGGCCCTGGCCCCTGGGCCGCGCATTCTGGTGCTGGACGAGGCCACGGCGAGCGTGGACAGCCAGACGGAGGCGCTCATCCAGCAGGCCCTCCGCGAGCTCTTGCAGGGGAGGACGGCGGTGGTGGTGGCGCACCGGCTCTCCACCGTCCAGGATGCCGAAACCATCGTGGTTCTCAAAAAGGGCCGCGTCGTGGAGCACGGCCGCCACGCGGAACTGCTCACTCAGAACGGTCTCTACGCCCACCTTTATTACACTCAGTTCGCGGCGAAAGGTTGACAAAAGCAAGCGCTGATGCCATAAAGAGCCATAGCCGGGGGCTGGGTTGGCCATATCCGGCGGCCAATGGATGGAATGGGTAGATTAGAGGGAGGATCGCCATGGATCGAGCGCTGGGGGCGCTGAATGTAAAGGTCGGGGGGGCGATCTTCGAGCGTCTCACCCTGTCCGTGTTCTTCCTCTTCGCCACCGTTCTCGGGGCCTTCGTGGAGATCCCCCTCCCGTTCACGCCGGTCCCCGTGACGCTCCAGACTCTCGCCGTTTTGGCGGGAGCCGCGTGGCTGGGTTCCGGCTGGTCGCTGGGGGTGCAGGGGCTTTACCTGGGCGCGGGCGCCATCGGCGTCTCGGTATTCGCCGGCGCCGCCATGGGCGCCGCGCACCTCGCCGGCCCGACGGCCGGGTACCTGTGGGCCTTTTTGCCGGTCTCCCTGTTCGTGGGGTCCCTGTGGCCCAGAGCGGCACGCGCCGGTGCGTGGGCCCGCGTGGGCCTCATGGCTTCGGGTTCGCTCTGCATCTTGGCCATCGGAGCGTCCTGGTTGGCCTTCCTCCTGCACCTGGACCTGCGCCTCACCCTGATCATGGGCGTGCTGCCTTTCCTCCCCGGAGAGGCGCTGAAGGTGGTCCTCGCCGCCGCGGCCGGACCTTCGCGCGAGCGCCGCTGACCGGCGACGACCTCTCACAACTGCGAGTACCATCGCGGGGCTTGGGCCCCGCGTTTTTATTGGCAAGACAAACAACGCCTTGACAACCATGCACCATCAACCTAATCTCAGACCAAGAGAGCCGTTTTCAAAGGAGATGGGCATGCAAGAAAAATCGTACAGGATTCATATCCGCCAAGGCGAGTTCGAGATCGACGTGGAGGGAGATCGCGCGTTCGTCGAAGCCTATGTCGAGGCCTTTCTTGCAGAAGAGAGTGGTCTGGAGCCCATCCAGGAGGCGGCGCCTGAAGATCGTGCGAAGACGAAGCATCGTGCCAAGCAGAGGACTCCAGCGCGACGCAAGAAGTCTGCAAGAGAGCCGCGCCAAGAGGTATCCGCGGATGCGACTGCCCTCAAGGCTTATATGAAGGGCAAAAAGGTCGAGAGCAACAAGGCACGTTACCTCCATTACATGCGGTTTTGGCGTTCTCAGGGCGAGAAGCAAGTGGGCGACCGTCACATCCAGGCCTGCTACAAGGCGGAGAACCTGCCCATGCCGCCCACGGGCCGTCAGAACTTCGGGTCACTCCGGAAAGACGGGTTGGTCAATGCGGGTACCCAGAGGGGACTTTGGGCGTTGACCACCCTCGCCCTGGAAACGGCACCCACGCCAGCCGTGAAGTCACGCGGGTCGAAGGTGACGGGGCGCAAGAAGGAGCCCGGGGCAGAACCCGGAGGGCGGAAGAAGGGACAACCCCCTACCACGGGCGCGCGCAAGGCCCGGAAGCGGACCGCGTCCAAATCCGTCCGCCCGGCCAAGTCTTCGGCCCCTAAAAAGGCTGCCAAAAAAAAGACGGCGCGCCGAAAAGTGCCCGCCAAGGTCACCCCCAAGAACGTACCCGAGGTGGCACTGGCGCCCGAAGGGGTCTGAGTTAGAGACGGTTGAAATGACGGGAGGCCGCCAATCAAGGGCGGTCTCTCTTTCTCTCTTTGCCGATGGTACAATTCGAGCCTAGGGTGACGACTTGACCGGGCGAGACCCGGCGGTCGTGGCCACGAGCTGCGAGGGAAGGCGACCATGCCAGCCAAGTTTCGACCCCCCGACTACTATCGTCTCGACGATCTGCTCTCGGACGAGCAGAAGATGACCCGGGACACCGTGCGCGAGTGGGTGGAAGAGCGTGTTCTGCCGGTCATCGCGCGCCACTACCAGGCGGGCACATTTCCCCTGGACCTCGTTCCGGAAATGGCACGGATGGGGCTTTTCGGGGCCACGCTGCCCGAGAAGTACGGTTGCGCCGGCATGGACCAGATCGCCTCGGGCCTCATCATGCAGGAGCTCGAACGCGGCGATTCGGCGATGCGTTCTTTCGCCTCCGTGCAGAGCTCCCTGGTCATGTTCCCCATCTTCACCTACGGGTCGGAGGCTCAGAAGTCGAGGTGGCTCCCCCGGCTCGCCAGCGGCGAAGCGATCGGGTGTTTCGGGCTCACCGAGCCCGACGCGGGGAGCGACCCGGGGTCCATGAAGACGCGGGCCGTGCTCCGGGGCGACACGTGGATCCTGAGCGGGGCCAAGATGTGGATCACCAGCGGCACCTTGGCCCACGTGGCCGTGGTGTGGGCCAGGACCGACGAGGGCATCCGGGGGTTCCTCGTGGAGAAGGGGACGCCCGGCTTCTCGGCGCCCGAGATGAAGGGCAAGCTGTCGCTGCGGGCTTCGGTTACCTCGGAACTCGTCTTCGAGGAGTGTCCGGTGCCCGACGAGAACCGGCTGCCCGCGGCGCAGGGCCTTCGGGCCCCGCTGTCATGCCTCAACCAGGCGCGGTACGGCATCGCCTGGGGCGCCGTGGGAGCGGCCGCCGCCTGCTACGACGAGGCCCTCCGCTACGCCCAGGAGCGCATCATGTTCGACGGCCCCATCGCCCGGTTCCAGCTCGTGCAGGACAAGCTGGTGTGGATGCTCAACGAGATCACCAAGGCCCAGCTCCTCGTCTGGAGGCTGGGCGCCATGAAGGATGCGGGCACGCTGAAGCACACGCAGGTGAGCCTGGCGAAGATGAACTGCGTCGCCATGGCTCGGGAGTGCGCGAGGATGGCGCGTGACATCGAAGGGGCCAACGGAATCCTCGACGAGTACTGCGCCATGCGGCACATGCTGAACCTGGAGAGCGTCTACACTTACGAGGGGACGCACGACATCCACAAGCTCGTGGTGGGCGCCGACATCACCGGGTACGAGGCATTCCGGGCGCCCGTCAAACGGACCGAGGGCTGAGGAGTCCCCATTGCGCAGAGTGCTTCCGATCCTTCTCGCGGCAGGGGCGCTCGCGGTCGTCTCCGCCTGCACCTCCTCCGAGCCTCCCGACCAGCTCAACCCGGGCAAGGCCCTGCGGGCGGCGGCGGTGGCGACCCTGGAGGTCTATGGCGCTCAGCTCAGCCAGGTCCAGAACGCGCAAGGTGCCCTGCCCGAAGGCGATGGCGTCCAGGTCCTTCTGGACGCGGGCATCCGTGCCGTCCCGCGGACGGACCCCTTCGGGACGGAGATGACCTACCATAACGATGGCACCCACTGGACCCTTTCCTCCGCCGGTCCGGACATGGCGTGGGGCACACCCGACGACATCGTCATCGAGGACGGCCGGCTCAAGTAGGCCCACTTCCCATCAGGAGAAATCTCCCATGCAACCCATCGTCCTGGACGGCAGAAGCCTGACCCTCGAATCCCTCGAACGCCTTGCGCGGGGCACGCACGGCCGCCCTTTCCGAGCCCGCCCTGGAGCGCGTGGCGGCCAGCGAGGCCTTCGTTCGCCAGGCCGTCGAGGAGGGACGGGTGGCCTACGGCATCACCACGGGGTTCGGACACTTCGCCACCGTGACGATCCCTGCTGAGAAGGTGCAGGAACTCCAGTGCAACCTCATCCGCTCTCACGCCGTGGGCGTCGGAGAGCCCCTGCCCGAGGAGGTCGTGCGCGCCGTCGTGGCGCTTCGCCTGAATTGCCTGCTCAAGGGCCGTTCCGGCGTCCGCGTGGGCACCCTCCGGGCGTTGGCGGACATGCTCAACGCGGGCATCGTGCCGAGAGTTCCCTGCCAGGGGAGCGTGGGCGCTTCGGGGGACCTGGCGCCGCTGGCTCACGTGGCCCTGGCGCTCATGGGCGAGGGTGAGGTGAAGTGGCGCGGCGAATGGACGGCGGCCTCATCGGCGCTGGGCGCTGCGGGGCTCCGTGCCGTCTCCTACCAAGCCAAGGAGGGACTCGCCCTCATCAACGGTACTCAAGGGATGACGGCCCTCCTGGCCCTGGCCGCGATCTTGGGGAGGCGGCTGGCCCTTCAGGCCGACCTTGTGGGGGCGCTTTCTATCGAGGCCCTCAGGGGAACCCGTGCGGCCTTCGACCCGCGCGTCCACGCGGACCGGCCCCACGCGGGCCAAGTAGAGAGCGCCAGGCTCCTCTGGGCGCTTTTGGAAGATAGCCCCATCCGGGAGAGCCACGAGGGGTGCAGCAAGGTCCAGGACGCCTATAGCCTCCGGTGCATGCCGCAGGTCCACGGCGCCGTGAGAGACGCTCTCGGCTATGTGGAGAGCGTGCTGCGAGTCGAGATGAACGCGGCCACGGACAACCCCATGATCTTCGCGGATGAGGGAGACATCATCTCCGGGGGTAACTTCCATGGCGCTCCCGCGGCCCTCGCGGCGGATCTCCTGGCCATCGCCCTGACGGATCTGGCCAGCGTGAGCGAACGGCGAACGGCTCGGCTTGTGGACGGCCATCTGAGCGGCTTGCCCGACTTCCTGGTGCGCGAGGGAGGCCTCAACTCGGGCTTCATGATGGCCCAGGTCACCCAGGCGGCCCTGGTCTCGGAGTGCAAGACCCTGGCCCATCCGGCGAGCGTGGACTCGATCCCCACGTCAGCCGGACAGGAGGACCATGTTTCCATGGGCTTCTGGGCGGCGCGCAAGGCGCTGATGGTGGCGCAGAATGCAGCCCGCGTTATGGCCGTGGAAGCCCTCGCCGCCCTCCAGGGCCTCCACCTCCTGGAACCCCTCCAGCCCTCGAAGGCGCTCAGACCGGTGGTGGGTGGTGCCCGAACCGCCTTTCCGCCCCTGGCCTCGGACCGATTCATCCAGCCCGAGATCGAAGCCATGGCGGGCTGGTTGGGCGAGGGCAGGCTGGGAGCGCTGGCGGGGCTCTGACCGGAGTCTCCGGGCGGGGGCCATGATATCATTATCAATCGGAACCGATGGAGGGGACCGCGGCGCGGCAGGGCGCATTCCGGGGAGGATGATCAGATGGATGTGAAGCGTTTCGGAGTGGTGGGCGGCGGAACCATGGGCAACGGGATCGCCCACGTGGCGGCACAGACGGGGTTCACCGTGGCCCTCTGCGAGGTGGACGAGGCCCTGTGCGCCAAGGCTCTGGGGACCATCGGCAAGAACCTCCAGCGCGGCGTGGACAAGGGCAAGATGACCGCCGAAGAGAAGGCCGCCATCCTGGCGCGCATCACCCCCACGACCAGGCTCGAGGACTTGGCCGCCTGCGACATCGTGGTGGAAGCGGTGGTCGAAAATTTCGAGGTGAAGAAGAAGGTGTTCCAGACGCTGGACGCCGTCTGCGGGCCGGAAGCCGTACTCGCCTCCAACACCTCCTCCATCTCCATCACCAAACTCGCCGCCACCACCGGGCGTCCCGGCAGGGTCATCGGCATGCACTTCATGAACCCCGTCCCCGTCATGCAGCTCGTGGAGGTGATCCGCGGCCTGGGGACGGACGACGCGGTGATGACGGGCGTCTTCGACCTGGCCAAGGCCATGGGCAAGGTTCCCGTGGAGGTGAACGACTACCCCGGCTTCGTGAGCAACCGCGTCCTGATGCCCATGATCAACGAGGCCGTCTATTGCCTGATGGAGGGCGTGGGCACGCCCGAGGCCATCGACACGGTGATGAAGCTGGGCATGAACCACCCCATGGGGCCGCTCACGCTGGCGGACCTCATCGGCCTGGACACCTGCCTGTTCATCCTGAACGTTCTCCACGAAGGCCTGGGCGACCCGAAGTACCGCCCCTGCCCGCTCCTGGTGAAGATGGTCGACGCCGGGTACCTCGGGCGCAAATCGGGAAGAGGATTCTATAAGTACTGAACCCACGAGCCCATGAGCCCACGAGGCCACGAAAGAAGGGCCGGGGAACCACACGTGGCAGAACATATCGCGGAACTGGCCCCGCTAAGCCAGAGATCCTCCGTGGGCTCGTGGGCGCCTGACGCGCGGGCTCTGGAGGAGACGTAAAAGGTGGCGGTTTGCTTCCACCCGCCCGTGTAAAGAGCACAGGAGCCCCTTATGTTGTGTCAGCGCTGCGGCAAACAGAACGAGGCGGACCGCGAAAAATGCCGGTCTTGCGGTGCGCCGCTCTACGTCGTCGGCGCGGATCGAGCGGGCGAGACCTCCAATATGCAGCCCTTTCTGGGGGTGGAGGATTACCTCATCGACAAGCTCTCCAGCGTCGAGAAGCAGGCGAGCCGGCACTCCGAAGACGTGGACCTTCTCGTTCACGCCGTGGATTTCATGGAGCGCAACGTGATGGTGAACCGGGCGGGCATTCACGTGCTCGCCGCCATGCTCCGCGAGAAGGACCTCATCGCATCCAGGGATTTCCAGCGCCGGTGGCGCGAGAGGACCCTGGCAAACCTGTCGGCCCTCAACCGCAAGGAGCGATTTCTTGATGTGAAGCCCGACGTGCTCGCGGCCTTCAAGGGCAAGAACCGCCGTCGCTTCGAGGAACGGCTGGGAAGGGCCGAGGACCTCCTCTACAGCCTCCAATCCGCATCTGCCGCGGCGGTCTTGGAGGAGGCTCTGTCGCTCGATCCCCAGAACCTCCCCCTCAAGGCCTACCTGGGTGAGATGTTCTTGGGGCTTGCGGACTATTCCCGGGCGGTGGCTTGTCTGACCGACGTGGTGGCGCTCAAGCGTGCGCCGGCTTCGGCCCTCCTGGCCTGCGCCCAGGCGGAACTCCGGTTGGGGCACGCGGGCGCGGCGGAGAAACGCCTCGTCCGCCTTCTCGACGCCGATCCGGGGCACGGCGAGGGCTGGACCCTCCTCTCCCTCGTGCACGCGCTGAACGGAACCTGGGTCCCCTGCGGGACCTGCGCGGAAAAGTCCCTGGCCGTCGAGGAGACCCCTGCGGCTTATTACCTCAGCGCGCACTCGCTCATCCGGCGCGGAAAGGCCGCCGCGGCGGAAGCCCGGCTGGAGCAGCTTCTGAGCCTTTCTCCCGACTGGGAAGACCCGCTTCTCCAGAGCGCGCTCTTGTTTTTAGCGAGGGGCTGGTGGGCCCGCGCTGGCGAGCGCCTGGAGCGCGTGGAGGCGCTCCTGCCAGGCTTTGACGGCGCGTCGCTCTCCGCCCGGTTCAAGGCGGCGGGCCGCGCGCGGCGGAAGGCCATGGCGATCCTTCCGCTGGACTCGGCCCGGGTCATGGATATGATGGACCCGGCCGCCGAGGAGGCGGGCATGTACCTTCGCCAGATGGAGATGGAGAGCTAGCATGAGACCCGGCTCACGAGCGACGAACGCGTGTAACGGGCTGCTGAAAAACTCCCTTAGGTCGCGTTGCCATCGCCACGGCCCCGGATGCAAGGCGTCGCGAAGCCGTCGATGCCTTGCTCATCGTCTAGGAGCGACAACACCGCAGGCGGGGCCGTGCCGCGGCAACCCCAAGGGCGCAAGGGATTGGGGGCCACCTGCTTTGTTCCGGCTCCTAGAAAGGGGGCCCACCCTGTCGTCGTCGCCGCGCCTCGCATCTGGCCCCCAAGCCTCTTGCGCGCGGCCCATGCGAGTTTCTCAGAAGCCTGTTAGGGGAGTGACCCCCTGGCGGGTAAATGAGGCCGCTCCCGAGCCGGATGCATTTCGATCAGAAAAGCCCCAAGGGTGGGGTGGGATCCCCAGCGGGCTTTGCCCGTGGGGCGGGGAGGGAATGGGCCCTCCCCGGCGTCGAGGCCGAGAGGAACGCACCCGCAATCGCCCCCATCACCAAGGAAAGAAAATCCAGTCGAGGAAGTTCGGAGGGTGAGCCATGAACCGCACCATCAAGTTCGGGACCGACGGCTGGCGCGCCGTCATCGCTGAAGAGTTCACCTTTCAAAATGTCCGGATCGTCGCCCAGGCGCTGGCGGACTACCTGGACAACAGGTCCGAGGACAAGCGCGTGGCCATCGGGTACGACTTCCGCTTCCTCTCCGAGGATTTCGCCAGGGCCGCGGCGGAGGTCCTGGCCGCGAACGGGGTGACGGTGTTCCTCAGTTCGCAGG
The DNA here is from genome assembly GCA_963772255.1 of uncultured Acidobacteriota bacterium. Taxonomy (GTDB): domain Bacteria; phylum Acidobacteriota; class UBA4820; order UBA4820; family DSQY01; genus JAKAJA01. The sequence continues at coordinate 223,435 of CAVYWK010000020.1, forward strand.
CGTGCCCCACGCCGCACGTGTCCTATTTTGTGAAAAAACACAACTTCCCCGTGGGCGTGGTCATCACCGCAAGCCACAATCCATACTCCTACAACGGATTCAAAATCAAGGAGCGCTTTGGCGGGAGCGCCTCTCCCGAAACGACGCAGGAGGTGGAGGCGTGCCTGGGCCAAAATCCCGTTCGCACCATGCCGGTGCGGGAGGCCAAGACCGCGGGCAGGGTCATCGAAGCGCCTCTTGACGAGGGTTACGGCACCCTGATCGAGTCCCTCGTGGACATTCAGGCCATCCGGGCCTCGGGGCTGGAGGTCGTGGCCGATTCCATGAACGGCGTGGGTGGACGCCTGCTCGAACGATGGGTGGCGAGCCCGTCGTGCAAGGTCACCACTCTCCGCGCCAATCGCGACCCCCTATTCGGAGGGCGGGCGCCCGAACCCAAGGAAGAGTACCTGGATGTCCTTCGCGACTCCGTCGTCGCCCGAAAGGCCATGGTGGGCCTCGCCACGGACGGTGACGCCGACCGCTCTGGGGGCATCCACCCCGACGGCTCGCTCTTCACGCCGCTGGAAATGATTGCGCTGCTCAGCCTCTACTTCATCGAGCACCGCAAGCAGCGGGGCACGCTCGTCACCAACAATGCCAATACGCTCTACCTGAAGCGGATCGCCGAGGCTTCGGGGTTGCCCTACGTGAACAAACCCGTGGGGTTCAAGTACATCGCCGAGCTCATGCAGACCGAGGACGTTCTCATCGGCGGCGAGGAGAGCGGGGGAATCGCCATCCAGGGCTACCTGCCCGAAAGGGACGGAGTCCTCATCAACCTCCTCCTGCTCGAAATGATGGTGAAGCGCGGGAAGACCTCGCTGGAACTGCTCAGGGAGCTCTACGATCGGTTCGGCGAGTTTCACTTCCGCAGGCGTGACTTCCACGTCTCGCCCGAGAAGGGGAAGCGCCAGGTGGCCGCCCTCGCGGCTCGACCCCCCAAGAGCCTCTGCGGCGTTAAGGTCGAGAGCGTGGATCTGATGGACGGGACCAAGGTCATGATGGCGGACGGGTCGTGGATCCTCTTCCGCCAGTCGGGTACCGAGCCGGCCCTGAGGGTCTATTGCGAAGCGCCCTCCGTGGAGCGCGTGACCCAGATGATCGGAGAGGGCATGGGCGCGCTGGGTGTGGCGGACAAGGGGTGATGTGAAATTCGGAATTCGAAATTCGGAACTCGGAATTCGGAAAGTTGGGGTAAGGCGGCCGAGAGCGCGGGTGTGAATGTGGAATGTGGAAGGGTGTAGGAGAGCAAATACGGTATGAGCGCGAAGCCCTTAGCCTCTCTTCACATTCGCCATTCGCCATTTGACATTCGATACTCATCCCCCAGTTCCCAAATCACCTCCCGCGTTTCGCTTAATAGCGTCTCGCGTCTCGCGCCTTGCCTATTCAAACCTCGCGTCTCGCTGCCCGCCTCTCGCTGCGGGCGAAGGAGGCTCATTTGACGTCCTATACCTTGATTGTCAAAGGCATGACCTGCGGCGGATGTGAAAAGGCCATTTCCTCGGCGCTCCGCAAGGTGGAGGGGGTGAGCGAGGTGAAGGCCGACCACCTGGCCGGACGCGTGGTGGTGGAAGGCGTGGGCGTGGAGTTGGACGCGCTTCGCGTGGCCGTCGAGGACGCCGGCTACGATTGGGTCGGCGTGGCCTGAGCCGTCAACTTCGGACCGCTCGCTCTCCCGCTCGCCCGTTCCCCCTCTCGGTCGGAAAACGGCGTCGTGTCGGTTGTGAATCCCCTGGCGGAGAACGGCACCATGGTCAGATTTAGAGCCTGGGGTATCGAACTCGGCTTGGGGCAGACGGGCGATGAAGCCCTGAAGCTGGCGGTTGCCAAGGCTCTTGCCCTTCACCGGGACCTCATCCGAAGCATCCAGGTCGCCAGACGATCTCTGGACGCGCGCAAAGGAAGACGAGCACCGCGCTGGGTGTACACCCTCGACATCGAGGCCGAGGGTCGTCCCCAAAAGGTTCCGCCGGGGGTTCGCACGGGCCCCGTTCCCGAGCGAGTCCAGCTTGCGGCGGCGGAGCGTCACAGGGACCTGGCGGGCAGCGAGACGGTCGTGGTGGGCACGGGCCCCGCGGGACTCTTCGCCGCGCTCGCGCTCTCCTCGCGAGGCGCCAGGGTGACGGTCCTGGAACAGGGACCACCGTTGCGCGACCGGGTGGGCGCGGTGGCGGGCCTCTGGCGCTCGGGCCTGCTGCACCCGGATGCCAACGTGCAGTTCGGAGAGGGGGGAGCGGGCACCTTCTCCGACGGTAAGCTCATGACCCGCGTGAAGGACCCCCTGGCCCGTGAGGTGCTGTCCACGTTTGTGGAGGCCGGTGCCCCGACGCAAATCCTGGAGGAGGCTCACCCGCACTTGGGCACGGACGGCGTTCGCGCGGTGGTGAGCAGCTTGAGAGGACGCCTGGAATCCCGAGGCGTCTCGTTCCACTTCCGCGCTTTCGTCTCCGGAGTGGATCGCAAGGCTTCGGGTTATCGGGTGGTCACATCCTCCGGGGAGATCGAAGCGGCCTCCGTGTTCCTCGCCGTGGGCCACTCCAGCCGGCCCCTCTTTCGAGCTCTGGGAGCCATGGGTGTTCCCTTTTCAGCCAAGGGGTTCGCCGTGGGGGTCCGCGTGGAGCACCCGCAGGAGTGGGTGGATCGGTGCCAGTACGGGCGCTTCGCCGGCCACCCCGATTTGCCCGCCGCCGAGTATTTTCTGACCTACAAAGACGACCCGACAGGCCGAGGCGTGTATTCGTTTTGCATGTGCCCTGGGGGGCTCGTCGTCAACTCTGCCTCCGAGGTGGACGGCCTGGTAACCAACGGGATGAGCCTGTCCCAGCGGGCCTCCGGACGCGCCAACGCAGGCATCGTGGTGACCGTTTCTCCGGGCGATTTCGACGGAGATCCGTGGCGGGGGCTGGCGTTTCAGGAAGCGCTGGAAAGTGAGGGTTACCTCGCCGGCGGCGGGGGCTACATGGCGCCGGCCCAAACGGTGGGAGCGTTCCTGCAAGACAGAAAGGACGAACTTCTTCCACCGACCACCTTCCGGCCGGGCATCCGTCCTGCGAACCTGCGGGGTTTCTTCCCCGATTGGATCGAAGCGCCGCTCATCCGAGCGATCCACAATTTCGACCGCAAAATGCCGGGGTTCATCGAACAGGGCCTCATGCTGGCACCGGAAACACGCACCTCCAGCCCGCTTCAGGTGGTGCGCTCAGCCGACCGCTCCGCCGAAGGGTTCCCCGGCCTTTACCTCCTCGGGGAAGGCGCAGGCTGGGCCGGGGGAATCGTCTCTTCCGCCGTGGACGCTCTGAGGTGCGTCGAGAGCTTCGGGGGAGAATAGGGAGCAGGGAGCGGGGAGCAGGGAGAGGGGGACATTGCATTTGGGATTTGGGATTTAAGAGAACCATGGAACGACAGCGTGGAGCTTGAGTCGGGGCAGTTTCCTTTCTTCTTGCTTTTCACTTCTTGCCCTGCGCACCTATTCCCCACCCGGGAATTTCCTCACGCCTGAGGCATTGAAATCTCCATGAGATCCCAACCTCCTCGCCGGCAAAACCGGCTGGCCCACGAATCGAGCCCTTACCTCCGGCAGCACATGGATAACCCTGTGGACTGGTATCCCTGGGGGCCGGAGGCTCTGGAGCGGGCACGGCGGGAGGACCTCCCGATCTTCCTCTCCATCGGCTACTCCGCATGCCACTGGTGCCACGTCATGGCGCACGAGAGCTTCGAGGACGAGTCCACGGCGGCCCTCATGAACCGTGAATTCGTCTGCATCAAGCTCGATCGCGAGGAGCGGCCCGACCTGGACGCCCTCTACATGCGCTCCGTCTCCCTCATGACCGGTTCGGGCGGATGGCCCTTGAGCGTATTCCTCACGCCCGGCCTTGAGCCCTTTTTCGGAGGGACCTACTTCCCCCCCGAGCCCCGCCACGGGATGCCCTCTTTTATGCAGGTTCTGGAAGGCGTGGGGAAGGCCTTCCGGAGCAAGCGACACGAGATCCAAGGGTCGGCCGAGCAGATCCTGGATGCGGTGAACCGGTCGTTTCAAGCGCCCGGGGGGGGCGAGGAGCCAGCCACGGCGTATTCCGCCTCGGCCAGCGCGGCTCTGATGGAGCGGTTCGATGCCGGTGCGGGCGGGTTCGGCGGCGGTCCCAAGTTCCCCCAACCGGCTCTGCTCGAATTCTTGCTGGACGAGGCGGGCCGGGCGGGGGACCAGGGCCTGCGGGATCAAGTCTTCTTTACCCTTCGGGCCATGGAGCGCGGCGGCCTGAGGGACCAGGTGGGCGGGGGGTTCCACCGCTACTCCGTGGACGGGCAGTGGCGTGTGCCCCACTACGAGAAGATGCTTTACGACAACGCCCAGCTCGCCTCGCTATACTTCAGGGCGTTCCTGGTGACGGGGGATGAAGACTTCGGTCGAGTGGGGCGGGAGGTGCTTGGTGACATGCGGGTCAGCATGGCCGCGCAGGGCGGCGGGTTCGTGGCGGCCCTGGACGCCGATTCGGAGGGTGAAGAGGGCAAGTTCTACCTATGGACGCCCGCGGAGTTGGAGGCGGTCTTGGGTCGAGGCGAAGGGGCGCTCATGGCCTCCCTCTACGGCATTGGCGGGGGGCCTGGGCTTGCTGAGCGAACGCTTCATCGCACCATCGGCTGGGCCGAGGCGGCTGGCAAGTTGGGCCAGAACGAGAGGGCTTTTCGCGATCGGGTCAGGACCCATTTGGACCAGCTGGGCGCGGCCCGGGAGGAGCGCGTTCACCCCGGCGTCGACACGAAGGTCCTCACCGATTGGAACGCCCTCGCGGCAACGGCATTCTTGGATGGATACCTCACCGAGGGCAATGAGGCGGATCTGGCGGTGGGCCTCACGACCCTCGATCTCGTGTGGGAGCGCACTTGGTGCGGGGGGAGGCTCTTCCATGTCTGGGATGGGCGGCGCGCCAAGGTGCGCGGATTCCTCGCGGATTACGCCTATCTGACCCGGGCAGCATTCCGTGCCTACGAGGCCACGGGTGACGGCGGGCACCTTGAAAAGGTGGAACGCCTGCTCCATGAGGCCGCGGGCCGATTTCGGGACAAGACATCGGGATCTTGGGTGGATGCGCCGGCCGGCCCGGAGGACGAAGGACTGCTCGTTCCCGTGCGGGACACGGACGACGGCGTACTACCTTCGGCCCTTTCGGTAATCGCCCGGTTGCTCTGGTCATGGGAGCGCCTGACGGGCGCCGCGTGGGCCAAGGAGGCTCTGGACGGCATCTTGAGGGAAGAGGGAGGATCGCTTTCGGGAAACCCCGGCGCCCAACCTCTCCTGGCCGGACTGGCCGCCGATCGCTCCCTGCCCTCCGTCGAAGTCGTGGTGGCGGCGAGCCACATGGCCTCCGCGCGGCCTCTCCTGGAGGCGGCGCGGAGGTCCGCCCCGCCCGGAGCCCTGGTGCTCCCGCTCATGGGCGCGGAAAAGCCCGGAGAATTTCAGGAGAGGTTCCCGCTCTTCCGCGGCCGCCAGTGTGTCTCCGGTGCCGTGGCTTTCGTCTGTGTGGGCGGGGCGTGCAGACTGCCCACCGCGGATCCCTTGGAAGTTCGCAAAATTCTGACCGCCGCGGGGAAGGCGAACGAGGCGGTCTATCTCACTGGGGCGTTGTAGCCTCCGGCCCGGTGACGGTCGGCGCCGGTGAGGCAGGGTTTGGCGTCGTGAGCCCAGGTGCGGTTGACGAGGTGACTCCTGGAGACGGCCCTTCCTCCAGTGGAGCGGGAGGCGCCGGCGCGGGTTGAAACCCACCCTCCGTCACGATGGGTGGCGGGCTGACATCGGAGCCCGGGGGCGGTGGCGGCGAGGCGATCACCAGGAACCCCTCAGGACGGCTTGTCACGGAAATGGCTTCATCAAACCCGTCCAGGACGGGCAAGTGGGGCGCGAATTTGGGCTCGAGTTCAGCTTTCGCCGTCATGATGCCGTCGATATCCGGGTAAGCCCCCTTCTCCTGCCGGTACTGTTCCATGGCCTGGGCCACCTGGTCCAGCCTGAGACGAGTGACAGCGAGGCGTTGGTCGTAACTCTGAGAAATCTTCCATCGCCAGAAGAGAGCCCCCTCCGCGAAAAAGAGAGCCATGCCCAGCAGGCACAGGCCGAGCGCCAGGAGGACCTTGGTGCGTCCCGTGTGCTTCTCGGGGTACCGCGAACAGAGGAAGATCGCAATCAGGCTCAGGAGGGCCGCCGCGGTGGCGGCGATGGGGGCGGTGAGGGGAACCAGGGACAACGCACCCGCGCTCAGGGCCAGTCCGGCCCAGAAAGCGCTCGGCTTGCCCGGCTCGCGGCGTCGTCCTAGCAAGGAAACACCAGGGTCAGCGCTCCCGGCTCTGACCGGAAGGAGGCCGGCGTCTGTCCCATGGCGTCACCGTCCGCCTGGAATGGGCACGGGCCATCCGACTCGAGCGAAAAACCCTCAACGGCCAGGGAGGTCACTCCTGGCGCATCCTCGATGCCCGGCCCCATCAGACGCGCCATGGCCCTCGGCACGTTGGGAAAGAATGGTGGGGCAACGGCCAAAAGCCTCAAGGTGGGCGCCTGCAGGCGCGCCGAGTTGGCGAGCACGAGGCGTCCGCCGTAGAGGCGCGCCCGGGCCGCGAAGACTTGGCATGCATGAAGGACTCGCCCGTTGGGAAGGGTGACTTGGAGGAGCGGGGGGCGGCGTTCCAGGAGCGTGGTGATTCCCGCATGGACATAGGCCCACCCGCCGGTCTGTTTCTTCATCAGGAGATCCACGCCCGCCACCGCGAGGGCATCCAGCCCCGCGGAGGCGCAGAAGGTGAAGGCCGAACCGTTGACGCTGCCCAAGCCCACGGCTCGCGGCTTTCCTCGGGCTGCCACCTCCGCGCACGCGGCGGGGCGTCCCGCGGGGAGGCCCATCTCCCAGGCCAGCACGTTGATGGTTCCGAGGGGTACGACGGCCAGCGGCACTCCCGTCCCCCTCAGCCCTTCCGCGGCTTCCCGCACGCTTCCGTCCCCTCCGCAAACCACGACTCGGTCGTACCCCTCTCGAGCCGCCTCGCGAGCCAGGGTCACCAGATCCCCCCGGTGGCGGGAAGCGGTCGTTTCCGGCCGAAACCCCGCCCAGCTGAGCTCTCGGGCGATCCTCGCCATAAAAGAGGGCTCGGGCGCGTTGCGCGCCTCGGGATTGTGAAGTATCAGAGCCCGGGCCATGGGCGAGTCCCCCAAAACAGTTGGCGAGGAGCGACTGAGTGAGATGCAATGAAGCGAAACGCGACAACGCGATTCATGGAGCTGTGATTGAGCCTACCTCCCTTCGCATCCGGCGTCTCGCCCGCGTCACCGGTTTCTCCGGTGCACTTCCAATATTCCCGGCAGCTTGCCGAACTGGGCCAGGATGGCGTTCAAGTGAGCCTTGTCGCGAATGGCAATGGTCAGGCGGACCAGCCCCTCGCCCTTGCCGTTCACATTGCCCTCGATGGATCGAAGGGGTGCCTTGGCATCGGCTACGGTCTGGGTGACGGCCGCCACGATCCCCGGTTTGTCCTCCACCCGGATGTCCAGGCACACGTCCTGGGTGGCTGCGGCGCCCGATCCTGCGCTCCCCCAGTTCACCGGCATGATCCTGTCCGAGTTGTAGCCCAACCGGGCGATGTTGGGGCAGCCTGCGCGGTGGACCATGAGGCCTCTTCCCCGGGAGATGAAGCCGATGATCTCGTCGCCGCGAATGGGCTTGCAGCACTTGGCCAGGGTCGTGAGAAAATCCGAAGCGCCTCTCACCTCCAGCGCCGGCTCGCCCGATGGTGTCGCCGCGATTTTGGAGATCACGGGCGCGGCTTCCTCCTTGGGTGCGAGCTTTCGGGCAAAGAGGCGGGCCGATAGTTTGCCGTAGCCGATTTCGGCTTGGAGGGAGTCCATGTCCGGCAGGGAGACCGTCTTGAGGGCCTTGGCCAGGAGTCCCGATTCCTCGGCTTCTTTGAGATTCACCTTGAGGCGCCTGCACTCTCGATCGAGTGCGGCTTTGCCCAGTTCCATGGCTCGCTTCTTTTCCTGGATGTTGAGCCACGCCTTGATCTTCGACAGTGCGCGTCCCGTCACGGCGGCCGAAAGCCAATCCCGCGACGGTTTGCCCGTGGGGCTCGTGACGATATCCACGCGGTCCCCGCTTTTCAGGAGCGTCTTGAGGGGCACGAGCTTGCCGTTCACCTTGGCACCGACGCAGTGGCGCCCCACATCGGAGTGGACGGCGTACGCGAAATCGATGGGAGTCGCCCCGCGTGGGAAGGAGAGGACCTTCCCTTTGGGCGTGAAAACGTAGATGTCCTTGGGAAAGAGATCCACGCGGAGGTTTTGGATAAACTCGCTGGCGGACGCTCCCTCCTGCTTCCACTCGGCGAGTTGCCTCAGCCAGAGCGTGGTGGCCGTCTCGTCCTCCTTGGACAGGCGCCCCTCTTTGTAGTGCCAGTGAGCGGCGATCCCGTTCTCCGCCTCCCTGTGCATCTGGTGGGTCCGGATCTGCACCTCGAAGGGCTGCCCGTTGATGCCCACCACCGACGTATGCAGGGACCGGTAATGATTTTCCTTGGGCAGGGCGATGAAATCCTTGAACCGCCCAGGGATGGGCTTCCAGAGGGTGTGGATCCCGCCCAGCACGGCGTAGCAGTCCTGCACCGAATCCACCAGGATCCGGAAGGCCATGTAATCGTAGACCTGCTCCACCCCGATGCCCTGCCTGTGTAATTTCTGAAAAATGCTGTAAAGGTGCTTGGTCCGGCCGAAGATCTCCCCGGCGATGGCGTTCTGGGAGAGCATCTTTTCCAGCTCGGCGTTCGTCTCCTCGATGAAGTTCTGGCTGTAGGCCCGCTTCTCCTGGAGGGCCGCTTGGAGCTTCTCGTACTCCACGGGCCACGCGTACCGGAAACCGAGATCCTCCAGTTCGATCTTCATTTTGCCCATGCCAAGCCGGTAGGCGATGGGCGCGTAAATTTCCAGCGTTTCAAGGGCCTTGGCCGGCCTGCGGTGCTCGGGCATGGCCTGCATGGTGCGCAGGTTGTGCAACCGGTCGGCGAGTTTGACCAGGATGACACGGATGTCATCCGCCATGGCCAGGACCACCTTCCGGAGGGTGGCCCATTCGCCCTCCTGCCGGCCTTCGAGAGGAACCTTCTCCTCGATCTTGGTTACGCCGTCCACGATGTGTCCCACCTCGGGGCCAAACCGCTTTTCGATGTCCCCCAGCGTGACCTGGTGGTTGTCCTCCACGACGTCGTGGAGGAGGCCCGCCACGAGGGCGATGTCGTCGGCCCTGATGTCGGCCAGGATGTCCGTGACGGCGATGGGGTGGATGAGGTAGGGCTCCCCCGAGAGGCGGGTCTGCCCCTCGTGGGCCAAGGCCGAATAGAGGTAGGCTTTCTGCAGCAGGCGAGCATCGGACCCCGGGTTGTAGGTCTTGGCCTTTTCGATCACGTGGTCGATGCGGGGCAGCATGCGTGGACCTCGCAAAGCCTGGGAGATTTCGGAGAAACCCCAAGGCATTAAACTATAAAGCTAAGCCACCTGGACAGAATTCGCAAGGGTGTCGAAATCTCGATCCCGGAACCGGGGCCCGCCTGGCCGGTCACCATCCGGGAGCCTCCTCACCGAATCGGCGGATTTGACAGGACTTTTGCGTCGCCGCTAGAATCAACGGGAAGAGGGAGGGTGCATGGGAATCCGGCCCTGGTTCAAAGCGCTGGTGGCGGGATTTCTCGGCACCGCCGTCCTCGCCCTTTTGTCCGTCCTCGTGCTCCCCGCGGGCACCTTTACACCTCGGTTTTGGCTCTTCCTTTTCCTGGGCGGGTTGGCCCTGGGGCTGGGCCACAGCTGGATCGCACGAGGCTCCGCCGAGCGGTCGCGAGAAAGTCTGGACGGCCTCCTCGGGGCCCTGAGTCAAGGTGACCTCACGGTGGGCCAGAGTGTCCAGGCAGAAGAAGTGACCGAGGAATATCCAGGCTTTCGGAGGGTTCTCCGGTCCTTCCAAAATGTCATCACCTACCTTCAGGACACCTCGGAGAGTGTCTCCACCGCGTCCGGGAGCATTTCGGACAAGACGAGGGCCCTTTTCAAGGAGGTGCAGGACCAGGTTTCTTCGGTGGACAAGGCACGCGAGTCGGTCCACCAGTTGGACCGGAACATCGAGCAGGTGGTTGAAAGCGTCGACACGCTCTCGAGCTTCTCCGAGGAGACGGGTAGCGCGGTTCTGGAAATGAGGGCCTCCGGCGAAGAGGTGATGGCGTCAACCCACCACCTCACCAGTTTCGTGGAGGAGATCGGGGCCTCCATCGAAGAGATGACGCGGTCGGTCCAGGAGGTGGCTGAGAACGCCGAGAGCCTCTCTTCCTTCGCCATCGAGAACGCCTCCGCCATGGTCGAAATGGATGCCACCATCGGCCAGATCGAAGAAAACATCCGGGAGACGGAGGATCTCTCCAAGCAGGTCGGGCAGGCCGCCCAGGCCGGCACGAGTGTGGTAAAGGACACGGTCAAGGGGCTGGAGAAGATCCATGCCGTCATGACCACCAACCTGGAAGTCATGGAATCGCTGAACCAGAGGTCCAAGGAGATCGGGACCATCCTCAAGGTGATCCGCGAAATCGCCGACCAGACCAACCTTCTCGCCTTGAACGCCGCCATCATCGCCGCGCAGGCGGGGGAACACGGCAAGAGCTTCAGCGTGGTGGCCGAGGAAATCCGCGATCTGAGCGAACGCACGGCGGCCTCCACGGCAGAAGTGGGCGCCATCACGGCGACCATCCACCAGCAGGTGGATCAGGCGGTTCGCGTAGCCAAGGAGGGCATGGTCCGGGTAGAGGAGGGCCTCAGCCTGGGGCAAGCCTCCGAGAGCCACCTCCAGCGCATCGGACAGCTCACCGAACTGGCGGGCACGGGCATCGGACACATCGCCAGGGCCGCCGCGGAACAATCCAAGGGCAGCCGCCAGGTGACCCAGGCCATCGAGGAGATGTCCCAGCGCATCGAACGGATCTCCACGGCCACGAGGGAGCAGGCCAAAACCTCCAAGCTCATCGGCGAAAAGGGCCTGGTGATGAGGGACCTGACAGAGAGCGTCGACCGTGCCATGGGTGAGCAGGTGACCGGCTCGGAGGGCATCGTGCGGGGCATGGACCGCGTGCGCTCTTCGGTGGATACCATCCAGAAGGCCCTCATCCAGATGTCCCAGGCTGGCGAGCGGATCGTAAATTCCATGGAGACCATCAGCGGTGCCTCCCATCAGAACCTGGGGGGCACCCGTGACCTGGCCGCCACCTCCTCGGCCCTCAGGCAGGAGGCCCTCGTCCTCGTGGAACAGCTCAGCGGATTCACCCTGGCCAAGCCCGTCCGCGGCGGCGAGGTTCGCGTGGGTTACGTCCGCTACAACTACAACCTCGACCCCGCCTTCGCGAACAACATCCGGGACGGCGAACTTGCGCACAATTTCAACGAGGGGCTCCTGAGATTCGGGTACGGGGCCCGAATCGTCCCTGCTCTGGCCGATCACTGGGATGTGAGTGCGGACGGGCTCGTTTACACCTTCCGCCTCCGCGCCGGCGTGGCATTCCACAACGGGCGAAAGATCACGGCGGACGACGTCCTCTTTTCATGGCACCGTGCCTTGAGTCCCCGGCTGGATACGGGCGGCCAATGGTTCCTGTCCGCGGTCGTGGGAGCTCAGGAGTACATGGCGGGTCGCGCACCGAGGATCGACGGCATCAAGGCCCACGACGACCGGACCCTGGAAGTGCGGCTCAAGGAACCGCTGGCCTTCTTCCTCTACATGCTCACCACGCCCGAGTCTTCGGTGGTGCCCCGCGAGGCCGTGGATGAACGCAGCATGCGGATGATGCGGCCCGTGGGTTGCGGCCCCTACCTCGTGACCGACACGACGCCCGACCGGGTTGCCATGGAGCGTTTCCGGGACTACCACGAGAGCGACATTCCCTACTCGGACCGCCTGACCTTCGATTTCTCTGCGTCGGGGGAGGAGGAGGTCGTCGCCAGCCTGAAGTCGGGACGGGTCCACCTCGCGCTGGCTCTGTCCAACGAGGCCATGGAGGAGCTCCTGTGCGATCCCTACTGGGAGAATTACACCGAGCATACGGTCCTCCTCAACACCCAGCTCCTCACCATCCGCAACGACATCGCGCCCGGAAGCATTAAGGAATTCAGGCAGGCGCTGAACTACGCGGTGGACCGGGAGGGCCTGCTCTCCCGGTTCCCCCACCTGAGGGTCACTCCCGCCAAGGGCATGCTGCCCCCGGGCATCTTGGGCTACAGGCCGGACCGCAAGGGCTACTATTACGATCCCGAGAAGGCGCGCTGGCTGCTGGCCCGTGCGGGGTTCTCGGGGGGGCTGGATCTCCGCATCGCGCTCGACTCGAGCCGCGCGTCCCAGTTCCAGGAATTCATGGTGGTGGCGGAGATGTTCCGCAACGTGGGGGTCCGAATCGAGACAGAGCCCGTGAGCCACGAGGAGTTCGAGGCCAGGCGCAAGGGCGCAGGGGGGCGGCCCCTTCTCTACTCTTCCGGCTGGTACGCGGACTATCCCGACCCCGACAACTTCCTCTTCGTGCTCTTCCATAGCCATGGGGGAGACGCCCTACAGGTGAAGTACCACACCGAGCCTCTGGACGAGCTGCTGGAACAGGCGCGCCGGTCCCTGGATGTGGAGGAGCGCGCCTCCCTCTACCAGAAGGCCGAGGACCTCGTCGTGGAGGATGCCCCGTGCGTTTTCCTCTACCACAGCTGGGGAAGAGTGCCTCACCGGCCCGAACTGATGGGCATGAAGCTCTCCCTCACACCGCCGCTCGTCCGGTTGGAACACTTGTGGCTCGGCGGCGAGAAGAAAGCTTAGAAGAGTTCGGACCGGGAAGCTTAGCTTCCGCTGGCGACCTCGCGGCAGAACAGCTTCTGGTGTTCGGCTTCGATGGGGCAGCCGCCGCGTCGCGCCACGGGGCGCTCCCCCAAGGGGGCCTCGGCCGGCCCCCTAGGGCGGGCGCTTCGCGCCCTGTTACCCCCTGCCCTCGCGCGGGAGATTCTTCTGCTGTGGGGAACCTACCCGTTCCCCACACCCCTCGACGGCGGCGGCTCGGTTCGGGCTCAGCTTCCGCTGGCGACCTCGCGGCAGAAGAGCTTCTGGTGTTCGGCTTCGATGGGGCAGCCGCCGCCGCACAATGGCAGGTGCTCGCAGGCCTCGCACTCGGCGAGGGGCTTCTGCGGCTTCCTCAGGCGGAGGCAGAGGGGGTGATTCCAGATCTTGTCCCAGGGGTCGGTCAGGATGTTTCCCACGCCCTCGTAGTAGGACTGGCAGGGGATCACGGTCCCGTCGGGCTCCACGGCCATGCTGATGCGCGCCGCCGTGCACTGCTTCACGCCCAGGGCCATCTCCACGGGGTTCAGCTCGCAGTAGCGGGTGGGGGTGTACCAGACGAGGCGGATGCCCTTTTCGCGGGCCCTCGATGCGACGCGCTCGAGGACGGGTATCACCTCCTGGGCCGTGAGCTCGATTCCGCTGGCCTTGCCCTTCCCCGAGTAGATCATGCCGTTCACGGCGAAGGAGGGGAGGCCCTCCGCCGCCACCAGGTCCACGAGGGCCTCGATCCCGTCCGCGTTGAGCTTCGTGAGGGTGGTGTTGGTGAGGGTGTAGATGCCCGCGGCCTTGGCGGCGCGGAGGCCCGCCAGGGTCTCGTCGAAGCTGTCGGAACGCGTCATGACGTTGTGGAGGGACGGGTCCGGCCGACTCGAGCGTGATCTGGACGTGGTCCAGGCCCGCCTCGCGGAGGCGCCTGGTGTAGGCGGCGTCCGCCAGCCGGCGGCCGTTGGTGTTGAGGCCCGTCACCAGGCCCAGCTCCTCGGCGTAGGCCACGAGGTCGGGGAGGTCCTCGCGCAGGGTGGGCTCGCCGCCCGTGAAGACCACGTGGGGGATGCCCGCCGCGCAGCACGCGTCGAGGATCTTCCGCCAGGCGGCCGTGTCCAGCTCCGGCACGTCGCGCCCCGGCTCGTTGTAGCAGTGGGCGCACCGGTTCTGGCAGCGGTAGGTGAGGGCCAGGTCCATCCGCAGCGGCGCGGTGAGGTCCGGGGAGTAGGGCTCGATGAGGTCTACCCCCAGGTCGGTGAGGGGACATACCTGGTCGGTGGCCGAGAGGGTCTTGACCGGCGTGAAGATGCGGTGGATGTCCCCGTGGAGCTGCTCGTCGCGTCACGCCCGGTAGCGCTTGAGCATGGCCCCGAGGGCCTCCTCCTCGGAGAGCCCGTCCAGGAGGTGCTTGACCATCTCCGCCGCGGTGGCGTTGACGTGGAGGATGCGGCTCGCGTCGAGGGTGAGGACCGCGTCTCCGGCGGGGTTGACCCGAAGGTGAACGCGATGCGTGTGCCTTCCACATCCACCGTGCCCGAGTAGAGCCCGGCGCCGATCGGTTTCTCTCTCTTGAACCAATCTTTGAATGTTCATCAGTCCTCTCGCAGGCACACGGGAGCTCTCGGCTGACTCGTGGCCTCTGGCTCGTGGACTCCATCATCTTCCCCCTCCCGCGCAGGCGCAGGCGCACCCGGCGCAGGCGCAGGCACAGGCGCAGCCGCCGCCCGAGTGCCCGCCTCCGGAGGAGAACGGGCACGGGGTTCGTCTGCTGGGTGACGGCGGTGGCCAGGCCCGGCACGGAGTTGACCAGGTCGTGGCCGAAGCCCTCCAGGCTGGAAACCACCGTGTTGGCTGCGGCCACGGGGCCAGGGATGGAGGCCCCGCCGGAGGGCGGGAGCCCGCCGTCCCCGACGGAGGCGTGCCCGTAGAGGGCGCCCCACCAGATGGGCAGGGGCATGGGCCTGTCGCCGAAGCGCTGGTGGCCGTGGGTCCGAAGTCCTTGTCCAGGATGAGCCACTCGAAGGCCTGGGAGTAGTCCTCCTGTCCCACCTGGTCCCACGCCTTGCGCATGATGTCCTGGTAGTAGAGGAGGCTCTTCTTCCGGCTGAACCCCTTCATCTTCTCCTGGACGCGCTTGATGAGGTCGGAGATGATCCCTGCCGCCTCCTTCTGGTTGATCTTGCCGTCGTCCTGCACGGCCTTCTTGAACTCCTGCTCGTAGGAGAACGTGCTCTCCTCGCCCGGCAGGACCTCGAGCTTGAGCGGGTTCCTGGGAGACGACCTTGACCATGCCCTTCCTCAGCATGCCGAAGAGGAGGAGGGCCATGACCTTGTCCACGGGCTGCTGCATGAGGACGGCCACCTCGGGGACCGTGAGCCCCCGCCGGACCTCGCTCCCCTCCATCCCCACGGAGGGGGGCAGGTACTGCATGCGCCGCGCCGGTTCTGCACGATGCCCATGATGAGGAAGGTGAAGAAGCCGAGGGGACACAGGCACGTCATGGACTGCCCGATGAGGCTCGCGATGGCGCTTCCGATGCGCGCCCAAGGCCCGGGCCCTTGGGCTTCTCGGCGAGGCGCTGCATGACCTTGGCCGGGAAGGAGGCACCGAAGGTGTACTGCCGGGACGGCGAGCCCTGCGGGATGTCCCAGACGTAGTGGACGCGGCCGTCCTCGACCCTGGCCGAGGTGAACTGGAGGCCGTGGTATCTCGGCTCGTTGGGGCCCACCCCCTCCGGGAAGACGAACTCGCACACCACGTGGGTCGTGCCGCTCGTGTACTCCGAGCCGTACCAGGTGGGGCTGAAGACGAGGCTGGCGTAGGTCTGGTCCTTGTCGTCCTGGAAGACCCGCTTCTTCAGGCGCGCGGTGAGGTGGAGGGTGCCCGTCTGGCCCGCGGGGATGGCCCTGTCCCCGAGGTGCACCTCGACCCCGTGGGCCACGGCCGTGGAGGGCCGGATGTCGCTCACGGGACACCGTCCAGGTCGGCCTTCACGCTGTCGTAGGCGTCGTCGGGGAAGCCCACGTCGATGATGTCGATGGGCTGGCCTTCGTTGGCGAACGTGATGGCGTAGCTCACCCAGACGGAGGCGTCCGGGTTCACGGCCACCGTGCACAGGTTCTGCGGCACCTGGAACTGGTAGTTGGCGAAAGCCGAGACGCCGGCGGCCGAGGAAGAGGAAACGCGGTGAGAAAGCCTTTTCATGACCTTCCCCCTGTGGCTCGGGAGGTTGTCCGCACGAGAGAGGGGAGCGGCGGGGCATGGGCTGCGAATTTGCGGCGCGGCGGCTCCTCGCTGTCATCGCTCTCACTCTTCACGTCTCACTGCGTCTACCACTTCGGCTCTTCCTGGATCAGGAAGGTCCCCTTGCAGTAGCCGCAGGTCACGGTGAGCGTCCCCTCGGGGTTCAGCGTCGCCGTGGAGGCGTCCACCTGTCCGCCGCAGTGGGGGCAGACGATGGGCTTGAGGCTGAGCTGCGCCCGGGGCCTCCTGGCCGCCCGGCAACGCGCCTCCCGCCGGCCGGGGCCGAGCCCCCTTCCCGGGATCGCCACGCCAGGGCCACCAGGACGAATCCCGCGACGACCAGGATGCCACCCACGACCACCCTGCGGAAGGACCTTGTGCTGGGCCACGGCATCCGGGTGCATGGCCGCGCAGGATGAAGAGGCCTCCCAGGAACCAGAGAAAGACCGAGACCAGCGTCGCCATGATCTTCATGCGGAGATGCTATGCCAGAGGGATCCAGGAGGCAAGTGGGGGCGAGTTGCGAATGTCGGAATGCGAATTGGGGATGGGAAATGGGGAGCGGGAAAGAAGATATCACCACGGGGGACACGGAGAAAAAAGTGGGAGGAAATTCCTTCTCACCACAGGTACGGAAAGAAGTAGAGGAGGGAAGAAGAAGGATACCCGATGAGGGGTCTAAGCTATACTAAAAGCGGAGGGGCAACCCATTATGGCAAAGGCGGGCCGGGCAGAAGGCGTTGGTTAGAGGGACGGTCCGCTCCGTGCGGAGACAACGGTGTTCTCTGAGGCGGTGGAAGGCACCCCCGCATGCTGACCTTCCTGACGATCGGGATCGTCTATGCGTTCACGGCGGTGGCCCAGCCGGGCTCCTACCAGACCTTCGTGGTGTCGCAGGCGCTGGCGAGCGGGTGGCGTCGCACGTGGCCGGCGGCGTTCGCACCCATTCTCAGCGACATCCCCATCGCGGGGCTCGTGCTCCTCATCCTGGTCCGTGTTCCGAAGGTATTCGTCTCGTGGCTCCAACTGGGCGGTGGGGTTTTCCTGCTGTACCTCGCCTCCGCCTCCTTCTTGGCGTGGCGCCGCTTCGACCCCGACGAGAAACCTCCGGGCCACTGGGGCGCCAGGAGCCTGCTCAAGGCGACGCTGATCAACCTGCTCAACCCGAACCCCTACATAGGCTGGAGCCTGGTCATGGGACCCCTAGTGGTCAAAGCATGGCACGAGGCACACGTGCGCGCCTTCGCCCTCCTGGCCGGGTTTTATGGCACCATGGTTGCGGGCATGACGATTGTCATCGTGGCGGCCAGCGCCCTTGGCGGGATCGGCGCGAAGGTGAAGCGGCTCCTGTTAGGCGTGTCCTCATTCGCTCTGGCGTGCTTTGGCCTCTTCGAGCTCTGGCTCGGCGGCAGGGGCTTGCTGGGTGGGTGAACGCGGCACAGGATAGGGCATGCAGGCTTGCTTCCCGCACCCGACGAATTGCACTGGGAGGTCCCATGTTTCGAAAAGACCACGAGCCGCCCGCCGCCATCGCCCGGTGGGGGTGGCGTTTCCATCACGTGGGCGTGCCGACGGACCGGCCCCAGCCCGAGGAACAGTATCTCGAAGCCCTGGAAGATCTACGTTTCCGGCTTCGAATCGAGCCCTTACGGCATCCAGTGGATGCGCTACGAACCGGGTAGCCCCGTGCACGACCTCATCAAGAGTGTTCCGCACGTGGCTTTCGAGGTGGGCGACCTGGGAGGCGGCGCTGGCAGGCAAGGAAGTGCTGACTCCTCCGAACTCTCCCTCGCCCGGGGTCCGGGTGGCCATGATCGTGGACGACGGGTTCCCCATCGAGCTCATCCAATTCGTCGCGCCTGGCAGCGAGAGGCCCGACTGCGAAAGTTGACGGAGGAAAATCGCCGCCTCCACTTCAAACAGAGGGAGCAAGGATCGACATGTACATCCCCTTGGATGGGTGCGCGGTCCGCTCCGTGGCGGCCGGAAGACGCGGATTCGGTGGCCCGGCACGCCGATGACCACGCGATCTGGCGCAACATGCGCGACGCCTTTCCGCATCCGTACAAACTCGAACACGCCGTGGAGTTCATCCGGCTGTCACTTTCCCAGCGACCCGAAAGCCGCTTCGCCATCGCGGTGTCCGACGAAGCGGTGGGGGGCATCGGCTTCCAGCTCCACGAGGACATCGAACGCGTGTCCGCGGAACTCGGCTACTGGGTCTCGGCGAAGCATTGGGGCAAGGGCATCACGACTCAGGCGGTGAAGGCGATGACCGACTACGCCATCGCCGAGCATGGGTTGGCGAGGGTTTTCGCCGTCCCCTTCACCCGAAACGCCGCCTCGTGCCGGGTCCTGGAGAAGGCCGGCTACGTGCTCGAGTGCTGCATGAGGCGGAGTGCCATCAAGGAGGGCGAGGTCATCGATCAGATGCTTTACGCCTTCGTACCATGAAACGGCCTCCATCGCCCCTCCGTCTGAGACGCGTGAGGGAGAGTGATCTCGAGAGTTTCTACGAAGACCAACGTGACCCGTTGGCGGACCGGATGGCGGGGTTCCCGGCGAGGGACCACGACGCGTTCATGGCCCACTGGCACAAGCTCATGGCCGACGGGACCGTGATGCTCAGGACGATCCTGAACGACGGCGAGGTGGCCGGCAACATCGTGAGCTTCACTCACGGGGACACGCGGGAGGTCGGGTACTGGATCCGCCGGGACCGCTGGGGGAAGGGAATCGCGACGGAGGCGCTCCGGCGCTTTCTTCGTCTCGACAAGGCGCGGCCCCTCCTTGCGGGGGTGGTCAAGCACAACATCGCGTCCATCCGCGTTTTGGAAAAGTGCGGTTTCCGCAGGACAAGCGAAGTGGGAACAGAGGTGATCCTGCGGCTGGACTGACGGGCACGGGGTTCCGGGAGAGGACATCATGGCGCTCGCGGGCTCGACCTCGGAGCTCTTGAAAAGCAAGGGGCGCGGGTCGTGACAACGGGACGGGGTGACTGCGAGTCTGACGCGAGCTCGGCGTCTTTCTTTTGATCACCCAATCACCCGATTACCCCGTCACCTCTCTGCGTCCCTCCCGATGGCGACTCGCGTCCCGCGTCTACACTCTCAGATGTACCCTCGGCAGGATGGCGCGCCGCAGCGGCATGGTTCGCGGACATCCTCGTCGAAGAGATAGTCGTAGGTGAGCTCCTCGCCGGGGGCGATGTCGCGGCGGGCCATGACGAAGGCCTTCATGCCTTCGGTGTGGAGGTAGCAGTTGGGCTCGCAGGAGTGGTTCACATACTTGGAGATGTGTTCGGTGTTGCGGCCGTCCAGGTAGCACTCGTCCGAAAGTTCCAGGATATATTCGCTGAAGTCTGGCTGGCTTGGGTCGTTCCGCCGGATGGCCGTGGCCAGGTCGATGAGTTCGCCCACGTACTCCATGATGGGCGCGTCCTCGGGGATGTGGACCTTCGCGTAGCAACCCATTCCGTGAATGTTCGAAGGCGCCAGCCGAAGGTGGTCCTCCGGTAGGGTGGTCAGCATCGTTGCTCGCTCCCCAAGTTGTCCCTGACTGTCAGCGCCTCCCCGATCCAGGGCCATCGGACCACGCGAGGCGACGCTTATTGGAACCGCTTCACGTCCATCTTCCAGTTCGACTTGAGGTCGACTCGGAAGACGGGGTGAATGCCGGGCTCGAAAGTGAAGTCCCACTCTCCCACAACGGGCTCCTGCGGGGGGCGCCAGACGGCCACGCGAATATGCCGCGGTCCCGCCGTGACCGTGAGCTCCTTGGTGATGCGCTGTTTGGCACTGGTGGCCGCCATGTCTTGTTCGAACACCTTTTCACCGTCAATCTTCACCACGAGCTTGGTGCCCGGAGCCTGGGACTCCAGGATGAGGCCCAGGATTGCGGTCTGGATGACCGCGGCGCTCGGTGTGCTTACGGGCGGCGGGAGGAGAGGCTTGTCCAGGTTCTCCTCCTTCACCTGGTCCGGGGCGACATCCTGCGTGGGATCCGAAGGGTTCACGGCTCCCGGTGAAGAAGCGGGAGCCGACTTGGTTTTGGGGAGGGACGGCGCCGTGGACGCGCGAGGCGGCTTGGCCGAAATCGGTTTGGGCTCCGTGGTGCTCTGGGCCACCTCCTCCTGGGGCGCGGCGGCCGTCTCTGCCGTGATCGGCGTGGGCTCCGAAGGCGTCTCCGACGAAACCTCTGGCTGGGGCTCCGTACCCTGAGCTTGCGCCTCTTGAAGCTGCTGGTCCACCTGCTGGGTCACTTCGGCGAGCTTGGCGGCAGCCTTGGCCTTCGCTTTCTTCCAGAGGAAATACCCCCCCACGCCGGCTGCGGCCAGCAGGACGCACCCCACCAGCGCTGCGATGGCCAGGATCATGAGGACGGGAGAGCCCTTCTTCTTGGTTCCCGGAGCGGGAGGGGCGCCAGGGGCGGCGGCAGTCGGCTTGGGGGACGCCGCCGCCACAGGTTTGGTGGCTTGCGGGGGTGGGACAGGCGGCGGGAAGGGGGTGTGGACGGAGGGACGGCCTGCACTGGCGGCGCGGCTGGGGGAACGGGAGCTGGAGGAGCGACGACCGCGATCGCGTCGATCTTGGCCCCGCATGACCCGCAAAAGGTGGCACCCGGTTTGGCCAGCGGTTTGCCACAAGTGGCGCAAACGAGGGCGGCCGTGGGGGCTGCTGCGAGGTCAGCGGTGGCTTCCACGGCCGCGGGGGGAACCGTTCTCTTGGCCCCACACCCCCCGCAGAACTTCGCATCATCCTTGATCGGCTTTCCGCATTGCCCGCAAATGGCCATGTCCTTCCTCCTGAGAGCGCTCGTTTCGGAGCTTGACGAGCCGATTGTAGCAGGGGGTGGCTTCGAACCCAAGAGGGTGAGAAGTAAAAAGTGAAAAGTGAAGAGTGAAGAGTGAAGAGTGAAGAGAGAAATAGAACACTCTCTCGCCTCCTATGGGAAGCCGAGATAAGGAGATCCGGGAAGAGAGAGAATCCCCTCCTTAGAAAAATCCGGCGCGGTCTCGAAGGGTCGAGGCTCTGCCCCCGCCCATCCGTCACCCTCTGAGGGTTCCTTCGAAGTTTCACTCAAGAAGGGTTTCAGGCGATGAAGCTGCAGGATCGACCGTTGAGCTCCTTCAGTGGGAGCCCTGCGCAAAGAAAAGTTCAGGATGACGGAAGGATGGATAGGCGCAACGGCCTCCACCCTTCGTCTTCAGTGGCCCGCCAGGTCGCCGGCGCTCCATCGGAACTGAGAACGGGCCGACCGGTACTGCCACTCGGCGCTCACCTGGGCAGCCTCGGCGCCGGCGAGTTCCGTCTCGGCGTCCAGAAGGTCGGAGAGGGGACCGGCCCCTACGGCGTAGCGTTCCCGCGCCAGACGCTGGCTCTCCCGTGCGGCGTCCGCGAGCGCCTCGGCGGCGGCGATGGCCTCGTAGCTGGCCCTCACCGCTGAGTATGCATCCCAGACCTGTTCGCGGACGATGAGCGCCGCCTGCCGGGCGTCCGCCTCGGCCTTGCCCAGGTCGGTCTTGGCCTTGGCGAGGTTCTGCGTCCGGGAGAATCCCGTGAAGATGGGGACCGAGACGGTAAGCCCGACGTACCAGGTTTTGTCCTCGGGATACCAGGCCGCGTCCTCGCGGCCGTAGGCCGCCGCCGCGCCCACTTTGGGCGAGAAGGCGCCTGCGCGCCTGGTTCACCGATTGCCTGGCGGCTTCCACGCACTGTGCGGCCGCCAGGAGGGTCGGCCTGGCCTGGAGGGCGAGGGCTTCGGGGGAGGCGAGTTCCGCCTCGTCGGGTGGGGCCGGCACGTCCGGATCAGGTGCGATGTCCACGGGGGCGCTCGCGCCGAGCCCCATGGCGGTGGCCAAGCGGCCCCGGCTCTGCCGTACCGAGTTGTCCGCGCGGATGACGCCCAGCCGGGCTTGGGCCACTTCGGAGGCGGCTCGGGTCACGTCCACGAGCGGGACGGTCCCCGCCTCTTTCCGGTCCTTGGCGATGCGGAGGTGGTCCTCCGCCCGGGCGAGGTCCTGTCCCGCCACCTCGCGCTGGGCTAGGGCCGCAGCGAGCGAGAAGTAGGCCTGGTGGACCGTCAGGACCAGGTCTTGCCGGACGCGGCCCTGGTCCGCCACCGCGGCCTTCTGGCGGGCTCGTGCGCGGCGAGCTGGGCTTTTCGCTCGCCGCCGTCGAAGAGGAGGTAGCTGGCGTTCAGGGAAAGACTGTAGTCGTCGGTGGGGCCCACGATGGTAGGTGGGGCCTCCGGAAAGGAGGGCGACGGGAGGAAAATGCGGCGCTGCCACCGGCTTCCCACGAGGTTGAACCCGAGGCTGGGATAGTAGGGGGCCTTCGCGGCTCCGGCCGCATGGGTCGCGCTCTGCACGGAGAACTCCGCCGAGGCCTCCACCGGACTCTCGCCCAGCGCTGTGCTGACGCATTCATCCAGCGTGAGTGGCGCCGGTTGAGCCGCCTCTTGCACCACTGTCTGCGCCGAGGGGGGCGGTGGGGAGAGGACCTGCGCCGCCAGGGCCATCCCCGCCGACATGAAAACGCCTATCATCCAGGCACGCATGGAAGGCTCCTTTTCCGTCAGATCGCGTGTCGGTGTTCCTCTCATACTCGCGGAAATCCGCCCGCGCAGTGGGCAGCCGTCACCGGATCGCACGCTCGTCATGCCTCGCTCCTCGGCCCGCACGCCCTTCATCGGCCATCACCCGGTGGTCTTCTGGAACCGCGCCGAGGCCATCCCGAGCAGGACCAGTCCCAGGATGGCGAGCCCGGCCATCTGTGGCCAAAGCACGCCGAAGCCCACGCCCTTCAGGAAGACCCCCCGGATGATCACGAGGAAGTACCGCAGCGGGTTGGCGAAGGTCAGCCACTGGATCACCGTGGGCATGTTGGCGATGGGGTAGATGAAGCCGGACAGCAGGATCGCCGGCTGCATGAAGAAGAACGCCGTCATCATGGCCTGCTGCTGGGTCTTGCTCACGGTGGAGATGAAGAGCCCCACGCCCAGCGTGCTCATGAGATAGAGACCCGTGGAAGCGAAGAGCACCGCAGGGTTGCCCCTGAAGGGCACCCGGAACCAGAAGACCGCGATGAGGCTGATGAGGACCACGTCGAGGAAGCCGATGAGCGCGAAGGGGATGGTCTTGCCCAGGATGAACTCGAGGCGGCCGATGGGGGTCACCATGATCTGTTCCATGGTCCCGATCTCCCGCTCGCGCACGATGGCCATGCTCGACAGGATGATGGAGATCACCATGAGCAGGAGGGCGATGACGCCGGGCACGAAGTAGTTCCGGCTGTCCAGGTTGGGATTGAACCAGGCCCGGGACGCCACGGAGACGGGCTCCACCGCCAGGGCTCGCGCGCCCGGTCCGCTGCAGGCGACTGGACGAGCAGGTCCTGGCCGTAGGAGGCCGCGATGCGGGCGGTGTAGCCCAGGATGATGCTCGCGGTGTTGGAATCGGTGCCGTCCAGGAGGATCTGCACACGCCCGGGTCTCCCCGCGGCCAAGTCCTCGCCGAACCCCCTGTTGAGGCGGAGGACCGCCTTCGCGGAACCGCGATTCAGCACCGCCACCACCTCGTTCTCAGCGGCGAGGCGCCGGACGATGTGGAAGTAGCCCGACCCGTCGAAGCGCGTCTACTAGCTCACGGCTGGCGGGCGTGTTGTCCAGATCGTAGAGCGCCACGCGGATGCCTCGAACGTCGGTGGTCACCGCGTACCCGAAGATGATCACCTGGAAGATGGGCACCACGATGAGCACGGCCCGCATCCTCGGGTCCCTCAGGACCTGGATGAACTCCTTTCGAAGCATGGTGCGGAGGCGTTCGAACATTCCCGCTCCCTCAGGTGAGGCGCTTCTTGAACTTGGCCAGGGACAGGACCACCATGAGCGCGCTGAAGCCCAGCAGGAACAGCCCTTCCCCGTAGAGGTCGGCGGGACCCACGCCCTTGAGGTAGAGCCCCCGGAGCATGGCCACGAAGTAGCGGGCGGGCACGAGGTAGGTGACGGCCTGCAGGACCTTGGGCATGTTGCCGATGTCGAACATGAACCCCGACAGGAGGAAGGCCGGGAGGAAGGTGGCCATGAAGGCCACCTGGCTCGCCAGGAGCTGGTTCTTGGCAACGATGCTGACGAAGATGCCCATGGAGAGCGCGCCCACCAGGTAGACCATGGACATGGCCGCCAGCACCAGCAGGCTCCCCCTCAGGGGCACGTGGAAGAGGAAGCGCCCGGCCACCACCGAGAGGACCATGTCCAGCGCCCCCACGGCGATGTAGGGGGCAAGCTTGCCGAGGACGAGCTCGCTGCCGCGCACCGGCGTGGAGATGAGTTGCTCCATGGTGCCCGTCTCCCACTCCCGGGCCACGGTGAGGGAGGTGAGCAGCGCGGCGATGAGCATCATGATGACGGCGATGAGGCCGGGCACGATGTAGTTCATGGAGATCATGTCGGTGTTGAACCAGACCCTCGTCCTCACGTCCAGCGGAGCCTGGGGCGGAGGCACCCCCATCCGTCGGGCGAGTTGGAGTCGCACCTCCCCGGAGAAGGTCTTGACGATGGCCTCGGCGTAGTTCATGGCGATGGTGGCCGTGTTGGCATCGCTCCCGTCGGCGATGATCTGGACCTCGGTGGGCCGCCCCCCCGCCACCCGCTGGCCGAACTCCCTTGGGATCACCAGAGCCACCAGCGCCTGGCCGTTGTCCAGCGCCTCACCTATGGCTTGGTACCGGTCCACCGAGGCCACCAGGGAGAAGTAGGGGGACCCCGTAAAGCGCGCCGCCAGGTCGCGGCTCGCCGGCGTGCCGCTCTGGTCCCAGATGAGGAGGGGCACGTGGTCCACGTCCAGCGTGAGGGCGTAGCCGAACAGCATGAGGAGCACCAGCGGCAGTGCGATGCTCACGCCGAGGGCGCGGGGGTCGCGCAGGATGTGCAGGGACTCCTTTCTCGCGACGGCCCAGGTCCGGCGGAGGTTCACGGCTCGATCTCCGAACGGTTATTCAGACGCCGTGTCCGTGCCGCGGTCCTCACGGGCCTGAGAGCTGGAGCGCCTGGGAGATGGAGAAGAACTGCCAGGGCGCTCATCTCCGGACCTCGGACAGCTTGCCCTCCGCCCTGTCGCGCGCCTCGATGAGCGAGACGAACACGTCTTCCAGGGAGGGCGCGATGCGCTCCATGGCATGGAGTTGGAACCCGACGAGCGCTTCTCGGATCGCGGGTTCCACGGCCGCCGCGTCGGGCGTCACCACGTGGAGATCCATCCCGAAGAGGGCGGCGTCGTTCACTCCCGGGATTTTCACGAGCCGCTCCAGGGCTTCCTGGGGGGTGGAGCAGGTGATCCTCAAGACCTGGTCGCTCATGAGATTTCCCTTCAGTTCGCCCGGGGTTCCCGAGGCGATGATCTCACCGCGATATATGAGGGCGAGACGGTCGCAGTACTCGGCCTCCTCCATGTAATGGGTCGTCACAAAGACGGTCACGCCCCCGGCCGCCGTCTCGTAGATGAGCTCCCAGAAACTGCGCCGGCTCATGGGGTCCACGCCGGAGGTCGGCTCGTCGAGGAAAAGGATGGGGGGCTCGTGGAGGAGGGCGCATCCCAGGGAGAGGCGCTGCTTCCACCCCGCCGGGAGCAAGCCCGTCCGCGTGTGTCTGTGCTCCAGGAGGCCCGCCATGGAAAGCACCCATTCCTTGCGCGGCGACTTCCTATCGTTTGGAATCTGATAGATGCCCGAAAAGAAATCGATGTTCTCCTCCACCGTGAGGTCCTCGTACAGGGAGAACCTCTGGCTCATGTATCCGATGTTGCGCTTCACCTGTTCGGGCTGAGTCTTAACGTCGATGCCGGCCACGGTGGCCGTGCCCGAAGTGGGGGAGAGGAGGCCGCAGAGCATGCGGATCGTGGTGGACTTTCCCGCGCCGTTGGGCCCCAGGAACCCGAAAATCTCACCCTTGGAGACCGTGAGGTTGATGGCGTCCACGGCCACGAAGTCGCCGAAGCGCTTGGTGAGTTCGTGCAGCACAACCGAGGGTTCGTCCGCCATATCCTTGCAACTCCTAAATCGGACCTATCAGCTATCAGCTATCGGTCTCTGCTCCACTCAGCACTCAGTCCTCAGCACTGTTGTCTTTCGGCAACGCCGAGGTGAAGACGTCTTCGAGGGAAGGCTCGGCGACGGCCACCTGGTCGCACGAGAACCCCGCCGCGTGCAGGACGGCTCGGACCGAAGACGCGCCCGCCTCCGCGTCGGCCACCACCACGTGCAACCGGTCGCCATAGAGGGCCACGGAGCCCACCCGCGCGGCGCGTAACACCGAGACGGCCTCGCGCGCCCTGGCACACCGGACCTCCAGCAGGGTCCCTTTCATCAGCCGCTTGACCCCGGCGGGCGTGTCGCAGGCGAGGAGCCGCCCCTGATGCATGAGCCCCACCCTGCTGCAGCGCTCGGCCTCATCCAGGTAGGCGGTGGAGACGAAGATGGTGACCCGCTCCCTCAGGAGCTGGTACAGGATCCGCCAGAAATCGCGGCGTGAAACGGGATCGACGCCGTTGGTGGGCTCGTCCAGGAAGAGGACCTTCGGTGTGTGAACGAGGGCGCAGCAGAGGCCGAGCTTCTGCTTCATGCCGCCGGAGAGGTCGCCGGCCCGCCTGCGCTTGAAAGGCGCCAGCCCGCTGAATTCGAGGAGGCGCTCCACCCGCTGTGCGCGCTCGGCCCGCGTCACGCCGTACAGGTCGCCGTAGAAGGCGATGTTCTCCATCACCGTGAGGTCGGCGTAGAGGCCGAACCTCTGGCTCATGTAACCGATGTGATCTTTCACCGCCTCGGGGTCTCGACCCACATCGAGCCCCGCCACCCACGCCTCTCCCGAGGTCCGGTCGAGGATGCCGGTGAGCAGGCGCATGGTGGTCGTCTTCCCCGCACCGTCCGGTCCCACGAGGCCGAAGATCTCCCCCTCGGCCACACTCACCGTCAGGCCGTCCACGGCCTTGTTGGCGCCGAAGGCCTTGGATAGGCCCTCCGTGTGGATGGCCGATTGAGAGTGCTGAGTGCTGAGTGCTGAGTGCTGAGCAGAAGAGGCCATTGCGGCGGTCCTTATGTGGAGTGCTGAGTGCCGAGTGCAGAGAGATGAGAAAGGGCAACGAACATCAGTCTTGGCTTCCCAAGGGGGGCGCGGCTATGGCGGAGTGGTCAGTAGCGACGGAGGCACGTAGACCACCGAGGATCCGGCCCACTTCTTCGGCCAGCGCGAGGGTGCAGGAGAAGGCCTCTCTCTTGAGATGCCCCGCGTCCAGAGCGACGTAGAGGTGCGAGCGGACTTCGGCGCATGAAGCCTTGGCGGTGGAAAGGTACTGGTGAAACTCTCTGCGCCGTGCGCGCTCGAAGCCCTCGGCGATGTTTGACATGATTGAGACGGATGCCCGTCGGATCTGATCCCTCAGCGCCCTGTCGCTCGCAAAGGCGGGTTCTCCGCTCAGTCGAAAGACTTCCTGAGTGAGCCGGCGAGCTTTTTGCCATGCGATCAGATCCTCAAACCGATCCACTCTCGCCATCGCAAGCCTCCCCGAGCTCTCGACTAACTTCGCTCAGTCCTCAGCACTCAGTCCTCAGTCCTCAGTCCTATGACCCCGTCCGCCGGCATGCCGGGCTTGAGATCCATGGATGGGATTCGGAACGGTGATCTTCACGCGGTACACCAGCTTCACCCGCTCCTCGGCTGTCTGGACGGTCTTGGGGGTGAACTCGGCCTCCTGGCCGATGAAGGTGATGCTCCCGGAATAGCGCTTGCCCGGGTACGAGTCGGTGGTGATGTCCGCCTTTTGGCCCACCTTCACACGCCCCAGGTCCGTCTCGTTGATGTAGGCGCGGAGGAAGACCTCGCTCGAGATCCCCGGTGGTCACCACGGGGGTTCCCGCCGCGACGAATTCCCCCGGCTCCACATTCTTGGAGAGGATTACGCCCGGCTGGGCCGAAGTGAGCGTGGCATATCCGAGCTGGGTTCGGGCGAGCGTCAAGGGCCTGCACGGCAGCATCGAGGCGGGCTCGGGCCTGGTCGATATCCTCGCGGCGCGGGCCGTTCTTGACCAGGTCGTAGTGCTCCTGGGCCTCGCGAAGCCTGGCCTGCTCGGCCCCGAAGGCGCTGTGGGAGGCATCGTACTCTCGGGGGGAGATGACCTCCTTTTTCAGGAGTTCCGTGTTCCGAAGGTCGTCGGCCTGGGCCCGGGCCAGGAGGGCCTTGGCCTGCTCCACCTGCGCGGCGGCGGCGGCGATCTCCTCCCTGCGTGACCCCGCCAGAAGCCTGTCCAGGGCGGCCTTGGCCGCGTCGGCGTCGGCCTGCCGTCAGGTCCACCTGATGCTTGAAGTCCACGTCGTCGAGGCGGGCGAGGAGCTGGCCTGCGGTGACCTTCTGCCCTTCGTCCACGGGACGCTCCACGACCCTTCCCGGGACCCTGAAGCTCGCGTCCACCTGGGTCACCTCGATGTTGCCCGAAACTTTCAGCGCGCCCCGCCCGTCGCCGCCGCAGGCGGAGAGGCTGGCGATGGCCGCGACCGCAAGGGCGACCGTCCCGCGTCCCATGAGAGTCATGCCCGTTTCTCCTTCCTGATGACGTTGCCACCAACCCTCGCGCTGCCCCGAGGCGTGGGGGCCTTTCCCCGGTTCTTCCGGTCGTCTCTTGTGGGGCCGGTCTGGGGTCGCGAGAGGAGCCCGCGGAGCAGGAGGTTGCTCACCACTTCGGCGGCGCTCCCGGCGGGCTCGGGAAGGCCCGGCAGGGCCGTGCCCCTGATGCGCTCCCTCACACCCTTGCCCACCAGATGTAGCATGGTGCCGCCCACGATCAGGATGTGGAGGGTCAGGGGGTTGGTGGCGACAAAGCGACCTTCCCTGAAGGCCTCATCGAGGATCGACGCTTCCATCCGGATGATCCTCGCGAAGGCTTCGATGGCGGGGGCAGGGAGGTCCCGACCACCCATGACCATCTCGCGCATCATGACCCGGGGCATGTAGGGCTTTTCGGTGGCCGCGGCCTCGAAAGCCCGGGCGATGGCGAGGATCTTGCCCTCGGAGGTCGCCTCGCGGGCGAGCTCCTCCTGGAGGTGCGCCGCCACGCATCCGACCGCGTCCAGGATGACCTTCTCGTAGAGCTTGGCCTTGTCGCCCACGTGGTAGTAGAGCATGGCCTTGTTCACGCCGGCGCGCCGGGCGATTTCTTCCACCCTGGCTCCTGCGAACCCCCACTCGGCGAATTCCTCCGCCGCCGCCGCAAGGATGTCCCGGGGCGGATCTCCGAGGGGCGCAGGCGCGGTCTTCTTGGCCATATCAACCTCCTGGTTAAACCAAGTGGTTCAACCGACTGGTTGGAAATATACGGCGCGAAAGAGAGGATGTCAAGGGGGAGGGGAGGAGCGTTTCGGACTTTGGGCTTGGGGTAGGGTAGAGAAGGGAGCTGGGAGCGGAGGGACGGGCGCCGGAAGTGCTGACTCTTCTACCTGCTCACCTCATCGCCTGCTCACCTGCTCACCGACTCCCCGATGCACGTCTTCGCGTCTGGCGCCTCCCCCCATCGCTCCCCCGACTCCCACCCCTTGACGGCCCAAAGTGCATGGGGTAGGGTTCCCACATCGGGAACCCCCGGGAGGCGGAGATGATATGCCGAACTGACCCAGTGAAAAGCGGCAGCAAGGCCACGCCCGTCTATTATTGCGTCTCCCCTGACACCGCCTAGGCGTGCCCGACGCGAAGAACGCCGGAGGGCCCGCCGAGGTGGCGGGCCCTTTGCCTTTCACCGGGCCGGTTCTCCAGTGACGGAGGATAGTCATGCCCGACGAGAAGCGAATCCCCTCGGCACCGAAACGCAGCCCCGCGATCAAACCGCTCCATCGACACCGCGCGGCGATCGAGTCCCTTGACGCGCGCATCCTGGACCTCGTGGTGAGACGCTTGGCCGCGGCGCGGGCCATCGGCGAGTTCAAGGGCCGGCGCGGCATTCCCCTGAGAAACTTCGAGGTCGAAGCGCAGGTCTGCACCAGGCTGGAGGACCTGGCCATGGCGTCAGGGCAGGACCGGGATCTGGGCCGGGATCTTGCTCTCTTCCTCATCGAGCGCTCGCTTGAAACGCAGGCGCCCATACTCGAATCTGCCTATGCGGGAGACCGCCTCAAGGCGCTGGTCATCGGCGGCATGGGCGGCATGGGGCGATGGCTCTCGGGGTTTCTGGCGGGACAGGGTCACGATGTGCGGGTTCTCGACCCGAGGCCTGGTGATTGCCCTTGGCCGAGGGCGGCAAGCCTCGAGGAGGGCGTCTCGCGCGCGGACCTGGTGGTGGTGTCGGTTCCCATGAGTGCCTGCGCCAGGGTCCTGCAAGAGATCGCGGCCTGCCGGCCTTCGGCGGTCGTGGCGGAAATCTGCAGCCTCAAGGGACATCTGCTCGCCACCATGGAGCGCCTGCGCGAAGCGGGGTTGCGCCTCGTCTCCTTTCATCCCATGTTCGGGCCCGATGTCCGCATGCTCAGCGGGCGCAACATCGCCGTCTGCACCGAGGGCCGCGAGGAGGACAGGGGTCTGATCAAGGGGCTCTTCGCGTCCACGAGCGCCAACCTCGTGGAGATGTGCGTGCCCGAGCACGACCAGCGGATGGCCGGGGTGCTCGGCCTGTCTCACCTCGTGAACCTGACCTTCGCCAGGGCGCTCTCCCACTCGGGGCAAGAGTTTTGCGACCTGGGGGCGACTTCCGGCGTGACTTTCCTCAAGCAGGTGGCCACGGCGCGTGACGTAGTGGGGGAGAACCCGGAGCTCTACTACGAGATCCAGGTCCTTAACGCCGTTACGCCGGAGACCTTCTCATGGATGGAGCGGGCCCTCGCCGAATACCGCGGGGCGATCGAGCGAGGCGACGAGTCGGCCTTCGTCGCCCTCATGCGCCACAGCGCTGACTATTTCGGGCAGAGCTAGTGTCCCGAGTTATGAGTTCGATGCAATAGACGCCCGGGGCACTTCGCGGGGAAGGCCACGCGCTTTGACAATGGCAGGTCTTTGCCCTGCCGCAAAGCGCCTGCCCTCCCCGCGGGCCCTACCGGGGAAGGCGCGGCGTGTCCCCGATTCGTAAGCGAATCTCTGACACACCACTCTAGCAGGACACTTGCCTGCTTGATCTTTTTCCCCCGATTTTCAGGTCACCCGCTCAATTTCTCCGTCAGCCGCCTCTCGCGCTCGAGGGCGGCGGTGCACCCGCTCCCGGCGGTTCAGGCGGCGGGCCGGAGGACGGCCCCGCCGGGCGAGCGCAGGCAGGGTACGGGAGTCCCAGTCCAGCCTGATGGGACGGGGATCCCGAGGGCGGCGAGCGCGGTGGCCGCCGTGTCCATGATCTTGACGGGGACCTTCAACTCACCGCGGGCGGCGACGAGGTCACCGGACGCGATCCAGGGAATGGTGGTCTCCTGAGGGTCGTCTCCCCCGTGGTTCTTGCCCATGCCGCCGTGATCGGCCGTGAGGATGATCAGCGTGTTCCCCCGGCGCCCCCGCCGGTCGGTCTCCCTCCAGAGCGTGCCCAGGGCGCGGTCGCACGCTTCCAGGGCCTTCTGGTATTGAGGAGAGGCCGCCGTTCCGGTCCTCTCGTCACCCCACCCCCAATCGTGCCCCGCCTCGTCGGCCTGACCGAAGTGAACGAAGAGAAGGTCGGGATCCTTCTGGCGGATGACTTGGCGGGCGGCTCGGGCTACGGCCCTTGCATCGCCCTCCTCCAGCACATCGTCGTCGAGGGTGCCGGGCTTGTCCAGGAGCCTGAGCTTGGGTTTTCCCACCACCATGGCCGTGCGCAGCCCTTCCTTCTTTGCAACGGAGAAAACCGTCTCCACATTGAGGGGCCCCTTCTCGGGTTTATCGCTGTTCCATGTGACACCGTGCGCTTCGGGCGTCAGGCCGGTGAGCATGGAGATGTGGGAGGGCAGAGTGGAGCTGGGGAGGATGGTTTGCGCGCTCCATGTCCAGCAGCCTGCCTCCATGATACGCTTGAGCGCGGGAAGCCGGCCCCTTTCGACGAGTTCCTTGAGCACGGCAGGCTTGGCCCCGTCCAAGGAAATGACAATTACACGGGACGACGGGGCCTTTTGAACGGCCCAGGCAGGGATGAGGGCACACAGGGCGAGGGCGCACGCAAAGCCCCGCGTGAGCTGGGTTCTATTTACGATATGGCGGAAAGGAATGGTCACCGAAGCCCTCCCAAGCCGGCCCAACCGCGGGCAAAAATGAAATTATACAGTGTTGGACCTTGGGTCGTCCTATTCCCTTGATTCGAAGCGCCTTATGGCGTACCGTAAAAAAATGGACGCGTACACCAAGCCGCTTTCCGTGATGGACGCCATCGAGGCGGCCCTGGATCGGACCAAGAGAGTGCTCTTCCGACCCTTCGATCTGGGGAAATGGCTTGCGCTGGGCTTCTGCGCGTTCTTGGCTACCCTTGGGCAAAGCGGCGGCGGCTACACGGGGGGCAACCCTTTCGGGGGAGCCAGGGGCGACGAGTACGACAAAGTCGCGCCTTGGGTCTCGGAGCACCTCACCCTAGTCCTGACCGTGGGTGCGGCGATCCTGCTGGTGGGCGTGGCGCTTGGCGTCCTCCTGACCTGGCTCAGCAGCCGCGGCGAATTCATGTTTCTAGACGGCGTGGCGAGGAACCGGGCCGAGGTGGTGGAGCCCTGGCATCGGTTTCGAACCCTGGCCAACCGCCTCTTTGTGTTTCGCTTGATCCTTGGTCTCCTCGGGTTTGGGACCATCCTCCTCATCGCCGGAGCGGGCCTCCTCGTGGCCTGGTCCTCCATCCAGGCCCGGACCTTTGACGCGCGTGCCGTAGGGGCCGTCGTGGGAGGCGCCTGCCTCCTCGTGCCCGTCGCTTTCATCCTCGCGCTCCTGAAGGCCGTCCTGAGGGATTTTGTAGTTCCCATCATGTACAAGCGCGAGCTGTCGGCGATGGAGGCCCTCCGTGTCTTCCGGTACGGCATCCTGCCCGGGCGGGTCCTTCCGTTGGTCCTGTTCTACCTCATGGCGTTGGTGATGGGCCTGGCCGCGGCCGTCCTGGTCATTCTGGCGACCTGCATGACCTGCTGCATCGCGGCTTTGCCCTACATCAGCTCCGTGATCTTCCTGCCCGTACTCGTCTTTTTTCGCTACTACTCGCTCTACTTTCTGGAACAGGTCGGACCGGAATGGCGGATCATCGAGCGGCCCGAGGACGGTCCGCCGCCCCATCCACCGGCGGCAGCGACCCCCGGAAGCGCCTCTCCGCCCGATGAGCCGGCGCAGAGGGTTCCTACCAGGAAGTGTCAGGGGCGGGCTCACTTTCCGGCGAGCCCTCGCCGGCTGCCCCCTTTCTCCGGAATCTGACCGCCAATTTGCACAGCCCGCGCGGCCTCTCTGGGCCGGCCGGGAGCCAGATTTGCCCAAACGATGGCACTCAGGAGAGCGCTCCTGCGGACCATCCTCCGTCTATGGGGAGGCCTCTCAAAGGCCGATCTTCTTCTTCCGTCTTTTCTTCCCGACCTCATCCCGTCCAACGGGCCATGGGCGTTTCCCCTTCCCGACTCCCGACCCATCCGTGGCCCTCCCAGTCCCGGCTTGCTTGCGGCCGGGGTGGGCCGATGTTACATTCGCCTTGACAGACGGAGGATGAGATGGCGGACAAAGGCCCGTTCGACGTGACGAGGCGACCCCCAGCTCCTGGGGCACCCCAGGCGCAGGCCCCCGCGGACGATAAGACCGTCATCCAGGATGTGGACAGGGTGATCGCAGACGCGGTGGAAGCGGGGGCCACGGATATCCATTTCGAGCCCCTTCAGGAGACCCTCACCGTTCGGATGCGCATCGGGGGATTGCAGCAGCGCGTGAGAGACTTCCCCGAGAAGGTCCGCACCAATGTGCTCAACCGGCTCAAGGTCCAGTCGGGGATGGACATCACCAAGAGCCGAGTGCCCCAGTCGGGCTTCTTGCGCAAGGAGATTGGCGACCACAAGATCGAGCTCTACGTCTACGTCATGCCCAGCCTCTACGGAGAATCCGTGGTGGTGAAGCTCCAATATAAGCAGAGTGCCACCATGCGCCTCCACGAGCTTGGGATGAGCGCGGCGACGCTCACCGCCTACAGGAAAGCCCTTGGCAGGAGTTCGGGCCTCTACCTGGTCACCGGGCCTCCCGGCTCGGGAAAGAGGACGACCGTTTACGCCTCCATCCTGGAAGTCCTGAGGCCCGACATGCTGGCCATGGGCTTCGACCCCATCGTAAAGTACGAGATCCCCGGCATGATTCAGGGCAAACCCGATGACCGGGGAGAGTATCAGTTTCGCGGAGGGCATCATCTCGCTGCTCAAACAGGAGCCCGATGTGGCCTACATCGGCGACATCACCAACGAGGCCGAAGCCCGGGGAACGATTCAGGGAGCCTTCGCCAAGCGGCAGGTCATCGCGAGGATGACCGCCAACGACTCGATCAACGCCATCCAGAACCTCATCGACATGGGCGTGCAGCCCTTCCTCCTCACGGCGTCCCTGGCCGCGGTCCTCAACCAGCGCCTCATCCGAAAGCTTTGCCCGGCCTGCCGGGAGGCCTACCCCGTGACGGATGACCTGGTGAAGGAGATCGGGTTGAGGCTGCCCACCGACGGGCGCTTCTACCGGCCCGTGGGATGCCCTGCGTGCGGACAAACCGGCTTTGTAGGGAGCGTGGCCATCTTCGAGCTCTACCTACCCAGTGAGGAGCTCAACAAGATGATGGTGGCCAAGGAGCCTCTCACGGCGGTTCGGCAGCGCGCCCAGCGCGAGGGGCTGACGGCGCTGAAGGTGGACGGCGTCCTGAAGGCCCTTGCGGGGTTCTGCACCCTCGAGGAAGTGCTCAACGCGTTGTAGGACAGGTGATCAGGCGATCGGGTAATCAAGTGATCAGGTGATCAGGTGATCAAGTGATCGGGTGATCGGAAACTGGAACGGAGCGGGCACACCCATGCGACAGAAAATCGTACTTCGGATGCGCGACGGTGCCATGGAGAAATGCTCCATCTATTCCCATTTCTCGGCGGCTTATACCAAGCTCAAGGTGCTCGACACGGAGGCCAAGCTCAAGACCGTTGACCTGAACGAATTGAAGGCGATTTTTTTCGTGCGCGAGCACGAGGGCAATCCGGGATTCCGGGCCTGCCAGGAGTTTGCGGAGGATTCGCCCAAGGCGGGCAAGGCGGTCAAGGTGACGTTCTCGGACGGGGAGGTCCTGAGAGGCAAGGTACTCAATCTGGCCGAAGGGTCCAGTGGGTTCTTCCTCTTCCCTCCGGATCCCCTGGACAACAACCTCAAGATTTTCGTCGTGAGGGGACAGGGCACCGAAGTCGAGGTCGAGCAGTGAACGAAGCCGTGACGGGCCTTCTTTCGCGCCTTCGGGAGAGCATGGGCTTCGCGCTCCCGCCGCCCCCGGCGGGGAGGCCGGGAGAGGCGCCCTCCGTGGAATACTGCCTCACGGTTCTCTCGGAGGCCCTGCAGGCCATCAGCATGGTGGGGCTGGCCCTCCTGTGGAGGAAAAACAACGACCAGCGAGCTCTCGGCGGCCGCGTCGGTGGAAGCGCTGAGCGACCCCTCGATGGAGAACCACGTCCGATTCCAGTCCCTCCTGTTTCCCACCCACCGCGACGCCTTCGCCCAGGTCTTCCCGGTTCAGTACATGGGAAAGGACCTCCTCCCGCTCTACCTGCGGAAGTACCTCCAGGTCCTGGAGGAGCTGGACCAAATCGCCAAGATGCCCACGCAGGAGAGAAAGGGCAAAGACCTGGAGCAGTCCCTGGAGTATGCCCTCACTTTTCTGGTCAACAACTGGGTGGGCTCCCTCGCCGTCCTGAGGCCTTCGGCGCGGGCTCCGGAAGGCCCGACCGTCCATGTCCTGTGGGGTCCGGCTCCTACGGCCAAAATTCGCTCACGCTCGAACCAGATCGCCCCCGGGCTCTATCTCCTTTCCGATGCGGCCCAGCCTCTGCGCGCTCCACCCCTTTTACTATCTGGAGAACGACGAGGCGTACGTCTTCCGGATGCTCACTTCGGACGGGGCGTTTTACAGGCACCTGGGCAAGGAGGGATTCAGCCTTCTCTTCAAACCTCCCCTGTTGATGGACCTCGGGCGATTTTCTCTTCCGGGCGGGGGCCTACGACCGCGCCATCAGGCTCTACCGCCTGATGGAACAGGAGAACCGCGACGCGGCGATCCTCGTGTCCGCCCTCAACCACTGCCTGAACGCCCGGGAGCTCTCTTCGAGGGGCGAGCAGGCCAGAGCCTGCGCCGAATGGGAACTGGCCCTCGCCGTCCGCCCCGATGTGCCGGTCCTCTATCACGAGGCGTCGCGGGACTACCTGGATCACAACCGGCACGCCCAGGCCGTCGGCGTGCTCAACCGCCTTCTGGAGCGCTTTCCCTTGAGCGACGAGGGGTACGTAGCCCTCGGGGATGTATACACCGCGAAGGGCGATTTCGGACGGGCGCAGAGAGCCTATGAAAAGGCCCTGCTCCTCAACCCCCACCACGCGAAGGCCCAGGAGCGCAAGCAATCGGCCCAGGACCGGCTGGCCGCCAAGCCCCAGGCGGAGGCCGAGAAACAGGAAACCTCCGAAGACCTCCTGTTCAATTTTACCCAGCGCGTTCGCTTGAAGCCGCACCTTCCCCTGGTGGGACGGGAGAACGCCTTGGGCCAGCTTCTGGAGATCCTCGCCTGCAAGGAGAAGCGCAGCGCCATCACTCGTGGGAGACCCCGGCGTGGGCAAGACGGCCCTGGTGGAGGAGCTGGCGCTGTCCCTCCAGGACCGACCCGTGCCGGAGTCCGCTGAAGGGAAAGCCGATCTCTGCCCTGAACGTGGGCGCGCTCATCTCCGGGGCGCGGTTCAGGGGGCAGTTCGAAGAGAGGGCCCTTGAGGTCCTGAAGCGGGTGCGCGAACGGGGGCACATCCTGCTGGTGGAAAACATGCACCAGATGGTGGCCACGGGAGGCTCCAAGGGAGGCTCGCTGGACCTGGCCAGTCTCATGGCGCCTGCCCTGGTGGCAGGGGAGATTCAGGTCATCGGGACGACGGATGAGGAGTCCTTTGCCGCCATCCTGGAAAAGGACCCCTCCTTTCTAAAGCACTTCCACCTCCTCCGGCTCGAGGAATTGAGCATCGAGCACGTGCAGGAGGTCGTCTTGCAGCGAACGCCCGTGTACGAAGACTTCCACGGGGTTCGTTTTCCCGAGGGTCTTGTGGAAAAGAGCCTGGAGCTGATCCGCCTCTCCATCGGCGGGAGGGCCCTTCCCGAGAGTGCCCTCGACCTGATGGATCGGGCCGCATCGAGGGCCGCGAGGGCAGCCGCCGCCGGGCAGCGCCCCGATCGTACCGTGACCCGGCGGGACCTCCTGGAGACCCTCTCGGAGATGTCCGGGGTGGCCTACGAGCGCCTGTCCCTCCTGGACAACGACCGCCTCGCGCAGATGGAGGAGTGGCTCTCTCGGCGCGTGGTGGACCAGGAGGACGCCGTGGCGAGGCTGAGCCGGCTCGTGAGGGCCGCCAAGCTCGGGCTGGACCTGAATTCCCAACGGCCCGACGGCGTCTTCCTCTTCGTGGGGCCCACCGGGGTGGGCAAGACGGAGCTTGCCCGATGCCTGGCGGAGCGCCTCTTCGGGGACCGGGAGAAACTCATCAGGATCGACATGAGCGAGTACATGGAGCGCATCTCGACTTCGCGCCTGATCGGGACGGCGCCCGGCTATGTGGGTTACTACGACCAGAACCAGCTCACCGACCAGGTGCGGAAGAACCCCTACTGCGTGGTCCTGTTCGACGAGGTGGAGAAGGCCGATCCGCAGGTGCTCAACCTGTTCCTCCAGGTCTTCGACGCGGGCCGGCTGACGGACGGCAAGGGCCGCACCGTGCGCTTTCACCACGCCACCATCATCATGACGAGCAACGTGGGCACGCACCTCTACTCCAAGGGGCGGATGGGTTACGGCGAAGGGACCTCGGGACCGGTGGAGGAGGAAGCCGTCCTCAGGGAAGTGCGGACGCAGTTCACCCCGGAGTTTCTCAACAGGGTGGACGAGGTGGTCCTCTTCAAGAGCCTGTCCCCGGAATCCCTTTGCCGCATCGTGAACCTCCAGCTCGAGGATCTGACGGCGCGGCTCGCCCACCAGGGCAAGGCGCTCCTGCTCGATCCCGAAGCCCGGGACTTTCTGGCCCGCGAGGGGTACTCCTTCGAGTACGGGGCCAGGAACCTGGGACGCGTCCTGCGAAGGCGGATTCTGGAGCCCATGGCGGACTTGGCCCTGACCAGCGAGTGGGATCGGTCCACCGCAGTGCGCGTGAGGCTGGACGGGGGAGCCATCGCCGTGGACCTCCTGTTCGACGGCGGAGGCGTCATTCTCGAGACCGCCGGTCAAGAACGCGAATCCGAGTCGGAAAGGGACGGATAACCCTCCCGTGGCTTTCCGTCAGGGCCCTTCGCATTCGGCGACCAAACGCCCTCCGCGCCTTCTCCTGGTCTACCCGGCCCGCCAGAAACTCGGCTGGGTCCGGCGCTTCCAGCTCCCGCCCCTATCCCTCATGCACGTCGCCGCCTGTACGCCGGAACCTTGGGAGGTGGTCCTGGCCGACGAGGTTCAAGAACCGCTTCCCTCCGCGGCAGGCTTTGACCTGGTCGGCATCACGGCCATGACGGAGCAGGCCACCCGCGCCTACGAGTTGGCCGCTCGTTACCGGGCACAGGGCGCGAGAGTGGTCCTCGGCGGCATCCATCCCACGGTCCTTCCCGACGAGGCCGGGCAGCATGCTGATTCGGTGGTGGTGGGGGAGGCCGAACCCATCTGGGGACAGGTGCTGTCGGATGCTCTCGCGGGGAGGCTGGCATCCCGCTACGTGGCGCCAGAACCCTCAGGGAGATCAGCTCGCCATCCCCTGGGCACGGAAGGACATCCTGGAGGGGAAGCATTACCTGACGACCCAGACGCTCCAGGCGAGCCGGGGCTGTCCCTACGACTGCCCGTTCTGTACGGTCACGCCGTACTTCGGGCGCCGCTTCCGCTATCGGGCCCCCGAGGACATTCTCGCCGAGCTCAAAAGCTTCCACGGCCGGATGGTGATTTTCTTGGACGACAATCTGTTGGGCGACCCGGCCCGCGCCGTGCCCCTCATCCAAGGCCTGAGGCGCATGGATCTGAAATGGGCTTCTCAGATCACGCTCAAGTTCGCCGAGGATCCGGAGCTGTTGCGCCTGGTGGCAAGCTCGGGATGCTTCGCCCTTTTCGTAGGGGTCGAAAGCCTGAAGGGGGAGGGATCCAAGCTCGCCAAGCTCCGCTCCCGCTTCCCTCCCGCGGACCTCGTCAAACGCATCCAGGACGCCGGCATCCTGGTGGAAACCTCCATCATCTTCGGCTTCGACGACCACACGGAGAGCGTCTTCGAGGAGGCCGTAAAGTTCGTGGAGGAGTGCGCCCCCTGCGGGCCGACCTTCCACCTCCTGACACCCTACCCGGGGACGGCCTTCTTCAGGCAATACGAGGAGGCGGGTCGCATCCTGCATCGGAACTGGGACCTCTACAACATGAATGAGGTCGTTTTCAGACCGAAGAATATGACGCCCGAGCGGCTCTACCGCGGATGGGTCGAAGCCCGTCAGGCCGTCTACGCCTGGCCATCCCTTCTTTCCCGGGTCTTCCGCTATCCCCACTACCGCTTCGCCAACCTCGCTTACAACGTCCTCCGAAAGGCTCCCAACGACAGATTGAACCCCCTCATGGGAGCGGCGGGAGGGTCATGAGGGCAGGGGACAGGAGCAGGGGACAGCGCTCTGGGTTATCGGTAATCGGTTTTCGGTAATCGGTTATCGGCTGTCGGTTCTCGACTGAAAACCTAGCACTGAAAACTGACACCCTCATTCTTCCTCCTCACTCCTCATTCCCCCGATTGGTATACACTATCTCCGGATTTGAATTCCTGGAGCGGTCATGAAGATCGGCGTGATTCCGCCCGTGCCCATGGAACCCTTCTCGGCTTCGGCGCACGACGTGACCAACCTCTGGAGCGCCTTCTTCCTCGCTTCCGACCGCGAGGTCTGGCTCGAAACGGCCAGGGTGGCCGGTTTCCCGGATAACTACTCGGTGTGGGCGCGCTGCCTGTACGGCATGGCGTGCGAGATGCGCCTGGAGGCCGTCCACTACCCGGAGCCGGGCCTGCCCCAAGAAATCCAACGGGTGGTCCAGCTTCTCAGGGAGCAGGAGGTCGCCGCCCACCCCTTCGCCTTCCCCATCCTCCGAAACGAGGAGCGGTTGAGAGAGTCCCTTGAAACCCTCTCCAGAGCCCTCGAGGTCGAACCCGCAGTTCTGGAATCGGTCCTGCAGAGATGGACCCAGGTGAAGACCTCCCTGAGACGATTCGACGGGCTCCAGCAACGCTCCGCGGGATTCTCCTCGAACGCCTATGTATCCATGCTCGCCCGCAGCATGGACCCCGGGCGCGACCTGGAGGGTCTGAAGCGGAGCATCGACGCAGGGATTCTAGCCTACGAAGACGCCGGCCGGGGCCAATGGACGCGAGTGGGTTTGCTGGGACTCACCCCTTATCGGGAGGGGTTTTATGAGTTCCTGGAGGCCAGGAGAACGGTGGTGGTTTACGACGAGTGGGGGGTGGAAAACAATCCCATGACCTCCGCCTCCAGCCTCGCCGACCTCTACGGGGTCTGCTCCCTGCCTTACGGGCTCAAACGCAGGCTGGACAAGCTGAAGCGCGAGATCGAGACGCGGCACATCCG
This sequence comes from uncultured Acidobacteriota bacterium, assembly GCA_963772255.1. Classification (GTDB taxonomy): domain Bacteria; phylum Acidobacteriota; class UBA4820; order UBA4820; family DSQY01; genus JAKAJA01. The sequence goes on from CAVYWK010000020.1 coordinate 264,372, forward strand.
GGGGGTTCTCCTGGGGGTGGAGTACCTGGCGGACAGCCTCCGCGATGAGGGCTACTTCCGCGCCAACCTCCAGATCCCCGTGTTCGTCGTAGAGAACGCCGCCGGTGGCAGGCTGGACGGATCCGACCAGAGAGCGCTCGGACGATTCCTGGAAACCTGCGGAAAGTCCTGATGGAACGATGGCGGTTGATCCGGGACTTTGAGGGCGGCCAGGGAGCCTGGAACATGGCGGTGGACGAAGCGCTCTTCCGGGCCGCCGAGGAGGGGCGGGCTGACGGGCCACTCCTGCGACTGTACTCGTGGGCTCCACCCTGCCTGTCCATCGGATACCACCAGCTGCTCGAAGAGACCTGCGACAAAAAGCTACTGTGAGAGTGCGGGCATCGAGGTGGTCCGGCGTCCCACCGGTGGAAAGGCCGTTCTCCACGCCGACGAGCTGACCTACGCCGTGATCGCGAGACAAGACCTGACCCCCTTTTCAGGTCTCACGCTCATGGGCACCTACGCTCTCATCGCCCAAGCCCTTGCAGAAAGTATTAGGGCGGCAGGGCTCGAAGTGTCCTTCGGTGGCAGGGGACTGCCGCCGTCCCCCAAGGGCGGGTCGCCCTGCTTTCTGATGCCCTCGGAACAGGAGATCACCGTGGGCGGCCGCAAGGTCGTGGGCAGTGCCCAGCTCAGGGGCGCCCGTGCATTCCTTCAACATGGGGCGATCCCCCTGAGCCTCGACTACGAGGCTTTGGCCCTCGCCTCGGCACAGCCACCGGAGCATGTGGCCTCCTACCGGCAAGCGTTCGCTGGCCTGGCGGAACTCAAGCCGGACATCACCCTTCCCTCCCTCACCGATGCCGTGGTCTCGGGGTTTCAACACGTGTTCGCGGGCCCCTGGGAAGAGCGGGGCCTCGACGAGCAGGAACGGGACCTGGCCCAGAGTCTCGCCCGCGACCGTTACGGGACAGCCGAGTGGACGCGGGGAGGGCGGCAAAGGAGCGGGAGAACGGGGGAGCGGGGGAATGGGGGATAGAAAATCGGAAGGCGGAGGGGGGAGGATGGGAGCGGCTCTTGAAGTTTCTCTCACCTTTCACTTCTCACCTCTAACTTTTCACTTTTAACTCTGTCCTAGGAGGTCACCATGCTCCAGCTTACCTATCACGGTCATTCCTGTTTTGAGCTGCAATCGGACGGGCACAGGATCATCGTGGATCCCTTCCTGAACGGGAACGTCCACGCCAAGGCCAAACCCAAGGACATCAAGGTGGAGGCGATTCTCGTCAGCCACGGCCACGGGGACCATGTGGGCGACGCGGTGGAAATCGCGAAAAACAATGGCTGCGTGGTGATCTCCAACTTCGAGATCGCCAACTGGCTGTCGGCCCAAGGCGTTGAGACCCATGGCATGCACATCGGCGGGGCGCACACTTTCCATTGGGGCCGGCTTAAACTCACGCCCGCGCTTCACGGTTCGGCCCTGCCCGACGGTTCCTACGGCGGCAACCCGGCGGGTCTGCTCATTTGGATGGGTGGCAAGTGCGTGTATTTCGCCGGAGACACGGGCATCCACTCGGACATGGCGCTCTACGGAAGGCTCAACCCCATCGACCTTGCGCTTTTGCCCATCGGCGACAACTTCACCATGGGCATCGACGACGCGGTGGAAGCGGCGGTGCTTTGCGGCGCGCAAGAAGCGATTCCCATCCACTACGGCACCTTTCCCGTCATCCAGGAGGATCCCCACGAATTTGTCCGAAAGCTTGAAGCGCGGGGCGTTCGGGGCCGGGTCGTCGGGTTCGGGGAGACGATCACGGTGTGACAAAGTAATCAAGTAATCAGGTGAAGGGTGAACAAGGGCACGAAATCACACGATCACCTGATTACCCGATCACATGATCACTTAAAGGAGGGGCCGGCGCCCCTCCCTTTTCGCTTCAGACTTTCAGCAGTCCACTACTTGAACCAGAGGTGTACTCCGAAGAACACCTGGCGTCCCGCGGCGGGCTGGTACGAGTTGCCATCCGGGTCCGGCTCGGTGAAGGCCATGTAATGCTTGTCGAAGACGTTCTGAAGGGAGACCTGGAATTCGGTCCTGACCTTGGTCCCCGCCCAGCGGTAGGTGGCCTGGAGGTTCATGAGGTTGTAGCCGGGCGCGGTGGGCACGTTCGAGGCGTCCACGTACCACATGGACATGAACTTGCCCGAAGCGCCGAAGATCCATCCGGACTCCGTGGTGTAGGCAACGTCCAGATAGCCCTGGTTCCTGGGGGAGTTCGGCATCGTGTTGCCCGAATAGTCCTCGAACGTGTTGAGGCTGTGGTAGTTGGCGTAAGTGAAGTGGTTGTAAGTGTAGGCGCCCCGAATCGCCAGCCCCTTGACGGGGAACCAGCCGAAGGAGGTTTCCAGGCCGTAGCGCCGGCTGTCACCCGCGTTGCCGTAGAAAGTCTCCAGGGGGCGAGAACTGACGCGGTAGCGCTCGAAGTCGTTGTTGGTGTCGAGGTAGAAGCCGGCCACGTCGTATGTGAAGACGTCGCCCACCCGCCCGCGCGCGCCGAGCTCCTCGCCGGTCGAGTCGGCGGGAGTGATGAGCTGGTTGAAGCCGCCCTGGCGGACGGGGTTGGCGATGAGCTCCTCGGTGGCGGGGGGCAGGAAGCCCTGGCCCCAGGTTGCGTAGAGGCCAAGGTCCGGGGTGGGGTTCCACTGGACGCCCACGCGCCCCGTGGTCTTGCTGAAGGTGCGCGACCCGCCCAGATCGACTCCGCCGAGCTTGAGGTGGTCGTAGAGGCTGTTGTGGATGTCGTCGTAGCGGATGTTCAGAAATGCGCCCCACCGGGGTCCGAACTCGATGCGGTCCATGGCGTAGATGCCCACCCCGTCCTGTTTGAGCTGCTGATTGGCCAGGTACGCGGGGCCTTGCTGGGCCCCGCCGAGATTGGGGTGTTTCACCTGGTCGATGGTCTGCCAGGCCGAGTCGGCGCCGAACATCAAATGGTTCTTCACGGTCCCGTCGCCGAAGTGGAAGGCATACTGCAGCGTCGCGCCGGGGTTGGAGATGTCGTTCCTCTGCACGGCGGAGGGGAAGGCCTCCTCGTAGGTTGCCCAACGGCCGTAAACGGTGAAGCTCAGGTCTTGTGTTTTTGTGGTTGCCCAGGTGCCGGACAGCCCCGCAGTGACGCGGCGCGTTCGCTGGAACTCGTTAAAGGTCGTGGAGTCCGGATTGGCGGCCGTAGGATCCTGCTTGGCCACTTCCCAGGGCAGACCCTCGGGGTTCTCCTGGAAGTAGCTCGTGCCCAGCAGCACCGCGTTGAGCTGGAAATCGGCCGCGGGTGCCCAGCGGAGCTTGCCCGAGATGTTGGTCGCCCCAAAAGCGGAATGATCTCGGTAGCCGTTGGAGAGGGCCCTGGAGCCGTAGACGCGCCAGTCAGTGGATGAAGTTGCGCCGGAGACTTCCGCGAGACCCTTGAAAAAGCTGTAAGAGCCGGCGGTCAGACCGATGTCGCCCCGGTCGCCGTCGGTGCGGCCGCTCTTGGTGATGATGTTGATGACGCCTCCGGAGGAACCGCCGCCGTAAAATGCGCCCGAGGGTCCGCGGATCACTTCGACGCGCTCCACGTTGGCCCAGTCCACGTCGTAGAGGTCCGGCGCGAAGCCGCTCGGGTCGTTGAGCGGGATGCCGTCGAGCAGGACCTGGATGCCCCGGATGCCGCGCTCGCTGAGGATGCCGATGCCGCGGATGGAGATGTGGACCTTTTCGCTGTTGAGCTGGTTGTCCACGGTCACGCCCGGGACGAGATTGAGGGCCTCGGCCGCGGAGACGGTCTGAGGCATCTCCTGCAGCACCTCCTGGCCCACGACGGTGGTGGCGCCGGGGGCCTCCTTGTAGGGGACCTCCATGCGGGGCGCCGTGACCACGATATCCGTGTACCCCGCGGGCGTCATAGACCCCTGCGCCATTGTATCCGGCGGGGGCGTCTCTTGCGCGGGACTCGAGATGGTGAAGGTCAGCGCGCAGGCCGCCGCGAGAACCACCGACAAAACCCGATTCCAACCCCAACGATTGAACATATGTGCCCCCCCTTCGATGCGGCGCCCTTCCCAAGGGTGGCCGGCGCCGATTGGGGAGATTACAAGCCAAACATTGTACAATGTCAAGGGGATTCTCGCGCGCGGCGTGTGGCTGGGTTACAATTTTCTCGCATCAGGGGAGGTGATCATGGCGCGGAAACCGAGAGCGGGGGGACCGGGAGCCTTTCATTGGGTGACGGGAAGGTGCGTTGAGGAGACGCGCCTCAAGGGATCGGGCCGGGATCTCTTTCTCGAAGTTTTTCGCCGTACCGTGGGTCGCCACCGTTGGCGTTGCCATGCCTACGCAGTGCTTGCCGAGGGCTACCAGCTGGTGCTGGAGACCCCCGAACCGAATCTTTCACGGGGGATGAGGGACCTCATCGGCGAGTTCACGCAGACTTACAACCGGTGCGACAACCGTACAGGACCCGTATTTGGCGGACGGTTCAAATCTAGTCTCGTAGAAGAGGGCACGCCCCTCATGGAGGTCTGCCGGGCCGTGGTCCTTGCCCCCGTCGCAGGGGGCCTTTGCAAAAAGCCAGGAAAGTGGCCGTGGAGCAGCTTCGCCGCCACCGCCGGCCTGGTGGCTCGCCCGGATTTCCTGAGCGTGGAATGGCTTCTCGGCCAGTTCGGCGCGAAAGCCAAGAAATCCCGGCCAAAGTATGAGAAATTCGTCAAGCTGGGCGTGGGGGGCGAGCCGCCAGCGGTGCGGCACGGCTTCGTCGTGGGATCAGAAGGTTTCGAACGCCAGGTGTTGAGCGGGCGCTTAAAGAGCGCCAAAGCGTCCTCGAAGCGCGTATCCCGGACGGCCTTGAAGAGTCTTTTCCCCCCCGAGGTCATCGGGAACCCAACTCGGCGCGACGCGCTCATCTACAAGGCCCGCAGCGTGGAAGGCTGCACGCTCTCGGCCATCGGCCTCGCCGTCGGGCTCCACCCCGCCACCATCAGCCGCATCACCCGGGCCCAAGAGGCTGAGCAGGGAGGCTGGGGAGATGGCGGGAAGAAGGAACTGGCGAGCGGGAGAAGGGGAGCCGCCGGAGAGAAGGGTGGAGTGAAGAGCGAGAGGAAGAGAAAAGCCGGCGGTCGTTGACCATGGCGTTCAGGCCCGCGACCGACTTTCCGTTTCCACCGCAATCCCTTCGCCTTTAGCGTCTAGCGTCTCGCGTCTCGCTCAATCGCGCCTCGCTCAATCGCGCCTCGCTTAATCGCCTTCCCGTCCGGCCCAGTCGGATCTCGCGACTCGCCCTTCCGACCTCCGCCATGTATACTTGCCCCCTCTCGATGGAGGTCCGATGGATTTCAATTTCCTCCGAAATGTGGCCAAGCCGACCCGGTACACGGGGGGAGAGGTCAACGAGGTAGTCAAGGCCGATTCGGCCGGGCTCCTTCATCTCGCCCTCGCGTTCCCCGACGGCTACGACATCGGCATGTCCACCATGGGCCTCAAAATCCTCTACGACATCGCCAACCGCAGGGATGACATCTGGGCGGAGCGCGTGTTCATGCCCATGCCCGATATGGTGCGAGAGCTGGACGCGCGAGGCCTGCCGCTCTATGGACTGGAATCCAAGAGGCCCCTGAGCGACTTCGACGCCGTGGGCTTTACCCTTCAGTTCGAACTGACCTATACCAACATCCTTCACATGCTGCGCCTCGGCGGCGTGCCCGCCCTGGCCGCGGAACGGGGTCCGGAAGACCCGGTCATCCTGGCGGGCGGTCCCTGCGCCGTGAACGCCGAGCCCCTGGCGCCCTTTATGGACGCGGTTTTCATCGGGGACGGGGAGGAGGGCCTCCTCGATCTCTGCGAGGCCGTTCGGGCCACCAAAGGGCTGCCCCGCATCGACGTGTGGCGGGCGTTGGCCAAGGTGGAGGGCACGTATGTGCCGGCCCTTTACCGCACGGAAATCGATCAGGACACGGGCATGGAGGTGGTCACGGGTCCCCTCGAAGCGGGCGTGCCCTATCCCGTGCGGCGCCGGATCCTCACGGATTTGACCCCGTATCCTTTTCCCACCCAGCTTCTCGTGCCCCACCATGAGGTCGTCCACGACCGCTATTCCATAGAGATCGCCCGCGGTTGCGCCGTGGGATGCCGTTTCTGCCAGGCGGGGTACATCTATAGACCCGTCCGGGAGCGCGAGCCCGAAGCCATTCGCAGGTCGGTGCGCGAAGGCCTGAAGGCCACGGGTTACAACGAGGCTACCCTGCTGAGCCTGAACGCGGGCGAGTATGACGGCATCGAGCGACTGGTGGCCGCCGTTGCCGCCGACGGCTCATCCCAGAGCGTGGGTGTGGCCATGCCGAGCCTGCGCGTGCCCTCGCTCACGAAGGAGCTCGCACAGTCCCTCTCCAGCGGCCGAAAATCAGGTTTTACCCTGGCGCCCGAGGCGGGCACCCAGCGGCTGCGCGATGTCATCAACAAGCAGCTCACGGACGACGATCTGGACCGGGCGGCGCGGGTGGTCTTCTCCTCGGGCTGGAACCTCGTGAAGCTCTACTTCATCATCGGCCTTCCTACGGAGACCGATGAGGACGTGGAAGGCATCGCGAGGCTCGGCGCGGCCGTAGCGCGCGCCGGAAAGGCCGCGGGGTGCAGGAACCCCGGCGTCACGCTCTCCACATCCTGCTTCGTGCCCAAACCCTTCACCCCCTTTCAGTGGGCCGCCATGGAGCGTCCGGAGTCGCTGCGGGCCAAGCAGGGCCGACTCAAGAGTGCCCTCCGGCGGCCCGTGACCTACCGCTGGCACGACGTGGGGGCGAGCCTGGTGGAGGGCGCCTTCTCCCTGGGGGACAGGCGCCTTTCGGCGGTGCTCCAGCGGGCCGCGGACCTCGGGTGCGCCTTCGACGGGTGGAGCGAGCACTTCGACATGGACAAGTGGAATAGTGCCTTTGCCGGGTGTGACATGACGCCCGACGAGTACCTCTTCCGGGAGCGCGGCAAGGACGAGAGGCTTCCGTGGGAGGTCGTGGACATCGGCGTCACGAGGGCCTTCCTATGGAGCGAACTGGAGCGGGCCCGGGCGGCTCAGACCACCGACAAGTGTGGTTCCGACCGATGCTACGGATGCGGGTCCTTCGCCGAACAGTGCCTCTCCGGCGAAATGGAACGATCCCCCGTGCCCGATCCGCCGGTGGCCGCCGTGCAACCGGCCAGAGCGTTCCAGCCCGTCAAGTACCGCCTGCGCTTTCGCAAAGAGCGGCTTTCTCGGTTCGTGGGGCACCTGGATCTGGTGGACATCCTGGTTCGCGCCCTGCGCCGGGCGGGCGTCCAGCTGGCCTACTCCCAGGGATATCACCCCATGCCCAAGGTGGAACTGCCCGCGCCGCTGCCCCTGGGGGTGGAGGGGCGGGAGGAATGGATGGAGTTCCAGGCCGCCCCCCTGGACAGGGCCGGCCTCATGGCGCGCCTCCAGGGTCTGCTGCCCGCGGGCCTGTCCGTCGATCACCTATTCCAGATCCCGCCCAGTTCTCCGCCCCTCTCGGCCCTGTCCATCCAGGTTTACGAGGTGGCATTGACGGCCCTCTCCCAGGACGAGAGGGTGGCCCTCGCCGCGCGCCTCGCCGAATTCCAGGCGGCCCGCGAATGGCCCGTGACGAAGCTCTCCAAAGGCGCGGCCAAGACCTACGACCTGAGAGCCCGGGTCCGAAGGGTCGAAATGTTCGGGCCGCGGATCGAAATCCACCTCGTTCAGGGTGGATTCATGGATCTGATTCATCTCCTTTGCCCAGGTCCCGGGAGGGAGAATCTCTCCCTGGCGCGGATCAGGTTGGACTTCCCCTCGGAGGATGGGGCCGTATCGGCGGAATGAAGAGAGGGGAGATGAGGAGGGGATCATGAGTGAGGCTCCGTCCGGCGAACACCGGGGCCACCTCTTATCTCCTCTATTGTCGCTTCCCTCATCTGTCAACCTCGCCAATCGGATCCATTCGGAGTAGAATAACCCCTTGAGCCGCCTTGGGAATATGGGCGGAAGACTGGGGTCCATGAAGCAGGAACTCCTCATCACGCAAGACCAGTGGCAGGTGCAGATCGCCCTCCTGGAAAACGGGAGGCTGGTGGAATACTTCCACGAACCCGCGCACCTGGAGGGCCTCGTAGGCAACCTCTACGTCGGCAAGGTAAATCGCATCTTGCCCGGGATGGAGAGCGCCTTCGTGGACGTGGGCCTGGAGCGGGACGGCTTTCTCTACGAAGGGGACATGGGGCCGGCGGGCCTCATGGAGGAGGACGCCGGGGAGTTTTCCGGCAGGCACGGCGCCACCGTGAAGCATCTCCACGAGGGGGACCGGATCCTCGTCCAGATCATCAAGGAACCCATGGGCGCCAAGGGCTCCCGTCTTTCCACCGAAATCGCCCTTCCCGGTCACTACCTCATCTACATGCCCTTCCTGAACCATCTGGCCGTTTCCCGAAAGATCTCGGGAGATGAGCGCAAGCGCCTCAAGGACATGCTCCGCCTCATCAAGGGCGAGGCGCAGGGCGGATTTATCGTCAGGACTGCCGCGGAAGGGGTGACCCAGGAGGAACTCTCGGGAGAAATGCAGGCCCTGGCGGAACTGTGGTCCCTCATCCGGCTCAAAGTGCAGGCGACCACCGACCAGGCGCTGGTGCACCAGGAGGCCGACCTTGTGGGCCGAGCGGTGCGGGAGATTCTCCTGAGGGGCGAGGGCACCGTCACCACCGACGACGACGGCATCGCCCAGCGCTGTAGAGAGCTCATGGAGACACTCGGGTTGAGCGCCTCGCGCATCCGCACGTGGAGCGACGCCTCCGTGCCGCTCTTCGACCATTACCACGTCCAGCAGGAATTGGACAAGGCCCTGAGGCCCAGGGTGTGGCTGCCCTCGGGCGGATGTATCGTCCTCCAGTCCACCGAGGCGCTCGTCGCCATCGATGTCAATTCGGGGCGATTCACGGGCAAGAAGTCGCTCGAGGAAACGGCCTTCGCCATCAACGTGGAAGCGGTGGAGGAAATTGTCAGGCAGATCAGGCTCAGGAGCCTCGGGGGCATCATCGTCATCGACTTCATCGACATGTCCAAGAAGGCCCACCGTGAAGCGCTGGTGGCAAAAATCAACGAGACACTCAAGACGGATCGGGCCAAGTCGCGGATCCTCAACATCAGCGAATTCGGTCTCGTGGAAATGACACGGAAGCGCAGCCACCGAAGCCTGGAGCGCGTCATGACCGGCGTCTGCCCCTGTTGCGAGGGTCGGGGCCGAATTCCCGCCCCCTGGCGCATCGCCCAGCAGATCGCCAACACCCTCGCGGGCATCCGTCCGGCCCGTCCTGCCACCGTAACGGCCTCGCCGGAGGTGGTCCGGTTTCTTCAAGAAAACAAGGAGCGTTTTCGGTTCGGCGAGAGCGTCAAGATTGAAGCGGCCCCACTGCCCAACGCGTCAGCCTACTCGGTAAAGCCCAAGTAGCCCGGCTCGACGCTCATCCTCTGAGGTCCTCGTCTGGTAACTTCCGCGATTGCCACACCCCGTAAGCCAGATATCCCGCCAGCAGGCTGAGGAGGGCGAACACCATGAGGCCCAACCAGAGCTGGTAGAGGTGGTAGAGAGAGACGAGCTGGCCCCACTGCCGGCCCGCCGAATGTCCCAGAAGGACCACGAATGCCCCGAAGAGTGCGTTGCCGAACAGGGCGCACGCCAGCGTCGGCAGGCGTCTCATCCGAAGCATGCCCGCCGCGGGAAAGAGCGCGGGGCGGACGTAGGGCACGAAACGGTTCAGGAGCAGGGGCCAGTACCCCCAGCGACCGAGGAGGGCCTCCACGCGGCCCGTGAGGCGCCGGAATCGCGGACGCCTCATGAACCGGTTTCCGAAGCGCCACCCCCACCAGAAGGCGAGAAGTGCACCCGCCGTTCCTCCCGTGGTGATGGCGCCGGCCGATAGCCACCCCGAACCATCTCTGGCACCCACGAGGAAAACGCAGACGAGCAGGACCATGTCTCCGGGCAGGATGGGGACCGTGTATTTCACGAAAGCGACCAAGACCAGGACCCCGTAAAGGATCCAGAGAGCTTCGTGACCGAGCCAGGCGGCCGGATCGCTCCAGAGGCTCATCCCGACAGCTCGGGCAGGAGCCGTAGAAACGTGCCGTAGTCCCGGCAATTCAGGAACTTGTTCAGCTTGATCTCCTCGCCGAGGCGGCGGCTCTGTACGGAACCGTAATGGTGGCCCGGGTAGATGACCACCTCGGGCGGCAAGGACCGCAATTTAGCCAGACTCTGGAAGAGCGCCCGGCTGTCGCCTCCGGGGAAGTCGCAGCGCCCCACCCAATCCACGAAGAGGACATCGCCCGTGAAAAGGGCATCCCCCACGAGATAGCACGTCCCGCCCGGCGTGTGGCCGGGGGTCAAAAGGGTTTCCACGCCGGGAACCTCCGGGAGCGGACCCTCTTCGGGCAGAGGGCGGGCGCCGGGCGCCCGGGCGAGTTCGAGAGGATGCACCCAAACCCGGGCGCCCGTGGCGCCAACCAGCTCGGGGAGGGTCGCCACATGGTCGGCATGGGTATGGGTCAAGAAAATCTCGGTGAGTCGCACTCGTCGCCGGGTGCAAAGCTCCAGGATGGGGACTGCGCCAAAGGACGGATCCACGCACCAGGCCGTGTGGGTCGCGGAATCGAGAAGACAATAGGAGCGGTTGGCATCACCGCCCACATCGAGCGTAATGATTTCTCGCATGGGAGTGCTTTCAGCCCCCAGCCGCCAGCCGTCGTTGCGAGGGAGGAGGCAATCCTCACAAGCTGACAGCTGACGGCCGAGAGCTGATAGCTCTAGAAGGGGATGTCCTCGTCGCTGTATTCGGGTTCCTTGTCGCCCGCGCCGCCACGGTCCGAGGGCCGCTCGCCTCCCTTGGCGGGGCCATCACCCTTGCCGATCATGACCATGCTGTCGGCTTTGATCTCCGTGACGCTCTTCTCGACGCCCTCGCGGTCCTTGTAGGTCCGCGTGCGGATGGAACCCTCGATGTAGACCTGGCGGCCCTTGTGCAGATATTCGCCGCAGATCTCGGCGAGCTTGCCCCAGACCACGACCCGGTGCCACTCGGTGTGCTCCTGCTTCTGTCCGTCCTTGTCCTTCCAGGTCTCGTTGGTGGCGATCGTGAAATTGGCCACCGCGGAGCCGCTGGGCGTGTACTTCAGCTCAGGGTCCCGGCCTAGGTTTCCCAACAGAATCACTTTGTTAACGCTACCCATGAGCCACACTCCTTTCTACCCGTCCTTGGGTGCACCTATAATACGAAACTGGTTTTGGTAGTGTCAACGAGTTCACTGGCATGGGATGACATGAGATGAGAATCGTGGGTGGTGAACACAGGGGACGCAGGCTCGTCGCTCCCGAGGGGGCGGCCACCCGGCCCACCTCGGAGAAGGTCAGGGAGGCCCTCTTTGACATCCTGGGGGAGAGGATAAGGGGCGCGGTGTTTGGGGATCTTTTCTCGGGAACCGGGGCCGTGGGGCTGGAAGCCCTGAGCCGCGGTGCCTCCTCTTGCGTCTTTGTCGAATGCGATGGTAGCGCGCTGATGGCGCTTCAGCAAAACATCGAGCTTCTAAAGGTCGCGGAGCGAAGCAGGGTGATCGCGGTGGAGGCTTCCAGGGCCCTGGACCTCCTAGATTCGGGGGGCAAGGCCCTGGACATCTGTTTTTGCGATCCTCCTTATGCGGACGCTCGCTGGCCCCTTCTCCTGGCGGGGATGGGCGCGCGCGCCGCCATGGCCCCGGGCGGCCTCCTGGTGGTGGAGCACGCGCTCAAGGCCCCCCCGTCCTGCCCGGCCCAGATGGTGCAGGGGCGGACTTACAAGTACGGGGACACGGGGCTCACGGTGTTTGAGAAGAGGTGATCAGGGATCGAGTGAGCAAGGGATCAAGAAATGCGTGATTCGGTAGGCGGAGTATGTTGGCGGCAGCGGTTTCATCCTGGAATACTCTCAGACCTGCGGTCACGGTCTCGCCTTTCGCCAGTCACCCGATTACCGGAGTCACCTGGTCACCCGGTCCAGTTTGCGAAGGGAGCCCTTGGAAGCATGAGAGACGTCATCGTCGGTACCGCCGGGCACATCGACCATGGGAAAACCCTCCTCGTCAAGGCCATGACGGGAACGGACGCCGACCGGTGGGCGGAGGAAAAGCGGCGGGGCATCACCCTGGACATCGGATTCGCCACCCTCGTCCAGGACCGCGGCACCCTGCACTTCGTGGATTTGCCCGGCCACGAGCGCTTCATCAAAAACATGCTGGCGGGCGCCACGGGGGTCAACGTGTGCCTGCTGGTGGTCGCCGCGGACGAATCGGTCATGCCCCAGACCGTGGAGCACGCCCAGATCGTGCGCCTTCTCGGAGTCGAACGAGGCGTCGTTGCGCTCAACAAGATCGATCTCGTGGACGCCGAGACCCGCGAACTGGCGCTCCTTGAACTGTCCGAGTTTCTCGATGGCCTGGGCTTTGGCCGATGGCCGGTCCTGCCCGTCAGCGCCTCCACCGGGGAGGGGGTGCCCGAACTGGTGGAGGCCCTGTACGAACAGGCGGGGGCCTGCGCGCCGCGGGTCCAGGACCGCCCTTTTCGGCTCCCCGTGGACCGGGTCTTTCCCGTGAAGGGCTTCGGCACGGTGGTGACGGGGACATGCATCGGCGGAGAGCTGGCGACGGGCGGGGAGGTGGAGATCTACCCGGATCGAGGACGCAGCCGAGTCCGAGGACTCCAGGTGTTCGGCAAGGAGGTCCCCTCCATTTCCCAGGGACAGCGGGGCGCCCTGAACCTGGCGGACCTGCACCACCACGATCTGAAACGGGGGTGCCTGGTGGCGGCTCCCGGGAGCGTCTGGCCCGCCCGTTTATTGGATGTGGAGGTGGAGGTCCTGCCGTCCGCCCGCCATCCCATCAAGACCGCAGCAACGCTGGCGTTGCACATCCACACTCAGGAAGTGGAGGCCCACCTGCACCTGGACGGGGTCGCCTCTCTGGGGCCCGGCGAAGTGGGGTTGGCCCAACTCCGCATGCCCGAACCCGTCCTGGCGTGGCCCGGTGATCGATTCATCCTCAGGCTCCCGTCTCCGGTGGGCACGGTGGCGGGTGGCCGTGTTCTCCTGGTGGCGCGGCGCAAGGCACGCTGGCGGAGGCCGGTGGACCATCAGACCGCTCTGGCTCTGGGCCGCGGCGATACTCTGGGAGCCCTTCTTGTGGAGGCGGGCCCCGTGGGCGCGACTCCCGGGGAGGTGGGTCCGCGGCTGGGTGTGTCGGAAGTGGAGTTGGAGGCGAGGGCCACGGAGGCCGAGGCATCAGGCCTTCTGGTTCGCTGGGGCCAGGGCGGATGGTGGCTCGCGCCACCGGAGGGCCGGGCCTGGCAGGAGCGTGCCTCGGCGTGGCTAAAAGCCAGACAGAGCGGGAGCGCGCCCTCGGAGTGGCTGCCCCGCCAGGAATTCTTGGGACGGTGGCAGAGGATGCTGGGGACCGTCCGGGCCGAAGCGCTCCTTCAGGCGCTGGCCGCTTCGGGACTGGCCGAGACCGCGGGCGACCGCGTCCGAACCTCGGGACACCAGGTGCAGCTCACGCCCCAGCAGATGGGAGCCAAGGAAGCCGTGAGCGCCATGCTGTCCCGGGAGGCGTTCTCCATCCGTACCGGGAAAGAGATGGAGGAAGCCCTCGGTCCGGTGGTCCGCCAGGTATTGCCGCTCATGACCGCGAGTGGTGACCTGGTAAGGTTCGGTGGTGATTTTTTCACCACCGCATCCACGCTCACGCGGATTCGGACAGAACTGGCCTTGTGGTCTCGGGACCGGGGGCCCCTCATCTCCATTCCCGAGTTCAAGGACCACCTGAGGAGCACGCGGAAGTATGTCATGCCCCTCCTCGAGTATTTGGACGACCTCAAGTGGACCAGGCGCGAGGGAGACGGGCGGAGGATTTTTGTGGAGTGCGATAAGTGAGAAGTGAAAAGCGAGGAATGAGGCGTGAGGAGTGAGGAGCAAAATGATCGTGAGCAGGTGATGAAGTGGGGTTGTCGGTTGTCGGTTTTCGGTTAAGAGCTGATAACCGATGACCGATGACCGAGAAACAGGATTTCTTCCGCCCCTACTTCCCCCTCTTGGGCCGACCTGCTACAATTCCGATTCATTCGAGGAGCGAAAGCATGCCCATCGATCCCAACACTCCGCCCATCGACATCCTGCGCATGGCCATCGAGCGGGAAAAGGCCGCCCACGCTTTCTACCAAGAAGCCGCGGCTGTGGCCCAGCACCCGGCAACCAAGCAGACCTTGCAGGAGATGGCCGAGGAGGAGGAGCGCCACATCCATCAACTCGAGGAGCAACTGGACAAGTTCTTCTATCAGGACAACTGACCTGGGCCCTGGTGAGGGATCATCGGAACGATGCGGGGCAAAGGCCTGCCGCCGGAGGGATCGTTCTCCCGGCCAACCCACCGGCAAGGCCCAGAATTCCATGAAGCGGGTTGCCCGCCGGTCGAGCTCCGCTCGCGGGAGGGTGAAGGCGCGGCGAATATTGCATCTGAAGTCAGGAGATAGGGTTGAAATTGCCCTCCGGCCGCATTTACCTCGATTGCAACGCCACCACGCCGCTTGCGGATGAGGTTTCGGTGGCGCTCGCCGGTGCTCAGCGCTGCGATTTCGGCAACCCGTCCAGCGCCTATGAAGAAGGGCGCGCGGCCAAAGCGGCGTTGGAGCGCAGCCGGATGCAGGTGGCCGCTCTCATTGGTTGCCATCCCGACGAAGTGATTTTCACCGGTTCGGCCACGGAGTCCGACCATCTGGCCATCTCCTCCGCGCTGGGCTCGACCGACGGGCGCCCAAGGGTCCTCTTTTCGGCCATCGAGCACCCGGCCGTCTACGACCAGTGGGACGCCATAGAGGCCAAGGGTTTTCATGTGGAGGCCCTTCCCGTGACCCCGGAGGGAGTTCTGGACATGCGGGCCTTCGATTCCCGCATGGCGGGCGATGTGGCGCTCGTGGCGATTCTCACGGCCCACAACGAGACGGGCGCAATACAACCCCTGGATCATGTGGGCCAATCCTGTCATCGCTACGGAGCTCTCTTCCTGACCGACGCCGTGCAAGCGCTGGGCAAGGTGCCCTCGCCCTGGTCCACGGCCCGGCCTCACTACCTCGCCGCCGCCGCGCACAAGCTCTACGGTCCCAAAGGCATCGGCGCCTTGGCGGTGAGGCGGGGTGCTCCTCTGCGGCCCATGCTTGTGGGCGGCGGACAGGAGGGCGGACGGCGCTCCTCCACCGAAGCCGTACCGCTGGCGGTGGCCTTCGGTGCGGCCTGCGAACTGGCCACGGGAAACCTTGCGAAGACGGCGGGCACCAGGGCGCTGCGGGACCAAATGGAACAGAGACTTAAGGCCCAATGGGGCGCCGTGGTTCATGCCGAAGGCGCCGCCCGCCTGCCCAATACCTCCTTTTTCAGCCTGCCGGGGATCGTGGGAGCCGAGGTGGCTGCCGCCCTGGACCGGGCGGGTGTTGCAGTCTCTACGGGATCGGCCTGTCACAGCGGGGGCGGGACGGGTCCCAGGGTGCTCATGTCCATGGGCGTTTCTCAGGATCTTATGGGGTCTGTCCTGCGGGTCAGCTTGGGGCACGAGACGGTGGAGCGCGACATACTGCAGTTTATTGAGCGACTCTCGCGGGTTCTGGAGGGGACGCCGAATTCGGAAGGCGGAGGATATTCGGGACTGGGGAACTAGCTGACTGGGCGACTGGAAGGACCACACACCCGCCGACGAGTTCACGGGTTTCACCTTTCCCAGTTCCCAAGTTCCCCAGTCACCTAGTCACGAGAGGTGAACGGCGACCCTCAGTTCGAAGGCCGCGGCAGAACTCCCGGTGCTCAGGAAAAGAGGCTTGACGGAATGGCAGAAAGCGTAGAAGCTTTAGACCGCGTCTGGATTCTGGTGTGCAAGGGGGATTCCTGCAACCAGAAGGGGAACCCAGAAAAGGTTCGAGTGGCCCTGAAACAGGCGGTGCGGGATCTTCCCGCCAAGCGCGTGAAGGTTTCCTACGTGTCGTGCCTCGGCATGTGCGGGGAAGGGCCCAACGTGCTCGTGTGCAGCGGCGGCAAGCTCTTCAAGCACTGCACCGGCAGGGAGAGCGCAGAGATCGTGGGTGAGGCGAGGGGGCATCTTGGAAGAACTGATCCGTGATCGAAACGCGCTAAAGATTCTCGATACCGTCAGCGACGGGGTCATCGTGACCAACCTGGAGCGCAAGATCGTCTTCATCAACGAGACGGCCCGGCGGCTTCTTCGCTATTCCGAGGGGGAAGTGTCGGACGCACGCTGCAAGAACATCACGCATGGATCCGAGTGCGAATACGCCTGCCCCATGACGAGGGCGATGCAGAGCGGACAGGATCTCTCCGGACTGCCCATGTGGTACCGGACCAAGGACGGGCAACTCCTCAACTGTCGCACGAGCGTGACCCTCCTGCGCGATGATTCGGGCAAGATCGTGGGGGGCGTGGAGGTCTTCAACGACATCACCCAGATCTCCCGCCTGCAGGAATCGGCCGAGGAGCGCTTCTCCTTTTCCAATATCATCGGCCACAACAAGACCATGCAGGAGATCTTCGACCTGATCCGCATGGTGGCCGAGACGGACTCCACCGTTCTCATCACGGGAGAGAGCGGCACCGGGAAAGAGATGGTGGCCAACGCCATCCACTTCAATTCCACGAGGCGCAACCGGGCCTTCGTCAAGGTGAATTGCGCCGCCCTGAACGAAGGCGTCCTGGAGAGCGAACTGTTCGGCCATGTGCGCGGGGCGTTCACCGGGGCCATCGCCGATAAGATGGGGCGGTTTGAGTTGGCCCATGGCGGAACCATATTTTTGGACGAGATCGCCGAGATCCCCCCCGCGACCCAGGTCAAACTCTTGAGGGTGCTTCAGGAAGGTGAATTGGAGAGGGTGGGGTCGTCCAAGAGCACGAGGGTGGACGTCCGGGTCGTGGCGGCAACGAACCGCGACCTCGTCGTGGCACTGGAAGAGGGCACTTTCAGGCAGGACCTCTTCTACCGACTAAACGTCTTCAGGATCGCCATTCCGCCGCTCAGGGAACGGAGGGACGACATCCCGCTTCTCGTGGACCATTTCGTCAAGAAGGTATCCGCCAAGATGCCCGCCAAGAAGCTTGACCGGATCGAAGCGGAGGCCCTTGCACGGCTTATGGATTATAGGTTTCCCGGTAACATCCGGGAGCTCGAGAACCTGGTGGAGCACGCGGCAATCCGTTGCCAGGACGGAATCATCCGCACGCGCGATCTGCCGTTGCCCACCTCGGTCCAGCCCGAAGAGCCGCCCATGCACCTGTTCCAGATCCACTCGCCCCTGGAATCCCTGGAACGGGACCTCATTCTGAAAACCCTGGATGCCAATGATTGGAAGATCAGTCGAACGGCGCTGCGCTTGGGGATAAGCCGGGTCACGCTGTGGCGCAAGATGAAAGAGTACGGCGTACAGAAGCGAACGCCCTCCCCGTCCTGAGGGGCCTTACCGCGATCACCGGCGCGGCTCCATCACGAAGCTGAGGCTGACGCCGGCCCCGGAGGCGGGAACGGCGTATAGCTGGTAGGTCCCGGAAGGCAACTCCAATTCCTGAATCGGAACGGGATCGGACACGGTGCCGGTAGGCCCAATGTAATAGACGAACACGGTCTGGGCGCCGCGCCTGATGCTGAAGCCCTGGAGGGTTTGCGGGGGGGTGCCCGAGCAGGTGCGCCCGGGGGAGAGGGATCGGATCACGAAAGCGCGCGCGGAGAGGTCCCTTGGAACCTCAAATTCCGAAGGGGCAGGTATGCAATTTCGTCCGCACGACGCGCTGACCGACGCGGACCGATCCTGGGGCGCAACGGCCATTCCTGAAACGAAGAGCAGGGTGGCCATGAACCATCCGAGGCGCTTCTGGGCCGGGTGTCTCGACGGGACGTCCATGGGCGTATCCTAGCACGCTTTCCCGAATCCTGGATGCCGCGCTCTGGCCGAAGGCCACAATTCTCGCGGGGGAGCCAGGAGAGTGGTTCAGCAGCCGGCCGGAGTCCTGTGGTATTCTCAAGGTCATCCTCTACTGGGGAGGAGTCATGGTGAGGCAACTGTGCCCCATCTGCGGGGGCGAAGGCTACGTCATCGAAGAGCGTCAAGGGGCGCTGGTGGCCATGCCCTGCCGTTGCCGCATCCCCGACCGGGCCACGCGGGTCGTGGAGCGAGCCTGCATCCCCCAGCGATACAGCAGGCGGTATACCTTCGACACCTATAAGCCCGCCCATTCCAGTCAAGAGGAGGCGCTGCTGTTGGCCCGGCGATACGCGGAGGAGTACCCGGCCTTGCCTGATGGCGCCAACGGGCTCCTTTTCCAAGGACCGTGTGGCGTAGGCAAGACCCACCTTGCCGTCTCCATCCTTCAGGAGATCGTGGTTCGCAAGTCCATGCCGGCGCTTTTCGCGGACCTCAACGACCTCTACCGCGAAATCCGCGCCAGCTATGGGCGGACGGCGGCCGAGGAGACCGAATACGACATCCTGAGTCCCCTCGTGGACGCGCCTCTGCTTCTCATTGACGAACTGGGATGCGTGGCCAGCCCCTGGGCGCAGGACACCCTCCACTACCTGGTGAGCCAGCGCTACAACGAACAGCGCCCCACATTGCTGACCACCAACTATCTGGATGTGCCCCCTTCCGGAGAGACCTCTCTGGAGGACCGGATCGGCACCCGAACGCGCTCGCGCCTGTCCGAAATGTGCCGAACGGTATCCATGGAAGGCCTCGACCACCGGCGGCGGTGAAGGGGCAGAAAAACAAAGTTAAAAGTGAATAGTAAAACGTGAGAACTGAGACGCGATGAGGTGAGGAGTGAGCGGGGAAGCCCACTGAACTCGAGGGGCTCGTCTATCCGCTTCCTGCTCCCCGCTCCCCGCTACCGATTTTCTGGGACAAAACGAAAGGGCGGGCCGTGAGGCCCGCCCTTTTCGTACGCATTCCGTAGAAGCTTAGAACTTGAACCAGACCCCGATTCGGCTGTCCCACATGTCGTTGATGTCAAACCCGTTGATGTGGTGGTAAGCGATCTGGGCGCCGAGGCCTACTGAATTGTTGAAGTAGTAACGGTAGCCTATGGCGCCGCCGAAGGCCCAGTCGTTGCCGCCGACATTGCCGAGGTTGTAACGGTTGCCGTTCAAGTAAAAATGGGTTTCGCCGCTTCCGAAGGTGTAGCCCAAGTTGATCTGGCCGTAGAACTGGCCGTTGGTGCCCGCCTTGGTTGCAAATTCGGGGCCGATCTCGAAAATGTTGACCGTGCGGCTGAACTTATAGCTGCCCGTCCCCCAGTTCAAGGGCAGGTAAGTCAGCTGAGCCTTGTAGTCACCCTTGTCGTACATGTAGGCGGCGTGGAGGCCGACGTTCTCGGTGAAGAAGTATCCGTAATCGAGGCTGAAAACAAAGTTACCTTCGCCCTTCGCCTTGGTCTGGAAGGCACCGTCGTTGTAGGTGTAACTGCCCGTGCTCCACTGGTAACCGGGCATGATGGCGATATACTGAGTTCCGGCCTGTGCGAAAATTCCCAACGTTCCAAGAACCAAGACCGCCGCGACCAAGATTTTCTTCATCTCAACACCTCCATATGGGATCAATTATAAACCAACACCGGTCCTCATGCAAGGGGTAGCGGTACTCTCCACGCTGGCACCAAGCCTTGGTGGTCCCCCGCCTAACCTACGAACTGTACGAAACCCGTCCAGAAAAGTTGCAACACGTCCGACTGGCGCGCGCTACGCCTTCTCCTTAAGGGCGGCCCGGTTGGGGATTTTGAGGAGCATCCCGCCTTCCGGTTGCTTGGAAGTATTAAACATTCCGTTGCAAATAGCAAGCCGGGACCCCTGGTTGGGCGCGTTCATTCTGGTCCTTGCTGATGAGCACGAAGGGTTTGTTGTCGGCCAGGGCCGCCGCACCGCTCAATAAAAGGAAGGCACCGGTCCAAAGAACTCTGCGCAACACCCCATGAGCGAACATGTCCTGATCCCCCTTGGATACTATCCCGGGTATTTCCCGTGGATGTAATCCTGGAGATGCCGAATGGTGTAATCCTGGTCCCGGGACACCCAGCGGGTGCAGTCGCCGATGGACACCATGCCCCTCAGTTCCTGGCCCTCCATCACGGGGAGGTGCCGACAGCGCCGCTCCGTCATGACGGCCATGGCCTCGCGGACGGGCGTCTCGGGCGTGACGTACACCATATCCGTGGACATGACGGCTTTAATGGGTGTGGCGGTTGGGTCGAGCCCCGTCAGGAGCACGCGGACCAGAAGATCCCGCTCGCTGAATATTCCAATCAACTGATTCTTATCGATGACGAGGATGGCGCCGATGTGGCGGCCCGCCATGGTCCTCACCGCCTCCCACACCGTTTCCTCGGGGGGAACCGAGTAAACCTCAGGGCCCTTTTCCTCGATCAGCCGCTTGACCTTGTCCATCGGAGTCTCCTTAGTTTGGCTTTATCATGCTAGACATGCTCCGCTCTCCCGTCAAGTTGGTTTTTCCGCTCGGCATGGGCCGGGCGGTCCGGTGGAAGCTTTTCGTGCTTCAAGCCGTGTCTCTCATGCTAAACTCAATCTGAGCCCGCCGGGTGGCGGGCGACCCGATCAGGAGGCCGATCATGGGAGGCGGAAGCCACTTAGCATCCAAGGACATCATCGAGCAGAAACTCGTCCAGGCCGCATCGGTTCTGAAGGCCATGGACGCAGACCTCTGGATCACCTTCGTCCAGGAAACGAGCGCCGGCGCCGAGCGTGCCTTCGCCTATGTCTCCCCGGGAAACTTCACCTGGGAGAGCACGGTCCTGGTCACGCGGGAGGGGAAGCCCTCGGTGATCTGCGGCCGGTTGGATCAACAGGTCTTTGAGGACTCGGGGCTTTACAAGGAGGTCCTGACCTTCGTCCAGGACTTCAAGGAGCCGTTCCTGGCCTATCTCAAGGCTCTAAAACCCCGCCGTGTGGCGGTCAACTACTCTCAAAACGACCATTCCGCCGACGGTATCACCCACGGTGCATTCCTCTACCTGGAGTCGCTCCTGAAGGAAGCTCTGCCCGGAGCGGAGATCGTATCCGCCGAACCGATCATCGGTTCGCTCATCTCCCAGAAAGCCCCGCTGGAACTCGCGGCCATCCAGGAGGCCGTGGATATCACGGTTCAGATCTTCCAGGAGATCTGCGCATTCCTCAAGGTCGGCCAGACAGAAAAACAAGTCTACGACTTCATCGGGAACCGAATGGCCGAAAGGGGACTGGAGCCGAGCTTCCAGACCCTCGTTTTTGCAGGGGACCGGGGCGCGGGCATGGGCCACGGGGAGGCCACGGACAACGACATCCGGCCGGGCGACCTCGTCCACGTGGACATGGGCGTCTTCGTCCGGGGATACGCCTCCGATATGCAGCGCACGTGGTACGTACTCAGGGCTGGGGAAGACCAGGCCCCCGAAGCGGCCCGAAAGGGTTTTCAAGTCATCGCGGACGCCGTCGAGGCCTGCCGCGCCGCCCTGAAGCCCGGGATGAAGGGCGTGGACATCGACGCCATCGCGCGAGGAATGGTCACCGCAGCGGGTTTCCCGGAGTACCCGCACGGCCTGGGCCACCAGGTGGGCCGCCACGTGCACGACGGCGGCGCCATGCTGGGGCCCGCCTGGGCCCGCTACAAGAACACGCCCTTCATGCCCATCGCGGAGCACCAGGTCTTCACCCTCGAACCATCGCTCGCCGTGCCTGGGTTCGGGGCCGTGGGCGTGGAAGAAGACACGGTGGTTACGCCCCAGGGCGGGCGGTTCCTGGCCGAGCCCCAGAGAGAACTGTGGTATGTGAGGTAGGGGAGCCGGGAGCAGTTGCAGACCGTTATTTCGCTTATGGTTTCGATCCTGACCCCAGCTTCCTTCTGTCCAGTCGTTGGAGGGTCCTCCCATGTGCCGTGAAACGTGCCTGGCGATGGCGGCCTCATGCTCCCTATTCCTGCTCATCTCCTGTGGGCCCTCTCAGGCGGAGCTTCAGGCTAAAAAGGCGGCCGAGGAGAAATCCCGCCTCGAAGTGGCCCTCAAGCAAGTGCAGGAGGCTGCCAAGGCCCCTCAGCTGACCGATAAAGATGTGGTCATCGAAGGGGAAAAGGGCCTCAAGTTCGTCGACTCCAGGGTCGGGACGGGCAAGGAGGCCAGGGAAAAAGGCACCGTGACCGTGAATTTCATCGGCTGGGTGGACGGCGTGAAGATCGACAGCTCGGACGACCGCGGGAAGCCCGCCTCCTTCGTCGTGGGGGGAGATCAGGTCATCGAGGGCTGGAGTCTGGGCGTCAAGGGCATGAGGGAGGGCGGTGTCCGCCTGCTCATCATCCCGCCCGCACTGGCCTACGGCAAGGAGGGCAGGCCGGGGTTCGTGGGCGGGGACAAGACCCTCTGGTACCGTCTCGAACTGATCAAGGCGTACGATCCCTTGTGAAATTACGAGCCCCGACCGACTGGGTTTCACCTCGCCGCCATGCCCTTAACAGCCTGTTAAAAGGGTGCGGCGGCCGGGGGGGGCCGGCCGCCGCGGGGAAGCAGTGGCACGCCACCTTCAGACGGTGGGGGGATCATGGCCACTGCCGAGGGAGGGTCACTTTCTCCGCAGGCAAAGCGGAGATGCCCGTCTCGTTCAACCCGGATCCCAGGTCACCGGCGCCGGTCGCCCTCCAGAGTCCAGGCTCCACCCAGGAGCCAGAAACTGGCCACCGTGTCCGACAACTCCGAACACTCGTTCGTGGTCTCCTTGCCGACGAAACGAACCACACCGGTCGCAGACACTCGACACCTACAACCGTCCCCTCGTTGAAAACGCTTCTCTGGGGATAAGGTAATGCCAAGGCGGGCGTTCGTCAAGGCGAGTGGCCGGATGAACTTGGCCAGAAGTCACCCGGGCGGAGGTGATCTGCCCGTGAGGGTCGCTTCCACGGGGGCACTGCGGCTTATTCAAGGGGCCGGAGCGGCGGCGGTGCCCGCTCCGGCGTCCCTGTTCTTCCTCACGTTCTTTCCTCGTCCCTGATCACCGATCACCTGATCACTTGATCACTTCTTTCCTCATCCCATTAGGCTTCTTCGAGGATCAGTACTGCCACACGAGGCTGACCTCGCCGCCGTCGGGGTTGAGAAAGCGGAAGTCGGTGGGCACGCCCTTGGGGACGACGGCCTTGAGGGCGGCGCCGCTCTTGATCTGGAGCAGGGAGGTGCTCTTCCACTTGAGGTTGGTCCATTCGGTGCCGTTGATGAAGACCTTGACCCCGTTCTGGAGGTTGCTGCCGCTGACGATGATGCGGAAGGGGCTGGCGGCCTTGGCCATGCTGGTGACCGAGGGGGGGAGGACGGCCACGTGGATGGCCACGGTGTCGGTGGCCGTCTGGTTGGCCGCGTCCCGCACGGTGAGGGTGGCTGTGTAGTCTCCCTTTGCCGAGTAGGTGTGGCTCGGGCTCTGGGTCGTGGAAGTGGCGCTGTCGCCGAAGTCCCAGGCATAGGTGAGGGGTGGCACACCGCCCGACCCGGTCCCGGTGAATTGGACCGCGAAGGGGACGTTACCCGTGGTGTGATTCGCCGAGGCCGAGGCGAACAGGGCTGGGGCGGAGATCGTGATGTTGCCTCCCGCGGTGGCCGTGAGGCCGCCGAGGGAGACGGTCAGCGCCCAGCCGTAGGTGCCGGCGGAGGCGTACGTGTGGGAGGGGTCCTCCTCGGTGGAGGTGGTGCCGTCGCCGAAGGTCCAGAGGTAGGTGGGGGTGCCCGTGCAGTCCCCCACGAGGGCGAGGGAGGAGGCGAAGGAAACTGCCTGGCCCAAGACGCCCGTTGCAGGCACGGTGGTCTGGAGATCTATCCTACAAGTGATTAGCGCCAGACAGTGACTAGCGCCGCCCGCGATGGCCACGGCGCCTGCGGTGACCTGGATCGGGGTCGTTCGGTCGACCACGGAGGGCGGCTGGGCCAACTCGCCATAGCCATTGCTCCCGAAGGTCCAAACCGTTCCGTCACTCTTGAGGGCCATGCTGGATCCCCAGGTGGCGGCCACCTGAATAATGCCCGACAAATTCAGCACAGGCACGGGGGTGGACTTGCGGACTCTCGTGCCATCGCCAAGTTGGCCGTCCGCGTTGTATCCCCACGCCGACAGGGTACCGTCCGTGTGGCGCGCCAACACGTGCAGTCCGCCCGCCGCCAGGCCCGCGACATTCGCTATGGTCGTAGGTCGCGGCGTCAAGTGCGGTGTGGTGGTCCCATCCCCAAGTTGGCCGTATAAGTTGGCACCCCAGGCATAGACCGAACCGCCCTGAAGGACCGCCGCCGTGAAGTCATTGCCGCCGACGGCCGAGATGACGCTCGAGAGCCCCATGACCTGGATGGGCGTGAGGGCGTCGGTGGTCGTACCGTCCCCGAGTTGGCCCTGGTTGTTGCGGCCCCAGATCCAGAGGGTACCGTCGCTCTTCACTGCGAAGGCGTGGTAGGTGCCGGCACCGATGAACACGATGTTCGAGAGTGCGGGAATCTGGCCGGGGACCCAGTAGTCTCCTTCCCGACCCAGGACATAGGTGCTGTTGCCCCAGGACCAGACGGTGCCGTCGGATTTCAGGGCGAAAGATGCCGTGTAGTAAGAAGGCGCGGCGATCTGTACCACGTCGGTCAGGCCCTGGGCCTGGACGGGCGAGTATGCGTCGGCGGTAGTACCATCTCCCAACTGATTGTTTCCGTTTGCACCCCAGCCCCAGACCGTACCGTCGGCCTTGAGTGCCAGGGAGTAATTTTGCGCGCCTGCAAGGGCGAGGATGTTCCCGAGTCCTGCCACCTGGACCGGGGACCATTTGATGGGGTCACGACCGGTTCCAAGCTGGCCGTCCTGGTCTTGCCCCGTGGCCCAGGCCCTGCCGTCTTGAGCGAGGATGAGGGTCTGCTGGCGTCCTGCGGCGACCGAAGAGACCAGGGTCTGGATGCCGCACTCCACGGGCACCAGGTGGTTGGTAAACGTCCCGTCGCCCAATTCCCCGTGGTCGTTTCGGCCGCAGGCCCACACGGAGCCGTCGGCCTTGACGGCCACAGAATGGTACGCTCCCGCGGTGATGGCGCCGACGCCCGTGAGGAGGGAGGGTCCCGGAACCTGCCGTGCATCGTTCGTTCCGTCCCCGAGCTGCCCGTTCCCGCCAGCTCCCCAGGACCAGAGGCTTCCGTCCTGGAGGAGGGCGAGCGTGTGCTCCTCACCGGCGGCCACCGCCACGGCGCTGGTGATCCCCAGGCATTGAACGGGAGAGGTCCGTTGCTCCTGCGTTCCGTCTCCGAGTTTGCCGTTGCTGTTGTCGCCCCAGGTCCACACGGTCCCGTCCGATTTGACGGCCACCGAGTGGAGGCCTCCGGCGGCGATGGCGACTACTGAGGCGAGCCCTGGCACTTGGGTGGGCGTGGACCGGTTTGTGGTCGTGCCGTCACCGAGCTGGCCGTATCCGTTCTGCCCGAAGGCCCACACCGTCCCGTCGGCACCCAGCGCGAGCGTGTGGTAATTCCCCCCATCCGCGGCCGCGATGGAGGGAAGGCCTGGCACCTGACCTGGAATGCTGTCGTCGCCCGTGCGTCCCAATCGGCCGTTGCTCGATTCACCCCAGGTCCAAAGAGTTCCGTCGGCGCCGATGGCCATGCTGTGGACACCGCCCGCGGCGACCTTCGCCATCCCTGTCAGGCCTGGGACTTGGGTGGGCGTTCCCGTCGGCGTAAGCGTGCCTTGCCCGAGTTGGGCATTTCCATTATAGCCCCAGGCCCAGACGGTACCGTCCGACTTGGCACCCAGCCCGTGGTAGGACCCCGTGGCTAGATTGACGAATGTATCGGTGCTTGCCACCTGCACCGGGAGGTTGCGCACGACGGGCACCCCCGTGCCGAGTTGGCCATTATCGTCTTTGCCCCAGGCGTAAGGCGTACCGCCCTGGGCCAGGGTTCCCAGGCATAGGATGGTGCCGAGCACCACAATCGCCGCTGTTCTCCAAGTGTTCATGGAATTCCCGCGCATATCGCACCCCCAGTTCTCACGCCGACTGCACCCTCAAGCGAAAGGTCGCTGTCGGGCGCTCTACTTGACTACACGCAGGGCAAGGCAATCCGGGTGACTGGTGAGGGGCGAGCATGGACTCGAAATCCATGAGTCGAAGTAGAGAACCGGAGCGGCGGCGGTGCCCGCTCCGGCGTCCCTGTTCTTCCTCACGTTCTTTCCTCGTCCCTTGATCACCCGATCACTCGATCACCTGATCACTTGATCACCCTTCTTTCCTCATCCCATTAGGCTTCTTCGAGGATCAGTACTGCCACACGAGGCTGACCTCGCCGCCGTCGGGGTTGAGAAAGCGGAAGTCGGTGGGCACGCCCTTGGGGACGACGGCCTTGAGGGCGGCGCCGCTCTTGATCTGGAGCAGGGAGGTGCTCTTCCACTTGAGGTTGGTCCATTCGGTGCCGTTGATGAAGACCTTGACCCCGTTCTGGAGGTTGCTGCCGCTGACGATGATGCGGAAGGGGCTGGCGGCTTTGGCCATGTTGGTGACCGAGGGGGGGAGGACGGCCACGTGGATGGCCACGGTGTCGGTGGCCGTCTGGTTGGCCGCGTCCCGCACGGTGAGGGTGGCTGTGTAGTCTCCCTTTGCCGAGTAGGTGTGGCTCGGGCTTTGGGTCGTGGAAGTGGCGCTGTCGCCGAAGTCCCAGGCATAGGTGAGGGGTGGCACACCGCCCGACCCGGTCCCGGTGAATTGGACCGCGAAGGGGACGTTACCCGTGGTGTGATTCGCCGAGGCCGAGGCGAACAGGGCCGGGGCGGAGATGGTGATGTTGCCTCCCGCCGTGGCTGTGAGGCCGCCGAGGGAGACTTCTAGCGCCCAACCGTAGGTGCCGGCCGAGGCGTACGTGTGGGAGGGGTCCTCCTCGGTGGAGGTGGCGCCGTCTCCGAAGGTCCAGAGGTAGGTGGGGGTGCCCGTGCAGTCCCCCACGAGGGTGAGGGAGGAGGCGAAGGAAACTGCCTGGCCCAAGACGCCCGTCGGGGGAACCGAAGTGTCCAGGTCGAGCGAGCAGGTCACCACGGCGAGGCCGTGGTTCGCGCCCGAGTAAACTCCCATGACACCGGCGGCAGCCTGTGCTGGAGTCGTGGCGTGGGAGACGGTGGAGGGTTGGGCCAATTCGCCGTTTTGGTTGTCTCCGAAGGTCCAGAGGGTGCCATCGTCCCGGAGGACGAGACTGCTGCTAAAGCACGCGGCCACCTGGGTGATTCCGGTGAGGCCGGGCACGGGTACGGGCAAACTCCGCGTGTTGGTTGTTCCGTCTCCCAGTTCGCCGTCGGTGTTGTTTCCCCATGCCGACAGAGTCCCATCGGTGTGGAGGGCGAGGGCGTGAAGGTACCCCGCTGCCAGGGAGGCTACGTTCGAGATGCTCGCGGGCTGAGGCGTGAAATGGTTGGTGGATGTGCCGTCGCCCAATTGCCCGTTCCCCCCCTGTCCCCAGGCGTACACACCTCCGTCCTGAAGGACCGCCGCCGTGAAGTCCATTCCTCCCGCGGCCATCTTGACGGGAGGGATCCCCGCCAGCTGGAAGGGATAGGGGGCGTTGTTTGTCGTGCCGTCCCCCAGAGCGCCGTAATACCCCCGGCCCCACATCCAAAGCGTCCCGTCGCCTTTCACGGCGAAGGCGTGCCACCATGCCGCCCCGATGAACGCGATGTCCGAGAGGCCCGGGATCTGCTCGGGAGAGAGAAACCCACCGTCCCGTCCCAGGAGGCCGTAGTACCGACTGCCCCAAGACCAGACGGTTCCGTCCGATTTTCTGGCGAATCCGCCCCCGCCCCGGGCGGCGGCGATCTGCACGATATTGGTGAGACCGGGAACCTGTGTGGGTGAGTAACTTGGCGTGGTTGTGCCATCACCGAGCTGGCCCGTGCCGTTGTCTCCCCAAGCCCAAACCGTGCCGTCGGTCTTTAGGGCCATGGACCATGTGCCGCCGCCCGCCAACGCCACGACATCGGTGAGGCCCGCCACCTGGACGGGGGACCACTTGACGGGACCGCGACCCACGCCCAACTGGCCCTCCTGATCTTGCCCCGTGGCCCAGGCCTGGCCGTTCCGGGCAAGGAAAAGCGTGTGTTCGCGGCCGACGGCCACATCGGACACCAGCGTCTGGATGTCACATTCCACCGGGGTGGATCGGTCGGCGGTGGTCCCGTCTCCCAATTGTCCGGCGCTGTTTCTTCCGAAGGCCCATACGGATCCGTCTGCCTTCACGGCAACCGAGAAGCTCTCGTATCCCCCGGCATGCGTCACGGTCGTCAGGAGGGACAGCCCAGGCGCGTGGCGTTCGGAGGTAGTCCCATCCCCAAGTTGACCGTAACTGTTCTGACCCCAGGTCCAGAGGCTTCCGCCCTGGAGGATGGCCATCGAGTGCGAGGCGCCGCACGCTATGGAGTTCACAGCGTTCAGACCAGAAAGCTGAATCGGAAAGAGACGGTTCGTCGTCGTTCCGTCGCCAAGCTGACCGCTATAATTGGCGCCCCACACCCACAGAGTCCCGTC
Source organism: uncultured Acidobacteriota bacterium (assembly GCA_963772255.1). Taxonomy (GTDB): domain Bacteria; phylum Acidobacteriota; class UBA4820; order UBA4820; family DSQY01; genus JAKAJA01. The sequence continues at coordinate 293,010 of CAVYWK010000020.1, forward strand.
TGAACGAAGGGCAACCCCGTGGTAGTAACCTGAGGCGATAGCGATGATGGAGGACAGGCCCGGGATCTGGGCGGGAGTGCTTCTCTGAGTGGTGGTGCCGTCCCCGAGCTGGCCGTAGTTATTTTCGCCCCAGGCCCAGACGGTCCCGTCGGCCGCGAGAGCGAGGGTGTAGCCCCAGCCTCCCGTGGCCGATGCCATGGCGGGAATGCCCAGGACCTGCCCAGGGACCCTGTAATCACCCGATCTTCCGAGCTTCCCACCGTTATTATTCCCCCAGGTCCAGAGCGTCCCGTCGGACTTGACGATCGCACAGTGGCCCGCACCCACCCCGACCCAGGTCACTCCAGCCAGGTCGGCTACAATCTGCGGCGTACCCGAAGAGACGAGTGTGCCGTTTCCAAGCATGCCGCTCCCATTGTCTCCCCAGGCCCACACCGTTCCGTCGGCCTTGAGGCCCAGGCTGAAGCTGAACCCCGCCGCCAGTTGCGTGAAGGCGGCCGTGTCCGCCACCTGGACGGGCAGGGTCCGCTGGACCGGGACGCCCGTCCCCAGCTGGCCGAAGTCGTCCTGGCCCCAGGCGTAGGGCGTACCCGCTTGTGCCAGCGCCCCGAGGCCCCAAGAGGCGCAGAGTGCCACGAGCGCTATCGATCTCAAGGTCATCATCGCGTTTCCCCTCATGTCGAACCTCCATGCATGAAACCCTGTCGGCGTCCTTCGGTCGGGCCGGATCGGAGCTTCTCAGTTTGTTACACGCAAATGTTGCCTATCGGGGTGAATCGGCGCCGACGGAAAACGGGAACCGGTGGAGGACGGCGCCGGTAGCGGGAGAGATAACCTCCACGGAACACGCGCCGGGGACCAGGATCCCCGGCGGAACATGCAGGACCGTTGCGGCGCCGGGCGATTGAGGCAGGGGCCCCGACCACAGAGCCTTCCCGTCGGCTCCCAGAAGGTGGGCCTCCGCGCCAGGCGGCAGGGGTTCGAGGGTCACGAGGAGCAGGGCCGCGCCCTCGCCGGCGCGGAGCGTGGGTGTGCTCTCCGCGGCTCCGCGCAGGACGAAGGTCTCTGGCATGAGCTCCACGAGCCGTGCCGCGGCGGGAGACGGCCCTCGTGTTGCCGATAAGGCTATCTCCGAGGAGAGGCGGCGGTTTTCGGTGCTGAGGGCGCTCCATTTGTAGGCCGACAGGCCCAACCCCGCCAGCGTCACGGCGAGGGAGGCCGCCAGGGCCCATTCCCAACGCCGGGTGTGGCTTTGGGCGGAGACCTCGGGGGACTTCTGGAGGGATGAGGAGGCCAGGCGGGTCTCGCACCAGATCTCCAGGCAAGCTGGGCAGGACGCGAGGTGGGTGCGAATGCCTTCGGCCTCCTGGTCCGCGGTCTTCTGCAGGGTCAGCCTCAGGATCGCCTCCGGAGGAGGGCAGATACCCCCTTCCAGCGCGAAGGGTTCCAGGGCTCGGCGGAGGTCATCGCGGTTCATGGCGCACCTCCCCGGAAACATTCAACCCCTCTCTCAAGAACTCCAGCCCCCTTCTCAGGTGGGTTTTCACCGTATTCACCGAGAGGCCCAGGAGGTCCGCCGCCTCCTGGGGGCTCAGGTCGTGGACATAGCGCAAGAGCATGCATCGTCGCATCATCTCGGGCATCTCACCGATGCGGGCGTGGAGCGCGGCGATCTCCTCGAAGGATGACGCCTGGCCCTCGGGATTCAAGGCGAATGCATCGGGCCATTCGGTGGGCGGCTCCACGAGGGAGAGGTGCCTTCCCTGAAAAGCCCTGCGTCGGTGTTCGGAGATGGCCTTGTTTCTCACGACCGTCACCAGCCAAGGCACCCGGCGCTCCTCCGGCTCCAGGTGCTTCCTGTTGAGATACACGCACAGGAAGACATCCTGGGTGAACTCGAGCGCCTGCTCTTTGGGGAACCCCTTCCGGACGAAGTAGCCGGCGGCCCAGGACCGGTGCTTCTCGTAGACCTCCGAGAAGGCCGGGTCCTCGGGTAACGAAGTGTTGGAGGAATCCCGAAGGATTTCCCTCATGCGCCTCCCCCCCCGGGTCCGAAGCCTCCCTCGATCCATCGCCCTTTAAAACGGGTCACGCCCGCGGGCATTCCGGCAGCTTCGTTTCCTGGCACTGTTATACTATATCAAACAGCGTCAGAGAGGGGGAGGGCATGGCTCCGATGAGAACCTGTTGCAAATGGGGAGGCGGGGTCGCGCGGCTTGCCGCCGTCTTGGTTCTGTTCCTGGGTGTCGTCCTGAACGCGGGGGCCCAGGCGGTGGCAGACGAAATCGCCCCAGAAGGGACCGCCGGCAAGGCCGGCTTGGCGGAGGGCGACCTCCTCCTCCGCGCGGCGCTGACTCCCGGAGCGGAAGGCTCCGCGCAGGGCCCTTGGGTGGAGATCTCCTCGCCCTTTTCCTGGGAAAGGCTCGAATCGGTGCGGGCGGGGTGGGGCGTCGTGGTGGTGGAGGGGTCCCGGAACGGCGAACCCGCCCGATGGCAGATGGGGCCCGGAAAATCCGGGCTCAGACTGCGCCCCCTTTTCAAGGGTCCGGACCTCGCCGCGCTGAAATCGGCGCGCTCTGGGGGAGCCCCCTCCGGGCCAGCGCTGGAAGCCCTGGCGGCTTCCTTGGAGAAAAGCGGAAACCCGTCCGGCGCCTGCTGGCTCTGGATGCAGTCCGCGTCGGTGTGGGGCGGCCAAAAGCGGTGGCCCGAGGCCATGCAGGCCTTGGACCACGCCGAGTCTCTGGCCCCTGCCGCCACTCCCGAGGGACCCACGGCCGTCCTCCTGGAGCGGGGCAACCTTCTGAGGAAAAAGGGAGACCTCGCCGGAGCGGGGGAAGCCTACGGCCGTGCCGCGGCACAGTGCGCATCGTCGTTTGCCGAGAAGGACCTCTGGCGCGCCGAATGCCTCTACCGCCAGGGAGCCGCAGCGTGGGTCAGAAGGGACCTTGAAGCGGCGGAGCGTCCACACCAGGAGGCGCTTGCCATCCGGCGTGGCCTGGCGCCGGGAAGCCCCGACGAGGCCGAGAGCCTCAACAGCCTGGGCGGCATCGCCTTCGCCCGGGCGGATCTCGATGGCGCGGCCGCTCTCTACGCCCAAGCCCTCGCCCTTTTCGAAACGGCCGATCCGGGCGGCGTGGGTTCAAGCAAAGTCCTTTCCAACCTGGGAAGCGTCCACCGCAACTTGGGCGACCTTCCCGAGGCGGAAATCTATGTGCGAAGGGCGCTGGAGATTCAGCGGCGGCTGGATCCCGGAAGTCTCGTCCTGGCCAATTCCTTGAACAACCTGGGGCTCATCGCCCACGAAAAGGGAGACCTCGCAGAGGCCGAGGCCTTTCACCGGGAGGCCCTGACCATCCGGGAGAGGAACGACCCGCAGGGTTCGGCGGTGGCGGGGAGCCTCAACAACCTGGCGGGGGTGGCCGAGTCTCGAGGCGACGCCGTTCAGGCCGAGGCCTGGTACCGCCGGGCGGTGGCCCTCATGGAGAAGCGCGCCCCGGGGAGCCTAGACCTGGCTTCCTGTCTGAGCAACCTCGGAGCGGTTTTGGGTGCCCAGGGAAAAAGCCCGGAAGCCCGGGAGATCCACATGAGGGCCCTGACCATTGAGGAATCTCTCGCGCCAGAGGGAGCGGGGGCAGCGGGAAGCCACTACAACCTGGGAGTGGAAGCCCTCCGGACGGGGAACAAAAAAGAGGCCGCGACCCAATTCGGGACCGCCGCGTCCCTCTTCCGAAAAGCCGCGCCGGGTGGATTGGGTTTGGCGGGCGCCCTATACCAGTTGGGACGGCTAAGCCTTGATCAAAAGCGCGCGGCGGTGGCCAAGCCCCTCCTGGAGGAAGCCCTAGCCATCCGATCGCGCCTTGCTCCCGGCAGTTTCGCCGAGGCCGAAGTGCTTTTGGCACTGGGCCGTGTGGCCGACTTGGAGCATCGCCAGGGTGATGCCGTCTCATTGTCCCTCCGGGCGCTCGACGCCCTGGAATCCCAGATGGGTCGGCTGGGCGGGTCCCACGAAGTCAGGGCGGAGTACCGTTCGGGCGCCCTGCCTTTCTACGAGGAAACCATGGACCGCCTGCTGGACGCAGGAAAAGGCAAGGAGGCTTTTGGAGTTTTCGAACGGGCCCGGGCCCGGGTATTTCTCGAAATGCTGGGCGAGAGGGATCTGACCGTTTCGGCCCACCTGCCACCCGAACTCGAAAAGGAGCGGCGCAGGCTGGATCGTTCCTATGGCAAGACCATGGAAGCTCTGGCCGAATTGGACGCGCGTTCTGAGGCCGCGTCTCTCAAGAGCCTCAACGTCCAGCTCGCCGAAATCCGCGCCGAGCGCGCGGCGCTGGCCCAGAGGGTGCGTGCGGCTTCACCGGCCCTCGGCGCCCTCGCCTATCCCGAGCCCTTGGATTCGGAGGGAGTCCGAACACGCCTCGACCCCGGGACGGTCCTCGTGACTTTCTCCGTGGGTGCACAGCGGACGCGCGTTTTCGCTCTGGACGCCCGCGGTGGGTTCAAGAGCGCCGTGATTCCCTTGGGGCGGGAGGATCTCGCCGGGAAAGTGGAATCCTTCCGGGAGGCCATCTTCGAGGCCAAGAGTCCCGGCCGCGGGACGGCCCTTATTTTTGCTCGGGGAGGCGAACTCTACGACCTCCTCCTCACTCCGGTCGTCGCCCTGCTGGGACAGGCCAGACGGCTGGTCATCGTCCCAGACGGGCCCCTCAACGCCCTTCCCTTCGGTGCGCTCAGGCTGAACGGCGAGGCTGAGAAGAGCTTTCTCTCGGCCCGGAAGGCCTATTCGGTGGTGCCCTCGGCGACGGTCTACGCAGCGATGAAACCCGGCTTGCAGCGAAAATCATGGCTCGGGGAGGCGGCGGCCTTCGCATGGACGGGCCAGGGAAAATCTGCGGACGCCCCCGCAGCCCTCGCCGCCAGCATTGAGGAAGCCGAGGCCGTCAGGGAACTGGTCAAGGAGACCCGGGTTTACCAGGGAGACGAAGCCACCGAGGCAAACGTACGACTCGCGGCCCGCCGCGCGCAGGTTCTTCATTTTGCCTGCCACGCCACCTTGGACGGCCGGACCCCCCTCAACTCATGCCTGCTTCTCATGGGGAAGAGCGATGGCGTGCCCGCGGAAGACGGCGAACTGAGGGCGTGGGAGATCATCGAGGAGGTCAGGACGCCCGCAAGTCTCGTGGTCCTCTCGGCCTGCGAGACCGGTCTCGGGCGGGAGGTTGCGGGAGAAGGCCTCATGGGGCTCGTGCGGGCCTTTCACGTGTCGGGCGCGTCCTCGGTAGTGGCTTCTCTCTGGCGGGTGGAGGACGCCGCTACGGCGGCCCTCATGAAGGCATTCTACGGCAATCTCGCCGAGGGCCGGCCACCGGCGGAAGCCCTCCGTCTTGCCCAGGCCGATCTCCGGGGCGGTGCCGCTAAGGGCCGGCCGCTCCCGCCCTATTACTGGGCGGCCTTTCAGGTGTACGGAAGGGGAGAATGAAGAAAATTCGGAATTGGGAATGGGGATTTCGGAATTGAAAGATTGGGGGCGCTGACCTTCGGGAGAAGTTCCTGCCCCCAGCCCTCAGCTTCCGCGCATGAAGAGGTTCTTGAGGACGAGGGCGGCCATGGAGGGGCTTTCGAGCATGCGCCGGCGCAGGTAGGCGATGGCGTCGTCCCAATCGTTGGCAAAGGGGATGTAGAGCCTCACCGTCTCTCCGGCGTCCCGCAGCTCTTTGATGATCTTGTCGCGCGGTACTCCCAGGAGCATCTGGAACTCGTAGCGGTCCTTCCCGAAGCCGCGGTCGCGGAAGAGTTGCCATGCCCGCCGGACATAGTCGATGTCGTGCGTGGCGAAGCACACGTAATGCCCGCGCTCCAGAAGCGTCAGGCTCTGCTGGAGCAGCGCCTCTTTCATGTCGCGCTTGTTGGTCATGGCGGCCGGCGGGGGGACGTTGTAGATGCCGATGACCATGCGGATGTTGGCATTCAATCCGTCGAAGGCGTCCAAGTCCTTGGGAGTCCTGTAGAGGCGCGATTGGATCACCGTGCCCAGGATCGGGTACTTGGGTTTCAGGTCCCGGTAGAGGGCGATGGTGAAGTCGGTGACGTCCGTATCCTCCATGTCCACCGTGAGCCCCCGGCCCGCGGCCTGGCAGGCGGCGGCCATCTCCTCGATGTTCCTCCGGCAGAGGTCCGGGCTGACGTAGTACCCCCAGTGGCCGGGCTTGATGGAAATCGTGCAGTAGGGGCGGGTCTTGACCGCATCAAGCGCCCGGAGGTAGGCATCCACCGCCCCGCGCACCTTGGCTTCCGTTCTCTCGGCTTCGCCCAGGACATCGAGCGTCGTCATGATGCCCTTTTCTTGATACAAGCGGTCGGCTACCGCGAGCGCTTTTTCCAACGAGTCCCCCGCCACGTAGGGCGCCGCGAAGACGCGCACGAGACGGCCGGGAATCATGTTTACGACGGATTTCTTCACTTCATAGAAGGACATGTCGTTCTCCATGGGGATGGGCAGAGTCAGCACTCCCCCCTATAAAAGTATATCACCCGGCCTATGGGACCCATGTGCCCGGAGACAGGGCCCGTGGGGCGTTGCGGCAAATGGCGCAAGGAGGGTAAGTCCCTCTGCCCGCTGGGGTGGCGCCCTTCTCCGCCATGGCGTATCCTGCTCTCTCCCCTCTGACTTCGGGCGGAGGACGGGGGATGGACGCACTGGGAACAACGCTTAGCAGAGGGGGTAGCATGTCCAGAATCAAACCGTTTCGCGCTTACCGGCCGCGGCCCGAATTGGCCGCACGGGTGGCGAGTTTCCCCTACGATGTCATCAACTCAGACGAGGCCCGCGAGCTCGCCTCGGGGAACCCCTACACCTTCCTGCACGTGGGCAAGCCCGAGATCGATCTTGACCCTTCCGTGCCGCTCTACGACGACCGCGTGTACGCAGAAGGGCAGGGAGAACCTCTACGGGTTCATCCGGGACAGCGTCCTGATCCACGATGAGAAGCCCTATCTGTACGTCTACCAGCAGAAGATGGGAGACCACGTGCAGGCCGGGATCGTGGGCCTCTGCTCCGTGAAGGAGTACGAGGACGGCCTCATCAAGAAGCACGAGTTCACGCGGAAGGACAAGGAGGACGACCGCACGCGGCACGTGACCGAGCAGAACGCCAACGCGGAGCCCGTCTTCCTGACCTACCAGGCCCGCACGGACATCGACGCCATCGTGGACAGGGTCCGCGCCCAGCCCCCCCTGTACGACCTCGTCTCCGAGGACGGCATCGGGCACACGGTCTGGCGCGTGGACGACGAGGAGTGGCGCCACCATCTGGAGACGCTCTTCCTGCAGGTTCCGGCGCTCTACGTGGCCGACGGGCACCACCGCACCGCCGCAGCCGTCCGCACGGCCAGGCGCTGCGGGCCGCAGAGCCCGGAACACACCGGCGAGGAACCCTTCGAGTCCTTCATGGCCGTGGTCTTTCCCCACGACCAGCTCCAGATCATGGACTACAACCGCGTGGTGAAGGACCTGAACGGCCTGAAGGCCGACGAATTTCTGCGGCAGGTTTCGGAGAAGTTCGAGGTGACCGAATCGCCCGGGCCCAAGCCGGAGGCCAAGGCCCAGTTCGGCATGTATCTGGGCGGCAAGTGGTACCGCCTCACCGCAAGGCCGGGGACCTTCCCGAAGGACGATCCCGTCAAGGGCCTGGACGTCTCCATCCTCCAGGACAACCTCCTGGCGCCCATGCTGGGCATCGCGGATCCACGCACCGACAAGCGCATCGATTTCGTGGGCGGCATCCGCGGCATGAAGGAGCTGGAGAAGCGCGTGAACGGAGGCTGGGCCGTGGCCTTCTCCCTGTACCCCACCTCCCTGGACCAGCTCATGGCCGTGGCCGACGCGGGCCAGGTCATGCCCCCCAAGTCCACCTGGTTCGAGCCCAAGCTGCGAAGCGGCCTCCTCGTGCGCTTGATCGAGGATTAAGGACCAATTCACCACAGAGGCACAGAGACACGGAGGAACACTTTTTGATGGTGGCAAGAGATGGCCTGCGATGTAAAGAGCAACCTCAAGGCGGGACAGGGCACTTTTCTCCTTGCCTTTAAATAGGTGTCTTTTCTCTGTGCCTCTGTGTCTCTGTGGTTCAATGCTTTTTGTGGTTTGTGATGGAGGAACCGATGAAAATACTGATTGCGGATGCGTTTGACGCGTCGTTGCCGGGACGGCTGGCGAAGTTCGGCGAGGTGACGGACGACATGGGGACGCTGGCTGAGGCCGAAGTGCTCCTCATCCGCTCCAAGACCAAGGTGACGAAGGAGATGCTGGAAGGCGCGCCCAAGCTCAAGCTCGTCATCCGCGGCGGCGTGGGCCTGGACAACGTGGACAAGGAGGCCTGCAAGGGCCGGGGCATCAAGGTCATGAACACGCCCAAGGCCTCCAGCGTGGCGGTGGCCGAGCTGGCCATGGCCCTCATGCTCGCCATGCCCAACCGGCTCATCGAGGCCCACAACGGCATGAAGGAAGGCAAGTTCCTCAAGAAGGAGCTCAAGCGCACGGAGCTCTACCAGAAGACCCTGGGCCTCCTCGGCATCGGCCTCATCGGCACGGAGGTGGCCAAGCGCGCCAAGGCCTTCGGCATGAAGGTCATCGCCTACGATCCCTTCGTGAAGAGTCACGACGTGGCCGAACTGAAGGCCACCATGGACGAGGTGTTCAAGGAGGCCGACTACATCAGCATCCACACGCCCCTCACGGACGAGACCCGGGGCATGCTCAACAAGGACGCTTTCGCCAAGATGAAGAAGGGCGTCATCCTCGTCAACACAGGCCGCGGCAAGGTCATCGTCGAGGCCGACCTGGCCGATGCCCTGAAATCGGGCAGGTGGGCGCCTACGCCACGGACGTCTGGACGAGCGACCCGCCGCCCGCGGACTGCCCGCTCCTGACGGCACCCAACGTGCTCATGACCCCCCACATCGGGGCCTCCTCCAAGGAGAACCTCCTGCGCATCGGAGACATCGTCGTCGAAATACTGTCGCAGGAAGGCGCCTGAGCGTCCCGCCGGCGCGTGAAAGGAGTGGCCTCGATGGATACCAAGAGGTGGATTTCAAGAGGGATTCCCGCTATTCTGATTCTCGCGTTCCTGTTGGGGCTCGCGGTCGCACTCGCCGCCGCCGACCAGGAAACCCGCTACGCCTTCGTGATCAACCAGACCAACGACATCCTCGTCCTGCGATACGACGAGATCATCTCGGGCAATAAGGCCATGAGCGCCGTCCAGATCTACGCCGGCGAGACGAAGCGGCTGGACGCGACCAAGATCGACGGCGAGGTCTGCGCGTGGGACGCGAGGGAAGGCAGCATGGAGCCGGCGAAGAAGCTGGAATGCCGCAGGCTGCGTCCCGGCGATCGCTGGGTCATTCACTAGAGACCGCACTAACAAGGGAGATCGAAATGGCGAAACGCGTCATCAACTTCTACGCGGGCCCCGCGGGCCTGCCCCTGCCGGCGCTGGAGCGCGCCCAGGCCGAGCTCGTTGATTTCGAAAACACCGGCATGTCGGTGATGGAAATCTGCCACCGCGCCAAGGAGTACGAGGCGGTCCACAACGAGGCCATCGCGCTGACCAAGGAACTCCTGAGCATCCCCGACAACTACAAGGTCCTGTTCCTCCAGGGCGGCGGCCACCTGCAGTTCGGCATGCTCCCCATGAACCTGCTCTACAAGGGCCGGAAGGCCGACTACATCTGCACCGGCTCCTGGGCCGAGAAGGCCTACAAGGAAGCCAAGATCGTGGCGGGCGATGATGTAAGGTGCATCGCCTCCACCAAGGAAGAGAAGTACGCGCGCCTGCCCCGCCCCGAAGAGATGAAGGTCAACGCCGACAGCGTGTACGTGCACTTCACGACCAACAACACCGTCGAGGGGACCCAGTTCAAGACGTTCCCCGAGACGGGCAACGTGCCCCTGGCCTGCGACATGTCCTCGGACTTCATGTGGAAGCCCTTCGACGTGAAGCCCTTCGGCATGATCTACGCGGGCGCCCAGAAGAACCTCGGCCCCTCGGGCGTCACGGTCGTCATCATCCGCGACGACGTGCTCGACCAGTGCCTGGACAAGGATCTGCTGAGCTACCTGCGCTACCGCATCCACGCCGAGAAGAACAGCCTCTACAACACGCCGCCCACCTTCGGCATCTACATCCTGCGCAACGTGCTGGCCTACAACAAGTCCATCGGCGGCCTGGAGGCCATCTACAAGAACAACCTCAAGAAGGGCGAGCTGCTCTACGGCTGCATCGACAAGCACGCCGGCTTCTACAAGGGGTTCGTCACCGAGAAGGCCGACCGCTCCCTCATGAACGTGGACTTCTTCCTCCCCACCGAGGAGCTGACCGCCGCCTTCGTGACGGAGGCCAAGAAGGCCGGCATGGTGGGCCTGAAGGGCTACCGCGACATCGGCGGCATCCGCATCTCCATGTACAACGCGGTGACCGTGGCGAACATCGAGACGCTCGTGGGCTTCATGGAAGAGTTCGTCAAGAAGAACGGGTAGGCCACAGGCGAGACGCGAGACGCAAGAATCGTGAGTAGGGGAGTAGGGGAGTAGGGGAGTAGGGGAGTAGGGGAGCAAGAAAGTAGGAAGAAAGCCGGGCGTAGTGCCTTTCCTCCGCTCCCTGCTGCCAGCTCCCAGCTCCCGACAACTCGCTAGACGCCGCAGGCGATGGTGGGCCGCTCAAAGCATCGCCGGCGCTCACATGAGGATGCAGGGGGAACTTTGGAAAAGGTCATCTATCTCGACAACGGGGCCACTTCGTTTCCCAAGCCTGAGGAAGTCTACCAGGCCATGGATCACTTCTACAGGAACTACGGGGTGAACCCGGGGCGGTCGGGCTACGACCTCTGCATGGAGTCGGGTGCCCTGGTGGATAAAACGCGGGCGCTCCTGTCCGCCTTTTTCGGCGGGACCGATCCGGAGCGGTTGGTCTTTTCCTACAACTCCACGGACGCCCTGAATTTGGCCATCTTCGGCATGCTTCGCCCGGGCGACCACGCCGTCACCACGGCCCTGGAGCACAATTCCGTCCTTCGCCCCCTTTACCACCTCCAGGAAAAGGGCGTGGAGGTGGACCACATCCCCTTCGACGCCAAGGGGTTCGTGGACCCCGATGAGTTCAAGCGCCGCTTCAAGAAGAACACGCGCCTGGTGGTGGTGAACCACGGGTCCAACGTCATCGGCACCCTCCAACCCATCGCGCAGATCGGCGCGCTCTGCCGCCAGAACGGGATCCGCTTTCTCGTGGATGCCTCCCAGACCGCCGGCAAGGTCCCCATCGACATGCAGGCCCAAAACGTCGATGTGGTGGCATTCACCGGCCACAAGTCGCTGCTGGGTCCCACGGGGATAGGCGGCCTTTGCGTCGGTGAGGACGTGGAAATCGCCTTCACGAGGGCCGGAGGCACGGGGGTCCGCTCGGCGCAGCACCTCCACCTGGCGGAATATCCCTTCCGGCTGGAATACGGCACCATCAATCTCGTGGGGGTGGCGGGGCTGAACGCCGGTGTCAAGTGGATCCAGCAGCGGGGCCTGGAGGCCATCCACGAGCACGAAATGGCCCTCATCACCAGGCTCCGCGACGGACTCAGGGGCGTGGATGGGGTCACCCTATACTGCCAGGACGATCTGGCCGGGCACATCAGCGTGTTCCTCTTCAACGTGGACGGGCTCGATGCGGCGGACACGGGTGTCATGCTTGATGTGAACCATGAGATCGCCTGCCGGACGGGACTCCACTGTGCGCCCCTGGTGCACGAGCAGATCGGCACCGACAAGATTCACGGGGCCGTTCGCTTCGGCGTGGGACCGTTCAATACGGAGGCCCACATCGACTGCGCCGTGGAGGCCGTGCGGGAGATCGCCGATAGCCAGCGCAAACGGAGCAAGCGGTGAGGTTCGGGCACGGGGGGGCGCCGGTAGGAAGAAATGCTTGCCCCGCCGGGTTGGCGGGAATTGGATCAGTCGTCGGTGCGGCCGCAGAGTGTGGGCAATAGTTATCCCTGATCGCGAGGAGCCACGACCATGAATGTCCTTATCGTCTACAGCCATCCCAATCCCAAGAGCTTCAACCACGCCATTCTCCTCGCCGTGCAGAAGGGTCTGCAGTCCGCCGGACACGCCGTGAAGGTCCGGGATCTTTACGCCGAACCGTTCAAGGCCACTTTGGACGGGGCCGACTTCGGCCAGATCATGAGCGGCGCCACGCCCCCGGACATCAAGGCGGAGCAGGACCTCATCACTTGGGCGGAGGGCCTCGTTTTCATCTATCCCGTCTGGTGGTTCGGCCTGCCCGCGGCCTTGAAGGGCTGGATCGACAGGGTCTTTCTCCAGGGTTTCGCCTTCGCCGTAACCCCGCAGGGGCTCAAGGGACTCCTGAAACACAAGAAGGCCCTGGTGCTCAACACCACCGGGGGTCCCGAAGGGAACTACGACGCGGGCAATACCAAGGAAATCTACATCCGTCCCATGACCGACGGCACACTAAGTTTTTGCGGCATTCCGGATGTCCGGCACAAGACCTTCTTCGCGGTTCCCTACATTCCCCAGGAGGCCCGTGAGGCCATGCTGAGGGAGGCCGAGGAGTTGGGCAGAGACTTCTGATTTTCAAGGGCGAGCCGTCATCTGGCGCTTGAAGGCCTTTTCCTCTCTCTGCTAAAATCCTCTCAATTTCCATGAGGGGGCCCGCATGCCTAACAGCTCAAGGTTTGGTTCCGTTGCGCTCCGATTCGCGGTGCTGGCCGTCGTCGTCTCCCTCGTGCCGGGGCTGGGCCTGCGTGCGGATCCGGATCCTGGCCATGATGGGACGGGAATGGCGGGAGTAGTCCGGAGCCCTGACGGTGCGGGGATCACGGGGGCGGAGGTCGTCGCCGTGGCGGGATCGGCCGGCGGGAGCCGCAGGGTCGTGAGCGGAGAGCACGGAGTCTACCACCTGGCGGGTCTGTCCGCAGGCGAATACACCATCGAAGTCTGGCTCGCCGGGTCGAAGCGGCTCGTTCAAGGACCCTTCAGCATCGGTTCCGGCGAGACACGCCTCCAGGATTTCGAACTCCGGCTCGATGTGGAGGGGGACACGCTGGAAGTGGCCGCCGAGACCAACCGGGACCAGGTCATGGGCAACGAGCTGAGGGAGGCCGGGGCGAAGGATGTGGGCGAGGCGCTCACCGTTTTGCCGGGCGTCTGGAAGTTGCGCAAAGGAGGTATTGCCAACGACGTGGTGCTCCGCGGTTATCAGGGCGAGAACCTGAATGTCCTGATCGACGGCGTCCGCGTCCAGGGCGCCTGCCCCAACAACATGGATCCGGGTGTTTTTCACGTGGACCTGGCCGAGGTCGACCGGGTGGAGGTTTCCCGTGGCCCCTTCGATGTGAAGAACGTGGGCAGCCTGGGCGGTGTCGTGAACGTGGTGACCAAAGCCCCGCAAAAGGGCTTTCAAGGCGAGGTCACCGTGTCGGGAGGGTCCTTCGGCTACTTCAACCCCATGGGGACGGTGTCCTACGGCGGCGACAAGGTCTCGGCCCTGGCGGGGGTCAGTTACCGCAGCTCAGACCCTTACAAAGACGGCGACGGCGCCGCCTTCACCGAAGTGGCCGACTACAAGCCGTCGGCCATGGACACCGCGGCCTTCCGGGTGACGGCGGGCTGGGCGGGTCTCTATCTGTCCCCCACGGAAAAGGATCACTTTCGCTTTGCCTATTCTGGCCAGCAAGCCGACCACGTCCTCTACCCGTATCTCCTCATGGATGGCGTCTATGACAACACGGACCGCTTCCAGGCGGGATACGAGAGGATTCCCGCGGGTGCCGGCGTGAAGGCGCTGAGGATTCAAGGATATTACACCCATGTGGCCCACTGGATGACGGACCAGCTCAGGAGCTCCTCCAACATGGCTCCCAGGCCGTACGGCATGGGCACATACGCCCAGACCAGCGCCTCCGGTGGGCGGGTTGAGGCCGAATGGACCGCGCTCACCCTGGGGCTGGAGGCCACGCGGCGGCAATGGAATGCCAAGACGATGATGGCGGGGATGATGTACATGCCCCAGTTCAGCATCCCCGATGTGACGGCCACGACGATGGGCCTCTATGGGCTCTATGACCAACCCCTTTCCCAGGGCCTCATCCTCAAAGCGGGGGCGCGGATCGACCGGTTCAGGAGCGTCGCGGATGTCCGGCTGGCCAACACCTCCCTCTATTACGCGTTCCATGGCACGAGGAATACCGCCAACGACTACAACGGCGCTTCGGGCAACCTTCGTCTCCTCTGGACTCCGACCCCGGCCCTCGAGGTCGCCGCGGGGGTGGGAAGCACGCTCCGAGGTCCCGATCCTCAAGAGTTCTACATCGCACTCAAGAGGATGGGCGCGGACTGGGTGGGCAACCCGGAGCTCGATCCGGCCAGGAACACGGGCCTTAATCTGGACGTCGCCTACCGGCGCGACGGATACTCTCTGAGGGCCACGATCTACAGGGACAGCGTCCACGACTTCATCACCGTCTACGACCAAATGCGGCTCCACATGGTGCCCGGGGTCATGAGCCCCGTGGCCAAGAGCTACGCCAACGTGGACGCCGTCCTCTACGGCGGGGAGCTGAGCGCCACGGCGGTTCTGGGCCAGCGGTTCTTCCTGTCCGCCGATGCAGCCGCCGTGCGGGGAACGAAGGATCCGAGGCGAGAGCTGGGCATGACCTCGGAGAACCTGTCCGAGATCCCACCCTTCACGGGCCGGGTGGCCGCTCGTTACGACGACGGGAAGTACTTCGCCGAATTGGAGGGCGTTTTCTCGGCGGCTCAGGACGAGGTGGACGGGGACCTGCAGGAGACTCCCACTCCGGGCTGGGGTATCTGCAACCTCCGCATGGGGGCCAAGTGGAAAGGGCTCAGCCTCACCCTCGCCGCGAATAACCTCTTCGACCGATATTATGTGGAATATCTGTCCTATCAGAGGGACCCTTACCGGTCGGGGGTGCGCATTCCCGAGCCGGGGCGGAACCTCACGCTCACGCTCGGCTGGAGATTCTGAATTCAAAAGGGCGGGCCGGCCGGCCCGCCCTCACTGTCGGATCTACAGAGCCCTCCAAGCAACAGATCGGCACTACTTTTCGGGCTGGTCCTCATCACTCTCGTCGTCAGCTTCCTCGTAGTCCTCATCGGAGAAGATGGAGGGCGTGTGTGGCCCGAAATGGACCACCGCGTCGAAATGCTCGATCTTGGCGGCCTCAGCCGCGTCTGCCACATCGTCCATGGCCATGGCCACGGCCTCGTCCTCCGTGGCGTCCTCTTCGTAGGCCCCGCACCAGGTGCCCGAGAGGGGTTCCACGATCTCCCACTCAAACTTTCCAAGCTCCGAGGTGAAGATCTCCCACTGGCTCTCGGTGACCTCGTGTCCCACCTGGACGGTCAACACTGCAATCAACGGCATGCAAGCCTCCTATCGGTTCGTCATCTGGACCCGAAGTGTATCATGGGAGACCCACGCAAGTACCTCAGTCGCCTGCTTGGCGCTCGAGGGCGTGAAGCTTGAGGTAGAGCTCTCGGCCGACCCACGCGTCGGTTGCGGCATAGGTGATCTGGGCTTCGGAGAGGGGCTCGCGCTCCCAGTTGGAAGTCTTGGGGCCCTTGGAGATACGGAAGCCGAGCAGGTTGGCGGCGAGGTTCCGCAGGCCCGCGGATTTATAGCCCAGGGGCGCGGAAATCTCGGTCAGGTCCAGGAATCCCCCGGGCTCGAAGGCGTCCAGCAGTTGGAGTTGCTTGACGTCGTAGGCGAGGCTCACGCCCACCTTCAGGATGGCATCGTCCTCCAGGAGCGCCCAGAGGTCGTTGGGGTATTCGATGCGCCGCAGGTGAAACAGCCAGACCGCCTCCGCCGAAGCCATCTGCATCAGAGCCGGGAGATAGGATTGCCCCCTTTGAAACGCTGGCCGGGTCTCCGTGTCGAATCCCAGGACCCGGTCTCGCCGCAGACGCTTCACCGCATCGTGGAGCTGCTTGGGGTTGTCCACCACGTGGACCTGCCCGGTGTAAGCTCTGATGGGCAGAGCGTTGATGTTCTCTTTGGGCATGTCCCGAGAGGGAGGGGGAAGCGGGGTGGAGTGATCGTCGTCGTTGCCGTGCACCGGTTCCTCCAAGCCTCCGGGCTACGGCCCCGGACGGCGGACATGTATTGTATCCCAATTCCAATCCCGATCGTTGCCCCTGAGGCACGGCGGGGCTATGCTTCTTTCGTGGGAATCCGGGAGGAGGCGAAGTCGTGAGAAAACTGCTGGTTGTCGTTGGGTTCCTCCTCGCGGCGCTCGGCCCCGCTGCGCAGTCGCGGTTCGGGGCCGCCATGGCCGCCGCGCCTTACACCGAGGCGAAGGACTTCGTCTATCTGCTGGCGTCGGGAAGCTTCGGCCGGGCGGAGGAGATGGTGGCCGCGGATCGCCAGGCGTCCTGCGGCGCGGAGGCGCTCGAAGCGGGTTGGACGGCGCTTCTGGAGAAATACGGGCGCTTTCAGGCGCTGGAGGTCTCCGGTGCCGACCTGTCGGGCGACCGGTGGACGATTCACGTCGTGTGCACCTTCGATCGCGCCCGGGTGGACGCGGCGCTGGGTTTCAGCTCGACCACCGATCAGGGAAAAGTGCTCTGGGTGACCTACTCGAAGCTGGCGAAGAACGAGCGGCGGTAGGGAAACACGTGACCAGGGGACAGGGAACCCACGTGACTAGGGGACTAGGGGACTAGGGGACTAGGAAGACCCCACCCGATCGGTGCTGGCCTCTTCCTGCGGGATTCCCGACCACCTGATCGCCCGATCACTCGATCACCCTTTTGCTTCTCGCGTCTCGCGTCTCGCATCAGTAAATGGGGGGGACCATGAAAGGTGCTTTAGCATTTCTACTGCTCACCTTCTGCTCCGCCGCCTGGGCCCAGCGGCTACCGGTGTCGTTTGACCAGTCCTATCCCGGGGCGCCCGTGTCCGAGGCGGACGATTTCGTAGGCAAAATGGTGGACGGCAGATACGACTTGGCCTCAGATGCCATGACCGACTGCGCCGCCGCTGACTTCACGCCGCCCATCCTCCAGCGACACTGGGATAGCCTCCTGGCGAGCCTGGGAGACTATCAGGACCGCAGCGTCCAGGCCGCCGATCTGGACGGGACCCTCTGGCACATTCACGTTCTGTGCTCGTTCCAGCGAGGCGACGCGGATGTGATCGTGGACTTCGCGACCTTTGAAGATATGGACCAGCCCACGGGTGTTCGCTTCGTGAACGCGCCCGGAGGGCGCCTTCCCGACCCTTCGCTGGCCGCCCCGTGAGATGAGGATCCGATGAACTGGTTCGACAACCCGCAGATGAGAGCCGCGCTGATCTGGGCCGCCGTGGGCGCTCTGACGACCCTTGGCGCCCTCGTGCCCTTCTTCGTCATGGACGGGATGAACGGCGGGTTCGCCCTGTCTTGCGGGTTCGGGTTTCTGACCATTCTGTGCGGAGTGGGCACGCTGATGTACCTGTACCGCGCCTACACTCTGGGCAAGATTCTCAGCGGAGAGGAACTCATCGCGCGGTGGACCTACAGTGCCGAGGAGTGGGTCCGGTACGCCGAGGCCGAGCACGGTCGGGACAAGGCGGGGAAGATCATCCTGTTCTTCATCATTTCCGGGTTCGCCCTCTTCTTCGGCGTCCTGTTCCTCATTTTCGGCGGCAGGCCGGGGCTTATCGTATTCCTGGCCATGCTCGGCCTCGTCGTTCTCATGGGCGGCGTGGCCTTCTTGAGCATCCTGCTCTCCTACAGGGCCAACAAGACTCGCACGGGAGAGGTGTTCATCGCCCGCACGGGCGTCTACCTCAACAGGGCCCTCCACAACTGGAACATGTTCGGCGCAAGCCTGGACGCCGTGCGTCTCATACGGGAGGAATCCCCGCTCCTGGAGTTCGTCTACTCCTACCCCGCACGCCACGGCCGCCAGGGCGCCGAGGTCCGCGTCCCCGTTCCCACCGGCAAGGAGGAGGAGGCCGACCGGATCGTCGCCTACTTTACCCAAGGCCGGCCCATGGAGGCGGAGTGAAGGGCGGAATGCGAAAGGGTAGATGCATGGAAGGGAAAGAGCCATGAGCCAGAATGACGACGTTCTGCGAGTGCTCGCCGTTTTTCACTTTGTCCTCGCGGGAATGGCGACCATGGTGGCCCTGTTTCCGACAGTTCACCTCATCGTGGGCATCGGGCTGGTTTCTGGCGCCTTCACAACCCCCCGAGATCCCTTTCCCTTCGCGCTCGTGGGCTGGATATTTGTCATCCTCGCCTCATGCTGGATACTGTGCGGCCTGCTCTTTGCTGCCTCGATGGCCATGGCCGGCCGCATGCTCCTGAGCAGGCGACGATACTTCTTTTGCTTGACCATGGCAGGCTTGGCATGCATGTTCATGCCCTTTGGGACCATCCTGGGCACTTTCACAATCATTATCCTGATGAAAGGTGATATCAGGGCACAGTTTCAGCCGCTGCCGGTGCAAGAGCCACCTGTAAAAAACAACGACGACATGTAACCGGCAATGGGCCCGCTCGGGTCACGGCGGTACTTCACCATGGCCCGTCGTGGGTCTGGGGTTGCTCGCATCGTTCCTGGTGAACCGCCTTGCCCGGGCCGCTGCAAAGCGCTTAGGGCAGTCAATACAAGGGGGTTCGGAGGGTGGGGTCGCCACGCGATTTCATCGAGATAGACCCAGCACGAGCGTAAGGGCGATGGCAGAGAAGACGACCCAGGAAAGGTGGCGCCCCCGGCTGCCCACGAGGGCAAGGAGGGCGCTCGCGGCGAAGGTGGCCGAGAGAACGAGAACCGCGTGCTGGGGCACTCGGTCCGCGGGCAGGCGGGCCAGGACAGCCATGAGCCCCGCCATCCCGAGCCAGGCGAGGGTGGTCAGGTGCCAGGCGAAACGCAAGGTCCGCCTGGTGAAGTCGTCCCCGCCCAGGAGGCGCGGAAGATCCTGCCGTTTGAGAAGCCTGCCGATGAGATAGCGCTCGCCCAGCCAGGAGTGGGCACAACCGATGAGCACCGTCAGGACGGCAGCCGCGAGAAACCACCGGTTCATCGGTCACCCCCTATGCTGGGGTCTTTTCGGGCCGCGCGCTTTCTCGTTCGTGCTTGCAGGACAGCGGCCTGGAAGGTGAAGCGGTGATCCAGAGAATGGCAATCAGGGGTCAAGAATCTCAAAGCACCCGCTCTCCCGGTCGCCCTATCACCCGATCACTTCCTTTTCCCGAGAATGGCCTCCATCTGGTCCATGATGGCATTCATCTCCTCCATGGCGGCGGTGAAGGGTGCGCCGGTGGTCATGTCCACGCCCACGCCTTTCAGAAGGTCGATGGGGTACTTGGAGGAGCCCGAGGCGAGCAGGCCGAGATAGGCATCGCGGGTTTTGGTGACGGCGGGCGTGCGGGCTTCCTCATCGAGGATGGCCTTGCTGATGGCCGTGCTCGCCGTGAGGCTGGTGGCGTACTGGAAGACGTAGAAGTCGTAGGCCAGGAAGTGGTGGATATACATCCACTCGGCTCCGCAATAGTCATCGATGGCGCAGACGCCTGCGGCGCTGCCGTAATAGTCGCGCAGCAGGTCCAGGTAGAGCTTCGTGAGGGCATCGCCCGTGACGGGCTCGCCTCGCTCGGCCATCTGGTGGGCCTTCAACTCGAACTCCGCGAAGAGGGTCTGCCGGAACAGGGTCTGCCGGAAGCTGTCCAGACGGGCGCTGAGGAGGAAGAGACGCGTGTCGTCGTCCTTGGCGGTTGCCATCATGTGCCGGAAGAGGAGCGACTCGTTGAGCGTGGAGGCCACCTCGGCGACGAAGATCGCGTGCTCGGAGGTGACGTAGGGTTGGTGGTGGTTGCTCAGGTAGTAGTGCATGGAGTGGCCGGACTCGTGGGCGAGCGTGGACACGTCCGCGTACCGGCCGTTGAAGTTCAGGAGCTGGTAGGGATGGACGTCGTAGGCCGCGCCCTCGCTGTAGGCGCCGCTGCGCTTGCCCGGCGTCGGGTACCAGTCCACCCACCGACTGCCATACCCCCGCTGGAGGGTGTCCACATAGTCCTTCCCGAGGGGCGCGAATGCTCTGAGGGTGAGGTTCATGGCCTCCTCGGGCGTGTAACTCATCTCCACGCTCTTCACCGTGGGCGCGTAGAGGTCCTCGTAGCGCAGCCGGTCCAGCCCCATCATCCTTTGTCGCAGCTTCAGATAGCGGTGGAGGGTGGGAAGGTTCTCGTGGGTGCTCCTGAGGAGTGCCTCGTAGACGGCCACGGGGACGGCGTTTTGATCCAGGGCCGCTTCGAGGCAGGAGGCGTAGCCCCGGGCGTTCTTGACGAACATGTGCTGCGCGATCTGGCCGTACATCATGCTTCCGATGGTGCCCTGGAAGGAGGCGAAGGCGGCGAAGAACTTGCTGAACGCGGCGTAGCGGTCCTCCCTTACGAGGGAGGCCCGCACCTTGGCGAAGCCGGAGGGCGTCAGGGTGATCTTCTCCCCGCTGGCCAGCGCCATCTCGGGGTAGGGGAAATCGGCCGCCGTGAAGGTGCCGTAGACGTTGTCGGGCGTGGCCCGCATGTTTCCCGTCTGTGCCAGGAGCTTCTCCACCTCGGGGCTGCGCGTGTGGGCTTTCAGGCGGAGGATGTTGGCGAGATAGGGCCGGTAGGGCTCGAGCCCGGGCTCCTCCTTGAACCATGCCTGGATCTTGGCCGGGTCCAGCTTCAGGATCTCGGGCTGGAGGAAGGATGACGCTGCGTTGTAGGCAGTCATGAGCTGCTCGGCCTCCTGGAAGAGGGCCGCGTTTTCTGGGACACGCGTGTCCTCATCCCTCATCTGCATGGCGTAGACGAAGAGGCGCACCACCTCCTTGCGGATGGACATCTGGGTGCTCAGCGCCTTGTGGAAGACGGAGGCCGAGTCGCCCAACTTGCCGTTAAACTGGGCCAACTCGGTGAGGCTCGCGGCCACCTCGGTCTTGTGGGCCTTCCATGCGTCCCTGGAAGAGAAGAGGTCCGTCAGGTTCCACTTGTAACCATCTGGGATGTCTGCGCGCTCCGTTTTCGCGCCCACGGCGCTCGCGCCCGGGGTTGCCGCCGGGGCGTCAACGCCCCAGACCGCCATCGCCGCCACCCCCATCATGGCCATTGCAAGGATTCCGCGCATCTTACAAGCCCCCCTTCGTTCGGCAAGTTCCATAAACCTCATTGTACGTCAGGAAGGGTCATAGAGCAGGAGGCAGGGGGTTGCATTGGGGGACCCGGGAGTGGGGGATTCTGAATACCTCAGCCTCGCGGCGCTTGACTCCGGCTCAATAGATGACCCGAACGCCCGATCGCCGGGTTGGCAGACGATCCGTCTACCAGAGCCATCCCTTGGCGAGCAAGGCTTCGGTGGAGGACGCTTCCAAGGCCTTGGAGAAGTAGAACCCCTGCCCGAACGGGCAGTTCATGGCTTTCAGCGCGTTGAGGTGCTCGAGGGTCTCAACGCCCTCGGCCACCACTTCCATCTTCATATTCTGGGCCATGGAGATGGTGCTGCGCACCAGCTCCCTGCTGTACTCATCGGACAGCATGGACCCTACGAAAGACCGGTCCACCTTGAGCGTATCGATGGGGTAGCGCCGCAGGTTGGCCATGGACGAGTAGCCCGTGCCGAAGTTGTCCAGGGCGAGCTTCACGTGGCGCGTCTTCAGCTGGGCCATCATCGCCTGGGCCTGCTCCGAGTGGGAGAGCATGCCCGCCTCGGTGACCTCCAGAATCAGAGTCTGGGGATCCAGCGCGAACTCTCGGAGGAGGAGCTCCACGTGGCCCAGGAACTCGGGGCGCAGGAACTGGAGCCCCGAGAGGTTTACGCTCATGAACAGCGGGGGCTTGGCGTAGAACTTGGACTGGAGCAGTTTGAGGTGCCGGCAGGCCTCGCGGAGGACGAAGAGCCCGAGTGAGAAGATGAGGCCGTTTTCTTCGGCGATGTGGATAAACCCCTCAGGGAGGACGAGCCCGCGCTTGGCGTGGGGCCAGCGCACGAGGGCTTCGAATCCCGCGATGTGGCCCGTGCTCAGGGCGACCACGGGCTGGTAGTGCACGACCAGCGCGTTGTCCTCGATGGCCTTCCGAAGGTCCGTTTCCAGCTCGAGGGTCTCCAGCGCGCGCGAATGCATGGCCACATCGAAGAGGGCGGACCGGGACCGGCCCTGGTCTTTGGCGTAGTACATGGCCGCGTCTGCGTTTCTGAGCATGTCGTCGGGTGTGCTCGTCAGGGCGTCAAAGACAGCGATGCCGATGCTTCCCGAAGTGTAGACATCGTGCCCCTCGATCCGGAAGGGCGTGGCCATCTGTTCGAGAATGCGCTGGGCGAAGGCGGTGGCCTCAAGGTCGGCTTGGATCTCCTCAAGAAGGACGGCGAATTCGTCGCCTCCCATGCGCGCCACCGTGTCCGAGGTGCGCACACAGCTCTGGACCCGTCCCGAGACTTGCCGCAGAAGCTGGTCTCCGGCCAGGTGCCCGAGGCTGTCGTTGATGACCTTGAACCG
Source organism: uncultured Acidobacteriota bacterium (assembly GCA_963772255.1). Taxonomy (GTDB): domain Bacteria; phylum Acidobacteriota; class UBA4820; order UBA4820; family DSQY01; genus JAKAJA01. The sequence continues at coordinate 315,566 of CAVYWK010000020.1, forward strand.
GTCCAGGTCCATGAACAGGAGGGCGCAGCGCTTGTCTGCACTTCTCTTGGCGCGGTGGCACGCCTGGCAGAGCCGATCCATGAAGAGCGTACGGTTGGGAAGACCCGTGAGGGCGTCGTGCAGGGCGTCGTGGGCGAGCTGGGCCTCGGCCCTCTTGCGCAGGGTGATGTCGGTCTGCGATCCGGCGATGCGGAAGGCCTTGCCCGTGTCGTCGCGGACGGCCTGCCCGCGGGTCAGGACCCAGGCGTAGCTGCCGTCCTTCTGGCGGATCCGATGTTCGTGCTCCAGGTGGGGCGTCATGCCGGAGATGTGCGATTTGATCTGGGTCTTCAGCTCGGCCAGATCCTCGTGATGAACGAGGTTGAACCAGTCCTCCGGCCCATCCTCGACTTCGTGGGGCTCATATCCGAGCATGGACTTCCAGCGGCTGGAAAAGTGGATCCGCCCCGTTCTGAAGTCCCAATCCCATAGCCCGTCGTTGGCTCCCCGCAGGGAGAGGGCGAATCGCTCCGCGCCGTGAAAGAGCTTCTCCTCGATCATCTTCTGCCGCGTCACATCGGTTCCTATGGCGACGAAGTGGGTCACCGTTCCCGAGGAGTCAAAGACGGGCGTGATGGTCTTGTCCTCGTGGTAGAAGGTGCCGTCCTTCTTCCGGTTGACGAGGACGCCGTGGTAGGAGCGCCCGGAGAGGATGGTCTGCCACATGTTCTCGTAGACGCTTCCCTCCACCCTTCCCGATTTCAGGATGCGGGGGGTGCGGCCCACCGCTTCGTCTGCGGTAAAGCCCGTGCTCCGCTCGAAGGCCATGTTGACGTATTGGATAATGCCCTCGCGATCCGTCAGGACCACCGCCTCATCGATTTGGTCCACGACGCTGGAGAAGAGCTTGAGGGACTGGGCGATCTTGTCTCTCACGGTGATGTCGTGGGAGTGGAGAACGAACAGGTGACCTCCTCCGTCACTGCGCACCGATGCGACGGCCGATTCCACCATGATCCAGCGCCCGTCACCGCGCAAAAACCGGTAGGAAATCTCGCCTGCCATGCCCGTCTCGCGGACCCGCCCGAGCGAATCGGCCAGAACCTCCTGATACTCGGGAGCCACGAAGGCGGGCAGGGACTGGCCGGCGAGCTGCTCTGGGTCGTGTCCCAGCACACTCTTTGTGGCAGGGCCTGCGAAAATGACGATCCCGTCACGATTCAGGACCGTGATTGCTTCGGGCGAACTCTCGAGAATGACCCTGCCGTAGTCCTGCAAGATGCGCAAATCCAAGAGACTCTCCCCAGTTCGTGAAACGCGGAAATCCAGGAGGATAACTTCTCCCATGCCTTCCCTGGACTCTGGCTTCTGGCCCCAGTATAAGCAACTATCGTGCCCGAATGCCAGCCCTGAACTGCAGCGAGAAGGATCATGGAATTCCCATAGAAATGAGCATGTTGCGGCAGCAAGTACCGAGGACGGAAAATCTCGTGTGGATACGGCGGGATACACCTGTGTCACCAAACGGTGCATCAGGGTGAGCGCGACCCTCTCGCCGCGGGCCACCGATGGGTTGGGTCCGGCAGGGGGAGCCGGGGCATCGTTGATCGTGATGACGGGGGACGAGGGGATGAGGACGGTCCCGGTGAACCTTGCCGGGACCTGCAGATCATCGAGGGCGCGGACATCCGGCGACCGCTGGGGAACTGTTGCCCCCCGGGCCCCTTCGCATTTATTTCAGGAAGCGGATCGTGAAGGGGTAGCGGTACCGCTCGCCGGAGGAGGCCCGCACGGCGGCCACGATGATCAGGACGAACTGCAGGACGGCGAGAAGGACCAGGAGCACGATCCCGACGCATACGCAGATCAGGGGGATGCAGGCCAGGGTGTAGAGGAGCACGGAGAGCTGGAAGTTCACGGCTTCCTTTACCCTGGTCGTCCACCAGGGAGTACCGGTCCCGGCGCACGGCCCAAACGATGAGGGGGCCCAGGAAAAAGCCCAACGGCACGCTGGCGTACCCGACACAGCGCCGCCAGGTGGCACGCGGCGGCCCAGTTGCGAGGGACGGAAGGGTCCGTCTCGCCGGGCCCAGCTGGCGCCGGCTGGGGCGGGGAGGCGGGAGGTCCCGGCGCGGGTTCGGCCCCAGGCGGCCCGGTTGTCGGTCGAGGCAGGGCACTTTGGGACGGGTCGGGTTCTCGTGTCTCGCTCATGGGAAGCCCCCTTGAGTTGTTATACGCGCGCTGCGCCCCCATGGTTCTCGAGGGGCCTGTGCCCGCCCCCGGGACGAGATCTTGGGCACCCCAGTTCATTGCGTCGGGGCTGTCGGACATCCGCCAGGAATGCTAAAGTCATAAGAGCGGAGGCGTCCCATGTCCGAGCTCGAAATCGTCATCGGGAACAAGGCCTACTCGTCTTGGTCCCTGCGTGGCTGGCTTGCCGTGAGGCTCTGCGGACGACCCTTCAGGGAGATCAGGCTTCCCCTCTACACGGACCAGTGGGAGCAACACATCGGCGGACTCTCGCCGTCAGGGCGGGTACCCGTCCTGCGGGACGGGGACTCGGTAGTCTGGGACTCCCTGGCCATCTGCGAATACGTGCGGGAAATCTGCCCCGGCGCGGTGGGATGGCCCGAGGCGCTGGGAGCCCGGGCTTCGGCCCGGTCGGTGAGCGCGGAGATGCACTCCGGCTTCTTGCACATTCGGGAGGAGATGCCCTTCAACTGCCGCACCATCATTCCTGGGCTGACCTTCAGCGAGGGAGCCCAGGAGGACGTGGCGCGCGCGAAGGCCATCTGGCGAGACTGCCGGAGAGAACACGGAGCCGGCGGTCCATGGCTTTTCGGGGCGTTCACCATCGCGGACATCATGTTCGCCCCGGTCGCACTCCGCTTCATCACCTACGGCGTTGCCCTGGGTCCGGTGGAGCAGGCCTACACGGAGGCGATCCAGGCCCATCCGGCAGTCCGGGAGTGGCGAGAAGGAGCCCTCCAGGAAGAGGAGATGATCCCCCAGTACGAGCGGGGGCTCTGACAGGCCGTTACGGTCCCTGGCAGCAAAGCCTCGGAGGCATACGCTGGGAGAGGCGTGGTCATTCGTCGCCTCCCCATCGGATGGTCTCCTTCCCGAATCGGTCCTTGAGGGCGTCCAGCGTTTGGTCGAGGCGGCGCCGGCGGTCCCGCTCCCCTGCCTCGAATAGGCCCATCTGGATGGGCTGGGAGCCTGCGGGACGGAGATCGTAGGCGGCGAGGCCGACCAGCCGCATGGGGACCGAGAGATTGAAGTGGCGCAGGAGGGCCTCGCCGGCCGCGAGGAGGTCCCGCTCGGAATCGGTGGCGTAGTTGAGGGGCGCCTGGCGGGTCCAGATCTGGAAGTTGCGGGTCTTGAGCTTGACCCGAATCCCGCCGGCGAGTAGGTGTTCAGACCTGAGGTGCCGGGCGACGCGGGCTGCCGAGCGCCTCAGGTGTGACAGGATGGCCGAAGCCCCCGTCACGTCCTGGTCCAGCGTCGTCTCGGCGCCCACGCTCTTGGCGTCACGATCGGGGATGACCTCTCGGTCGTCACGCGCCCAGGACAGGGCGAAGAGGTGGGCGCCCAACGCACCCAAGCGCGCCACCAAGTCGCGCTCGTCGGCCTTGGCCACGTCGCCGATAGTGTGAAAGCCTGCCTGTTCGAGCACCTCTCGGGTCTTGGGGCCGACGCCCCACAGCCTCGATACGGGCATGGGCCAGAGGAACGCGGTTTCTGAGCCGGGCGGGACGACCGTAAGGCCGTCCGGCTTGTCGTGGTCGCTCGCCACCTTGGCCACGAACTTGGTGGCCGCCACGCCCACCGACACCGTCAACCCCCCGGTAGCGAGGAGGACGTCGGCACGAAGACGTTGTCCCATCTCGCCCGGCGCTCCGAAGAGGCCTTCGGCGCCGGTCAGGTCCAGGAACGCCTCGTCGAGGCTGAGAGGTTCCACCAGTGGGGAATAGTTCGCGAAGACGGCCATGAGGCGAGCCGAAACCTCCTCGTAGCGTTCAAAGCGCGGAGGAAGCACGACGGCTTGAGGACAGCGGCGCCTGGCCTCGGCCATGGGCATGGCGCTGTGGCAGCCGAAGGGCCTGGCTTCGTAGCTCGCGGTGGACACGACTCCACGCGGCACCATCCCACCGACGAGCACGGGTTTTCCTCGAAACTCTGGATGGTCGAGTTGCTCCACCGCTGCGAAAAAGGCGTCCATGTCTGCGTGAACGATGACCCTGGGCCAGCGTGCCTTCGCGTCCATGGATCGAAGCGTAGCAGAAAGGAAAGGTGCCTGGCGACTGGCCAGGCGCCTCAAGCGAGACGCGAGACGCGAGACGCGAAACCCTGGAAACTGCCAAGACCGGCCCGCCGGCAGACCCTCTTGCCCAGGACCTGACGCCTACTTCAACCGTTTGTAGGTCATCTCCATCATCTTGACCTCTTTGCCGTCGGGGCCGGGGCCGTACATCTCGAAGGTCTCCAAGTCTTTGGATTCCATCTTCAAGACCTGTCGCATGGTGGTGGCCTTGCCCGTCATGGGATCGGAATAGGTCACGGATGTCTTGAGGACCTTTCCCGTGGAATCCATCTCGCCGGTTCCGACCCCGACACCCGTGCTCATGGAATCGATCCAGACCGTCGTAAATTGCTTGAGGACGTTGTCAAACCCCGTGAGCCCCATTCCATCGAAGGGTTGGCCCATGTAGGTTCCCTTGTAATCCTCCTGGAGATAGCGGCCGCCAAAGATCATCTTGCGCATGGCTTTGCCTTTGGAAACCTGGGGTTCCCCGCCTCCCTCGAAGGACTTGATGGTCACATCCCACGTTCCCGCCATGTCGGCGAGCTTCTGGTGCTGTGGGCCAGGCGTGGAGGCCTTCTGCCATGCCTCCATGGCCGCCTTCTGCTTTTCGTCCATGACGGGCTCCTTCTTGGCGCCCGCCGCGCCCTTCTCCTGCGCCTGCGCCGTCACGCTCAAGGCCAGGACGCACAACACCGCGCTCGCAAAACTTTTGATCGTCATGTGACTCTCTCCTTGCGAAAGTCAACCCGAAACGAAAAATCCGACTAATCGGCTAAACAGCGCCACTCCATCCGTTATGCCGGGGCGGGCCTCGGCGCCTTCGAGGGGAGGCTCACATCCGGATCACCACCTTGCCGAAGTGGGCGCCCGCCTCCATGTGGCGCAGGGCCGCAGGGGCCTCCCCGAAGGCGAACACGCTTCCCACGGCGGGCTTGAGATGGTGCTGGTCGATGGCCCGAAGCATGACTTCAAAGCACTCCCTGGGCCCCACGAAGACGCCCTGGATCCGGGTTCCCTTCATGAGGACGGAGCGGACATCCACTTGCGCGGCAACCCCGGAAAGGACGCCGATGACCGAGATGGTCCCGCCCAGAGCCACGCAGCCCAGCGAGCCCGCGAGGGTGCCGGCCCCGCCCACTTCCACGATATGGTCTGCGCCCCGGCCGCCGGTGACCTGTTTGACGGCCTTGGACCAGTCCGGCTCCGACCGGTAGTTGATCGTGGCGTCCGCGCCCAGGGCTTTGGCGCGCTGGAGTTTTTCGTCGCTGGACGAGGTGACCACCACCTTCGCGCCGCAGAGCTTGGCGAACTGGAGCGCGAAGATGGAGACGCCACCCGTCCCCTGGACGAGCACGGTGTCGCCCGCCTTGAGGCGGCCCATGGTCACGAGGGCGTTCCAGGCCGTCACGGCGGCGCAGGGGAGCGTGGCCGCCTCTTCGTCGCTGAGGTGATCGGGGGTGGGCAGCGCGCCCCCCTCCTGCAGAAGGACGTACTCGGCCAGCGTGCCGTCCAAGGGCCCGCCCAGAGTGGAGGCCCTGGCCTCGGGCGTGGGCGTCCCGGCGATCCACTTTTGGGAGAAGCACCCCGTGACGCGCTGGCCCTCCTGGAAGCCCAGGACGCCCTTACCCAGCGCCGCCACGGTCCCGGCTCCGTCGGAACAGGGAATGAGCGGGAGCGGCTGTTTGGGGTTGTATTGGCCCTTGATGGTCATGAGGTCGCGGAAGTTGAGCGAGGCCGCGCCCAGCCGGACGAGGAGCTGGCCCGGGCCGGGATCTGGCACGGGGCGCTGGACCTCTTTCAGGTTCTCGAGACCGAACGATCCTTGGATTTCATAGGCTTTCATGACTTCCTCCTTGGGGTTGAAACGTCTTCTACCTCTCAGTTTATACCAGGTGATCTTCAACATGTGTGACGAAAGTTCCGTCCTCAGCCTGGACGGACCTCGCCTTGACGACCGCAGGCTCCTGCCCTATATTGACAATCGCGCAACGAGGGGACACGCCGGGGCCTTTCATGGGGGATGGCAGGCGGGTTCGGGTGGCGCACGGTCCAGGAGATGAGATGCTGACGATTCGCCTTACGGATTTCCTCCTCATGCTCCTGACCGCGTTCGCCTGTGCCGCGGCGATCTATGCCATCACCCTCATGCGGCGCATGAATCAGATGGCGGATGATTGGCGCAAGACCATGGCGAGGTTCAACGAGATCCTTCCCAGCTTCAAGAACCTGTGCGTCACCTCCGAGGAGGCCATGCGGTCGGTGAAGGGGCTGGCCGATCAGGGCAATGCGGCCATGACCGATGTGGTGGAGGTGACCGGCCAGATCCGCGATGTGGCCGAAGAGGGGTTATCGAGGTTGCACGGGCTCATGGGCGCCCTCAACACGGCATCCATGCTGGTGACGAGCTTCAAGGCGGGCCTGGAGGCGGTGAAGGCCCTCAAGTCTGACGACGAGGAAGATCCAAACGCGGACGATTGTTCATCTGAGGAGACGGAAGATGAAAAAGGAAACCTCTAATGTCATGGTGGCTTTTCTCCTCGGCGCGGTAGCCGGGAGCGTCGCGGCCCTGCTTCTCGCACCGGCATCTGGCGAGGAGACGCGCAAGAAGTTGGCCGATGGCCTGAGGAAGGCCAAGGAAAAGGCCCTGGACGGGCTGGAGAACGCCAAGGAATACGCCGGGACCCACAAGGAAGCCCTCAAGGAAGCGTACCAGGAAGGCAAGGAAGCCTACCAAAAGTCCCTCAAGAAGGGCGAAGTATAAGGCGTCAGGGAGTCAAGGCTGACGCGTCTGGGGCGGGCTGAAAGGCCCGCCCCTTTGCGCGTTGCAGGGGTACCGTCTCGGAACTGCGAAAAACACCGGGGGAGGGGATGGCGGAAGTCGTACGGGCTCAGTCAAAAGCGCATTTTCGGATTCTGGTGGCCCCTGGCGGTGACCTGGCTCATGATGTCACTCGAGGGCCCTTTCATCGCGGCGGTCATCGCGCGGCTTCCCGAGCCCAAATTCAACCTGGCGGCCTACGGCGTGGCCTTCGCTTTCGCCATGCTCCTGGAATCGCCCATCATCCTCATCATGAGCGCCTCCACGGCCCTGGTCCACGACCGCCTCTCCCTTCACAAATTGCGCGTGTTCACCTACGCGCTCAACGGCGGCATTACCCTGGCCATGGCAGCTCATCGTGTTCACGCCTCTCTTCGGGGCGCTGGCGGAGGGGCTCATCGGGCTGCCTCCGGAGGTGGCGCGCCTCACGCACCGGGCCGTTATCCTGTTGCTGCCCTGGCCTGCGGCCATCGGCTACCGGCGGTTTTACCAGGGCATTTTGATCCGTTCCGGTCTCACCCGCCTGGTGGCGTATGGCACGGTGGTGCGTCTCGCGTCCATGGCTTCGGCGGCCCTCGCGGGGGCGCTGTGGGGGGGCGCGGACGGCGCGTTGGTGGGCGCAGCGGCACTCTCTGCGGGTGTGGTCATGGAGGCCGTCGCGAGCCGGATCATGTCGTTCGGCGCCGTGCGGCGGCTCAAGGGCACCGAACCGAAGTGTGGTTCGGCCGCACGGGAGGAAAACTCTGAAGCCATGACCTACGGGTTCATCTGGAAATTTTACTACCCGCTGGCGTTGACGTCCGTCCTGAACCTCGGCGTGAACCCCGTGGTGACGTTCTTCGTGGGCCAGAGCCGCCTGGCCATCGAGTCTCTGGCCGTGCTGCCCGTGGTCAACTCGCTGGTGTTTTTATTCGGGAGCGTGGGCCTGGCGTTTCAGGAGGTCGGGATCGCGCTGGTCGGCCGAGGTCGGGAAGGATACCCTGCGCTCCGTCAATTCGCTCTGGCGCTGGCCGTTTGCGGTGCCGGCGGACTGACACTGGTGGCCTTCACGCCCGCACTGAACCTCTGGCTCGAGGTCGTTTCGGGGCTTTCGCCGGACCTGGCAAGCGTGGCCTCGCTACCCATCCGGCTCCTGTCCGTCATGCCGGCGCTCACGGTGTTCATCTCCTTCCAAAGGGCCATGCGCGTGGCTGCCAGAGACACGCCGCCCATCACCTGGGCCACGGTCCTGGAGGTGGCGGGAATCGTCGCCGGACTTTGGATGGGGATCCGCGGTTTCCACTGGGTGGGGGCCACGGCGGCCGCCTCGGCGCTCCTGCTGGGGCGCTTCTCGGGGATCCTGTGCCTCCGCGCGTGGAAGCGGAAATAGCAGGGAGCAGGGAGCAGGGAGCAGGGAGTAGGAGGTTGCCAGGGATGCATCCCCTAACTCACCCGATCACCTGATCACCTGATCACCTGATCACCTGATCACTCGATCACCTCATTGCCCCTCAGTGATGGTGCCCGCCCTCGCCGTGCGCGTGACCGTGGGCGAGCTCTTCTTCGCTCGCGGGCCGCACGCCCGTCACCGTGACTTCGAAAGTGAGCGTCTTGCCCGCCAGCGGGTGGTTCCCGTCGAGGGTGACACCCTCCTCGGTGACTGCGACCACCTGGTACTCGTAGGACTCACCGTCCGGGTCGCGAGCTTCAAGCATGGCGCCCACCTCCACATCAAAGCCGAAGGAGGTCTTGGGTTCGATGAATATCAGCTCGGGGTCCGATACGCCGTATCCGTCCGCCGGATTCACCACGACGCGGCCGGCGTGGCCCACGGGCTTCCCGTCCAGGGCATTCTCGAGCCCCGGGATGATCTGGCCGTGGCCGTGGAGATAGACCAGAGGCTCGCCTTCTTCGCTCGAGTCGATGAGTTCGCCGTGCTCGTCGGTGAGCCGGTAGTCTAGGGACACGATCTGGTCCCGTCCGATGATCGCGGGTTCTGGCATGGGGTCCTCTTGAGGTGGGAGACGATAGTTTAGGCGCCGGACAGGCCCGTTGCCGGACCGGCTGGACTACGGTAGCGCGTTTCTCCAGAAAAGTCACCCCGCGGGCGATTGAAGGTTTCCGGAAGGCCATGCAAGGTGCATGGGCACCTGCTAAGACTGGCAACATGAGCGTGGATGCCAAGCGATCCCTCGGCCAGAACTTTCTGGTGGCCCAGACCGTCATCGCGCGGATCCTCGAGACCGCTCGATTTATGGCCGCGCAAGCCCAGGGCATCGTGGAGGTGGGTCCCGGACGAGGGGCGCTCACCGCGGGGCTCGTGGCCCTGGGCAAACCCTTCTGGGCCGTAGAACTGGACGACGACCTCGCGGCCCAAACGGCGGAGCGTTTCCCGGGTATCCGGGTTTCAACGAGCGATGCGAGGGCCTTCGATTGGCTGTCGCTCGGGCGCATCACGGGTCTCCACCCGTGGTTCCTGGTGGCCAATTTGCCCTACAACGCAGGTACTCAGATCCTCCACCAGGCACTCTTTCGGAGAGAGGTCCTGAGCGGAGCACTGGTCATGCTGCAGCGCGAGGTGGCCCGGAAGTTCTGCGCCCGACAGGGTGAAGAGGGCTATGGCCCCTACGCGATTTGGGCCGATCCGTGGTGGGAGCGACAGATGCTCTTCGCCGTGCCTCCGGGCGCCTTCCGGCCCCAGCCCAAAGTGACGAGCGCCGTGTGCGCTTTCAGCCAGCGCCCTGATATTTCACTCGCCGAGCTCCTCCATGCAGGCCTACTGGGAATTTGTCCGCCTCGCCTTCCGACAGCCTAGGAAGACCCTGCTCGCCAACCTCGCCAGAGAGAGGATGCCCGATCGAGGGGGCATGGGCCGATTTCGATGAACGACCTCGGACTCTCGCTCGAGCCTCCGCCCCGCTCAAGTCCCGCCGCAAGCGTTTGTCCGGCTCTTTGCGGCGACAGGGTCAGCCTGATCGGCGGAAGAACAGCCACACCGCCTGCGCCAGCAACGACAGGAATCCCAGGGCAAGAACCATGGCGCCCAATACGCCGGGGCCTCGTGCCCAGACTGAGCAGGGCTCCTGCCATGAGGGGTCCGAGACCGAGGGAGACGCCGATGAGGGTCTCGTGGATGGCTCCCTGGCGCGCGTTGTCGGCGTCGGGCGTGGCGAGGCCGTAGAAGAGCGCGAAGGTGTACGGGACCGCGTAGGCCAGGCCTCCCAGGGCGGCCGTGAGGGCGAAAAGGGCGGGCGTTTCCGCCAGGAAGAACGCCAGCCCGAACAGCAGGAGGAGGCCCGAGCCGAGGAGGGCGCAGAGCCCGGGACGGCCGATCCAGAATCGCGCCGGTAGCAGGACGAGAAAAGCGACGAACACCGCGAGGTTCCCAAAGGCCGCGATGAGGCCTATTTGCGCGAGGGGAATCCCCGCGTCGGTCAAAATCTTTGGATAGAGGAGCATGGCGCCGAAGAAGGCCGTGCTCCCGGCCAGCAGAGCCACACGGGCGCCCAGACGCAGGGTCGCCAGGCGATGGGCGGACACGGAGAGGTCGGGGCCGGGCCGGAACGCGAGGCGGCCGCCCACGGGCACCCGGTCACCGTGCCTGCGTCTGTGGACAGCGAGAAGCGCGGCGCCCGTTAGGCAGAGCAGGGACCCTCCTGAAAACACGAGCCACCCCTGGTTCTGGATCAGCCAGGGGCCGAAGACCATGCCCAGGACATTGCCGCTGCTCCACGAGAGCGAATAGCGCGCCGTGGTGCTGTAAGCGTGGACGCCCTCGGCCCGCTCCATCCGGGACAAGAGGCCCTCCACGGTGGGGTAGAAATAACCGTAGAACACGTTGATGCCGCACGCCGAGAGGAAGAGCATCCAGGGCGCGTGCCAGAAAAAGCCCGAAAGAAGGACGATGGCGAGCCCCATGAGGGCCCAGGCGAGGGGCCGCTTGTAACCCACGCGGTCGCCCAGGTGCCCCAGCGTGAGCGCCGAGGCCACATAAGCCGCGTAAGCCGTGAAGTTGAGCGCGCCCACGGCGGCGTAGCCCATACCCAAGGCGGCGGCGCGGGTGTTCCACGCGGCGATGAGGAGCCAGAGGAGGGCCGAGAGGAGAAAGGTGAGGGCGTGGACGAGTCCGAACATCAGGCGGATTGGGTCAGAGCCTTGAGCAAGACGGCGAGGCGCCGGACGCGCTCGCGCCGCTCTTGCACGCCCATGGCTCTCGGCGCGTAGCGGAGGGGATCCTTATGGCCGGCCTGCTCGAACCCCCTCAGGCGCAGGGCGCAGGAGTCGCAGGTGCCGCAGGCCAGGTCGTTTCGGCTGTAGCAGGACCAGGTGAGTTCCAGGGGCAGGCCGAGGGAGAGGGCCAGCGCCACGATCTCGGCCTTGTTCAGGTCCACCAGAGGCGCGCGGATCTCGATGCCGCTTCCGGGCTTGGTGCCCTCCGTCACGAGGCGGTTGAAGGCCTCGATGAAACTCGGCCTGCAGTCGGGATAACCCGAGGAATCCTGGGACACGGCGCCGTAATAGACACGGCGAGCGCCGAGCACCTCGGCCCAGCCCACGGCCATGCTCAGGAGCACGGCGTTTCGGAAGGGGACATAGGTGATTGGTATGGCCTCGGAAGCAAGGTCCGCCTCGGGGACGGCGACGGCCGAGGTCGTCAGGGCCGAGCCACCGGCCAGAGTGAAGAAATTCGTGTGCGCGGTGAGGCGGCGGGAAGCGGGCACCGCGAAATGGTCAGCGATGCGCGCGAAGGCCCGCGCCTCTGCCTCCTCCGTCCGCTGCCCGTAGTTGAAGTGGATGAGCGCCAGGTCGAAGCCGTCCCTCCGGGCCAATCCCGCCGCCGTCAGAGAGTCCATCCCTCCGCTCAAGAGGACGACGGCCAAAGGCAATGTGGAAGGGCGAATGTCGAATGGCGAATGTGAAGAATCCGCGTCCATGGTCATTTCATCCCGTCTTCACCATCGTAGTGGGGTCTTTAACATTCCACATTCCCCATTTCCCATTCAACATCTTTCTTAATCGGCCCCTCAAGTCCCCCGCTTGTTCCCCCAGAGCACTTTGTGGAGCTGGACCTGCACGCGGGCGTCGAGCCGATCGTCGAGCGTCCAGGCCGCAAGGTCCTTGGGATCGAGGCGGCCCCATATGGGGGAGAGGGTCACGGAAGGCGGTCCGGGAAGGCCATATTCCGCCAGGAACGCCTTGGCCCAAAGGTAGTCCTGCCGATCGCCGCAAACGAATTTGAGCACGTCCTTCCGATCCATCTGCCCCAGAAGGTGGGTCTGGAAGGAACCACCTTCGCCGCTGCCCGGCGTCTTCACATCCACGACCTTCAGCACGCGCTCGGGGAGGCCCGCCAGGTCGTAGGCGCCGTTGGTCTCGATGGAGACGAGGTGCTTGCGCCGCAGAAGGGAGCGGCACAGGGAGGCGGTCTCACGCTGCGCCAGGGGTTCTCCACCGGTCACCAGGACGCGCCGGATTCCGAAGTCGGACACCGTTTGGACCACCTCGGCCAGCAGCCGGCGCTCGCCCTTGAAAAACGCGAACGCGCTGTCGCAATAGGTGCACCTGAGGTTGCATCCCGTGAGGCGCACCAGCACGGTGGGGTATCCCTGCTCGGGTCCCTCGCCCTGGAGCGACGCGTAGATTTCGTTCACGAGGAGTGTCGGCGGCGACTCCGACCGCGTGATGTAACGCCCCGCGCCCGTGGGCGGCTCCGGAGAAGAGGCGGGTCGGGACAAGTCAGGGCTCCCTGAAGTACGACGCCACCGAGGTTTCCGTCTCGAAGACATTCACCCTGTGGACGGATGCGCCTTTGGAAACCTCGAAGTAGATGTACTTGGCGATGTTTTCCGCCGTGGGGTTCAGCCGGGTGAAGGGCTCCACCTCGTTCAGGTATTCGTGATCCAGCCGCTCGAGGACGCGGTCGGTGAGCTCTTTGAGCTTCCGAAAATCCATGACCATTCCCAGCCCGTCCAGCTCGGCGCTCCGGGCGATGACTTCCACCTTCCAGTTGTGCCCGTGCAACCGCTCGCAGTTGCCGGGGTAGTCCTCCACCCGGTGCGCTGCGGCAAAGTCTCTGGTGATCTTCACTTCGAACATGGTGCCTCCGACCTTCCCCGCGGGCATTCTATCGTGCTCCGCGCCGGGAGAGAAGCTCAACCGCCCGGCCCCTCGGAGCATTCCCTTGGTTTTGGTTAGCGTGCGGGAACCCGGCTCATGAAGTCACGCCATCCCTCGCCGGGTCCGTCGGCCAGGGCACCGATGACGGCGAGACTGGCGAAGCCACGCTCCCAGAGCTCTCGTGCGCTGGCGGGCGTGATGCCCCCGATGGCCACCACGGGGAGGGGGGAAGTCCTCAAAATTCGGCCCTGATCCGACTCCGGCACGACCGCATCGGGGTCGATCTTGCTGCCCGTGGGGAAGACCGGACCGAGGGCGAGGTAGTCCACCGGGTAATCGAGGGCTTCCTGGAACTGTTCCCAGGTGTGCGTCGAGAGCCCGATGATCTTGTGCGGTCCCAGGAGCTGTCTGGCCTCGGACGGGGGCAGGTCCGTCTGACCCAGGTGCACCCCGTCCGCACCCGAGAGCAAGACGAGGTCCGCGCGGTCGTCCACGATCACCTTGCAACCGACCATGCGGCAGCGGGAGACGATTTCATCCAGCTCCGTCAAGCGCTCCCCGTCTGGGCCCGTCTTGCGCCGGACCTGGAGCAGACGGCACCCCTCATCGAGAAGCTCTTGGACCCAGTCCATGAGCGCCGCACCGCGCAGGGCGTCGGGCGTGATCGGGTAAATCGGGGGAAGGAGCATGGGCATGCGGGATTCCTTGCGGAAAGGTGCTTGGCTGAATGAGCGATGGAGAGATCAGGCGAATGGACTTTTGAGAGAGGTCTTTCCTTTTTGCCTCTAGCGTCTCGCGTCTCGCCCCATCGCGTCTCGCTACACCAGATACCTCTCCATGAACTTGGTGGAGAGGTTGCCGGCCTTGAAATCCTCGTCGTCCATGATGCGCAGGTGCATGGGAATGTTGGTCTTGATCCCCTCCACCACGAAAGACTCCAGGGACCGCTTCATCCGCATGATGCAGTCGGCTCGGGTATGGCCCCGGACGATGAGCTTGGCGATGAGGGAGTCGTAGTGCGGGGAAACGAAGTACCCCGCATAGGCGGCGGTGTCCACCCGGACGCCCGGACCACCGGGCGTGCTGAAGGTGGTGATCCGGCCCGGCGAGGGCGTGAACCGGATGGGGTCCTCGGCGTTCACGCGGCACTCCATGGAGTGTCCCGCGATCTTCATGTCCTTCTGCTTGAAGGTCATCCTCTCCCCGGCGGCGGCCATGATCTGGGCCTTCACCAGGTCGATGTTGGTGATGTTCTCCGTGACGGGGTGCTCCACCTGGATGCGGGTGTTCATCTCCATGAAGTAGAACTTGCCCTGGTCGTAGAGGAATTCGATGGTGCCGACGGTGTAGTAGCCCACCGCCTCGGCGCCCTTCACCGCCGCCTCGCCGAGGTCGTTGCGCTGCATGGCGCTCAGGGCCGGCGACGGGGCCTCTTCGATGAGCTTCTGGTGCCGGCGCTGGATGGAGCACTCGCGCTCGAAGAGGTGGATCACGTTGCCGTACTTGTCCCCGAGGATCTGCACCTCGATGTGGCGGGGTTCCTCGAGGTATTTTTCCATGTAGAGGTCGCCGTTCCCGAAGGAGGACATGGCCTCCGCCCCGGCCATCTGGAACGCCGTCTCCAGGTCCTCCGCGCTGCGCACCACCCGCATGCCCTTTCCGCCACCTCCGGCGCTGGCCTTGAGGATGACGGGGTAGCCGACCTCGGCCGCCAGCGCCCTGGCCTCGTCCGTCGAGGCGACGGGGCCATCGGAACCGGGCAGGACGGGGACGCCCGCGGCCTTCATGGTGCGCTTGGCCTCGGCCTTGTTGCCCATGAGGGCGATGGTCTGCGGGCTGGGGCCGATGAAGGTGATGTTGCAGGCCTCGCACACCTGGGCGAATTCGGTGGATTCGGAGAGGAACCCGTAGCCGGGATGGATGGCGTCCGCGTTGCTGATCTCCGCGGCGGCGATGAGGTTGGTGATTTTCAGGTAGGAGTCCCGGCTTGGCGCGGGGCCGATGCAGATGTTCTCGTCCGCGAACCGGACGTGGAGGGAATCGATGTCCACGTCGCTGTGGACCGCCACGGTTTTGATGCCCAGTTCTTTGCAGGCCCAGATGATCCGCAGGGCGATTTCGCCCCGGTTGGCGATGAGGATCTTGCGGAACATGAGGGATCAGCCGTTCGGATCGATGTGCATGAGGACCTCGCCGTACTCCACGGGCTGGGCGTTCTCCGTGAGGATCTCGACGACGACTCCGTCCAGCTCGCACTCGATCTCGTTCATGAGCTTCATGGCTTCGATGATGCAGAGGGTCTGCCCCTTCTTGACCCTGTTGCCCACTTTGGCGAAGGGCTCGGCACCCGGTGCGGGGGCGCGGTAGAAGGTGCCCACCATGGGACTCTTGACCTCGACGGACGTGGCGGACCTGACGGGGGGGGCGGCGGCTGACTCGGCGGGTGCCGCAACCCCTGCGGTCCCATCGGCCTGGGCAGGTACCGGAACGGGAGCGTGGATGGCAAGATGGCCAGGCGCCAGGCCTGGCGAAGGCATCATGAGAAACTGCGGGGGGGAGGATTGGGCCGCCGCCGTTCCCTTCGAAAGGTGGATCTTGGTGTCCCCCGTTTCGAGTTCGAGTTCATGGAGCGTGCTCTTCTCGAGCATGGTGATCAGCTTCTGGATGTCCTGGAGGTTCATGGATACCCCTCTCCTCGCGGTCTTCTCTGCCATGGGACCCCCGTAACAACCTGATTCATTATACACCAGAACGCACGCCGCAAGAGTTCAAGGTGGCGCAGCCCCCCTTCGGTCAGGCCAGCGGCGAAAGGTCACCCGAAATGAGCTTTTTTAGAGCCGCCTCGTCAAGCGTCGGCACCCCCAACCTGCGGGCCTCGTCGAGCTTGGAGCCCGCGCTCGATCCTGCCACCACGTAGGAGGTGGACCGGCTCACGGAACTCGCGACCTTGGCGCCCATGGCCATGAGAGCCTCCTTGGCCCGCGGCCGGGACATGTCCTTGAAGAGCGCCGGTGAGGACGAAGGTCAGACCCCCGAGGGGCATGTCGCCGACGGGTCGTTCCTCGGCGGCCAGGGTGACTCCGGCGCTACGCAGCCGCTCCACCATGGTCCGGTTTCCAGGCACATCGAGGAACGCGCGGACCTCCGCCGAGACCCGGGGCCCCACGCCTTCAACCTCTTGAAGCTCCGCCTCCGAGGCTTCAAATAGGGCGTCCATGCTTCGGAATCGGTCGGCCAGCGCCCTCGCGGTTTCCTCGCCGACCTGCCGGATGCCGAGCGCGTAGAGGACCTTTTCGAGGGGCCGTTTCTTGCTGGCGTCGATCTGGGCCAGGAGGTTGGACGCGGACTTCTCCGCCATCCGGGGAACGGCGGCCACCGATTCCGGCGTGAGCTGGTAGAGGTCCGAGAGACTCGTGACGAGTCCCAGGTCCACGAGGTTATCCACGAGCACCCTGCCAAGGCCGGAGATGTCCATGGCGTCCCGGGATGCGAAGTGCCGCAGGCCCTCCTTGAGCTGTGCCTTGCACGACCGGTTGGCGCACCTCAGGATCGCCTCGCCCTCGGGTTTGTGCACGGGCCCGCCGCATACGGGGCAGGCTCGCGGGAACGGGAAGGGCACGGCGATGACGGGGCGCTTGGCCAGGTTCACACCCACCACGTACGGGATCACTCCTCCGGCCCGTTCCACCAGAACCGTGTCGCCCACCCGGATGTCCTTCCGCCGCAATTCCTCCTCGTTGTGGAGCGACGCACTGGAAACGGTGACGCCGGCCAGCCGGATGGGCCTGAGCTTGGCCACGGGCGTCAGGGCGCCGGTTCTGCCTACCTGCACTTCGATGGCCTCCACCTCCGTTTCCACCTGCTCTGCGGGGAACTTGAAGGCCACGGCCCACCGGGGGGACTTGGCCGTGGCTCCGACCTCCTCCTGCAGGGCCGAAGACGCCAGCTTGATCACCACGCCGTCCGCATCGTAGGGGAGCTCGTGGCGCTTGGCGGTCCACTCGCGGCAAAAGTCCAGGACCTCTCCCAGGCCCTTGCAGCTCCGGTGGCGTCCGTCCACGGCAAATCCCCACCTGGCCATATCGCTGAGCGTCTGATGCTGGCCCTCGGTGGCGTACCCGTCGGCGCGGATCACCTGGTAACAGAAACACGCCAGGGGTCTCCGGGCGGTCACCCCCGGGTCGATCTGTCTCAGGCTCCCCGCTGCGGCATTGCGCGGGTTGGCGAAGACCGCCAGCCCCTCCTCCTCCCGCCGGGTGTTCAGTTCGGCGAAGGCCTTCACGGGGAGATAGACTTCTCCGCGAACCACGAGGTGGGGGGGGGCGCCGGATAGTCTTCCAGGAATGTCGCGGATCGTGCGCAGGTTGGCCGTCACGTCCTCGCCCGTCTGGCCGTCGCCCCGCGTGGCGCCCTGGAGGAAGTGGCCGTCGCGGTAGGTCAGGGCCACGGAGAGGCCGTCCAACTTGAGCTCGCAGACGAAATCTAAGGCTTCCCGGCCCAGGAGCCGGCAGAGGCGGGCGTGCCACTCGGCCAGGTCGGCTTCATCGTAGGTGTTGTCCAGGCTCAGGAGAGGGGCGGCGTGCGGGACGGGGGAAAAGGCGGCGGCCAAGGCCCCGCCCACCGTCCGAGTTGGCGAATCGGGGGTGGCTGTCCCGGGGAACCGCTGCTCCAGATTCTCCAGTTCGCGCTCCAAGCGGTCGTACTCGGCGTCGGAGATCTCGGGGGCATTGAGGTCATAGTAGAGTTTCCTGTGGCGGGTGAGCTGTTCACGCAGGTCCCTGGCCCGGCGCCCGGCCTCTCCGGCATCCATGGCTCAGACCGCCGTCGTCCAGGGGAGCGTGGCTCGGAAATGGGCTCCGGCCTCGCCCTCCTCCAGCGTGAGCGTCCCGCCCAGGGCTTCGACGATCCGCCGCGCGATGGGCAGGCCGAGGCCCGTACCCCCCGCCTTGGTCGTGAAGAAGATCTCGAAGATCTGCTCCCGGCGGTCGGCAGGGATGCCGGGTCCGTCATCGGCAACCTCGAACCCGACCCCCACTCCTTCCGCAGAGGCGCTCAGCGTGACCGTCCCGCCTCCGTCGAGAGCCTGAACGGCGTTGAACACGAGGTTCATGAGGGCTGTTCGCAGGAGGCTCTCGTCGGTGGTCAGGACGGGGAGGTCTTCGGGCACCTCGACGGCGATGCGGACGCCCCTCTGCCGAGCTTCCTCGGCCACCAGCCCGGCGATGGATTCCAGGACGGGCTGGACGCGGAAGGGTTGGGAATTGGCCGTCAGGGGGCGGGCGTAGAGGAGGAAGTCGTTCACAAGCCGCTCCAGGCGGCGGATCTCGCGCTGGATGGGCTCGATCCAGGTGTGGAGCTTCTCGGGAGTGGATCCCGAGGCGGCCTCCTCCTCGAGGAGCTGGAGGTTCATCTGGATCGAGTTGAGAGGGTTCTTGACCTCGTGGGCGATGCCGGAGCTGAGCAGGCCGAGGTAGGACAGGCGCTGCTGGTCCTGCGCTTCCGCCTCGATCCGTCGGGTGAGCCGGAGAAGGCGGAGCACATAGACAAAGGCGAGGCCCAGGAGCAGCGAAATGATGCCCATGAGGATGACGATACGCACCACCATTTCGTTGCGGAACTGGGTGGCCTGGCGCGCGAGGACGTCCTCGCTCACCGAAAGGATGGCCGTCCCCATCTTGCCCGGCTCGATGGGCACGGGGACCGAAATGGGGATGCGGTTGCGGGTTTCGACCTCCCGCTCTCCCGGCTTCAGCCCCTTGGGGTCCGCGCCGTGCACGAGGTAGCCCGCCTTCAGCCGGTCCTCCAAGGGAACCAGGTGCCCCTGGGCGTCGTACAGCTCCACCGATTCGAAGATCTTCTTGTCGGTGAGGAACTCGTTGAGCCTCGTCGAGACGATCTTCTGCTGCTGGAAACCGGTGAGGGTTTGTGTGGTCGGGATCATGGCGAGTGAATCCTCGAGCTCCTTGGTGTACCCGTTGAGCATCTTGAAAACTTCCTTGTTGCTCAGGTCCGAGATGATGATCGAGGAGCCGAGGCCGAGTACGGTGAGGAAGATGAAGGCGAAGAGGATGGACGCCCAGAGCACCTCACGGCGATAGGCCGACCGGATGGATTCCAGGGGAGTGCCCAGGGGACGAGCCATGTCAGAATCTCCGGACTTGTTCTCGGTACGCCCGCAGGTTTCGGAGGAGTTCTTCAAGCCCGTCGCCGCCGAACTTCTCCTGGAGAACTTCGCAGAGACACAGGGCCATGGCGGCCTCGCCGATGACCGCGGCTGCAGGAACGGCGCACACGTCGGAGCGCTCGATCTGGGCCTTGCCGGGGGCCTTGGTGTTCAGGTCCGCCGATGCCAGGGGGTCCATGAGCGTGGCGAGGGGTTTGAGATAGGCCGTGATGCGGATCTCCTCCCCATTGGTCATTCCGCCCTCCACGCCTCCAGCCCTATTCGTCGGATGATGAAAGCCGGCTTCGGGGGAGTAGAGGATGGCGTCGTGGGCGTTCTTGCCCAAGGAGGCGCTCACGGCAACCCCATCGCCAACTTCCACGGCCTTCACCGACTGGATGGACATGAAATGCAGGGCGAGCCTGGCGTCTGCCTTGCGGTCCCACTGCACGTGAGAACCCAGACCGGGCGGGACACCCGAAGCCACCACCAGGATCTTGCCGCCCAGGGTATCGCCGCGCTCGCCGGCCCCCTCGATCTCCAGAATGGCCCTGCTTCTGGCTTCCGGATCGGGCATGGGCAGGTCTTCGTCCAGGCCGAGACAGTCCCGGTAGGTGACCGGCCCCGCCACTTCCACGGGCCCGATGCCGACGACGCAGGACGCGATGCTGATTCCCGCCTCCTCGAGCAGACGCCTGGCGACGGCGCCCGCGGCCACTCGGGCCGCGGTCTCTCTCGCGCTTGCCCTTTCCAGGATATCCCGGGCGTCGTGACGATCGTACTTGAGAGCGCCGGGGAGGTCGGCATGCCCGGGGCGGGGGAGCGTCACGGTCCGATCCGCAGGCCCTTCGATGGGCTCCACCGCCATGGTCTTGGACCAGGCCCTGTTGTCCTTGTTCGGGATGGAGAGGCCGATGGGACTGCCCAGGGTCTGCCCGTGACGAACGCCCGAGAGGATCTGGACCCGGTCCTCTTCGATGCGCTGCCGGGCGCCGCGGCCGAAGCCCTTCTGCCGTCTGGCCAACTGGCGATCGATGTCGGCGGGGGTCAGGTCGAGGCCCGCGGGACATCCCTCCAGGATTACCGTCAGCGCCGGTCCATGGGATTCTCCGGCCGTTAGAAAGCGCATGCGCCCTCCGTCCCTGCGAGCATACAACGGGCTGCGCCGGACCTCAATCGAACGAGGCGAAGGGCGCCGGGAGGAAGCAGAGGAAGAAGATGGCAACGGCGCAGACGCCGAGCGCGACCTGACGGGGAGTCAGACGCTCATGGTCCATGAGGGTAGGCGGGTGCCTCAGTCCCAGGACGAAGAAGAGCAGTGCCGCCCAGACGAGCCACTGGGGCTGGATCACCGCGTAGGCGAGCATGGCAAGCGCGACGCCCGTGCTGGCCCACCGGTGCCGGCCCTTGGCGAAGGCGTAGAGCACATGACCTCCGTCGAGCTGACCCACCGGAATGAGGTTGAGCCCCTGGACGAAGAATCCGAGCCAGGCCGCTAGGAGTATGGGGTTTTCGAAGAGTGTGTGGACCCAGCGGGGATCTCCCACGAGGACCATCTGGAGAATCCAATAGGCCAGGGGCAGATGCACATCCATGCCCAGATCCGCCGGAGCGTGGTAGCCCGCGCGAGCCGCAAGGAATCCCGCCACGGCCGTCAAGACGCTTGCGAGGAATCCCCAAAGGGGTCCTCCCACGCCCACTTCCATAAGGACACCGCGAGTCGGGATGGCCCCCTTCAGACGGATGAAGGCCCCGAAGGTGCCGAGGGAGAAGACCGGGGGGCCCGGGAGGAAATAGGGCCAAGTGACCCGGATTCCGTATCGCCGGGCCGTCAGGAAGTGACCCATCTCGTGCACCGCGAGGATGAACAGCAGGGGCAGGGCGAAGGGCGCGCCGGCCCAGAGGACCGAGGGGTGATGAGCCGCCTGGAGGAGAAGCTCCATGCGGTCCGAGGTCCAGGAATCGGGCGTCCAGGGACGCCCCAGCCAGGAGTGTCGTGAGCAAGGTGAGCGCCAAGAGAAAACCGTGCCGCCACTGGGGCGGCTCAGTTTCACTAGTGGGGATCAAAATGAGGTAGCCCCCGTTTCCGCAATTGAAAGCAGCACATGCGACAAGAAAAAGACAGGTCCTTAGTTTGCCGCGACAGGCTGATCATGCCCCAAGGGAAGGGTGGGGTCCCCGGCGGGCTTTGCCCGCGGGGCGGGGAGGGAATGGGCCCTCCCCGCTTGCGAGGCCATACGGCGCGCACCCGCAACCACTCCTCTTGGAAGCAAGAGCATCCCGTTGCGAAAGCGAAAGCCTATTCGAAGAAGCGGCTGGAAGGCTTGAACTTGATCGTCTTACCCGGCGGGATCTGCACCGCCTCGCCCGTTTTCAGGTTCCTGCCGACGCCGCGCTTTCGCTCCTTCACGCGGAACACGCCGAATCCGCGGAATTCCACTTTCTGCCCACCGGCCAGGGCGTCGCGAATGGCGTTGAAAACCATGTCCACGGACTCCTGGGCCTTCTGCTTGGGCACATTGGCCACGCGGGCCACCTCTAAAACGATATCCGCCTTGATCATTCCTTGAGCCTCCGCGCTGGAGCCTCTCCCATGGAGTGGACTCCAGCAGACCCGGGGATTGTAGGACGGCTACTTGAAAGAAGCAATAGCCTCGTCCAGGGATTCGTAAGTTTCAAACACCGCCGCCAGCTGGGTGATGGAGAGGAGGTCCTTGATTTTCTTGGTCAGGTTGGCCAGCTTTAGCGTGGCCTGCTGGTGGCGGGCGGTGGTGTAGGCGGCCACCAGCTCGCCCAGTCCGGTGGAGTCCATGAAGGAGACCTCGCCCAGGTCGATGACGATCTTCTTCCGGTCCTGACCGAGGAGTTCCTTGATGCGGTCCCGCATGGTCACATCGCCCCCGCCGAGGGTGATGGTGCCCTTGAGCTCGAGCACGGTGACCCCATCCTTTTCGTAGATCCGGTTATTCATGTGCGGCCTCCTGGTTATCCATGGTCTGGTCTTTGTCCACGAGGGCGATGGCCATTTCTAGTCCGAATCGCCCCTCTTTGCGTATGAACTTCGATCTGTCCAAAAGCTGCCTGATGAGAAAGATTCCCCGGCCGTTGGGACGAAATAGGTTTTCGGGGTCGCGGGGATCACCGAGCCTGGAATCGTCAAACCCGGGGCCCTCGTCCCACACCCGCATGATGAACTCGTCCTTCGTCGCCTCCAGCTCTACCTCGATGAACTTGGAGGGATCCTTCTTGTTTCCGTGCAGGACGGCGTTGTTCACCGCCTCGCGCAGCGCCAGGGTCACCCAATCCATGCGCTCCTCGGGGATGGGCACCTCGCGGGCCAACTGGGCAAGGACCGTGTGAAAAAGGTCCGTATACCTCAGGTC
The DNA here is from genome assembly GCA_963772255.1 of uncultured Acidobacteriota bacterium. Lineage (GTDB taxonomy): Bacteria > Acidobacteriota > UBA4820 > UBA4820 > DSQY01 > JAKAJA01. The sequence continues at coordinate 338,311 of CAVYWK010000020.1, forward strand.
CGAAGGGACCCGGAAGTGCACGTGGAAGCGGCCCGGACCGGGATCGGTCATGGTCGGCTCTCGGGGCGCTGTCGCAGCTCGGGTGACGGGACCAAGGGCTGCCTCCTGGGAGCATTATACGGGTCGCGTGGCAAAAGGGTCAAATTGGGGGTGCAACTCCCTCGCCCAGGGCCTTCCGCGCATGCTGTGTTGTCGCGGCGCGGAATTGGGTCTTCTCACCAATTGACCTGGACGCCCACTAGCCTTAGATTTCAAACAAGTGATATGTTTAGGCACACCGATTTGCGAGCAGGAATCACTCGGCCGATCGGGTGAGAAGGCGCAAGGAGAAAGGGGGAGATATGTGGTTCGGCATCCCTAAAGAATGCGGTTCGCAGTCTCACTGTGAAGAGAAGCGGGTGGCCATCTCGCCCGCCGGGGTGAGGGAACTGGTGGAGGAGGGCGCCCAGGTGCTCGTCGAGAGCGGAGCCGGCGCCCCCGCGGGGTTTCTGGACGAGGCCTACCGCAAGGTCGGGGCCAAGGTCGTTTACACCCACGAGGAGGTCCTGGGCCGCTCCGAGATGGTCGTGAAGATCGGCCGCCCCAACGCCAAGGAACTCGAAATCCTCCAGCCGGGCACGGGTGTGATGGCCTTCTGGCACCTCGCGGTTCGGGGTGAGGCCTACCATTCGCTCATCGCAGAACAGAAGGTCACAGCGCTGGGTTACGAGATCATCCAGGAGAAGGACGGGACGCTGCCGATCCTGAAGGTCTCCTCGGAAATTGCGGGCAAGATGGCACCGCAGATCGCCGGGCGGCTCCTGGAAACCACCTCGGGGGGCATCGGCATCCTCATGGGCGGGGCCCCGGGTATCCCCCCCGCCGACGTGGTCATCCTCGGCGCCGGCACCCTGGGCTACCACGCCGCCAGGAGCTTCCTGGGAATGGGATGCAGCGTCTATGTCTTGGACATCTCCCAGGACCGCCTGGAGTCCATCGACCGCCATTTCGGGGGTCGGGTCGTCACGGCCCACGGCACCAAGGAAAACATGGAGAAGTTCACCGCCTTCGCGGAGGTGGTCGTGGGCGCCGTGCTGGTGCCCGGCGAGGTGGCCCCCATCGTGGTGACGGTGGACATGGTGCAGAAGATGCGGCCGGGCAGCGTCATCCTGGACTTCTCCTTCGACCAGGGCGGATGCGTGGAGACGACGCGCCTTCAGGGGCCCACGGGCGGCGTCTTCGTCCGCGAGGGGGTGCTCCACTTCGCCGTTCCCAACTGCCCGTCCTATGTGGCCAGAACCAGCAGCCACGCCATGACTTACGCGCTCCTGCCCTTCCTCAAACGCATGCAGCTCAAGGGGCTCAACGACGCCATGCGCTTCTGGCCGCGCCTCCAGAGGGGTTGCTACACTTTCGAGGGGCATCTCGTCAGCCCGTACATCACCAAGAGCCCGGAGGACCTGGGCAAGCTCCTGGGGGAGGGTTGACCCATGGCATGGATGGATGATTACAAAGCCAAGCTCTGCTCGGCCGACGAGGCGGCATCGCACATCAAATCGGGCGAATGGGTCTGGCTATCGGGCAACGCGGCGGCCCCCTTCCCGCTCATGGAGGCGCTCGCGAAGAGGGCCGACGACCTCACCGAGGTGACCCTGTCCCACGTGCTGCTCATGGGAGACGACCCGCTCTCCAAGCCCGGCATGGAAAAGGCGTTTCACCACAACTCCCTGTTCGTGGGGCCCGCCGACAGGGCATCGGTCAACGACGGCGTCTCCGCCTACGTGCCGATCCACCTCCACATGATCCCCAAGGCCATCCGAAGCGGAGCCATTCGCGTGGACGTGGCCATGATCCAGTGCTCCCCGCCCGACGACCACGGGTTCATGAGCCTCGGCCTCGAGGTGATGGCCCAGAAGGCCGCGGTGGAAATGGCCAAGACCGTCATCGTGATGGTGAACGACAAGATGCCCAGGGTCCTGGGCGACTCCTTCCTCCATGTATCCCGCGCCACTCACATCTTCGAGTGCAGCCTGCCCCTCCTGGAACTCACGGGCAAGCCGGCCACGGACGTGGAAAAGAAGATCGGCGCCCTCATCGCGGAGATGATTCCGGACGGCGCCACCCTCCAACTGGGGATCGGAGGCATCCCCGATGCGGTGCTCTCGCTGCTCGAAGGGAAGCGGGACCTGGGCATCCACACGGAGATGATCTCCGACGGCCTCATGCGGGCCATGGAGCAGGGGATCATCACGGGCACGCGCAAGACCCTTCATCCCGGGAAAGTGGTGTCCACTTTCGTCCTCGGGACGCGAAACCTCTACGACTTCGTGCACGACAACCCGCTCTTCGAGCTGCACCCCGTGGAACACACCAACGACCCCTTCATGGTCGCCCAGAACGACAACATGATCGCCATCAATTCCGCCCTCGAGGTGGACCTCACGGGCCAGGTCTGCTCCGATTCCATCGGTCCCTACATTTACAGCGGCTTCGGCGGCCAGCTGGATTTCATCCGGGGCGCGGCGGCGAGCAAGGGTGGCAAGCCCATCATCGCCCTGCCTGCGACGGCCAAGCAGGGAACCATGACGCGCATCGTGCCCAAGCTCAAGCTGGGTTCGGGCGTCGTGACCACAAGGGCCGACGTGCATTACGTCGTCACCGAGTTCGGCGCCGTGAACCTCTGGGGCAAGAACCTCCAAGAGCGGGCCCGGGATCTGATCCGTATCGCCCATCCCGACTTCCGGGAAATGCTCGAGAAGGAAGCCAGGGAACGGCACCTGATGTAAGGGAGACGGTAGCAGGGAGCAGGGAGGAAATCGAAGAAGGCCGGAGAGCGTTCCTGCTTTTCTCTGCTCCCCGTTACCGGCTCCCCACTCCCGTCCCGGTCAGCAGAGGACCACATCGGAGGCGTCCATGAAAGTGACCATCGAATACTGCGGGGTTTGAAACTACCAGCCTCGAGCCGTCGGTCTGGCGGACGCCATCAAGCGGGAAACGGGTCTTGACTCGGAGCTCATCCGTTCTTCCGGGGGTGTGTTCGAGGTGGCCATGGGCGGACGCCTTCTTCACTCCAAAAGGAAGACGGGCGAGTTTCCCGAGGAACGCGACATCGTGAACCAGGTCAAGGCCGGCATGAAGTAGCCCCGGATGAGTGAATCCGGCGGAAGGAGGGTACCGTGGATATCAATACCGTGATCCGTCTCGTGGAGGGTGGCGCCGACAAGCTGGCCCAGCGCTGGGTCGAGCGCGTCCGGCACGAAGAGGGCATGGTGGACTATCTTCGGGTTCCCGAGGACGAGCTCAGGGGACACATCCACCGGGCTTACGAGGAGATCGGGACCTATCTGGACCAGCCCCGCCATCCGGCCATGGCCGAGTATTTTCAGGAGCTCGGCCGAAAGCGCCGCGCCGAGCACGTTCGCCTCACCGAGGTGCTCAGAGCCATCCAGCTGGCCCGCGCGGTTCTCTGGCAGCACGTGGTGGAACAAGGCGGATTCGACTCCACCGTGAACCTTTACCAGGCCCTCAACCTGTACCGGCAAGTCGTGAACTTCTTCGACGCCGGCCAGATCTTCGCCACCGAGGGCTACATGGAGCAGGAGTAGCCGCCCGAAGGGCTGATAAGCAAGAGCCCACGGGTCGAATAGCCCACGAACCCACAAATACGCCGGACTGAACACCGGGTGGACATTAGGAAAACGATGTCACCCTTGCGCGGCATTGCCGCCATCCCAATCCCGATTCCCACGATTTCATCATCTGGCAGCGTCCTTTACGCCCCGTTCGTGAACGCCCTATACTGGCCCCAGACATTCAGCGAAGTCACGCATCGTGCCTGCAGGGGAGAAGCCCATGAACGCAAAGGGACGGGCGTCCGTGGTTAGAGCGGTTGGGGCGGTATTGGGATTAGTCCTGGGATGGGGAACGTGGGCCTCGGGTCCGGGGCAGACGGTGGGAAGGGGCGAGTGGGGCCAACTGGGGGATGGGGCGCGGATTTACTCGCCCTACCCTGTGGGCGTGACCTTGCCCCAGCCGGCGCTCGCCGTGTCGCCGGGGACGAGGCATACGCTTGCTCTCCTGGCCGACGGCACGGTTTGGGCGTGGGGAAACAACGACACGGGCCAGTTGGGCGACGGGACCACCGTCACGCGCACGGTTCCAGGCGCCGTCCACCTGCTGACGGACATCCAGGCCATCCATGCGGGCAACATGTGCAGCTACGCCATCGATTCCTCTCACCGGCTCTGGGCATGGGGCGAGAACGGGGACGGCCGGCTGGGAGACGGGACCGCCCCAGACCGTCTGGAACCCGTACACGTCACCGGGGTCGGCGATGCGTCGGAGGTGGGCGGCGGCTTCAGCCACGGGGCGGCGCTAGACGGCTCGGGGACCGTCTGGACTTGGGGCAGCAACGGTTTCGGAGATCTGGGAAATGGCACGACGACCCGAGTCTTCGCCCATCGCCGTTCCGGGCCTAGGTCCCGCGCGAGCGGTTGCGGCCCAGCAGTGGGCGACCTACGCCCTCCTCCAGGACGGCACGGTCTGGGCCTGGGGGTACAACGTTTACGGAGCACTTGGCGACGGAACGGGCACCAACCGGTACTCGCCCGTTCAGGTCGTGGGACCCTCGAGCGTGACGGCCATCGCGGCGGGCTACATGTCGGGTCTTGCGTCTGACCTCCGAAGGCACGGTGTGGGGATGGGGCATGTGGTTGACGGGCAAGGACGCTTCTCCTGTCACTGGTCTGCCGCCCATCGCCGCCGTGGTCGCGGGAGACAGGTGCTTCTTCGCCATCGAGGCCGACGGCACCGTCTGGGCGTGGAAAAACAACGGCCTCGGCCAGTTGGCCAGCGGGACGACCGTTTTTCAAAACAGCCCCGCCAAGGTCGCCACGCTCGGCAGGGTCTCCTCCCTCGCTGTTTTCTACGACACCGTCGGCGCCGTGAAGACCGACGGGAGTCTCTGGGTGTGGGGAGGCAACGAGGCCGGACAGCTGGGCGACGGCAGGGGGTTTAACCGAGTGACCTTCGGTCCCGTCGACGGCTCCCGGCCCTTCACCGCCGTTTCGGGAGGCCTCCTGCATACGGTGACCCTGGCCCATGACGGGACCGTCTGGGGATGGGGGAAGAACCCCGCCGGCCAGCTCGGGACGGGTTCAGACTTGGCGCCGGCCTCCGAGCCCGTTCGCGCGGGAACCCTCACCGATGTGGTCAGCGTGACGGCGGGCGAGAACCACTGCACGGCCATCAAGTCCGACGGCACCGTCTGGTGGTGGGGAGGCTATCTGATGGCATACGCCTATGTTCCTTCCCAGAAGGCGACACTCGCGGGCGCCGTGGAATCGTCGTCCGGGGCCAATTTCAGCCTCGTCCGCAAGTCCGACGGAACGGTGTGGGGATGGGGGAACAATGGCTCGGGCCGGCTGGGGGATGGAACCGCCACCTCAACGACCACGCCCGTGCAGGTGCAAGGCGTGACCACGGCCATTGGCGTAGCCGCAGGGGGCGATCATGGCCTGGCGGTCCTCCAGGATGGCTCGGTGATGGCCTGGGGAGGAAACTCCGATGGCCAGTTGGGCGATGGCACCACCACCGACCGTCTCACTCCGGCCCCGGTGGCAGGCCTGCCCGGACCGGCGGCGGCCGTGGCCGCCAACTCCCGAGTCAGTTTCGCCCGACTCCAGGATGGGAGTCTCTGGGCCTGGGGCAACAATGACAATGGTCAGTTGGGCGATGGGACGACGATCGGGCGCTCCGCGCCGATTCCGGTAATCGACATGGGATCTGGCGTATCGTCGGTGGCCTGTTCCGGGAGCCATACGGTGGTCCTGAAGGCCGATGGGAGCGTGTGGGCGTGGGGAGACAACGACTACGGCCAGCTCGGTGACGGCACGACAACAGACAGCTGGATCCCCCTCCAGGTGCGGCCGCCCGGTACTGCCTCGGCTGTGGCGGCGGGGTCCGACTTCAGCGCGTATATCGACGACGCCTGCGGGATCGGTTGCACGGCCGCGGTGCCCGCAGCGGGTGCGCCGGGCGTGAATCTGGCGTTCCAAGGGGGCGTCGATCCCGCGGGATGCCCGGGTTTCGCGTCCTACGATTGGGATTTCGGCGACGGATCGGCACACAGCAGCGACCAGAGCCCTTTCCACGCCTACGCCACTTCCGGAAACTTCGGCTGGGCCATGACCGTGAGTCAGGGCGGCGCGACCTGTACGCGAAGGGGCCAAGTGGCTTTGGCGGCTTGTACGATGAATTGTTCGGCAGCGGTGCCTGCCCAGGGAACGGCTCAGGCTCCCGTATCCTTCTCGGCCTCTGCGGTCCTCGGTCCCTATTGCGGCCCGGACTCCCCCTCATACGACTGGGACTACGGCGACGGCTCGGCCCATGGCAACGGCCCGGGTCCTTCGCACACTTACGCAGCCGCGGGAAACTATGACTGGAGCGTCACCGCTTCCGCCGCCGGCGCGAGCTGCACCCAAAACGGCGCCATCACCATCGCACCTTGCCAGATCGCCTGCGCCGCCACGGTGCCCTCCACCGGCACCGCCAACCAACCGGTAGCCTTCGCGGCGGCGGTGACCGAGACCTGCGGCGGAGGGGTGACCTACGACTGGGACTTCGGCGACGGCTCGGCCCACGACAAGTGCGCAGAGCCCTTCGCACACGTACGGCGCGGGTGGCACCTTCACGTGGACCCTCACCGTTTCTGGTTCGGGACATCATGCACCCACAGCGGGTCCATCACGGTCACCGGACCAGACCCCGCCGCCCGTGGTCTCCTCCATGAGCAAACAGGGGAACCCCTTCCGCATCAGCGTCAACGGCACCAACCTCCAGAGCGGGATCCGGGTTTTCATCAACGGAGGTGAGTGGACCAACATCCAGTACAAGAGCGTCACCTTGATCAAGCTCAAGGGCGGGGGCTCGCTCAAGGCCCTCGTGCCCAAGAACACGCCCACCACGTTCCGCTTCGACAATCCCGACGGCGGGAGCCAGACCTTCGTGTGGCAATGGCCATAGTGGGCTGAGACAGGGGGCGAGAGATCCGCCGATAACTCATGAACCGCAGCTGGACACATGCATGTAACTGCTGCCCTTGATCGCTCCCAGAGGTATCATTGTTCTCGACAAGGACGCAGTGTCAGTAACAACCTGGCGGGTTGTTAGTAGTGTTCATGTCCGATAGCGTCGAATAGACCCCCGCGGCGGAGAAGTAGGCGGCTGCCCTATGCCTCGCGGCATCGTAGGTGCTGTTCAGATAGGCTGAGTCACCGGGCTTGCTGTAGGCCTTGGCGCCGCCGTTGATCACGTTGGCCACACCCCTGAATGTCACCTCACCTGGTGTCCCCGGGAAGGCCGTCCACACATAGTCCCCTGTGAGCCGGTTCAGGCACAGCCTCGCGCGACTAGCGTCGTCGAAGAAGTTCAAGACCACGGGGGCTGCCCGTTGCGTGACCTGGATCGAAAGGCGCGCGTCCGTGCCCGCATTGCCCATCCCGTCCAAGACTGTGAGCGTCACCGTGAACGCTCCGCCTATGTTGTAGATGTGAGCAGGATTTTGGAGATTGGAGTGCGGACTTCCATCACCGAAGTTCCAGTCGTAGGAGTAGGGGCCGCCGTCACCGCCCGAAGCCGTGCTCGCGAAGTGGACCGTCAATGGGGCCATGCCGGAGACCAGATCGGTCGTCGCGGCCGTGGCCGCCACCGGCGGAAGCGCGGCGAGAGCGAGGCAGTGAAGACCGCCACCGGCGAGCGCCGGCGATTTCCGCCGAAGGCCAGTGACTGGCACGGGGAAACGTTCCTGATGCCTGATGGTACCGGTCGCCGAGCTGACCATGGCTGTTACTGCCCCCACGCCCACGCGGTTCCGTCATTCCTGAGGGCGAGGGAAGGCAGAAGCCCCTCCGCCAGCAATTGCGGTGACGTCCGTGAGATCCGGCCACCTGACACGGGTACATGGCTGATCGTAGTCCGGTCCCGTACCCGAGCTGGCCGCAGCCAGTTTCCCCCCACGCCCAGGCGGTGCCGTCACTCTTGAGGGCGAGGGAGTGGAAATACCCACCGGCGAGGGCGGTTACGCCCGTGAGGCCTACGACTCGGACAGGGAGATTACTGTCGTCCCAGCGCCCGTTACCGAGCTGGCCGTGCGCAGTTGTACCCCCACGCCCGGACGGTGTAGTCGCCCATGAGGGCGAGGGAGTGGTACACCCCTCCGGCGACGGCGATCACGCCCATGAGACTCGAAACCGGTACGGGGACATTGCTGCTGCGCCAAGTCCCATTGCCGAGCTGGCCGTGCCGGTCGCTACCCCCAGGCCCGAGACGGTGTGGTCGCTTTTCAGCGCGAGAGAGTGACGGTAGCTCCCCGGCGACTGGCGGTGACGCCCGAGAGGCCAGAAACCGGTACCGGGCACGTTACTGTCATCGTTGGTCCCGTTGCCGAGCTGGCCGTATTGGTCGTCACCCCACGCCCAGACGGTACCGTCATTCTTGAGAGCGAGCGAACGATTCCACGCTCCGGCGGCGATGGCTAGTGACGCCCGAGAGCTCGGAGACCGGCACGGGGACATTGCTGTCGACGTTAGGTCCCGTCGCCGAGCTGACCGTCAGCATTATCTCCCGCAGGCCCAAACGGAGCCGTCATGTCTTCAGGACGAGGGAATGAGGGTAACCGCCGGCGAAGGCGGCGACCTCGTAAGGTTCAGCGACCGCACAGGGAATGGGATGTACGGGACATACCCGATGCCGAACTGGCCGGAATCGTTGTACCCCCACACCCAGATAGTACCGTCGTTCGCTGACGGCAGGGAATGCGAGCTGGCCCGCGTCAAGAGCAGACGATGCCAGACACATCCTGACACCTGCACAGGAATGTTGCTGCGGTCCCAGGATGCATTCGCCGAGCTCGGCGGACTCGTTGCTCTCCCCATGCCCAGGCGGTGCCGTCATACATGAGGGCGAGGGAGTGATAATCCCCGCCTGCGAGCGCGGTGACGCCGGCGAGGCCCAGAAACAGGCGCGGGGATCCATTGCTCGACTCTCCGTGCCGTCGCCGAGCTGGCCGCGGCCCGTTACTTCCCCACGCCCAGACTGTTCCATCGTCTCTTGAGGGCGAGGGAGTGGTCCCCTCCTCCAGCGAGGGCGGTGACACCTGTGAGACCTGAAACGGGCACAGGGACATTGCTGTCGTCCCGTGGTCCCGTCGCCGAGTTGGCCATGCCAGTTGTACCCCCACGTCCAGACCGTGCCATCGGTTCTGAGGGCGAGGGAGTGAGAATCCACAGCGGCGATGGCGACAACTGTCCGTGAGCCCCGAGACCGGAGCAGGGAAGTTGCTGTCGTTCCAGTTGGTCCCGTCGCCGAGTTGGCCGTATTCAGTTGACCCCCCACGCCCAGACGGTTCCGTCGTCCCCAAGGGCGAGCGACTGGGACACGCACGTCCGGCGACTAGCAGTGACTCCGGCGAGGCCAGCGACCTGGCACGGGGAGATTGCTGAAATTGCTCCAGGTCCCGTCGCCGAGTTCGACCGAACGCAGGTTGTCCCCCCACGCCCAGAGCGGTTCCGTCAGTCTTGAGGGCGAGCGAATGACAACAGCCGGCGGCAACGGCGGTGACTGGCCGGCGAGCCGAGACAACCGGCACGGGGACGATTGCTAGACTTGTTGGTCCCGTCTCCGATCTGACCGTAGAGGTTTGCGCCCCACGCCCAGGCGATGCCGTCGGTGCGAGGGCGAGGAGAAAGAAGTCTCCTCCGGCAAGGGCGACCACGTCGGAGAGGTTTAACGTTTGAACCGGAGTTGTGCTGAACGCAAAACGGCCGTCTCCGAGCTGGCCGTAAAAATCGATGCCCCAATCGCGTAGGGAACGACGGTCCTTGCGCCATGGCTCCGGGCGAACTGGCTCGCGCAACGGACAAGCATCAAGAGCGATGAGAGCGTGGTAGTCCGCGCACCCAATCCTCCCTTAGCAGGCATGAGGACGTCTGGCATCCGCCTCTCGTGCCGCCGCCGTCGCGGCTGCGCCAGGTGCTCCGATCAAGATTGCCTCCTGGCTGCAACCTGGAGCCATTCACGATCCAGCCCGATTGGCTAGCAGCACCTCTCGGGGACGCCCTCGTGGATCTCGGGGCGGCCGAAGGACTGGGGCGGAAGGGGTTTGCCTTTGTGCGTGGCCCAGATGCGCCGGGCCACGTCGGCGAGGATGATGACGACGGCGCTCATCATGATCACCGTGAGGGAGGTGTTCAGGTAGGCCTGGAAGGCCTTGCCCGGTTGGGCGGCGAGGGGAAGGAAGGTCTCCTTGATGGTCAGGACGCCCGCGGTCATGGTGGTGGTGACGACGAAGCACATGGGCACGACCGTCACCCAGGTGTAGCGGGCCTTGCCGGTGTTCACGAGGAAGGTCGTGACGATGGCCAGTGCCACGATGGCCAGGAGCTGGTTGGCGATTCCGAACATGGGCCAGATCGTGGTCACCGAGCCCGTGTAGATGAAGTAGGCCCAGCCGCTGACGATGGCCGTGGTGGTGAGGATCGAGCCGGGGATCCAGCTCGGATGGGCGAAGGGCTTGTAGAAGTTCCCCAGGAACTCCTGGAGGAGGAAGCGGCCCACGCGGGTGCCCGCGTCGATGGTGGTGAGGATGAAGAGGGCCTCGAACATGATGGCGAAGTGGTACCAGTAGCTCATGAGCTGCTTCATGCCCGGGATGCCGGAGAAGATCTGGGCCATGCCCACGGCGAGGGACACGGCGCCGCCCGAGCGCCCGGCGATGTTCTCGCCCACCTCCGAACTCAGCTCCGCCAGGTTCACGGGCGTCATGCCGAGGGCCGCGAATTTCTCCGGGCTCACGTTGATGGCGTAGTAGTCCGCGGGGTGCAGGGAGCACGCGGCGATGAGCGCGACGACCCCCACCAGGCTCTCCATCAGCATGGCGCCGTACCCGATGAACCGCGCCTGCGATTCCTTGTCCAGCATCTTCGGCGTGGTTCCCGAGCCCACGAGCGAGTGGAATCCCGAGATGGCGCCGCACATGATGATGATGAAGACGAAGGGGAAGACCGGGCCGGGGAAGATGGGGCCGCCGCCGTGCACGAATGGAGTGAACGCGGGGAACTTCAGGTCCGGGTGGACGATGAGGACGCCGAGGACCAGGGCGGCGATGGTGCCGATCTTCATGTAGCTCGAAAGGTAATCCCTGGGCGCCAGGAGGAGCCAGACGGGCAGGACGGACGCGGCGAAGCCGTAGGCGGCCATCAGGAGCGTGATCTGGTGAGGGCTGAAGGTGAACGCCGGCGCCAGGGCCGAGGCGGCGATCCACCGCCCGCCCACGACGCACGCGATGAGCGCCACGACGCCCGCGACGCTCGGCCCGGTGATGGAGCCCGGGCGAAGCCTGAACATGTAGATGCCCATGGCGATGGCGATGGGGATGGTCATGGCGATGGTGAAGGTGCCCCAGGGACTCTCCGCGAGGGCGTTCACGACGACCAATCCCAAGCCCGCCAGGGCGATGACCACGATGAAGAGGATGGCCACGCCCGCGGTGAATCCCGCCACGGGACCCACCTCCATGCGGGCGATCTCCGCGAGAGAACGGCCACCGTGTCTCACCGACGCCACGAGGATCGTGAAGTCGTGAACGCATCCCGCCATGACGGCCCCCGCCAGGAGCCACAGCAGGCCCGGGGCGTACCCGAACTGGGCCGCCAGGACGGGGCCCACCAGGGGTCCCGCCCCGGCGATGGCCGCGAAGTGGTGGCCGAATAGAACCCATTTGTTCATGGGGACGAAGTTGTGGCCGTCCTGGAACCGGTGCGCCGGCGTGACCCTGGAGTCGTCGAGGGCCAGAACCTTTGCGGCGATGAAGGCGCTGTAGTAGCGGTAACCGAGCGCGTAGACGCAGAGCGCGCCGAGCATGATGGGCAGAGCGTTCATCCTTGATCCCCCCCAGGTCGATGGGCCCCACACCGGGAAATACAAAAACGGGAAAGGGGGGATTGGGGGATTAAGGGACTAGGATGAGCGTGGCAGGATACACGCGCCGCAGGTGCTTCCTGCTTCCGTCATTTCCCCCTTACGCCTCGCGATTTCCCATTCGGCATTGCCAGAGGGACACCTTTTAGCACTGGTGAGGGTGCACTTTCAAGTCGGGCAGGAAGGTTGCGAGTCCTACGCCAGAAGGCCTATGCTTAACAGGCTGTTGAGCGGCCAGGGGAGAGACCTCATGTTCGAAAAAATCTCGGAGCTGATCCCGCCGGACGGGTTAAGGATCCTCATCGTTCTCTTCCTGTCGTTCATCATCGGGCTGGAGCGCGAGGAGCACAAGGCCCATGGCACTCACTATGCCTTTGGGGGCGTACGGACCTTTCCCCTCATCGGCCTGCTGGGTTATGCGATCTCGCTCATCTCAGGGAAGGACATCCTCGCGGTTTGCGTAGGATTCGCGGTGGTCGGGGCCTTCCTCCTCGTGTCCTACAGGCATAAGCTCGCCGGCTCGAACGGCGCGGGCATGACCACGGAAGTCACGGGGTTGGGCACCTACGTTCTGGGTGTCTTGGTCCAGCAGGACCACATCTGGGTCGGAACCACTCTGGCCGTGGCCAGCATGCTCCTGTTGGAGTTGAAGGAGTGGCTCGAGAACCTGGCGGGGCGCATTGAATCCGAGGAGATCGTGACCCTCACCAAGTTCCTTCTCCTGAGCGCCGTCATTTTGCCCGTCGTACCCGATACGGCACTCACCACCTTCGCCATCAACCCCTTCAAGACGTGGCTCGTGGTGGTCGCCGTCAGCACCGTATCCTACGGGAGCTACCTGCTCCAGCGGGTGAGCAAGCTGAAGGGCGGAATCCTCCTCGCGGCCCTGCTCGGAGGGGCCTACTCCTCCACGGTGACCACCGTCGTGCTCGCCAAGCGCGCCTCGCGCGAGAACGATCCCCACTTGTTCTCGGGTGGAATTCTCATGGCATCCGGGGTGATGTACGTCCGGCTCGCCATCCTGGTGGGCATTTTCAAACCCGCCCTGCTGGACCTACTGGGATGGCCCTTCGCTCTCCTGGCGCTGGCAGGCGTTCTGGGAGGTTGGCTCTGGTCGCGGATCGAGGACGACGGCGCGACAAAAGTGGAACGCGAGTGGGTAGCCCGGAACCCCTTGGAACTCAAGGCCGCATTCTTGTTTGCGCTCATCTTTCTGGCCATGCTGGTCATCACGAACCTCGCCGTCACCTACCTGGGAAAGGGCGGTGTGTATACCCTGGCGGCGCTCATGGGCGTCACCGATGTGGACCCCTTCATCATGGGCCTCACGCAAACCGCCGGGATGTCCACGACGCTCCACGTGGCGGCAGTGGGCATTGTCATCGCGGCGGCCAGCAACAACGTGGTGAAGGGGATCTACGCGCTGAGCTTCGCGGACCGAAGGACGGGGTTCATGAGCATGGCCCTGCTCGGCACGCTGGCCGTGGCGGGGGCGCTGTGCCTCTTTCTGGTGTAAAACCCCTGCCCGAGGTGGTATGTTTACACCAGGACGCGAAATCCTCGCGGAGGTGTCCTCCATGACCAGGAGCGAAACTCACATGAGAATGCCGGCCGTCGCGGGGACCTTTTACCCGGGCCACCCGGACCAGCTCCTGAACTCCGTGGAGCGCTTCCTGGTAAGAACCGTGGATCCGGTAGCGGCCACGGCGATCATCGTCCCGCACGCGGGGTACGTCTACAGCGGGTCCACCGCAGGGAAAACCTATGCCTGCTGCGACCTCCCGCGGCGGCTCGTGATCCTCTGCCCGAACCATACCGGCCTTGGAGCCCGACTCGCCCTGAACTCCGAGGGGGTCTGGCGCACGCCGTTGGGAGAGGTGCCCGTGGACGCGCCCCTGGCCCGTGCCCTGGGCGCGGCTTTTCCGGCGCTCGAAGACGACCCTCTCGCGCACCGCAAGGAGCACGCCATCGAAGTCCAGCTCCCCTTTCTCCAGGTGCTGTTGGGGGCCTTCAGCTTTCTGCCGGTAGTGGTGGGGACCAATGTTCTGGGAGAACTGGAGGCCCTGGGCCTGGCCATGGCCAAGGTCATCTCGGAGAGCGAAGACCCCGTGGCCATGGTGGTTTCCAGCGACATGAACCACTACGAGGATGCCAGGACCAACCGGGCCAAGGACTCCCTCGCGCTGGAGGCCGTCCTGCGCCTCGACCCGACCGGCCTGTTCCAGGTCGTCCGGGACCGGCGCATTTCCATGTGCGGTGCGGGGCCGGCGGTGGCGGCGCTCTTCGCCTGCCAGCGGCTGGGCGCAGATCGGGCGGAACTGGTGGACTACACGGATTCGGGAATGGTGACGGGAGACGACAGCCAGGTGGTCTCCTACGCCGGCGTGAGGATCTTCAAGGGGCAGGCGTGAGGTTCTGGGCCGCAGCATGGTTCATGGTGGCCGCGCTTCCCGTCGCGGCCCAACTCACTCCCATCCCCTGGCACCCGAAGGGGTTGTCCACCGTCCAGTCTGCGAAGCCGGGCGACAAGGGCGACCACAAGAAGGGCGCTCATTCCAAGAAAGGCGCTGTGGGCAAAGACGACGGCAAGAGTGTCGATCAGGCCAAGCCTCCAACTCCCGCCAAGTACCACATGACCTTCGACAAGCTCACCACGCTTTCTCCCGGGGTATACGTGGCCGAGGGGAACGTGCGCTTCGAGGAAGGCGACATGCTCCTCACGGCCGACTCGGTGACCTACGACAGCGAAAAGGGGACCCTCTGGGCCACCGGAAGGGTGGCGGTGGACTGGGGGGATTTCACGGTCTCCGGCTCGGAACTGCACTACGATCTCAAGGCTGGCACGGGTGATGTGCGCGACGCCTACGGGGTCCAGCAGGACGGGGACTTTACCGTCTACGGACCGATCCTGAGGAAGACCGGCGAAGGATGGTACGACGTGGACGGCGGCACCTTCACTTCCTGCGCCGCCGCCGTGCCGCCCTGGAGCATGGAGATGAGCCACGGGCGGTTCCACGTGGATCACTACGCCTACCTGAACAACCCCCGGTTTCACGTGCGCCAGGCGCCGGTCCTCTACCTGCCCTACCTCGTCTGGCCCATCAAGCCGGAGCGCAGCACGGGGTTCCTCATCCCCGAAATCGGAAGTTCCTCCACCAAGGGGTTCACCGTCGATACCGCCTTCTTCCTCGCGCCATCGGACTGGTGGGACGACACGATCTACCTGGACTGGTACGAGAAGTTGGGCTGGGGCGTGGGCGAAGAATTCAGGTATGTTCCCTCGGAGAATGCCTACGGATGGTTTCACGGGTACTACATCAAGCAGAAGACCGACGACCGGAAGCGTTGGGACTTCACATGGACCCACCTGCAGAATCTCGGCAGGGGATGGACCTTCACTGCCGACATCAACCTCCTCTCCGACATCGATTTTCCCCGCGAGTTTCAGCGCGATTACGCCAAGGGCACCGTTTCCGGCACCGACTCGAGGGTATTCCTCACCCGCAACTGGGGACCCTACGCCCTGAACTTCCGGCTGGAGAGGAGGCGCCAGTATTTCACGGAGGGTCAGGACCTCATCCAGAGCGCCCTCCCGGAAGTGGACTTCCGCTCCAGTCTCCAGCCCCTTTTCGCGGGGTTCTACGGGGGGTTCGAGACCTCCGCCGCCTACTTGCACAAAGAGTGGGGAGATACGCAGACCTCCGGTCCCACCAAACACTCCGTCTCTTACGGGAGGCTGGACCTGCACCCGTTTGCCGAGAGGCCCTTCCACCCCGTGCCTTGGCTCGACATCTCCCCGCGCCTGGAATTGAGGGCCACGGGGTACGGCGAGAGCCTGGACCCGGACACGGGGACCTACGACGGAGGATCCCTCCTGCGCGCCTACACCAGGGCCTCCGTGGACCTGTCGGGTCCGCGCCTCTACCGCCGCTTCACGAGCGGAAACAAACATGTCATCGAGCCCTACCTCGCCTATACTTATTCCACGAAAGACTCCGCCGCCTTCCGCCTGCCCATCTACGATGAGGTGGACACCGTGCCCCTGGACCAGAACGCGGTGCGCGTCGGTGTCCGCAACCGGCTCTACAACCGAAAGGGGGACCTTCTGCTCGATGCGGACCTCTACCAGTCGCACAGCTTCAACGCCCCGCTCTCTTGGTTGAATGGCCAGACGAGCCAGAATTCCCCCGTGACCCTCCTCCTGCGCGCCTGGCCCGCGGCGCGCTGGAACGCCGACCTCCGGCTGCGGTTCAACGTGATTTCGCACGCGCTGGATTCCGAGTCCCTCGCCGTTACTTTTCGTCCCAAGAAGGACGAGGACGGCGACTTCGTGCGCTTGGCCTACCTCAAAAGCCAGACGCTCGGCGTGAGCCAGATCACGCCTTTCTCCACCGCGCCTGCCGCGACGGAGGTGCGCCTGACGGGAGGCCTCAGCCTCGCCGACGGACGGGTGACCCTCAACCCCTATGTGGGACGGGACATCCTGAACGCCGAATGGCGCGACCTGCGTCTCGTCTTCTGGTACCACGGCTCCTGCTTTTCCGTGGGGTTCGACGTGGGCAAGAGCACCATCGGCACCTACCGGGAAACCCAGTACCGATTCCTGGTGAGTCTGAAGGGCGTCGGTACGGTCGTTGACCTCATGGGCGGCACGGCGACATACGGACAGTGAAAAAATAGAGGGGGGATGGGGAGCTGGGGAGACAAGGGATAGATGGGGAGGTGGGGTGATGGGAAGGTGGGGGGACGGGGGCAGGCCGTCGCAGTCCGCAATTTCCGTTTCGCGATTTGCAGCCCATATGTTGAATGTGGAAATGCAGGATGTGTCATGTGGACAACACACCCGCAAGCAGTCGTCCCTTCCTCGGCAGTCTGTTTCTTTTTAGATTCGCCATTCGACATTCTCCGTTCGACATTTCCAGATCCCTTCCATGACTCCGGACACCCGGCGTGAGGTCGTTCGCAAGGTGTTGCACATGGCCATGGGGCTGTTCGCCCTCTGCCTGCGATGGCTCACGCCCTGGCAGGCGGTCTTGTGCGCGCTCGCGGCACTGGCCCACAACCTTTGGCTCTTCCCCCATTACGGCTACGGGAAACTCCTGAGACCGGAGGAGAAGGCCCGCGGGTACTCGGGGATGATCGGGTATCCCGCCGTCGTCCTCGCCCTCATCCTGCTCAGCGTGGACCCCCGGATCGTTTTCTCTTCCTCTGGGAACGGGGCGGGGTGGCGAGGGAATCTCGCGGTAGTCGCTGCGGCTTGGGCGATCCTCGCCTTCGGGGACGCGGCGGCCGCGCTCACGGGAATGGCCCTGAGGGGGCCCCGCCTGCCCTGGAACCCGAAGAAAACATGGGCGGGCTGGTTGGGCTTCACGGGCGTGGGCGGATGCCTTGCCGCACTCTGGTACGCTTTTGTTTCCGGCCACCCTTTGGACGGGCCCCGGGGGCTTGCCATCGTGATCACCGCCTTTGCGGCGGCGTTCCTGGCGGGCCTCGTGGAGACTTTGCCGGGACAGCTCGACGACAATCTCTCGGTGCCGCTCATGGCCTGGCTGGTCTTCTCGTTCTGCGACGCGCAGGGCCTGGAGCATCTGAAGCAGGCGCTGGGGGCAACCCTTCCGGGTGCGGGCGGGTCCGGGCCGCTCTGGGCCATGGTGCTTCTGGGCGCGAACCTGGTCCTGGGCCTGACGGCCTACGGATTCGGATGGGTGGGTAGCGCCTCCTGCGCCCTTGGCATCCTGTTCGGCGCCATGGTGGCCGTAGGAACGGGCTGGCAGGGGTACGTGCTTCTCCTGGCTTTCTACCTTCTGTCGCAACTCAGCACCTTTTTCGGGGAGCGGGTCAAGCGACGCCGCGGCATCGCCGAGCCGGACGGCGGGAGGCGCGGCGTGGGGTCGGTGTTCTCCAAGGGATTTCTCCCTGCTCTCTTCTCCCTCGTCTCTCCGCTGGCCTTCACGGCGGCCCTCGCCGCCTACGCGGCCGACACGGTGGCCTCGGAGGTAGGAAAGGCTTCGGGCGGCCATGCTCGGCTGCTCTTTCGCAAGAGGTCCGTGCCCCATGGGACGGTGGGGGCAGTATCCCTGGCCGGGACCCTCGCCGGTCTCGCGGTCATCGCGCTCTTCGTGGTGCTGGCCGGCGTTTTGGGCGGCACGCTCTCCCCGCGTTTCTTCCTGGCCGATGACTACCGGGTATTCTCCGGGGATGGCGCCTTCGTGTCGGTGGGAATCATCGACCTGGCCATCTTGCTCTTCTGCGCCGCCGTGGCCAGCTTGGCGGCCTTCTTCGGCGAGTCCCTCCTCAATGAGAAGGTCGTGGACCGGGGCTGGGTTTCCAAGGAGATCGGACACCTGTTCACCGGCGGCCTCGCCGGCTCGCTGACCTTCGGGATCGCCGCGGCCCTCGTGACTCTCCTCGGAAAGATGACCTGACCATGCGCCTGAAGCCCTGGATCGACATGGCCCGCCCCTTCACCCTGGTCCCCCCGCTCCTGGGCATCCTGTCGGGGTCCGCGTGCGCGTGGGGCTCGGCCCACAACCCCTATTCGAGCTTCACTTGGGGGCTGGGAATCACGCTGGTCCTGGGTTCGGTCTGCGCCTCTCTCATGAACGCCGCCTCCAACATCATCAACCAGGTGTACGACCTGGAGATCGACCGGGTGAACAAGCCGGACAGGCCGCTGTGCACCGGTGAGGTGACGGTGAGGCGCGCCCTGCAGGTTTCCTGGGTCATGTATTTCTTCTCCCTGGCGCCCATCTGGTGGGTGGTTCCTCCTCCTTACGACGGCGGGCTTTGGGCCAGGGCCTCGGCGCCGTGGCACGCCCACGCCTGCTTCTGGATCTACCTCGCGGGCCTGTTCTGCACGTTCGTCTACTCGGCCCCGGCGCTGGGTCGGACCAAGCGCCTGGGAATATGGGCGAACGTGACCATCGCTGCGGCCAGGGGCGAACTCCTGAAGGTGGCGGGATGGGCCATGGTGGCCACCGTTCGGCTCTGGGAGCCCTGGTACCTCGGGGCCGCGTTCTTCTTCTTCCTGCTCGGGGCCACCTCCACCAAGGACTTCTCGGACATGGAAGGAGACCGCCTGGGGGGATGCCGGACGCTGCCCATCGTCCACGGGCCCAGGAAAGCCGCATGGATGATCGCGCCGTCCTTCGTCCTGCCCTGGGTGCTGTTCCCCCTGGGGTTGTTGTTCAAGACTTCGGACGGCGGGCCGCTCTTGACCGGAAGCGCCCTTCTCCTGAGCCTCCTCGCCGCGGTCCTGGTTCTGTGGGGCGGCTGGACGGTCTACCTCCTCCTGCGCAACCCCGACGAGTTGGCGTTTACCGAAAATCACCCCTCCTGGACGCACATGTATGCCCTCATGATGACCGCCCAGGTCGGGCTCGCGGTCTGCTATCTGGTTTGACGCGCTTGGAGGTGAGGCGGCGGGGAGGTTGGCCGGGGCATAACCTCAGCCGGTGCTGAGTTATACTAGTCTCTGAAAAGGAGCCGTGGAATGCCCGAAACTACTACGCAAGCGAGTGCGCCGCGCCGGCGCTGGGTGGCTTACATCTTGGCCGTTCTCCTACCTGCCGTGCTGGCGTTCGGCTTCTGGCAGATGACGCCGACGGTGGGTGGGTGGGGACGCTTCGCGGCCGGCGATGATTCCAGCCGCGCCGCGGCCGTCGACTATTCGCAGAACGGCCGCCTGCCGGTGGGCGCCGCCGCCAGCGATCCCAAGTCCATCTATCTGCAAAACTGCGGCATGTGCCACGGCATGAACCTTGAGGGGGGCCGCGTCGGGCCCGCGCTCAAGGGTGGTCGGTGGCCCTATGAAAAGGACAGGGGCCTTCTGGTGAAGGTCATCCACCAGGGGCGCGGGCTGACCATGCCGGGCTTCGAGGGCCGTCTGAACAACCAGCAGATCGAGGCTCTCGCCGACTGGCTTCAGGAGCAGAACGGCGTGAAGAAAAGTGAAAAGTGAGAAGTAAAAAGTAAGAAGTAGAGGGCAATTCGAGAAAGTCTCCAGGGCCGGGAGCGATCCCGGCCCTTTTCGGTTTGGGGGGTGCATGGTCGGTTGAGCCGGGAATGGTACAATAAACGGCAGCGATCGGGGGGAGCGATGAGGCGAATCGCCGGGTCGGCGACATGATGGCGCGGGGGACCATTGCCTGGCGCATGAGCCTCCTGTTGGCGCTGGGCTCGGGGGTTGCCATTGCGCTCATCGTAGGTGCCGGCGCCATCTACTCCCGGCGCGTCCTGGAGACGGAATTAGAGGCCAAGGCCCGCGCCCTGGGAGCGGCGACCACCTATCGAATCGAGGCCGTGGAGCGCTCCGTAGCCAAGACCGCCGACGGTCTTGCACTGGCGATGGAGCACATGCCCAGGCAGCGAAACGCCCTCGAGCCGTTGCTGCTGGAGGTGTTGAAGAATACTCCGGAGATTTTCGGGTGCGCCGCCGCCCTTGAGCCCGAGACCTTCGGGCCCCGAGACGCGGGTACGGCCTATTACGCCTACCGCTCAGGAGAGGCTCTTCTGACGAAACCTCTGAGCGGGGATTACGCCTACCAAGCTTGGGACTGGTATAGGCGTCCGCGAGAGCTTCGCAGGTCCGTGTGGACGGAGCCCTATTTCGACAAGGGCGGCGGTGAGATCCTCATGGCCACCTATTCCGTGCCCCTGTTTTCGGGTGCAGGCAGGGACCGGTTCGCGGGCGTTGTGACGTGCGATGTGTCCTTGGAGTGGCTTGCCGGAGAGCTGGGCGCCATGCCTCTCGGGGAGGACGGGTACGCCTTCCTCATCTCTCGCAAGGGCACGATCCTCGTCCACCCCACGAGGGCGTTCGTCATGAAGGAGTCCATCTTCAGTCTGGCCGACGCGCGCAGCGACGCCGCCCTGCGCGCGCTCGGCACGCGCATGACGCAGGGCGAATCCGGTTTCGAGGAGTTTCTGAGCCTCACCACACGGACTCCCTCATGGCTTGCCTTCGCTCCCGTGACCTCGACGGGATGGTCGCTCGGAGTGGTCTTCCACAAGCAGGCCGTGCTGGCTCGGGTGAACGCGCTGGGCTGGCTCCAGCTGCTGGTGGGCCTATGCGGATTTCTCCTCCTTCTCTTCGTAGTCCTGGTCACCACGCGAACCATCACGCGCCCGCTGCACCACCTGGACCAGGCCGTGGGAACCATGGCCTCCGGCGATCTGGACGCGCCCCTTCCCCAGGCGAGGGGAAACGACGAGGTGGCGCGCCTTACGGTCTCCTTCGGCAAGATGCAGAGAGACCTGAAGGCGTACATCGCCCAGCTCCAGGCCACCACGGCGGCCAAGGAGCGCGTGGCCAGAGAACTCCAGATCGCCCACAACATCCAGATGAGCCTGGTTCCCAGGACATTTCCGCCCTTTCCAAAACACCATGATTTCGAGATCTTCGCCGTTCTGGATCCGGCCCGTCAGATCGGCGGAGACCTCTACGACTTCATGCTCCTGGACGACGAGCACCTGTGCATCGTCATCGGGGACGTTTCGGGCAAGGGCATTCCCGCGGCCCTCTTCATGGCCGTCACGCGCAGCTTTCTGAGGGCGTTCTTCCGCGAGGAGAGAGATCCGGCGGTGGTTTTCGCGCGTCTCAACGACGAATTGGCGAGCCAGGGCGAAGCCAACATGTTCGTCACGCTATTCGCGGCTATCGTTCACCTTCCCTCGGGCGAGGTCCGTTTCACCAACGGGGGGCACAACCCGCCTTACGTGCTCCGGGCCGGCGGGACGCTGGACACGCTTCCCAAGGTCGGCGGGATCATCGTCGGGGCCATCCCGGACATGACCTACCAGACCGGTACCTTCAGGCTCGGGCCGGACGATACGCTGGTCCTCTTCACGGACGGCGTCACGGAGGCCCGGAACGTGGCGGGAGATTTTTTCGGGGAGGACCGGACCGAGCAGGAACTTCTCCGCCTGAAGGGAAACGGCGCCGAGCCACTGGTCAGGGCCATGCGCGAGCTCGTCCGAGCCTTCGCGGAGGGTGCGGAGCAGTCCGACGACATCACACTCATGGCCTTCAGGTATTTTGGCGGCGGAGGGTGAGTCGGGAACAGTGACCGTCCATCTGGTTACCTGGAGTCCAAGCCTCCGTATCCTTAGACAAGGGCGCGGGATCGCTCCCGCGCCCTTCGGCGTGATGTTCGTTGCCCAGAACCCCTCAGATCATGGGCAGCCTCCCACGTTGTTCGTGGTGTTCAAGTCGTTGAGCGTGCTGTAGGCCCCGCCCGCGGTGAAAAAGTACCCATACGCCCTCTTCCTGATGGGGTCGTAGGTCACGTTCAGGGTGTCCGCCGCGCCAGGCTTGCTGTAAATCTTTGTACCGCCGTTGAGCACGGTGGCCACACCCGTGTAGACGCCCACGCCAGGTCCGCTCAGAATCTGCCAGGCGTATGCACCCGTTACGAAATTCACGCACACCTTGGCGCGGAGAGCTTCATCCTGGAAGTAGGCGTTGTAGACCGAGAAGGTGTAGGCCTTGCTGCCGCTGCATCCGTAGAAGTCCGTGGCCGTCACGGTGAACGCGTAGGTGCTGATGGTCAGGCAGGTTCCGGAGAGGAGCCCGCCGGGACTCAGCGTGATGCCCGGCGGCAGGGACCCGCCGGTCACGGCGAAGGTGTAGGGTGCCGTGCCACCGTTGCCCGTGATGGCCTGGCTGTAGAACACTCCTTTGACGGCCCCCGGCAAGGTGGCGGGCGCAAGGGTGATGGTGGGACACACCACGGCGATCGTGTAGGGCTGAGATCCCGTGCAGCGGCCTCCCCAGCCGGTGGCGGTGATGGTGAAGGAGTAGTTTCCGGGTGTGGTGGGCATCCCCGTGATGGCGCCCGAGGCCCCGTTCAGGGAGAGGACGGGCGGCAGCGCGCCGGCCGTGACGGCGTAAGTGTAGACCGTGCCGGCCGGGGAAGCCGTCACCGTCTGGTTGTAGGCCGTGCCCACCGTTCCGCCGGGGAGGGACGCCGTGAGCGTGGTGGTGGGGCAGACCATGGTGGTGGTCGCCGTCGCCGTGTTGTTGGCGGGGTTCGGGTCGCTCGTCGCGCTGGCCGCGACCGCCGAGTTAGTGAGGGTGTAACCGCCGGGCGTCGTGGGCGCGACGTGGACCACCATCGAGAACGTAGCCGTCTCGCTCAAGGCCACGGTCCCTTTGGCAAACACCACGTTCCCGGTGCCGCCCACGGCTGGTGCTGCGATGGTCCAACCGCTCCCCGTGGTCACGGCGGCCGACACGAAGGTCGTGTCGGCGGGGACGGCGTCCGTCACGGTGACGGTCTGGGAGTCGCTCGGACCCGCGTTGACCAGGTTGATGGTGTAGGTCAGGTTCGTCCCGATGGTGACCGGATCGGGCGAGTCGGTCTTGGTGACCTGGAGGTCCGCCGAAGTTTGGACCGTCGTGGTGGCCGTCCCCGTGTTGTTCGCCGGTGCGGGATCCACATCCGTGGTGGCGGCCGTGGCGCTGTTGGTGATCAAGGATCCGCTGGCCGCGGACGCGGATACGTGAACCACGATGGAGAACGTGGCCGTTTCGTTGAAGGCCACGGTCCCCTTGGAGAACACCACGTTCCCCGAACCGCCCACGGGGGGCGCCACGATGCCCCAGCCGCTCCCCGTGGTCACGGAAGCCGAGACGAAAGTGGTGTTCGGAGGCACGGCGTCGGTGACCGTGACCGTGCGCCCGTCGCTGGGACCCGCGTTGAGAAGGTCGATGGTATAGGTCAGATCGGTTCCCGCCGTGACGGGATCCGGGCTGTCCGTCTTGGTGACCTGCAAATCGGCGTTCGGGACGAGCGTGTCCACGTCCGCCGCCGTGGAGACACCCGCGCAGACCGAGTTGGTCAGCGTTCCCGTCGCGGAGGGATCGATGGTTCCCGTCGAGCGTGTAGATGATGGAGCTCCCCGCGGGGAGGGTGACCACGTCGTCGATTTGAGCCGTACCTGATGCCGTGAAGCCGGTCGCGCCTCCCGTGGCGCTCGCCGTGTAGGTCACCCCGCCGAGGATGGTCGGGGGGGTGTCGGTCACGGGAATCCCCGCAGCCGCAGGGCCCGTGTTGCTGACGGTGATGGTGTAGGTGACGGCCGTTCCGGGAATTGCCGTGGCCTGCCCGTCGGTCTTGGTGACGAGGACGCCTCCGGCGCCCGTCGTCGTGGTGACACCGGCGCTTCCCGCGGCGCCGGCCCCGTTGCCGCTGCCGCCTCCGCCACCTGCCACCGCGTAGGAGCCGGCTCCGGCGGGCGTACCGATCACGAGGACCCTTCCGCCGCCGCCACCGCCTCCGCCGCCACAGCATCCCCCGGCTCCGCCGCCGCCGCCGTTGGCCCGGGTCGCGCCGTTATTGGTTACCAGCGGAGCGCGCAAGATCACGGCGCCGCCGCTGCCTCCTGCCGAAGCGCCGGTGTCGCTGAGCGCACCGTTGCCTCCGTAGGACGCCACCACGCCCGTGGCCGCGATGGTGATGTCTGCCCCGGCCGAAATCATGAGGGCACCGCCGCCGCCGCCGCCGGAGGCGCCCTGGCAGCCGTCCCCCGAGTTGGTGCCGGCACCGCCGCCGCCGCTGCCGCCTTGGAACGTTGCCGTGAGGTCGCCGTAGGCAACCCCTCCGGCCCCGCCGCCGCTACCGCCGGCACCGCCGGCGCCGCCGTAGCCGCCGCCGCCCGAACCCGCGGTACTGGCGGGTCCGCCCCCACCGCCACCTGGGCCCGAACCCGGGCTTCCTGCGCCCGGGTTCGCCGTCGTCCCCCTGCCTCCGGCGAATCCGCCCGGGCCGCCGGGCGAAGGCGTGTTGGCCTGGCAGGATGGCGCCGTTGGCGTCGCGTTAGAGCCGTTCACGTGGATCGTCCCGCCAACCTGAACCGAGCCGCGGGACAGGAGGATGAGCGGGAAAGTTCCCGACGCCTTGTACCGTCGCGCCGCTCGGGACCGTGATGCTGTCGAACATGAAGATCGTGTTGCCGTTCAGGTTGATGCCGCCCGCTCCGGCGCCGAAGGTGCCGGTATCGGTGTTGAAGACCGTCGTCCCCGCGGGGGCCGTGAAGGTCCCCAGGGATGGGAACTCGCAGGGCGCGAGGTTGCACGTCGTGTCGAAGGCACGCGGCAGGCTGGATCCCGCGATTCCCGAACCGCCGGCCCCATTGCCGCTGCCTCCTCCCCCGCCTGTTACAGAGAGGGTTCCTGGGCCTTGGAGAACGCCGGCCACCAGAATCCGGCCGCCGCCACCGCCGCCGCCGCCGCCGCAGCAGCCACCCGCTCCGCCGCCACCGCCGTTGGCGCGAGCCGCGCCGTTATGAGTGATGAAAGGAGCTCGGAGCACGACCGCCCCGCCGCTGCCGCCTCCCGACGCGCCCGTGTCGCTGAGCGCGCCGTTGCCGCCGTTGGCCGAAACCACGCCGGTGCTCGAAATGGTGATGCCGCCCCACAGCGCGGAGATCAGGAGGCCGCCGCCGCCGCCGCCGCCCGACGCGCCCTGGCAGCCGTCCCCCGAGTTGGTGCCGGCCCCACCGCCCCCGCTGCCGCCCTGGAAGGTTGTCGTGAGGTCGCCGTAAGCCGACGCCTCCGGCCCCGCCACCGCTGCCGCCGGCACCACCGGCGCCGCCGTAGCCCCCGCCGCCCGAACCCGCGGTACCGGCGGGTCCGCCCCCACCGCCGCCCGGGCCCGACCCCGGGCTTCCCGCGCCGGGGTTCGCAATCGTTCCTCTGCCGCCGGCGCCGCCTCCGGCACCGCCGGGCGACAGTGTGTTGGCCTGACAGGATGGCGCCGTGGCCGTCGCGTTGGATCCGTTCACTTGGACCGTCCCGTTAATCTGCACGCCGCTCTGGGAGAGCAGGGCCAGCGGGCGGCTGCCCACGCCCATCACGGTGGCGCCAGCTGGAACGGTGATGCTCGAGAAGGTGAAGACGGCCATTCCTCCGGAAACGACTCCTCCCGAGATGCCCCCGATAGGTCAGGGCGTCGGTGTCGAAGGTGGTCGTGCCCACGGCGGCCGTGTAGGCGCCGAGGGATGTGAACTGGCAGGGGTCCGGGTAGGGACCTGCGAGAGGCGACTCGGGCAGGAAATCCAGGCCCTTCCCCGGCCTGGGGAGTGATGATGGTGATGATCTGGCCCGCCCCTCCGGGGGGTCCGGGCGTGGGGTCGTAGACCTTCCTGAGCGTCAGGCCCTTCCCGTCGGGTCCCTGGACGAGGGCGTAGTACTTCCCGTCCTTCCCGGGCACGAGTTCGAGCCGCGGGTCGTCGCCGATGCCCTGGTAACTGTAGATGATGTGATATTCGGTACCCATGGGGTTCCTGAGGTAGAGCGCGCCGCGACCGAAGGCGCCACCCTCGAGCGTCCGGCCCACAATCCAGTCCTCCGCGCCGGCAACCTCCCCGAGGGGGCGGCTCCCGTCGGAGCAGGGAATGGCCCCCATGTCACAAGCCTTGAAGGCGTGGACCACCTCGAAATTCACCCCGTCTCTCGAGATGCGGAACGCCGTGCCGCCGCCCCACATCCCGCCGGATGGAGCCACGCCGTGAATCATGCCATCGGCACCTAGGATCAGCGGCGCCTCGGGGTTAACTCCGTCTTGACCCAGAAAAGGATGAAGGATCGTCAATCCCCCGCCCTCTCGGCCCAACCGAAAGAGGGTCCCCTGACCGAAGTCCCCGCCCGCGCGGGTGACGCCGACAATCGCCCCCTCCGGGCCAGCAATCATCAGCGAGCGCGGTTCCGACCCGTCATGTCCGCCGAAGGCGTGGAGGACCTGAAACCCGCCGTCCGGCGTTAGCCGAAAGACCGTTCCAGCACCGTTCTCGCCGCCGATGCTGGCAGTACCGTAAACGTTTCCCTTGGAATCGACGGCGAGACCGGCTAGAGGAGTTCCGCCATCCTCTCCCCCCGAGAAGTGGTGAAGAACGGTGAATCCGCCCCCGTCCGCACCAATTCTGAAAAGGGTCCCGTCCCCGTGCTTTCCGCCGGCTGCTGCCACACCGTAGAGATGGCCATCCCGGTCCTGGACCAAGGATCCGACGGGAAACGCTCCTTCACCGTAGCCGAAAGTGTGCAGGACGATCGGCTGCCCGGTAGGGCCCATGCGGACCAGGGCTCCCCATTTCCCACCCACGGTTCCTGGCCCTTCAGCCCGGGCGGGCATTTCCATCGGGGCGAGGTCCTCGGCGCCCCAATCCTGGTGTTCGTTCCGACCCACGAGGGGTAGTTCGGCCGAATTCTCTTGAGTTCCCGGCAACTCCAGCTTAGGAGGATTTTGCGGGTTGTTCGTTGCCCCTCCCGTGGCGGCAGGCGCCGAGGCGGTTCCATCCTCGGCCTTATCAACGGGGGGGAAGTGTGGCGTTGCTCGGTCGGGCTTGGTCCCAGTCTCCTTGAGTGGCTGGAGGGAGTATCCCGAATTGTTGGTCGGTCCCGCGGTCGCTGCGAGGGGCTTGAGCCTGGAACGGGTCTGGCCCGGTCCCCCAGGCCAGCGCCAAGACCACGGCCAGAATCATGGACAGCGGAAAGCATCGACCCTTCGTCAACATGAGCCACCTCCCCCAGCCTCCATTGCTACGGTGCAAAAACCCGCCCTTTTGCCTTATAGATTATTCGGCTCAAATATAGCGCCCGAACACCGTTCGCGCCACATCCCCCGTCCAGTGGTTTCGGCTCCCGGTTCGGGCAGGCGAAGCCAGGGCCTTCACCCTTCGCGATGACCGCCGCTCTCAGGTCCCGAGCCCCTGCGTTTCGACGGTAGGCGAACGCCATCCCTCAAGGGGTCGACACCGACGCCACCCCGAAGGTCACATAGCAGCCAAGGGAGACAGAGTTCGCGCCGATCTCGCAGGAGGTCCCCCGCAGGCAGTCACGCCTGACGAGTCATCCAATTTCCACAAGCCTGCTTTTAACAGGCTGTTGAAAAACTCCCGTAGGTCGCGTTGCCAGCGCCACGGCTCCGGATGCAAGGCGCCGCGACGCCGTCGATGTCTTTGCACATCGTCTAGGAGCGGCAACACAGCAGGCGGGGCCGTGCCGCGGCAACCCTTCGGGCGCAAGGGATTGGGGGCCATCTGCGTTGTTCCGGCTCCTAGAAAGGGGACCCACCCTGTCGTCGTCGCCGCGCCTAGCATCTGGCCCCCAAGCCTCTTGCGCGCGGCCCATGCGAGTTTCTCAACAGCCTGTTAAGTTCAGAAATTCAGAATCCCGGCTCTACCGCGCTTCGCCTGCCGCCCCGTTCAATCGGCATGGGGGTATTCAGCCTGTTGGATATGGGATTGAGCGCCACCTTAAGCCGGGAGATGGCCCGGCTTTCCGTATTGGCCGACAAAGCTCAAGAAATCCGCGGATTTGGTGCGCACCCTGGAAATGGTATATTGGGCGGTGGCCGCAGTCCTTGCCGCAGCGGGGTTTCATGCGCCTCTGCCATCACGCACCACTGGGTCCAAGCCGGCCAACTTTCCACCCAGACCGTTGAGCATGCCATCGCGCTCATGGGTTTAGCCATAGCCTTGCAATGGCCGCTTAATTTTTATGCCGGTGGTTTGGTGGGGCTACAACGTCAAGTATTGCTGAATGGTTTTAACATTTTCATGGCGACTATCCGTGGTGGTGGAGCCGTGCTCATCCTCTGGCTGGTTTCCCCCACCATTCAGGCCTTTTTCGGCTGGCAAATTGTCAGCAGCGGTCTGCAGTCTTTCCTGGTGGCCCTGTTGCTCTGGCGCAGCCTGCCGCCCACCGGGGTAGGGGAGAGTTTAAGGTTTATCTTTTCCGGAGTATTTGGCGCTTCGCCGCAGGAATAACTGGTATTTCCTTCATGACCTTAATATTGACCCAATTAGATAAGATCATCTTGAGCAAGATGTTGACCCTGAAGATGTTCGGCTACTATACGTTGGCCGGCACGGCGGCCTCGGCCATCGGTTACCTGGTGGCGCCCTGTTTCACCGCCATCTATCCCCGATTTACGCAATTAGTGGCAGCAGACAACCGGACCGAATTACAAGCCTGTTATCATCGCGGGTGTCAATTGGTGTCAGCGTTGATCCTCCCTACCGCGGTGGTGATCTCACTCTTTTCCCGGGAGATCCTGTTTATCTGGACCCACAGTCAGGTCGCCGCTGAGCAGGCTTCGTTAGTTTTAAGCCTGTTGGTCATTGGCAAGGCACCCTGAACGGTTTGATGAATATGCCCTTTGCCCTGCAACTGGCAAATGGCTGGACCAGCCTGGCCGTTTATAGTAATGCTATATCAGTTGTGGTTATGGCGCCGATCATTATCCTGCTGACCCAGCGTTTGGGGCGCCAGGGGCTGCCATTGCCGGGATTATTCTTTACGGCGGCTATCTTCTGTTTGTCATCCCCATCACTTACCGCCGTTTGCTGCCGGGCGAAACCCGGCGCTGGTATCTGGAAGACGTGGGCTACCCCTTGCTGGCCGCTGCGGCCATTGCCGGGGCGGGACGCTGGTTGATCCATGGGCAGATGTCCGGGCTGGTTACCGGGCTGGTTTTGCTTGCAGTCTATCTGGCGGCCTTGGCGGGTGCGGCTCTGGCCGCGTCCCTGGTGCGGGCGAATATCATGGGCCTGGCTAATCGTCTGAAGTGACTTATGGGGCTTGACATAAACGCACTGGCTGAAAGAGTTTTATTGCGGGGTGCGATGATATTTGTTCTATCAGAAAATTATTGGTGGGTTACATGAGAAAAACAATCTTAGGTACATGTGCTGCATTATTATTTGCGGTTACCTTATATGTCATTTTAGATGTTTCTTTCGGTATTATAAAACCTCTCAAGCCTTATGCATCAAGTCCTGAGCGCTTGACCGCAAGAGCATATGTAAATGAACCATACTTCTCTGAGGAATTTTTAATAGAAAGCTTCGTGCAGCCAGGGGGATGGATAAGTCCAGAGGGAACGAAATTAATTTTTCCTCAGGAATTTCACGGGAAATTTATTAACGTTGATATATTACCTCCAGTTAATGCACCGTATAGAAGAACAATAAATGATATTCCAGCTGAAATATTAAAAAGAGAAAATAAAGATAATTTCAAAAAAATATTAATTTTGGGGGGGTCGACGACCTATTGCGGTCAAGTTCCTGATAGTTACACTATTGCCAGTAATCTCGCCAAGAATCTTAAAACAGCGCCAACACAAGAAAAATATTTTATTCTCAATGCTGGCGTTACTTCTGCAAACTCAAGTCAAGAGATTGAACGGCTAACATATGAGCTTGACAGAGGTTTAAGGCCGGATATGGTAATTATTTATGACGGCGTAAATGATATTACTCAAGGGATTTATTTTGGGGATCCTGATGGCGTTATGTTTTCACATAATAGAAAGGAGGACGAGAATTAAAGAAATAATTAACAAAATACTTCCTCTTAACTTTTATAATTATTTTCGGAAAAAATCTGAGGCCCAAGCGCAGCGGAAAGTGCCCGACCATATGAAAAACCTGAAATTGGTTGAGTCTCTCGCCTCCAGGACTAAAGAAAATTATAAAAATAACATATTAAAGATGCAGGAAATATCTGTTATCTATAAATTTAGGCTCATAGTAATTTTACAACCAAATATATTCTCGCTGCGTATAAATCGAACGGTCGGGAATATATTGCAGGAATTTTAAAATTTACTGATCTGAGAACTCCAAAAATTGGTTTGGCATTTTCAATCGGATATCCTTTGTTTAGAAATGTAATATCAGAGATAAAGGCTAAAGGGGTAGAAGCCTATGATATCTCGCAGATTTCTAATTTAATTAATAAGGATGTTTTTCTTGACATGTGCCATATTAATAGTATTGGAAATAAAATAATCGCTGATTCCATGGTGAAGATAGTTTTGGGGTCTGGAGATTAACCGGTATGGTTAAAATGATTGTATTGAAAAATTCTGGAGAAATGCAAAGATGAGTCAGTGGTTAGGATTGATAAAACTGCAACTTAAAAAGCGCTGTCCGTCTATTGCGGCTGCTTTGCACCTGTATCGCCTTTTGAACGAAATGCATCGTTATCCACCAAAGATCACCCCCTATGGGTTTAAGCTGATGGGAAACCGACTGATGCAAGAAGGTGTTTTTGAGCCGGAAGAGTCAGCCTTGATTTTGAGGTATCTTGAAAAAATATCAGTTTTCATTGATATTGGGGCAAACATTGGCTTTTATATTTGCATGGCTCGTTATTTGAATAAGTATCCTATTGCAATCGGACCCTCGCCGCAGAATCTAACGTTACTTTACGCCAATTTAAATGCAAATGCCTGGAACGATGTTGAAGTCTACCCCTTGGGAATGGCAGCCAGGCCGGGGCTTGTCCCGTTCTACGGCGCCGGGACCGGGGCTTCTCTGGTTGAAAGCTGGGCAAATAATTTGGGGGTATTAGAGCAGACCATTCCAACTTCGACCCTGGATCTGCTGCTTGGTGACCGCTTTTCCGGGGAAAAATTATTGATCAAAGTGGACGTGGAAGGCCGGAATATGAAGTGCTGCCAGGGCGCGGCCCGGACCCTCGCCGGACCCCCGCCCCTTATTGGCTCGTGGAGATATGTTTGACTGAAAATTTTCCATCCGGGATCAACCCCAACTTTGCAGCAATTTTTCGCCTGTTCGGGGACCATGGCTACTCAGCCCGAGCAGTGGGCGCTGATAACCGGGTGGTCACGCCCGAAATGGTGGAAAGATGGGTGCGCCACCGTAAACGGGATTTTGGCTCCATCAGTTACCTGTTTGAAAAAAATACTCCATGACCAGAGCGCAAGCGGCCCGCCCCCCTGAAAAGCGGTCGATAATGTCTCGCCTGACATTTATGCCTCACGGCTGTTTGAAGGTTTTTTACCAGCCATCTTTATCCTGGAAATACTATGCAAGCCGGGGGAACAAGAGCCTGATGGTAGTAATATCAGCAGATGCTGAGATAAACAGATATCATTTGACAGCGCAGTTATTTAAAAAATATAATTAGCTGTAAACTCAAGGAAATTTTCATGAAGCCTAAAATATCGGTTTGCATACCGGCCTACAATCGTCCTGAATTATTACCGCCGTTGCTGGACTCTATCGTGAGCCAGGATTATCATAGTTATAATATTGTTATTTGTGAGGATGATTCGCCGGAAACGCAGAGAGATTCGCAAGGTTGCCTCTCAATACCTTGACAAGTATCCCGGGTTAATTCAGTACTATGAAAACGAAAGCAACCTTGGGTTCGACGGCAATGTCAGGAGGCTTTTCGAAAAAGCCGACGGGGAATATTGCCTGTTCATGGGCAATGACGACCTGATGTGCCCGAAAGCATTATCGATGAGTCGGGGCCGCCCTGGAACGTTATTCCCAAGTCGGCGTGGTTATGCGGAGTTACGCGTCATTTGAAGGCTCTCCCGATAACATCAAGCAGATCCACAGATACTTTGCTACTGAGCGATTTTTCCCGGCCGGCCCCGAGACCATTGTCACGTTCTATCGCAGGTTGGTCGTGTTGCCCGGGGTGACGATTCATCGTGAAGCGGCTTTACGATCCGCGACCGAACGATTCGATGGCACTGCGTTATACCAGGTTTATCTCGTAGCGAATATTTTGGTCGACCAAAATGGCCTCTTCCTGCCGGAAATACTGACACTGAATCGACACGGCGGCATTCCCGACTTAGGGAACAGCCCTAAGGAGAGAGGCAGGTTTGTCCCCACAGAGCAAACCCCCGAGTCCTCGGTATTTTTCGTGGCGGGAATACTAGAGATTGCCCAATATATCGAGGCAAGCCGGGGCATCAGAGTATATGAAAAAATTCTGCAGGATATTGGCAATTATTCCTATCCCATCCTGTCGATTCAGGCCAAGAGAAGTCTTGCAGTTTTTTTACGTTACGCTTATCAATTGGCGCAATTAGGTTTCTGGAAAAATGCTAAATTTTACCTGTATGTCTTGAGTCTGGTGATTTTGGGACCGGAACGAATGGATCATGTGATCAGCCGGATCAAAAATAAGCTGGGTTTCACCCCGGTCTTTGGCCAATCTCCACGGGCCGCGCCCATTCACCATGCGAATCCTGGTAATAGGCGATTGGCACTCTGAAGTCCATGAGGAGTGGGTTTTTCAGGCCTTCAGGGTTCTTGGGCATGAAGTCTTCCCTTTGAGTGGCATAGCTACTTCAGAGCCCCGGCGATCGCTAACCGGTCCGGCCGGTCAACTTGAGCGCTTTGTCCTGAAACTCCAGAATCGGCTTATCCTGGGTCCCAGGGTGGCGGCCCTCAACCGCGATGCAGTCCGGGCCGTCGATCGATTCCGCCCGGATATGGTCTTTGTGTATCGGGGGACGCATCTGTTGCCCAAGACCCTGCGCATGATCAAGGCAAGCAATCCGGCGATGGTGTTGGTTGGTCACAACAACGACAACCCGTTTGTGTCCGGTCAAGTTTACGGCCTTTGGCGCCATTTTTTGGGGCGTCCCTTATTATGATCTGATGCTCGCCTACCGGGCTCGAATACTTGCGGATTTCAGATCAGCAGGCGCACCTCGGGTTCAGCTCCTGCGGTCTTGGTTTGTCCTGGAGCGCAATCATCCCGTCGAACTCTCCCCGGAGGAGCAGGAGCAATTTGGCAGCGACGTGGTCTTTGTTGAAGCTACAGAGCCAGGGGAAGACTTGCATGGCTGGAAGAGGTGGTAAAGGCCGGATTAACTTGAGGCTGTTCGGCCCGGGTAAGTATTGGGACCGGGAACTTTCAAAATCCCCCTGGTTGCATCATCTGGCTCCGGTCAAACAGGTATGGGGCGATAATTATAATAAGGCGTTATGTGGCGCCAAGGTCGCCCTTTGCTTTTT